>NZ_FNFH01000004.1 GCF_900100355.1 Microbulbifer yueqingensis | reverse complement strand
TCTGTGAGCGGGTAATCGCAGACTCTGACCTGAGTGCAGCCAGCCAAAAGTAAAACTATGTAAAGTACTTTCAGAACTCTCATACGACACTTAACAGTTTATTAAAGAGCGACGGGCTCACTATACATTTGGCTACTATTTACCTGAAGGCGATCTCTCAAGCACAAGAAAAGCTCTTCATATCAAACACTTAAGATGACGAGGTCAATAATTAATCAGATATAGCGAGCGAGTGGCTCGAGTCGGCGCATTCTACCCTCCGCTCTTTATCCTATTTCACGGCTGTTGAAATCAATGAGTTAGCTGTGTTCCTATTTAGATAGGAGCCTTGGCTCATTATTTCGGGCCCTGTTACAGTACTCTCTACGGCGGCCTCACGGGCAAGTGCTTACCCGGTGCCGGGCCAGTTCCCGGTCTCTCCGCCCGGCTGGGAGTGCCGTCCGTAGCCGGCAAGCCGGTAGCGGTTGTCCTGGCCGCTACTTGATGAAATAACCCACCGCGCGCCACTGGCCCTGCACCTTCTTGAGCGTCACCGTTTCGGTAGCCCTGGCCTTGTTTTCGAAACTGCTGGCCAGTTTCACCACCAGGTATTTACCATCCGGCGCGCCGGGGAGCGACGAGTGCTCGCTGGTGGACTGCACCTCGCGGGACAAAACCTTTCCCAACGGCTTCCGGGCCTGCTCCAGTGCTTCCTGCCACTGCTCGCTGGTCACCTGCTGCCGGAACATGGGTGCGGAGGACTCCCAGCTCTGGTTATAGGCGCCGTTATCGATCACCTCGAGCCAAGCCAGCACGGATTGCACCGTCGGATTGTCCACCGCGCTCGCCGGTCCCGGTAAGGTAAGTGCCAAGGCCAAAACCAGTCCTTTCAAGATTCCTTCCTTCTTCATCATCCCCTCCTTGGGTTCGAGGTCTCCCGCCTCCAGGGCGGGATATTGATGCGGCCTGCCCGGCCGTGCAGGCCGGGACAGGCGCGGTTAGCTCTCGGTCTCGGCAACCTTGCCCAGTTCTCCTACACCGGCTTCCTTCAGCAGCGAGTCCACCAGCGGCGCCATGGCGCGGTGCTTGAGGGCACTGCCCACCAGAGCCTCGGGCAGGCTCTGGCTCTTGCCCTCGCCGTCGAAGTCACCTCCCACGATTCCGCCGCCGGCACGCTCGCCGACGCCGCTTAATCCCTCGACAGAAATAATCTTCATGCCGTCGATCTGCTCCATCGGCTTGACACTCTCGCGGATGATACTGGGCAGGTTCTCGTGCAGGCTGAGCACCTTCTTCAGGGCCACCTGGGCCTCGTTGAGGCTGTTGAAGGCCTCGTTCATCAGGCGCTGGCCCTCTGCGTCCACGGCGTACTTCTCGCGGTCCGCTTCCACCTTGATGCGTATGGCTTCCGCCTCTGCCGCCGCCTGCAGGCGCAGGGCCTCGGCCTTGTCCTCGGCTGCCGATTTCTCTGCCTCGGCGGCCACGGTGATGGCTGTGGCCTGGCGCTCGGCCTCTTTCTGCGCCTCGATAATCTCGATCTGCTTGTCGCGCTCGGCCACTTCCACGTCCTTGGCCGTACGCACCTGTTCCTCGGCCTTCACCGCCTCGGCCAGGGCCACATTGGCCTGCTGGTCGGCGACGGACTGTTCCTTGGATTTTTCCGCAACCGCGATAGCGCGCTCCTGCTCGGCGATCTCCACCGACTTCTGCTTGGAGATGCGCTGCTCGTCGAGGATACGCTCGCGCTCGATTTCCTGTTCTTGCAGGCGTTTTTCCTTTTCGATCTCAAGCAGGCGGGTAGCCTGCTCGGCAGCGATGCGTGACTGGTCCACCTCGCGCTGGGCCTCGATCTCTGCCTGGCGAGCGGCGCGCTCCTGCGCGGCCAGTTCCTTGGCCATATCGGACTTTTGTGCCGCCTGGCGGTTCTCGATCTCGCGCTGTTGCTCCAGGTGGGCGTAGCGCTTTTCCTTTTCGATTTCGAGCTTCTGGCGCTCGGCCTCGAGATTTTTCTTCTCGATCTGCACCATGGTTTCCTGCTCGACGTCGTTGACCTCCTTGCGGCGCGCCTCGATCGAGCGGGTCATGCTGGCCAGGCCCTCGGCGTCGAACACGTTGTCCTGGTTGAAGAACTCCTTGTGGGTCTGGTCGAGGCCGGTGAGCGATACCGACTCCAGTTCCAGGCCATTCTTGAGCAGGTCTTCGGAGACCACCTGCTGGACTTTCTGCACGAATTGGCTGCGCTGTTCGTGCAGCTCCGCCATCTCCATTTCGGCGGCTACCGAACGCAGGGCGTCAACGAACTTGCCCTCGATCATTTCCTTGAGTGCTTCCGGATCCAGCGTGCGCACACCCAGGGTCTGGGCGGCGTTGGCGATGGCGTCGGTATCAGGCTTCACCCGCAGGTAGAATTCCGCCAGCACATCGACGCGCATGCGATCCTTGGTGATCAGTGCCTGGTGCTCCTTGCGCGAAACCGCAAGGCGCAGGGTATTCATGTTGACCGGAATGATCTCGTGCAGAACCGGCAGCACCAGTGCGCCGCCGTTCATGATGACCTTCTGGCCGCCCATGCCGGTGCGCACGAACGAGCGCTCCTTGGAGGCGCGGGTGTAGAGCCGCGCGAAGATGGTGCCGATTACGATCAGCCCCACCAGGATGGCACCGGCCATGATCGCGATGCTGGAAAGGTTTTGAATGAGCACGGTTTATTTCTCCATTTTACTTTTTGTCGGTCAGGTGCCGGCTGGTGGGTCGGATCACGCGGAAACGGGCCCCGCGTTCCTCCACCAGCAGCACCTGCTCTCCCTGGCTGAAAATCTCATCGCCGTCTGGCTCTACCATTACGTAATGGATGGTGCCGAACTCGTCGCTGAAACGCGCCTCTGCCGGCGAACCCGCTGCGGCCTCGCCGATGGTGATGACCGCCACACGGCCGACGAAGCTGCTGCGACCCACGGCCTCGGTCTCATCGCCCACCGCAAAACGCCGCAGGAAGTTGCCGACGGCGCGCACCTGCGGCAGGGCCAGCAGGAATACAGGGATGGCCACCAGCCAGGCGGGCAACAGGAAGCCGAACAGCGACTCGGCGAACATCTGCACCAACAGGCCAGTCACGCCGAAGCCCACCAGGAATGCCACCAACAGGATCAGGGCCGGTACCTCGCCGAACCGCAGCCAGCCCAGCAGCCTGGTGAGGCCACCCCCGGTGCTGTCTGGCATGTCAGCATTAAGGTCGAAATCGGGCAGCAGGTTGTCGAGCAGGTCCGAGATGCCGACGCCGATCAGGGTCATGACCCCTTCCATTACAGCGATCATCAGCATCAGCACCAGCGCCGCAGTGAACAGCAGGTTGCCGTCCTGTAGCAGGAACTCCATCAGGCCTCCGTCCGGGACTTGATCTTGGCCAGGCGCTCCTTGACGCGATTGCTGCGCGCCAGCTCCTCCAGCTCGGCGAGCTTGCTCGCGTCGGCGCCGGATTCGGAAGTTGGTACGCCAGCCTTTTCCAGGATGCGGTTAAAGGCTCCGGTGGCCTGCTCCACTTTCTCTGCGGTAGCGCGGCTGCCGCCCTGTTGTTCGCCGGCGGGGCCGTTGGTGGCGTGCTCGGTGGCCCGGGCATATTCCCGCAGCTGTTCGCGCATCTCGCGCTTCTTGCCCTGCAAGGCACTTATGTAGGCATTGAGCTCGCCGATTTCCTGGTCGGTCTCGGCGATGGCCTTTTCCAGCACGGGAAGCTGCGCCTCGATATCCATCTGCTTGGCGATCGCCGCCTCGGCCAGGTCGTCGCGCCCCTCCTGCACCGCGATCTCGATCTGCTCGGCCAGTGCGGTGTGGCGACGGTTTTCATCATTCAATGTTTTTGCGCTGAGGTAGCGGGCCGCCTCGGCCTTGCCCAGCTGGTCGCGCACGTCGCCGATGGCGTCATCGATCTCGCGCACCGCCTGCTCCATGATGAGCTCGGGGGTAGCGCTCTCAATGGAATCGAGCAGCGCGTTGGTGGAAGCGGAAATAATCCGCGAGACACGTTTAACCAGTCCTTCTCTCATTGTTCAGTCCCTCGGTTGGTGAATTCTTCTGGGGGTTGGCTCAGTTCGCCGACCTTGTTTTTCAGCTGCCCGGCGATCTCGGGTCGCGCCAGGTGCGGTTGCTCCTGCCGGGTTATTAAAAAGATTCTCTCTAGAAACGACTCGGCAATGGGCAGCGCTTTCTCTTCCAGCGCCGGGGCCATCGGTTCCGCACCGGCACAGGCCTGGATGGCTGCCGCACCCTCGGCAACCATTTCCATCAGCGCCTCCACCAGCAGGCTGCGCTGGTTCTCCCCGGCGTAGCGGGCACGAATCGGCAATATCGTCTCACCAGCGGCAATATAGGAACGCGCGAAGCTCTCCACCCCGACAGACTCCCGGGCCATGGCGATCAACTCGCGGATTTTTTCGCTCTGGGTAACGGCACCGTTGCGGTCGATCGACATCAGGTAGGCGTAGTCGTCGGGCGCCAGGCGGGCGGAGATGGATTGGGTTTTGGTGAGCATGGCATTCCCTTGCGCGTCGTGTATACAAAAGTAAACACGGCCTATACCGGGGTCAATGACACGCCATTACACGGGCCAGCTGGCGCTTTTGGCGCCGCATTTCGCTTATGGCGCCGGGCGCACCCTTGGCCTGTGCTTTGCTGAGGGAAGAGACCCCCTTTTCAGTCATCGCTATGAGCGCGCCCAACCTGATCCTCAACGTCGACAGCTACAAGGCCAGCCACTACCTGCAGTACCCGCCGGGGGCCGAGTATGTGAGCAGCTACATCGAGTGCCGGGGCGGTGAGTTTCCCGAGGCGGTGTTCTTCGGACTGCAGGCCTTCCTGCGCGAGTACCTGCTCACCCCCATCCACGTGGGGGACATCGACGAGGCCGAGGAGATGCTGCACAGCCACGGCCTGCCGTTCCACCGCGCCGGCTGGGAGCACATCCTGCAGGAGCACGGCGGGCTGCTGCCGCTGGAGATCTCCGCGGTTCCCGAGGGCACGGTGGTGCCGCTGCACAATGTGATGCTGCAGGTGGTGAATACCTGCCCCGCCTGCTTCTGGCTCACCAGCTATATAGAGACCGCGCTGGTGCGCGCCATCTGGTACCCGGTGACGGTGGCCACCCAGAGCCGGCTGATCAAGGGCATCATCGCCGGCTACCTGCGGGAGACCGCCGACTCGCTCGACAACCTGCCGTTCAAGCTGCACGACTTCGGCGCCCGCGGGGCCAGCAGCCTGGAGAGCGCCATGCTGGGCGGCATGGCGCACCTGGTGAACTTCAAGGGCACCGATACGGTTTCCGGCCTGGTGGCGGCAAGGCGCTACTACGACGAGCCCATGGCCGGCCTGTCGATCCCGGCGGCGGAGCACAGCACAATGACCGCCTGGGGCCGGGAGGGGGAGGCGGACGCCTACGCCAACATGCTCGACCAGTTCGCCGGGCCCGGCAAGATTGTGGCGGTGGTCAGTGACAGCTGGGATATCTGGAACGCGATCGAGAACATCTGGGGCGGCACCCTGAAAGAGCGGGTGATCAACAGTGGCGGCACCCTGGTGGTGCGCCCCGACTCCGGCGACCCGGTCAGTATCGTCTGCGGGAGCATCGAGCGGCTGATGCGCATCTTCGGCGCTACCACCAATGGCAAGGGCTACCGGGTGCTGCCCGACTTCATCCGCGTGATCCAGGGGGACGGGGTGAACCGCCACTCGATCCCGGAGATACTGCAGGCCATGCAGGACCGCGGCATCTCCGCCGACAACCTGACCTTCGGCATGGGCGGGGCGCTGCTGCAGAAGCTGGACCGCGACATCATGAGCTTCGCCATGAAGGCCAGTGCCATCCGCATCGACGGCGAGTGGCACGACGTGTGGAAGGACCCGGTCACGGGCCCCGAGAAGAAGTCGATGCGCGGCCGGCTGGCGCTGGTGAACGACCGGTCCGGCGGGGTAGAGACCATCCGCCTGGAGGAGCTGGGCGAGCGCACCAACCTGCTGCAGCCGGTGTTCCGCGACGGCCGCCTGCTGCGCGAGACCACCTTTGCCGAGGTGCGCCGGCGCGCCGAACTCCCGCCCGGGGACTGAAAGGCGCGGTAACGTTCACTTCTGGCCCCTGCCCTCCCCCACCTTTCCGTTCACCCCTCTGGGGTGTCGGCTCGACGACGGCCCCCTTTACACCGCCGCGCCGCCTGCTTAATGCTCCCCGATGGCAAGAATCCGCTGTGCGGGCACGAGCGCCCGTATGCACTGACCGCCCACAGGCATTGTGGTAGGTTGGACATATCGGTCAGTCGGGGCAATCCCCACGACCCATAACAATAACCAATTCCCCCGCGTGCACCGCCGGGCGGCGCACCGGGCTGGGGAGGACCATGCAGAGACGAGAATTCCTGAAGATGGCCGGCGTCGGGGCCGGCGGTATCCTGCTGCCGGTCTACGGCACCCGCGTCAGCGCCGCGGAACTGACCCAAAACGGTATGGACGTGCGGCGGAAGAAGGCGCTGGCGGACATAGTGCTGAACACCGCGCGCAGGGCCGGCGCCACCTATACCGATGTGCGCATCGGCCGCTACCTGAACCAGTTCCTGGTCACCCGCGAGACCCGCGTCGAGAACATCATCAACACCGAGTCCTTCGGTGCCGGCATCCGCGTGATCGCCAACGGTACCTGGGGCTTCGCCGCCACCAATGACCTGACCGACGACGGCATCGCAAAAGCCGCGCGCCGCGCGGTGGCCATCGCCAAGGCCAATTCGAAATACCAGGTCGAGCCGGTGCAACTGGCACCGGTGAAGGGCGTGGGCGAGGTGTCCTGGCAGACCCCCATCCAGAAGAATGCCTTCGAGGTGCCCATCAGCGAGAAGGTGGACTACCTGATGGAGGTCAACAACAGCGCGCTGAAAGCCGGGGCCAGCTTCATCAATTCCTCCCTCTACCTGGTCAACGAGCAGAAGTACTTCGCCTCCAGCGACGGCTCCTATATCGACCAGGACATCCACCGCCTTTGGGCACCAATGACAGTGACCGCGGTGGACAAGGACACCGGCGTGTTCAAGACCCGCGACGGCCTCAGCACCCCGGTGGGGCTCGGCTACGAGTACCTGGACGGCCGCGAGGAAGACAAGATCCACGGCCACACCACGCTGTACGGGGATTCCTACGATATGGCCGAGGACGCGATCCTCGCCACCGAGCAGGCGAAGGCCAAGCTGTCGGCCAGGTCCATCGACCCGGGCAAGTACGACCTGGTACTTGAGCCCCTGCACCTGCGCCTGACCATCCACGAGTCCGTCGGCCACCCGCTGGAACTGGACCGCGTACTGGGCTACGAGGCCAACTACGCCGGGACCTCCTTTGCCACGCTGGACAAGTGGCGCAGCGGCAAATTCCGCTACGGCAGCGACAAGGTCAACTTCTTCGCCGACCGCACCCAGCCCGGCTCCCTCGGCGCCGTCGGCTACGACGACGAGGGCGTGAAGGCCAAGCGCTGGGACCTGGTGAAGGACGGCATCCTGGTGAACTACCAGGCCACCCGCGACCAGGTGCACATGATCGACCAGGACGAGTCGCACGGCTGCTCCTACGCCGACAGCTGGGATAGTGTGCAATTCCAGCGCATGCCGAACGTGTCACTGGCGCCGGGCAAGGAGAAGTACTCGGTGAAGGACATGATCCGGGACGTAGAAAAGGGGATCTATATCCTCGGCCGCGGCTCCTACTCCATCGACCAGCAGCGCTACAACTTCCAGTTCGGCGGCCAGCTCTTCTACGAAATCAGGGACGGCGAGATTGTCGGCCAGGTGGAGGACGTCGCCTACCAGTCGAACACCCAGGAGTTCTGGAATTCCTGCTCGGCCATCTGCGACGAAAGCGATTACCGGCTCGGCGGCACCTTCTTTGACGGCAAGGGCCAGCCCAGCCAGGTGAGCGCAGTCTCCCACGGCTGTGCCACCACGCGCTTCGACAACATCAATGTAATCAACACCAAACGGAAGATTTCCTGACCGCGGCCCGGCTGGGCGGCGACAAGAAAGAACAAGTAACCGGAGATAAAAACAATGGCAATCCTGACCAGAAGTGAAGCGAAGCGAATCCTCGACACGGTGCTGAAATTCAGCCGTGCCGATGGAGCCAGCGCACAGCTGACCGGTGCCGAGACCGGCAACATCCGCTACGCGCGCAACAGTGTTTCCACCAGCGGTATCGTCGACGATATCGAGCTGGCGGTAGAGGCGCGTTTCGGCAAGAAGTCCGGCGTGGCCACCATCAATGAGTTCAGCGATGCGGCCCTGGAGAAAGTCATGCGCCGGGCCGAGGAGCTGGCAAAGCTCTCGCCGGACAATCCCGAGGCCATGCCCCTGCTGGGCCCGCAGAAGTACCTGGACGTGAACGCCTTCGCCAAGGGCACGGCCAACATCACCCCGGAGCAACGTGCCAAGGCCGCCGCCGACTCCATCATGGCAGCCAAGAAGAACAAGGTCGTGGCTGCCGGCTACCTGGAGGACGCGCGCTCCTTCGCCGCCGTGGCCAACACCGAGGGCCTGTTCGGCTACCACGTATCCACCTCGGCCAACTTCACCGTGACCATGCGCACCGAAAACGGCCTGGGCTCCGGCTGGGCCGAGAGTGACGTGACCGACTTCGACAACATGAGCACGGCCGCCACCTCAGGCATTGCCATCGACAAGGCGGTGCAGTCCCAGGAGGCCCGCGCGCTGGAGCCGGGCAAGTACACCGTGATCCTGGAGCCCAATGCCGTCTCCGGCCTGCTGGGCTACATGATGTACGGCTACGAGGCGCGCAGCGCCGACGAGGGCCGCAGCTTCATGAGCAAGAAGGGCGGCGGCAACCGCCTGGGCGAGAAGATGTTCGATAAGCGGGTGCACATCTACTCAGACCCCACCGACCCGAATGTACCCGGCACCCCCTGGGCGGCCGAGGACCACATGGCGCTGGAGCGTATCGACTGGATCAAGGGCGGCGTTGCCACCAACATGCCGCGCAGTCGCTACTGGGCGGAGAAAAACGAACAGGAAGCCGTTCCCTCCCCCACCAACCTGATCATGGTTGGCGGCGACAAGTCCACCGAGGAGCTGATCAAGAACACCCGTCGCGGCATCCTGGTGACCCGCACCTGGTACATCCGCATGGTCGACCCCCAGTCGCTGCTGCTGACCGGCCTGACCCGGGACGGAACCTTCTATATCGAGAACGGCAAGATCAAGTACCCGGTAAAGAACTTCCGCTTCAACGAGAGCCCGGTGATCATGCTGAACAATATCGAGGAAATGGGACAGGCCAGGCGCGTGGGCATGTGGGGCTTCTCCGCCATGGTACCCGCACTGAAAGTGCGCGACTTTACCTTCAGCAGCCTTTCCGACGCGGTTTAAGCCCGGCAGCCAACACGAGGACCTGACATGGACAGAAGAAAATTTTTACAGCTGACCGGCGCCGGCATGGGTGTTTCCATGTTGCCGCTGTCCGGCAACCTGGTAGCCGAGAGCAGGCTCACCACCAGCGGTATCGACCTCTCCGTCAAGAAGGAGCTGGCCGACGCCGCCCTGAATACCGCCACCAAGCTGGGGGCCACCTATGCCGACGTGCGCATCGGCCGCTACCTGAACCAGTACGTGATCACCCGCGAAATGCAGCTGCAGAACGTGGTCAATACCGAGTCCATCGGCATGGGCGTGCGCGTGATCGCCAACGGCACCTGGGGCTTCGCCGCCACCAATGACATGACCAGCGACGGGATCGCCAGGGCTACCCGCAAGGCCGTGGCCACCGCCAAGGCCAACTCCAGGTACCAGAGCGAGCCGGTGCAGCTGGCCGAGCAGAAGGGCTACGGCGAGGTAAGCTGGAAGACACCGATCCAGAAAAATGCCATGCAGATCCCGCTGGCGGAAAAAGTCGACCTGTTGATGGCAGTCAACGAGGCCGCCCTCGGCGCCGGGGCCAGCTTTATCAACTCCAGCCTCTACGTGGTCAACGAGCAGAAGTATTTTGCCTCCACTGAGGGTTCCTATATCGACCAGGACGTGCACCGCCTGTGGGCGCCGATGCAGGTTACCGCCGTGGACAAGAAGACCGGCGGCTTCCGCACCCGCAACGGCCTGAGCCAGCCGGTAGGGCGCGGCTTCGAGTACCTGGATGGCCGCGCCGAAGACAAGGTGCAGTCGCAGACCGTGCTGTATCGCGATTCCTACGACATGGTCGAGGACGCCCGGCTGGCGGCGCAGCAGGCCAAGGAGAAACTCACGGCGAAGTCCGTAAAGCCCGGCAAGTATGACCTGGTGCTCGACCCCAGCCACCTGTGGCTGACCATCCACGAGTCCGTCGGCCACCCGCTGGAACTGGATCGCGTACTGGGCTACGAGGCCAACTACGCCGGCACTTCCTTCGCCACCCTCGACAAGTGGCGCAGCGGCAAATTCCAGTACGGCAGTGACAAGGTGAACCTGTTCGCCGACAAGGTACAGCCCGGGTCACTGGGTGCGGTCGGTTACGACGACGAGGGCGTGGAGACCGGCAAGTGGGACCTGGTGAAGGATGGCATCCTGGTGAACTACCAGGCCACCCGCGACCAGGTGCACATGCTCGGCCAGGAGAAATCCCACGGCTGTTCCTACGCCGACGACTGGTCCAGTGTGCAGTTCCAGCGCATGCCGAACGTGTCACTGCTGCCCGGCAAGGATGAGCTGAGCCTGGACGACATGATCAAGGATGTGGAAAAGGGTATCTACATCGTCGGGGCCGGCTCCTTCTCCATCGACCAGCAGCGCTATAACTTCCAGTTCGGCGGCCAGCTGTTCTACGAGATCGAGGACGGCAAGATCACCGGCATGGTGGAAGACGTGGCCTACCAGTCCAACACCCAGGAGTTCTGGAATGCCTGCTCGCAGATCTGCGACAAGCGCGACTACCGCCTGGGCGGGTCCTTCTTCGACGGCAAGGGCCAACCGAGCCAGATCAGCACCGTGTCCCACGGCAGCTCGACGGCGCGTTTTGACGGCATCAATGTGATTAACACCAAGCGCAAGCTGGGTTAACCGGCTGCGACCTTAAAAAACCGTCGTCATCCCGGCGAAGGCCGGGATCCAGTTGCCCCTGGTGCTGGATGCCGGCCTTCGCCGGCATGACGATCGTGTATTGAGGCAAGCCCGGATATCTATTCCAGAGCAGTAACCGTGTCCCTTTCCCGCAGACTGTTTCTACGCAACCTCCTGCTCGGCAGCAGCGCCCTGTCGCTGTCGGCCGGGTTGCGTGCGCAGGGCGGGCAGGAGTATGACTTTTACTTTACCCGCCTGATGTACGAGTCCGGCGACTGGGACGTGGACCAGCGCATGCCGTCCAACGTGCTCAATTCCCTGGTCGAGTACACCAGCCTGCGGGTCGACCCGAAAGAGCGCATCGTGCCGCTGGCGGACCCGGCCATGCTGCTGGCGCCCTTCTGCTACCTGGCCGGGCACAAGCTGGTGGAGTTCACCCCGGCGGAGCGGCGCAATTTCCGCGACTACGTCAATCGCGGCGGCTTCGTGTTCGTGGACGACTGCAACCACGATATCGACGGGCTGTTCGCCAAGTCTTTCGAGGCACAGATGGTGGAGCTGTTCGGCGAGGACTGCCTGCAGAAACTGCCCGCCGACCACGAGATCTATCGCTGCTTCTTCCAGTTTGACGAGCTGCCGGTCACCAGCTTCGAGCTGAATGGCTGGGGCGACGACCTGGTGCACGACTACCTGAAGGCCATCGTCGTCGATGGCCGCATCGCGGTGCTCTACAGCAACAAGGACTTCGGCTGCGAGTGGGACTACGACTACCGCAACAAACGCTGGCTGGCGATCGACAATACGAAGTTCGCCGTCAATATCGTCATCTACGCCTTAACGACGTAAAAGAAACGACATAGAAGATCATGGAAACTGAAACCGGAACCGCCACCGAGAGCGGCATCGAGAAAACCATGGCCGCAGTGGAAACACTGCGCGGTGAAATCGGCCGCGTGATCGTCGGCCAGCGCGAGGTGGTGGACCAGCTGCTGGTGTGCCTGCTGGCCCGCGGCCACGCCCTGCTGGAGGGGGTCCCGGGCCTCGGCAAGACCCTGCTGGTGAAAACCCTGGCGGAAGCCACCGAGCTGGACTTCAAGCGGGTACAGTTCACCCCGGACCTGATGCCCGGCGATATTCTCGGCACCGAGATCCTGGAAGAGGACCACGGTACCGGCAAGCGCTTCTTCAAGTTCCAGCGCGGGCCCATCTTCACCAATATCCTGCTGGCCGACGAGATCAACCGCACCCCGCCCAAGACCCAGGCAGCTTTGCTGGAGTCGATGCAGGAATACGCGGTGACCATGGCCGGCGAGACCATGGCGCTGCCGCGGCCCTATTTCGTGCTGGCCACCCAGAACCCCATCGAGCAGGCCGGCACCTACCCGCTGCCCGAGGCGCAGCTGGACCGCTTCCTGTTGAATATCCATATCGACTATCCGGCGGAAGAGGACGAGATCGCCATCCTGCGCGGCACCACCGGTGGCGAGACAGCACCACCCGCGCCCTGCCTGGATGCAGACACCCTGCAGGAGATGCAGCGGCTGGTGCGCGAGGTACATGTCAGCGACGACCTCTACGGCTATGTAGCCCGCCTGGTGCGCGCGACCCGCCCCAGACCGGCGAACGGCGACTCACCCCTGGCGCAGTGGGTCCAGTGGGGTGCCGGTCCCCGCGCCGGCCAGGCGCTGGTGTTGGCGGCCAAGGCCCGTGCCTTCCTCAACCAGCGCCTGGCTGCCACCCGGGACGACATCCGCGCGCTGCTGCTGCCGGTGCTGCGCCACCGCGTGCTGCTGAGTTTCCACGCCCAGGCAGAGGGCATCGGCATCGAGCGGGTAATCGACGAACTGTTGCGGGCCTGCCCGGAACCGGGCCGGGACTGATACGGTGGAACTGCTGGACCCGCTGACACTGGCGCGCACCCGCGACCTGGCGTGGCTGTCGCGGCACATTGCCGCGGGCGTGCTGCTGGGCGTGCAGCACAGCCGCCGCCGCGGCGCGGGACTCGAGTTCCAGCAATACCGCAGCTACCAGCCCGGCGACCCCATTAATCACGTGGACTGGAAACTCTACGCCCGCTCGGACCGCTACTACGTGCGCGAGGCTGAACAGGAAAGCCAGATGCATGTGTGCTTTGTCCTGGATGCCAGCGCGTCGATGGCCCAGCCCAGTTTCGCGGTGCCGGAACTCACCAAGCTGCAGTACGCGAAGTGCTGGATAGCCACCCTCTGCTGGCTGCTGCAGGCCCAGGGCGACCGCTGCTCGCTGCTGGTGCTGAACGACCGCGGGATCGGCCGTATCCCTCCCGGCCAGGGCGAGGGCCACCACCACCGCATCGCGCTGGAGCTGCAACGTTCGGAAGCCACCGGCCACTGGCCGGGTGCAGCGCAGCTGCAACCGCTCTGGGCACAGTTCGAGCCGCGCAGCCAGGTGGTGCTCGTGAGTGATTTCTTCGAGCGGGAACGGGAGATCAGCGACTTCGCCCAGCGCCTGCACGCCGCCGGCCGCCCGTGCCTGCCGCTGCAGGTGCTGGTGGAAGCCGAGCAGACCTTTCCCTTTGACGGCGAGCTGCGGGTGCGCGACCCGGAGGCACCGGGCTCCAGCGAGCTGGATGCCCGCAGCCAGCGCAGGCAGTACCTGGAGGCGTTCGCGCAGGCACAGCAGGCGTTGGCCGCGGACTTCGCCGCGCGCGAGTGCCCACTCACCAGTGTGCAGGTAGAGGAGCCGCTGGCGGACGCCGTGCACCGCTTCATCAACCAGCATTCCCGGGTGGCCTGAGATGCAGTGGCCCGACTGGTCCGGATTCTGGCAATCACCGCAATGGCTGTGGCTGGCACTGGTGTTCCTGGTACCCCTGGTTATCCACCTGTTGCAGCGCAGCGCCCCGCGGGAAATCACCTTCGCCGCCGCACGCTGGCTGCAGGAGCGGCAACCGCAGAGCTGGAAGCGCCTGCAGCTGCGGGACCGCTGGCTGCTGGCCCTGCGCCTGCTGTTACTGGCAACGCTGGTGGCGCTGGTGGCCGGGCCGCTGCGCGAGCCAGGCGGCGACCGGGGCAGCGTGCTGCTGGTGGATCCGCGTATCGAGGCGGGCGAGCTGGACAGCTTCCTGCAGCAAACAGAAGGTTTCGACCGCACCCTGTGGCTACAGCCGCAACCGCAGCCCGTCACATCCACGGAACCGCACACCGGGGACCTGTGGCACAGCCTGTCCAGCCTCGCGGCGCAACCGGAGTTTCGCGACGCCCATATCCTGTTGCGCTCAGGGGTCAATGCCGGCGGCTATCGCGCGCTGCGCTACAGCCCCCACTGGCAGTGGCACACACTGCAGGAAGCGGGCGATTACCCGGTCCCCACCCCGGTCATGGCCGTGATCGGCGATCAGCCCCATTGGCTGGAGCCGATGCTGCAGCAGTTGGCCGACAGCGGTGAGGCCCGGCCCGAAATCCGTACCATGGCGGATGCCGCCGCGCTGGACCCGCGGGAAGCCGACTGGCTGCTCTACAACCGGCCCGGCGCCCTGCCGGAATCCGCGCGCCGGTTCGCCCGGGGCGGGGGCCTGTTGATAACCGATGAAAGGGTGACGCCCACTGCGGATCCCGGTTTTGCAGCACTCACGGGCGACCCCGGTCCCGCGCGGCAGGCGGCGGCGCTCGGCCGGGGCAGCTGGCTGCGCTACCGCGGCGACTGGGATGACAGCGCCTTTTACCGGCGCCCCGAGCTGCCGGAGCAGCTGTGGCACCAGTGGACCCGGCAGGACTGGCCGTTGCACGCCGCCGCGCGCCCGCGCTGGTCTGTCGGGCAGCTGCCCGGGGCGCCGGTACCGGACGAACAGGTGGCCACGCCCGCCCGCGCACCCCTGGAGCAGCCGCTGCTGCTGGCACTGCTGGTGCTGCTGCTGGTGGAGCGGGCGGTGACCCTGTCGCGGAGGCGCGCCGATGGGTAAGCGCTCGCCGACCGCCCTGCCCCTGGTCCGCGCCCGCCGGCGCTGGCGCGCCCGCGGCGTCGCCCCCTACCTGCTGCTGGCCGGAGCGGGTGGGGCGCTGGGCCAGCTGTTGCATACCTGGCTGGGCTGGCCGGCCTGGAGCGGCGCTGCCGCGATGGCCATGGCCGGGCTCGGCGCCCTGCTCGACCGGCGCTGGCGACTTTCGCTCCCGCAGTTGTGCCGGCAGCTGGACTGCCGCCACCCGCAGCTGCAGGACAGCAGTACCCTGCTGTTGCAACGTCCCGGAGACCTGGGACCGTTGGCACGCCTGCAACAGCGCCGCACCGAAGAGGCGCTGGCGCGCCTCCAGGGCGTTGGCGCACTGGCGGGCTTCCACCCGGGGGACCGGCGCGCGGCGGTGTCCGCCACCCTGCTCGCCTGCCTCGGCACATTACTGGTAGCAGCACCGCTGCCCTGGCCGGGCGCGCCGGACGAAGGCGCCGCGCCCGCCCCGGCCGCCGCCGCGGCGGACTCGCGTGCGGGAATCGCCATCAGTGCCGCCAGCACGCGGGTCGATCCCCCCGGCTACACCGGCCTGGCGGCCACGGAGCAGTCGCTGGAAGTGCGCGCTCCGGAGAACGCCCGCGTCACCTGGTCGGTCACCCTGTCGGCGCCGGCAGAGCGGCTGGTGATGCAGGCCGCGGACAGGGCGATCGACTTCCGCGCGCAGGGCGAGACCCCGGCGCGGCGATGGCGGCTGGAGCGGCAACTGGCAGAAAGCGACTTCTACCAGCTGGCGGTCACCCGGGACGGCCAGGAGACGCTGCTGCCCGAGATCCACAATATCGAGGTAACGCCGGACCGAGCGCCGGAATTCGCCTTCACCTTGCCGCGGGACAGCCTGTTGCCCGTGGGGAGCAACCTGGCGCCCGACGATGCCACGCTGGCGGTGGATGTTTCGGTGAGCGACGACTTCCGGGTAGCCGATACGACTCTCGTGGTGACACTGGCCAGCGGCAACGGCGAGAACGTGCGCTTCCGCAACCAGCGCCTACCGCTACAACCGCTGGAAAAGGAGGGCGATGACAAGAGGCTGCGCTACCGCTTCCAGGTGCCGGTGGGACGCTTTGCCATCGAGCCGGGCGACGAACTCTACTGGTACCTGGAGGCGCGCGACAACCGCGCGCCGGCGGCCAACGTGGCCAGCAGCCAGCACTTTATCCTGCGCTGGCAGCAGGAGGAGATCTTCGGCCTGAGCGACGCCGAGGGTATGGCCATCAAGGTGCTGCCGGAGTATTTCCGCAGCCAGCGCCAGCTGATTATTGATACCGAGGCGCTGCTGGCGGAGCAGCCGGAACTTGAGCCGGCAGAGTTCCGCCGGCGCTCCGCGGCGCTCGCCCATGAACAGAACCTGTTGCGCATGCGCTACGGCAAGTTCCTGGGCGAGGAGGACTCCGAACTGGAACACGGCAGTGGCGGCCACGAAGGTGACCATGAAGGCAGTCACGGGGAAGGCGGCCACGAGAAAAGTGGGCAGGAAAGCGGGGAACATCACGGGGCCGGCCACGATAAGAGCCCGGCAAGCCCGGCCCGGTTCGGCGACGCCACCGGTATCGTGGCCGCCGTAGGCCACCAGCATGACAATTCCGAGCACGCCACCCTGTTCGACCCGCAGACCAAGGAGCTTTTACGTAGTGCGCTTAACGCGATGTGGAGTTCCTGGCGCGAGCTGTCGGTCGTGGAGCCGCGCGCGTCACTGCCGCATCAACACCGGGCACTGCGCTTTATCAAGGAGGTGCAGCAGGCCTCGCGGATCTACCTGCAGCGGGTCGGCTTCGAGCCCCCGCCGGTGGACGAGGAGCGACGCCTCACCGGCGAGCGCGACGAGGTCACGCCACCCGCGCTAGACAAGGCCTTCCACGATCGCGCGCGCGCAGGGCTGGAGGCAACCCTGCGCACCCTGCTGGCCGGGGACAGGCCGGCAGCAGAAGCGCTGGATGCCCTGCCCGGGCTGCCGCAGCTGGAGCGGCAACCGGCGGAGCGGCTGGAACTGGCCAAGGCCCTGCGCCGCTACCGGCAGGACCCGGCCTGTGACCGCTGCCGGCAGGAGCTGGCGGCGCAGCTCTACCGGCTGCTGCCGGAGCCGGCAGTAGCGCCGGCCCTGCCCGGCGGCGCCGCGCCTGCGGGGGCCTTTACCGAGTGGCTCGATGAGACCGCGCCGGCGGAGCAGGGAGGTACGGGTTCATGAGCAGCTGGATAACCGCGCTCTGTGTCATCGGGGCACTACTGTCGCTGCTGCTGGTTGCGCGCCGCCAGGCCAGTCGCGGGCGGCGGGTGGCCGCCGGGTTGCTGCAGTCCGGCATCTGGCTGGTGGCGTGGATGCTGGCCCACCCACCGGCACTATTGCCGGCCCCGCAGCACGCGGAGCTGGCAGCCGGGGCGAACGCGGGCAGTACGCGGGCGGCGATCAGCCCGGCGCTGTCGGACCGGGAGCTGGCAGGGGTAGCGGGCATCGGCCTGGCCGGCCCGGGCCACTACCGGGATTCCCTGCTGGCGCTGCCGCCGTTGCGGCTGCAGCTGGAGGTGCCCGTCGCCGATGGCTGGCGGCCGCGCTGGCCGCGCCGGCTGCTGCTGGGGGAGTCCCTGACCCTCGAGATAAACACCGGCGCGCACACGCCCGCCGGGGTGCCGCTGGCCCTGGTGGACCCCTTTGGCGAGCGCGTTGCGGAGGCGGTGACGGGAGAAGCCGGCAGCACCGTGCAGCTGTCCGACCTGCCGCGGCTGGCGGGCCGCTGGGAATACCGCCTGCAGGTGGGTGAGGGAGCCACCGCCCGCAGCGAACCGGTACCGGTTACCGTCGAGGCCGGCGAGCGCCCGCGGGTGTTGCTGTGGCTGGCGCGGCCGGGCTTCGAGTCGGCGGCCCTGTCGCGCTGGCTGCGGCAGTCCGGCGTCCCCGCCCGGGTAGTGACCCGCCTGGCTCCGGGCATCGAGCGCAATGAAAACCTCAACGGGCTGGAGGCCGGCAGCGGCGCCCCGCTGGATATGGCCAGTGAGTTCGAACTGCTGATTCTCGACAGCCACCTGTGGCCGCTGCTCGATAGTGGCCAGCGCCGCGCGCTGGAGGTCATGGCGAGGTCGGGTGGCTCGGTGTTATGGCTGGTGGGCGAGGACAGCCCGGCGGGGTTCCTGGAATATGCCGCCCGCAATGACATGGCGCTGCAGCCGGCCGCCGCGGTGCAGGTAAGCGCGCCCAACGGGGACCGCGACACCCCGCCACTCGCGCTCAGTGGCTACCGGCCGGCGACGGCGCGGGAGACAGACTCGCTTCTCGGCGACGACAGCCCGGCATCGCTCTACTGGGGGCGGCAGAGCGCCGACGGCGCGCTCGGGTTCGTGTTCTTCCACAACAGTTACCGCTGGATGACCGCCGGCCAGCGCGGGGCTTTCGCCCGCCTGTGGCAGTCCGTACTGGAGCCACAGCTGGCACACCTCGGCCACGGCCAGGCACTGGAGGTGCGCGAGCCGCTGCCGCGTGCCGGCCACCGGGTGACCCTGTGCAGGGACGACTTCGGGCAGCCCCCCGCGCTGGCCGGCCCGGCCGGGAGCGGCGTCCTCCCTGGCGCGCCCGCCGGCCGCCGCTGCCACGCGTACTGGCCGGAAGAGCCCGGCTGGCACCAGCTGGCGGGAGATGACGGGTCCGTGCATGCTTTCTATGTGTTCCCGGCCGAGGCCTGGCCCGACTGGCAGCGCGCCCTCATGCGCGACGAGAGCCGGCAGATGGCCACCGCGCGGCTGGGACCTGAGCCGGCCACTGCCGCGCCTGGCCGGCCGCTGCCGCGCCCATGGCTGGCGCTGCTGCTGGTGATGCTGCTGGCGCTTGCCTGGTGGGGCGAGCGTAAGCTGAAGCCCTGAGGGTGTGACCTTCCGCGGCCCGGTTCAGCGACCCGGTTCCGGGGGCCGGTTGTCCTGCTCGACGAAGATCAGCTGGTCTATGGGGTAGCCCAGGTCGCGGGCCTGTTCCAGCAGCGGCTGCAGCTCCGCATCCGGAACTGAGGGCTCGCGGGACAGCAGCCACAGGTAGTCGCGGTTGTAGCCGGTCACCAGTGCGTGGCGGTAATTGTCATCCAGCGCGATGATCACATAGGACGCATAGAAGGGACCGAAGAAGGACACCTCCAGGTGCGCGGTGCGCGGATCGCCGGCAAACCGGGCGCGGCCGTCGGCCTGCTGCCACTCCCCCTCCTCCCGTGAATAGCCGCGGTTGATGACTTTCACCGAGCCGTCGTCGTTGCGGCTGTAGTCGGCCGTGACGTGGGTCAGGCCGCGCTCGAAGGAGTGGTCCAGCCGGGCAATCTCATACCAGCGGCCCAGGTAGCGATCCAGGTCGAAGTTTTTCACCGGCTCGACGTTTTCGGGGACACCCGTGCACCCACAGAGCACCGCCAGCCATACCAACAAGAGTTTTCGCACCGTTTCCCGCTCCTGATTCCGTTTGTGCCAGCACCCGCAGCGATGGCTTACCGGGCTTACTTACAGGGTAGGTGAAAGCCGCTCAACAGGGGCCTTCGGGACAGTGATACGTACTGGCGGGTAAAGAGATCATCCGGCGGGCGCCGCGGCGGCTGCTCGTGCAAACAAAAAAGCCACCCGAAGGTGGCCAGCAAATCGAACCTGTTGGAAATTACTTTTCCACAAAAGCGCGTTCAATAACGTATTCGTGCGGGACGCCGGCGCGGGTCTCGCGGAAGCCCCAGTCGTCGAGGATTCTGGTGAGGTCTTTCAGCATCGCCGGACTGCCGCACAGCATAAAGCGGTCCTCTTCGAGATTGGGCTTCGGCACATCCAGGTCGTCGAAGATTTTGCCCGACAGCATCAGGTCGGTGAGGCGGCCGTTGTTGCGGTATTTCTCGCGGGTTACTGTGGGGTAGTAGAGCAACTGCTCGCGGATCATCTCGCCGAAATACTCGTGCTCCGGCAGCTCGCGCTCGATAAAGTCCTGGTAGGCGAGCTCCGACTTGTAGCGCACGCCGTGGGTGAGGATCACCTGGTCGAAGCGCTCGTATACATCCGGATCCTTGATGATGCTGAGGAACGGCGCCAGGCCGGTGCCGGTGGACAGCAGCCACAGGCGCTTGCCCGGCAGCAGGTGGTCCGCCACCAGGGTGCCGGTGGGCTTGCGGCTCACGAAGATCTCGTCACCCGGCTGGATCTTCTGCAACTTGGAGGTGAGCGGACCGTCCGGCACCTTGATGCTGAAAAACTCCAGCTCGTCCTCGTAATTGGCGCTGGCGATGGAGTAGGCGCGCAGCAGCGGGCGGCCGTTCTCCTGCTGCAGGCCGATCATGGTAAAGTGGCCGTTCTCGAAGCGGAATGACGGGTCGCGACTGGTCTTGAAGCTGAACAGGGTGTCGTTCCAGTGGTGGACTTCCAACACCTTTTCAATATTCAAATTTGACATAACGTTAGAACCAGTTATTCCTCAATTCTCTTAATGCCTGAATTCTAGCCGCGGAATACCTATTGGCAAAATGGGATATTTCGATAATCCTTATCGACTGAATCGATAACGACCCTTTCCCCGGAGGCTCGCCTTGCGCTACTCCCTGCGCCAGCTGGAGGTATTCCTCGCCTGCGCCCACCACGAGAATGTCAGCCGCGCGGCTGCCAGCCTGAATATGTCCCAGTCCGCCTGCTCCACAGCCCTGAAAGAGTTCGAGCAGCAGTTCGACCTGCGCCTGTTCGAGCGCACCGGCAAGCGCCTGCGCCTCAACGAGCTCGGGCGGCAGCTGTGGCCGCGGGCCGAAGAGCTGCTGGAACGCGCCCGCGAACTGGAGGGCGCGCTGGCCGCCCACGGTGAGCTGGGACGGCTGAAGATAGGTGCCACCCTCACTATCGGCAACTACCTGGCGGCGGGCATCATGGCGCGCTATATGGCGGAGCAGCCGGGCACCCGGGTGGAGCTGGACGTGGCCAACACCGCCGCCATCGCCGAGCGGGTGCGCAACTTCGAGCTTGACCTGGGGCTGATTGAAGGCGAACTCAACCACCCGGACCTGGAAATGATCCCCTGGCGCGACGACGAGCTGGTGGTGTTCTGCGCGCCAGGCCACCCGCTGGCGGGCCGCAAACGCCTGGGCGACCGCGACCTGTGTGCGGCCACCTGGATATTGCGTGAACCCGGCTCGGGTACCCGGCAGACATTCGAGCGCGCCCTGGCCGGACTGCTGCCGCAGTTGCATATCCTGTTGGAGCTGCAGCATACGGAGGCGATCAAGCGGGCGGTGGAGGCGGGCCTCGGCATCAGTTGCCTGTCGCGGGTATCGCTCACCGATGCACTGAAACGCGGCTCGCTGGTGGAACTGCCGGTACCCCAGCGCGATTTCCGCCGTGAATTCTACTTTGCCCTGCACCGGCAGAAATATCGCAGCGCGGGGATCGAGCGCTGGCTGGAGTTGTGCCGGCAGGCATCATGAAGGGTGTCGCCAACAAAAAAGCCACCCCGTGGGGTGGCTTTTCATGAAGCGAAAACCGGTGCTGTTACTTCACACGCACCAGCTGGGACTTCTCTTCTTCCGGCACCTGGTCGATGGAGGCGATGGTCAGGCCATCCAGGGCAGCGGCGGCAGTCTGCGGCTGCAGGCTGACGTGGGCAGTCTTCGGCAGCTTCCACATCGCGCCGGTGGCCGGATCGATGATCAGCAGGCCGGGCAGGCCACCGAAGAGGATGTTGCCGATATACCAGCCGTCCATGCCCGCCTTCAGCTGGAAGCTCTGCTCGTTGTAACCGGCCATCTGGTACTTGATTACATAGGTAGCCGAGGAGAAGAAGCCGTCGGAGGCGTCCAGGGTGATGGTGTCCGGGGTCACACCGGTGTGCACGTCCAGGCCTGCCTCATTGGTGACGGAGAAGTTGGCACCGGTGGGTGTACTGTTAATGGTCACCGGGTACTTGCTGTCACTCAGGATACTGGCGCAGCCAGTAGCCAGGGTCAGAGCGGCAATGGAGGCCCCCAGGGTAAGTTTCTTGATCATGGTCAATCCTGCTTGTTTCTTGTTTTTTCCGGCCGGAGGAAAAAAACGCCAGCCGGCGCGAAGCCTAACATAATCGGCAGGAACCGTGAGACACCTCTCATTACATGCCATTACGGGAGCACATCAGGAGACTGGGCGGGCAGTCGTGCGTGCACTTCCATGTCCGCTCCGGCGCACATCGAGGCGGCGGAGAAATTCCTCCATCACCAGCCGATATAACTCGCCGCCCAGGTATTTGTCTTCCACACCACTGTCGATGGACGGATTGTCGTTGACCTCGATGACATAGGCCCGGCCTGCCGATTCCTTTACGTCCACACCGTAAAAACCGTTGCCGATCGGCCGGGTCGCCTTCAAAGCGGCCTGAAGCACCGCCCGCGGAACCTCGAAAGTGGGCAGGGTGGTAAAACTGCCGCTGCTGTTCTTCTTGCGGTCGTGGTTGTAGATCTGCCAGTGGTTTTTGGCCATGTAGTAACGGCATGCATACAGCGGCCGATTGTCCAGCACACCTATCCGCCAATCGAACTCGGTGTACAGGAACTCCTGGGCCAGCAGCAGGCTCGATTCGGCGAACAGCTCCCCGGCCCGCTCCTGCAGTTCCTCGGCGGTTTTTACCTTCACCACGCCCCGGGAAAAGGAGCCATCCGGTATCTTGATGACCATCGGCAGTCCCAGCTCCGCCACGGCCGCAGCCAGCCCGTCATTGTCACCCCGGCGCAGGATGCGTGTCCTGGGTGCCGGTACGCGGTGGTGGGCAAACAGGTCGGCCAGGTAGATCTTGTTGGTGCAGCGGAGGATGCTGGTGGGGTCATCCAGCACCACCAGGCCCTCGGCCTCGGCCTTCTTGGCAAAGCGGTAGGTGTGGTGGTCGATAGCGGTGGTCTCGCGGATAAACAGCGCGTCGAATTCCGGCAGGCGCAGGTAATCCGCGGGCGTGATCAGCTCCACCGAGAAACCGAGTTCGCGCCCGGCGTTGGCGAATTTTTTCAGCGCGGCCTGGTCCGATGGCGGCAACGCTTCCTCCGGGTTGACCAGTATCGCCAGGTCATAGCGGCTGCTCTCGCTTTTCTGCCGCGGGCGCCACACCTGGTTGCTGAAACGGTCGAGCGCCTCGGCAAAACGGGTCTCGCCGGCGTCATCCAGTTCGCGGTGGGAGCACAGGCGCAGGTCGGCGATCTGCCAGCTGCCATCCCAGGTCAGGTGGATCTCCAGGATCGGGCAGGGAAAACGATCGAACAGCAACCGCGCCAGCGGTTGCAGCAGCGGGTCCTCGCACTGGCCGAAAAATGATTTCACCACCAGCTCAGCCGCTCCCTCTTCGGGAGTGCGCAGCCGGCCGAGTGCCGGCAGCACACTGCCGAGCTGCAGCCTATAGAGCTGCGGCAGCGCCAGGTCGTTCAGGGTGCGTACGCTCGGTAACACCCGATGGCCACGGGCCTCTGCCAGCAGGGAGCAATAATAGCCCTCGCTCCGATAGTCGTAGCCGGCGCACAGGTTGATGACGCGCGTGCGTTGCTGCCGTGCGGGAAGCTGCAGGTAGTCGGCGAAAGTGATCACCCGCTCGCTGGGATAATAGGGAGCCCAGTCGCTGGGCTGGTCGATGACTAATAGCACCCGGGACATGGGTTGAGGCGCCTCGCAGGGTTGGGGCCGGTGACGACCGGCAGCAGGCGAAAGATAGAAGAAAAGCGGCCGGGCACCTAGATTTATTTTGTATTTTTTCGTGGTCGGGCGCTTCCTTTTCCATGTCCTTTTGCTACTGTTGCCGGGCCGCACCGTCGCGGTTTTCACGGCCCCTGCCGACAGGCGACTCCATGCCCTCCCCGACCTCGTCCCCGCCCCTTCTCCGCCCGGCAACTCCTGCCGACCTGGCGGCCCTGCATGCGATCGAACAGGCCAGTTTCGCCAGCGACCGCCTCAGCCGTCGACGCCTGCGCCACTGGGTGACGGCGGAAAACCGCGTGCTGCTGGTGGCCGAGGACAACGGCCGGGAGCTGGTGGGTTACGTGCTGGTGTTGCTGCGCCGCGGCACACGACTGGCGCGACTATATTCACTCGCGGTGACACCGGCCGGGCGCGGCCGGGGTATCGGCAGGTCGCTGCTCGAGGCGGCAGAAACTGCCGCCCGGGAGCAGGGACGGCTGTTCATGCGGCTCGAAGTGGCCGAGGGCAACACCGCCGCCATCGGGCTTTACGAACAGCTCGGCTACCGGGCCTTCGGTCGTTATGCGAATTACTATGACGACCGCGGCGACGCGCTGCGGATGCAGAAAAGGATCCGCTACCGGCCGGAGAACCTGCAGCGGCTCGAGGTGCCCTGGTACCGGCAGACCACCGATTTCACCTGCGGACCGGCTGCCGCCATGATGGCGATGGCCGCCCTGGACCGGGATTACCAGCCGTCGGTGAGCGAGGAGCTGGCCCTGTGGCGCGAAGCCACCACCATCTTCATGGCCTCGGGGCACGGTGGCTGTCACCCGGTGGGACTGGCGCTGGCCATGCACGCCCGCGGTTTCGCCACCAGCGTCTACGTGAGCCAGGCCACGGCACTGTTTGTCGATGGCGTACGCTCGGCAGAAAAGAAACAGGTGATCCGGCAGGTGGACGCGGACTTCCGTCGCGCGGCCCGCGCGGCGGCGATTCCGGTGGAAACAGCGGATTTCTCCCAGGCGCAGCTGGAGCAGTGGCTGGAACAGGGAGCGCTGGCACTGCTGATGGTCAGCACCTACCGGCTGGACGGGAAAAAGGTGCCTCACTGGGTGACCCTGGCGGGTATCGATGACCAGTGCCTGTACGTGCACGACCCGGACATGGACGACACCTGGGGGGCGCTGGACAGCAGCTACCTGCCCATTGCACGCGAGGACTTCGCCAGGATGTCCCTTTTCGGGCGGGAGCGCCTGCGCACGGCGGTGGTGGTGCGCAGGCGGGAAAGCGGCCGCGGCTAGCGGGCGAACAGGTCGCCGAAGAAGTCCCCGGCATTCCAGCTCGGTTTGCGGTCCGCATCGGCCACTTCCCGGGCGATGGCGTAGTTCACCCGGGCAAACTGCTCGGCGGCCACATAGTTCACCTGGCCATCGGCCTCATCTGTATGGCGGTGATAGCGTTCCTGGAAGAACTGGTTCTGCATGGCGGTGCCGTCGATGCTGCTATCCAGTGAATCGCGCCCGGTAATCAGGTATATGGCGGGCACGCCCCGGCGGACAAAGCTGTAGTGGTCGCTGCGCACGAAGATCACCTGCTCCGGCATCGGGTCGGGACTCAGTCTCAGGTTGGCGCGCGCGGCGGCGCGCGCCGCGGTCTGGCCCAGGGAGGAGTGCTCGGCACCGAAGGCGATAATGTCCCGGAAGGGATACAGCAGCATCGGCATGTCCAGGTTGATATTGGCCACCATCGCCCCGGTCGGTACCGGTGGGTGCTGGGCAAAATAGTCGGAGCCCAGCAGGCCTTTTTCCTCCGCGGTGACGGCGACAAACATCAGCGAGCGCCGCGGGGGCCGACCGGATTCGATAAACAGTCGCGCCGTCTCCAGCATGATGGCAATGCCGGCCGCATTGTCCTGGGCGCCGTTGACGATGCGGCCCTCGGCGTCCCTGCCGAGGTGGTCGAGGTGCGCGGAAAACACCACATATTCGTCGCGAAGCTCCGGGTCGCTACCCGGCAGCACCGCCACCACATTGGGGCTCAGGATCTTTTCGTGGCTGGCGCCGCTGGTGAGCGCGGCGCGATAGGGCAGCGCAAAACCGCGCGGGGCCAGCCCGTTCGCGATCTCGGTATAAATGGTGTCGAGGCTACGCTCTGCACCCATGAACAACTGGCGCCCCGCGGGCATGTCCAGGTAGATGCCGGGGTGCAGCCCGGGGATGGCGTTGCCGGGCTGGCTGTCGGCGCCGAGCCAGTCAAAACTGTCGTCGCGCATATGCTTGACCGCGCGGGCGAAGGGCCAGCGCTGTTGCCGCTCCGGCGTGTTGAGGGTGATATAACCCACCGCGCCGTGGCGCGCCGCGGTCATGCGCTTGGTGCGGCCCGAGGCATAGTGGGCGCCCACCTCGCTGGGCAGGAAGTCCGGGCGCCCGTGCAGCATCACCACAATCTTGCCGTCCACGTCCAGGTTCGCATAGTCGTCTATGCCGTGGGCCGGCGCCTCGATGCCAAAGCCCACGAACACCAGCCCGGCGGCAACCGCGGTCTTCTCACTGGCGGTGGGCGGCGAGGCAACGAAATCCTCCCCGAAGCGGAAGGTGATATCACCATCGCGCCCCTGCAGAACCATGGTCGGCTCGCGCTTGTCCCAACTGGCCCGTCGGAAGGGCACCGGCTGCAGGTAGCCGTCGCTGCCGGCCGGTTGCAGCCCCAGCTCGGCAAACTGCCCGGCTACATAATCGGCCGCCGCGCGGTAGCCGGGCGTGCCGGTCTCCCGCCCCGCCAGGTCGTCCGCTGCCAGGTAATCGATATGACGGCGCATATTTTCGGCGTCGGCCGGCGGCAACGGCAGTTGGGTGGTGGCACAGGCAACCAGCGCGCCCGCAATAAGCGCACCGAACAGGGCGTTAACTCTCATCGGCAACATATTCCAGCGTTGTGCAGTAACCGCCGCAACTTTCGGCACAGCCGGTCAGGGCGGGCGTGTTTATCGGGCCAGCCAGCTTACCATGATCCATACCACCGGTATTGCCAACAGGTTCAGGATCAGGCCGGCGCGCAGCATCTGGTCCTGCCGCACCACGCCGGTACCGTAAGCCAGCGCGTTGGGCGGTGTTGCAACCGGCAACATGAATGCACAGGAGGCCGCCATCCCGATGCCGAGAATCAGTGGCTCGGTAATCCCGGGGTCGAACTGCTGGGCCAGCCCATAGAAAACCGGCACCAGGATAGCGGCACTGCCGGTATTCGAAGCCAGCTCGGTAAGGAAGATCATCAGCGCGATGCAGGCCGCGACCAGCAACCAGCCGGGCGCCTGGCCCAGTCCGCCCAGCAGGGACTGGGCAATCCATACCGAGGTTCCGGTTTGCTGGAGTATCAGCGACAGGCACAGGCCGCCGCCGAATAACAGCAGGATGCCCCAGTTGATCTGGCTCTGCAGTGCCGGCCAGCTGATCAGTCCGCACAACGGGGCCAGCGCAGTGATGCACAGGCCCACCACAGCATCAAAGCTTCCACCCAACCCCAGCCAGCGGGTCAGGGGCGTCGACAGGGTCCAGGCGAGAACCGCAACCGCAAACAATGCGATGGCGCCGATGGCGCCCGCAGTCCAGGGTACCGGTGCCAGGTCCGGCTTGCTGATCTCGGCGCGCTCGCGGTCCGGGCGCAGCACCAGCCACAGGCTGGCGAGCACCAGCGGGAACATACCCAGGGTTACCGGCAGGCCAACCTGCAACCAGGAGATGAAATCCACCCCCAACGCCCGCGCGGCAATCGCATTGGGCGGACTGCCCACTATCGTGGCCAGCCCGCCGATATTGGCGGCGTAAGCGGTTCCCAGCACCGCAAACGTGCGGGTGCGTGGATGGTCACGATCAACGAGGGACAGGGCGATTGGCAGCATCATGGCGCTGGTGGCGGTGTTACTGATCCACATGGAGAGGAAGGACACCGTAAGGAAGAAGCCTACCAGGGTGGGCCAGAGGTGACCGCCCCCGAGCCGCAGCACCCGGCCTGCCAGGCGCCGGTCAATGCCGTGGGCGTGCAGCACGGCCGCGAGGGTGAAGCCACCCATAAACAGGAAAATGATGGTGCTGGCGAAGGGTGCCAGCGCCTCTGCTGCCGGTAGCAGGCCGGTAAAATAGGCCGCTGCCGGAACGAGCAACGCGGTTACGGGCAGGGGAATTATCTCGCTCATCCACAGCCCGGCGGCCGCGGCGAGGATAAAGAAGCCCAGCCGCTCCGGTCCGCTCACGACCAGGGCGCCAGCCAGCAGCCAGGCGAACAGGATCCAGCCGGCAATTATGGCCAGGCGGGCCGGGAGCGATAATTTGCTCATGGGGCGGAGTCCGACGGTTGTTAATCGATGGCAGTTAGACCGCTGCCCAAGATAACAGAGAACCCGTCTCAGCCGGGAAAGAACCGACGCTCCACTGCCGCGGCGACTTCCTCGTGGGCGCGGTCCGCACAGAAACTGCCGTGCGCCGCAATGAAGTGCAGGAACGGCAGTTCCAGCAGGCGTTCAAAGTCTTCCCGCAACCAGCGCCGGGGATTTGCGCCCGCCGGGGTCATGCGTGCACACCAGGTGGGGGCCACCTGCATGCCGCGATGAAAGCCGGCCAGCCGCAGGAGATTCTTGCCACACCAGTTACAGCCGCGCCATGAATCCCAATACTGCAACGCATCGCAAGTGATCAGCAGGCCGCCGCAGGCTGGCACCAGCAGTGCAGCCTCGGGATGGCGGCCGTGGGAAAACTCAAAGAAATAACCCCCGGGGACCGGACACTCCCCGCCTTCCCTGAGCAGCGCATCGGCGGCCGGCGCGGGATAGTGGTCCGAGTGCGGCTGGCTCCAGAAAGTGAGGTTGTAGCGGTCGCGGTAATAGAGGTCGTCGCAGCCGTGAAAGTACCCCAGCCTGACGGCGTGGCGGATACGGCCAAGGTCCTCGAGCTTTTCCTCCAGCGCGGGGCGCAGTCGAACCGGGTTCACGAGTACGAGTTCATCGCCGCAACGGATGATACCCATATTGCGGTTGACGGCGGCGGCAGGCGCCACGCGCGCCGTACCGGGCAGGTAAAAAAAGTCCGGCAGCAACTGGCGAATTTCGCCGTGTGGTTGAACCAGCGGGTAGTCGATCTGCATGGCCGCCGGGCGAACCTGACAACCGCTAGCAGTACTGCGCCCGGTTGCCGATCGCGCGCAACAGCCGCAACGCGTCCTCTGCCTGGTGCTCGGGCACAAACAGGTGGTGCCCGAATGGCGTCGAGGTGAGCCGCGCCGTTATCTGCGCGTGCGCCAGCTCGCTCGTGAGGGCCACCAGCAACTCCGCCCGGGCCTGGTCCAGCGGCTGGCGAAGGGTGATCCGGCACAGGCTTATATTGCTCGCGAGGCCCTCGCGCTCGGCAAGTTCCCGCGGCAGCACCGCACTGTAGCCGTCGCGCTCGCAGACCAGTAACAGGCACTGGCCGGCGAGCACGGGCAGTTGCTCGGCCTGCAGCGTGCAGAATACACACCGGTCGGCGCACAGCAGCGGTTCACTGGTGCGCAGTAATTCTTCCAGACGTATATCGGCGTTCATACATCGATTCACTCCCGCTGTTTGAAGCCACGGCCACGCCGCCAGGCGGTAGCCACTCTCAGTCAATGAACTTCTCACCCTCAATCTGCGGCTCATCGGCTGCCGGGGTCACGTCCTCGGCATTGGCCCTGTCCCGCTCGGCGTCGCGTTCCCATTGCTCCAGCGCGCGGTCAATGTCGCGCTCCAGGTCAATACTGGGAAATTCCGGGCACGGGGCATCCTTGCGCGGGTTGTGCCACCCGGACAGTGGGGTCACGAATACGATGAGGGATTTGTGCAGGTTGTTCTCACCGATACTCGCCTCGGTCCAGGTCGTCTGCCAAGCGTATTTGCCGCGCACGGCGTAGTCGCTCTCATAGGACTTCAGGGTGAGGAAATACGGATAGACCTTGCCACCGCGACACACGATTCGCCGCTCGGTCTTGATGTTGGCCATCTGGGTGAACGGGTCAAAATACCATTCGATGTCGTAGCCATACGCAAAGCGCATGCTGCCGTCGTCGCGCTTGGAGAATGCGTAGGAGCGCCCGCTGCCGTCGGCTTTCAGGCTCCATACGTGGCGGGCCTCGCCGTCACGCGAGATCAGCCAGTCGCCGACCCACTGGGAGGCCTGCAGGCGGGAATCTGCCTCCCAGCCCCAGCCATCCCGGGTTGGCCCGGCATCGGGCTCCGCTTGTGCCAACACAGCGCCGGCCGACATGGCGAGGGCCGCTGCGAGAATAAAGCGCCGCTGCATTACAGCTTGTCTCCAGTCAGTCGCTTTACTCTTCCCTGAGATAGGGGTAGCGCCCTAGCTGCTCAGCTTCGGGCACTCGCTTCCGGCCGTGGGGGTTTCCCAGTGCTTCAGGCGACGCTGGAAACTGAGCAGGCCACCACCATGCTGGCGCCAGTGGCGTCCATCCAGTACTGCGAAGTCTAGGGTCACCGGGCTCCAGCCGGTAAAGGCCACATCGACAACCCCGCCGCTGCAGCGCACCGCGGCGCCGGTGCGGACCCGCACCCGGTCGCCCAGCAGGGACCAGCTGATGGCAAAGCCGTGGGACAGTTCGCCACCGGGGGCAAAGCCATAGGCGTAGCCAGAGCCATCGGCGTGGAGCTGCCACACCAGCTGCTGGTCGCCCTCGCCCACCACCAGCCAGTTGCCGGCCCAGGCCCGCTGGGATACTTCGGCCGAGGCGCCGTGGCTCACCGCCAGGCACAGCAGCGGGACCAGTAGGTAAAGAGGGAAAAAAGAAAAGAACACACGGTTGAACGTAAGGTGACGCAATAACTTCATGCGTAACTCGACTACTGCTGACCAACACTTGGCGGAGGCTGGCCACGTCGCCGGGACGCGGATACGCCGACCACCGGTTTTCCTCGCCGGCAGCCCGCGGGCGCCGGGTTGAAAAAGTGCTCTTCCGCGCTTTTTCACGTCCCTTTCCCTACAGGCTAGACGTAAAAACCAACAATGGCAGCGCAACCGTCAAAAATACGCATTTGGCCGCCAGCGCGGCAGTGAGGGAGATAGGGAAAGGGGTCTTACCGCCGCCCCGCTGTGATAGCGGGAGACCGGAAAACGGGACTCAGCGCCGGCGGCGGAGCCAGAGGACCAGGCCCGCCAGGATGGCGACGGCGGCCAGCGCCGCGAGCCAGATATAGCCGCCGCCCGGCAGCGCAACAGGCGCCATGCGCTCTCGCGCCCTGCCGAGGGCGGTGCGGAGGTCGCGGAAGGCCGCGATGGTTTCCGCATTCGGGGCATCGGCCAGGATTGCCGTGCGCAGCGACTGCCAGCGATCGGTGAGCTGCCCGGCCAGGGCCGGGTCCCGCTGTAGCAGCCGCTCTTCCAGCGGCAGGTAGTCCTCGCGCAGCGCCAGCATGGCCTGGTAGTAGGCGGTGGCGGCATCACCACCGCGAAATGCCGTTTCCGCCACCTGCAGGCGTCCCAGGGCGCGCTCCAGCGGATGGACGTCGATCGCGATGCGGTGGGGGTTGCCGCGCCACCACATCAGGGCCGCGCCCGCATCCGGGGGCAAATCCAGGGGGCGGGTGGTTGCGATCCCCGGCAGCCTGGTGAGGCCCGGCAGTGACTGTGCCAGCTCCGGCGCCGGGGCCCTCTTATCCGCCACGGCGAAATGCGCCACAGTGACCGCCAGCGCCCAGCGCTGGCGACTGCTGAAGTCACCTGCCAGGGGCCGGCCGTGCGTGGGGTCCGCCTCCGGGTCGAGGACGCTGTAGAGGTCGTAGAGGCTGAAAGCGGCCATGCGCCGGTAGTCATCGAGCCGGGGCCCGCTGGCACCCTCGCCACTGGTCCCATGGCAGCCGGCACAACGCTCGACATACAGGTCCTGTGCCACCTCGGGCGCGGGCAGCGGCTCGACTGGTGAGCGCTGCAGCTGGTAGAGGGCCGCGAGGCGATCGGCGGCGGCATTGGCGCTACGCCGCACCAGCTCGCCGTCGCGGCGCTCGGCCATAGCCCGCTGCAAATCGGCCAGGCGGCTCTCCAGCGTGGCACGGCCCGGACGCTCCGGCAGTGCCAACAGCAATTCCCGCGCCTCTGCCAGGTTGCGGCGCTGGCGGCGGTAGAGCGAGTCGTCGATGACCTGCCCGTCGCGCACTGCCTCGGCATAGTCGGCGGCGACATAGGACAGGAGATTGCCCGCCCGGGCCACCCGGGACGCGATGTCCGGTTGGGCCGCATCCGGTTGGGCTGTGGCAGTGGCACAGAGGAACAGGAACAACAGCATACTCCGGGCAAGCCCCGCCACAGTGGGCGCGGGGGAGCTGGGGATTGTGGCCGCGGAGAGCGCGGCTGCTGCTCGATTCATGGGACGCCCGGATATAAAAAACCCCGCATACTGCGGGGTTTTGTCACTATCTGCGATTATCAGCCGCGATCTGCGCGCTCTTTCTCGATCAGGTAGTCTGCCACGTCCAGCATCAGCTGCTGGCCGTCGCTCTTGCCCTTGAAACCCGGCAGGGAGGTGCTGATGCGGTATTTGCCCGCAACCACCATTTCAGGGGTGCCGGCCAGCTGGTAGGCGCGCTGGTTGGCCATGCCCTGCTTGACCTTGCTGTTGATGGCGAAGGAATTCATCAGCTTGACCGCCTTCTCACCGTCGGCGCCGTGCTCGTTGAACAGCGCCTTGATGGCGTCCATGTCCGGGTTCCACTCGCGACCGTCGCGGTTGGCGAACATCTTGCGCTGGTTGTTGATGGCATTGAAGACCGGCTGGTGCATCTTGTCGAGCACGCCCATGGCGTCGGCCACATAGTACAGGCGCGCGTGCACTTCCATGACCGGCTGCCAGATGGCCGGGATCTTCACCAGCTCGACGTCGGCGGGGGTCTCTGCTTCCCACTTGTTCAGCATCGGCTCGAAGTGGTAGCAGTGGCCGCAGCCGTACCAGAACAGTTCGGTGACCTCGATCTTGCCGTCATCGCCCTGGGGCACCGCCTGCGGCAGCACCTGGTAGTGCTGGCCGGCCTTGAACTGGCCATTGTCCTGGGCACAGGCAGTCAGGCTCAGCAGCAGGGTGAATATCAGGGTAAGGGGGGCGGCAACAGCTCTCATGGTGTTCTCCATCGTTATTCTTCCGGCGGCGGGCGCCGGTGGTAAATCTGTAGACAGCGCTGATTATTGAAGTTCCCGGACGGCGGCGCAAGCTCCGGGGGGCCAAACGCAAAAAGGCCGGGACGAACCCGGCCTTTTCGTGCAATCGTTGCGGAGGGTCAGCTGGGGTCGTGCAGACCGGCCAGGTAATTTGCCACCGCCTTGATCTCGGCATCGGACAGCTGGCGGGCCACGCTGCGCATCACCCGGGTCTCGCCGTCATTGGACCGCTCACCGGCCCGGAAGGCCTTGAGCTGGGTCTCGATGTAGTCGGCCCACTGGCCACCCAGGCGCGGGTAGCCCGCCGGGGCGTTGCCCTGGCCGGTGGGGGAGTGGCAGCCCATGCAGGCCGGTACCCCGGTCTCGGAGTTGCCACCGCGATACAGTTCGCGCCCCAGCTGCAGCCCGTCGACATTTTCGCTGTTGTTCAGCATGACGGAAATCGGTTCGGCGCCGGACAGCTGCATCTTCTGGGAAGCAAAGTAGGCGGCCAGGTCCTCGAGGTCCTGCTGGTCGAAGTTATCCAGCTGGCCGACCATCTGCGGGATCTCGCGCTCGCCGCTCTTCACATCCATCAATTGCTTGAGCAGGTACTTTTCGCCCAGGCCGGCGATCTTGGGAAATGCCGCTGCCGGGCTATTGCCGTCGGGGCCGTGACAGGCGGCACACTGCGCGGCCTTGGCCTTGCCCGCGGCCGGGTCGCCCTCGGCTACCACGAACGGTGCGGCTACCAGAAGCCCCAGGGCCAGGGCGGTGTTCTTTACAATGCTGTTCATACGTCGTCCCATTGCGCGCTGAAAGATGCGATATCGGTCCGGTTGCACCGGACCCGCGCCGCCCCCAGTCTATCCTGCGGCGCCGGGGGACCCAGCGCCAAAGCCTTAGGTCCCACAAACGGCGGCATTATATACTTGCGCGCCAACCGAGTGTACCGAATCTGGTAGATCAATCATGACAGACCCCCTTCCCGCCCCGATCAACTTCCGCAACGTCGATTTTTTAACCAGCGCTCCCACCCTGGCCGAGTGCCCGGAGGACAGCGGCGCGGAGGTGGCATTCGCCGGCCGCTCCAACGCCGGCAAGTCCAGTGCGATCAACGCCCTGACCGGCAACAGCAAGCTGGCGCGCACCTCGAAAACCCCGGGGCGCACCCAGCTGATCAACTTCTTCCGCATCAGCGACCGGCAGCGGCTGGTGGACCTGCCCGGCTACGGCTACGCCAAGGTGGCGCGGTCGATGAAGGACGAGTGGCAGCGTCACCTGGCCTCCTACCTGGAGCAGCGGCAGTGCCTGCGCGGGCTCATACTGCTGATGGACATCCGCCAGCCGCTCAAGGAGTTCGACCGGCAGATGCTGGCCTGGGCCGTGAGTTCGGGCCTGCCGGCACACATCCTTCTGACCAAGGCCGACAAACTCAAGAACGGCCCCGCCAACAACACCCGCTTTGCGGTGGAAAAGGAGCTGCGCGAGCAGGGCCTCGACCAGGGAGTGTCGGTACAGACCTTCTCCTCCACCAAGCGCACCGGCCTCGACAAGCTGGAGCGCAAGCTTGCCCAGTGGCTCAGCCTGGACGAGGAGGGGACGCCGGCCGGGTAACGGTCAGCGCCGGCCCCCGCCCCACAGCGACTGCAACAGCAGCCGGCGCAGCTGCCGGCGCGCACCGGGCGTCGACGCGCGCAGGTCCTCCGCGGTGAGCTGCCGCCCTGCCAGCAGGTCCAGCAACCGGTCCTCGCGCACCCGCAATTCCAGGAAGGGCCCCTTCCCGCCGGCCGCTTCCGCGGCGCGGTCAGTGGCGGGTCGCACCCGACATCCCCGGCCAACCGGTGAACCCGGTCGCAGCCATCGGCACAGCCGGGGGTTCGGCAGCGCCAGGCGCTGCCCCCAGGAGCCGCTGCCGCGCCAGCGCCACGACCCGGCCACACAGGGTCCGGTCGTCGAGCCGCGCGGCGGTGGCCAGCAGCAGGCGCGCGGTGTCGCTGAAGCGGCACACGGCCACTCCCTGCTCCGGCCAATGCCGGGCCAGCAGGCAGTCCGCGAGCTCGAATGCGCAACCGAACCAGGCCAGCGCCCGCTCGGGCCCCTCCTGCGCCAGCAGGCCCTCTCCTTCCTCCATCGCCGCCAGCATCGCGCGCTCGGCCCGGTGCAGATCCGCCACCAGCCAGCGTCGGTGGTTTGCGCATAAAAAGCGTAATTTCACTGGAACCTCCGTGTATTGGTTGTCGAAACGGGCAAGATGACCCGACCATAAACGTAATGAGAATCATTTGCAATAACGGGGAGATGAAAGGCCGCGGCCTGCTGTGCACAACGGCCGGTTCCGGTGGAGGCGCGAAAAAAAAGGCCGGCAGATGGGGGCTGCCGGCCAGGGGTCGGTGCCCTTGGGGATGGGCACCTTACTAGACGCACCCAGGGGGACGGGTACGCCTATGGGTTCTCACCCAGCGCCGATGGGGGTATCCGGCGCCGTCGGCGTTACGCCAACTCATACATCTACGTTAAGCTCGCGCCGACGGATTTCCCAGCCGTAGCGGGGCCCGCCGGAACTCCCGGACGCTCTGGCATTGTATTCTTTTGAACTCAAAATGCTAGGACAGCATTCTCGTTATTACCGTTGGTGATGCGCTTTTGTACCGGGGCAAAAAAAAGCCCCGACCTTGGGGGAGGTATCGGGGCACGGGGAATATTGCTCAACCTCAGGGGATGGGAACAATAGTATTTCCTGAGACGCTGGAAACGCGGCCGGGTTCCGCTGGTACACGAAATTTTCTCCCGGCCTGCTGTCGCTTCCCGTTACCCCTTCACTCCCCTTCCCGCTCGATATCGCAGCAGTGGGAACCTCCCCCCGGCTCGCCGCTTTCAGCGCTCAGGATGCCGCCGGTGATTTCGTTCGGGCGATAGGTGGTACAACCCTTGAGACCCAGCCGGAACGCCTCGCGGTACAGGGATTCAAAGTCTTCGAACGGGCAACTGGCGGGCACGTTCACCGTCTTGGAGATGGCGTTGTCCACATAGGGCTGCAAGGCGGCCTCCATCGCCAGGTGCGCCGCGGGCGACAGCTGCCGGGCGGCGGCAAATTCCGGTGGCAAGGGGGCCGCCTCGCCGTGGCATTCCAGCCACTGGCGGTAAACCGGGTCGCAGATCTCGAAATCCCGGTAGTCGCCGTTGGCGGTCAGCACGCGGCGCCGGTGGCGGAAATCGAATACCGGCTCCACACCGCTGGAAACCCCATTGGCCAGCAGGCTGATGGTGCCGGTTGGCGCGATTGCCAGCAGGTGGCTGTTGCGGATGCCGTGCTCCGCGATAGCCTGTTGCAGGCGCGGCGGCAGGGCCTGGATGAACGGGCCCTGCAGGTGCGCGGCCCGGTCGAGGGCGGGAAAGCCGCCTTTTTCCGCCGCCAGCCCCACCGAGGTCTGGTAGGCGCTGTCCCGCAACAGCCGCATCACCCGCGCCGCCAGGTCGCGACCTGCGTCGCTGTCGTAATGCAGGCCCAGCGCAATCAGCGCATCTGCCAGCCCGGTGATACCGAGCCCGATCCGGCGGGTAGCGCGGGCCTGCCGCGCCAGGGCCGGTAACGGGTAGCGTGACAGGTCGATGACGTTGTCCAGCATGCGCACCCCCAGGGCCGCGCAGGCGGCAATGCCCTCCCAGTCCAGGTGTGCCTCCCGGGTCAGTGGCTGGCGCACGAACGCCAGCAGGTTGACCGAGCCCAGGTCGCAGGCGCCGTGGGCCGGCAGCGGGATCTCCCCGCAGGGGTTGGTGGCACTGATGTGCTCGCGGTAGCGGAGGTTGTTGTCGGCGTTGATCCTGTCCACAAACAGCACGCCCGGCTCGGCGCAGTCATAGGTGGCGCGCATGATCCTCTGCCAGAGCTCCCGTGCGCCAACCCGCCGCAGGATCCGGCAGGGCACTGCTCCCGGCGCACCGCTCCACTGGCGCAGCAGCGTCTCGCCACCGCCGCCATCCAGCGACGCGGCGGGAAACACCAGCGGCCAGTCGGTGTTCTCCTCCACCGCCCGCATGAACTCATCGGTGACCAGCACTGACAGGTTGAAATGCCGGAGCTCGCGGGGGTCCCGCTTGGCCTCCACGAACTGCTCTATATCCGGGTGGTCACAGCGCAGGGTGGCCATCATGGCGCCGCGGCGGCTGCCGGTGGAAAGCAGGGTCGCGCACATACTGTCCCAGATACGCATGAAGGACACCGGGCCCGACGCGATCGTCCCGGTATGGACGGCTTGGGTGCCGGCCGGGCGCAGGGTCGAGAAGTCACAGCCTATGCCGCCCCCCTGCTGCATGGTGAGGGCGGACTCCTTCAGGCGCTCGAATATCGCCTCGATGGAATCCTCGATCGCCCCCATCACGAAGCAGTTGAACAGGGTGACATCGCGGCCCGTGCCGGCCCCGGCGAGAATGCGACCACCGGGCAGGAAGCGGAACCCCTCCAGGTTGCCGCGGAAACGCGCCGCCCACTGCTGGCCATCGGCGGGCTCGACACTCGCCAGGGCATCGGCCACCCGCCGCCACGAATCCGCGATCGAGTCATCGAGCGGTCCCTCGCCGTGCCGGTGGCGATATTTTGTCTCCCAGACAAAGCGGGAGATTTCCGCCGTAAACGGGTCGTCGCTGCCGGACATGTCAGAGACTCAGCTCGATCGCCGGACCGCCATCGTGCAAACGGCGGATCGCCTCCGCCAGCAGGGGGGCACAGCGGAGGATGTTCAGGCGGGGAACGCCTGCCTGGGGCAGTGAATCGGTCACCGCCACTGCCTCGAGGGGCAGTGCGGCGAGTTTCTGCAGGGCGTCACCGGCAAACTGGCCGTGGCTGGCCAATGCAAGGATGCGCGCCGCGCCTGCCCTGTGCAGCGCACCGGTGGCCCGCTCGATGGTGCCGCCACCGGCGATCAGGTCGTCGATGACCAGGGCGCATCGGTCTCGGACCTCGCCCACCAGTGTGCCGCCGCTGAGCTGGTCGGCGCTGCGGTATTTCTCCACGAATGCCTGGCCGACGTCCCGCCCCAGCCGTTCCGCGAGGTCGGCGCGGAATGCCTCGGCGCGCTTTACCCCCCCCACGTCCGGCGACACCACCACCAGTCCGCGGCTCTCATCGCGCAGCAACTCCACCGCGTAATCCAGGAACAGCGGCCGGGCCGGCAGGTTCAGGGTGCGGCAGCGGAAGGCGTTTTCGAAGGCGGCCAGGTTGTGCACGTCGATGGTGACCACACAATCGCTGCCCATGGCCTCCAGCAGGCTTGCCAGGTAGCGGCTCGACAGGGGATCGCGCAGCTTGGTGCGGCGGTCCTTGCGCGCGTAGCAGAGGTAGGGAATCACCGCGGTTAGCCGCGCCGCACCGGCATCACGCAGGGCGGCAAGGAAGAACAACACGCGCACCAGCTTGTCGTCCACACTCCCCCCCGCAGCGCCCGGGGGGTCGCTGTAGAGGGACTGCACCAGGTAGACATCGGCGCCCTCCACATCGTCGAGCGGCCGCAGCTTGTGTTCGCCATCGGTAAAATCGCGTTGCTCGTGTGCCGCCACCGACACCCCCAGCTCGGCCGCCACCTCGCCGGCGAATTCGGCACCCGCATCCAGGCTGAATACCTTAATCGGCCCCATGGCTTCCCGGTCCCGCCAGGTGGCGCCGGAACCAGTCGATCGCCAGCCCGATCACCTGTTCCAGCGTGCCCGGCTCCTCGAACAGGTGGGTGGCGCCGGGCACTATCTCCAGCACCGGGTCGCAGGTCATGCGCGCTGCCGCATCACGGTTCAGGTCGATCACCACATCGTCCTCGCCGCCGACCACCAGCAGCGTCGGCGCACGGACCAGCGGCAGCATTTCGCGGGCCAGGTCCGGGCGGCCTCCGCGGGAGACGACCGCCGCCGCGAGGGCCGGGCGCTCCGCGGCGGCGATGAGTGCCGCCGCGGCGCCGGTACTGGAGCCGAACAGGCCGAGCTTGAGGTCGCGCGTGTCGTCCCGGGCATGTACCCAGTCCATCGCCGCAATCAGGCGATCCGACAACAGCGCGATGTCGAAGCGGTACTCGCGGGTGATTTCGTCCTCCTGGTGCTCCTCGGCAGTGAGCAGGTCAAACAGCAGCGTGCCCATGCCGGCGCGGTTGAGCTCGCCAGCCACCATGCGGTTGCGCGGGCTGAAGCGGCTGCTGCCGCTGCCGTGGGCGAATAGCACCAGTCCGCGCGTGTTTGCCGGCAACTGGAGAATCCCCTCCAGTTGCACCCCGGCCGCATCGATCACCAGCTCGCGTTCACTCATCCCGCTTCCCCTGTAGGCGCTCGGCCTCCCGCATCATGGCGATGACCTCGTCGTCGGAAAGCTGGGAGAAATCCTCGTACCAGGCACCGATGGCCCAGAAAGCCTCGGGCAGCGCCAGGCATTCAATCCGGTCCACCAGCGGTTCGAAGCGCTGCAGCGAGGATGGCGGGGCCACCGGGACGGCGAGCACAATTTCGGCGGGATCCTGGGCGCGTACGGCACGCGCCGCAGCCTCCATGGTGGCACCGGTGGCGATGCCGTCGTCCACCAGGATCACGCAGCGGTCGCGCAGGTCGGGCCAGGGCCGGTCGCCGCGATAGCGCCTGGCGCGGCGTTCCAGTTCCTGCCGCTCGGCCTCGGTTTCCCGCTCCAGCATCTCCTCGCTGACCCCGCAGCTGCGCAGCACATCCTCGTTGAGTACCCGGGCCCGCGCGGTGATGGCGCCCATGGCCAGTTCCTCGTGGCCGGGCACCCCCAGCTTGCGCACCAGCATCAGGTCGAGGGGCGCCCCGAGTGCCCGCGCCAGCTCGAGCCCCACCGGCACACCTCCCCGCGGCAGCGCCAGGATGATGACGTCATTGCGCCCGCTGCGGCGCCTCTCGTCCACATGGCCGCGCACGGCGGCGGCCAACTCGCGGCCCGCCTCCACGCGGTCCTTGAAGGGGATCATTGCAAGCAGCTCCGCAGGTAAATGCCGATAAAACTAGACTAGCAAACAGGTATGCCAGGCGAACTGTCCATGAACGATCCCCCGCACAGCGATCCCCGTGCCGATCTGGAGGCCAAGACCGCCTTTCTGCTCTCCCCCGGCAGCTATCCGGGATTCGCGGGGACAGTGGAGCTGGTGGAAACGCATATGGCGCGTGTTTTCCTGACCGACCGGTACGCCTACAAGATGAAGAAGGCGGTGCGCACCGACTACCTGGATTTCAGCACCCTCGCCCTGCGCGAGCACGCCTGTCGCGAGGAGCTGCGCCTCAACCGCCGCCTAACCTCGGAGGTGTACCTGGCCGTGGTGCCCCTCTCCCTCGGCAGCGATGGCCGGCTGCGACTGGGGGACCACGATGACGAGGGCAATGGCGAGGTGGTTGAGTGGCTGGTGAAAATGCGGCGCCTGCCGCTGGAAACGTGCCTGACCGAATGCATCGCGGAAGTCTCCGCGGCCGAGCTGGCACCGCTGCTCCGGCATTTGTGCGATTTCTATCGCGCGGCGCAGCCACTGGCGGTGGATCCCGTGGCCTATCTGCGGGGATTGCAGCAGCAGGTGGAGCACCACCGGCAACAGCTGCTGGCGCCGGGACTCGGCCTCGAGCAGGCAGGGATTCACGCGGTCGCGGACTTCCTGCTGGCCGTGACGCGCCGCGAGGCGGGCCTGCTGGGGCAGCGGGCGGTGGACGGGCGCATCGTGGAGGGGCACGGCGACCTGCGGCCGGAACATTGCTTCCTGACCGAGCCGCCGCAGGTGATCGACTGCCTGGAGTTCAATTTTGCCCTGCGCTGTGTCGACCCCCTCGACGAGCTGGGCTACCTGGCGCTGGAGTGCGAGTTATTGGGGCGGCGGGACCTGGGCGACGACATACTCTCGGCCTACCGGCGTGCCTGCGCCGACCCGGCACCGGCGCTGCTGGAGTACTTCTACAAGGCGTACCGGGCGCTGGTGCGCGCGCAGCTGGCGGCGGCCCACCTGCAGGACGGCGCCATCGCGGAGCCGCAGAAGTGGCGTGCCAAGGCCCGTCGCTACCTGGACGCGGCGCGCCACTATGGTCGCCGCGCCGACGCCCACGCGGCCTGAGCCCTGAACGACAGACAAAAAAATCCCCGGGCCTGGGGGGGCACCGGGGGAGCAACATCTGACTTCCTTGGGGGGATGACGCATTCCAACGATCTGCCTGTTTAGAGCCGCCGTTTTTGTCCCGGTTCCCCCTCCAGGGTTAAAAAGTGTTAACTAGTGGCACGCATTTCTTTACATACGTCTCACTCGGGCTGGTGCTAGTGGGCCTCTTCCCAGCTGGCACCCTGCCCCACGTCCACGATCAACGGCACGTCCAGCTCCGCAGCGTCCTGCATCAGCCGGGTGAGGTTATCGCGTACCTGTGATACCTCGTCGGCCGGAACCTCCAGGATCAGTTCGTCGTGCACCTGCATGATCAGCCGGCTGGCCAGTCCCTCCCGGCGCAGCCAGGCGTCGACTTCCACCATGGCGCGCTTGATGATGTCTGCCGCGGTGCCCTGCATGGGGGCGTTGATGGCGGTGCGCTCGGCGGCCTGGCGGCGGGCGCCGTTGCGCGAGTTGATCTCGGGCAGGTACAGGCGGCGGCCGAACAGGGTCTCCACGTAGCCTTTCTCTGCGGCATGCTTGCGGGTGTTCTCCATATAGGCGAGCACCCCCGGATAGCGCTCGAAATAGCGATCGATGTAAGTCTGGGCGTCGCCGCGGGGAATGCCCAGCTGGCGCGCGAGGCCGAAGGCGGACATGCCGTAGATCAGGCCGAAGTTGATCGCCTTGGCACGGCGCCGCTGCTCGTCGTCCACCTCTGCGGGGCTCACCTCGAACACCTCGGCGGCGGTGGCCCGGTGGATATCCTCACCGTTGGCAAAGGCCTGCACCAGGCCCTCGTCGCCGGACAGGTGGGCCATGATGCGCAGCTCGATCTGCGAATAGTCGGCGGCGATAAGCACGCTGCCGCCGTCGATGCGCGGGTCGGCCACGAACGCCTTGCGAATGCGGCGCCCCTCCTCGCTGCGGATGGGGATGTTCTGCAGGTTGGGATCGCTGGAAGACAGGCGCCCGGTGGCCGCCACCGCCTGGTGATAGGAGGTGTGCACCCGCCCGGTGCGCGAATCAATCATCTGCGGCAGCTTGTCGGTGTAGGTGTTCTTCAGCTTGGCCAGGCCGCGGTACTCCATGATCAACGCTGGCAGTTCGTGGCTGTGGGCCAGCTCCTGCAGCACCGGCTCGGCCGTGGACGGCGCGCCCTTGGGGGTCTTCTTGATCACCGGGATCTGCAGCTTCTCGAACAGGATGGCGCCCAGTTGCTTGGTGGACCCCAGGTTGAAATCCTCGCCGGCCACCTCGAATGCCTTCTGCTCCGCCTCGCGCATTTTCCGCTCGAGCTCACCGCTCTGTTTCGCCAGCATCTCGGCATCGATATAGGCACCGTTGCGCTCCATGCGTGCCAGCACCGGCAGCAGCGGCATCTCGATCTCGTCGAGCACCTTTTCCAGCGGCGGTATCTGCGCCAGGCGGCCACTGAGCTCCCGGTGCAGGCGCAGGGTGATATCGGCGTCCTCGGCAGCGTAGGGGCCCGCCTGGTCCAGCTCGATCTGGTTGAAGGTCAGCTGCTTGGCGCCCTTGCCGGCAATGTCCTCGTAGTGGACCGTCTGCTCGCCCAGGTATTTCTGCGCCAGGCTGTCCATGTCATGGCGGCTGGCGGTGCTGTCGAGGACGTAGGACTCGAGCATGGTGTCACGGGCGATGCCGCGCAGCTCGATGCCACAGTTGGCGAGAATATGGGTGTCGTACTTGAGGTTCTGGCCGACTTTCTTCTGCTCCTGATCCTCCAGCAGGGGCTTCAGGGCATCAAGCACCTCGCCGTAGGGCAGCTGTGCGGGAGCCCCCATATAGTCGTGTGCCAGGGGCACGTAGGCGGCCTCACCCGGTTCCACCGCGAAGGATACCCCCACCAGTTTTGCCTGCATGTAATTGAGGCTGGTGGTCTCGGTATCGAAGGCAAAGATATCGGCGGCCTTCAGCTTTTCCAGCCAGGCGTCGAAGTCCGCGCGCTCGGTGACAATCCGGTAATCCCGCTCGATGGCCTCGGCCAGGGCCTCTTCCGCCTGTCCGCCGTCATCCAGCTCCTCCACCCAGCTGCGGAACTCCAGCTCGGTGAACAGGGACTTCAGGCGCTCCCGGTCAGGCTCGCCGTGGTGCAGGTCGCCGGGCTTGCAGGGCATGTCGACGTCGGTCTTGATGGTGGCAAGCTTGTAGGACAGCTCCGCGGCCTCGCGGTGCTCGGCCATCTTCTTGCCCAGCGTCTTGCTGCCGCGGAAGCCGAGCGGTGCGATGGCATCCAGGTCGGCGTAGATGTCGTCCATGCTGCCCAGGTTCTGCAATAGCGCCAGCGCGGTCTTCTGGCCCACGCCGGGCACGCCCGGGATGTTGTCGGACTTGTCCCCCATCAGTGCCAGGAAGTCGATGATCAGCTCCGGCCCCACGCCGAACTTCTCGCGTACACCCTCGACGTCCAGTTCGGTGTTGCTCATGGTATTGACCAGGGTGATGCCCGGGCGCACCAGCTGCGCCATGTCCTTGTCGCCGGTGGAAATGATGACCTCCCCGCCCTCGCGCTGGGCCTGCAGCGCCAGGGTGCCGATGACATCGTCGGCCTCGACCCCGTCGATCACCAGGCGCGGCAGTCCCATGGCATCGATGATGTCGTGGATCGGCTGGATCTGCTCGCGCAGGTCGTCGGGCATGGGGGGGCGGTGGGACTTGTAGTCGGCAAACAGCTCATCGCGGAAAGTCTTGCCCTTGGCGTCGAAGACCACGGCGACGGTGCTGTCCGGATGCTCCTTCAGGTGGCGCCGCAGCATGCTGATGACCCCGCGCACCGCACCGGTGGGCCGGCCATCGCTGGTGGCCAGCGGCGGCAGGGCATGGAAGGCGCGGTAGAGGTAGGAGGAACCGTCCACCAGGATCAGCGGGGCGGAACTGGGCTTGTCATTACTCATAAATATCCGGAAAGCTGGAAATTCAACGTGGATTACAGGGATTGGCCGACAGGATAACCGCGATCGGTTTTTTTCGCTCGCCCCGGCGCCCGATCCTGGGCAGTCGTCGCAGCAGCCCCTGCGGCTTGCGCGTTCCCTTCTAGGCTTTAAGCAAAGGTGCTGCTCCGCGAGGTGCGCGGGGGCAACGGCACCAGCGCGAGGTTTCGGAGAGGGATATGACCATGCGACGTGTTTTTATTTCCGGTTTGCTGCTCCTTCACACCCTGGGTGCCGCGGGCGCGGCTGCGGACTCGATCGGCCGGTCGGCGCAGCTGCCGGGCCCCATGGAATACCTGGAGGTCACGGGCCAGCCGCTAGCGGGCGGCGAGCAGCGGGAACAAGAACGCCGCCAGCAAGAACTTGCGCGACAGCTCGAGCGCCACGGCAAGCGCGAGCAGGCACGGGTCCTGCTGGACCACCAGCGCCGCCAGCTGGAACGGTTTCGCCTGCGCCTGGACGAGACCCAGTCCGCCCGCGACGGAGAGGAAGCGGTAAGGCAACAGGAGCAGAAACAGGCCGGCGAGACTTCCTGAGTGGGCCGGCCTCAGTCCGTCGGGGCATCATCCGGCTGTGGGGTATCCGGAACCTGGGCCAGGCAGGCGCGCGCCTGCTCCAGCAGGCTGAGCACCAGGTCCTCGTAGCTGGCGTCCGCCGGCAGCATCACACCCAGCGGGTCCAGTGCCGCGTAGTGCAGCCCGAGGCTGGCCGCGGTTTGCCGGTCGCGGGCGTTGGGGGGGACTTCCCCAAACAGGCAGCCCTCGCTGCTGCCGCTGGCGTCCAACTGCTGCCGCAGTTCCAGCAGGGCGCGGGCGCCATGCCCACCCGCATCGGCGTCGCTGAGGGCCAGGGTCTCAACGCCGGCGGGACCAAAAAAGTGGCCGTAGGCGTCGTGGGTAACCACGATGGGCACGTCGCGGTATCCCCACAGCGCCCGGTCCAGCACTTTCTGCAGGTTGGCCATGCGTCGGGAAAAGTCGCGCGCGCGCCGCTTGAAGCTGTCCGCATGGGCGGGCTGCAATACCGCGAGGCGCTGCGCGACCTGCGCCGCAATCACCGCGGCATTGCGGGGTCTGAGCCAGACATGAAGGTCTGCCGGCGCCGCACCACCAAATTCGTAGCCTCCCTGCGCCAGCAGCTGCAACTGGCGCTCCTCCGGCAGCTGGGCCAGCTGTCGTGCCAGCGCACCCTCCATCTGCGGCCCGAGCCATACCACCAGCAGGGCCCGCTCCAGCGCGGCGCGGTCGGCCACGCCGGGCGCATAGTGATGTGGATCGGTATTACCCGCCAGGGCACGCACGGTGATTTCCGGCCCCGCCACCTCTCGCGCGACCAGTGCCAGGGGCCGCACGCTGACGAGCAGGCCGTCGCCGGCCGGCGCATCTGCCCGGTCGGCGCAGCCTCCAGGCCCGAAAAGGGTTAGCAGAATCAGCAGGAACAGCGGGTACTTCGTGGAATTCATTGGGCTCACGGTGTCGGGGATAACGGGGTCGGGTGAAAATTGCGATATAATCACAGCCCGCGCGCGGCTGCCAGCCCAGCCAGCCCAGCCGCGCCAACATCATCACGCGCCCGTGCGGTACCGCGCTGCCGGCACAGGGCCCGATCCATCGCCACGCATTCGCGGAGATTTAATCCTGAGCCATTCCGAGCCACTAATCACAGCGAGCGGGCTGGGCCTCGAGATCGCCGGTCGCCTGCTGCTGCACGATATCAACCTCGAATTGCAGCAGCGGGAGATCGTCACCGTGATCGGACCCAACGGCGCCGGCAAGACCACGCTGCTGCGACTGCTGCTGGGCCTGTCCCGCCCCACCAGTGGTACAGTGCGGCGCCGGCCGGGGCTGACGCTGGGCTACATGCCCCAGCGTATGCATATAGACCCATCGATGCCGATGTCGGTGCAGCGCTTCCTGCAGCTGGGCAATGATGGCGTGGACGCGGCAGCGGCGCGCGCGGCCCTGGCCAGGGTGGGTGCGGCGCGGCTGGAACAGGCGGGCCTGGCGGAGCTTTCCGGCGGCGAGATGCAACGGGTGCTGCTGGCACGGGCGGCGGCGCGCCGGCCCCAGTTACTGGTGCTAGATGAGCCCACCCAGGGCGTGGACGTCAGCGGGCAGGCAGAGGTCTACCAGCTGATCGCCTCCCTGCGCGACGAACTCGGCTGCGGTGTGCTGCTGGTATCCCACGACCTGCATGTGGTGATGGCCGCGACAGACCGTGTGCTGTGCATTAACCAGCATATCTGCTGCCACGGCCACCCCGAGCAGGTGAGTCGGGACCCGGCGTTCCTCGAGCTGTTCGGTGACAAGGTCGCGCCCTACACGCACCAGCACAACCATGCCCACGACCTGAGCGGCGATGTCGTGCATCACCAGTGCAATCATGACCGGCCGGGGGACAGCAGCCAATGACGGAGTTCAGTGCTCTGCTGGGCAGCCAGTTCCTCTGGTATGCCCTTGCCGCAGGACTGCTGGTAGCGGCAGTCAGCGGGCCCCTGGGTTGCTTCGCCGTATGGCGGCGGATGGCCTACTTCGGCGATACGCTCGCCCACTCGGCACTGCTGGGCGTGACCCTGGGTTTCATCCTGCAGGTACAGCCCACCATTGCCGTGGGCGCCACCTGCTGCCTGCTGGCAGTGTTGCTGGTCTACCTGCAGCGACGCCAGGGCCTGTCCGTGGATACGCTGCTGGGGATACTCTCCCACTCCATGCTGGCCCTCGGGATAGTGACCGTCAGCCTGTTCAGCATTCGCATGGACCTGCTGGCGCTGCTGTTGGGCGACCTGCTGGCAGTGGGTGGGCAGGACCTGCTGTTGATGGCGGCGGCCGCCGCACTGATCGGCGGCCTGTTGTTTTTGCTGTGGGAGAAACTGCTCACCTTCACCCTCAACGAAGAACTCGCCGCCGCCGAAGGCGTGCCGGTGGAGCGGGTGCGACTGGCGCTGATGCTGATGCTGGCGCTGCTCATCGCCATCGCCATGAAGGTGGTGGGAATCCTGCTGATCACCGCGCTGCTGATTATTCCGGCCGCCGGGGCCCGCCGGCTGGCGCGCACGCCGGAGCAGATGGCCGCCGTCGCCTCGGCGATCGGTGCCCTGGCGGTAGTGCTGGGATTACTGGCATCGATAATCTGGGACACGCCGGCCGGCCCCTCGATTGTGGTGGCGGCCGCCGCGCTGTTCCTGCTCACCCATTTGCGCCCCGCCGGCACGGCGTGACACAACCGGCAAGGCAGGATCGAGGCCCTCGTCAGCGCTCGGGGCGCTGGCCCTTATCGCTTTTTTTCACCGGCTCGCTGCCCGCGCGGTGGAACTCGTAAATGGTCAGGGCAATGCCGATGATGAGCATCACGAATACGCCGATCGCGACGCCCAGCAGCATGGTTTCCGACATGGTTATCTGCTCCGCGCCAGCAGTGCCGACACCTTGAAGTAAATGCCGAAAGCCAGGATGCTCGGCACCCACAGCGCCGTGAAGATTCCCTGCTCCCGGTAACCGCTGAACCACAGGTAGCCCGACACGGCGAATGAGACCGCCACCGCGAGCAGGATAAAGAAATCGGACAGCTTGAACATGGCGAACTTCCTCCTGGCCGGCACCGCCCCGTGCCGATTCTGATCAGTCGTATTCCCAGAATCCCACCGCCGCCATCAGCAGTCCGGCAATGACTATTGAGGCGGGGATTCGCAAGCCGGGCACACCGAAAACCTCCACCAGCGATGGCACCACGCCCAGCCAGCCGAGCAGCAGCCACAGGCCAAAGGGCGCCACCAGCAGCAAGCCGAGAATACCGAGCAGGCGACAGGCTTTCTTCGAGTGGGAGAACTTGTCGAACAGGTTTTTCAATGGGCGCGCCCCGTCACCCGGCAGCGGGATATCTATCCAGAGACTAGTAGATTTGGAAGAGCCAGTGGCCGGGCCAGCTGCGCAGGGATAGCAGTGGCGGCAGGAACAGCGTCGGGGCGCGCCCGATAGCAGGAGGCAGACCCGGCGGCCAGGTCGGTCTCTCAGTTCGAATCAGGTGCCACTATCGAGGTGCCCCAGGGCGCGAAAAGGTCCCGGCGCCGCCCCGGAGCGTTGCGACGCGAGGGGCGATCGCCCCCTCGCTTATCCCTTGTAGGTGGCGCGCAGGGAGCGGTAAGTGAGCTTCATCTTGGCCGGGTCCAGTGGCGCGCGGAAAAAGGCGTGGTAGTGACCGCGCGGATTGACCAGCACGACCTGGGAGCCGTGGTCGACGGTATATTCACCCTCTCCCAGTGGCACCTTGTTGAACGGCACATTGAGCTGGTTGGCAAAGCGCTTCAGGTTGAGGAATTCACCGGTGAGGCCGGCAAAGTCGGGATTGAAATAGTCGACATATTCACGCAGCTTCTCCGGCGTGTCCCGCTTGGGGTCCACCGAAACCAGCAGGATTTGCGTGTCCGCGCGGGTCTCCTCGTCCAGGGACTGGTAAAAAGCGTTCAGGGTGGACATGGTCGTTGGGCACACGTCGGGGCAGTGCGTGAAGCCGAAAAATACCAGCGTCCAGCGCCCTGCCAGCTCGCTGGTCTGCCACGTCTCGCCGCTGTCCGCCAGCAGCTGGAAGTTGTCCAGGATCCGCGGGCGCTCCAGTTCCACCGCACCGTTGGCGCGCATCTCCGACTCGGTCAGCACACGCGGCTGGCCCATCTTGTTCAGGAATGCAGCCAGCACCGCCAGCATGAACAGCACGCAGACGGCCACCGTAACCAGCACGCCGCGTTTCTGTTCCGGGCTGTTGGCGCTACCCGCGCCGGCCTCGTATTGGGGGGTCTCTTCACTCATGACTTACACCGCAACCAGGTAATGATCCAACAGCATGATGCAGAACAGGGCCATCAGGTAGATGATGGAATACTTGAACGTTTCCATGCCCGCGGCCGGGTTGCGGTCGCGCAGCATTTCCACCGCCCAGTAAACGAACCCTATACCGAGCACCACCGCTCCGAGCAGGTACAGCCAGCCTAGCATGGCGGTGGCGAACGGCAGCAGGCTCACGGCCAGCAGGATGAAGGTATAGAGCAGGATATGCAGCTTGGTATAAGCCACTCCGTGGGTGACCGGCAGCATGGGGATATCCGCCTTGGCGTAGTCCTCGCGACGGTGCACCGCCAGGGCCCAGAAGTGCGGCGGGGTCCAGGCAAAGATGATCAGCATCAGCAGCAGTGCATGGCCGTGCAGTTCGCCAGTCACCGCGGTCCAGCCGAGCAGTGGCGGCGCGGCCCCGGCGATACCGCCGATAACGATATTCTGCGGGGTCGCGCGCTTGAGGAACATGGTGTAGACCACCGCATAACCCAGCAGCGAGACCAGGGTGAGCCACGCAGTCAGCGGATTGACGAACGCGAGCAGTACGGCCATGCCCGCGCAACCCAGCACCAGGGCGAAGGCCAGTGCGCGGCCGGGCTCGACCCTGCCGCGCGCCACCGGGCGGTTGCTGGTGCGCGCCATCTTGAGATCGATATGCCGGTCAACCAGGTGATTGACCGTGGCGGCGCTGCCGGCGCACAGCGCGATACCCAGGTTGCCTAACAACAGTATGTCCAGTGGCACCATGCCCGGCACCGCCAGCAGCATGCCGATCACGGAGGTGAGGATCATCAGCATGACAACCCGCGGCTTGGTAAGCTCGTAGTAGTCGCGCCAGCTGGTGCGCTGGAGGGCGGCGGCGTGGGTGCTCATGGCTTCACCTCATACTTGCTTCGTTATTATTGTTTCATTTTCGGCTGCGCCGTCTGGATACGGTAACAGAAGGTGAGCAGCCCGAGTAGCAGCAGCGCGGCACCGGCGTTGTGTGCCACCGCCACCGGCAGCGGCAGGGACATCGCCACGTTGGCGATGCCCAGCGAGACCTGCAGCAGCAGGGCGCCGGCCAGGCCGATCGCCCAGCGCCGCGAGCCGGCGCGCCAGGCCAGCCACGCCAGCACCAGCACAATGGCACTGACCACCAGCGCCCCGATGCGGTGGGTTACGTGAATCGCGGTGCGGGCATCACTTTCCAGCGTCCCGCCGAGATAGTTCGGGCCTATGTGCTGTGCCACGTTGAAGCCCTGGCTGAAGTCCATGTCCGGCCACCACTGCCCGTGGCAGGTGGGAAAGTCCGCGCAGGCCAGGGCCGCATAATTGGAGCTGGTCCAGCCGCCCAGGGCGATCTGCAGTGACACCGCCACCACGGCGATAATTGCCAGTGGGCGCAGCCGCTGCAGCGCCCGGAACTCATGTACCGGGATCAGTCGCTTGCGGTAGCGCAGCCGCTCCACCAGCAACCACAGCAGCGACAGCGTCGCCATCCCGCCGAGCAGGTGCGCCGTCACCACCTGTGGCCACAGCTTGAGGGTCACCGTCCACATGCCAAAGGCCGCCTGCAGGATGATCAGGCCGAGCAGGAAATGGGTGTGCAGGAAGCCCCGCTGGCCGCGACGTCGCCACGCCATCACGGTCAGTCCCGCCACCAGCAACAGCAGCGCACCGGCAAAATACCGGTGCACCATCTCCGGCCAGGTCTTGTCCGTGGCGACGGGTGCGTCAGGAAATGCCGCGTTGGCGCGGCTGATCTCGTGGGCCTCGTCCGGCCAGGTCAGGTGGCCATAGCAGCCGGGCCAGTCGGGGCAACCGAGGCCGGCATCCACCAGCCGGGTAAAGGCACCGAGCACAACGACGACCACCGCCAGGATGGTGCCGGCCATGGCGACGCGCAGGCGCCAGTCGTTGCGCGGGTTGAAATCCGAATCGGGTTGGTAGGGGCGCATGCAAATCTCCGGGTTACTGCTCGTAGGAGTACTTCAGCAGTCGCTTGATATCTTTCAGCAGCTGGTTGCCGCTGTGCTCGTTGTTGTAAACCATCATCGCAAAACCACGCTGGTCAACCAGCAGCGCACTGGGGTAATCCAGGCCGCTGTGGCTGGTGCCCTCCAGCAGCTGCCGGAGTTCCGGCTCCGGCACAGTGACAAAGCGCAGGCGCGGGTGCTGTTCGGCCAGCTGGGCCCGGCGCTCCGGACTCAGGGGCGCGGAGTTCACCAGCAGGCGCTCAACACGGCGGGCCTTCTCGCCGAGCCGGACGTGCACCTGGCGGCTGGTGTAGAGAAGCTGCTCGCATTTCTCGGCGCAGTCTTGCCCGGGCACAATCAGGTAGCGCCACTTCGGCTCCTCGGAGCCGAGCTGGAATGGCGCAGTCCCCTCCTCCGCCAGGTGCAATGGCTCGATACTGCGGGGCGGCTGCAGCAGCTCCCCCTGGTTTACGGTGCTGTCAGGCATTCCCACGCCGGTATAGAAAACCACGTAGGCGGCGGCAATCGGCAGGACCACCGAGGCGATGACGGACAGCGCCTGGAATTTCCGCGCTCTCGGCGCAGCTGCCACAGTATCGGTATTTTCTCTCTTCTGATCGTTGCTCTGGGTCACGGCGTCATTACCTCTGTCTTTTATTGTTGTGCCGGTTTATTGCTCGGGGTCACCGGTGCCGCGGCCATGGCGCTTCCTCAGCCATACCGGCAGGCGGGTTGCGGCCAGCAACCAGAGCACCACCAGCGCTGCGGCCATCGCAAACCATTGCCACGCATATGCACGATGACGCTCCGGCGGACTGTTGTTCATCTGCCAGTCGGTCAGCAGCGCGGTGTCTGAATCGGCCAGCAGGCGTATTGTCCAGCGCGGCTGCGCCAGCTCCAGGCTGGCAGTCAGTCGCTCATCGACAGCCTGTATGCGGCTGCCGCTGTTAGCGGCCGGGCTCTCTTCCCCGGCTGGCAGGACGGGATAAAGAAATCCCGTGACTACCTTTGCGGCCAGGGGCCAGGTGACAGCCGGCAGCTCTGCCCGACTGCTGCCAGCGGCAAGCCAGCCGCGATTGACCAGCCAGCGCTGTTTACCGGAGACAAAAACCTGCAGGATTTCGTAGCCTACGCGGCCGTCGCGGGTGCGGTTATCGAGATAGAAATACTCGCCGGTGAAGTAGCCCTGCAGTCTTACCGGCATGTAGGGCTGGAGACGGTCGAGCCCGGCGGGGTTTTCGGGCTGGGCCGAGAGGCGTGCGTCCAGTTGGCTCACCAGCGCCTGCTTCTCCTCTGCGCGCTGCAGCTGCCATACGCCCAGCGCCACCAGGATCGGCAGCAGGAGACCACTGAACAGCGTCAGGGGCCAGTTCGAAATCGGTGCTACACTGGCACTCCCGGAGAGTTGCCGTGCGCGCACTGGATTGGTGTGTACCGTCATGCCGATTTAGCCTGCGGGCAGGCTCCTACAACAAATGGCGAATAAAAAATGTGGCTGAAAATCGTTATTGTCTTTCTCTTTCTCGCGGTACTGGCCAGCCTCTCCAGCGCGCTGTTTTTCCTGCTGCGTGATATGGGCGCACCCGAATCAAAACGCACCCTCTATGCACTCGGTATTCGCGTTACCCTGGCGGTCCTGCTGCTGGCGGCCATCTGGTATGGCTTTGACAGCGGCACGCTCTCGAATACCGCGCCCTGGGCCAACAAGTACTGAGGGCGGCGTGGCCTGCCAGAGCCCGCAAGCTCCCGACAGGCCTGCAGCTTCCTCAGGAACCGAGCACGTAGACGAAGATAAACAGCCCGACCCACACCACATCTACAAAGTGCCAGTACCAGCTGGAGGCCTCGAAACCGAAATGGTCGTCCGGCTTGAAGTGATGTGCGATCACCGAGCGCAGCAACATGATCAACAACATGATGGTACCAAGCGTCACATGCGCGCCGTGAAAACCGGTAAGCATGAAGAAGGTTGTACCGTAGATTCCGGATTCCAGAGTCAGCCCCAGCTGCGTGTAGGCCTCATAGTACTCTTCGACCTGGAAAAACAGGAACAGGCCGCCCAGCAGCACGGTAATTCCCAGCCAGGTGTTGAAAGCGTTGCGCTGGCCCTTTTTCAGGTATACATGGGCGATATGCACCGTGACGCTGGAGGTAAGGAGGATGATCGTGTTCCACAGCGGCAGGTGCCACGGGTCGATAATCGCGTTGGGTCCCAGCACCTTGGCCGAGTCGCCATGTGCCGCTGCATCCGGGGTCACCATCAGGGGCCAGGTATTCTCAAAACCCTGCCACAGCATGTTTGATTCACCGCGCTCACCTTCACCGCCCAGCCACGGCAGGGCGAAGGTGCGGACATAGTAGAGCGCACCGAAGAAGGCGGCAAAGAACATCACCTCTGAGAAGATGAACCAGCCCATGCCCCATACATAGGAGCGCTTCAGCTGGTCACTGTTGAGGCCGGCCATGTTCTCGCGGATTACCGCGGCGAACCAGCACCACAGCACCGCAGCCAGCGCCAGGGCGCCAGTGAAGAAAATGTAGGAGGAGCCCCCGTTGATCCAGTTGGCGGCACCAAAGGCGGTCAGGAAGAGACCGATGGTGGCGAAGATGGGCAGCCGGGACTGCTCGGGCACATAGTAGCTGCTTTCACTGGCCATAATTTTTATCCCTCTCGCTCGGAGTCGGCATTGTTGTTATCCAGGTTCCGGGTAAATTTTTCCGTAACATCGAACAGCGTGTAGGAAAGCGTAATAGTGTTCACGCCCGGCGGCAGGTCCGGGTCGACGATGAAACGCAGTGGCAGCTCGGCACTCTCACCCGCCTTGAGTGCCTGCTGGTTGAAGCAGAAGCACTCCGTCTTGTGAAAGTATTCCGCGGCCTTGAAAGGGACCAGGCTTGGAATTGCCTGGCCCACCATGTCACGGCCGGTCGGATTAGTGGCCAGGAAGACCGTATCCACGGGCTCACCGGGATGGACCTTCATCGACACCACGCTGGGCTTGAACGCCCAGGGCATGTTGCCGTTGAAGTTGGCCACGAACTGGACTTTCACCAGTCGGTCGGTGTTCACCGCCGCCGGCACCGCCTCATAGCGGGAACCGGTTTTGCCATTAAGCCCGGTAATTTCACAAAAGGCATCGTAAAGTGGCGGCATGATGAAAATTGCAAACACCAGCATGCTGCCGGCCAGTGCCAGCAGCTTCGTGGTCAGTTTTGCGTTCTCACTCAGCCGCATTCTGCCGTGTCTCCAAATGTCAGCGCACTGCCGGCGGCGTGCTGAAGGTGTGGTAAGGCGCGGGTGACGGTACTGTCCACTCGAGCCCTTCCGGGTTGTCCCACACCTTGTCGGTTGCCTTCCTGCCGCCCATCACGGTGCGCACGACATTGAACAGGAAGACGAGTTGGGCGGCGCCGAACAGGAAGGCACCCACGCTGGCTATCTGGTTGAAATCGGCAAACTGCAGCGCATAGTCCGGAATGCGCCGGGGCATACCTGCCAGGCCGACGAAGTGCATGGGGAAGAAGGTCACGTTCAGGCCGATGAAGGCGAGCCAGAAGTGCACCTTGCCCATGGTCTCGTTGTACATGTTGCCTGTCCACTTGGGCAGCCAGTAGTAGACACCTGCGGTGATCGAGAAGATAGCGCCGGGCACCAGTACATAGTGGAAGTGTGCCACCACGAAGTAGGTGTCGTGGTACTGGAAGTCGGCCGGCGCGATGGCCAGCATCAGCCCCGAGAAGCCGCCGATGGTAAACAGGATCACAAAGGCGATGGCAAACAGCATCGGTGTCTCGAAGGTCATCGAACCGCGGAACATGGTGGTGACCCAGTTGAACACCTTCACGCCAGTCGGTACTGCAATCAACATCGTCGCGTACATGAAGAACAGCTCGCCCGCGATCGGCATGCCCACGGTAAACATGTGGTGCGCCCAGACGATAAAGCTCAGGAAGGCGATCGACGCTGTTGCGTACACCATCGAGCTGTAACCAAACAGCGGCTTGCGCGCAAACGTGGGAATGATCGCAGAGACGATGCCGAAGGCCGGCAGGATCATGATGTACACCTCGGGATGCCCGAAGAACCAGAACACATGCTGGAACAATACCGGGTCACCACCGCCGGCAGCGCTGAAGAAGCTGGTGCCGAAGTGGATATCCATCAGCATCATGGTCACCACGCCAGCCAGTACCGGCATCACCGCAATCAGCAGGTAGGCCGTGATCAGCCAGGTCCACACGAACAGCGGCATTTTCATCAGCGTCATGCCCGGCGCACGCATATTGAGGATGGTGGCGATGATATTGATCGCCCCCATAATCGACGAGGCACCCATGATGTGGATCGAGAAAATGAAGAAGGTGGTGCTCGGCGGGGCGTATTCGGTCGACAGCGGAGCGTAGAAGGTCCAGCCGAAGTTGGGCGCACCGCCGTCCATGAACAGGGTCGATGCCAGCATCGCAAACGCGAACGGCAGGATCCAGAAGCTCCAGTTGTTCATGCGCGGCAACGCCATGTCCGGTGCACCGATCATCATGGGGATCATCCAGTTGGCGAGACCGACAAAGGCCGGCATCACCGCACCGAACACCATGATCAAGCCGTGCATGGTGGTCATCTGGTTGAAGAATTCCGGCTGCACGATTTGCAGACCGGGCTCGAACAGCTCGGCGCGGATCACCAGCGCCATGCAGCCGCCCAGCAGGAACATCGCAAAGCTGAACCATAGGTACATGCTGCCGATGTCTTTGTGGTTGGTGGTATAGAGCCACCGGGAGAATCCGGATTGGGGACCGTGTGCCATACTCTTACTCCTTTCGGCTCCTGCTTATTGTTTATTCTTAAAATTGAGGATGTCGACGGGTTGCACGGTATCGCCCATGTCATTGCCAAAGGCATTGCGCTGGTAGGTGATCACTGCGGCGAGGTCGACCTCGGACAGCTGCGGCCCGAACGCCTGCATGGCCGGGTTCTGGGGCGAGCCATCAACCACGATGCTCAGGTGCTCATCCAGTGGCCCGGTGGCGATCTGGGAGCCGGCGATAGCGGGGAAGGTGCCCGGTACGCCCTGGCCATTGGGCTGGTGACAGGCGGCGCAGTTGCGGTTGTAGACCTTCTCGCCCATGGCGAACAGCTCGTCGAAGTCGAAGGTCTTCTCGGTCAGCTCGCGCATCTTCGCCGCGCTGGCCGCGCGCTCACTCAGCCACGCGTCGTACTCCTCCTGCGGCACAGCCTTCACCACCACCGGCATGAAGCCGTGGTCCTTACCGCAGAGCTCGGCACACTGGCCACGGTAGATGCCGGGTTCCTCGATACGGGTCCAGGCGTCGTTGATAAAGCCCGGAATTGCGTCCTTCTTCACAGCCAGTTCCGGTACCCACCAGGCGTGGATGACGTCATTGGCGGTGAACAGGAAGCGGATTTTCTTGCCCACGGGCACCACCACCGGCTCGTCGACCTCGAGAAGGTAGTTCTCGCCCTTGGGAAGCTGGTTATCGATCTGGGAACGCGGTGTGGAGAGATTGGAGAAAAACGAGACATCGGTTCCGAGGTAGTCGTATTTCCACTTCCACTGGTAACCGGTGATCATGATATCGAGGTCGGCTTCCCCGGTATCGTAAATATCGTAGAGGGTCTTGGTTGCCGGTATGGCCATCAGCACCAGGATCAGCGTGGGGATGATGGTCCACACCAGCTCCACCGCCGTACTCTCGTGGAACTGTGCCGCCTTGTAACCCTTGCTCTTGCGGTGACGCCACATGCTGTAGAACATCACCCCGAAAACGACCACACCGATTGCCACGCAGATCCAGAAGATCAGCATGTGCAGGTCGTAAGTGGTGCGGGAAACTTCGGTTACGCCCTGGGTCATATTGACCCCCCAGCGCTCCGCCCCCTCAACTTCCGCGAAAGCGGAGTAGGCCGGCAGCGAAGTTGCCAGCAAGGCGAACAGCCGATTGAAGCCTTTCAACATCGCCTACAGATCTCCGTGTGTTTGTTTTTATATCAGCCATCGGCTGCTTCCACGGATAACTGGATCCCCCGCACCGCTGACCGCAGGCCGGGTTATTCCACACAAAATTTGTGGACATCGTGTAGTAAGACAAGACTACATACACTGGGCAAAAAAAGGGGAAACCTTTCCTCGCGATACTGCTTCAGTGCAACTTGTTATTCTTTTCGCAAAGATTTTTTACTTCAGATGTCGTCGTCCGGAAGGTACAACCAACAACCTGCGTTTCTTTTGTTGCAACTACTGTCTCAGTACTTCTCTTCTTCTGCTGCGGGCGGGCGACGAGCCAGCCGGTGCAGATCCCGTGCGCCCCGGTCGTAGAGGCAGTGCACGACAACAAAAGGAACATATCGGTGGCAAAAAGTCAATGAATTCGCCAACTTAAGTATCAATGCAATGAACCAGTCACCCACAGCTGAAAATATGTCCCGGCGCGTCTGGCAACTGGCCTGGCCAATGATCCTCAGCAATATCTCGGTCCCCCTGCTGGGGGCGGTGGACACCGCGATACTGGGGCACCAGCCATCACCGGTATACCTGTCTGCGGTAGCCGTGGGCGCGAGCGCGATATCCATGTTGCTGTGGGCCTTCGGTTTCCTGCGCATGGGGACAACCGGGCTGGTGGCCCGCTCGGCGGCCAGCCCCGACGGCGGTATCGGGTGGCTGTTGAGGGCAATGTGGATGGCGCTGCTCCTGGGCGTCGCGCTGATGGTACTGGCCACCCCCCTGCTTGGCACCATTGTCCGGTGGATGAACGCCAGCGCCGCAGCAGCACCCCACGCCGAGGCCTATCTGCAGATCCGGCTCTTCAGCGCGCCGCTGGTACTGGCAAACTTTGCGTTACTGGGGTTTTTTATCGGGCGACAGGACAGTCGCGCGCCGCTGCTTATCCTGCTCGCGGCGAACCTGCTCAATATCCTGCTCGACGTGGTATTTATTGTCGGCCTCGGCCTGGGAGCGCGCGGGGCCGCGCTGGCAACGGTGTGCGCCGATACCACTGCTTTTGCGTTTGGGATTTACCTGTTGCGCGGGCTGGAAGAAGGTATTTACAGGAAGATGCTGGCCCGGGTAAGGGATGCCCGGCTCTACCCCTGGGTCAACGCGGCGCCGTGGCGGGAACTGCTGTCAATCAATGTGGACCTTTTCCTGCGCACCTGCCTGCTCCTGTTTGCCCTGGCATTTTTCACCGCCCAGGGTGCGGCCCAGGGAGACGCAATCCTCGCCGCCAACGCAATCCTTCTGCAGCTACTGATGATCACCTCCTATGCGCTCGATGGCTTTGCCCACGCGAGCGAGGCCCTTGTGGGGGACGCGGTCGGGCGGAAGTCGCCGGAGCTTTTCCGGGCGACGGTACGCAGCGCGGCGCACTGGGCACTGGGTAGCGCCCTGCTGGTTACCGCCGTGCTGCTTCCAGGCCGGGACTGGATATTGCCACTCTTCACCGACCTCAAACCCGTGCTCGCCGAAGCCGGATCGGTTTATCCATGGCTGTGTGCGCTGCCGTTGCTGGCGGTCTGGTGCTACCTGCTCGACGGGGTATTTATTGGCGCGGGGCGGAGCCGCGAAATGCGCGATACGATGTTCGTGGCGACCGTGCTGGTTTTTCTCCCCGCCTGGTGGCTGACGCGGCCCTGGGGCAACCATGGCGTATGGTTTAGCCTGTTTTTGTGGATCAGCGCACGATCTGCGGGACTGCTGCTCTATTTCCGCTACTACAATCAAAACAACTTTTGGACGACAGCCAGCCCACGATAATGGGTCGTCTTTGCACCAGTCACGGTCCGTTGCTATATAACAGGCAAAATGAAAAACATTAGACGACACTGTCAAGCGGGTGCCGATGTACAACCAATATCGCCAGATGCAGCGGAATATCGATCTCGCCGTGATGCGGGAGCGGGAGCAGGGAGACTTTCGGCAGGCTGTCCTCGGCCGGCTTACCGGCCTCCACCGCAGCATCCAACTTCCAGAGGGTGACAGCGCGCTGCACCTCACCTGCTTTGCCATCAGATACGTGCGCGTTGTGCCGCGCTGGCTGCACCAGTTGCAGCAACTGCTCGAGGCGGCCGGAATTGATTTCCAGCCGCTACAGGAGATGATAGACAAGGGCCTGGCAGCCATGTCGGGTGCCGCCGGCACGAGGCCGGATCTGGGTGCGCTGGCGCAGGAAGCCTACTTTTCCCACCGGGCAATGGAAGAGGTCAATGACCGGCTGCACCCCCTGTGCGGCTCACCCCTCCTGCCCATGGACCCGCTGCTCTCCAACCTGATCATGCGCGAGCTGCTCGACGAGCAGCGTTGTGAGGAGACAGACAACCACTGTTGGCATCTCGGCCGGGTGTTCGCCGACCTGGAATTCAGCAGTGACAGGGTGGTGGCACTGTTTCTGTGCCAGCAAAAATTTAACGAGTCGCCGGGCGACTGGCCCGATCTCGCTGAGGGGTTGCAGTTCAGGCTGCTGACCCCGGATTTTTCACTCAGCAGTGATTCCGTGCACTGAGCGCCGGAAAGGCATTGGCGAACCCATTACAGGAATAACTCACTCAGGATGGATGCCTCGAGCAGGCAGAAAAACAACACCAGCGCCTGCTCACCGTTTTTCCATCACACCGTCACCTTGCGCTTACTGGCTTTCCATCACCTGGGCCCAGTTGGCAAAAAACTCCCCTTCACCCTGCAGCACAGCACTGTTGAGTTGCTCCACTTCCCGGCGCAACGCACGGTCGTGGAAGTAGAGGCTCCCTGTGCGCAGTGTCCAGCCACGGGGGTTGTCCACCAGCAGGCTGTAGTACGCCTTTACCCGTTCCAGATGCGCCAAGACGCCGGACAGGGAGTAATGCCCCTTGCGATAGTGGTCCAGTACTTCAGCGTTAACTTCGTGCTCGACCTGCAGCTTCGTTGCTGCCGAGAGCCCGGAAGAGGAAACCAGCTGGGCAAAATCGCGCTTGAGATCGGCGAGGTAACGATCGGCCGCCCTGGCCCCGACCTCGAGTGAACCCGCCCGGCGGCGTAGCTGCCGCCGTGCACGACCATCGTCGAGGAGGCGGTTATCCCCAACCGGGAGCGCGGCGAATTTTCCCAGGGTGTTAAAAATTATCCGGTGCTGGGCGTTACTGTGATCAGTAAATTCCTCACAGATATCCACCGCCACCTGCCACTCCGGAAAGCTCTCGCCTTCGAGCAGCCGCCCGGGCAGTGCGGCGGCGTTCTCACTGAGCCTTTGTGCCTCCACGGGATAGAAGCCTGACTGGCGCCGCCAATCATTTGCCTGCAACCGGAACAGGGACAGCAGACTCTCATTCACGCAGCGCGACAAGAGCGTTGCCGTCTGCTGCCGGCGCTGCTCGTTCTGCTCACTGTAGCGCTCGTAAAAAAACAGGGCGGTGAACACACCGAGCAGCAACAGTGTGGCGATGGATATTTTCTTCATTTTTAGATCGTTATTTTTTTTTCTTGCCAGGATCCAGGATCTTTACCGGTGCCTCGCGCTCGCTGTCCCGCTCCGGGGCAACTCGCGTGCCCAGCTCGCGCGGTGCCGACTGCAGGCGGATCTCATCCTTGAAGCCACAGGCAACGCATTCACGGAAATTCTTTTCCCCTTCACGGTAGTTGACGATCCGGTCCATCGCACTGCAGCGGGGGCAGACAGCGCCGGCAATAAAGCGTTTTTTCGCGGGCTTGCCTTCACCCGATTCACTGGTCATTTTTTACCTGATACCTCGCTGTGGCAAAAACTTTGAAATCTCTTGACTCAAGCTGCGGGTGGCTACTGCACATCCGGTGTCGTCACGGCATCGATACCGGAATGACGCAAGAGCGCCTCTATGCTTGGCTCTCGCCCGCGGAATTCGGTAAACAGTTCCAGGGCATCGCGACTGCCACCCTGCTCAAGGATACTACCGAGAAAACGCAGGCCGGTATCCGCGTCGAAAATTCCGCGTTCCTCGAACATGGAAAAAGCATCGGCGGAGAGCACTTCCGCCCACTTGTAGCTGTAGTACCCGGCGGCGTAACCACCGGCAAATATATGGCTGAAACTGTGCTGGAAGCGGTTGTCGGCTATCACCGGCACCACCGCCACCCGGGCGCGCACCTCGTCGAGCAGCTGCTGGATCTCCCGCACCGACGCTCCCGCCGGGCGGCTGTGCAGCAGGAAGTCGAACAGGGCAAACTCCAGCTGGCGGACCGTGAACATGGCAGACTGGAAATTTTTCGCGGCCAGCATCTTGTCCAGCAGCGCCCGGGGCAGTGGCTCGCCGGTACGGTAGTGGCCGGAAATCATGGCAATCGCTTCCGGCTGCCAGCACCAATTCTCCAGGAACTGGCTCGGCAGCTCCACTGCGTCCCAGGCCACGCCGTTGATGCCGGACACTGCAGCCACATCCACCCGGGTGAGCATATGGTGCAGGCCGTGGCCGAATTCGTGAAAGAGCGTGGTGACCTCATTGTGGGTCAACAGCGAGGGGGTATCGCCGGTTGCGGCGCTGAAATTGCATACCAGGTAGGCGATCGGAAGCTGCATGCCCGCCTTCGCCTGGCGGCGCGTCGCCACGCTCGCCATCCATGCCCCCCCACGTTTTTTCTCCCGGGCAAAGGGGTCCAGGTAAAAGCCGGCGATACGCTCACCCTCACGAGCCAGCCAGAAGAACTGGACGTCGCGGTGCCAGACCGGTACCGAGGCATCTTCCTCGACGGTCACGCCGAAAAGCTTTTCCACCACCGAGAACAGCCCCGCCAGCACCTGCGGGTAGGGGAAATAGGGGCGCAGCTCTTCCTGGCTGATGGCATAGCGGCTCTGCTTGAGCCTCTCCGCCGCCCAGGGAATGTCCCAGGGATGCAGGTGTTCGAGTGACAGTGACTCGCGCGCGAACAGTCGCAGGTCGGCATATTCGCGCTCGGCAGCCGGACGCGCGCGCGCCGCCAGGTCTTCGAGGAAGCGGGTCACTTCCCCGGCGTCCGGGGCCATCTTGCTGGCGACCGAGAGCTCGGCGTAACTGCCAAAGCCCAGCAACCGGGCCTGCTCGGCCCGCAGCGCCAGGATTTCCTCCATCACCGCGGAATTGTCGAATTTTCCCGCCTGCGGCCCCACATCGGAGGCGCGGCTGACGAAAGCCCGGTAGACCCGCTCGCGCAGCTCGCGGTTGTCGGCGTGGGTCATTACCGCGAGGTAACTGGGACCGTCGAGGGTGATGGTCCAGCCCTCATTCCCGCGGCTGCGTGCCGCCTCCTCGGCCGCCGCGATCGCGGTGACCGGCAGGCCCGCCAGCTCTTCGACATCCGAGGTGTGGTAGGTCCAGGCATTGGTGGCGTCGAGCACGTTGTTGGCAAAGCGGCTCGACAGCTCCGCCAGGCGGCGGCTGTTGGCGGCGAAACGTTCCCGCTCTTCACCTTCCAGGGCGACGCCGCCGAGGCGGAAATCGCGCATGCCCAGGCGGATCATCTGCTTGCGGGCCTGTGGCCAGTTTTCGAAACCCCCGGTTTCGGACAAGCGACGGTAGACTTCGTACAGCTCCGGATTCTGGCCCTGCTCAGTCCAGTAAGCGGTGACCTCGGCGAGCGCCGCCTCATAGGGGGCACGCCAGTCGCCGCTCAGCACGCTGTTGAGATGACTCACCGGGGAGAAGGCCCGCGTCAGGCGGTCTTCCGCCTCTTCGAGGGGCGCCAGGGTGGTGTCCCAGCCGGGCTGTTCCAGTCCCTCACGCAGTACGTCACGGCAATTCCCGATCAACTCGGCGATCGCCGGCTCCACATGGTCGGGCTGCATGCGGTCGAACGGCGGCAGCAGTGAGATTTCTGACAGCGGATTGGACATGGGCGCCCCTGTGTTCTGGCATTGGTGCAACAATTGACTCGGCAGCAGGTTCCGCCGGCGCGGTGCCGGCATAAGCCCGCTGCTCCAGCCTGCTATGATAGCGGACCCATTGTACAGGAGGAGAGGCATGTCCCCATTGCGCAACCATGGTAACGGCGAAGCGGAAAAGACGCCCAAGCTCGGCAACGCGGTCTATGTCGATGCGCAGGCCGCAGTCATCGGCGACGTGACCCTGGGCGATGACAGTTCGGTGTGGCCGATGGCAGTGGTCCGCGGCGACATGCACCGCATCCGCATCGGTGCGCGGACCAGTGTGCAGGACGGTGCGGTGTTGCACATCACCCACGCCGGGCCTTTCAATGAGTCCGGGTGGCCACTGGAAATCGGAGACGACGTTACCATCGGCCACAAGGCGTGCCTGCATGGCTGTACCGTCGGCAGCCGGGTGCTGGTCGGCATCGGCGCCATCGTGCTTGACGGCGCGGTGATCGAGGACGAGGTGGTGCTGGCGGCCGGCGCCCTGGTACCGCCCGGGAAAAGACTGGAAAGCGGCTTCCTGTATGTGGGGGCGCCGTGCAAACAGGCACGGCCACTGACGGAAAAGGAGCGCGAGTTTTTCCGTTATTCCGCCGCAAATTACGTCAAGCTCAAGAACCAGTACCTGACCGAGCACGAGCAGTTCTGACGATCACGAGCAGTTTTGAATAGGGCCGCCTATTTGCCCTGGGCGCTCAGCAGGCCCGAGGCGGCGATGCCGCCCGCCGCGCAGGCGAGCACGATTACCAGCGGCGTGAGGGCGCCCAGCGCCAGGGCGCCAAACCCGTAGCCGCGCATCGGCAGCAGCAGGAACAGCATGACGCCGGCGGGCACCAGCGACAGGAAGAAGCCGCGCGTCAGCCAGGAACGGCGCCAGGGCAGCAGGAAAATCAGCCCGCAGATGCCGCCCCACACCACCCGCTGGTACAGGTAGGCATTGGACAGGTAGGGCGCGATATCCACCCCCACCCAGCGGGTAAAGCCGTGGTAACCCATGGCCCACAGGCCGATGGCGTAACAGAGGCCACCGAAGGCGCCGGCGGCAAAGCAAAAGGACAGGTTTCGCAGGAATTCGCGCACGTTCTACCTCTATTCATGCTGTTTATTGTTTTCCGGCAAGCCGTCCTCAGGCGGACAGCTGCATCTCCCGGCGCAGCTGCTCCAGCACCGGCGCCACATCCGGGCGCACCCCGCGCCACAGATAAAAGGATTCCGCCGCCTGCCCCACCAGCATCCCCAGCCCGTCGGCGGTCTCCGCACCGGCGGCGGCAGCCCAGCGCATAAACGCTGTCGGTCGCGGACCGTAAACCATGTCGTAGGCCCCGCAATGGTTGCCGACGGCGCTCGCCGGCAGGGGTGGCACCTCGTCGGCCAGGCTCGCGGCGCTGGCATTGATGATCAGGTCAAAACCGGGGGGGACGTCATCCAGTCCACCGGCACTCAGGTTTCCGCTGCCGGCAAACTCTTCCGCCAGCCGCTCGGCCTTCGACGCGGTGCGGTTGGCGATATGCACCAGGGCCGGGCGTTCCTCGAGCAGCGGCAGCAGGCCGCCCCGGACGGCGCCGCCGGCACCCAGCAGCAACAGGCGGCGACCCCTCAGGGGCCAGCCCAGCCGGTGGAGGTCCGCCACCAGCCCGGCGCCATCGGTATTGTCACCGAGGACAGTGCCATCAGCACGTCGCATCAGGGTGTTGACGGCGCCGGCGGCCCGGGCGCGCGGGGTCAGCTCGTCGGCGAAGGCACAGGCATCGAGCTTGAACGGAACGGTAACGTTGAGCCCGCAACCGCCGCGGGCGAAGAAATCGCGCGCAAAAGCGACGAAACCGCCGGGTTCGACCAGGTGCTTGCGGTAACAGATGTCCTGCCCGGTCTGCGCGGCAAAGGCAGTGTGGATCTCCGGTGAGCGGGAATGCTCGATGGGGTTGCCGACCACGGCGTAGCTGTCTGTCACGGTTGCATCCATTATTATCCGGGCGCCGCCGCGGGTTTAAACGGCGGGCTGAATGGGTGGGCGGCCGGTTCAGCGGCGGCGCAGGGCGTCGCGGATCCTACGGCTCTCGTCTACTGCGATCAGGCCGTCGATCTTCAACGCATCCTCGAACTCACTCACCAGGTAACGGGTGGTAGCGCTGTAAACTTCCTCGCGCCCGCCATCGCCGTCGCGGAGCAGGATCCAGTTGAGGGTGACCTGCGCGCTGCGCTCGTTCAGCTCGACGGTGTCGGTAACGGCACCGACAATCTGCGCCACACCGAGGCGGCGGTAGAAAGCCAGCAGGCGCCGAACCAGGTCTTCGAACTCGGGGCGCTCCACGGCGGCCTTGGCGCCGGTCTCGCCATAATAGTGCAGCGGAAACCGGTAGAAATCCGCGACCTGCTCGGCATCCCCACTTTCGAAGGTGCGCCGGTATTCCAGGAACAGCTGGTTGATGTCCTGCGCGCGCGATTTATCCAATGCGTGTTACTCCCGTTACTGCTGCTTACTGCTAATCGGTTCGCCGGTTACACCCAGTCCCGCGCGGGGAGGAAGTCGGTGTAGAGCCGGGCCTCCGGGGTGCCGGGCTCGGGATGCCAGTCGTACTGCCAGCGCACCAGTGGCGGCAATGACATGAGGATCGACTCGGTGCGCCCGCCGCTCTGCAGGCCGAACAGGGTGCCGCGATCGAAGACGAGGTTGAACTCCACGTAGCGGCCGCGCCGGTAGAGCTGGAAATTGCGCTCGCGCTCGCCGTAGGGGGTGTCCTTGCGCCGTTGCACGATGGGCAGGTAGGCATCCAGGTAGCTGTCGCCCACTGCACGCATCAGGGCAAAAGCGTTGTCGAAGCCGCCCGCGTTGAAATCATCGAAAAACAACCCGCCGACACCGCGCGCCTCCTCCCGGTGTTTCAGGTAGAAGTAGTCGTCGCACCACTTCTTGAAACGCGGGTAGATATCCTCTCCGAAAGGATGACAGGCTTCCTTTGCAGTTTTATGCCAGTGCAGCACATCTTCCTCAACCCCGTAATAGGGCGTCAGGTCATAGCCACCGCCGAACCACCATACCGGCTCGGCGCCGGGCTTCTCAGCGACGAACAGGCGCACGTTGGCATGGCTGGTGGGCACGTGCGGATTGCGCGGGTGGATCACCAGCGAGACGCCCATGGCCTCGAAGGAGCGCCCGGCGAGCTCCGGCCGGTTGGCCGTGGCCGAGGGCGGCAGGCCCTCGCCGTAAACATGGGAGAAGTTGACCCCGCCCTTCTCGATCAGCGCGCCCTCCTCGAGCACGCGGGTGCGGCCCCCGCCCCCGCCGGGTCGTTCCCAGCGGTCCTCGCGGAAGTCGCTGCCATCCTCGGCTGCCAGTCCGTTACAGATGCGGTCCTGCAGGTCGAGCAGGTAATTTTTGACCGCCGCTGTGTCGGGCGCGGTAGAGGTTGTTTCGCTCATGTTCGGGATTTCCCTGTCTGGGGATTGTTTCAACTGCCCGGCCGCAGGACATCACCGCTGATCAGGTCGCGGATCTCGCTGGGGCTGGCACGGCCGCCGGTGGCGCCGCCGCCAACGAAGTCCAGCGCGCCGCCAAAATAGCGCAGTACCTGGTACCTGTGCCGGGCCGGCTGGGCACCCGCCGGGTTGGCGGATGTGGATACGATAGCGCCGCCGAACTCGCGACATAACGCCGCGGTGAAGGGGTGGTTGGTGCAGCGCAGGGCCACGGAGTGGTGATCGCCGCTGATCCAGGGGGGCACGCGGCCGAAATGCGGTACCAGCCAGGTCACGGGACCGGGCCAGGTGCGGTGGAGTTGCTGCAGCTGGGACGCCGTGAGGTTATCCAGCAGGGGGGAGAAATCGGCCTCGTCACCGGATACCAGGATCAGCCCCTTGGACACCGGGCGGTCCTTCAGTCGCAGCAGGCGCTCGACCGCATCCCGGTTATATGGGTCGCAGGCGAGCCCCCACACAGATTCGGTGGGATGGGCGATGACGCCGCCCGCGGCGAGGGCGCGGGCGGCGAAGCGGACATCGAGTAACGACACCGCCGGGCCTCCGTCAGCTTACTTGGACTTGCGCTGCTCGAGGTCTTTCTGCAGCTGCTCGTCCTTGGCGATGATCGCCTCGGCATTGGCGCGCCGCTCGTCCACCAGCTTCTGGTGCATCTCCTTGTCGGAGGAACCGATGATCTGTGCGGCCAGGTAGGCGGCGTTCTTGGCGCCGGCCTTGCCGATGGCCACGGTCGCCACCGGGATACCACCCGGCATCTGTACGGTGGACAGCAGTGCGTCCAGTCCGTCCAGGGAGGCGTTGATCGGCACGCCGATGACCGGCTTCAGGGTGGTGGCGGAAACGGCGCCGGCCAGGTGCGCAGCCATGCCGGCGGCACAGATGAACGCAGCACAACCGCGCTTGTCGGCGTCAGTCACGTAATTGTGGGTGTTTTCCGGGGTGCGGTGTGCAGAAGTGACCTTCACTTCGAAGGGAATGTCGAACTTCTCCAGCACGCCGAAGGCGGCTTCCATAACCGGCAGGTCGGAATCAGAACCCATCAGGATGGCGACAAAAGGCTTGCTCATTTCAGCTCTCTCTAACACGGTCGATGCGGTAAAGACGCGGCAATCTAGCGGATTGCCCGACGCAGTACAAGTTCCGCGCTGCCCGCCAGCCGGGCGGGGCGACGGGTGCTTACATTACTAAAGCGCAGATTAATCCCCGCCGGGTCAGGATTGGCGCCCGGCGGCACCAGAAGCGGGCGCTCAGCCAGCCGCTTCCAGGTGGGCGGCACCGCGAGCGGTCAGCTGGTAGCCACTGGCGACCTGCTCCACCAGCCCGGCCAGCTCCATCTGCAGCAGCGTCGCCATCAGCGTCCCCGTTTCCGCAGTGGTATCAGCCGCCAGCTGTTCCAGGCTGCGGGGATCGCCCCCCAGCGCGGTCACTATCGCTTCCTCCTCCGCAGTGAGGGGCGGGCCCGGGGGCGCAGTCGTCGTTGCCGGAATATAGACGCCGCCCATCTGGGCGACGATGTCTGCACTGGTCTCCACCAGTGCGGCGCCCTGCTTGATGAGGTCGTGGCAACCGCGGGCCATCGGGTTGTGGATGGAGCCGGGAATGGCGAAGACCTCGCGATTCTGTTCCAGTGCCAGCCGCGCGGTAATCAGGGAACCGGAACGAAGTGCGGCCTCCACCAGCAGCACCCCCCGGCTAAGACCACTGATGATGCGATTGCGCCGGGGGAAGTTGCCCGCCTCGGGCGCGCTGTGCATGGGCAGTTCGCTGAGCACCGCACCACCGCCCGCAATGATCTCCTCCGCCAGCGCGCCGTTGCCGCGCGGATAGAGCCGGTCCACGCCGCTACCCAGCACCGCCAGGGTGACACCGCCGCCGTCGAGCGCGCCGCGGTGGGCGGCGGCGTCCACCCCCAGGGCGAGCCCCGAGGTGATGGCAAAGCCACCGGCGGCTAGCTCCCGGCTGAATGCGCGGGCGTTGTCCAGGCCCGCGCGCGTGGCACGCCGCGCACCCACCACCGCGATCTGGGGCAGGTGCAGGACGGCGGGGTCGCCGCGCAGGTAAAGGACCGGTGGCGGGCGCTGGATCTCGCGCAGCAGGCCGGGGTAATCGTCGTCAGCGTGGTGGATCAGGCGGGCGCCAGCGTGGGCACAGCGGTCAATTTCGTCACCCACCCATCGCAACAGTTCACTGTCCGCCTCGCGCTCGCGGAAGTCGGCCCACTGGCGCTGCGCACGGGCGGGAAGCCTGGAGCGAACCGCGGCGGGAAGTGAATGCAGGGCACTGACCGGGCAGTGGTACTGCTCGAGCAGCTGCCAGTAGCGGGCGGGGCCCAGTGCTTCGAGGCGCAACAGGGCCAGGGTGGCGGTAAGCGCGTCCATGCGTCTTCCCGGGGATGGTTGTCAGTGAGTGATCGTTTTCCCGCCCACTGGGAGCGGTGCGGTCACCCCCGCGTTCAGGGGTTGCGGACCAGGTCCATTATCTCCAGTGCGCGGTCGGACTCGAGCACCAGGCCCAGGCTCATCTTCTCGAAGGTGCGGAACACCATCAGCAGGCCGGCGCGCTCATCCGGCAGTTTCACGTTCTCATTCTCGATGCGGTCCCGCACCACGGCGCCACGCTTGTAGATCGCCAGCACGTGACCCGGCTGCAGGCCCTCGCGCTCACCCTGGTTAATGGCGACCACGTCGTATTTGCCGATCTGGGTAACGCCCTCCTCGACGCCGAGGATTACTCCCTCCACCGGCGTGGCGGGGGCACCCGGCTGGAACAGCGCGGCAATGGAGCGCTGCTCGACCGGCAGCAGGCGGTCCTCGAGGCGAATTTCACGGGAGGTACGGGTGACTTCCATGGTGGCCACGGCAAAGTCCTGGCGCTGGTCCGGGTCCAGCTGGTAGAGGTCGACGTCGCCCACGTCCAGCGCCTGCAAGCCGAGGATCTCGCCGGTGTAGGGATCGGCGTAGACCTCGCCGGGACGATAGATGCCGTAGGATGCCAGCGGCGCACGGAAGTCGCCGCGGGCGTAGATGCGCTCGCCCGCTCCCATCAGGATGCGCTGGTCCTGCCCGGAGATCACATAGGGCGTGCCCTCAAAGGCATTGGGCTCGACGATTCGGGTGCGGGACAGGAAGGCGTTGATCGCGTCCAGCGGAATGGCCGGGATGGCCTCACTGACCGCTTCACGGCGCACCTGCGGCTGCAGGCGGTCGGCGCCCGGGGACAGGCGGTAGGGGCGCGGGCCGCGCTCCAGCTGCAGGCGCGGCTGACCCTCGACGTACACCAGGCGCAAACGGTCACCGGGGTAGATCAGGTGGGGATTCTCGATCTGCGGATTGACCTGCCAGATTTCCGGCCAGTACCAGGGCTGCGCGAGGAAGGTGCCGGAGATGTCCCAGAGGGTGTCGCCCCGCTGGACCACATACTCGTCCGGGTGGTCCGGGTTGAGGCGCACTTCGGCCGCCTGGAGGCCGAACGCGGCTGCCAGCAGTACGCCGGCGGCCAGAATAATTTTTTTCATGGAAGCATTCCTATGCTCTTTATCGCTATAATTCTCAGCGCCGGGCCACAGCCGAGTGGCGGGAGCCTTGTGCACAGCATATGGCAGGCGCAGCCTGCAAAGGCTCCTTGCGGCAAATATCGAGCGCGATCATTATGTTATCAGCGCAAGTTCCATGTTTACTAGAAGTTTGTCACAGGTGCTATGGCCAAGCTCGAGATCCTAGAATTCCCCGATCCCCGCCTGCGTCAGGAGGCCCAGCCCGTCGAATCCGTCAACGACGAGCTGCGCAGCCTCATCGACGACATGTTCGAGACCATGTATGAGGCTCCGGGCGTCGGCCTGGCGGCCACCCAGGTCAATGTGCACCAGCGCATAGTGGTGATCGATGTCTCCGAAGACCAGAGCGAGCCGCTGGTTTTCATCAACCCCGAGGTTGAGGTGCTGGACGAGGAGATCCACCAGTACGACGAGGGCTGCCTGTCCGTGCCCGGCTTCTATGAGACGGTAGAGCGCCCCCGCCGCGTGCGGGTGAAGGCGCTGGACCGCGAGGGCGAGGCCTTCGCCATGGAGGCCGAGGGCCTGCTGGCGGTGTGTATCCAGCACGAGCTGGATCACCTGAATGGCAAGCTGTTCGTGGACTATATCTCGCCCCTCAAGCGCAATCGCATCCGCTCCAAGCTGGAAAAAGCCCAGCGCAAGCGCGCCTGATCCCGGCGCCAGGCCGCCGGGCGCAACCGCGAATTCCCCGCCGCCGGCTCGCCGGCGGCAAGCAAACAACCGAACTATGACCCAGCCATTGAAAGTGATTTTCGCCGGCACGCCGGACTTTGCCGCCGTGCACCTACAGGGACTGCTCGACAGCGAGCACTCCGTGATCGCTGTCTACACCCAGCCTGACCGCCCCGCCGGGCGCGGCAAGAAACTGCTCGCCAGCCCGGTCAAGCAGCTGGCACTGCAGCACGACATCCCCGTCTACCAGCCGCCCAGCCTGCGGGACGAGGCAGCCCAGGCGGAGCTGGCCTCCCTCGACGCCGACGTGATGGTGGTGGTGGCCTACGGCCTGATCCTGCCCCAGGCGGTGCTGGACACGCCGCGACTGGGATGCGTGAACGTGCACGCCTCCCTCCTGCCGCGCTGGCGCGGGGCCGCCCCGATCCAGCGGGCCATCGAGGCCGGCGATCCCGAGAGCGGGGTGGCCATCATGCAGATGGAGGCCGGCCTCGACACCGGGCCGGTACTGGTGGAGAGCCGCTGCCCCATTTCCCCGCGCGACACCGGCGGCAGCCTGCACGACAAACTGGCCCGGCTGGGCGGCCCGGCGCTGCTGGAGGCGCTGACCCGGCTGGCGGACGGGTCCGCCGAACCGCAGGCCCAGGACGACAGCCGCGCCACCTATGCCGCCAAGATCAGCAAGGAAGAAGCACGGCTCGACTGGCATCGCCCTGCCACGGAGCTGGAGCGCCAGATCCGCGCCTTCAACCCCTTCCCCGTCTGCTGGACCACCTATACGGACCAGCGCGGCGAGCAGCGCCTGCGGGTGTACGGCGCCCAGCTGGAGCGCGGCTGTCACAGCGATGCTCCCGGCACCATTCTCGCGGCCGACGCCGAGGGCATACTGGTAGCCTGCGGACGCGAGGCGCTCCGCCTCCAGCAGCTGCAGCTGCCGGGCAAGAAGGCGCTGCCGGCGGAAGAGATCCTGAAGGGCTATCGGGACCTGTTTGGCCCCGGCCATCAACTCGGGGGTAGCGCTACCATATGAGCACAGACAACACCGATGTCAGGGCCGCAGCCGCACAGGTGATGGGCCCCATACTGGCTGGCCAGGGATCGCTGGCGCGGCTGCTGCCCCGCCTGGAGCAGAGGGTAGCCGAGCGCGACCGGCCCCTATTGCGCGAACTCTGCTACGGCTGCGCCCGCACCGCCCCTCGGCTGCAGCTGGTGGCCGCCCGGCTGGTGCGCCGGCCCCCGTCCGACAGCCTGGTGCAGGCGCTGTTACTGCTGGGCCTGTACCAGCTTGAATACACCCGCATTCCCGACCACGCCGCCATATCCGCCACGGTGGATGCGGCGCGACGCCTGAAGCTGGAGCGGGCCACCGGACTGATCAACGGCGTCCTACGCAATGCGCAGCGCCGGCGCGAGGAGCTGCAGCGCAAGCTGTCCGGCAATCCGCAGTTCAGTTCCATGCACCCGGCCTGGCTGCAGCAACGCATCAAGGCTGCCTGGCGCGACCGCGCCGCAGACATTTTCCGCGCCAACAACACCGCGCCGCCGATGACCCTGCGCGTGAACACCGCGCGCGGCACCCGCGACGAATACCTCGCACGCCTGCAGGAAGCGGGCATCGCGGCGGTTCCCTGCGCGCTGTCACCGGTGGGGGTCACCCTGGAGGAGCCGCGGGCGGTAACCGAGCTGCCCGGTTTCGCCGAGGGCGATGTGAGCGTGCAGGACGAGTCCGCCCAGCTGGCGGCACTACTGCTGCAGCCGGGAGCCGGTGAGCGGGTACTGGACGCCTGCGCGGCACCCGGGGGCAAGAGCTGCCACCTGCTGGAACAGCAGCCGGATATCCACCTGGCCGCCCTGGATATCGACGAGGAACGCCTCGACCGGGTGGCGGAGAGCCTCGCGCGGATCGGTGCCAGCGCCGAACTTTTGTGCGCCGACGCCGCGGATACCCGCAACTGGTGGGACGGTGAGCCCTACGACCGCATCCTCCTGGATGCGCCCTGCTCCGCCACCGGCGTGATCCGGCGCAACCCGGATATCAAGCTGCTGCGCCGCGCCGGGGACATAACCGCGCTGGCGGAGCTGCAGGCGCGGATACTGCGGGTGCAGTGGCAGCTGTTGCGTCCCGGCGGGACCCTGCTATACGCCACCTGCTCCATCCTGCCGGCGGAAAACAGTGACGTGGTCGCCCGCTTCATTGCGGAGACCGGGGATGCGAGCGACAATACCCCGCAAATGCTCGAAGGGCAGCCGTGGGGCGAGCCGCAGGCAGCGGGAATGCAGCTCTTCCCCGCCACCGGCGGCGGCGACGGCTTTTACTATGCGCTGCTCGGCAAGGCAACGCCGTAACGGGCAGCGGACAGCCGGCGCTGTGCCGGACAATAACAGCTAGGGCGGCTGCGGCCGCGAGCCAATCGCAATATGAAAATTGTTATTCTCGGCGCCGGGCAGGTGGGAGGCTCTCTGGCGGAAAGCCTCGCCTCTGAACGCAACGATATTGTGCTGGTGGACAGCGACGAGAAAACCCTGCGCGAGCTGCGCGACCGCATCGATATCGGCATCGTCGCCGGCCACGCCTCCCACCCGGACATCCTGCAGGAAGCCGGTATCGAGGATGCCGACATCCTGGTGGCGGTCACCAACAACGACGAGACCAATATGGCCGCGTGCCAGATTGCCCACTCGCTGTTCCGCGTACCCACCAAGATCGCCCGGGTGCGCGCCGCGGCCTACCTGCAGTACCCGCAGCTTTTCGATCCCCAGTCCATTCCCATCGACGTACTGATCAGCCCCGAGCAGCTGGTGTCCGAATATATCGCCCGCCTGATGGCCTACCCCGGTGCCCTGCAGGTGCTGGACTTTGCCGACGGCCGCGTACAGCTGGTGGCGGTACGCGCCATCCAGGGCGGGCCGCTGGTGGGACACCAGCTGCGCTACCTGCGCCAGCACATGCCCAAGGTGGACACGCGGGTGGCGGCCATCTACCGCCGCAACAGCCCCATTATTCCCCAGGGCGATACCGTGATCGAGGCCGGTGACGAGGTGTTCTTCCTCGCGGCGCGCGCGGATATCCGCGCAGTCATGAGCGAGTTGCGGCGGCTCGAGCAGGGCTACAAGCGGGTGACCATCGCCGGCGGCGGCAATATCGGCCTGCGGCTGGCACTGAAACTGGAAAACCGCTACACGGTCAAGATCATCGAACAGAGCCACGAGCGCTGTGTATTCCTGTCCGAAGAGCTTTCCAACACCATCATCCTGCACGGCAGTGCATCCGACCAGGACCTGCTGCTGGAGGAGAGCATCGAGGATACCGATGTGTTCCTCGCGGTTACCAACGACGACGAGGCCAACATCATGTCGTCATTGCTGGCCAAGCGACTCGGCGCTCGCAAGGTGATGACGCTGATCAACAACCGTGCCTACGTGGACCTCGTGCAGGGTGGTGAAATCGATATCGCGATCTCCCCGCAGCAAAACACCATCGGCAGCCTGCTGACCCATGTGCGCCGCGGTGACATGGTCAATGTGCACTCGCTGCGCCGCGGGGCCGCGGAGGCCATCGAGGTTATCGCCCACGGCGACCGACGCACCTCGAAAGTGGTGGGGCGCAAGATCGAGGATATCGACCTGCCGGAGGGCGCCGCCATCGGTGCCATCGTCCGCGAGACAGAGCACGGCAGTGAGGTGCTGATCGCCCACGACGACGTGGTGGTGCAGACCGATGACCACGTGATTGTGTTCCTGGTGGACCGGCGCCACACACGCCACGTGGAGCAGCTGTTCCAGGTGGGGTTCAGTTTTTTCTAGATAATTTATTGGCGAAAAGATTCGTAGGAGCGGCCCATGGCCGCGATCAGCTTCGGCACTACCGAGATGGGCCCTCTTTCGCGGCCATGGGCCGCTCCTACAAAAAATACATTCACGGACAGGCCACGGGCTGATAGGCGCCGATGCGAATTGCAGTAATAGCGCGAGTTTTCGGGATCCTGCTGACGGTATTCAGCCTCACGCTGTTGCCGCCCATCGGCGTGTCCCTCTGGTACGATGACGGCACCCACCCCGCCTTCAGCATCGCCTTCGCCATCACCCTGATAACCGGCCTGTTCATGTGGCTGCCGGTGCACGACCTGCGCCAGGAGATGCGCACCCGCGACGGCTTCGTGGTTACCTCGCTCTTCTGGCTGGTACTGGGCAGTTTCGGTGCACTGCCGCTGATCATAAGCCCGCTGCCCGACCTGGGCATTACCGACTCGATATTCGAGTCCCTGTCCGGGCTCACCACTACCGGCGCCACAGTGATCACGGGGCTCGACGACCTGCCGCCGGCCATCCTCTACTACCGGCAGCAGCTGCAGTGGTTCGGCGGTATCGGGGTAATCGTGATCGCGCTCGCGATCCTTCCCATGCTGGGTATCGGTGGCATGCAGCTGTACAAGGCGGAAACGCCCGGGCCGGTGAAGGACACCAAACTAACCCCGCGCATCGCCGAGACGGCGCGGGCGCTGTTCGTGATCTATATCATCCTCACGCTACTGTGCGGACTCGGTTACTGGTGGGCAGGAATGACGGTATTCGACGCGGTGGGCCACGCGTTTTCCACTGTCGCCAACGGCGGTTTCTCTACCCACGATGCCAGCATGGGCTTCTACGCCAACAACCGCGCCATCATGGCGATCTGTATCTTCTTCATGTTCACTGCAGCGATCAATTTCGGCCTGCACTTTTTTGCCTTCCGCAATCGCACCCTCGGGCACTACTGGCGCGACTCGGAATTCCGTTTCTGGGTGAGCCTGACCCTCTGCTCGGCAGTGCTGGTAAGCCTCTATCTCTGGCTGGAGGGTGTCTTCTCTCCCGGCAGCAGTTTCCTGCACGGCTTTTTCCAGGTGGTGTCTATCGGCACCACGGCCGGCTTCGCCTCGGAAAACTTTTCGGCCTGGCCTGCATTCCTGCCTTTTGGGCTGCTGATGCTGGGGATCCTGGGCGCCTGCGCCGGCTCGACCTGCGGTGGCATCAAGGCGGTGCGGGGCATGCTGATCATGAAATCGGGCATGCGGGAGCTGAACCGGCTGGTGCACGCCAACGCCGTGGTGCCCATCAAGGTCAACGGCAAGATTGTCCCGGAGCGGGTAACCGACGCGGTGTGGGGCTTTTTCGCGGTCTATCTCCTGTCGTTTATCATCATCACCATCGTGGTGATGGCGACCGGCGAGGATTTCGTCACCTCCATTTCCACCGTGGCCTCCTGCCTGAGTAATATCGGCCCAGCGCTCGGCGACGCCGCGGCCAACTATGGCTCGATCAACGAGGTGGCCAAGTGGTTCCTGATCCTGGCCATGCTGATGGGGCGCCTGGAAATATTTACCCTGTTGGTGCTGCTGACGCCGGCGTTCTGGCGTCACTGAGGGTGCGGCCGGCAAGGTGCGGCCGGCCAGGTGCGGCCACCCTATTCGAAGGTGTCGTGCTTGCCGCGGATAATCTGCCAGTAGCGCGGCAGGAAGGTGAGCAGGACGTAGATTTCCAGCAGGCAACCGAGCAGGCTGATCGCGCCGATGGTTGTGTGCAGCGGGCTGCCGGAAAAATAATAGTCGTCGGATACCTCGACCAGGACATTCTGCAGGAACCCGAGCCCGAGCACGATGAAGGCCACGGCGGTGGCCAGTTTGGGTAAAAAGCGCGGGGCCACCTTGAAGGGCCGCCGCAGCCAGCCCATCAGCACCGGGAACACAGTGAGCTGGATACCGTAGCGGATGATCACCAGAACCGCGAAAACGGCCACTACCGGCCCGAAATTCCACATCAGCGGAAGCAGGCACAGTACGAACAGCTTGTCGGCCACCGGGTCCAGCAGTGCACCCATCTGCGAGTGCCAGCGGTAACGCCTGGCGAGCTGGCCGTCGAGCAGGTCGGTGAGGGCCCCGAGGCTGAATGCCAGCAGGGCGGGTACCGCCCAGTTGTCCTGCGCCAGCCAGATGATCACCGGGATCAACAGGATGCGCAGGATCGACAGGCAGTTGGGTATGTAGCGCAATACGGAATGTTGGCTGCTTTCCATTATCGATAATTACAGCGCCCGGGGCGCATTGGATCTCCTGTTTATGTGGCAAGCCCTGCTGGGAATTCTGGTCTTTACCGCCATCCCCGTCGTCCTGAGCGAGAACCGCCGCGCCATCTCGCCGCGACTGGTGCTCGCCTGCCTGGCACTGCAGTTCGCCATAGCCTGGCTGATGCTGCGCATCACCTGGGTGCAGGACCTGCTGCTGGGGCTCAACAGTGCGGTCAAGGTGCTCGAGCAGGCGGCGCTGGCCGGCAGCAGTTACATGTTCGGTTACCTCGGCGGGGCCGAACTGCCGTTCGAGGCGGACGGACCGGGCACACCCTTCATCATAGCCTTCCAGGTGCTGCCCATCGTACTGGTGATGAGCGCCCTCTCCGCAATCCTGTTCTACTGGGGCATTCTACAGCGGGTCATCGGCGGGCTCGGTTTCCTGCTGCAGAAGGTACTGCGGCTGGACGGACTGCAGACCTTTGCTGTCGCCTCCAGTGTTTTCTTCGGGATCGTGGAGGCGCCGCTGCTGGTGCGGCCGTATTTCGAGTCCATGTCGCGCTCCACACTGTTCCTGCTGATCACTGCCGCCATGTCCACCGTCGCGGGCACAGTCATGGTTCTCTACGCCAGCCAGCTGGAGGGGATCATCGCCAACCCCGCCGGGCACATCCTGGTGGCATCGCTGATCAGCATGCCGGCCGCAGTGCTGTTCGCACAGTTGTGGGTTCCCCCCGCCGACCGCCGGCAGCACCACATACCGCCGGTGCACAGCGAGGCGCAGAGCACCCTGGACGCACTGGTGCGCGGCACCGAGGACGGGGTCAAGCTGCTGCTCAACATCATCGGCATGATCATGGTGCTGTTCGCCCTGATCTACCTGGTCAACGCCCTGCTGGGAGCCCTGTTCGGCGAGGGGATCACGCTCGAGTACCTGGCCTCGTTCCTGTTCCATCCCATCGTGTGGCTGATGGGAGTGGACAGCGCCGACCTGGGCCAGGCGGCGGAGCTGATGAGTATCAAGCTGATTTTCAACGAGTTCGTCGCCTACCAGCGTATTGCCGAGCTGGGCCCGGACGCACTGTCGCCCCACAGCTACCTGGTGCTGGTCTATGCCATCTGCGGCTTCGCCAACTTCGCCAGCCTGGGCCTGGTGGTGGGCACGATTTCGACGATCGTACCCGGGCGCACGGCCGAGGTGGCCTACCTGGCCACCCGCGCCCTGTTCGCCGGGCTGCTGGCCACCTGCATGACCGGCACAGTGGTGGGGCTGCTGCACCCGGGCTGAGGCTCCCGGGTCCGAACGGGCGTCAGGCCTTGCGGTAGATACCGCTCTTGCCCTCGGGGGACCGGCGGAAGCGCTTGTATTCCCACTGGTACTGCTCCGGTGCCTCGGCGATACAGGCCTCCACGCCGCGGTTCATGGCCGCCAGCGAGACCTTCTGCTCCTCGCTGTAGATGGCCTGCTCGGCCGGTAACAGCACCAGTTCATAGCCGTCGTCCAGGCGTTTGCCGAAACCGAACACGCAGCGGCAGCCGGTGCGTTGCAGCAGGTTGTGGGCCAGGGTCATGGTCAGCGCGGGCCGGCCGAAGAAGGGGGCGAAGTCACCGCCCAGGTCGGGCTCCTGGTCCGGGAGCACCATCACAATCTCGCCCGCCCTCAGCGCCTTGAGCAGCGCGCGCACGCCGCGCACGTCGGTCGGCATAAGGCTGGCACCGGTCGCCTGGCGCGCATTGCGGATCACCGGGTCCAGCGCGGCGAGCTTGGGCGGCGCGTAGAGGGCTGTCGACGGTCCCAGGGTGGCGAGGTACATGCCGAAGATTTCCCAGTTGCCGATATGTGGCATCAGCACCAGCACGCCGCGCTTTTCATGTACCTCGTCGGTCAGCAGCTGCTGGTTGCGCACCCGCACGATGTGGTCCTCGGTCGTGCTCCAGGGCTGCTGCCACACCGCGGCGACCTCGAACCCGGTCATGGCGGTGTGGACCACGCTGCGGCGCGCCAGTCGCTCGCGCTCCCGCGGGTCCATGGCCGGGTAGCATTGCGCGAGGTTGATGCGGGTCAACCGCAGGCTCTCGCCGCGGGCCAGCACGGCGACCCGGCCGGCCAGCCGGCCCAGGCGCCGCGCCCAGTGCAGGGGCAGGCGTCCCACCAGTTTGAGTGTGAACAGGGCCAACCGGCTCTTGATATCCAAGACAACAACTTCCTCTGCCAACTACACAAATACGGAACCGCGGGCGCCCGCCCCTGTCCCTCCATTATGGCGATTGATGCGGCGCCGGGAGCCGCTCCAGGGTCCCCATGCCTTTAGTGCATCCCCGGCTACCGCTATAATTGCGTCCCTTTTGCCCGCCGCCATCGCCAGGGAAGTTCCCCGGCCGGGCGGGCCGCCGACAACACATATCCGGAGATAGCGGTGTCCAAGCAACACGACCTCAGCACATTCCAGGGACTGATCTTTGCCCTGCAGGATTACTGGGCGCGCCAAGGGTGCGTCATTCTACAGCCTCTGGATATGGAAGTGGGTGCCGGCACCTTCCACCCGGCCACTTTCCTGCGCGCTATCGGTCCGGAAACCTGGAATGCGGCCTATGTGCAGCCCTGCCGCCGCCCCACCGATGGCCGCTACGGCGATAACCCCAACCGCCTGCAGCACTACTACCAGTACCAGGTGGTGATGAAGCCGTCCCCGGACAACATCCAGGATCTCTACCTGGACAGCCTGCGGGCCATGGGCGTAGATCCGGCCATCCACGACATCCGCTTCGTTGAGGATAACTGGGAATCCCCCACCCTGGGCGCCTGGGGGCTCGGCTGGGAAGTGTGGCTGAACGGTATGGAGGTCACCCAGTTCACATACTTCCAGCAGGTGGGTGGCCTCGAGTGCTACCCGGTAACCGGCGAGATCACCTACGGCCTCGAGCGGATCGCCATGTACCTGCAGAACGTCGAGTCCATCTACGACCTGGTCTGGACCCGCAACCCGGACGGCAGCCCGGTCACCTATGGCGACGTGTTCCACCAGAATGAGGTGGAGATGTCCCACTATAACTTCGAGCACGCCGACGTGGAGTTCCTGTTCAACTCCTTCGACCACAGCGAGCGCGAGAGCCAGCGGCTGATCGAACTGGGCCTGCCCCTGCCTGCCTACGAACAGGTCATGAAAGCCTCCCACGCCTTCAACCTGCTGGACGCGCGCCACGCCATCTCGGTGACCGAGCGCCAGCGCTACATCCTGCGGGTGCGCACCCTGGCGCGCGCCGTGGCCCAGGCCTATTTCGACGCGCGGCGCTCGCTCGGCTTCCCGCTGGCGGCGGAAGCCATTCGCAAAGAGATTCTGGCGGAGCAGCCGGAACAGCAGTCCGAACAAGAGGAGAAGCAGTAATGGCGCAGGATTTTCTGGTTGAACTGGGCACCGAAGAGCTGCCGCCGACCGCACTGCACACCCTGATGGAGGCCTTCGCCGAGGGTATCGAGCAGGGCCTGAAGGGCGCCGAGCTGGAGTTCGGTGAGGTTAAGGCCTATGCCGCGCCCCGCCGGCTGGCGGTAGCCGTCTCCGGGCTGGCCGACCGCCAGCAGGACAAGCAGATCGAGAAGCTGGGGCCGGCGGTGAAGGCGGCCTTCGATAAGGACGGCAAGCCGAGCAAGGCGGCCGAGGGCTTCGCTCGCAGTAACGGCGTCACCGTGGACCAGCTATCGCGCAAGGAAACCGACAAGGGTGAGCGCCTGGCGTTTGTCAGCGAGCAGAAAGGGGCGGACACCGTGTCGCTGCTGCCGGGCATCGTGGAGAGATCCCTGGCCCAGTTGCCGATCCCCAAGCGCATGCGCTGGGGCGCCCGCCGCGAGGAGTTCGTGCGCCCGGTGCACTGGCTGCTGATGCTGTTCGGCAATGAGGTGGTAGAAGGTGAGGTGCTCGGGCTGCAGGCCGGCAATACCACCCGCGGACACCGCTTTCATTGCAATCGCGAGCTGGAAGTTCATTCGCCCAAGGACTACGTGCAGAAGCTGCGCGACCCGGGCCACGTGGTGGTGGACTTCGCCGAGCGCCGTGAGATGATCCGCGACCAGGTCACCGCCGAGGCCCACAACGTCAACGGCGAGGCCGTTATCGAGGACGACCTGCTGGATGAGGTCACCGCGCTGGTGGAGTGGCCGGTGGCGCTGACCGGCCGCTTCGAGGAGCGCTTCCTCGACGTGCCGGCAGAGGCCCTGATCTCCTCCATGAAGGAGCACCAGAAATACTTCCACGTGGTGGACGGCGACGGCCAGCTGCTGCCCTTCTTCATCACCGTGGCCAATATCGACAGCCAGGACCCCAGGCAGGTGATCGAGGGCAATGAGCGGGTCATCCGGCCGCGCCTGTCCGATGCCGCCTTCTTCTTCGAGACCGACAAGAAAACCAGCCTCGAGGCCAGGCGCGAAAAGCTCAAGCAGGTGATCTTCCAGCAGAAGCTGGGCACCATCTACGACAAGACCGAGCGCCTGGCCGCGCTGGCGCCGAGGATCGCCGCCGCCATCGGCGCCGACGAGACCGAGGCAGAGCGCGCGGCCAAGCTGTGCAAGTCGGACCTGGTCACCGAGATGGTGTTCGAGTTCGCCGACCTGCAGGGCGTGGCCGGCTACTACTACGCCGAGAATGATGGCGAACCCCTCGACGTGGCCAAGGCCATGTACGAGCAGTACATGCCCAAGTTCGCCGGCGACGAGCTGCCCAAGAGCCAGACCGGCACCGTGCTGGCGCTGGCCGACCGGCTGGATACGCTGGTGGGAATCTTCGGTATCGGCCAGCCGCCCAGCGGTTCGCGCGATCCCTTCGCGCTGCGCCGCGCCAGCCTGGGCGTGATTCGCCTGGTGGTGGAAAAGAAACTGGACCTGGACCTGCGCAAGCTGCTGGAACTGGCGCGCGACAACTACCCGCGCACCGCCCTGGGTGAGTACAACAGCGTGGTGGAGCAGGCCCTCGCCTACATCCTCGAGCGCTTCCGCGCCCGCTATGAAGATCAGGGCGTACCCGCCGAGGTTTTCATGGCGGTGGCCGCGCGCAACCTGTCCCGCCCGCTGGATATCGACAACCGCGTACACGCGGTGCATGCCTTCAGCCAGCTGCCTGAGGCCGCGGCCCTGGCGGCAGCCAACAAGCGGGTCTCGAATATCCTCGCCAAGCTGGACGGCCCGGTGCCCTCCTCCGTGGACGAAAGCCTGCTCAAGGAGGACGCGGAGCAGGCACTTTACGCAGCGGTAAAAGATGCCCAGCAGCAGGTGCAGCCGCTCTACGCCGCGGCCATGTTCACCGACGGCCTGGCCGGGCTTTCAGGCCTGCGGGAGAGCGTCGACAGCTTCTTCGACAACGTCATGGTGATGGCGGAAGACGAGCAGCTGCGCAATAACCGGCTGGCGCTGCTGGCCCAGTTGCGCGCGCTTTTCCTGGAGGTTGCCGATATTTCCCTGCTGGCGCCGGCCAAGTAACGTCAAGCTGGCGTGGCGGAGACCTGCGCGCAGGTTTCCGCTGCCAGCCAATCGGGTTTAAGCCATGACCATTATCGTGCTCGACCGGGACGGGGTTGTTAACCGGGAAGTGGAAGGCGGCTGCCGTAGCGCAGACGACTGGACCCCCCTGCCCGGCAGTATCGAGGCCATGGCCGAACTCTCACAGGCGGGCTACCAGCTGGCCATCGCCACCAACCAGCCCGGACTCGCACGCGGGTGGTTCGACCTGGATGACCTGGAGGCCATGCACGCGAAGATGCGTGCGCTGGTCGAGGACGCCGGTGGCGAAGTGGCGGGCATTTTCTATTGCCCCCACGATGCCGTTGACAACTGCCGCTGCCGCAAGCCCGCCACCGGGTTACTGGACGTGATCGAGGCGGAATTCGATACCAGCCTGCACGACTGTTATTTCGTCGGCGACCGGCTGCGGGACCTGCAGGCGGCAGTGGCCAAGGGCTGCAAGCCGGTGCTGGTGCGTACTGGCCGTGGTGAAGAGACCGTACTGGAACTGATCAGCAATCCGGACGCGAGCCTGTCACAGACCGCAGTGTTTGACGACCTGGGGCAATTCTCAAAGTTTATCTTGCAGTAGAAGACGACCGGCCCGGATAGTTCGCTTACAACTGTTTCCCGCGCGCTGGCTTTGGCGGCTTGTCCGACCAGGTCGTTGTTTCCCCGCACTTCACTTCAAGCGTGACTCTTTCCTGCCGCGCCACCTCCACTTTCCTTAAACTGTTGCAGCACCCTGCCAGCTCAGTCACCAGCCTTTCCTGGTATTACTCCAGGGCGTGAAATGAACCCACACCGCTTTCTACCTTGGCCACAGCTCACTATCTTCTCGTAATTCCTGGCGCCATCAGATGGCGGCTACTACCTTATACCCACACTCTCTACGTTGTGCCGGCACTTGAGGACTCACCATGCGCCACACACTTGTCTTGCTAACCTGCTGTTTATTTTCCCAACACGGTCATTCGGGGGAAATATTCATAGCGGCATTGATTGAAAACGATGTGGAAGTGCTAAGGGGTATTCCTTTTCCCAACAGTGACGGTGACTTTGAAGTTTATGTTCGCTGTAGTGCAGGTCTATCCAGCTTTGCTGCTGAATATGGGTTTCTAAATAATCGGTGCTACGTAGACCAACAGGATTTTCCGGGACTCGCGGAGTCCGTTGAAGAGAGGGCTCGTTCGTTTCATGTTTTACCGGCGAGGCTTAACAATAAGACTCAGACCGTACTGGTGAAATACATGGTAATTTTTAAAAAGAAGGGCACCAGGCGAGAGATATCCCTGCTTCCAAATCACGGGTTCAACTCGTCAATGAAAACACTGGGGTATTTCAGCCCCCAGAAAATTCTTTATCCGAGATCGAGGTTGAGGTGCAGGAAGTGTCCAGATGCTGTCCCAATCCCGGTCTACTCCCATGTTGATGCACAAGGTCATGTCAGGGATATCACTATAGAGTCGCAAGAAATCAGTGAAGTATGTAGATCAAGCCTGGCTGAGAGCTTCATTAATTACAGGCATATACCCGCCATTGATGGTGGTGAGGCCACCCCTTCGACCCTGGTTGATATAGTGGTTCGGGGCCGAGGAGGCTGTATTTTCATATGATGGCGAAATACCAGTATCTCTTCACTTCGCCTCAGGCTCGAGAAGTCTAGGCAAACAGCCAACTATTCCTGAATACAGTCCGCCCTTCGCATATTGAAGACCCAGACGTATTTTCAGCAAGTGATGCTAACGTGCCATTCTGGTGACGAGCCTATGAGAATCATTTTTTATCCGCGTACAGGATTTTACCCTTTTAGCGAAACCCCACTACAGGGCGTACCGATGGTTAGAGCGTTTGCGACAGTGGTACTTGTTTTCTTTGCGAGCTGGGCCTCGGGAAAGCCCGACTATCAGCCTGCAACTATAGAGAATGACCTGGAGCTGTTGGCTCAGGTGCCGTTCCCGGAGATAGAGGAAGATTTCGATATCCTGATTCGCTGCTCTGGCTATGTACGTTCCAACAAGACCCGGTTTTCCGAGCATGTATGCTTTTCCGAAGCGCGCGAATTCACAAAACTATCCCTGCAGATTGATGAGTGGTTTGGAAAGGAGCTGTTAGTGTCACCCGCCAAAGTTGACGGGGAGAGTGTAAAGGTCTTGCTGAAGTACAGCATCCGTTTACTGAAGTCGGGGGGACGAGGAAGGATCACTCTTTTTCAGCATCATGGAGATCCCGAGGAAGGCGGCGGCGATATCTATCTGGGAGCCCAAAAGGTGTTTTCCAAATTCGAAAGGCCAAGGTGCCACACCTGTTCTTACGGCACGCCTATGGTTGCAACTGCAGCCATCGACGAGTCCGGAAATGTTCGTGATGTCCACATTCTGTCTCCGGAGTTAACTGACTCCTGCAAGGCAAGCTTGGCAAAATCCCTGACTAGACAGGAATTTATTCCCGCAGTACGGGACGGGACTGAAGTGCCATCAAGGCTGGTTGCAACGTTCAAGCGCCATGGATCATCTAACGCGCTTCTTGGCAGTCATTGTCACCTGAATTGAATCGATGACCTTGGCTTCCCTGTCTCGGGAATGTCCCTGCTCCTGCGCGCGAGAAACCGATTGCCCCTTGAAGTTTATTTGGGTTTCGCTGGCTTCTTGAAGATGGGACGGAGTGAGGGATCACGCTAGAGAACCTGGTTAGCTGGCCTCGTCCTGTAATACCCCCTGGCATACCAACCCTCTTCCGCCGCCCAGATGGACCCGGAGCCTCTCCCCACCGTGCACCACGGTAACAAGATAGCCCTCAACCACACCGGGCAGGTAACGCCGTCCCGGCTTCGGGCATCCGAGACTGGAATCGGTCCAGGTTTTGGCTTCCAGATCCACCACCGCCAGCCGGTCGGCGCGCACGTTGAGATGGTCAGCGGCAATTTCGATGGCGCGCTGCCTGGCCTCTTCCTTAGCCTGTTCATCTGGCTCCGTGGCAAAGGCCACGCCATTAGAGAATGACAGCGCAGCGAGGATCGCGAGCGTGTGGATCATTTTCATACTGGTACTCCCCTTTTGCCGGGACTTTTTGGACAACCCAAATTTAGGTTCACCACTAGAGAACTGGTAGCGCGGCCGCCTGGTATCAACCCCTGCGCAGTTGCTGGTCCACGCCGGGACTCTGGCCTCGTGGAGGAGACTAGGCTTGCATTGTATGTACGCAAGCCGAAGAATTGCGCCCCCATGACAAACAACGACGGAGCCAGCGAGTCTTGGACACCCAACTATTCCTCAACGCCGGTGCCGACCGGCGCCTCAAGCGCGGGCACCTGTGGATCTACAGCAATGAGGTGGATACGAAGCGACAGCCGCTCAAGGGCATCGAGCCGGGCAGCCAGTGCGAGATCCTCGACAGCCGCGGCAAGTCGCTGGGCTGGGCCTTTATCAATCCGGCCCAGCTGATCTGTGGCCGGCTGGTCTCAAGGCAACAGAAGCTAGATACAGATCTTCTCCGTCTACGGCTGGAACAGGCCCTGGCGCTGCGGGAGCGCTACTTCTCCCAGCCGTCCTATCGGATGGTTTACGGGGATTCCGACCGCCTGCCCGGGCTTGTGGTGGATCGCTTCGGGGATTACCTGGTGGTGCAGGTGAGCAACTGGGGAATGGAACAGTTGCTGGACCAGATCGTGGAGATATTGAAAGAACTCGTGCAGCCGCTGGGTATCCTGCTGCGCAATGACCATCAGGGCCGCGCCATGGAAGACATGCCGCTGGTAAACGAGGAGGTTTACGGAACGGTGCCGGATATGGTGCCCTTCGAGGAAAACGGCGTGGCGCTGCTGGCACCGGTGCACGCGGGGCAGAAAACCGGCTGGTTTTACGATCACCGGGAAAACCGCGCAATGCTGAACCGCTGGGTGGGCGGCAAGCGCGTACTCGATCTCTTTTCCTATGCCGGTGGCTGGGGCGTGCAGGCGCTGGCCCATGGCGCCGCGTCTGCCACCTGCGTGGATGCCTCCGGGCAGGCACTCGACTGGTGCCGGGCCAACGCGGAACACAACAATCTCGGCGACAGGCTCGCCACCGAGCGCGGCAAGGCGGTGGACGTGCTCAAGGCGATGGTGGGCGCCGGGGAGAAATTCGACGTGGTTGTGCTGGACCCACCGGCCTTCATCAAGCGGCGCAAGGACCACAGGGCGGGTTATTCCGCCTACCGCCATATCAACGAACTGGCGATGCGACTGCTGGCGGACAACGGGCTGCTGGTCAGCGCATCCTGTTCGATGCACCTGGCCGGCGAGGAGCTGATGGAGTGTGTGCGCGGGGCCGCCCGGCAGCTGGGGCTGAATGCAGCCGTAATTCACAGTGGTTACCAGGGCGCGGACCACCCGGTGCACCCGGCGATTCCGGAAACCCGCTACCTGAAGGCGCACTTCGCGCACCTTGCCCCGAGCGGCTCATAATCCACGAAACGGAAATGACGTCCAATAAAAAAGGGCCGCGATATTATCGCGGCCCTTTTCGTTTACGGACTTGGTGCGCCGGATCAGAACGCGTACTTCACGCCCAGGATCGCGGTGCGCGGCTTGTTGGCGCGCGCGCCGTCGGGGCTGCGGCTGATGATGACCTGTTCGTCGAGCAGGTTGTCGATCTTCAGGTAGCCGCTCAGCGCCTGGCTGAAGTCGTAGTGTGCCGCCGCATCCAGCACCCACAGTGAGTCGGTGTAATCGTACTGGTCGGAGGCACCGCGGTTGCAGCCGGTGTTCACGCACATCTCATCCTGGAAGGCGGCTGTCAGGTTCACGCGCCACGCGGCACCACTGTCGATACCGGTGGTCAGTGCGAAGACATTCTCCGGCAGGTAAGCCAGGTTGTCGCCTGCCAGGATGGAACCGTCGTCGCTGTCCGCGGTGGTCTCGGCATCGGTGTAGGTGTAGGTCGCGCGCAGCGGCAGGATCCAGCCATTGGCGAGCGCCCAGTCGTTACCCAGGGACGCCTCGAGACCGGTGATCTCTGCCTCGCCCAGGCCGAAGGTGCCGCTGTCGGCGCCATCCGGGCAGGGCACGGCGACGGAACAGTTCTGCACGGTGTTCTCGTAGTCGCTGTAGAACCCGATGAATTCCGCGTTCAGGGACCCGTTATCGAAACGCAGGCCGCCCTCGTAATTGGTGGACAGCTCCGGGCCGACACCTTCCTTTGAGCCTGCACCCGGAGGCGCGAAGCCGCGGTGCACGCCGCCCAGGACGCTCCACTGGCCATCGATGTCATAAACCAGGCCCACACCCGGCAGCCACTCGTCCACCTGGTTGGAGCGGTAGCTACCCTCCTCATTGCGGGCCACGTCGTCGTAGCGCTGCTGCTCGGTGCTGATGTCCTCGTAGCGCAGCACGGTGGTCAGGGTCAGTTTTTCCGCCAGCGCGATATTGTCGTAGATGAACAGGGAGGTGGCATCTGCCTCCTCGACGCGGTTGTTACCGCCGGTGGGCAGTTCTTTTTCCACAAACGCCAGGGCGCCGTCTACCTGGTTGAAGATTTCAACCGGCTGGAAACGGTCCACTTCGTCGAAGTGGCGACGCACGCCGACCTCGAGATCGTGGGCAATCGCGCCGGTGTTCAGCTGCCAGTCCGCGCTCACCTGGATTCCGCGGGAATCGTAGGTGCGGTTGTTGTGCTTGACCTCCAGGCCGGCAAAATCCATCTCACCATCCAGCACGGCCTGGGCGAGGGAGTCGCCCGCGTTGGCGGCGTCCAGCAGGTCGCCGGCATTGTTCGACTTGAACCAGTCACGCTTGAACTTGTTGTAGTAGGCCTGGGTGTGCAGGGAGAAGCTGTCGCTCAGGGCGATGCTGTGATTGAGCTGCACGGTGCTGTGACGGTTCTGCATCTCGTCCAGGGCGGTAAGGCCGTAACGACGGTTCGGGTCCTCGGCGAAATCGGCATCGGTGAGGCCGACATAGCTCATCCCGGAGAGCTCTTCGGAGTACTGCAGCTTCACATCCAGCTGCTGCTGGTAGGTGGCGCTGGCATCTGACTTCAGGCGCCCCTTGACCAGGTAATCTTCCTTCTGGATATCGGCACTGCCGGCGCGATCGATTTCCCGGAAGCCGTCCGCGTACTGCTGGTGGGTCTCTACCAGCCAGCCAGTGGTTTCGGTGCTGCTGCCGTAGTAGGTGTGCAGGCGGTTCTCGCCATTCTGGCCTGCTTCTACCTTCACCACACCGGTGGTGGCTTCGGGAATCGGTGTGCTCAGGAGGTTCACCGCCCCGCCGACGGTGAAAGGACCGTACTTGAGGGTACCCGGGCCTTTCAGCACCTCGATGCCACTCAGGCGACCGGTGGTCGGGAAGTAGTAGGCCTCCGGCGCGGCGTACGGAGCCGGCGCGGCCAGCACACCGTCTTCCATCAGGGAAATCTTGCTGGAACGGCCACTGCCGGAACCGCGGATGCCCAGATTCGGGCGGAGGCCATAACCGTCTTCTTCTCGGAGGTAGACACCCGGCACGCTGCGGACGATGCGATTGATATCGGCAAACTCAAATTTCGCCAGTTCCTCTGCATCAACCAGGTGTGCCGAGCCCGGGAGCTCGCGGATGGTTTCGGCATCGCCGATTACGGCTATGGTCTCGAGCCTGGTTTCAGTCTCCTCAGCCATCACCGGCGCAGCGAAAGAGGCGGTCAGGGCGATCGCCAGTGGCGACAGGACAAAGCGGTTCATGAATCCTCCATGGACGGTGTGATTATTTGATTGACTTTGTAAATGAGAATGATTCCATTTTACTATCAAGTTCTCAGGTGCGCTACATGTTCGCGGGAAAATTTATGCCGAAAAGCGGGAAATTTGTTGATCTATATCAATTTCCCGGTGTTCGTCGCGGCCGCCGCCGCTGATTAAGATTCGCAGCGAGCACTCACTAACGGTGGCGCGATGATTCGTCGACTTATAACTTCGGACGCCGAGCGTCTCCAGCGGCTGTGGATGGATACCTTTAGCCAGGCCCACCCCTCCCTGCCGCTGTGCTACTGGCGGGCAAGGCTACCTGACCTTCATCGGTGCTGGGGTGAAGAAACTGTACTCGTCTATTGCAGTGGGGGAACGGATCGCGCGGATGGGATGATCGCCACATCTAAAGGGGGGGAACTAACCTGCCTGTTTGTCGCCCGGGCCCTCCAGGGCACCGGCGCCGGCAGCGACTTGTTGTCCGGCGTGCTCGGGACGCAGCCGTGGCTATCTGTATGTGTGCTGGAGGAGAACCTGGGGGCGCGGTACTTTTTCCAACGGCACGGTTTCCGCGAGCACGAGCGTCGCTATTGCCCGGTGGCCCGCCAGGACCAACTGTTAATGCACCGGGCTGGGAGGCGGTCCAACCTCCGGACGCGCGCCTAGCTTGCTTGCGACTGGTTATAACTTATTAAGCTATCTTCACTCTTTTTTATTATTTTTACGCGGTATTCCTACGCAGTAGCATGCAGGCTCGAGAATCCGCAGCAGACCGAACGGGCAAGGACCAGACGTGGCAAGCAAACCGATCAGCGCGCTCCCGCAGCGCACCTTTCATCACGGTGCCGACCTGGAGGCCCTGAACCAGAGGTTCAGGGATGCCAAACCCAGTGAGATCATGCGCTTCACCATCGAGCAGGCCGAGAACCCGGTGGTGTTCACCAATTTCCGTCCCCTGGCGGTAGCCTTCCTGCACCTCGTCACCCGGGCGAAGCCGGATATTCCCGTAATCTGGGTGGATCACGGTTACAACACTCCCGAGACCTACCGGCACATCGAGCGGCTGATCAAGGATTTCGACCTCAACCTGCACACCTATTCGCCGAAGATGTCAGCTGCGCACTATAACGCCGTTTATGGAGGTATCCCGCCGCTGGATACGCCGGAACACGACTTCTTCTCGCGCACGGTAAAACTGGAACCCTTCAACCGGGCGATGCAGGACCTCAAACCCGATGTATGGCTGAACGGCATCCGCCACGACCAGAACGCGCACCGCAAGAACCTTGATGTCTTCACCAGGGGCAACCACGGCACCATCCGTGTCGCGCCTATGTTCCACCTGCGGGAAATCGACGTCGAGGAGTACGTGTACGAAAACGAGCTGCCCGACAACGACGTGTATTTCGATCCAACCAAGGGTGAGGAGCACCGGGAGTGCGGGTTGCTGCTGGAGAAATAACTTGCAGCCCCCTGGTCGGCACGGGTTTGTGAGTCCCCACCAACTCCACACCCTCTATCTCTCATTATGTCTAGCCGCGCAGGAGCTCGACCGCCGTGGCCAGTGCGTCGGCTGAGGGCACTTCGATATCCGGCGCTACCCCCCTTCCATCGAGACGCTTGCCGTCGACCGTGTAGTAATCCGCAGTGGGCATGAAGAGTGTCAGCCCCGGGCCCACGGCGAAGGCCTCCCCGTTCAACATCTTGCCGGCGGTGGTTTCCCCTACCAGGGTGGCACGGCCGCTCCGCTGGAGCCCGTAGACGAATGGCTCACAGGTGCTAGCGGTGTCGCCATCGGTGAGTATCAGGATCCGGCCGGTGAAGGGGCTTGGATGCCCTGTGAGCTGCAGGCGGAGCCCCTCCTGGGTGTGGATACCTTCACGAATCAGCCTGAAACTGGCAGCCGTGAATGGCGGGAATTTGGCAAAGTCGTCACCGGTGGGGGCGCGCCCGTGCTGGTCAAACCAGCGGCGGGTGACGAAGGCGCCGCCGTCCATGGTCTCACCGACCAGGTAATTGGCGAGAGGCAGCGCCGCTTCCACGCTGCCGCCACCGTTGCCACGCAGGTCTAGGATCAGCTTTTCCGGCGCCATGCGATCCAGCTGCTCGATCACGCTTTCCATTCCGGCCCGGCGGCCGCTGAACGAGCGTACGCGGAGATAAACGGTCTGCGCTTCCAGCCTCTCCAGCTCGTAAAGATCCGCGCTTTTCCCGTCTCCACTCGATGCTGCGGCGCCGGAAGCGCGTGGGCGTTGCACGGTAACACCGTAATGACTGAACGGCAGTTTCTGTGCGCGCTGCCAGAACCAGCGGGAAAAAGCCGCCCGGCTATCGAACGCCGGCAGGGGCGCCTCGGCCGCTTCTTTTATCCCTACCCAGGCGGGATGGTCGAGCTGGGCCGGGTCGTAAAGGTTTCGCTCGGTGGTGTCGATGATGGTTTCCAGCACCTCCCGGTAGTCAACGTCGTGGGACGCGGGCGCCTGCCCGGGATCGCGCGCGCCGGCCGGGGCCGCGATCACCGCCGCGGTGAGGAAGAGTGCCTGAATGGATCTTAAGGTGTAGCGAGACATGCCTGCCCTCCTGTTTTGTTGGTGAAGCCAGCGTATTGGTCTGGCGTCTCCATGGGCGAACAGTTTGGGGTGAACAGGCGGTTTCAGGTACGGGTGGCGGGATTGCTGGGAGGAACGGCAAGGGGCAGGGACGGGTGGCAAACGCTAGCGCTGCCCCGCTGACCGCCTGCTTCAGGAAATGCGAGAGAGCTGTGGCTGCAGACCGGCGACATAGCGACGGGACACCGGGATGGTGGTGTCGGTGCCGTCGAGCGTGAGCCGATAGCCGGCTGAGTTTCCGGAAGCCCAGATGACACGATCGAGGTTAACCAGGTAGCCCCGGTGGCAGCGTACCATGCTGGTGTGCTGCAGCTGTCGCTCGAGGGCCGTCAGGCTGGAGCGTAACAGGTGTACAGCGACCCCGCCCCGGGCATCGTGGAATATCTCACAGTAATTATCGGCGGAACTTATCCAGAGAATCGCCGACTGGGGCAGCCTGATTCGATCGCCCCGATTTTCCCCGATCAGCTCCAGCTCTCGTGTGCCGGGTTCTGCCGCCGGAGCAGCAGGTTCCGGGTTGCCCGCCGGCCGGGGGCGGTTGCGCTCGGCAGTTACGGTTGAATGGACCAGGTAAGCAGTGGGTAGTGCCCCCACGAGGAAGGCCAGCCGGAAGAAGTAGAGCATTCCGTCCAGCGTCCAGGGATGGGGACTGATCACCAGCACGAAGTAGCAATAACTCAGGGGAGCGGCCAGTAGCAATGTCACCAGTGCCACGAGACTCTCAAACCACCAGCGGCCACGGGCGGACGCCCGCCGCGCGATGAGAAGGTGCCGGCATATGCCTCCAAACATGGCTGCCAACGCGACCGGCAGGGCATAACCCGCGAGCTTCAGTCCTTTGAATGGCAGGGTGTCGCCGGCAGTGCCAAACGGCTGGAAGGCGAGCAGGATAAAGACAGCACCGGCGGCCAGTATCGCCGCTGGCCGCCAGATAGCCCGGCCCCGGGGCGTCGGTGCGACTCTGACAGCCACCTGGGGAGTATGGCCGTGGTCCTTCTGTCGCTTGGATATCTGCTGCATGGAAAGTTTGCCAGTCTCATACAACGCGTAAAACAGTGTCCTGCCGCCCGCCGGATTAGTAAGCATTCACTCACTCGCCGGCGGCGGCCTTGAACACCTCGTCAGCCGGGGGCTGATCAGACGTCCAGGTTCTCCACCGCGAGCGCATTGCTCTCGATAAAGTCCCGGCGCGGCTCTACCTGATCCCCCATCAGGGTAGTGAAGATCTGGTCCGCGGCGATAGCGTCTTCCACTGTTACCTGCAGCATGCGGCGCGTCTCAGGGTTCATGGTGGTTTCCCACAGCTGCTCGGGGTTCATCTCGCCCAGGCCCTTGTAGCGCTGGATGCTGTAACCGCGGCGACTCTCGTTCATGAGCCACTCCAGTGCCTCGGGGAAGCTGCTGACCGGCTGCTGCTTCTCGCCACGCTGGATATAGGCGCCCTCTTCCAGCAGCCCGACCATTTTCTCCCCCAGGGCCCGGATTGCGCGGTATTCCGCCGACTCGAAGAACTCGTGATTGATCAGGTAATCGCTGCCCACGCCGTGGGCGACGATATGGATATGGGGCAGGAACAGGCCGCGCTCGGTGTTCTCCTGCACCGTGACCTCGTGGCGGCGGCCACCGCCGTTCGCCTCGGCCTGTAACTGCTCCTGAAGCTTGTTACACCACTCCTCCATGGCCTGGCGTGACTGCAGGTCTTCGGGTGTAAGGCTTGGCAGGTAAATCATGCTGCGCAGCACCTCATCCGGATATACCCGGGAAAGGCGGTCGATAGTATTGAGTACTGAACGGTACTCGGCCACCAGGTTTTCCAGCGATTGCCCTGACAGCCCCGGCGCCTCCGGGTTTACGTACAGGGTCGCGCTGTCCAGGGCGGCACTGGTAAGGAACTGGGTCAGCGCGGCCTCGTCCTTCAGGTACTGCTCCTGCTTGCCCTTGGCAATTTTGTAGAGCGGCGGCTGGGCGATATAGATATGCCCACGCTCGATAAGCTCCGGCATCTGCCGGAAGAAGAAGGTCAGGAGCAGCGTGCGGATATGGGCACCATCCACATCGGCATCCGTCATGATGATGATGTAGTGGTAGCGCAGCTTGTCCGGGTCGAACTCGCTCTTGCCGATACCACAGCCCAGCGCGGTGATCAGGGTGCCGACTTCGGCGCTCGACAGCATCTTGTCGAAACGCGCCTTCTCGACGTTCAGGATCTTGCCCTTCAGGGGCAGGATCGCCTGGGTGCGCCGGTCCCTGCCCTGCTTGGCAGATCCGCCGGCCGAGTCACCCTCCACCAGGTACAGTTCGGAGAGCGCGGGATCCTTCTGCTGGCAGTCGGCCAGCTTGCCCGGCAAGCCGGCAATATCCAGTGCGCCCTTGCGGCGAGTCATTTCCCGCGCCTTGCGGGCCGCCTCGCGCGCCTTGGCGGCATCGATCATCTTGGTGACGACCGACTTGGCCTCCTGTGGGTTCTCCAGCAGGTAGTCGCTGAAATGCTGCGCCATTTCCTGTTCGACTGCGGGCTTCACCTCGGAGGAAACCAGCTTGTCCTTGGTCTGGGAGGAGAACTTGGGGTCCGGCACCTTGACCGAGATGATGGCCGTGAGGCCTTCGCGGGCGTCGTCACCGGTAGTGTGGATCTTGTCCTTTTTGCCCAGGCCCTCTTTTTCGATGTAATTGTTCAGGCCGCGGGTCAGGGCGGCGCGGAAGCCCGCCAGGTGCGTGCCACCGTCCCGCTGGGGAATGTTGTTGGTGTAACAGAAGATGTTTTCCTGGAAGCTGTCGTTCCACTGCAGGGCCACCTCGACGCCGATGCCATCCTCGCGCTGGCTCTGGAAGTGCAGCACCTTGTTGATGGGGTTCTTGGCATGGTTCAGGAATTCCACAAACGCGCGCAGGCCACCTTCGTATTCGTACACCTCTTCCTTGCCGCTGCGCTCGTCCTTGAGGACGATGCGCACACCGGAGTTCAGGAACGACAGTTCCCGCAGGCGCTTCGCAAGCTGGTCGAAATGAAACTCAATATTGGTGAATGTCTCGGCGGAAGGCTTGAAGTGCACCGCAGTACCCGACGTATCGGAGTCGCCCACCACTTTCAGGGGCTCCTGTGGCACACCGTGGCGGTAGACCTGCTCATGAATCTTGCCGTTGCGGCGTATGGTCAGCTTGAGCTCTTCCGAGAGAGCATTGACCACCGAGACCCCAACACCATGGAGTCCGCCTGACACCTTGTAGGTGTTGTCATCGAATTTTCCGCCGGCGTGCAGCACGGTCATGATGACCTCAGCGGCTGAGACACCCTCCTCCTCGTGCATCTCGGTCGGTATTCCGCGACCATTGTCAGAGATGGATACCGACTCGTCCGGGTGGATGACTACGCGGATTTCGTCACAATGACCGGCGAGGGCTTCGTCAATGGAGTTATCCACCACCTCGAAGACCATGTGGTGGAGACCGGTGCCGTCGTCGGTATCACCGATATACATACCGGGGCGCTTTCGAACTGCATCCAGCCCCTTCAGCACCTTGATACTACTGGAGTCATAGCTATTCTGCTCTGACATTGATTCACTCCATTCAACTATTGCCTGTCGCCCGCAGTGGGGACGGCTGTGATTTTGCCATGTTCCACGTGGAACATCGTTGGGGTATTCCAGGGAGACTCCAGGCCCCTCCAGGGACGAGCCGTTGCCTCCGCATCGATTCCCGTGACCAGCACCTGCCCCGAGCAGCGGCTTACCCAGCGGGCAAACTGCTGCTGGTTTTCCTCGTCCAGCTCCGCTGGCAGGTCATCCACCAGGAACACCGGCTTATCTCCCCGCTGGCGCACCACCTCTGCCATCGCGGTGCGCAGCGCGCAAACCAGCATCTTCTGCTGGCCCCGCGAGAGAATGTTGTGAGCCGGTTCCCCGGCCACGGTAAACCTCAGGTCCGCCCGCTGTGGACCGATGCGCGTGTGCCCCTGCGCCATATCACCCTCCCGGGATAGCCGCAGGGCCTCCCCGAGGTCCAGTTCCTTGCGCCAGCCGCGCCGGTAGGAAAAGTCCACGCGGGATACCGGCGAATCGCCGAGATCCCCTTGTAGGCCCCGCAGGGCCGCGCTGAGGGCGGCAAATGCCTGGGACCTGAAGTGGTCCACCTCCACGCCAGTGGCGGCCATACGCTGCTCCCATACCGCCAGGGACGATGGGTCGATTTTACCACGACGAAGCAATGCATTTCGCTGCTTCAGGGCAATTTGATAGTTTTTCCAGGCCCGGATAAAGGAATGTTCCACGTGGAACACTGTCCAGTCCAGCAGGCGTCTCCGCACCCCCGGACCGCCATCCAGCGCGGAAAAACTTTCACTGTTTATGACCTGAAGCGGAAGCAACGCTGCCAGCTGGGAGCTGGATTCCGCATCCCCATGGTTTACGCGGATGCGCCCGCCGCCTGAGGCCAGGCGCTCGATGCCGAGCGTCGTACCTCCGGCCAGCTGTCCGAACACCGTCAATTGTCCACTTCCCTCTTGTATTACCGAACTGTGATGCCTGGTGCGGAAAGAGCGACCGGAAGAAAGCATATGGACGGCCTCCAGCAGGGAGGTCTTGCCTGACCCGTTCTTACCGCAAAACAGGTTTACCCCTGTCCCCAGAGTCAGATCTGCATGGGCGATATTGCGGAAATTAGAGAGCACCAGGCGCCGGAGAGTCACAGCGCCTCCGCTTTCGGCAACCGGACCGAGAGGTCGGGGGAAGATGAAGCTGCCGAAACCGGGCCGGCTTCGGCAGCAATCAGGGAGGGAAATCTGGCGAGATTCACAAACAGAGGTTACAGCCGCATCGGCATGATCACATAGAGAGCATCACCCTCTTCCGGCTGTTGAAGCAGTGCACTGCTATTGGCGTCAGCCAGCCCGATACGGATCTGGTCGCTGTGGATGGCCGCCGTTACGTCAAGCAGGTAGCTGACGTTGAAGCCGATCTCCAGCGGCTCACCAACATAATCCACTACCACCTGCTCTTCCGCCTCTTCCTGCTCAGGGTTGTTGGCAACGATCTGCAGCAGGCCTTCCGAAACCTGCAGGCGCACACCACGGTACTTCTCATTGGACAGGATGGCAGCACGGGAAAACGCCTGGCGCAGCGCCTGGCGGTCTGCGTAGATCTCGTTGCCGGTAGCCCGCGGCAGCACCCGCTCGTAATCCGGGAACTTCCCATCCACCAGTTTGGAGGTAAACGTGAACTGGCCGCTGATTACCCGGATATGGTTATTCCCGAGCACCACCTCGGCCGGTGCGTCAGTATCCTCCAGCAGGCGGCCCAGTTCGAGCACGCCCTTGCGCGGCACAATTGCCTGCAGGGGGCTATCCACATTGAGACCCGGGGCGTCCCGGTCACACATCGCCAGCCGGTGTCCGTCGGTCGCGACCGCGCGCAACTGCTGCGGCCGGCACTCGAGCAGCAGGCCGTTCAGGTAGTAACGCACGTCCTGTTGCGCCATGGCGAACCCTGTGGCCTCGATCAGCCGACGGATCTCGCGCTGCGAGATCGAGAAGCGGGTCTGCGCACTCGTCTCCTCCTGGTTGGGGAAATCGGTGGCCGGCAGGGTGGACAGCTGGAAACGGCTGCGCCCGCTGCGGAGAATCAGCCGCTCACCGTCCCGCTCAAACTTGAGCTCGGCGCCATCCGGCAGGGAACGGCAGATATCCAGCAGTTTGCGCGCCGGGACAGTCACCTCCCCTTCAAGCTCAACCCCGTCCACCGGCAGCCTGCCGACGATCTCCACTTCCAGGTCGGTACCGGTAAGGGATAACTCCTGGCCTTGCAGTTGCATCAGCACGTTGGCTAGTACCGGCAGGGTCTGGCGTTTCTCCACCACGCCGGCGACCAGCTGCAGCGGTTTCAGGAGGGCGTCCCGGCTCACATTGAATTTCATGGTCTTTCGCCTTGTATTGTCGTTTATTGGTTCAGGTGGTCAGGGAGCGCGTTAACAGTTTCACGTCCTCTCGGATATCCCCGTCGGACTCCTGCAACTCCCGGATTTTACGACAGGCGTGTAACACCGTCGTGTGATCCCGGCCACCAAATGCATCACCGATCTCCGGCAGGCTGTGATTGGTCAGCTCCTTGGCAAGCGACATGGCAACCTGGCGCGGACGCGCCACCGAGCGGCTGCGGCGCTTGGATAACAGGTCAGCTACCTTGATCTTGTAATACTCCGCCACCACCCGCTGGATATTGTCGATACTGACCAGTCGATCCTGAAGCGCCAGCAGGTCCTTCAGCGCCTCGCGGACCAGTACGTCGTCGATCGGGCGGCCCGTGAACTGGGCGTTCGCCACCACGCGTCGCAGGGCGCCCTCAAGTTCGCGCACATTGCTGCGGATACGCTGGGCAATAAAGAAAGCGGAGTCGTGCGGCAGGTCGACACCTACCTGCTCAGCTTTCTTCATCAGGATGGCCACGCGAGTTTCGAGCTCGGGCGGCTCCACTGCAACCGTAAGGCCCCAACCAAAACGGGATTTCAGGCGCTCCTCAAGCCCGTCGATCTCTTTCGGGTAACGATCGCAGGTCAGGATGATCTGCTGCCCCCCCTCCAGCAACGCGTTGAAGGTGTGGAAAAACTCCTCCTGGGAACGCTCCTTGCCGGCAAAGAACTGGATGTCATCGATCAACAGCGCATCCACCGAGCGGTAGTAACGCTTGAAGTCACTGATGGCATTGAGCTGCAGCGCCTTGACCATATCGGCTACGAACCGCTCGGAGTGCAGATACACCACCTTTGCGTTGGGGTTGCGCTCCAGCAGCGCGTTGCCAACCGCATGCATGAGGTGGGTCTTGCCGAGCCCCACACCGCCGTAAATAAAGAGGGGATTATAGGCCCCACCGGGGTTATCGGCGATCTGCTGCGCCGCCGCCAAGCCCAGCTGGTTCGACTTGCCTTCAACAAAAGAGGTAAAGGTGAAATTGCGGTTGAGGGAACTGCCGTGCTTGATCGCCCCCTCCACCTCCACGTTGCGCCCACCCTCGGCGGCCGCACGGCCGGTGGGGCTGGCACCGGCTGCGGGCACCGCGGGCCCGGCCGGTGCCGGGGCCCGCACGTCAGTAAGCGCCAACTCATGACTACTCACCTGGTCGGCTGTTGCCTCCTCCGCCGCAACCGCCTGCGGGGCGACACCCTCCTCGCTGACCGGGGCTGCAACCGCGCGCCGCCCACCATCTGCCGGGGCCTCCGCGCCACGCCTGCCGCGGGAAAACCGCGGCGCCGTGGCCCGGGCAGCCGACTCCAGTACGATGTCGGGTACCTGCCCGCCACTGTAATGTGCCACCAGCTCCCGTATGCGGTTGAGGAACTTCCCGTTGACCCAATCCAGTACGAACCGGTTAGGGGCCTGCAGACGCAACTCACCGGCCGCCGCTGAAGTCACCCGCAGGGGCCGTATCCAGGTGTTGAATTGCTGTGCGGGCAATTCATCCTGCAAACAGGACGCACACTGCTTCCAAACGGACTCAGACAAGGAACCCCCCAAAAAACCACAAATATAGAAATTATCATCGCGGCGAAACCGGCCGGCACTCCACCCGGGAGCGCACCGGCACCGCGCAAAAGAGACGGGGATTATACCTTTCCCCACCACCGGTTATCCACAAGCGAAAGGCTTTTTACTAAAAAAATTCGGCAAAAAAATACCCTAGTTTCAACAATTTGCATAATTTCTAACCAGCATACCGACCAATGCGGGGAAAGTTATCCACACGGAGCTGTTGATATCTTGGGACCAACCGGTGGGCACCTCTCCGAGAGCGGCGCCCAACCTCAGGGCCGGATCCGGAAGCTAGACTTAACCCGTCGGGCATGAACAAAAAAGCGCGTTTCGCGCCCCGCCCGCGTTGATTTAGCTGGTGTCTTTCTATACAATCCGCCGCCTTCGCAGTGCACAGCTCCGCCCGCAGCGGGCCGGGGGCAAGGGCCGCGGCCGGGGGAAGCCCCACGATTTTCCGAATACAAAGTCTCAGGTAGCAAGACCATGAAGCGTACATTCCAACCCAGCAACTTGAAGCGCAAGCGCAACCACGGCTTCCGTGCTCGCATGGCAACCAAGAACGGTCGCAAGGTACTGGCCCGTCGTCGCGCGAAAGGCCGCAAGGTACTGTCTGCATAAGAGGCTCCCGCCCGCGGGAAGCCCCTCTCTATATATGCAAGAGCAACGCAGCGACTTCGGATTTGCCAAGCCGCTGCGCCTGCTCAATGCGGCAGAGTACCGCGCCGTCTTTTCCGGCACCCAGGTGCGCGCCGCACATCCCAGTCTCCTCATCCTCGCCGTCCACAACGACCTCGGGCATCCGCGCCTGGGTCTCGTCATTGCCAAAAAGCACGTCCGCAATGCAGCGGACCGCAACCGGATCAAGCGCATCGCCCGGGAAACCTTCCGCCTGCGCCAGCACTCCCTTCCGGCCATCGATGCCGTCGTGATTGCACGACCGGGTATAGGCGATATGGACAAGGCGATCCTGGCCAAGCTCTTTGACAAGCAGTGGCGCAAACTCGCCCGCCGGGTACAGGAACAAAAGGAAGGGGCGCGGAAGCGATGAGCTGGCTGGCAATCAGGCTGATCCATGTCTACCGCTACCTGCTCAGCCCGTGGGTGGGGAACCAGTGCCGCTTCTACCCCACCTGCTCGCATTATGCGGAAGAGGCATTAAAAGCACATGGATTCCTGAAAGGGGGTTATTTAAGCGGCCGCCGCCTTATAAAATGCCACCCTTGGCACCCCGGCGGCCTGGATCCGGTTCCACCCGCTCCCGACACGAAAGACCAATAGCAAACTTCTAGAAGATACCCCAGGAAACAAGATGGATTGGCCACGTTACGCGCTGCTGGGCGGAATCGCCGCAGTTGTACTCGCCCTGATTTTCCAGTGGAATGCATTCCAGGAACGGCGAGCCCCGGAAATCGACCGCGAAATCGTCACCGCCGGACAGGGCGCCACCGTCCCCGGCACCAGCACCAGCACCGACAATGGCACCGACGTGCCCCAGTTACAGCAGGGGCGCCCAGCCGCTGAGGCCGCGGCGCCCAGCAAGCAACTGGTCAGCGTGACCACCGATGTCTTCGACCTGCTGATCGACCCCCGCGGCGGCGATATCGTCAAGGTGGCCCTGCGCGAGTACGCCCAGGAGCGGGATACCCCTGACCAGCCCCTGCTGCTGCTGAAACAGACCCGCGATGCCACCTACGTCTCCCAGAGTGGCCTGATCGGCCAGAACGGCACCGACAGCGCCAAAGGGCGCCCGCTGTATAGCGTTGCCGATACCCGCTATGCCCTCGCGGAGGGACAGGACACCCTGACCGTGGACCTCACCCTGCGACAGGAAGGGGCCAACATCACCAAGCGTTACACCTTTAACCGCGGCGACTACCTGATCGGCGTTACCTACCTGGTGGACAACACGTCCGCGGCCCCCTGGTCCGCGGCCATGTACGGGCAGATCAAGCGCGACACCCACATGCCGCCCACCGACGCGGGCATCGGCATGTCGCCGTTCCTCGGTGCCGCCCTGCGCACCCCGGAGGAAAACTACTTCAAGCAGGATTTCGAGGAAATCGCCGAGAAGCCCACCACCGTCACGATCGAAGGCGGCTGGGTGGCCATGGTCCAGCACTATTTCCTCAGCGCCTGGGTTCCCCCGCAGGACATGCGCAACACCTTCGAACTGCGCCAGCTGCGCAACGACCTCTTCGCGATGCGATTCGTGGCGCCGCCGGTACAGATCGCCCCGGGCACCCAGGGTGAACTGGACGCATCCTTTTATGCCGGCCCCAAGGACGTCTACCGGCTCGAGGAGATTTCCCCCTACCTGGACCTGACCGTCGACTACGGCTGGCTGTGGTGGATCGCCAAGCCACTGTTCCGGGTACTGCACTTTATCCAGGAGCACATCGTCAGCAACTGGGGCTGGGCGATCATCCTGCTCACCGTCTTTATCAAGGCGCTGCTGTACCCACTGAGCGCGGCCGGCATCAAGTCCATGGCGCGCATGCGCAAGTTCGCGCCGCAGATGAAGAAGCTGCAGGAGCAGTACAAGGACAATCGCCAGAAACTGGCGGAAGAGACAATGAAGCTCTACCGCCGCGAGAAGATCAACCCGATGGGTGGCTGCTTCCCGATCCTGCTGCAAATGCCGGTATTCATCGGCCTCTACTGGATGCTGATGGAGACCGTCGAGCTGCGCCACGCGCCCTGGATCCTGTGGATCAACGACCTTTCAGTCAAGGACCCCTACTTCATCCTGCCAGTCATCATGGGCGCGACTATGTGGCTCATGCAGAAACTGCAGCCACAGCCCACCGACCCGACCCAGGCCCGCATCATGCAGCTGATGCCGCTGATGATGACTTTCTTCTTCCTGTGGTTCCCGGCGGGCCTCGTGCTCTACTGGATTGCCAACAACCTGATTACCATCGCGCAGACCTGGTACCTCAACAAGCAGATCGAGGGCGGCGCCAAGTAGGCCCGCCACCAGGTTTCAAGACACAGGGCCGCACTTCGCGGCCCTGTTTCGTTACAGCGCAGAAAACTCCCAGTCGGATAAACTTCTCCCATGTCATCACAGAACCTCAACCGGGATACCATCGCCGCGGTCGCCACCGCACCGGGCCGCGGCGGCATCGGTGTCATCCGCCTGTCCGGCCCCGATGCCGCCAATATCGCGCGGGCAATCGCCGGCGAGCGCCCCCTGCAACCGCGCCAGGCGCACTACCGCGACTTTCGCCACGACGGGCAGCTGCTGGACCAGGGCATAGCCCTGTTCTTCCCGGGCCCCAACTCCTTTACCGGGGAGGACGTGGTAGAACTGCAGGGGCACGGGGGACCGGTAATCCTCGACCAGTTGCTCCAGGCCTGCATCGAGGAGGGTGCCCGCCAGGCCCGCCCGGGCGAGTTCTCTGAGCGCGCTTTCCTGAACGACAAGATCGACCTGGCCCAGGCCGAGGCCATTGCCGACCTGATCGAGGCCGGGAGCGCCCAGGCTGCCCGCAATGCGATGCGGTCACTACAAGGTGCCTTCTCCGAAAAAATCGAAGATTTAACCGATTCTTTGATGCACCTGCGCATCTATGTCGAAGCGTCGATCGATTTTCCCGAAGAGGAAATCGATTTCCTCGCTGACGGCAAGGTCGCGGCCGATCTGGACCAGCTGCTACAGCAACTCGCAGCGGTGGAGGTCCAGGCACGGCAGGGAAGCATCATGCGGGAGGGCATGCAGGTGGCCATCGCCGGCCGCCCCAATGCTGGCAAGTCGAGCCTGCTGAATGCACTGGCCGGCCGGGAGGCGGCCATCGTCACCGATATCGCCGGTACCACGCGGGACATCCTCCGCGAGCATGTCCACATCGAGGGTATGCCTCTCCAGTTCTCCGACACCGCAGGGCTGCGCGACTCCCCGGACCAGGTGGAGCGGATCGGTATCCAGCGCGCCTGGGAGGAAATACGCCATGCTGATCGGGTCCTGCTGGTAGTGGACGCGGAGCAGGCCCATTCCCTGGACCCGGCTGCAGTCTGGCCGGAATTTACCGAGCGCCTCCCGGACCCGGAGAAGCTGACCCTGGTCCTGAACAAGATCGACCTGACCGATTACAGCGCCGGCCTGCAGGCCCATACCGATGGCGTCCCCGTCATCGCCATAAGCGCGAAAACCGGCGCCGGCCTGGACGCACTGAAACAGCACCTGAAGCAGTGCATGGGCTTTAGCGGGGCCGCCGAGGGCAACTTCAGCGCCCGCCGCCGCCACCTGGAGGCACTGTCCCGCACCCGCGCCTTCATCGAACAGGGCGCCGCCCAGCTGCATGAAAGTGGTGCCGGCGAGCTGCTGGCGGAGGATCTCCGCCAGGCCCAGCAATCCCTGGGGGAAATTACCGGCGCGGTTAGCGCCGACGAGCTGCTCGGCAAGATCTTCGGCAGCTTCTGTATCGGCAAGTAATCCCCCCAAAACCACTGCTTCGGTGCGCCGGGTCCGGCGCACCGAAGCCTTCCCAACTTATTCCCCCCCGCTGCAGCCGTCCCGGCAACCACCACTCCAGAAAGAAGCCCCCCGGAACTCCACTCGTTGAACACAGAAGTTGCGCACAAATGATCACAGGGTTATCCAGAGCCCCCGGTTTCCCCACAGGTCCACTACAACTTCAGTGCCAATTTACCCACAGGAACCCCGCCATGCCCCCACCCTGTGGGTAAAAAAGGGGATAAAACGCCAACTTCCTGCGTGCGAACCCGGGTATAAGTTCGGCTTCCGGGAAATGGCAGCAAAGTTATCCCGTCTGTCCACAGGCGCGTACCGCCATTGCACCCCTGCCGGCACAGGGGTTATGGGCAACCTACCCCTATAGCTAACCTATTGTTTTATATAGCCTTTTCGCTCTTATACAGGAAACTGCCCGCCCTAATAATTACAACAACATCTAAACAACATACCTATATACATATGTATAAGTTTAATAGTGTGTAAGAGGGGGCATGGCGTAGAAAGCATCGAAGCGCCAGCTGGGGATTAACCTCCTGGCGACCACCTTACAATTGCGATGGTCGGTCAGTTGCCCCCGCATTTCTCCATTTGCTGTAAGCGGTGGCTGGCTATAAAATGTGCGCCCTTTTCAGACAGACGCCCCCTGGTGCAGCGGTTATGGAATTCCCCAAAAACTACGATGTCATCGTGATCGGCGGCGGACACGCCGGGACCGAAGCCAGCCTGGCAGCGGCCCGCATGGGTGCCAGCACCCTGCTGTTGACCCATAACATCGACACCCTGGGCCAGATGTCATGCAACCCGGCCATCGGCGGTATCGGCAAGAGCCACCTGGTGAAGGAGGTCGACGCTCTGGGCGGAGCCATGGCGGCGGCCACCGACCGCGCCGGCATCCAGTTCCGGGTACTGAATGCGCGCAAGGGACCGGCTGTGCGCGCTACCCGCGCCCAGGCCGACCGTGCCCTGTATCGCGCAGCCATTCGCGAGACTCTCGAGGCCCAGGCCAACCTGCAGATCTTCCAGCAGGCCGCCGATGACCTCATCGTGGAGGGGGATCGCGTCGTCGGCGTGGTAACCAATGCCGGCCTACGCTTCCGCGCCCGCAACGTCGTCATTACTGCCGGTACCTTTCTCGGGGGGCGCATTCATATCGGCCTCGACAGCCTGTCCGGCGGTCGCGCCGGAGATCCGCCCTCGATCGCGCTGGCAGAGCGCTTGCGGGAGTTGCCGTTCAGGGTTGAACGACTGAAGACCGGCACCCCGCCGCGCATCGATGCGCGCTCAGTGGACTTTTCCGTGATGGAGGAGCAGTGGGGGGACACACCGACCCCGGTCATGTCATACCTCGGGGAGCGGGCCCAGCACCCACGCCAGGTCTGTTGCTGGATAACCCACACCAATACCCGCACCCATGACGTCATCCGCGGCGGCCTGGACCGCTCGCCAATGTTTTCCGGTGTTATCGAGGGCGTGGGGCCGCGCTATTGCCCCTCCATCGAGGACAAGGTGCACCGCTTTGCCGACAAGGACAGCCACCAGATTTTCGTTGAACCGGAGGGGCTGACCACCAACGAGCTCTACCCGAACGGGATCTCGACCAGCCTGCCCTTCGATGTACAGGTGGACCTGGTGCAATCCATCCCCGGTTTCGAGCGGGCCCATATCACCCGTCCCGGCTACGCAATAGAGTATGACTTCTTCGACCCGCGCGACCTGAAGCCGTCGCTCGAGACCAGGTTTATCGAAGGTCTGTTTTTCGCCGGCCAGATCAACGGGACCACCGGCTACGAGGAGGCGGCTGCCCAGGGCTTGCTGGCGGGAACCAACGCCGCGCTGCGTGCGCAGGAGCGCGAGGCCTGGTGCCCGCGCCGCGACGAAGCTTACCTGGGTGTGCTGGTCGATGACCTGATCACCAGCGGTACCAAAGAGCCGTATCGCATGTTCACCAGCCGCGCCGAATACCGCCTGCTGCTGCGTGAGGACAATGCCGACCTGCGCCTGACCGAAAAAGGGCGTGAGCTGGGACTGGTCCCGGACGCGCGCTGGGAGGCCTTCTGCGAGAAGCGCGAGGGCATCGCGCGCGAGGAGCAGCGCCTGCGTGAGACGTGGGTCCACCCGGGCACGCCGCAGGCCGCCCGGGTCGAGACCCGCCTGCCGCAACCGCTCGGGCGGGAGTACAACCTCATGGACCTGCTGCGCCGCCCGGAGCTGGGCTATCGCGATGTTGCGGACCTCAAGGGGCAGGCTGTGGAAGATGAGCGCGTTGCCGAGCAGGTGGAGATTGCCGCCAAGTACGCGGGCTATATCGATCGCCAGCGCGATGAAATCGAGCGCCTGCAGGCCTATGAGGACACGCCCATTCCGGCGGATTTCGATTACAGCGAGGTCTCGGGCCTGTCGAGCGAGGTAAAGCAGAAGCTGGGCGACACCCGCCCCGATACCCTGGCCCGGGCCTCGCGCATACCGGGAGTGACTCCCGCGGCGGTGTCGCTGTTGCTGATCCAGCTGAAGAAGCGCGGTCTGCTGACGCGCAAGAAGGCCGGCTAGCACGGGAGTTTTGCGGCAGCGCCCGGCGGCGCCTGCTGCGGTAAGTTACAGCTGCCCCAGGGGGCAAATCGGGGGATCCGACAATTTCTCTGCAGATGGAAGAATTCCGCCCGCGCCTGTGCCAGGCCGCGGCCGCGATGGGCGTGGAACTGTCGCGCGAACAGCAGGACAAGCTGCTGCACTACCTGGCGCTGTTCGCCCGCTGGAATGCCGCCTACAACCTGTCGGCGATACGCGACCCGGCCCAGATGCTGGAGCGCCACATCATCGACAGCCTCAGCGTGGTAAAGCTCTGCGGGGCCGCCGACGAGCCATTGATCGATGTGGGTAGCGGTGGCGGCCTGCCGGGTATCCCGCTGGCGATCATTTACCCGGACCGGCCCATCACCCTGCTCGACAGCAACGGCAAGAAGACCCGTTTCCTGTTCCAGGTGGCGAGCCAGCTGCCGCTGCCCAACGTCACGGTGGTGAATGAGCGGGTGGAGGCCTACCAGCCACCGCAGAAATTTGCCGGCGTGGTTTCACGGGCGTTCGCCTCTGTGGCTGACATGGTAACCTGGTGTGAGCACTTGCTAACCGAGGGTGGCAGGTTTTACGCTATGAAGGGCAAGTGGCCCGAAGATGAGTTGAGCGCACTTGCAAAAGGGATTAAGGTCGAGCAGGTGCATCCCCTGTCGGTACCGGGTTGCGATGCGGATCGCCACCTCATCGTTCTCTGCCGCGAGTGAAAGGCGGCAGCCTGGCGTAAATCCCGCGCTGAAACTACCAGTTTTCAGAACCAGATTCCGAGACCTGCGCGCGCCCGCCTGGCGGGTGGCGCCTGCTGATGCCGGCCAATGCCGTGCGACCCGGGCGACTTCAGGGAGGGCGTCCCCGGGGAGAACAAAGGACAAGAACCTTGAGCAAGATATTTGCCGTAGCCAACCAGAAAGGCGGTGTGGGCAAGACCACCACCTGCGTCAACCTGGCCGCCTCCCTGATCGCGAGCCGTCGCCGCGTACTGCTGATCGACCTGGACCCGCAGGGCAACGCCACCATGGGCAGCGGTGTGGACAAGAGCCAGCTGGCAATCTCGTCTTACGATGTGCTGGCCGGCGAAGCGGCGGCGCGGGATGCGATCGTCACCACCGAGAGCGGTTTTGACCTGCTGCCGGCCAACGGCGACCTGTCCGCGGCGGAGGTGGAGCTCCTCGACATGGAGGGCCGCGAGTCGCGGTTGCGCAAGGCCCTGCGCCCGATCGCCGGTGACTACGACTATGTCGTGGTCGACTGCCCGCCCTCCCTCAACATGCTCACGGTCAATGCCCTCTGTGCGGCCAATGGCGTACTGATTCCCATGCAGTGCGAGTATTACGCCCTTGAGGGGCTGTCGGCGCTGATCGACACCATCACCCAGATCCAGCGGGCGGCGAACCCCGAGCTGCGCATCGAGGGCATCCTGCGCACCATGTACGACCCGCGCAACAGCCTTACCAGTGACGTTTCCGAGCAGTTGTCCGAGTACTTCGGCGAGCGTCTCTACCGGACCTGCATTCCCCGTAACGTGCGGCTGGCCGAGGCACCCAGCTACGGCAAGCCGGCGCTGGAGTACGACAAGCACTCCAAGGGTGCCATTGCCTACCTGGCGCTGGCCGGCGAGATGACCCGCCGCCACGCCGCCAACCAGAATTCGTCCCGCCCGGTGGCGGAAGCCGTTTAATTTGAGGTAAGACACTATGGCCACCAGGCGCAAGGGGTTGGGCAGGAACCTGTCCCACCTGATCAGTGGCGAGGCCAGCCAGGCCATCGCCATGGCAACCGGCAGCGGTAACGCGGAGGCCGTCGATGGCGAGCTGCGCGAACTGCCGATCGAATTCCTGCAGCGCGGCCGCTACCAGCCGCGTCGCGACTTCCCCCAGGAGTCCCTGCAGGAGCTGGCGGATTCGATCCGCGCCCAGGGCATCATGCAGCCGATCGTGGTTCGGCCGGTAGGCGAACAGGCCTACGAGATCATTGCCGGTGAGCGTCGCTGGCGCGCTGCACAGCTGGCGGAACTGGACCGGGTCCCGGCGCTGGTGCGTGACGTGCCCGACGAGGCCGCCATCGCCATGGCGCTGATCGAGAATATCCAGCGCGAGGACCTGAATCCGGTCGAGGAGGCCATGGCCCTCAAGCGCCTGCAGGATGAGTTCGAACTCACCCAGCAGCAGGTGGCCGAGGCTGTGGGCAAATCCCGCACGGCGGTGACCAACCTGTTGCGCCTGCTCAGCCTGACCGAGGATGTGCGCACATTCCTCGAGCGTGGCGACCTGGAATTCGGCCATGCCAAGGCCCTGCTGGGCCTCGGTGGCGACGCCCAGCGTGCCGCCGCCAGGCAGGTTGTGGACAAGGGGCTCACCGTGCGCCAGACCGAGGCCCTCGTCCGCCGCCTGCAGCAGCAGGCCCAGAACCCCGCCCCGGCCAAACCGAAAGAAGACCCGAACATTCGCCGCCTGAGTGAGCGGCTGTCGGAGAAAGTCGGCGTCCCGGTGAGCATCGACCACAACGAGAAGGGGGTGGGCAAGCTGGTACTCAAGTACAACAGTCTCGATGAGCTGGATGGCATCCTCGCCCACCTCGGGTACCGCGAGGACTGAGCCTGCGGAAATGCGCGCCTCACAAGTGGGCGTCGAGGCATGTTGGTGAATGCTCACCACCCGCCGATTCTGCTACGAAAAAACACCGAAAACAGGTTAAGTTGGGCTGATTTTGCAGTTGAACCGACAACGCGGTTACTCCTATAATTCGCTCGCCCAAAAATTGGGCGGAAAGCGCTAATTTGGTCGGCAAAGTCCCGCCTATGTACAAACCCCCGGTGTTGTTGATTGCCGCGGTGCAGCTGCTGCTGGTATCGCTGGCGGGTGCGGTATTGCATTTTGGCGGCCGGCCGGTGACCGCGCTGTCGGTGTGGATCGGCGGTGCATTGTGCGCGCTGCCCAACGCTTATTTCGGCTATCGCGCGTTCCGTCATCGGGGCGCCCGGGCAGCCCACCGGGTGGTAGAGTCCTTTTACCGGGCGGAGACGGGCAAGTTTATCCTGACCCTGGCGGGGTTTGCGGCAGTGTTTGCCGTGGTCAGGCCGCTCGATGCGGCCGCGCTGTTTATCAGCTACGGCTCCTGCGTTGTGCTGCAGTGGCTGTTGGTGGCGCGCCTGGTCCGCTGACCGGCGCAAACGACAAATTCAATTGATTGAGTGCTGAGGAACTATGGCAGGCGAAGGTCAAACCGCGACGCAGTATATCCAACACCACCTGCAGAACATGGCATACGGGAAGCTGCCGGCCGGCTACACCCGTGCCGACGGCACCGTTCTGAGTGAGAGCACCTGGACCCTGGCCCACTCTTCCCAGGAAGCCGCCGACATGGGCTTCTGGGCCCTTCACCTCGACAGCCTGGGTTGGGCGATCGGCCTGGGCATGCTGTTCTGTTTCCTTTTTTACCGCGCCGCCAAGAAGGCCACCGCCGATGTGCCCGGAGGTTTCCAGAGCCTCGTTGAAGTGACCATCGATTTCGTCGACAAGCTGGTGAAGGATACCTTCCAGCACCGCAACTCCATGGTTGCGCCAATGGCCCTGACCATCTTCGTCTGGGTCTTCCTGATGAACCTCATGGACCTGATCCCGGTCGATTGGCTGCCCATGGCGGCCGCCCAGGCATCCGGTAATGAGCACCTGTTCTTCAAGGTGGTGCCGACCACCGACCTGAATGTCACACTGGGCATGGCCCTGGCGGTGTTTGCGCTGATGATCTTCTTCAGCATCAAGGAGAAGGGCGCGCTTGGTTTCATCAAGGAACTCACCCTGCACCCCTTTCACTCCGGCAAGTGGTACGTGGATATCTTCCTGATTCCCTTCAACCTGCTGCTTGAGCTGGTCTCGCTGATTGCCAAGCCGGTGTCCCTCGGCCTGCGTCTGTTCGGTAACCTGTACGCAGGGGAAATGATTTTTATCCTGATCGCCATCGTGTTCGGCGTGGGCGTGCTCGGCTTTATCGGCGCCGGCTTCATGCAGCTGGGATGGGCAATCTTCCACATCCTGGTGATCACGCTGCAGGCGTTCGTGTTCATGGTCCTGACCACGGTCTACATGTCCATGGCTCATGATCGCGAGGAAGAACACGCAAACGATCACTGATCGGAATGGGGCCAAGCCCCGAACAGAGAACTTTTTTCCACAACTCTTAAACTCTCAACCTTTGATTTGGAGAATACAATGGAAGCACTTGGTCTGGTTTACATCGCGAGCTCACTGCTGATCGGTCTGGGCGCACTGGGTACTGCAATCGGTTTCGGCACCCTGGGCGGTAAGCTGCTGGAAGGTTCTGCTCGCCAGCCGGAACAGGCTCCGGCTCTGCAGGGCAAAATGTTCCTGATGGCCGGCCTGCTCGACGCCGTGCCGATGATCGGTGTTGGTATCGCCATGTACCTGATCTTCGCGGTTGCTCCTGGTCTGGCTGGTTAATTCCATCGTTCCAATTGCCCTTAACCCCTTTTAAAGAGCAAGAGGTGTCGGTGTGAATATCAACCTGACTCTAATAGGCCAGTCGATTACATTCCTGGTCTTCGTGTGGTTCTGCTGGAAGTACGTGTGGCCGCCCCTTCTCGGCGTCATGCAGGAGCGCGAGCAGAAGATTGCCCAGGGCCTGGAAGAGGCCGAGCGTGCCGGTAAGGACCTCGAGCTTGCCCAGCGCAAAGCCGCTGATCAGCTCAAGCAAGCCAAGGAGCAGGCTGCGGAAATCATCGATGGCGCCAACAAGCGTGCCAACCAGATCCTCGACGAGGCCAAGCAGGCCGCTGTCGAAGAAGGTGATCGCCTGAAGGCCGCAGCCAAAGCCGAGATCGAGCAAGAGGTTAACCGAGCCAAGGAGCAGCTGCGCAGCCGCGTCGCCGCCCTGTCGGTGCTCGGTGCCGAAAAGATCCTCTCGGTAAATATCGATGCCAAGGCGCACGACGACCTGATCGACAAACTGGCAGCCGAGCTGTAAGCGAGGAACCCCATGGCGGAACTCAGCACACTGGCCCGGCCCTACGCCAAAGCGGCGTTCGCCTACGCGCAGGAAGCCTCCGATCTCGGTGGCTGGAGTACTGCGCTGGCGACGGCAGCCGCGGTCAGCCAAAGCGAAAAAGTCGGTGAGATGCTGGAGAACCCGCAGCTCACCGCCGACGAACGCGCAGAAAAATTCCTGTCCATCTGTTCAGATGACCTCAGCGAATCCGGCAAGAACTTCCTGAAGCTGCTGGCGGAAAATCACCGCCTGCCGCTCCTGCCGGAGATTTATGAGCTGTTTGAAGAGCTCAAGGCACAGGCTGAAGCCACCCTTGAGGTGGAAGTCGCCTCAGCGCGCCCGCTCAGCGAAGCGCAGGCGCAGCAGCTGACCCAGGCACTCAGCAAGAAGTTCGGCCGCGAAGTGCAGTTGCACAGCGCCGTCGACGAGAGTCTCCTGGGCGGCGCGATCGTGCGCGCCGGCGATACAGTCATCGATGGCACTGTGCGCGGCCGACTGGCCAAGCTCGCCGAGGCGATGAACTCCTAAACAACTTTCCCGGACGTCATTTCCGGCATTTGGGAACTTGAGGAACAGAGCATGCAGCAACTGAATCCCTCTGAGATCAGTGAAATTATCAAGAGCCGCATCGAGAGTCTCGATGTGGCCACCCAGGCCCGGACCGAGGGCACCATTGTTTCCGTGTCTGACGGTATCGTCCGCATCCACGGCCTCGCCGACGTGATGTTCGGTGAGATGATCGAGTTCGACGGCGGCGTCTACGGTATGGCGCTGAACCTCGAGCGCGACTCCGTGGGCGCCGTTATCCTGGGCGACTACAAGTCCCTGGCCGAAGGCCAGAAGTGCCGTTGCACCGGCCGCATCCTGGAAGCCCCGGTTGGCCCGGAGCTGCTTGGACGCGTGGTGGACGCACTGGGCAACCCGATTGATGGCAAGGGCCCGCTCAACACCGACCTGACCGACGCGGTGGAAAAAGTGGCTCCCGGCGTTATCGCCCGCCAGTCCGTTGACCAGCCCGTGCAGACCGGCCTGAAGGCAGTGGACACCATGATCCCGATCGGCCGCGGCCAGCGGGAGCTGATCATCGGTGACCGCCAGATCGGTAAGTCCGCGGTGGCTATCGACACCATCATCAACCAGAAAGGCACCGGCATTAAGTGTATCTACGTTGCCGTGGGCCAGAAGCAGTCGTCCATCGCCAACGTGGTGCGCAAGCTGGAAGAGCACGGTGCCATGGACCACACCATCGTGGTTGCCGCCGGTGCTGCCGACCCTGCTTCCATGCAGTTCCTGGCGCCGTACGTGGGCTGCACCATGGGCGAGTACTTCCGCGACCGCGGTGAAGACGCCCTGATCATTTACGACGACCTCACCAAGCAGGCCTGGGCTTACCGCCAGATCTCCCTGCTGCTGAAGCGTCCCCCGGGCCGTGAAGCCTATCCCGGTGACGTTTTCTACCTGCACTCCCGCCTGCTGGAGCGCGCCGCGCGTGTTAACGCCGACTACGTGGAAAAGTTCACCAATGGTGAAGTGAAAGGCAAGACCGGCTCCCTGACCGCCCTGCCGATCATCGAGACCCAGGCCGGTGACGTTTCCGCGTTCGTACCGACCAACGTGATCTCCATTACCGACGGCCAGATCTTCCTGGAGACCGACCTGTTCAACGCCGGTATCCGCCCGGCCATCAACCCGGGTATCTCCGTATCCCGTGTGGGTGGTTCCGCGCAGACCAAGATCATCAAAAAGCTGTCTGGTGGTATCCGTACCGCCCTCGCCCAGTACCGCGAGCTGGCGGCCTTCTCCCAGTTCGCCTCCGACCTGGATGAAGCCACCAAGGCACAGCTGGACCACGGTGAGCGCGTTACCGAGCTGATGAAGCAGAAGCAGTACTCCCCGCTCTCCATCGCCGAGATGGCGGTTTCTGTTTACGCTGCCGACAAGGGTTACCTGAAGGACGTGGAAGTCAACAAGGTGCTGGATTTCGAATCTGCCCTGCACGCTTACATGAACAGCGAACACGCAGAGCTGATGGAAAAGGTGAACAGCACTGGCGACTACAACGATGAGATCGATGCAGCCTTCAAGGCAGCCATCGAGAAATTCGTCGCTACCGGTAGCTGGTAATCATGCTCCGGTCCCGCCCTGAAACGGGAGCGGGACCGGGGGTAGGCAAAAGGGTAAATCACTATGGCAGGCGGAAAAGAAGTACGCACAAAAATTGCCAGCATCAAGAGCACGCAGAAAATTACCTCCGCGATGGAAATGGTCGCGGCGAGTAAGATGCGGAAGGCTCAGGATCGCATGGCTCTGGGGCGTCCCTACGCCCAGCGCATACGCGCGGTGATCGGCCACGTCGCCAACGCATCGGCCGAATACCAGCACATCTACCTGCAGGAGCGCGAGGCCAAGCGGGTTGGATTCATCCTGGTATCCACCGACCGCGGGCTCTGTGGCGGCCTGAACATCAACATGTTCAAGGCAGCCATCCGCGACATGCAGGCGTGGTCAGAGCGTGGCGTCGATGTGGAGATCTGCGCGGTCGGTAACAAGGCAGCCAGCTTCTTCAGCAGCATCGGCGGCAAGGTGGTCGCGGCCCTGCGTGACGTGGGCGACAACCCGCAGGCGAACAAGCTGATCGGCTCGGTGAAGGTCATGATGGATCGCTTCTCGTCCGGCGAAATCGACCGCCTGTTCCTGGTGTCCAACGAGTTCGTCAACACCATGTCGCAGAAGCCGCGCGTGCAGCAGCTGCTGCCGTTGCCCAAAGAGGACAACGACCAGCTCAAGCACAACTGGGACTACCTGTATGAGCCCGAGCCGGTGGAACTGCTGGACGGACTGCTGGCGCGTTACATCGAATCGCAGGTGTACCAGGCCGTGGTCGAGAACAAGGCCTGTGAACAGGCAGCGCGCATGATTGCCATGAAGAGCGCCACCGACAATGCCGGCGAGCTGATCGACGCGCTGCAGCTTGTGTACAACAAGGCGCGCCAGGCGGCCATTACCCAGGAGCTGTCCGAGATTGTGGGCGGCGCCGCAGCGGTTTAAGCGGCAGAACGAATTTTGATTTGAGGATCCGGAAATGAGTAACGGACAGATTGTGCAAGTAATCGGGGCGGTTATCGACGTGGAATTCCCGCGCGATTCCGTACCGAAGGTATACGACGCACTCGTGGTAGAGGACAAGAACCTCACCATGGAAGTGCAGCAGCAGCTGGGCGACGGCGTGGTACGTGCTATCGCCATGGGTTCATCCGAGGGTATCTCCCGCGGCCTGGCGGTGAAGAACACCGGCGCGCCGGTTTCCGTACCGGTCGGTACCGAGACCCTGGGACGTATCATGGACGTGCTGGGTAACCCGATCGACGAGTGCGGCCCGATTGGTGGTGAGGGTGCTGACGTGGAACGTGCTTCCATTCACCGCGCTGCCCCCACTTACGAAGAGCAGTCCAGCTCCACCGAACTGCTGGAAACCGGCATCAAGGTGATCGACCTGGTATGCCCGTTCGCCAAGGGTGGTAAGGTCGGCCTGTTCGGCGGTGCCGGCGTGGGCAAGACCGTGAACATGATGGAGCTCATCAACAATATCGCCACCGAGCACAGCGGCCTGTCCGTATTCGCCGGTGTGGGTGAGCGTACCCGTGAAGGTAACGACTTCTACTACGAGATGCAGGAAGCGGGCGTTGTAAACGTCGAGAACTTCTCTGAGTCAAAGGTAGCGATGGTTTACGGCCAGATGAATGAGCCGCCCGGAAACCGTCTGCGTGTGGCCCTGACCGGCCTGACCATGGCGGAGAAATTCCGCGACGAGGGTCGCGACGTTCTGCTGTTCGTCGACAACATCTACCGTTACACCCTGGCCGGTACCGAAGTATCCGCCCTGCTCGGCCGTATGCCGTCAGCGGTAGGTTACCAGCCGACCCTGGCCGAGGAGATGGGTGTCCTGCAGGAGCGTATTACCTCCACCAAGACCGGCTCCATTACTTCCATCCAGGCGGTATACGTACCGGCGGACGACCTTACCGACCCGTCCCCGGCTACAACCTTCGCCCACCTGGACTCCACCGTAGTACTGAGCCGTGACATCGCCGCCAAGGGTATCTACCCGGCTGTGGATCCGCTGGACTCCACCTCCCGCCAGCTGGACCCGCTGGTTATCGGCCAGGAGCACTACGAAGTGGCCCGCGGCGTGCAGTCCGTACTGCAGCGCTACAAGGAGCTGAAGGACATCATCGCCATCCTGGGTATGGACGAACTGTCCGAGGAAGACAAGCAGATCGTGGCCCGTGCCCGTAAGATCGAGCGCTTCCTGTCCCAGCCCTTCCACGTGGCGGAAGTATTTACCGGCGCGCCGGGCAAATACGTGTCCCTGAAAGAGACCATCCGTGGCTTCCAGGGCATCCTTAACGGCGACTACGATGACCTGCCGGAACAGGCCTTCTACATGGTCGGCACCATCGACGAAGCCGTCGAGAAAGCCAACAAGGCCAAGTAAGCGCGGAACTCACCGCCGCCCGCCCTTTCGGGCGCGGCGGCGGGAATTCGCAAGGCAAACAGCAGAGAATGAGGTAGCCTTATGGCTATGACTGTACATTGCGATATCGTGAGCGCTGAGGAATCCCTGTTCTCCGGGCTGGTGGAGCTGGTTGTTGTCACCGGTGTCGAGGGTGAACTGGGCATTTCCTACGGCCATGCCCAGCTGCTCACAGCGCTGAAGCCGGGTCCTGTGCGCATCATCAAGCAGGGTGGTGAGGAAGAGGTGTTGTTCGTCCGCGGCGGTTACGCCGAGGTGCAGCCCAATATGGTCACCATCCTGGCCGATGTCGCCGAGCGCGAGATTGACGAGGAAGCCGCGCAGAAGGCCCGCGAAGAAGCGGCCCACGCCCTGCACCAGGCGCCCTCCGAGATCGACTACGCCCGCATCTCCGCGCAGCTGGCCGAGGCCGAAGCGCGCCTGCGTACCCTGCAGGCTATCCGCAAGGCGGCCGGTAAGTAAGACGCTCTTACCGATCACCCAGTGGAAAAAAAGCAGCTCCGGCTGCTTTTTTTGTGTCTTGGGCTGTCTCCACGCGCGTTTCCATCTGGCTGAAATGCGGTGAGGGGCATCCCCAGCCTGGTTCACTCCTCACCGGTTTTGTCCGCCCTGGCAAGACAGCATCGGAGCATTACATGACCTCTTCTACGCAACCCCGTGTCGGGATTGCCCTCGGCAGCGGCGCCGCCAAAGGCTTTGCCCATATCGGCGTGCTGAGCGCACTGGACGAAATGGGAATTCGCCCCCAGGTGATCGCCGGCTCTTCCATGGGCGCGTTTGTCGGCTCAGCCTATGCCGCGGGTTGCCTCGACAAATTGGAGAAATGGGTGAAGATGCTGGATAACTGGCGGGTGTTCTCCCTGCTGGATATCAACTGGACATTCAGTGGCGGCCTGATTGGTGGCAAGAAACCGTTCCAGGCCTTTTTCGAGGACTTTGCCTACCAGAATATCGAGGATCTGCCAGTGCCATTTACTGCGGTGGCAACTGACCTAGACAGCGGCCAGGAGATCTGGCTGCAGGAGGGCAACCTGAGTGATGCGGTGAGTGCGTCCTGCTCCATTCCCGGGCTGCTGTCCCCGAAACAGGTCGCGGGGCGCTGGCTGGTCGATGGGGCCGTGGTCAACCCGGTGCCGATCGACGTCTGCCGCGCGATGGGGGCAACCTGTGTGATCGCGGTCGATGTTACGGAGGATGGCGCATCGTTGCGGGAGCAGCGCCAGGGTGATGTGGAAACGCTGGCGAGCGACGGGGACGGTAGCGACAGCCCGGAAGAGGATATATCCCGGCAGGAGGCCCGTATGGATGTTTCCACGGGAAAGTCTCTCGAGAAACTGCTGACCCAGGGGCGCGAACAACTGTCCCAGATCGGTGACCGATTCACCCGGACCACACCCTATGCCCCGGGCATGCTAGAGACCATGTCGACATCAATGGAAATTCTCGAGCGCCGCCACAAGCGCTCGCGGCTCATGGGTTCCCCCCCCGACATTATGATCATGCCCAAGGTCGGCGTGATAGGCAGTATGGAGTTTTCCCGGGCCGCCGAGGCAGTGGCAGCAGGCAAGGCGGAAGTCGAGCGCGTGAGGACCTGGATCGAGGATGTGGTGCCGCGTGCCTGACCGGAACTCTTCCAGGTAATTCAATCGTGTGGCGGGCACAGCCGTGGCTTCGCCACAGCGCGCGGCCTATCCGCTGGAGCTCACGAAGCACGGCAGCCTGGGTTTTTCCTGCGGCCGCCGCGCATCACTGCTGCTCCATAAACTTCCTTGCCCTGGCAATCTCTTCCCGGCTGCCATATTCACCAGCCTGGTCGAGTAGCTCCTGGTAGAACTTCGACGCTGCACGGTTATCACCGATTTCCGCGGCAGCCCTGGCCGCGCCATACAGGCTATTGAATCTGCCGGCATTTACCTCGAGTGCTGCCCGGTACGCCTCGACAGCCTCACGCGGCTTGTTGGAAGCCAGCAGCATATCACCCAGCAGTTCCCTTGCGGGAAGCACCGGCCCGGGTGTAACCGGGTGCTTGTCCATGGAGTCTTCCATGTCAGCCGCCTCGCGCATCAATGCCCGTGCTTGCTGTTGATCGCCTGCAGATAACTCTGCCCATGCCTGTACCGCCAGTTGCTGGACTTTGACCTGCCGCGCCCAGTACTGCTCGCCGGCTGCCGCAGTCTGTTCCTGCAACTCACCCAGTCTCCCGGCCGACCGCACGGCGGCAGCGCTATCGCCACTGCGGGCAGCGCCGATGCCGCGGGCAAACTCCACGACGGCCTCGGTCCAGGGGTATTTGTCCCAGGGAAAGCTTCCGGGCACGCGAGGATCAAGGGCTGCGGCTCCCCGCCAGTCCCGGTTTTCCAGCGGATAGCGCGCACGGGACGCCGCGATACCGTAAGCGGAGGCAAACTCATCCTGGGCCTCGGCCGCCGCCTGCAGTTCTGCGATTGTTGCCTTCGCCTCCTTTTTACGTCCCTGCTGCAGGTAGGCGTACAGGAGGTAATCGAGCGCATGGTAATAGTGGAGCGAGGTCTTTCCCTCCGCTGGCTGACGCCTGGCGGCCGCTGCGGAGCGCTTGTTCCAGTCGATGGTGTCCGGCCAGATGCCCTGGCGGACAAAAATGTGCGAAGGCATGTGCAGTGCATGTGGTACTTCGGGGGCGATTTTGTCGTATTCACGGGCAACTTCCAGTGCCCGCCCGGCCAGCGCCGGATTGTCGTAGGCGTGTATCAGGTAGTGGTACATGGCCGGGTGCCGGGGCGCTTTCCCCCGCAAGCGCTCGAGTATCTTGCCGGCCGCCTTCTGGTGCGTGTAATCCTTGTCCTCCTTGGGCGCAGTGGCCACCAGTGAGAGCGCATACAGCGCACCGGCATCGACATCATCCGGGAAGCGCTCGTAGAGCTGTTGTTGCGCTGCGCTCCAGGCCTCGAGGTTTTTGCGGTGCCGGGTCTTGTCCCAATCCTGATAGAAAGCGCTTGCGGCCTCAATGTACGCCTTCTCACGTGCCGTCTCTGGAGAGATTTCCCGCGCCTTGCGCAGTGCCTCCTGGCCGCGCGCGAGTGCCTCTGCTGGTGGTGGTGCCCAGAGTGGGTGCAAAGCGGTCATCGCGATACCCCAGTAGGCCATGGCGCAATCCGGGTCCCGCCGGGCAATATCGGCAAAGAGCTCGTGTGACTGCACGTACATCATATGGTGCAACAGGGCCACCGCGCGGTTGAAGTCCGCCTGCACTGACCGTGAGCACGAGGTCGAAAAGCTGACTGAGCCGATGTCCTGTTGTTCGGCCACGGCTGCCGGTGGGCTGGTCGCCACTGACAGAGCCAGCGCGAGGGTAAGCGAGAGGGATAAAAAGCTGGTCCCACTGATGATTGGTGTCTTCATTTGGGGAGGCCCCTGTTGATCTGCTAACGCACAAGTCTAGCTACTTAACTGTGGGCCCTGGTGTTGGCGCAAAATTAGATCCGGCAGTGCAAACCTGTAGTCAATAACGCAAGGATCAGCTGGAATCGCGAGGGCTCTGGAGTAAAGTAGGGAACAGAAAGAATTGAATAACTCAGGATGGATCCGATGACGGCAGATATAACTTTTTACACCAACCCCCAGTCCCGTGGCCGTATTGCCCGCTGGATGCTGGAGGAGACAGGGCAACCCTATAGAGTGGAGCTCATCGAGTATGGCGCTGCCATGAAGTCCGCTGAGTTTCTTGCCATCAACCCGATGGGCAAGGTCCCGGTTATCCGTCACGGTGAGCATATTGTCACTGAGACCGCTGCTATCTGTGCCTACCTGGCGGACGCATTCCCGCAAGCGGGGCTGGCCCCAACAGGTGACGAGCGCGCCAACTATTACCGTTGGTTATTTTTCACCGCTGGGCCGCTGGAGGCTGCGCTCACCAACAAGAGTATCTTTGGCAGCGATCCGGCGCCCGACAAGCAGGGCATGGCGGGCTATGGCAACTACGCTACCGCGATTGATGTCCTCTCCCATGCAGTAAAGGCCAATCCCTATATCGCCGGAGCGCGCTTCACGGCAGCGGATGTCTACGTGGGGTCCCAGGTGGGCTGGGGCCTGCAGTTCGGAACCATCGACAAACGGCCGGAATTCGTGGAGTACTTCGCCCGCATCAGTGAACGTGCAGCCTTCCTCCGGGCCAGTGAACTGGATAATGCGCTGGCGGCAGAACCTGCCGGCTCCTGACCCTACCTTCAGCAGCGCGCCCCGAGCGGCGCGCCGTTTTTCCTCGTGAGCGGGAAAGCTCGATGTCGCAGCTGCGTCCTGCACTGCCGGCCAATTACCCCCTGCGCTGTTACTGGCTACAGCTAAACTAAGATTGGCTCGCCATGCCCATCACCGCCATTTGCGTGGGGTGATGAGAAAGCTCTGTCAAGGGAGAACCATGCCCACATCCAGCGATACGGACCGCCAGAAGAATGAGGGCGAGATACTGCGGGAGCAGATGCGCGACAGCCTGTATGAGTACAAGCGCAACAACTTCACCCTGCTGCTCTCGTCTGTGGCCGCCGGTCTTGAAATAGGGTTCAGTTTCCTGTTGATGGCTGCATTGTTTACCCAGTATTACGACAATGTGAGCAGTTACACGCTCCACCTGATCATCGCGCTGAGCTACCCGATCGGCTTTATCCTGGTGGTCATCGGCAGGACCGACCTCTTCACCGAGCACACGACCCTCGCCATACTCCCGGTGCTGGATGGGCGCCGGAAGCTGCGGGGATTGATGCGGGTATGGGGCCTGATTTATATCGGCAATATGGTCGGCGCCCTGCTGTTCGCTTCTCTGTTTGTGCAGTTCAGCGAAGTCACCGTCAATGTGGACAAGACCGCGATTGCTTATTACAGCGAAAAACTCATTGCGGACGGAAACCTGGGCCTGTTTCTTGGCGCGGTCTATGCGGGCTGGCTGATGGGACTGCTGGCCTGGGTGGTTTCGTCGGCTTCCGATACCATCAGCCGGATAGCTGTGATCACGCTCATCACTTTTGTCATCGGTTTCGGCGGCCTCGCGCACTGCATCGCGGGCGCGGTTGCAATGTATGCCGCCTGGATCAGTGACGCAGCAGACGTGAGCACTACACAGTTACTGAACTTCCTCGCCCTGGCCACACTGGGCAATACGATCGGCGGCTCCGTGTTTGTAGGCCTGATCAAGTACAGCTATATCTCGAAAAAGGGTTGAGTACGGTTTGCGCGGCGAAGCCGCCGGACGATCGCTTCGCCCCCACTACCCTGCAATCGCTTGTCTGTGCCCTGTCCTCGGTCTTCAGACCAGCGATAGGGCCACGCCCGGCGCCACTCCCATTGCAACCGCTCGGGCAGGTGCTGGCCGCCCAATGGCTGCCAGGGTTCTCGTAACGGGTGAAGTTCACCGAAGTGCGCGGCGTGAAGAACATCCACCCGCCTGAACAGATGACGGGGCCCGCCTGTTGCGGGGAATGCAGGCGCAGGGCCGCGAACTTGTCCGCGCCCGCCGATCGCAGCACAATATGCGCCTTTTTTAAGTTCCAGCGGGTGTTGTGCGCCCGGAAAAGCAACAGGCCGAAGTTATGACCATCGATATCGTTATCCTCGCCGCCGGTAAGGGCACCCGTATGCGCTCCGACCTGCCGAAGGTCCTGCACCCGATCGGGGGGACACCGATGCTCGGGCGGGTGATCGAGACTGCGCAGCAGCTCGGGGACGTGGAAATCACCGTAGTGGTCGGCCATGGCGCAGAGCTGGTGCGCGCCCGTTTCGCTGACAGCGGAGTGAGGTTCGTCGAGCAGACCGAGCAATTGGGTACCGGCCACGCGGTTGCCCAGGCGATCCCGAATTTCCGCCCCGGGGCCACCGTGCTGGTGCTCTACGGCGATGTGCCGCTGGTGAAAACCGGTACCCTGCAGTCGCTGCTGTCCTCCTCCGACAAGGGGCCGGCACTGCTGTCGGTGGAGATGGCGAACCCGGCCGGCTATGGCCGCATCGTGCGCGACGACGCCGGACGGGTGCTGGAAATCGTCGAGGAAAAGGATGCGGACGCCGATACCCTGGCAATCCGCGAGGTGAATACCGGCATACTCGCCGCCCCTGCCGAACTGCTGGCGCGCTGGCTGCCGGAGCTTTCCAGTGACAACGCCCAGGGCGAGTACTACCTCACCGATGTGATTGCGCGCTCCGTCAGCGAGGATATCGCGGTCACCGGCGTGCGCGCGAGCGACCCGCTGGAGGTGGCGGGCGTGAACAGCCGCGCGCAGCAGGCGCAGATGGAGCGGGCGCTGCAGCACGGCCGCGCGCTGGCGCTGATGAATGCCGGCGTCACCCTGCTGGACCCGGCGCGCTTCGACCTGCGCGGGCGCCTGGACTGCGGCACCGATGTCTCTATCGATATCAACTGTGTGTTTGAGGGTGAGGTGGTGCTGGGCGACGGTGTGCAGGTCGGCCCCAATTGCATCCTGAAGAACTGCCGGCTGGCGGCCGGCACCCGCGTCGAGGCCAACTCGATCATCGAGGACGCGCAGGTGGGTGAAGCGTGCACCATCGGCCCCTTCGCCCGCCTGCGCCCGGGTACCGAGCTGGCAGACGGTGCCAAGGTGGGCAACTTTGTGGAGACCAAGAAAGCGCGCATCGGCCGCGGCAGCAAGGTGAACCACCTGTCCTACGTGGGCGATGCCCAGGTCGGCGAGCAGGTAAATATCGGCGCCGGCACCATCACCTGCAACTACGATGGCGTCAACAAATCGCTGACGGAGATAGGCGATGGCGCCTTTATCGGTTCCAATTCTTCCCTGGTGGCACCGGTGAAAGTCGGCGCGGGCGCCACTGTCGGTGCCGGCTCCACCATTACCCGGGAGGTGCCGGACGAGGAGCTGGCGGTGGCTCGCGGCAAGCAGCGCAACGTCAGCGGCTGGCAGCGGCCCGTGAAAAAATCCTGACCCCGGCGCCCCGAAGCCAGCCGGGCGCGCAAAAAATCCGGCGGCTATCCCCTCACCCGGGGCCGGCGCCGCCTCGCCCATCCGTTACACTTGCGCATCGGGAAGAAAGGGAATTGCCCGATGCACAAACCCCGCATGCACCTGGTGGCCTCGTTCGATATTGCGCACCTCCAGTATCTTGATGAACAGGGCCGCGCCACCCAGGCCCTGCCGGACTTCGCCACGCCCGATGCCCTGCAGGCAATGTACCGGCAGATGGCGCTGGCACGCCTGGTGGATGACCATGCCGTCAAACTGCAGCGTACCGGACAGCTGGGCACTTATCCGTCGAGCCTTGGGCAGGAAGCGATCGGTGTGGGTACCGGTGGTGCGCTGCGGCGACAGGATATCTATTGCCCGTATTACCGGGAAACCGGCGCACTGCTGGAGCGCGGGGTGGAGGTTGCCGAGATCCTCGCCATCTGGGGGGGATACGAGCGCGGCCAGGACTTTCGCCATGCACCGGGCGACTTCCCCCTGTGCATACCTATCGCCACCCAGTTGCTGCACGCTGCGGGGGTGGCATTCGCCCTCGCCTACCAGCAGCGCCACATGGGTGCGGAACCCCGGGTTGTCGTCACCAGCGCCGGTGACGGGGCCAGTTCCAGGGGCGACTTCTACGAGGCAATGAACCTGGCCGGCGCCTGGAAACTGCCGGTGGTGTTCGTGATCAACAACAATCAATGGGCCATCTCCGTGTCGCGCCGCGCCCAGACCGCCGCCTGCACCATCGCCCAGAAGGCTGTCGCGGCCGGCATAAACAGCCTCCAGGTCGATGGCAACGATGTGATCGCGGTGCGTGCCGCGGTGAGCGACGCGGTGGAGCGTGCCCGCGCGGGTGGCGGTCCCATGCTGATCGAGGCCGTAAGCTACCGCCTCTGTGACCACACCACCGCCGACGATGCGTCCCGCTATTGTCCCCCCGACGAACTCGAGGCGGCCCGTGCCCGCGAGCCGCTGCTGCGCCTGGCCCGCTACCTCGGCCACGCCGGGCTGTGGGACAGCGCCCGCGAGGAGGAACTGCAGCGGGAGCTGGCCGAGATCATGGAGCGCGAGCTGCTGGCATACCGCGATTGGGAGCCCGAGGTACCCACGGCGATGCTCGAGCATCTCTATGCCACGCTGCCGGAGCCGCTGCTGGAACAGTACGACGAACTGGCGGCGATGCCGCCGCCCACGGGAGCCAGTTGATGCCCGCTATTACCCTGGTGGAGGCTGTCACCCAGGCGCTGGCGTATGAACTGCGCGAGGATCCGCGGGTGGTGGTGTTTGGCCAGGATGTGGGGGTCAACGGCGGCGTATTTCGCGCCACCGACGGGTTACAGGCGGAGTTCGGTGGCGCGCGGGTGCTGGACACCCCGCTGGCCGAAAACATGATCGCGGGCATCGCCGTGGGGATGGCGGCCCAGGGCCTGCGGCCGGTTGCCGAGTTCCAGTTCATGGGCTTCATCTATCCCGGGCTGGACCAGATGCTCAGCCATGCCGCACGCCTGCGCAACCGCACCCGCGGCCGCCTTTCCTGTCCCCTTGTCTACCGTGCGCCCTACGGTGGGGGCATCCACGCACCGGAGCATCACTCGGAGAGCACCGAGGCCATCTTCGCCCATATCCCGGGGTTGCGGGTGGTGGTGCCGTCCTCGCCCGGCCGTGCCTACGGTCTGCTGCTGGCCGCCATTCGCGACCCCGACCCGGTGATATTCCTCGAACCCAAGCGGATCTATCGAGCGTTGCGCCAGGAGGTGCCGGATAACGGCGAGGCGCTGCCCCTGGATCGGTGCTTCCGCCTGCGCGAGGGGACGGACATCACCCTGGTGGCCTGGGGGGCGGCGCTGAAAGAGACTCTCGCCGCCGCCGAGCAGTTGTCCGCCGAGGGCGTCGAGGCGGAAGTCATCGACCCGGCCACCCTCAAGCCCCTGGATATCCACACCATCATCGATTCGCTGGAGAAGACCCGCCGCTGCGTGGTCATTCACGAGGCCGCGCGATTCTGCGGCCTCGGCGCCGAAATTGCGGCGCAGATCAACGAGTACGCCTTCGACCTGCTCGATGCGCCGGTGCACCGGGTGACCGGCTTTGACACGGTGATGCCCTATTACCGGCTGGAGGACTGCTACCTCCCGGATATGGAACGCATCCTGGCGGGAGTCCGCCGCACCCTGGAGTACCCGGCATGAGGATGTTCAAGCTGCCGGACCTGGGTGAGGGGCTGCCGGACGCAGTGATTCGTGAATGGCACGTTAGCGAAGGCGACAGCATCGCCACGCACCAGAGCCTGGTTACCGTCGAGACCGCCAAGGCCCTGGTGGAGGTCCCGGCGCCTTTTGGCGGGGTGGTGGAGAAGCTCTACGCGTCCCCGGGCGACACCGTGGAGGTGGGACAGCCACTGGTCGGGTTCGCCGCCCGCACCGGTGAAGAAGCCCCTGAAAGTCCGTCCGGGCAGGGGCGCGGGGCCGTCGCCGGTGGGGAAAAGACTGCCGGGGAGAAAGTTGCCGGAGAGAAAGTTGCCGGGGATGCGGGCACCGTGGTGGGGCGCATCCAGGCCGGCGCCGGGGTGTTGGCGACGGAGCAGTTGCCCGGAGCGCGGGCGGAGCGATGGGAAACCCCCGCGGTGCGGGCCCTGGCCCGCCGCCTCGGGGTAGACCTGGCGGGCCGGCGGCCGCAGGGGGCACGCTTTACCGAGGCGGAGGTGCGCCGGCTGGCGGCCGCGCCAGCCAGCCCCCGGGTGGCGGAAGCCGTTGCGTCAAAGACGGCGACTGCTGCGGATTCTCCCGCACGCCGCGCCATGGCACAGGCCATGGCACAGGCGCGCGACCGGGTGGCGCCCATGACCCTCTGTGATGAAGTGGATGTCTCCGCGTGGTGGGGCGCGGACAACCCGACCCTGCGGCTGCTCCGCGCCATCGGCCATGCCGCCGCAGTGGAGCCAAACCTGAATGCGCTCTACCGGGACGAGCGGCTGGAGCCGGCGGAACGGGTCAGTGTAGGCCTGGCGGTGGACTCGCCCCGCGGGCTGTTCGTGCCGGTGCTCAAAGACGTGGGCGCGCTGTCCGACGATGAACTACTGGCGCGGGTGGAGCAGTACAAGCTCCAGGCCCGCGAGACGGGAATCGCCCGCGACGACCTCCAGGGCGCGACCATCCTGTTGTCCAATTTCGGCGGCCTCGGCGGCCGCTTTGCCACACCGGTAGTACTGCCCCCCACCGTGGCGATCGTCGGTGCCGGGCGCGTGTACCAGGGGGTGGTTCCCGTGGGTGACCGGCCCGCTGTACGGCCGCTGTTGCCTGTCTCCATCAGTGCCGACCATCGCGCGGTCACCGGCGGCGAGCTGGCGCGGTTTCTCGGGGCATTGGTCGCAGCCCTTTCCTCCTGAGCCCCAGACCAAAGCCCGTCCCGAAATTTCCTGTGGGCAAACCTATTTCGTTTTGCTATCGTTAAGTTTCAAATCGAAACTTAAGCGACCATGTCAAAACGCAACACCCAGCAGCGGCGCCACCAGATACTGGCGCTCCTCAACGAGATCGGCCAGGTAAGCGTCGAGCAGCTCGCGCGCAAGTTCGAAACCTCGGAGGTTACGATCCGCAAGGACCTGACCGCGATGGAAAACAACGGCCTGCTGCTGCGTCGGCACGGCGGCGCCATCCCGGTACCGCGGGAGCTGGTGGTGGAGGAGGCGCCCTCCGAAGTAAAGCGCGCCATCGGTCGTGCGGCCGCCGGCCTGATCCCTGACCACCACCGTATCGTTATCGATTACGGGCGTACCACCGCGGCGATGATCCCCGAGCTGAACCACAAGCGCGGCCTGGTGGTAATGACCAATTCCCTGCACGTGGCCAACGCGCTGCGCGAGCTGGAAAACGAACCCACGCTGCTGATGAGCGGCGGCACCTGGGATCCGCATTTCGAGGCCTTCCAGGGCCGGGTGGCGGAACAGGCCCTGCGCGGTTACGACTTCGACCAGGCGTTTATCGGCGCCGACGGTATCGACCTGCAGCGGGGCACCTGCACTTTCAACGAGCAGATCGGCCTGTCGCGGGTGATGGCGGAGGTAGCTCGGGAAGTGGTGGTGCTGGCCGAGTCCAGCAAGGTCGGCCGGCGCATCCCCAACCTGGAGTTGCCCTGGGACCAGGTGCACACCCTGGTCAGTGATGAGGGCCTGGAAGATGAGGCGCGCACGGCTTTGGAGAAGCTCGGTGTGCGGGTGGTCTGCGCGGAAGTGAGTACTCACGGCAAGTAAAGAAAACCGGGTGTGCCCCCGCGGGATACACCCCAATGAAGATTAAGAAAGAGGTCAATATGTGTGGCATTGTCGGCGCGCTGGCGCAGCGCAACGTGAATGAAATCCTGCTGGAGGGACTGCGGCGCCTGGAGTATCGCGGCTACGACTCCGCCGGGGTCTGCCTGGTCGACGGCGAACAGCAGCTGCAGCTGCGCAAGAGCCAGGGCAAGGTGGCCGACCTGGAGGCGCGCCTGCATGACAATCCGGCCGCGGGCCGCCTCGGTATTGCCCACACCCGCTGGGCCACCCATGGGGTGCCATCCGACCACAACTCCCACCCGCACGTTTCCGGCCAGATCGCGCTGGTGCACAACGGCATCATCGAGAACTACCGCGACCTGCGGGCGCGCCTGCTTGGGCTGGGCTACGAGTTTGCCTCGGATACCGATACCGAGACGGTGGTGCACCTGATTCACTCGCTCACCAATGAGGGCATGACCCTGCTGGAAGCGGTGACCGCTGCCACCGCTGAGCTGGAAGGGGCCTACGCAATCGGGGTGATCAGCGCCGACGAACCGCAGACCCTGGTCTGTGCCCGTTCCGGCAGCCCGCTGGTGATCGGCGTCGGCATCGAGGAAAACTTTATCGCCTCCGATCCCATGGCGCTGCGCCAGGTCACCGATCGCTTTGTCTTCCTGGAAGAAGGCGACGTGGCCCAGGTTTCGCTGGAGGGCATTGCGGTCTTCGACCAGCATGGAGAGGAGGTCAGCCGCCCGGTGCACAAGCTGGACGGGGGGCACGATGCAGCGGACAAGGGCCGCTATCGCCATTTCATGCAGAAAGAAATCTTCGAGCAGCCGGAGGTCGTCAAGGCCACCCTCGCCGGCCGCATCGGTGCCCACACGGTGCTGCCAGAGGCGCTGGGGGCGCGCGCCAACGAAATCCTGCCCGAAGTGAAACAGGTGCAGATCGTCGCCTGCGGGACCAGTTATCACGCCGGCCTGGTGGCCCGCTACTGGCTGGAGGACTGGGCCGGCATCCCCTGCGCGGTGGAGGTGGCCAGCGAGATCCGCTATCGCAAGACCGCGGTGCGCCCGGGCACCCTGTTCGTGACCATCTCCCAGTCCGGCGAGACTGCCGACACCCTGGCGGCACTGCGCCAGGCGAAGGAACTGGGCTACCTCGCTTCCATGACCATCTGCAATGTGCCCAACAGTTCGCTGGTGCGTGAATCGGAACTGTCGCTGATGACCGAGGCCGGGCCGGAGATCGGCGTGGCCTCGACCAAGGCATTCACCACCCAGCTGGTGGCCCTGCAGCTGTTCTGCATCGCCCTGGCCAAGGCCAACGGCATGCCGGCGGACAAAGAGGCAGAGCTGGTGGGTGCCCTGCACCAGCTTCCCGAGCTGATGGAAGATTTCACCGGCCTGGACCAGCTGGTAAAAGCCACCAGCGAGGCCTTCGCGGAGAAACACCACACCCTGTTCCTGGGCCGCGGTGTCGAGTACCCGATCGCACTCGAGGGGGCGCTCAAGCTAAAGGAGATTTCCTACATCCACGCCGAGGCCTACCCGGCGGGCGAGCTGAAACACGGTCCGCTGGCGCTGGTGGATGCCGACATGCCGGTAGTGGTGGTGGCCCCCAACAACGAACTGCTGGAGAAGCTGAAGTCCAACCTGCAGGAGGTGCGCGCGCGCGGTGGCGAGCTGTTCGTATTTGCCAGCCCCAGGGCGGGATTCGCCAGCGAGCCAGGTGTGACGGTGGTTGAGGTGCCCGACGCGCCGGACAGCCTCGCGCCCATCCTCTACACAGTGCCGCTGCAGTTGCTGTCCTACCACGTGGCGCTACTCAAAGGCACCGATGTGGACCAGCCGCGCAACCTGGCGAAATCCGTTACGGTGGAGTGAGCCGGGCCGGGGTTCACCTAACACAGGCTCAACTAACAATGGCCGCCTTCGGGCGGCCATTGTCGTTTTGCCACCCGGGGACCCTGCCGCAGAGTCTTGGAACTGTTTTCTATACTCGCTTGAGACTTATTGCTCCGCTTGCCTCCCGTCCCCTGACTCCGGCCGGGTATCGGGGGACGGCGTGAAAACCTTCCTGCACGGGAGTAAAGGCGCCCGCGATGCACTACATCGCCATGTCCCTGATACTGCTGACGGCTGTCGCCCTGGGCGGTGTCATCGGCCGCCTGTTGCCATCGCGCGTCCCCCTGCCCCTGGTGCATATCGCCGTGGGCGCCCTGCTTGGCGCCGGGCTGGGAGTCAGGATCCCACTCGACCCGGAGATTTTTTTCCTGCTGTTTATCCCGCCGCTGCTGTTCCTGGATGGCTGGCGGATCCCGAAGGGGGCCTTCTTCCGCGACCTGCGTCCCATCCTCACCCTCGCCGTGGGGCTGGTGCTCTTCACCGTGGTCGGAATGGGGCTCTTCCTGCAGTGGCTCATACCGTCGATGCCCGCGGCAATGGCCTTTGCGGTTGCGGCCATACTGGCACCCACGGACCCGGTCGCCCTGGCGGCCGTGCGTGGCAGCGCGCCATTACCGCCGCGCCTCAGGCATCTTCTCCAGGGAGAGGCACTGCTCAATGACGCGGCGGCGCTCGACATCTTCCGCTTTGCCGTCGCGGCGGTGGCCACCGCCAGCTTTTCACTGTCGGAGACCGCGCTGGGCTTTGCCTGGATGGTAGTGGCTGGCGTGGGGACCGGGGCCGCGGTGGCCTTCGCCTGCAGCGGCACCTTGCGTGGCCTCGTGCACCTCCGTGCGGAGGATCCCGGCATACAGATCCTCGTGAGCCTGCTGGTACCGTTTGCCGCATACATGGGTGCGGAACATCTCGGCGGCTCAGGCGTTCTCGCAGCCGCGACCGCCGGAATTACCACGCAATACGTGAGTCTTCACGGCCCCGAACTTGCCACCACGCGCATGGAGCGCGATGCGGTATGGAATACTGTGCAGGATGTATTGAACGGCGTCATCTTTGTGCTGCTCGGCGGACAACTGGTGCAAATTGTTGGCCAGGACCTGGATGGCGCGCGGCACAGTGCAATAGCCGGCAACTGGACGCTCCTGCTCTACGTAATGGCAATTACTGCGGTGCTGGTATTGCTGCGTTTCGTATGGGTCTGGGCGTCGCTCTACCTCTCCCGTATGAGCCGCGAGATAACCAGCCTGAGAGAGCGCCTGCTGTTGGTGACGGTTACCGCGCTGGCCGGCGTCCGCGGCGCGGTTACCCTGGCGGGCGTCCTGTCGCTGCCGATCCTGCTGCCGGACGGAACTGCCTTCCCGGAGCGGCACCTGGCGATAGTGATCGCGATGGGAGTCATACTGGCCTCCCTTTTGCTGGGCAGTTTCACGCTGCCGGGCCTGGTCCGCCAGCTGCGAGCAGCTCCCCGGCTGGGAGAGATCGGCGACGAGCGGGCGGCCCGCCAGGCTGCCGCACGGGCCGCGATCGAGAAGCTGGAGGCATTGCGCAAGGGAATCAGGCCCGGCGCAAGCGACTCCGATCTGGCCGAGGAGGCGCTCGGCTACCTGCTCGGATTCTACCGGCGCCGTCTCGCTGCCACCGAAGACGAGGGGGAGCGCAGCCGGCCGCTGGTACGGGCCCAAACCGAATACCACCTGGCCGCACTTGCCGCCGAGCGCGACAGGCTCTTTCGCCTGCGCATAGAACGGCAGATCGACGACGAATTGCACCGGCGACTGGTATTGGAGGTAGACCTGGTGGAAGCAAGCCTCTGTGTCAGGGATTCCTGAAGTCCTGCGCTGGTATTTCCGCCGGGGGGTCACATCCCGGGCTTGCTACCCGGACCGTCACTGTCCCAGTGGTGGTCCAGGTGCAGATCGCGGTCGCGGCGGTCTTCCCGCAGGGCTTGCAACAGTTGCTCGCGGTAGATCCGGGTCTGTGCAATCTGTTGCGACTCGTCGCGCCAGTAAGGGAACAGCGCCTCCAGCATGCGCTGGTCATGCTGCTTGAACTTGCGTGCCGCCCGCCGTGCCTGTAGCGGCGTCAGCCCCAGCAGCTCCAGCGCCTTCTCGCCAATGGCCAGGGCGGAATCCACCGTCTCGCGGAAAATGTATTTGACCCCGGCTTCCATCAGCGCGTAATGGTGCATACGGTTGCGCGCCCGCGCCAGTATGGTCAGGTGGGGGAAATGCTTTTGCAGCTGGGAGACGATTTCCAGCGATGCTGCCTGGTCACTCAGGGTGAGGATGACGAGCTTCGCGTTCCTGGCGCCGGCGGCACGCAGCAGATCCTCCCGCGAGGCGTCGCCATAGTAGGCCTTGATGCCGTAGCGGCGCACCATCTCCAGTTGGGCGGCGTTGCGCTCCAGCAGCGTGGTATCGAAGCCGCAGGCGTTGAGCAGTCGTCCCGCAATCTGCCCGAAGCGACCATAACCGACGATGATCACCGGGGAGCCCTCATCCCGGGGGGGCTCGCTCTCCACCTCGTGGCTCCGGTCGGCCCCGTGGCGGTAGCGCGGCTGGATAAACCGCTCGTACACCAGCAACAGGACGGGCGTGAGCGCCATGGACAGTGCGATCACGGCGATCAGCAGGTTACCGGTGACATTGTCCAGCACCCGGTTCTGCGCCGCGAACGATACCAGCACAAAACCGAACTCGCCCGCCTGCGCCAGCGACAGGGCGAACAGCCAGTCCTCACCGCGGGATATTCCCGTGACCCGCGCCAGCACAAACAGCACCGCGAACTTGACCGTCACCAGCAGCACCACGAGTGCCAGCAGCAGCAGCGGGTATTCCGCCACCAGGTTGAAGTTCAGGTTGGCGCCCACCGCAATAAAAAACAGTCCCAGCAGCAGTCCCTTGAAGGGCTCGATATCCGCTTCCAGTTCATGGCGGAACTCGCTCTCCGCCAGGATCACTCCCGCGAGGAAGGTGCCCAGCGCCGGTGAGAGATCGAGCCAGCTCATGACCGCGGCTGATGCCATCACGATCAGCAGCGAGGTGACGGTAAACATCTCGCGCAGCTGGCTGCCCGCCACCAGGCGCAGCAAGGGGCCCAGCAGGTAGCGCCCCGCCAGGCCGAAAGCCACCATGGTGCCGATGACGGCCGCACCGTAACGCCAGCCGCCGAGCCCGTCGCCGCTCGCCTCCGGCGGGCTGCCGGCCAGCAGTGGGAGCAGCGCGAGGATGGGGATCACCGCCAGGTCCTGTAACAGCAGCACGGCAAAGGCGCTGCGGCCGCCCTCTGTGCGCAGGAGCTTCTTTTCGCTCAGTGACTGCAGCACGATGGCCGTGGAGGAAAGCCCCAGGATCAGGCCGATCGCCACGGCCGCGCGCCAGCTCACCCCGTACAGCAGCAGGGCAACCAGGCCCACCGCCGCCGCGGTCAGCAGCAGCTGGGCGGTGCCGGTACCAAAGATTGCCCCGCGCATCTGCCAGAGTTTCCGCGGTTGCAGCTCCAGGCCGATCAGGAACAGCATCAGCGCCACGCCGAACTCGGCGATATGCAGTTCCTCGCTGGTGTCCCCGACGAGTCCCAGGGCGTGGGGGCCGATGGCCACCCCCGCCAGCAGGTAACCGAGCACCGAACCCAGTCCCAGCCTCGTGGCCAGCGGCACCGCGATAACCGCTGCCGCGAGGTAGATGACCGCCTGTATGAGGAATCCGCCGTGTTCCATATAAGGGCTGCTTTGCTTCCTGGTTGGGGTGCCGGCTCAGGTTTCCGCTGGCACCGTGGTCTCGGGCTCGCGGATACCGCGGCTGCGCCGGATCAGCGGCGCGATGGTGGAGCCCTGCACCACGATCGAGAAGACTACCACGCCGTAGGTCATGATCACCCACAGGTGGCGCAGGTCCTCCCCCTGTACCAGCAGGTGGCCGGCGGGGATGGACATCGCCAGCGCCAGGGCCAGGCCCCCGCGCAGGCCGCCCCAGATCAGGATGCGCTCGCTGTAGGGGTGATAGCGCCGGAAGCGCTTGAGTATGGTGAAAGGCACGGTTACGGCGGCGACCCTGGCCACCAGCACCATAACAATTGCCGCGCCCATCAGCATGAATTCGAACGACCCCAGGTCGATAGTGATCAGGAACAGGCCCACCAGCAGGAACAGGATACCGTTGAGGAATTCTTCGGTGATATTCCAGAAGTTGTCCAGCTCGTGCTGGCTCACCCGGGAGAAGCCGCGTTCGCGGGTGAAGTTGCCGATGATGATGCCACTTACCACCATTGTCAGTGCGCCGGATACGCCCACAATATTGGCAAACGCGAAACCGGCGGTGGGGATGCACAGGGTCAGCAACAGTTCCAGGCTGTGGTCGTCGGTGGCACAGATCAGCCAGTGGAACAGGCCGCCGATAAAGAGGCCCATCGCGATACCGCCGAAAGCCTCGACGACGAACAGCTCCGAAACGGCGGCCACGGTGGGTTCGCCTCCTTCGAAAGCCACCGCAAAGATGACCGTGAACAGCACGATACCGAAGCCGTCGTTGAACAGGGATTCCCCTTCCACCTGGATGGAGACCTGCTCGGGCGCATGCAGGCTCTTGATAATGGCCAGCACGGCAATGGGGTCGGTGGGGGAAATCAACGCCCCGAATAGCAGGCAGTAGACGAAGGCCACCTGCATGCCCAGCAGGGGCAGCACCCAGTAAAGCAGGCCTGCCACGACCAGGGTTGAGATCAGGGTGCCGACGATCGCCAGCAGGGCGATCTCCACGCGCTGGTTGCGCAGCATCAACAGGTCGATATGCAGGCTGCCGGCGAACAGGAGGAATCCCAGTACCCCCTTGAGCAACAGGTCCTCCAGGTTGAGAACCGGCAGCAGGTGGTCAGCCCAGCCGCGCAGGTCCAGCCAGCCGACCTTGCCCAGTCCCATCACCAGCAGCGACAGCGCCAGGGCACCGGCGGTAATGGCGATGGTGCTCTGCGCGCGCAGCACGTACTGGTTGAGAAACCCCAGGAATACCGACACTGCGGCGAGGAAACAGAAGGTGTAATAGATTTCCATGCCGCCTGGGCTCTCCACTAGCCACCGAGAGAGGGAAAAGAAAGTATGAATTCAGCGCGGGGGCTGCCGCCGGCCGGGATCCCGCCCGGCCGGAATACAATGCCGCGGGACCGATGTCAGCCGGCCAGGGTGCCGTTATTGTAGTCCCGCAGCGCCTGCTCGATCTCCGCGTGGCTGTTCATCACGAAGGGACCGTAATGGACCACCGGCTCGTTGAGCGGGCGACCGTGGAGGCACAGGACGCCGGCGCCCTGCTCCCCGGCGCGCAATTGTAGCGACTCGCCAGCGCCATACAACAGCAGATTGCCCCGCCCTGTCTGCCCGCGCTCGGTTAGCAGTGCCCCCCGGTACACGAAAACCAGCACACTGTGTGCCGCCGGGACAGGCAGCCTGGCCTCGGCGTCGGCCGCCAGACGGATATCCGCCACGGCCGCCTCGGCGGCGGCCTCGGTGAGCGGCCCGCTTTCCGTCGACTCGCCAAGCTGCCAGTGCCCGGTTACCAGCCGGATCAGCGAGCCGCGGTCGTCCAGCGCGTGCTCCGGTACCTCGCCGGCCTGGATATCCCGCCAGGTGGGTGCCGCCATCTTGTCGGCGGCGGCCATGTTGATCCACAGCTGGAAACCGTGCATCGCCGCTCCACTGCCATCTTCCGGCTGCGCCGGCATCTCCGAGTGGATGATGCCGCGCCCGGCCCGCATCCACTGGGCGCCGCCGGACGAGACTGCGCCCCGGTTGCCCAGGTGGTCGCGATGCTCGAACTCGCCGCTCAGCATGTAGGTCAGGGTCTCGATACCGCGATGCGGGTGCGGCGGGAACCCGGCGATGTAATCGTCCGCATTGTCGGAGCGAATCTCGTCGAGCATCAGGAAAGGACTGAAATCCGGGCTCTGGAATCCCGCCACCCGCTGGATTTTCACGCCGGCGCCGTCGGCAGACGCCTGGCTGGGCACGGTGCGCACCAGCGGTCGCGCGCCGGGGCCAAGTTCGAAAGTGGCCATGGAAGCCTCCTGCAGAGAAAGGTTTCTGGTGATATAGGTCGCAGTATAAGCCGATGAATTCGGTAAAAAATGGCAAATAATTGCCGGCTGTGTTCGAATTATTCGATTGTTCTCCCGGCCCCGGTTTCTGCATTGCTCGGCGAAACCGGCCTCTCCGCGAGATGAGATCCCCGATGGCAGAACCCCGAGGTGACAGCTGATGGCCAAGGTAACCCTGGAGCAGTGGCGCATGTTTCAGGCCGTGGTAGAGCACGGCGGCTTTTCCCAGGCGGCGCAGGCGGTGCACAAGAGCCAGTCCTCCATCAACCATGCAGTGCACAAGCTGCAGGAGAGCCTGGGTGTGGACCTGTTGGAAGTGCGCGGGCGCAAGGCGGAACTCACCGACGCCGGCAGGATTCTCCTGTCCCGCGCCGGCGGCCTGCTCAATGAGGCCGAGGCCCTCGAGGCGGTAGCCAGCAGCCTGGCCGGTGGCGAGGAGGCGCTGCTGACCCTGGCGGTGGACGTCATTTTTGATTACGACAGCCTGTTCAATGCCATCGAGCAGTTTGCCGGGCGTTTCCCCCACACCCGCCTCGAGCTGCGCGAGACGGTACTGTCGGGTGCCGAGGAGCTGTTGCTGCAGCAGCAGGCGGACTTCATCCTCAGCGCCCGTGTTCCCCAGGGTTTCGTGGGCGAGCCGGTGGCACGGGTGCGGTTTATCCCGGTGGCGCACCCGGACCATGCCCTGCATCACCTGGGCCGGCCGGTGGCGCGCAAGGACCTGAAGGCCTGTCGCCAGATAGTGTTGCGTGACAGCGCCATCCGCAATCGCCAGGACTCCGGTTGGCTGGGGTCGGACCAGCGCATCACCGTGAGCAACGTGCAGACCTCGATCGAGCTGATCGAGCGCGGCCTGGGGTTTGCCTGGCTGCCCGAGACCCGGCTGCGGGAATCGCTGCTGGCCGATCGCCTGCTGCCGCTGATCATGGAGGAGCCCTGGGCGCGGGAAGTGACTGTCTACCTGGTTTATGCCGACAGCGACAAGACCGGCCCCGCCGCCAGCTTCCTGATCGACGCCCTGCGCACCGGACTGGCGCCGCTCGACTGATTTGTTGGAAATACCGAAAGGTCCACGCGATTTTTTGCGGTTTTCTTTGCGATTTGTGCAACTAGACTGAATGCACAAATATGCAACCCGCAGCTGCGGGCAGGAAAGCAAGCGAGGAGAAACCGATGACCAACTCCATCCTGTGTGACAGCACCAAGCTGCTCGGCCGGGTGCTGATGTCGTGGATGTTCATCGCCGCCGGCTGGAGCAAGATCGGTGGCTATGAGGGCACCCAGGCCTATATGGAATCCGCCGGCGTGGCGGGCTGGTTGCTGCCGCTGGTGATTGTTGCGGAACTGGGCGGTGGCCTGGCGGTACTTTTCGGCTTCCTCACCCGCTGGGCGGCCCTGGGCCTGGCGCTGTTCTCGGTGGCCAGCGCGCTGCTGTTCCACTACGTGCCCGGGGACCAGGCGCAGATGATCTCCTTTATGAAGAACATCACCATTGCCGGCGGCTTCCTCATCCTGTCCTGCACCGGGGCCGGACGCTTCAGTGTGGACCATATGTTCAGCCGCACCAGCGGCTGAACCCTCCCGGTCGCATCTTCGCATCACCTCCCCGCCGGCCTCCGGGTGAAGCCGGCCGGGGTACTTTCACCATCATTATTCACAGACAGACACCGGATACCGACTGCAGGAGGTCACCATGGGATTGCTGGTCAAGGGGAAGTGGCAGGACCGCTGGTACGATACGGACAAGACCGAGGGCGAATTCGTGCGCGAGCAGGCACAGCTGCGCAACTGGATCACCGCCGACGGCAGCCCCGGTCCCAGCGGCGAGGGCGGCTTCCGCGCCGAGCCGGACCGCTACCACCTGTATGTCTCCCTCGCCTGCCCGTGGGCGCACCGGACGCTGATTTTCCGCAAGCTGAAGGGGCTCGAGGACCTGATCGGGGTATCCGTAGTGAGTCCTTACATGCTCGAGAACGGCTGGACCTTCAACGAGGACGAGGGCAGTACCGGCGACCCGCTCTATGGCGCCGATTACCTGCACCAGCTCTACACCCGCCACCGCAGTGACTACAGCGGGCGGGTTACGGTGCCGCTGCTGTGGGACAAGGAGCGGGAGTGCATCGTCAGCAACGAGTCCGCCGAGATCATCCGCATGTTCAACCGCGCTTTCGACGGCCTCACCGGCAACCGGCAGGACTTCTACCCCGAGGACCTGCGCGGCGATATCGATGCCACCAACGACATCGTCTACGAAACCGTGAACAACGGTGTCTACCGGGCCGGCTTCGCCACCACCCAGGAGGCCTATGAGCAGGCCTACGACAGGCTGTTCAGCACCCTGGACCAGCTGGAGCAGCGGCTGGCCGACAACCGCTACCTGTGTGGCGAGCGGGTGACGGAGGCGGACTGGCGCCTGTTCACCACCCTGGTGCGGTTCGACCCGGTCTACCACGGGCACTTCAAGTGCAACAAGCAGCGCCTGGCCGATTACCACAACCTGTGGGGCTACCTGCGCGAGCTGTACCAGTGGCCCGGGGTGGCGGACACGGTGGACTTCCACCATATCAAGACCCACTACTACGCCAGCCACGGCACCATCAACCCCACCGGCATAGTGCCGAAGGGCCCGGAACTGGATTATTCCGCGCCCCACCACCGGGGCTGAGCCGGCAGCGCGCGGGCGGCGGTACCAGTTCCTATAATTCGGGCAACTGCCGCAAACCAGACCGGAGAGACCATGAAGCTCTATTATGCGCCCGGCGCCTGCTCGCTCTCGCCACACATCGTCGCCTGCGAGGCGGGCATCGACCTGGAGCTCTGCAAGGTGGACCTGCGCGAGAAGAAAACCGAGGACGGGGCCGATTTCCTGGAGATCAACCCCAAGGGCTTTGTGCCGGCGCTGCGCATCGACGACGGCGAGGTGCTGACCGAGGGTCCGGCGATCGTGCAGTTCCTGGCCGACCTGAAACCCGATAGCGGCCTGGCGCCGCCCGCTGGCAGCCGCGAGCGCTACCGGCTGCAGGAGTGGCTCAACTTCATTGCCGCAGAACTGCACAAGTCCTTCGTGCCACTGTTCTGGGGCGGCACCGAGACGGAGAAGGACCACGCGCGCAATAAAATCCGCGAGCGCTTCGACTATGTCGAGGAGCGGCTGCAGCACGACTACCTGCTCGGCGACGATTTCACCGTGGCCGACGCCTACCTGTTCACCATCGCCAACTGGCTCGACCGCCAGGACATGGACACCTCATCCTGGCCGCGCCTGCAGGAGTTCCAGGAGCGGGTCCGCCAGCGTCCCGGCGCGCGCAAGGCGCTGCGTGAGGAGGGCCTGCTGGGCGACTGACCCCCCGCCATTCAGCCGGCGGCGAAGCGACCCGCGACGGCCGGCTGCACCTCGATCGGCGTACGCGCGCGGGCGACCAGCAGTGCCATCAGCAGCGCCGCCACCGCGCAGCCGAACATGGTGCCGGCGATTGGCACCAGCGTGCCGGTGTGCATGCCGTTGACGATGCCACCCAGGACCCCGCCGCCGACAAACAGGCTGGCACCATAGAAGGCGTTGGCGCTGCCGCTGATGCGCGGGAAGAACTCCAGGTAGCAGGCCGCGGCATTGGGTGCGGTAATGCCGATGGAAGACATCGCCAGCACCAGCGGTACCAGCCACACGGAGAGCTCCCGCCCCCCGGTGAGTGTTCCCAGCAACAGCAGGCCACAGGCCAGCAGCTGTAGCGAGATTCCCGCCAGCAGTATCCGCCGCGGCTCGAAGAAGTTCAGCAGGCGGATATTCACCTGCACCATACAGATCAGCCCCACCACGGAACTGCCGAACAACAGCGGGAAGCGGCCGGCCGGTACGCCGAAATACTCCATGAACACGAAGGGTGCGGTGGTGATGTAGATGAACATGGAGCCGCTGACAAACGCCTGGGCGCCGAGGAAACCCAGCGCGCGGCGATTGCCCAGTACCTGCAGGTAGTTGGCCAGCAGCCGGCGCCGGGGTTCCAGGCTGCGCCGGGCGCGGGTGAAGCGCGACACCGTCTCCGGCAGCAGCCGCCTCACCAGCATCAACATGGCGGCGCCGTAGCCCAGCAGGAACACAAAGATACTCTGCCAGCCACCCGCAGCCAGCAACACCGAACCGATCACCGGCGCCACCAGCGGGGCCACCAGCATCATGGTGCTGATGGTGGAGATCACCCTGGCTGCCGCCCGGCCGCTGTAGAGGTCGCGCACTATCGCCGCACAGATCACCGTAGCGAAGCCGCCGCCGAAGGCCTGCAGCAGGCGCAGCGCGATCAGCTGGGCGGTGTCGGTGACAAACAGGATCAGCAGTGTGCTGGCCAGGTAGATCGCCAGCCCGATGGTGCCCACGGTGCGTCGTCCCCAGCGGTCGGAGAGGGGGCCGCCCGCCAGCTGGCCCATGGCGAAACCGAGCAGGAAGCTCGATACCGAGTGCTGCACCCGTGCCACCTCGCTGCCCAGTGCGGTCGCCATGGCCGGTATTGCCGGCAGGTAGGTATCCAGGGAAAAGGGCGTCAGCGCCACCAGTGCCGCCAGCCACAGGGCCAGTGAACGCAGGGCGGCGCCCGATTCCCGCGCGGGGGTCGGACTCATAGGGTGCTCGGTATTTGGTGTCAGGGAATGCGGGCCGGGCCCGCAGCGGGGCGGGCATGGTAACGGCGGGAACCGGTCGCCGCCAGGCCCGCCGTGGAAAATCAGGCCGAGGACTCAGTCCTTCTCTTCGCGCAGGGTGTAGAGGCCCTTCTTGAGCTTCAGCAGGTGCTCCTGCAGCTGCGGGCCCTTGCGCTGGGCCACGCCGATGGCGAGTACATCGATCACCACCAGGTGGGCGATGCGCGACGACAGCGGCGTGTAGATCTCGATGTCCTCCTCCACGTCTACCTCCAGCGGGATGGTGGAGCGCTGCGCCACCGGTGAGCCGCTGGGCGCCAGGCCGATCACGGTGCCGCCCTGCTCTTTGACCATCTCCATGGAGTGCAGCAGCGCCTTGGTGCGGCCGCTCTGGGAGATGGCCACCACCACGTCGCCCGGCTCCATCGACATGGCAGACATGTTCTGCATGTGGTGGTCGGAGTGGGCCGCTGTGGCCAGCTGCAGGCGGAAGAACTTGTGCTGGGCGTCGGTGGCCACCGCACCGGAGGCGCCGAAGCCGAAGAATTCCACCCGCTTGGCCGCGGCGATGGCGCTCACCGCCGCCTCCAGCGCACGGGCATCGATCTTGTCGCGCACGTTCAGCAGGGTGTCGACGGTGGAGTCGAACACCTTGCGCTTGTACTCGGCGATGGTGTCGGTATCGGTGACCGCGATCTGGCCGAAACTGGGGCTAGAGGCCAGCTGCTGGGCCAGGTTCAGCTTGAACTCCTGGAAGCCCGAGCAGCCCACCGCGCGGCAGAAGCGCACCACCGTCGGTTCGCTCACCTGGGCCTCGGTGGCCAGGTCCACGATGCGCATATGGATGATTTCGTCCGGGTTGGCGAGGATATACTCGGCCACCTTGCGCTCTGACTTGCGCATGGACGACAGCTGTTCGCTGATTTTCTGCGTGACTTCCGCCGGTTTCACGGGACTACCTTCTCTGCTACAGACAGGCAGTTTAGCGGCTGCCACCCCCGCTGGCGAGCGGTGCGGCCGCCGCCCGCCCCCTCGCTGGACCCGCCGGTCGCCCGATCGGGCGGAAACCTGTTCATTTAAACAGGTATCCACTGCCGGCTCTGGTACAATGCCGCCCCATGGACGTATCTCAGATTCTCGACCCCCTCAACGACGCCCAGCGCGAGGCTGTGGCGGCCCCGCCCGGCAACCAGCTGGTGCTGGCCGGCGCCGGTTCCGGCAAGACCCGCGTGCTGGTGCACCGTATCGCCTGGCTGATGCAGGTGGAGGGCGCCTCGCCCTACTCCATCCTGGCGGTGACCTTCACCAACAAGGCCGCCCGCGAGATGCGCGCGCGCATCGAGGAGCTGCTGGGGGTCAACACCTTCGGCATGTGGGTGGGCACCTTCCACGGCCTGGCCCACCGGCTGCTGAAGGCCCACTACAAAGAGGCCAACCTGCCGCAGAACTTCCAGATCCTGGACTCTGACGACCAGCTGCGCCTGATCAAGCGGGTGCAGAACGACCTGGGACTGGACGAGGCCAAGTGGCCGCCGCGGGAGACCCAGTGGTGGATAGGCGGCCAGAAAGATGAAGGGTTGCGCCCGCAGTACATCCAGGCCGGCGCCGACCCCTGGCTGCAGACCATGGTGCGCATCTACTTCGCCTACGAGGAGGCCTGCCAGCGCGGTGGCCTGGTGGACTTCGGCGAGCTGCTGCTGCGCGCCCACGAGCTGTGGCTGAACAACGAGGGTGTGCTGGACCACTACCGCCAGCGTTTCCCCCATATCCTGGTGGACGAGTTCCAGGATACCAATACCATCCAGTACGCCTGGCTGCGCCTGCTGGCCGGCGACCAGTGCCACATTACCGCGGTGGGGGATGACGACCAGTCCATCTACGGCTGGCGCGGCGCCAAGATCGAGAATATCCAGCACTTCGCCCAGGATATGCGCGAGGTGCAGACGGTACGCCTGGAGCAGAACTACCGCTCCACCGGCACCATCCTCAAGGCCGCCAATGCGGTGATCGAGCACAACGCCGGGCGCCTGGGCAAGGAGCTGTGGACAAAGGGCGACGATGGCGAGCCCATCTCCCTCTATGCCGCCTACAACGAACAGGACGAGGCGCGCTTTATCGTCGAGCGCATCGAGCAGTGGGTGCGCGACGGCAACCCGCGCGACTCGGTGGCGATCCTCTACCGCTCCAATGCCCAGTCGCGGGTGCTGGAAGAGGCGCTGCTGCGCGAGGCGGTGCCCTACCGCATCTACGGTGGCCAGCGCTTCTACGAACGCCTGGAGATCAAGAACGCGCTCTCCTACATGCGCATGATCAGCAACCCCCACGATGACACCGCCTTCGAGCGGGTGGTGAATACCCCCACCCGCGGCATCGGCGCCCGCAGTGTCGACGCGGTGCGCGGCTTTGCCCGCGAGCACGGCTGCTCCCTGTGGGCGGCGGCGCAGCAGATGGTGGCCCAGCGGGTACTGGCCGCCCGCGCGTCCAATGCCCTGCAGGGCTTCCTCGACCTGGTCAACCAGCTGGCTGCCAATGCGGAAGATAAAGAGCTGGATGCCATCGCCGAGGACGTGATCGAGACCAGCGGCCTGCTGGAATTCCACCGCAAGGAAAAGGGGGAGAAAGGCCAGGCGCGGGTGGAAAACCTCAAGGAACTGGTCAGTGCCTGCCGCGCCTTCGACGGCATCGAGGTGCCGCCGGACGAGTCCGGGGCCGAGGTGGAAGAACCCTCCCTGCTCGACCAGTTCCTCGACAGCGCCGCGCTGGATGCCGGCGAGGGCCAGGCGGACGAGTTCGAGGAGGCGGTGCAGCTGATGACGTTGCATTCGGCCAAAGGCCTGGAGTTCCCGCTGGTGTTCATGGCCGGGGTGGAGGAAAACCTGTTCCCGCACAAGATGTCGGCACAGGAGCCGGGGCGCATGGAGGAGGAGCGGCGCCTCTGCTACGTGGGCATCACCCGCGCCATGCAGAAGCTGTACATCACCTATGCCGAGAACCGGCGCCTGTTCGGCAGCGAGACCTTCAACAGCCCGTCGCGCTTTATCGGCGAGATACCGCCGGAACTGGTGCACGAGGTACGCCTCAAGACCGAGATATCGCGGCCGATGTTCAACCCGGACTACGGGAAAGTGGGTCGCTTCTCCGACCCGGCACCGGATTTTGACGACGACCTGCCGCCGCTGGCGCTGGGTGGCCGGGTGGAGCACCGCAAGTTCGGCGAGGGCACGGTGGTGCAGTTCGAGGGCAGCGGCCCGCGGGCCAGGGTACAGGTCAACTTCGACGACGCCGGCAGCAAGTGGCTGGTGGTGGCGATGGCGAAGCTGCAGCCTCTCTGATAAAAAACCGGGTGGCGCATCGCGGCCTTGGGCCGCTCCTACAGGTGTCACGCAACAATCGTTTGACTGTCGTCATCCCGGCGCAGGCCGGGATCCAGATCCCCCTCAGCGTTCGCAGGGCCAGCGGGCCCGGCGTCGCGTGCGTAACCCGTGCGCAACAGATGGATTTCGGCTGGGTTCGAGCGTGAGGTGACGCCGGCGCACAACTTTGCCACTATCTCCTCTGGCGAAGACAAAAACGCAAAAATAAAAAGCATGAAAAAAATCAACTGGTACCCCCCCGTCATCCTCGGCCTGCTGGCGCTGCTGGTCATTACCTTCGGTGCGCTGGTGGTATCCCGCTCCGAGCAAGGGCCCGCCCGGCAGTTCACCGAGGACGGCAGCCGCGAGACGTTCGAGTGGAAGCTGGTCACCACCTGGCCCAAGAACTTCCCGGGCCTCGGCAGTGCACCGGAGCGCTTTGCCCGCACTGTCGAGGCCATGTCCGACGGCCGCCTGAAGATCAAGGTGTACGGCGCCGGGGAGCTGGTGCCGGCCATGGGCGTGTTCGGCGCGGTATCCGAGGGCGCGGCGCAGGTAGGCCACGGTGCGGCCTACTACTGGAAAGGCAAGGTGCCGGCGGCACAGTTCTTTACCGCCGTGCCCTTCGGGTTAAACGCCCAGGAGATGAACGGCTGGCTGCATTACGGCGGCGGCCGCGAGCTGTGGGAAGAGCTCTATGCGCCCTTCAACCTGATCCCCATGGCCGGCGGCTCCACCGGCGTGCAGATGGCCGGCTGGTTCAACAAAGAGATCAACACGGTGGAGGACCTGCAGGGCCTCAAGATGCGCATTCCCGGCCTGGGCGGTGAGGTGCTGAACCGGGCCGGCGGCACCGCCGTGACCATTCCCGGCGGCGAGCTGTACACCGCATTGCAGACCGGGGTGATCGATGCCACCGAGTGGGTGGGTCCCTACAACGACCTGGCCTTCGGCTTCCACCAGATCGCCAAATACTATTACTACCCGGGTTGGCACGAACCGGGCTCTATCCTCGAGTTTATCTTCAACAAGACCGCCTTCGAGAAGCTGCCGAAGGACCTGCAGGCCATAGTGCGCGTGGCCGCCCGCGACGCCAACCAGGATATGCTCGACGAGTACACCGCGCGCAACAATCGCGCCCTGCAGGAGCTGGTCGAGCAGCATGGCGTGCAGCTGCGGCGCCTGCCGGACGAGGTACTGGCACACCTGAAGGCAGTGAACCGGGAAATCCTGGAAGAGACCGCAGCCGAAGACCCCCAGTTCGCGCGGGTCTACGAGGCCTTCAAGGAATTCAGGGACGATGTGATTCCCTATCATCGCATCAGCGAAGAGGCTTATTACCAGACCAGAGCAATTAGCGCGGATTAAAAAAACGGGGCCCTGTGGCCCCGTTTTTTGATTACCGTAATGAATCAGTAATCGTAAGCACCTGCAGATGTTTCAGGCTTTATGCCTTCTGCTTTATCGGCCACCATTACCTCGGTAGTCAACATCAGGCCGGCGATGGAGCCCGCGTTCTGCAGCGCTGAGCGGGTGACCTTGGCCGGGTCGATGATGCCGAATTCCAGCATATCGCCGTAGTCTGCGGTCTGGGCGTTGTAGCCGTAATTGGGGTTATCGTGCGCCCGCACATTGTTCAGCACCACGCTGCCGTCCACGCCGGCGTTGGCAACGATCTGACGGAAAGGTTCTTCCATCGCCCGCAGCGCGATATTGATCCCCACCTGCTGGTCGTCGTTGGCGCCTTTGATCCCGCTTTTACGCAGGCTGTCGGCAACGCGCACCAGCGCCAGGCCACCACCGGGTACAATGCCCTCTTCCACCGCCGCGCGGGTTGCATGGAAGGCGTCGTCCACCAGGTCCTTCTTCTCTTTCATTTCCACTTCGGTAGCGGCACCGACCTTGATCACGGCAACGCCGCCGGCCAGCTTTGCTACGCGCTCCTGCAGCTTTTCCCGGTCGTAATCGGAAGTGGAAGCCTCGATCTCAGCACGGATCTGTTTTACCCGGCCATCGATGGCCGCTTTGTCCCCGGCACCATCCACAATCACGGTGTTGTCCTTGCCGATCACGATGCGCTTGGCGCTTCCCAGCTGTTCCAGCTGTGCTTTTTCCAGGGTGAGCCCGACCTCCTCGGAGATCACCCTGGCGCCGGTGAGGGTGGCGATGTCTTCCAGCATCGCTTTGCGGCGATCGCCAAAGCCGGGCGCCTTGGCCGCTGCCACCTTGATGATACCCCGCAGGCTGTTGACTACCAGTGTGGCCAGCGCCTCGCCCTCGATATCCTCGGCGATCACTACCAGTGGTCGACCGGCCTTGGCAACGGATTCCAGTAGCGGTAGCAGGTCGCGGATATTGCTGATTTTCTTGTCGAAGAGCAGGATGAAGGGGTTATCGAGTTCCGCCTGCATCTTCTCCTGGCTGGTCACGAAGTAAGGGGATAGGTAGCCGCGATCAAACTGCATGCCCTCCACTACTTCCAGCTCGTTGTGCAGCGACTTGCCTTCCTCAACGGTGATTACGCCGTCGCGGCCCACTTTCTCCATGGCCTCAGCAATAATCCTGCCGATGTCCTCGTTCCAGTTGGCGGACACTGTGCCCACCTGGCCGATGGACCTGGTGTCGTCGCAGGGTTTGGAGAGTTTGGCGAGTTCCTCTACCGCAGCCTTTACGGCCGTATCGATGCCGCGTTTCAGGTCCATCGGATTCATACCCGCGGCGATGGACTTGTGTCCCTCTCGCAGCAGCGCGTGGGCCAGTACCGTGGCGGTGGTGGTGCCGTCGCCGGCGACATCTGCGGTCTTGGACGCAACTTCCTTGACCATCTGTGCGCCCATGTTCTGGAACTTGTCCTTGAGCTCGATCTCCTTCGCCACGGAAACGCCGTCTTTGGTCACTCGCGGCGCCCCAAAACTTTTGCTCAGTACCACGTTGCGGCCTTTGGGGCCGAGTGTGGCCTTGACGGCGTTTGCCAGGATATTTACGCCGGTCAGCATGCGCTCGCGGGCGTCATCGGAAAACTTTACGGCCTTCGCACTCATGCGGCTTTCTCCTGCTGTTGGGTCGGTTCAACGATGGCGAGGATGTCGGACTCCTTGACGATAAGGTAGGTCTCGCCGTCGTGTTTGATTTCACTGCCGGCGTACTGGCCGAATAGCACCCGGTCACCCACCTTGACGGCCAGCGCGCGCAATTCACCGTTATCCAGCGCCGCACCATTGCCGATGGCAATTACCTCGCCCTGGGTGGGCTTTTCTGCGGCTTTGTCTGGAATGATGATGCCGCTGGCGGTCGTGGTTTCCGCGGCGAGGCGTTTGACAACCACCCGGTCGTAGAGCGGTTTGATACTCATCGGATTTCCTCCCAATAAGCATGTGCAATTCAATGGTTGAAGATTCGAAGTCCTGGGACGCTGACCATCCCCCGACAGCGGCAAAATAGGAGCGCGAGGGGCATTTTCAAGAGGGACGCGCGGCGGATTTTGTATAATTTTTTATTATATAAAAACGGTTTTTAACAATTGAAAGCGCAGAAATCTGGCTTATAGTTTTCAGTAGGGCAACAGGATTCACGGGAGGTGGGACCATGTCGCTGCGGAACCAGCCCGACTTTGAGAGAACGCTGGCGGACTATTTCCGCAACCGGTTGGAAGAGTGCGGCCGCGAACTGGAGCCCCTGCCCCAGGAGGACACGCTCTGGTATATGGGCAGCATGCTAGCCCGTTTCGGTGACAGCGATGAGCTGTTCACCTATGACCAGGGGCAGCTGGGCATCCGCCCGCTGGCACTTCTCTACAAGGACGCCCACGAGGCGGCGAGTGACTGGGAGCGCTGCCAGATACTGCGACAGCTGGGGGACCTGGCGCTGTTTCTCGGCGGGCTCTTCCCGGATAACTACGCCCGGCGCGGCATCCGGCAGGACTACTTCATCGGCATGGGCGGTGGCGCTTACGACTACCTGGCAGACAATGCGCGCGACAACCGGCACGTGTTCTCTGAACTCGCCGCTATGTTCGGCCGCTTGCTGGAACTGGTGGCGCGGGCCTGCGCCAAGGAGCATCCCTACGACGCCCACGATGTGCTTGAGCTATATCAGCGCTGGCGGCGCAGCGGCGACCCGCGGCTGGCCAGGGAACTGGGCCGGCTGGGAATCGTGCTGCCCGAAGCGGAGGGCCGCCACTGACGGCGGCCGCGCCGGAAACAGGTCAGAGGGGCAGCGGACGGGTATTACCGCGGTCATCGATCGCCACGAACACGAACTCGCCCTCGGTGACTTTCACTTGTTCCCCGGAATCCACCCGCGTCAGCCAGACTTCCACCATGCAGCGGATAGAGGAGCGACCCACTTCCAGTGGTTCGGCGTAACAGCTGACGGTGGAGCCGACAGGCACCGGGCGCAGGAACACCATATTGCCGGTAGCCACCGTGGTCACGCGGCCGCGGGCGATACTCTGGGCGAGGATGGCGCCGGCCAGGTCCATCTGTGACATCAGCCAGCCGGCAAAAACGTCTCCCTGCGGGTTGGTGTCCCGCGGCATGGCCAGGGTCTGCAGGGTCAGGGTGCCGGTGGGTTGCGGCTCTTCATCAAGTGCGGACATCGGATACTCACGAATTGTTAGAGTTATTGGCGCTCCCACACGTAGGCGGGCGGCGCATTCTACCACGGATTGGGTATTAAATAACCACTGATCTCGCGGGATAATACGGGCATAATGGCGCAGCCAGAGGCGCCAGCTGCGCCCGGCTGAGTTGCCGCCACCCCGGAGAGCCCATAGAATCGCCCCATGCGTGCCCTTATTGCCCTGTTTCTGTTGCTGTTCCTGTCTGCCCAGGGTCTCGCCCTGACGGCAGCCTATCCCTGTGGGGACGACAGCGACAGTGAACCGGCGATGGCGATGCACCATGCCGGTGGCGAAACCACCGCCCATGGGGACATGCCGTGCTGTGACGATGGCGACCCCGCGGTCGATCCGCAGGCAGAGCTCTGCCAGCTCACCTGCGCCGCCGGCGCGTGCAGCTCGGCGACCACGCTCGAGTCTTCCCCCCTGCCGCGGCTGGTGTTGGCCGGCGTGGCCAGCCCCCCGGTCACCCCTGGTCCCTTCGCCCCCAGTCCGCCTGCGGGCTCCCCCTTCAGGCCCCCCATTTCCGGTTGATCCCCGCTGAAGCGGCGCCCGTGCGCGCCGGTATGTCATTTACCAGACAGGATTCAACCCATGTACCCCCTATTCAGGACACTGGGCCTGGTTGCGGCGCTGCTGGCCGCCAGTGAGGCGCCCCTCGCCGACCAGACCCGATCCGCACTTGACCTCCAGCAGGCGCTGGATCTCGCGTTGCAGCAGGACCCCGGGCCCGCCAGTGTGCGGCAGGAAGCCGAGGCCCGGCAGGCGGAGGCCATTGCCGCCGGTGAGTGGGACGACCCGGTGCTGAAGCTGGGTGCGGCCAATGTGCCCGTGGACAGTTTCGCCTTCGACGAGCAGCCCATGACGCAGAAAGTGGTCGGCCTGCGCCAGCTGCTGCCGCGGGGCGATTCGGCGCGGCTGGCCCGGGAGCGGGGTTCCCTGCTGGCGAACGCCGGCTTTGCCAGCGCCGACGACCGCGTTCTGCAGCTGGCCCGCGATGTCAGCCGCGAGTTCCTCACCCTCGCCGAGCAGCTGCGCACCCGCGAGCTGCTGCAGGACAACCGGCGCTGGCTGGAGGAACTGGTGACCTACAACCGCGCGCGACTCGCCAGCGCCCGGATCCAGTCGCAGCAGCTGCTGCAGTCGCAGCTGGCGGTGACCCGCCTTGACGATCGCATCGCTGCGGTAGAGGGCCGGATCATTACTACCCGCGGCCGGCTCGCGCGCTGGCTCGGCAATGCCGCCTGGGCGCCTGTCGAGACTACCCCGCCCCGCTGGCCTGAACTGGAGTCCTGGCTCGAGGCCCAGTCCCTGCCGGTGCCGCCGCAGCAGCTGGCGGGCCACCCGGCGCTGACTGCGGCCGACGCGCAGGTGGCCGCCGGCGAGCGCGGTGTGGCGCTGGCCCGCGAGGCCTACAAGCCGCGCTTCGGACTGGAAGTGCAGTACGGCCAGCGCGACACCGAGGACGCCAGTGATTTTGCCGGTGCGGCGGTCACTTTCGACCTGCCCCTGTTCACCGGCAAGCGCCAGGACCAGCGGCTGGCAGCAGCGAGGGCGCGCGAGAGCGCCGGGATCCTCCAGCGCCAGGAGCTGCTGCAGACCCTCCACGCGGGCCTGAACGCCGCCGCCGCCAGGGCAACGACCCTCGCCGAACGCCGCCAGCTGTATGACCGCTCGCTGCTGGACCAGGCGGAAGAGACGGCAGACGCAGTGCTGCGGGGCTACGCCAGCAATACCGCCGATATGGAGGCGGTGATCGCGGCGCGCCTGGATGCCATCGAGGCGCAGATCAGCGCCGCGCAACTGGACTACGGCTATTTCCGCGCGCTGGCAGAGCTGCGCTACTACCTGGCCGGCGGGCCCGATGCCGCGCCGGCAGCCAAATAGCCACCCAACCGAGAACGGGCAGCCGCTGGCTGCCGGTAACAGGATACTGAAGATGAGAAACATACTGCTTACGACTGTTGCGGCCCTGGCCGGACTGGGCGCGGGCTGGTGGCTCTCTGCCGATCGCGGCGGAGCGGACGCGGGCGCGGGAGCGTCCGCCGAACGCAAGATCCTCTACTGGGTCGCGCCGATGGATTCCAGCTACCGCCGCGATGGCCCCGGCAAGTCCCCCATGGGCATGGACCTGGTTCCCGTCTACGAGGGTGAGGAAAAGGAACAGCAGCCGGGCACGGTGAACATCTCCTCCCAGGTGCAGAACAACCTGGGTGTGCGCACCGCCGCAGCCGAGCTGGGTGAGGTTGCTACGGGGGTGCGGGCTGTCGGCCTGGTGCGCCTCGATGAGCAGCAGGTGCAGCACCAGCACAGCCGGCTCAGCGGCTGGGTGCAGAAAACCTGGGTCAAGGCCGTGGGCGACCGGGTGCGCAAGGGCCAGTCCCTGCTGGAGCTCTACTCGCCCGAGCTGGTCAAGGCCCAGAGCGAGCTGGCGGCGGCGGTGAAAAGCGGTAACCGCACCCTGGTGTCCGCCACCCGCGAACGCCTGCAGAGCCTGGGTATCCCGAATGACCAGATCAGGCGGGTAGAAACCACCGGCGAGGTGCGCGAGACCATCACCCTCTACGCCGAGGCTTCCGGCTACGTGAACAAGCTGGGTATCCGCGAGGGCATGTACATCACCCCGGCCAACGCGCTGGTGTCCGTGGGCCCGCTGGACACGGTATGGGTCGAGGGGGACATCTTCCCGCGCGAGGGCCAGCAGGTCCGCGAGGGTGGCAGCGCCGAGATCAGCGCCGACATAGCGCCCGACCGCCGTTGGGACGGCCGTATCCTGCAGGTGCTGCCGAACCTGGACGAGCAGACCCGCACCCTCACCGTGCGCGTGGAGGTGGACAACCCCGACCAGGTACTGCGCCCGGGCATGTTCGTGCAGCTGGAGCTGGATGGCCCGGCCCAGGAGGCGCTCACGGTGCCCCGCAGTGCCCTGATCCGCACCGGCAAAATGGACCGGGTGGTACTGGCCGAGGGTGATGGCAACTTCCGCTCGGTGCGGGTCCGCGCCGGCCGCGAATTCGGTGACCGGGTCGAGATTCTCGAGGGCCTGCAAGCGGGCGAAGAGGTGGTCACCTCGGCCCAGTTCCTGATCGATTCCGAGTCCAGTATCAGCGCGGACCTTGAGCGCATCGAGCAGCCCGCCGAAACCCTCACGCCATGGGCCCATGCCCGGGTGCTGAGCATGCCCGACGACAACCACTACGCGCGGCTCGAGCACGGGCCGGTAGCCGAGTGGGACTGGCCGTCGATGGTCATGGGCTTCTACGTGGCCGACAGCGCCGGCGAGGCCCTGCGCCGGGCTATGGAGAGCGACCGCGAGGTAATGGTGCAGCTGCGCCAGCGGGAGGATGAAAAGTACGAGGTGATCGCGGTGCGCGCCCATGGCCAGGACCAGGGCGAAAGCCTGGAGCTGCCGGCGCCGCGCCAGGAGGCGCCCTCCCCAGGCGGCAGCCACGAGGGTCACGGCGGACATAACGGCGGGCATGATAGCGACGCCCACGCCGGCCACGGGGACATGCACCAATGATTGAGCGGATTATCCACTGGTCCCTGGCCAACCGCGTCCTGGTGCTGCTGGCGGCAGTGGCGCTGGCGGTGGGCGGCCTCTACAGCCTGCGCCAGACCCCGGTCGACGCGCTGCCGGACCTGTCCGATGTGCAGGTGATCATCAAGACCCGCTATCCCGGCCAGGCACCGCAGGTGGTGGAGGACCAGGTCACCTATCCCCTGACCACCGCCATGCTGTCCGTGCCTGACGCGGTGACAGTGCGCGGCTACTCCTTTTTCGGCGATTCCTACGTCTACGTCATCTTCGACGACGATGTGGACCTCTACTGGGCGCGCTCACGGGTGCTCGAGTACCTGAGCCAGGTGGCGCCGCGACTGCCGGAGGGCGCCAGCCCCGAGCTGGGCCCGGACGCCACCGGCGTCGGCTGGATCTACAGCTACACCCTGGTGGACCGCAGTGGCCGCCATGACCTGGCCCAGCTGCGCAGCCTGCAGGACTGGTTCCTCAAATATGAACTCCAGACCCTGCCCGGCGTCGCCGAGGTGGCGACGGTGGGCGGCATGGTGCGCCAGTACCAGGTGCAGGTAGACCCGTTGCGCCTGCGCGCCTACGACCTGAGCCTGGCCAGCGTCGAGCAAGCCATCGCCCGCGGCAACCGCGAATCCGGCGCCTCGGTGGTGGAGATGGGCGAGGCCGAGTACATGGTGCGCGCCAGCGGTTATATCCGCGGCCTGGAGGACCTGCGCCAGCTGCCCCTGGGCGTGGGCGAGCGCGGCACCCCCCTGCTGCTGGGGGATGTGGCGGATATCAGCCTCGGCCCGCAGATGCGCCGCGGCATCTCCGAGCTCGACGGCGAGGGCGAGGCGGTCGGCGGCATCATCGTGATGCGCTTCGGCGAGAATGCTCGCGCGGTGATCGAGCGGGTGACCCAGCGCCTGGAGGAGCTGCAGCAGAGCCTGCCGGCCGGGGTGGAGATAGTCCCCACCTACGACCGCAGCGAGCTGATCGACAGTGCCGTGGACAACCTGGGCCACAAGCTGCTGGAGGAATTCATCGTGGTGGCGCTGGTATGCGCCCTGTTCCTGTTCCACCTGCGCTCGTCGCTGGTGATCGCCATCAGCCTGCCGCTGGGGATTCTCGGCGCCTTCGTGATCATGCGCCTGCAGGGCATCAATGCCAACATCATGAGCCTGGGCGGCATCGCCATCGCCATCGGTGCCATGGTGGACGGCGCCATCGTGATGATCGAGAACCTGCACAAGCACATGGAGCGGGAGCGCCTCACGGATGACAACCGCTGGCAGCTGGTGGCCCGCGCGGCCACAGAGGTGGGTCCGCCGCTGTTCTTCAGCCTGCTGATCATCACCCTCAGCTTCCTGCCGGTGTTCGCGCTGGAGGGCCAGGAGGGGCGCCTGTTCGCGCCGCTGGCCTACACCAAGACCTATGCCATGGCGGTGGCGGCGGGACTGGCCATCACCCTGGTGCCGGTACTGATGGGCTATTTCGTCCGCGGCCGCGTGCGCCCGGAGGGGGACAACCCGGTCAACCGGGGTTTCACCGCGGTATACCGCCCGGCGCTGGAGCTGGTGCTGCGCCACCCGCGCCTGGTGATCGCCGCCGCCCTGCTGTTGCTGGCCAGTGCACTCTACCCCCTGGCGAAGCTGGGCAGCGAGTTCATGCCGCCGCTGGACGAGGGCGACCTGATGTACATGCCCAGCACCCACCCGGGTATCTCCATCGGCAAGGCGCGCGAGCTGCTGCAGCAGACCGACAAGATGATCATGACGGTGCCGGAAGTGGCACAGGTGTGGGGCAAGATCGGCCGCGCGGACACCGCCACCGACCCGGCGCCGCTGACCATGGTGGAGACCATCATCCGCTTCAAGCCCCGCGAGCAGTGGCGACCCGGGATGACCCCGGAAAAGCTGCGCGCCGAGCTGGATGCGGCAGTGCAGATCCCGGGCGTCACCAACGCCTGGGTGATGCCGATCAAGACGCGCATCGACATGCTCGCCACCGGCATCAAGACTCCGGTGGGGGTCAAGGTGGCCGGGCCCGACCTGGGGCGCATCGAGTCGATCGGCAAGCGCCTGGAGCAGGTGCTGATGGAGGTGCCGGGCACCACCTCGGTCTACGCCGAGCGGGTCGAGGGCGGCCGCTACCTGGATATCGATATTGACCGCGCCCGCGCGGCCCGCTACGGGCTCAACATTGCCGATGTGCAGGCGGTGGTGGACACCGCAGTGGGTGGGCGAAAGGTGGCGGAGACTGTCGAGGGGCTGGAACGTTACCCGGTCAACCTGCGCTATCCGCAGGACTGGCGCGATTCCCCGGACCGCCTGCGGGCGCTGCCGCTGGTGGCGCCCAATGGCAGCCACCTGGCCCTGGGCGATGTGGCGCAAGTGGCGGTGGCCGATGGCCCGCCGATGATCAAGACCGAGAACGCCCGCCCCAACGGCTGGGTGTACATCGATATCGCCGGGCGCGACCTGGGTTCCTGGGTGGAGGAAGCGCAGCAGGTGGTCGCCGACCGGCTGGATCTGCCGCCGGGCTACTCGCTGGCCTGGTCGGGCCAGTACGAGTACATGGAGCGGGCGCGCGAGCGGCTCGGACTGTTGTTGCCGCTGACCCTGGCCATCATCGTACTGCTGTTGTACCTGAGCTTCCGGCGCTTCAGCGAGGTGCTGGTGATCATGGGCACCCTGCCGCTGGCGCTGATCGGCGGCCTGTGGCTGCTGCACTGGCTGGGCTACAACCTGTCGGTGGCGGTGGGTGTCGGCTTTATCGCCCTGGCCGGCGTGGCGGTGGAGATCGGCGTGATCATGCTGGTGTACCTGAACCAGGCCTGGGCGGCGGCCCGCCGGCGTGCACAGGAAGCCGGCGAGCAGCTGCGCCTCGGCGACCTGGAACAGGCTATCCGCAGCGGCGCCGGCCAGCGTATGCGGCCGGTGCTGATGACCACCGCCACGGTGTTTATCGGCCTGGTGCCGGTGATGCTGGGCGGCGGTGTCGGCTCCGAGGTGATGCAGCGTATCGCCGCCCCCATGGTGGGCGGCATGGTCAGTGCCATGCTGCTCACGCTGCTGGTGCTGCCGGCGGTGTACCGGCTGTGGAAGGGCCGCGGGCTGGCCCGCTAGGCCCGTGAACCGCGCCCGTTTCCGGGCGCCGGTCAGCCGGCCAGCGCCGCCGGTAGCCAGGTGGCCAGGGACGGCCAGAGGGCCAGCAGGCACATCACCAGTAGCTGGATAGCGATGAACGGCACCACCCCGCGGTAGATGGCCCCGGTGGCCACCTCCTCCGGCGCCACCCCGCGCAGGTAGAAGAGCGCGAAGCCGAACGGTGGTGTGAGGAAGGAAGTCTGCAGGTTGATGGCGATCATGATTCCCAGCCACACCGGATCCACGCCCATGGCCAGCAACACCGGCCCGACGATGGGCACCACCACGAAGGTGATCTCGATAAAGTCGAGAATAAAGCCCAGCAGGAAGATCACCACCATCACCAGCAGGGTCGCTCCCACCACCCCGCCAGGCAGGCTATTGAAGAAGCCGGTCACCAGTTCCTCGCCGTCGTAGCCGCGGAAGACCAGCGAAAACAGCGAGGCGCCGATCAGGATGGCGAATACCATCGCGGTCACCTGCAGCGTACTGCGTCCCACCTCGCCGGCGCGATCCCGGTTCAGCGCACCCCGGCTGAAGGCCAGGATGCCCGCCCCCAGCGCGCCGACTGCCGCGGCCTCCGTGGGCGTCGCGGCGCCGCTGATGATGGAGCCCAGCACCAGCACCATCAGTGCAATCGGCGGCACCAGGCTTTTCAGTGTCTCCACCAGGTCCACCTGCTCGTCGTTCGTGCGGGCCACCGCCGGCTCGCGCCGGGCCACGAACAAGAGGTAGACGATGTACGCGGTCACCAGCAACAGGCCGGGCACTATGGCGCCCACGAACAGGTCACCGACACTCACAGGCTTGGGATTGAAGATCCCCGCCGACAGCTGCGCCTGCTGGTAGGCGTTGGACAGGGTGTCCCCCAGCAATACCAGGGCGATGGAGGGCGGGATGATCTGCCCCAGCGTACCGGTGGCGCAGATGGTGCCGGTGGCGAGCCGCGGCGAGTAGCCGCGGTTCAGCATGGTGGGCAGCGACATCAGGCCCATGGTCACCACCGTGGCGCCCACGATACCGGTACTCGCGGCCAGCAGCGCGCCCACCACCACCACCGACACCGCCATGCCCGCGGGCACCCGCGAAAAGACCCGGGCCAGGTTCACCAGCAGTTCCTCGGCGATGCGTGCGCGTTCCAGCATCACGCCCATCAGCACGAACAGCGGCACCGCCATCAGGGTGCCGTTCTGCATGATGCCGAACAGCCGGTCCGGGAAGGCGCGCAGCAACTCCGGGTCGAATACCCCGGTGACAATTCCAAGTCCGGCCGCCAGCAGCGCCGTGCCGCCCAGGGTGAAGGCCACCGGGTAGCCGAACATCAATGCCGCGCACACCGCGACGAACATCAGCAGGGGCACCAGCTCCATCATGCGCCCACCTCCTCAGCCACGCGGGGTGAGGATTCGCGCACCGCTTGCGGCTTTGGGGGCGGTGACTCCACCTGTGCCAGGGTTGCCACAGCCCGGGCCAGCTGGGCCAGGCCCTGCAGCGCCAGGGTGACCGCCGCCAGGGGGATCAGGCTCTTGAGCAGGAATATTCCGCCCAGGCTGTCGGCGCTGGCCCCGGTCTCGCGCACCGCCCAGCTGCTGGCCACGAAATGCCAGCTGCCGGCGAGGATGAAGGCGCACAGCGGCAGCAGGAACACCAGGGTGCCGACGGCGTTGACCCAGGCCTTGCCGCGCGGGCCCATGCGCCGGTAGAAGACATCCACCCGCACATGGGCGTCGGTCTGCAGGGCATAGGCCAGGCCCAGCATGAAAGCGGCTCCGTGCAGGTAGACCACCGCGTCCTGCAGTGCCAGCGAGCCACCGCTGAAGCCGTAGCGCAGTATCACCACCGCACTCTGCAGGACCACCATGGCCAGGGTGAACCAGCCCAGCAGCCGGCCCGCGCCTGTGGCCAGCCGGTCGAGCCCGCGCGCGCAGGCGAGTAAGGGGGACATGGGGAAGCCTCTCTCGTCATCTTATTGTTCTGTGTGCAGAGAGTAACCCCGGCGCCATGCGGGCGCCAGTGTCCCCGCGGAGGGCAAACAAGGCGGTATGTAACCTCTTTGTCACATTCCATTCATAGAATCGTCACCCGTTCTACCTAGCATCGCCGCGTGAATTGAATGCAAACACACCGGAGCAACGCATGAACAAGCGCCCTGTTAGCAAAATCCTGGCCTCCTCCCTGGCGGTCCTGACCGTCGCGGCTTCCCAGGCGGCCATGGCGGCACGCGACCATATCAGCATCGTCGGCTCGTCCACCGTCTACCCGTTCACCACCACGGTGGCCGAGCGATTCAGCCGTGCGACCCAGTTCAAGACCCCGGTGGTGGAATCCACCGGCACCGGCGGCGGCATGAAGCTGTTCTGCCAGGGGGTCGGTGAGGGGACCGCCGATATTACCGGCGCCTCCCGCCGCATCAAGCAGTCCGAGCTGGAGATGTGTAACGAAAACGGCGTGGACGTGGTTGAGGTACAGGTGGGCTACGACGGCATCGTGCTGGCCAACGCCAGGAGCGCCAAGCGCTACAACCTGAGCCGCAAGGACATCTTTCTCGCGTTGGCCAAGGAAGTGCCCAACCCCGATGGTTCCGAGACCCTGGTGGCCAATCCCTACAAGACCTGGAAGGACGTGAACCCGGCGCTGCCGAACACCAGGATCGAGGTGCTGGGTCCGCCCCCCACTTCCGGTACCCGCGATGCCTTCGTCGAGCTGGCGATGGAAGGCGGCTGCAAGAAGTTCGGCTGGATTGCCGCCAAGAAGAGTGAAGACAAGAATGCCTACAAGGCTATCTGCCACAACATTCGCGAGGACGGCGCCTACGTGGAGGCAGGCGAGAACGACAACCTGATCGTGAATAAGCTGGTGGCCAACCCGGATGCGCTGGGCGTCTTCGGCTTCAGCTTCCTGGACCAGAATTCCGACAAGGTGCAGGGTTCTGTCATCGAGGGTGAGCAACCCACTTTCGACAGCATCGCCGACCAGAGCTACCCGGTATCCCGCCCGCTGTTCATCTATGTGAAGAAGCAGCATGCTGACGTGATCCCGGGCATGAAGCAGTTCCTGGCCGAGTTCACCAGCGAGCGCGCCTGGGGCGAGGACGGTTACCTGGCCGACAAGGGCATGATCCCGCTGCCGGAAGAGCGCCGCGAGCAGGTGGCCCAGAACGTGCGCAAAATGAACGCGCTCGGCAACCTGGCCAAGAAGCAGTAACGCTCCTCGGCTAAAGACAAGGTAAAGGGAATTACCGGCCAAGCCCGCAGGGGCTTGGCCTTTCTTGTATTAACCAGCCCGCTCGCGGGCAATGCACTCACAGTAAATAAAGACCGGTTGATTGCCGGTAAAAAATCCCGAACGCGGAAAATCGATGCAGACACCAACACTTTTTGCAATGCTGCTGCTGCTGGTACTGGTGGTATACGGCACCGGCTTCAGTCGCGCACTGGCGGCGGCCCGCAGCCGCGGTGGCATGCGCAACCTGGCCTCCCTGCCCAGCTACTACGGTACCCACGCGGCCCTGTGGTGCGGATTGCCGGCGCTGATCCTGCTGGCTGCCTGGCTCGTGTTCGATGACCCGATCATCCGCTCGCTGGTGATGGGCTCCCTCGCGGACAGGCCCGATACCATCGCCGGGCGCGACCTGCTCTACGCGCAGATCCAGAACCAGGCTGCCGGCAGTCTGTTCGGCGAGCCTACGGCACAGGTCAAGGCCGCCGCCGAACGCCTTACCAGCCTGCAGCAGACGGCACAGCTACTGCAGACCGCTATGGTCCTGGTCCTTTCCATCGGACTGGCCGCCTTTGCACTGTTGCGCTTCTCGCCGGAACTGCGCGCCCGCGAAAAGGTGGAGAAGGTCCTGCGCGCTTTGCTGGTCGGTTGCGCCAGCGCCGCGATCCTCACTACCGTCGGCATTCTGCTGTCGGTGCTGTTCGAGTCGCTGCGCTTCTTCCAGTCGGTACCCGTCACCGAGTTCCTGTTTGGCCTGCACTGGAGCCCGCAGATGGCCCTGCGCGCCGACCAGGTGGGCTCCAGTGGCGCTTTCGGCGCGGTGCCGCTGTTTACCGGCACCCTGATGGTGTCGGCGATTGCCATGTTCGTGGCGGTACCAGTTGGCCTGATGTCGGCCATTTACCTGGCCGAATATGCCAGCAGCCGGGTGCGCTCGCTGGCCAAGCCGGTGTTGGAAATCCTGGCCGGTGTGCCGACCGTGGTGTACGGCTTCTTTGCCGCGCTGACCGTGGCTCCTTTCGTCCGTGATGTGGCGACCTCGATCGGCCTGGAGGCCTCCAGCGAGAGTGCGCTGGCGGCAGGCCTGGTGATGGGGGTGATGATCATCCCGTTCGTGTCGTCGCTGTCGGACGACGTCATCAACGCGGTACCGCAGTCCCTGCGCGATGGCGCCCTGGGGCTCGGTTCCACACGCTCCGAGACGATCCGCAGGGTAGTTATCCCGGCGGCGCTGCCGGGGATCGTCGGCGGCGTGCTGCTGGCAGTGTCCCGCGCCATCGGCGAGACCATGATCGTGGTGATGGCCGCCGGCCTGGCCGCTAACCTCACCGCCAACCCGCTGGAATCGGTCACCACCGTGACGGTGCAGATTGTCACCCTGCTGGTGGGCGACCAGGAATTCGACAGCCCCAAGACCCTGGCGGCGTTCGCGCTGGGCCTGATGCTGTTTTTGTCCACGCTGGTGCTGAACTTTATCGCCCTTCATGTAGTGAAGAAATACCGGGAACAGTATGACTGATCTGAGCCAAGCCCAGGTGCGCGAGCGAATCGAGCAGAGCCTCGCCCGCCGCCACCGCAAGGAAAAACTGTTTCGCGGCCTCGGTATCGCCAGCATCGCTTTCGGTGTGCTGGCAGTACTGGTGCTGTTTACAGATATCATCAGCAAGGGCAGCGGCGCCTTCGTGCAAACGGCGGTGCAGCTGGAGGTGACCTACGACGCGGCGGAGCTGGGTATCGACACCGTCGACGAGGAGAGCCTCACCTGGGCCAACTTCACCGGCGTGGTACGCGAGGCCCTGCGCGAGCGGTTCCCCGACGTCTCCGGCCGCAGTGAGAAGCGCGAGCTCTACTCGCTGGTTTCCACCGGTGCGCCCTTCACCCTGCGCGACCGTCTCGCCGCCAATCCGGAGTTGCTCGGCAAGACGGAGAAGGTCTGGTTCGCGGCCGACGATGACGTGGACACTTTTTACAAGAGCCTGGATGATTCCGCCGGCGGTTTCCGTGGCCGCACCTCCGAGCGCATGGCGGGCTGGGTGGAGCAGCTGGCCGAGAGTGGTGAGCTGAAAAAGCGCTTCAATACCACTTTCTTCACTAACGGCGACTCGCGCGAGCCGGAACAGGCGGGTATCCGTGCGGCGCTGGTGGGCTCCCTGCTCACCCTGCTGGTAACCCTGGCGCTGTCCTTCCCTATCGGCGTGGCGGCGGCCATCTACCTGGAGGAGTTCGCACCCAGGAATCGCTGGACCGACCTGATCGAAGTGAATATCAACAATCTCGCAGCGGTGCCCTCCATCGTGTTCGGCCTGCTGGGCCTGGCGATTTTCATCAACTTCTTTGAGCTGCCGCGCTCCGCGCCGCTGGTGGGCGGCCTGGTACTGACCCTGATGACCCTGCCCACCATTATCATCTCCAGCCGCGCGGCGCTGAAATCGGTCCCGCCCTCGATCCGCGAGGCAGCGATGGGCATGGGTGCCTCGCGTATGCAGGTGGTCCTGCACCACGTGCTGCCGCTGGCGATGCCCGGCATGCTGACCGGCGCCATTATCGGTATGGCGCAGGCGCTGGGGGAAACGGCGCCGCTGCTGATGATCGGCATGGTGGCCTTTATTGTCGATGTGCCTGGTGGCGTCACCGACCCGGCCACGGTACTGCCGGTACAGATCTTCCTGTGGGCGGACAGCCCCGAGCGCGCGTTCGTCGAGAAGACCTCCGCGGCGATCATGGTGCTGCTGAGCGTACTGATCGTGATGAATGCCAGTGCCGTCTGGCTGCGCAAGAAACTCGAGCGCCGCTGGTAGCGGCTGATAAACTGGGACTGATTGCATGACTACCATGACCCTCGACGCCGGCACTACTGCACCGGCTGCAACCGAACAACCGGAACAGGACGCTGTGAATACCAATACCAGGGTAAGCGAGACCGTCGGCCACCCACTGTGCGATGACGCCAAGCTGAGCATGCGCAATGTCAACGTCTTCTACGGCGAGACCCAGGCCATTCACGATGTCAGCCTGGATATCGGCCGCAACGAGGTGGTGGCCATGATCGGCCCCTCCGGCTGTGGCAAGTCCACCTTCCTGCGTTGCATCAACCGCATGAACGACACCATCGAGAGTTGTCGCGTCGAGGGCGACCTGACGCTGGACGGCGAGCCGATTTACGGCCCGAAGGTGGATGTGGTACCGCTGCGCGCGCGGGTGGGCATGGTATTCCAGAAGCCCAATCCCTTTCCCAAGACGATTTATGAGAACGTGGCCTACGGTCCCAAGATTCACGGTATTGCCAGCCGCCGCGCGGAACTCGATGAGATTGTCGAGAACAGCCTGCGCCGCGCAGGGCTCTGGAACGAGGTGAAGGACCGGCTGGACAAGCCGGGCACCGGTCTCTCCGGCGGCCAGCAGCAGCGCCTGTGTATTGCCCGCGCCATCGCCGTGAGCCCCGAGGTGATCCTGATGGACGAGCCCTGCTCGGCCCTGGACCCCATCGCCACTGCGCGCATCGAGGAGCTCATCGACGAGCTGCGCGAAAACTACACCATCGCCATCGTTACCCACTCGATGCAGCAGGCGGCGCGGGTCAGCCAGCGCACCGCCTACTTCCACCTGGGGCACCTGGTGGAAGTCAACGATACCGAGACGGTGTTCACCAATCCCGAACACGAACTGACAGAAGCCTATATCACCGGCCGCTTCGGTTAAGAAGCTGGTCTACAATGGCGCTGCAAAGAAGCGACAGAACTATGGAAATGCATTTCGACCAACATATCTCCCGCCAATTCAACGAGGACCTGGAAAGCCTCAAGAGCGAGATGCTGGAAATGGGTGGCATGGTCACCCGCCAGGTGGCGGACGCGGTGGAAGCACTGGCCAACGCTGACAGTGAGCTGGCCGATAAAGTCCTGCGGGTGGAAAAGGAAATCGACCGGCGTGAGATGGACCTGGATGAGCACGCGACGCTGATCATCGCCAAGCGCCAGCCCGCCGCCTCTGACCTGCGTATGGTGATGTCGGTAATCCGTATCTCGCGCGACCTGGAGCGCGTGGGCGATGAGGCGGCCAAGATTGCCAAGATGGCCATCGAGCTCACCGAGGAGGGGACTGCCCCCCGCGGTTACACCGAGATCCGCCATATTGCCAGTGCGGTGCGCAAGATGCTCAACGATGCGCTGGATGCCTATACCCGCTTCGATGTGAAGGCGGCGCTGGCTACCCTGGCCGAGGACGAGCAGGTGGACATGGATTACCGCACCGCGCTGCGGGAGATGATCACCTACATGATGGAGGATCCGCGCAGCATCTCCCGCGTGATGAATGTGCTCTGGAGCCTGCGCTCGCTGGAGCGTATCGGCGATCACGCCAAGAATATCTGTGAGCAGGTGGTCTACCTGGTAGAGGGAGCCGATATCCGCCACGGCCACGAGGAAAACCTGCGCAAGCTTTGACTGGTCTCGTAAGGCAGTTGTGAAAAAGGTCGCATTCCGCGGCCTTTTTTATTTCTGGCGCGAAGAAAATGGAACAACGGCTACCCCCCCTGTCGAAGCAAGTGCGGTGTCATGGCGTGTAACCGCGTATCACTGGCGCGGCCACGCACCTTCCCATACTATGCCGCTCCCCCGGTTGGCGGGAAAACAGCAATGTAAATACAGGGAGTTAGCCCAATGAAACTGAAGTATATTCTGCCCTTGGCACTGGTGTCTGCCACCGCGTCTGCGGAGCAATACACCTCTTTCACCAATGCCGGTTACCAGAATAATGATTATGGCTCGGGTTTCGAGACTGACAGCTATGATATCAATTCCCGCTACTTTTTCGCCCCCAAGGAAAACTTGGGTCCGCTGAAGGAATTTGAGTACATCAATAAGGTCAGCAATGTTTACGGCGGCTTCTCCCGTCTCGATTACGACGGCGGCGATGCCAGCGGCTCAAATCTCGGCGGTGAGCTTTTTGCCGGCAACTTCAAGCTGGGAGCTTCCTTCAGCGAATTCGAAGATGTCGACTCCAATACGCTGACGCTCGGCTACCTGTTCTCCGAAAACTTCCTGCTCAGCCTGGACAGCGTCGACACCGATGGTGCTGACCGCGAGAATATTGTCTCCGCGCGCTACAACCACCAGCTGGGCGGAACCGATTATGTCGGTTTCAATTTTGCCGTCGATGACGACCTGGACTATGCACAGGTTTCCTCCCGCTACCTGCGCAGCCTCGCCGGTGATTCCTACCTGGTGCTGGCAGGCAGCGTGACCGACTTTGACCAGGGTGACAGCGTCTGGAGCGCCGGGGCCGAGTACTACTTTACCCGCACCACTTCGGTCGGCTTCGAAACGGTAGACGGCGATACCCTGGGCCTGGACTTCACGCATTTCTTCAACCGCAGCATTGCGGTCAATGTTGCCTATGCCCAGACCGACGAGGATTTCGTCGATTACGATACTTTCTCCCTCGGCCTTACCGCCCAGCTCTGACGGGTAGCAGGTACGCAGAAGACGGCCGCTTCAAGCGGCCGTTTTTTTGCTGGCTCCGGCGCGGAAAAGCTAAGCTTGCCCTGAGCGCAAATGTAGGCACTGGAGACGCACAGTGAAGTTTATCTTCGAAGTGAAAGTGAAGGATGGTTACACCGCCGAGGAATACGCCGATGCCTGGGTGCGGGCTTCGGAACTGATCCAGCGGGCGCCGGGTGCCCGGGGCACCGAGCTGCACCGGAAAATCGGTGATCCCACACGCCTTATTGCTATCGCCAGCTGGGACAGCAAGGGACAGCGGGACGCGATGGAGAAAAAGCATAATCCGGAAATCGATAAGATTATCCGCAGCCAGGCGCCTTTCGTTGAAATCACACCCGTTGGCGAGTTTGAGGATCCCGAGTGGGTGGTAAAAGCTGATGGCTGCAAACCGGGGGGCCTACAGGAATAGCGCAGGTCCCCTATTTACCCGCACCGCGTGGCCTCCTCCGTATGCGTGGCAGGCAGGGTGGTACGTTACGGTTTATTTTCTTTATGCAAAAAAAATGAGATCTGCGTCACACTTGCAGTGTGCCGTCGGTGTCGTACTTTTCCTCACGAAGGTAGAATTATTTTTCTTAAAAAAAAGCCAAAGGGAAATAAAAGGCCATGAAGAAAGTACTGCTTATCATTGGATTGGGGATTCTGTTTACGGGGTGCGCGGCTACCCCACCCGTTTCTGAGCTGCGCCAGGGGGTCCAGACTGTCGCGTATGTACAGAATGGGGTCGAGCCATTGCGGTATTCCACCGGGGTGATTGATGCTTCCAGCTTCTGGGCGGCATATGGAAGCCAGGTGGGTGGCCAGACCGGGGGCGCCTTGTGGCATGGCCTCGCAGCCGCAGGCGCGAGTGAGCAGCTCAGCAAGGCGGAGCAGAACGCCTTGCTCGTAAAGGGCCTTTACGGGGAGCATGACCTAGCAACGGCCGTTTTCAGTGACCTGATGCCAAAGCTTGCCCGCGCGTGGGACCAGCCCTACGACGAGGCTGATCTGGTGGTACTTGCCGACCGCCCTGCTCGAGTGGAAGAGGGAGTGCTGAAAAATTTTGAGACGAATGCCGACCTGGTGCTGATGCTGGAGGTCAGCAATCTAAATCTCACCGAAATTTTTTCCATGGGTGGCGCCTTCGCTGCCGGCCTTACCATGGGGCTGAATACCAAATCCCTGACCACCGAGGCGAACGTGGTAATGCGGGCCTTCAAGCCCTCGGAGACTGATCCGCGTAACTATGAGCTGGCCTGGTGGCGGATGTGTGGCCCGAATTACACAACCATGGATACCTCTTACACCATGGAAGAGCTACAGGAAAAACCGGAGCGCATGCAGGAAATCCTGGACGAGGCAAAAGGACAGGCCATTGAGGGTTGTTCCGCAGTGCTGGCAAACCTGAAATAAGGTGGCTTCCTGCCATAGTAAAAAGGCCCCGCACTTGCGGGGCCTTTTTATTTATGAAGAGCCGGAAAATTCTTTCCTTCAGCCGCGGCTGCCCAGCGCCTGCATCCGCGCCTGGGCCTTGGTCCCGATCTCACCGCCGGCCTTCGCTGCGGTCTGATAGTGGCCGTAGGCGGTCTGAACCTGTCCCTGCTTCTCATACACCTGTCCCAGGAAATAGTGCGCGTGGGGTGTTTCCAGGTAGCGCATGGAGCGGGTCAGGTCCCGCTCGGCGTCGGTGTAATTATTCAGCTGGGCGCTCATCAGGCCCCGTTTCAGCCAGTGTGAGTAGAGCCCCGGGTTCTTCTGCACAGCCTGGTCATAGGCGTTGTAGGCCGCGCGGTATTGCTCCTTGTTGGCCAGCAGGTCGCCTTCCAGTTGGAAGAAAGCTGCTTCCCTGGGCTGCTGGCGCTGGGCCTGGCGGGTGAGGTTGAGCGCGCGGTCGTACTGCTTGTCTTTCACTGCCGCCAGCGCCTTGTCGTAGGTATCGTAGGCGTCGGCATCGCGCTTCAGCTGGGCGATGGCCCGCTGGTAGGCGGCGCGGTTGGTGGCGCCATCCGGCAGCTTCTTCGCATACTCGATGTTGGCGTTCACCCGTGCCTGCGACGGGGGGTGGCTGGCGAACAGCGCCTGCAGGCCGCCGGACTTGCGGCCCTTGGACAGCTCCACGAATTTGCGCTGCAGCCGCACTGCGCCCTGGGGGTCGTAACCGGCCGCGGCCATGTACTTCATACCGTACCTGTCGGCCTCCAGCTCGTTCTCGCGCCCGTAGCGGGCAATGTAGGCGGAACCGCCCAGCTGGCCGCCGAGCGCCACCAGATCGCCGTAGCCGGTATCCTGCGTAGCCGCACCAAGTACCGCCAGCCCCGCGCCGAGCACCTGCTGCTGGGACATGGCTGCAGCTGAGTGCCGCGCCGCCGCGTGGACAATTTCGTGGCTGAGTACCGCCGCCAGCTCCGCCTCGTCCTCGAGGACGGTCAGCAGGCCCCGGTTCACAGCGATCTTGCCGCCCGGCAGGGCCCAGGCATTGGGTGTGCCGTTGTTGATGACCACGAACTCGTAGGGTAGCTGCGGCTGGTCGGAGACGCGGGCCAGCTTCTGGCCCACCCGGCTGACATAGTCCTGCAGGGACCTGTCTACCACATAGGCACCGCCCTGCTGCTGGCGGGTGATGGGGTACTGCTTCTCGCCGAGGGCCACTTCCTGGCCCTGCGACAGCAGTGACAGCTCCTGCTTGCCGGTGACCGGGTTGACTGCGCAGCCGGACAGCAGTGTAGCGGCCACGGCGGCCGCAGTGAGTGCACGCGAGATCATCGCCTCCTCCCTGTATAATGCTGGAATCAGGAATTCATTCTACACGGTACCGGGAGCGAGGTTATGACGGCACTGCAGATTATTGAACTCTTCGCGGGGGTCGACCCTGAGGGACAGCCCGTGGTGGAGCGACTCCAGGTGCGCGTCAACGAGGACGACAGCTGCCAGCTGGTACGCTCACCTGCGTTTATCAAGGGTATCGCCAGCGGTGACACGATCAAGGTCAACAGGGACACCCAGGAATTCGAGCTCCTCAAGCGCTCCGGCAACCTGGCCGTGCGGGTACTCTGCCGCGGCGATAGCGCGGCACTGTCAGACCAGCTGACACCGCAGATCGAGAAGCTCGGCGGAGAGCTGGACATGGAGAGCCCCCGCCTGCTGGTCTACAGCATCCACGTCAGCTGCGGCTTTGCCAATATCGAGCATATACTCAACAGCGCCTGTGACGGCGCCAACAGCGTGTGGAACTACGGCAACGTTTACGATCCGCAGGATGGCCAGACCCCGCTCAACTGGTGGGTCGACATTCTCAAGCCGGAGTAACCACCGGGCCGGCTAACGGCCCGCCCACGTGAATCCCGATCGATGCCGGGCCGGGCCCGGCACTGTCAGCAGATAAGGATCCCGATGTTAATCGTCATCTCCCCCGCAAAAACCCTGGATTACGAGAGTGAGATACCGGAGTTGGACACCACCCAGCCGGAGTTTCTCAAGGACGCGGCCGCGCTGGTCCAAGAGCTGCGCGAGCTGGGCCCGCAGGATATCTCCAGCCTGATGAAGATTTCCGACAAGCTGGGTGTGCTGAACTACGACCGCTTCCAGCAGTGGAAGCGGCCGTTCACGGCGAAAAACGCGCGTCCCGCCCTGCTCGCGTTCAAGGGCGATGTCTATACCGGCCTCGAGGCGGAAACCATGGGCAAGCGGGATTTCAGTTACGCACAGAAACACCTGCGCATGCTGTCCGGCCTTTACGGCCTGCTGCGCCCGCTGGACCTGATGCAGCCCTACCGGCTGGAAATGGGTACGAAGTTTGCCAACGCACGGGGCAAGAACCTGTACGAGTTCTGGGGTGAGCGCATCACCGAGGCCCTCAATGACCAGCTGAAAAGCCTCAAGAGTCGCGAGCTGGTCAACCTCGCTTCCAATGAGTACTTCAAGGCCGTGAAGCCGAAACAACTGGATGCCGAGGTCATTACCCCGCACTTCCGCGACCTGAAGAACGGCGAGTACAAGATGATCAGCTTTTTCGCCAAGAAGGCGCGCGGCATGATGAGCCGCTGGGCCATCGACAACCGGGTCAAGAAAGCGGTGGAGCTCAAGGACTTCGATGTCGCCGGTTACACCTACAACGCCGGGCTGTCCGACGGTAACGACTGGGTCTTCACCCGCGACGAGGCCCAGTGAGCGACAGCGGCCTGCCCGACGCCCCCGCCTGCGCCCGCAATCGCGCCCCTATTCTGGAAGAGTTGCGGCGTCTGCTGGATACTGCCGGCTCGGTGCTGGAGATCGGCAGCGGTACCGGCCAGCACGCGGTTTATTTTGCCCCGCGGCTGCCGCACCTGGAGTGGCAGCCGTCGGACCGGGCGGAAAACCTGCCCGGCATCCGCGCCTGGCTGGCCCACCGGCCCGCCCCAAACCTGTTGCCGCCCCTGGAGCTGGATGTGACCGGGCCGTGGCCGGCGGTGTGCGTGGACGCAGTCTTCACCGCCAACAGCCTTCATATCATGCCCGCGGCCGCAGTGGAGGCGCTGTTCCGGCAGCTGCCCCGGGTGTTGCGTCCCGGGGGCCAGCTGCTAGTGTACGGGCCCATGAAAATCGCCGGCGAGTACGTCGGGGCGGGCAACGCTGAATTCGATCGCTGGCTGCAACAGCGCGACCCCTTGAGCGGGATCCGCGAAGTGGAGTGGCTGGATCACCTGGCGGTGGCCGCGGGCCTGCAGCGCCTGGAACTCAATTTCCTGCCGGCGAATAACCAGCTGGTGGTCTGGCAGCACAGTGCCAGCTCGCCGGCTCCGCACTCCGATAAACAAGAGGTGAGCTGACATGCCCCAGTGGTTCGAGATTGGCGTGGTGATGGTTTTCGCCGTGGCCGCAGTATTCTTCCTGGCCAAGTACCGCGAGACTGCGGCGGCCCTGCACGAGAGCGAGCGCATGAAAAAGCGGCTTTCCAGCGACCTGAGCCGCTACCGCGATGTAGCCACCCTGCGCACCCTCCGCGATGCCCTGGTGGGCAATGAGCCCCTCCCCGTGGACGACGATGGTCGCGAGCACCTGCTGTTGCGGGACGGCGACATGCAGCTCTATCACCTGGTCCTGCGCCGACAGTGCAATGCAGTGAGTGAGGGGGACAGGGTCACTTTCCGCCGCGACGGCGAAGAGGTCGAGCTCGAGGAGCTATCCCCGTAACCTTTCCCTCCTGATGGTCCCTCCCACCGGGGCCGCGCTCAGGCAGGGCTGGTGGCGACCAGCCGCCGGGCGGGAAAGTGCAGGGTGAAGGTGCTGCCCCGGCCGGGGCTGCTGTCGACTGTCATCTCTGCGCCGTGGCGCAACAGTACATGCTTGACGATGGCCAGCCCCAGGCCGGTGCCACCGCTGTCCCGCGAGCGCCCGGCGTCCACCCGGTAGAAGCGTTCCGTGAGCCGTGGAATATGGATGGGGTCGATGCCGATGCCGCTGTCGCGAACCGAAAAGTGGCCGCCGCGCCCGTCCTCCCACCAACGCAGTTCCACCGGACCCCCGGCCGGACTGTACTTGACCGCATTAAGAACCAGGTTGGCGAACGCGCTGTGCAGCTCGGTGGCATCGCCGATTAAAATGGATTCCCGCCGGCAATCGACGCTGATCTCGTGGCGCCCGCCGCTGAAGCTGCGGGCTTCCTGCGCCACCCGCTCCATCAGCTCATTTACGGACACTTTCTCCCGGCCGGTCTCCCGCTCCGAGGTCTCCAGCCTCGCCAGCAGCAGGAGGTCGTTGACCAGGGCCGTCATGCGCGCGGTCTGCTCGCGCATCTGCGCCATGGGGCGCGTCCAGGTTTGCGGGGCCTGGCCGCTGCCATCGAGGGTCTCCAGGTAGCCGGCGATTACGGTAAGCGGTGTGCGGAGCTCGTGGGACACGTTGGCGACAAAGTCGCGGCGCATCTGCTCAAGGTTGTGCAGGCGAGTGATGTCCCGCACGATCACCAGCGCCTCGTCCCGGCCGTAGCGGGTCAGTTCCAGCTGCAGCATGCGCGAGTCATTGCCGGGCGCCGGCATGGTAAGGGGCCCCTGGGCCCCGGGTTCACGGCTGTGCACATAGCTGACGAAGCCCGGCTCGCGCACGAAGTTCACCAGCGGCTGGCCGGCATCCTCCGGACGCAGCCGCAGCAATTGCCCGGCGGCGGGGTTCCACCAGGCCAGGTTGCCGTCATCCTCCAGCGCCACGATACCCTCGCGCAGTGCGCTGGTGCTGTCCTGTACCCGGCGCAGCGTGGCGTGGAGTTTCTGCTTCTCGCGCCGGTGGCGGCGCTGGAGGCGGTAGAAGTCGTCGGCTATTTCGCCCCAGATACCGAAAACCGTGGGAGCGGGACCCCGACGGCCGTTGGCCAGCCAGCGATTGAAGCGATGCTGTTGCGCCAGTACCCAGAACAGGTACACGCCCAGGCCCAGCACCAGTGCCCAGGCCCACTTCCCGGTGGAAAAGCCGAAGATGGCCGTGCCAAGGGCAATCACCGCGAAGCGGGAAAATTCGCCGATACTGCGTTCCAGCATTGTGGGGGGCTGTCTCCGGTTCGGGTCAGTGACACGCGCCCGCGATAAAGGTCCTGCTCACAGCAGACCGATGCGGGCTGAGTGGGTGGGAATTTTTACACTTTCTCGGCAGTTTGCACAGAAAAGCGATAGCCGGTACCGCGCACCGTCTGGATAAAGCGGTCGTGGCCACCGATGGCCAGGGCCTTGCGCAGGCGCCGGATATGCACGTCTACGGTACGCTCTTCCACGTACACATTGCCGCCCCACACATGGTCGAGTAACTGGGTGCGGGTATACGCCCGCTCCTGGTGGGAGAGGAAAAATGTCAGCAGGCGGAATTCGGTGGGCCCCATATCCACCGCCTGGTCCCCGATACTGACCCGGTGGCTGACCGGGTCGAGCACCAGCTCGCCGGCAGTGAGCGGCTCCTCCGGGGTAGCGGGACCCGCACGGCGCAGCACCGCTTTCAGCCGGGCCACCAGCTCGCGGGGGGAGAAGGGCTTGGTGATATAGTCGTCGGCGCCGGTCTCGAGGCCCTTGATCTTGTGGTCTTCCTCACCCTTGGCCGTGAGCATGATGATCGGCAGTGCAGCGGTCAGCTCATCCCGCTTCAGCCGGCGGGCCAGTTCCACGCCGGAAACGTCCGGCAGCATCCAGTCGAGGAGGACCAGGTCGGGCCTCTCGTCGATGATCAGCGCGTGCGCCTCCTGGGCATTTCCGGCCTCGATGCAGCGGTAGTCTGCCATTTCCAGGGCCACCCGCAGCATGTCGCGTACCGGGGCCTCATCATCGACGATCAGGATTGTCTTGCTGTCCATTTGCCTGTCATACCCTGCTTTCTTCGGGCCCATTTAACGGCATTTTAGTGACAAATATGTGACAGCCGCCGGGTGCGCCACGGGCTGTGGTTCAGGCCAGCAGGTAGTGGAAAAATATTCCCAGAAAAACCGATGCGCCGACCCAGTTATTGTTCAGGAATGCGCGGAAGCAGGCATTTCGCTCCCTCTCCCGCGCCAGCCACTGCTGGTAGGCAAACAGTGCGGTGGCCGCTGCCAACCCGCCATAGTAGGCACCGCCCAGTTCGAAGCGCTGCCCGGCCAGCAGTAGTGCGAACACGGCCAGGGCCTGCAGGGCGGCGATCATGGGCCGGTCGAGGTCGCCAAACAGCACTGCCGTGGACTTTACCCCGATCTTCAGGTCGTCGTCGCGGTCCACCATGGCGTAGAGGGTGTCATAGGCCACCGTCCATAGCAGGTTGGCGGTATAGAGCAGCCAGGCCTCCGGCGGTACTTCCGCGCGCACAGCGGCAAAGGCCATGGGGATGGCCATGCTGAATGCCGCCCCCAGCACCACCTGCGGCATATGGGTGTAGCGCTTGACGAATGGGTAGCAGAACGCCAGCGCCACCGCGGGCAGTGACAGCAGGATGGTGAGCCTGTTGGTAGTCAGTACCAGCAGGAAGGCCAGCAGGCTGAGCCCGGCAAACATCTTGATGGCGGAGGCCGGGCTGATACTGCCGGTGGCCAGCGGGCGCGCCGCAGTGCGCTTGACGTGACCGTCGATATTCCGGTCGGCGAAGTCATTGATGGCACAGCCGGCAGCCCGCATCAGGATGACCCCGAGGGTGAATACTGCAAAGAGGTGCAGGCCAGGCCAGCCGCCTGCCGCCAGCCACAGGGCCCACCAGGTGGGCCACATCAGCAACAGCGAGCCAATGGGCCGGTCGAGGCGGGCCAGCTGCCAGTAGGGCAATGCCGCCGGCCAGCGCTGTGAAAGTTGTTGGCTGATCACGATTGTTCTCCGTCGCCCGCCTCTCCCGGCCCGGTAAGGGGCGCGAAGTCGGGCTGAAATGCCTTCAGGAAAGTCTCTGCCACCAGCAGCGGCCGGTTCCGCAGCCAGAATGTCGAGCGGCGTCCCCAGGCCCGCTCGTCCTCATCCGCCAGCTCGGCCAGGTCGCAGCGCGGGTTGCGATGCTGCCGGTTGAGCAGGATGGGGCCGCGGCGGATGCCGGGTTCGCTGAACAGCAATTCTCCCAGCGGCCGGTTGTCCAGGTTGCGCAGGTAGCGTGAAGGGCCGCGCAGGCAGTATTCCGGCAACACGCTGCGGGCATATACCCAGGGGGTCTCACCGCCGTACAGCAGGACTTCCCGCACCAGGGCCAGTTGCCGGTCGCGCAGTCCCAGCTCGCGACGTTCCTCGAGCGTTGGCTGGTGCCAGCGCTGGTGCAATACCTGCACGTGAAACCGGTTGCGGCTCAGGTGTTTCAGCGCCGCAGTCAGGGAGCCGGGGTGCACCAGCCACGGCAGCAGCCGTGCCGGAGGCCGGCAGTGCAGCGACTCCAGCGGCTGCCTGAACCACTGGCCATCAGGTGTGTAGGGAGACTGGTACAACGCGAACCCCGGGGCCGAACTCGAAGGCCCCATTGTACCCTCTGCCACCGTCACGTAACCAACTCCGCGCGTCCGGCTTTTGCCGAAGAGCGCGCCTGCCGATATAGTGGCCGCTTGCGTTAACCAGAACCTTACCAGCGCCCCGGCCCCCGCAACCGCGCGGGCCCTCCCCGGGCAAGCGCCACAGTGGCGCGCTGTCCCGACCGGTGCAGGGGCCGGACAATTGCGGAGAGCAACAACAGAAATGGGTCTCACTACCAAAATACTCCTGGGGATGCTGGCCGGTATCGTTGCCGGTGTCATCATCTATGCCGTGGGCCACACCCTGATGCCGGGCAGCGCGCTCGCGAATTTTCTCGATACCTACCTCACCCAGGGCCTGTTCGACATTGCCGGTCGCGTGTTCATCGCCTCGCTCAAGCTGATGGTGGTGCCGCTGGTGCTGGTGTCCCTGATCTGTGGTGCCTGTGCCCTGTCCGAGGGACATCGTATCGGGCCGCTGGCCGGCAAGACGCTGCTGCTCTACCTCCTTACTACTGCAGTGGCAATCACGCTGGCGCTGGTGGTGGCGCTGGTGGTGCAGCCCGGTACCGGCGTGGAGGCAAGTGCAGACGCGACCTTTGAAGTGAAGGAGCAACCGCCCCTGTCCGAGGTGCTGGTGAACATCTTCCCCACCAACCCGGTGCAGGCGATGGCCGAGGGCAACATGCTGCAGATCATCGTATTCGCCCTGCTGATGGGCTACGCGATTTCCCGTTGCGGCGAGCCGGGCCGGCGCGTGTCAGCTTTCTTCAACGACCTCAACGAAGTCATCCTGCGCATGGTGGGCGTGCTGATGGTGTTTGCGCCGTACGGCGTTTTCGCCCTGCTGGCCAAGACCTTTGCCGAGCTGGGCTGGGATTTCATGCTCGACCTGGGCAAATATTTCCTCGTGGTGCTGGGCGTGCTGCTGCTGCACGGCCTGGGCTTCTATTCAGTCCTGCTGAAGCTGCTCTCCGGCCTGAACCCGCTGGAGCTGTTGAAGAAGATGCGCCCCGCCATGGCTTTTGCCTTCAGCACCGCCTCGTCCGCGGCCACCATCCCGGTGACCCTGGCAACGGTGGAGAAGCGGCTCGGCGTGGACAACAAGGTGGCGGCGTTCACCGTGCCGCTCGGGGCCACCATCAACATGGACGGCACCGCCATCATGCAGGGGGTGGCCACGGCCTTCATCGCCCAGATGTACGGTATCGATATCGGCCTCGGTGGCTACCTGACAGTGATCCTGACCGCGACCCTGGCTTCAATCGGTACCGCCGGGGTGCCGGGCGTGGGGCTGATCATGCTGGCAATGGTGCTGCAGCAGGTGGGACTGCCGCTGGAGGGTATCGCCATCGTGATGGGGGTGGATCGCCTGCTGGATATGGTCCGCACTGCGGTCAATATTACCGGTGACTCGGTGGTGAGCACGGTGGTGGCGAAGAGTGAGGGGGCCTTCTCGGAGGAAGTCTTCTACGACCGCAATTACAACAGTGTTGCCGGCGGTATGGATGGCGGCGGGGAAGCACGGCCGGTCGCCCAGTAAATAGCGGGCCCCTAATGAGCGCCCCCGCCTGCGGGGCGCGCTCTTGCGTGGCCGTCCTTCCCTTCAGAGGCTGGCCAGGGAGCGCAGCTGTTCCGGCTCGAAGTCGTCTTCGCTCTTGTCCAGCATTTCCTCTACCATCTCCGACAGGGCGCGCTTGATCGCCTCCTCGGTGGTGTCCTCTTGCGTGTTGCCACCGAGGTCGCTCTTTACCTTGTAGCTCTCCCGAATCCTCAGGTCGGCGAGGTTGACTTCCCCCTCACGCATCGCTGTTCCGTCAGCTGTCCGCCACTGGTATCGATAGACCCCCTCGAGTTCCACCGTACCGCGCTCCAGCTTCTGGTCACTGCCCTTGCGCAGCTCACTGAAGTGCTTGATTGCTTTCACCTCGAGGAAATTTGACAACGTCAGCTGGGCCCCGCCCTCTACCACCGGGATCTCGGCGTCGGCAAACCGTTCCGCCAGTTCTTCCGACAGCTCCCGGTGCAGGTGCTGCTGGTATACACGCAGTGCTTCCTCCTTTATCGCACTCAGGCTCAAGCCGGAATTTGCCCTCGCCAGCAGGTCGGCGAGATCCGCACCGCTGACGGGCATGGGTATGTCGAGGAGGATTTCTGCCGGGGCCACTTTTACCCGGGGGTTTGGCGCATCTTCCTGAAAGCCGAGGAATTTAGCCTGGGCGGCTGCGGGTCCGGACAGGGCATACAGCACAGCGGCCAGCGCTGTAAGGCGGGCTGTGGATATCATCGCTTTTCTCCATCATCATTATTCTTATGCTGGCGACCTGTACTTGTATTTGTTGTTTGTCGCCCCGCCGTAACCTGGCGGCACTGGCGAAAGGGCTGGGCCCGTATTCGCCAGGCTTATAGCTGGGATTGATAGCAAAAATCGGCGGGAGACGCCAGTCCTCCAATCAGGGCAGGATGTAGACTAAATTTTTGTTTTTAGTCACTTATGATGATGAGCGTTTTAATGGCGGGCGGGGGAAGCGGGCTGCTGGGCGCGCGCCCAGGCGTATTGCGGCAGAGAACGCCCCCACAAACCGGGTGCTGTGGGGGACATCCGATACTTGCCGCGTATTACCCTGGCCGGGGCGGGCAGCTGTTCAGGGCGACTGGGTTTTCAGTGCCAGCTGCTGCAGTTTCCCTGCTTCGAGCCGGTCTTCGACCACGTCGATGATCTCGTCGACCAGGTCACTCAGGACTTTCTCCACTGCCGGTCCGGTGCTGTCTTCCACCATGCCGCCATCACGGGGGGTGCGGGTCAGGTAGCGGCGCTCGACCCCGAGCTTCTCCAGGTCCACCTGCTGTTGATCGAGCATGGCGCCCTGGCGGTCCCTGAGCGTGTAGCGAAACTTACCGTAAACCTTCAGGGAGCCCCGCTCGGAATCGTAGCGATCGAACTTCTTGACCTCGCGGATTTGCTGGCGGATCGAGATCTCTACTGCGCTGTCCAGCACGAGTTCACCGCTGTTCTCAACCAGGGGTATTTCCTCATCGTTGAACAGCTCGGTCAGGTGCGCCTGGATTTCGTTTTGTAGATGGGCCTCGAACTGGGCTGATGCCTGCCGCTGCAGCTCACCGAGGCCATTCGGCAGTGACAACAGCAGTTGCAGGTTCTGGCCATCCATCGGCGTGGGGCCGGCGAAAGTGATTTCACTCGGCTGCAGAAGCAGGCTGGGCCGGTACTCGTCGTCGCCGCCGAACCAGCCCCCCTGCGCGTGTCCCGTCGTGGCGAAACCGAACAGCAGCGGGATAGTGAACAGGAACTTGTAAGCGTTGCGGATTTTCATGGGGCTCTCCCTGAGTGCTGATGACTCTTCGTGGTGTTGTCTGTTTCTTTTCTTTAGAGAAAAGGGCCCGTTCCGGAAGCGGCTTTGTTCTCGCTGGTGACCGTCCCCATCCCGCCGCAGCTTCCCTGGTGGGGATGGGGGCGCGGACGTGGGAAAACCCTGAAATGGTGATTCGTGACTGATTGTACCCTTCCATTCACCGCGGTGGCCACGGCCGGGCTTGCTCAGGCCTCGGCGAAGCGCGGCCTGTTCTGCAGCCACCGTTCGACCAGGCGCTGGCGCGACTCGTTGGAAAGCTCGGCCGCGGCTGCGATCCGCTGTACCAGCGGCAGCAGGGGCGCGTCCCGCTGCAGGTCGGCGATGCGGTGTGCAATTTCGCCGGTCTGCCGGGTCCCGAGAATCTCGCCCGGCCCGCGCAGGCGCAGGTCCTCTTCGGCGATCGCGAATCCGTCGCTGTGCTGGCGCAGGGCCTGCAGCCGGGCGCGGCCGTTCTGCGACAGCGGGCTGCCGTACAGCAGCACGCAGTGACTGGCCACCGAACCCCTGCCGACGCGCCCGCGCAGCTGGTGCAATTGCGCGAGCCCCAGCCGCTCCGGGTTCTCGATGATCATCAGGCTCGCATTGGGCACGTCCACGCCGACCTCGATCACCGTCGTCGCCACCAGCAGGTCCACCTCCCCGGCCTTGAAGGCAGCCATGGCGCGCTCTTTCTGTGCGGGCCTGAGGCGCCCGTGCACCAGTGCGATACGTACGCCATCCAATACTTCGGCCAGCTCACAGGCCGTGGACTCCGCGGCCTGGGCCTGGAGGCTTTCCGACTCCTCGATCAGCGTACATACCCAGTAGGCCTGGCGGCCCTCGGCGACCGCCCGGTGCACCCTTTCAATCACCTCCTCGCGGCGCTCGCCGGAAATGGCCACCGTGTTGATCGGTTGCCGGCCGGGCGGAAGCTCATCGATCACCGAGCAATCGAGGTCGGCGAATACCGACATCGCCAGGGTGCGGGGGATCGGTGTGGCCGTCATAATCAGCTGGTGCGGCTGCACATTGCCCGTTCCACCAGTTCCACTGCCTTTCTGCCGCAACTCCAGTCGCTGGCGCACGCCGAATCGGTGCTGCTCGTCGATGACCACCAGCGCCAGGTGATGGAACACGACGTCGGCCTGGAACAGTGCGTGAGTACCCACCACCACCTGGGCCTCGCCCGAGGCAATGGCGGAGAGCTGCGCTCGCCGTTCCGCGGCCTTCATACCGCCGGTCAGGCTGGCGACACGAACGCCCAGCGGTTCCAGCCACGCGCTGAAGTTGCGCCGGTGCTGTTCGGCGAGGATCTCGGTAGGAGCCATCACCGCTACCTGGGTAGCACTGCCGATCGCCCTGAGCGCGGCCAGGGCTGCGACCAGGGTCTTGCCGGCGCCGACATCGCCCTGCAGCAGGCGCATCATCGGCCGCGGCTGCGCCAGGTCGGCCGCGATCTCACGGCAGACGCGCTCCTGCGCACCCGTCAGCTGAAACGGCAGCTGTGCGCGGAAGTCGCGCTCCAGCGCCGGGTCCCCCGGTAACGGCTGCGCGGTGTTGACGTCGCCCTTGCGCCGCAGCTCCAGCAGGCTCAGGTGGTGCGCCAGTAATTCCTCCAGTGCCAGTCGCTGCTGTGCCGGGTGCATTCCTTGCAATAGCTGTTCCAGGTCGGCGCCGGCCGGCGGTGCGTGCAGGTAGGCGAGCGCCTCCGCCATGGGGTAGCGCATTTCCTCGGGCAGCAACCCGGCGGGAAGCAGTTCGGTGACTCCTGAGCGCGCCAGGCGCTCCAGGGCCTGTTGCACGAGCCCGCGCAGGCGCGCCTGGCTGACGCCCTCGGTGAGGGGGTATACCGGGGTGAGGGTCTCCGGCCGGGGCGGGCTGTCCGCGCCAATGACTTCGGTTTCCGGGTGGTACAGCTCGATGCCGGCGCTGCCGCGGCGCGCTTCACCGTAACAGCGCAGGCGGGTGCCGGGCGTAAAGCGCTGCTTCTGCGCCGCGGTAAAGTGGAAGAAGCGCAGCGACAGCGTGCCGCTGCCGTCCTGCAGCCGTACCAGCAGGCTGCGCCGGCGCCCGAAAACGATGTCGGCCGCGCGTACCTCGCCCTCGATCACGGTATCCACTCCCGGCACCAGCGCGGCCACGGGGGTAACGCGCGTGCGATCCTGGTAGCGCAGCGGCAGGTGGAAGAGGAGATCCTGGACCGTGCGGATATGCAGCCGGGCCAGCACCTGGGCAAATTTCTCTCCCACCCCCTTCAGGGTGGTCACGGGCTGGTCGGCGGGATCAGTCACTGGTCGATAGCTGGCACTGGTTGATGGCGTCGCGCAGGATATCGATGGCGCGGTGGCGCGGGAAGCTGGCCCGCCAGGCCAGGGCCACGGTTCGCTGGGGAGCCGGTGATTCGAATGGCCGCGTTACCAGCAGGCCGCTGGCGTACTGGGAGGCCGTTGCGGCAGACATCGGCAGTACGGTGATGCCCAGCCCGGAGGCCACCATATGCCGCAGGGTCTCGAGCGAACTGCCGTCGGCGGCCGTGCGGATACGACCGTTGCCGGCCTCCCTCTCGATGCTGTGCTGCAGCTGCGGGCACGCTTCCAGCACCTGGTCGCGGAAGCAGTGCCCCTCGCCCAGTAGCAGCACGTTGTCCTGCGACAGCTGGTCGGCGGCTACCTGCTCCTGCCTTGCCAGGGGATGATCGGCGGGCATCAGCACCACGAATGGCTCATCGTACAGCGGCTGGGTGACGACATCCGGCTCGTTGAATGGGAGCGCGATGATGATGGCGTCGAGCTCGCCCTTGCGCAGTCGCTGTCGCAGGGTGGCGGTGTAGCCCTCCTCGACCACCAGGGGCATATCCGGCGCAATGCGCTGGAGCTGCGGGATGAAATGCGGGAAGAGGTAGGGCCCGATGGTAAAGATGGCGCCCACGGAAAGCGGGCTGGAGAGCTGGTCCTTGCCGGCGCTGGCGATGTCCCGGATGGCGGCGGACTGCTCCAGTACCAGTTGCGCCTGCGCGACGATACGCTCGCCGAGGGGCGTGGCCTGTACCCGGGTCTTCGAGCGCTCGAACAGGGAGACCCCGAGTTCCTTCTCCAGCTTCTTGACCGCGATGGACAGCGTCGGTTGGCTGACGAAACAACGTTCCGCAGCGCGCCCGAAATGCTGCTCCTGGGCCAGGGTCACTATGTAGCGCAGTTCGTTCAGCGTCATGGCAATGCAATCGGTTGTGGGGCTGTAATAGAGATTATTCATAAATAGGCGCCCCCTGCCAGCCTGGTGCGTGACCGGGGATACCCTGCGACTTGTTTAGAACTATTTGCTATGAAAAAGCATTATTAGAGGAAAAAGGCGCAAAAATTTGCTATATGTGTAGGGACATACTGAGTGGAGTGCCACCATGGGAATTCTATCCTGGATTATTCTCGGGTTGATCGCCGGCGCCCTGGCGAAATGGATCATGCCGGGGCCGGATCCCGGCGGCTGGATCGTGACTATCGTTATCGGGATTATCGGTGCCTTTATCGGCGGCTGGCTGGGATCCCTGGTGGGCATTGGTGGCCCGGTCACCGGTTTCGGTTTTGGCGATATCATCACGGCCACTATCGGTGCGCTGATTTTCCTGTTCATCTACCGCAAGCTCAAACAGCGCAGTCACTGACGCCTGCAATAGCGCCTGGCGGGATTCACATTCCGGCCGGGCGTTACCCAAAAAACCGGGACTTGCCGTATTCGGCGCATTTTTTGTGCTGGGAGTCGAGGAATCTGCAGCGCAGATGTGACACATTAAGGCCGCCGCAGTTCCCGCGGGCGCGGCAGACCGATTGACTTTCTTTTGGGGGGTACCGCACGGCACCGGCGAAGCAGGCTGGCGCCCTGCGCAGATGCTGATGGCAAAACAAAAGCTCTGGATATTTGGCTGCGGTGATCTGGGTGCCAGGCTGGCCCTGCAGCTGGACCGGGATTCCTACAGTGTATTCGGCGTCCGCCGCAATCCGTTGGTGGCGCTGGCACGCAAGCGCCGCGCGGATGCCGTGCACTGGCGCCGTGGTGATGCCACCCGGGCCGAGGATATCGAGCGATTGCTGGCCGATGGCGCCGATGTGGTGATGGCCACATTCACCCCCGACGAGTACACGCCTGCCGGTTACCACCGCGCCTATGTCGATACCGCCACCGCCATGGCGGAGGCGCTGCGCAATCTGGCCAACCCGCCCCGGCTGTTGATCTGGGTTTCCTCTACCCGGGTTTACGGGCAGGGTGGTGACGACTGGATCGATGAGCGCACGCCGCCCCTCCCTGCCGGTTACCAGGGTGATATCCTGCTGGCAGCCGAAGAGATCATCCGCGATGCGGTTCCCGCCACCTGCGTGGTGCGCTTCGCCGGTATCTATGGCCCCGGGAGGGACCGGCTGCTGTCGCAGGTGCGCGCGGGCCGCTGTGCCCCACCACACCCGCCCCAGTTCAGCAACCGTATCCACGTGGACGACTGTATCGGTTTCCTGATCCACCTGATGGAAAAGCAGCGCGGGGGATGGTCACCGGAACGGCTCTATATTGGTTCGGACTCGCTGCCGGTGCCCATGCATGAACTGCAGCACTGGCTGGCTCGGGCGATGGGCTACACCAGTGCGCACCTGCGCGAGGAAGTGCAGACCAGCCAGCGCCGCTCGAAAAAGCTGAGCAACCGGCGCATGCTGGAGAGTGGCTACGAATTGAAGTACCCGGATTACCGGGCCGGCTACAGCGCCTTGCTGGATATCGACTGACTTACCTGCCCGCCCGCCGGGCGGATATGCCCGTAGGTGCCCCGCTGGTGCTCAGATCACCATTACCCCTTCGGCCTCAAACAGGGCGCCCTTGGGCAGCTCCTTGACTCCCACCGCGGCGCGGGCGGGGAACGGCTCATCGAAGAACTCCGCCATGACGCTGTTGACCGTGGCGAAATGGGACAGGTCGGTGAGATAGAGGTTCAGCTTGACCATATGTTTCAGCGAGCCGTTGGCGGCTTCGCACACCGCGCTCAGGTTTGTGAATACCTGGCGGGCCTGGGCTTCGAAGCCACCCCCGACAATCTCCATGGTCTCCGGGTCCAGCGGGATCTGGCCCGACAGGTAGACGGTATTGTCCACCTTGACCGCCTGGGAATAGCTGCCGATGGCCGCCGGTGCCTTATCGGTTTTTATTACCGCGCGATTAGGCATGTTTCTCTCCAGAGTTTCCTGAAAAACGAAGCGGGGGAATATAGCGCGGCTCGCGAAGGAATGGGAGGGCGCCGATACCGGGCGCTCGAATAAAGCAGCTGTTTTGCGCACTGGTGACGATTATGGCGTCACCCATCCCACGATTTATCCCGGTCGGGCGATGCGGATCACCGACGGCAGGTTGCGCAGGCGCTTCATTACCCGCGCCAGGTGAACGCGATTGGTCACCTCCAGGGTCAGCGAGATCACACTGTTGTGCGCATCCTTCTCGTCCACGTGAATCTGCTCGATGCTGGCGCCCTCTTCTGTGATCCGGGTTGCCAGCCGGGCAATGATGCCGCGCTCAGACTCCACCTCGACGCGGATATCGCCAAGGAACTCGCCCTTCACGTCCGGTGACCAGTTCACCAGCATGATATTTTCGGGATGATCGCGGAAATCGCCGGTATTGCGGCAGGTATCGCGATGAACCACCACGCCTTTGCCCGAGCTGATATGGCCGATGATGGTATCGCCGGGGATCGGGCGGCAGCAGCGTGCGAAGCTGATCAGCATGCCCTCCTGGGCATCGATATTCAGCGGCGAGGAAATGTTGCTGGCCTCGGTTTCGGCGCTGCCGGCGGGAACCAGCAGCTTGGCCGCGGAGAAAGCCACCTTGTTGCCGAGCCCGATCTCCTCCAGCAGCTTTTCCAGTGTCGCGCACTTCGCTTCCCTGAGGCCGCGCTGCAGCTGTTCATCACCCAGCTGGGCGAGGCTGGTATTGAACTTCAGCAGGGCCTTTTCCAGCAGGCGCCGGCCCAGCGCGATGGAGTCGTGGTGGCGCTGGTGCTTGAGGTAGTGGCGGATGGCACTGCGGGCCTTGGCAGTGACGACGAAATTGAGCCAGTTGGGATTCGGCTGGGCGTTCTTGCGCGTCAGGATCTCCACCTTCTGGCCACTCTCCAGGGGCTGCGACAGGGGGGCCAGGCGCTGGTTGATGCGCACCGCCACGCAGGAATTGCCGATGTCGGTGTGTACCGAGTAGGCGAAATCCACGGCAGTGGCGCCCGCCGGCAGGTCCACGATCTCCCCCTTGGGGGTGAACACGTAAACCTCGTCCGGGAACAGGTCGATCTTCACATTCTCGATGAATTCCAGCGAATCGCCGGCGCGCTGCTGCATTTCCAGCAGGCCCTGTACCCAGCGTCGCGCGCGCACCTGGCTGGTACCGCCGGTGTTGATCACCTCATCCCCCGAGGCCTTGTACAGCCAGTGGGCGGCGATACCGCTGTTGGCCATCTCGTCCATTTCCTTGGTGCGGATCTGCACCTCGATCGGCACGCCGTGCATGCCCAGCAGGACCGTGTGCAGGGACTGGTAGCCATTCGACTTGGGGATGGCGATGTAATCCTTGAACTCGCTGATGACCGGCTTGTACAGGTTGTGGATAACCCCCAGAGCCCGGTAGCAGGTGTCCACGCTGTCGACGATGATACGGAAGGCGTAGACGTCCATGATTTCCTTGAACGACTTCTTCTTCGCGCGCATCTTCTGGTAGATGCTGAACAGGTGCTTCTCGCGGCCGATCACCAGCGCGTCGATGGTCTCGCGCTGCAGCCGCACCTCGATGGCGTTCTGGATTTTCTCCAGCAGTTCCTTGCGGTTGCCCCGGGCTGCCACCAGCGCGGCGCGCAGGCGGCTGGCGCGCAGCGGGTAGATGGCGAAGAAGGAGCGGTCCTCGAACTCGATGCGCACGTCATTCATGCCCAGCCGGTGGGCGATGGGCGCATAGATCTCCAGGGTCTCGCGGGCGATGCGCACCCGCTTCTGCGGCTTGAGGGCGCCCAGGGTGCGCATGTTGTGCAGCCGGTCGGCCAGCTTCACCAGGATCACACGGATATCCCGCGCCATCGCCAGCGCCATCTTCTGGAAGTTCTCGGCCTGCTTCTCCGCCGGGCTGTCGGTCTCGAACTGGGTCAGCTTGGAAACCCCGTCGACCAGGTCGGCAACCTCCTCACCAAACTGTTCTTCCAGTGCGGCCTTCGGGATACCGGTGTCCTCGATCACGTCGTGCAGCATGGCTGCCGCGAGGCTCTGGTGATCCATGTGCATCCCGGCGAGGATGGTTGCTACCGCCAGGGGATGGGTGACGTAGGGCTCGCCGGAACGGCGCTGCTGGCCTTCGTGGGCCTGTTCCGCGTAGAAGTAGGCGCGGCGGACAATCTGGATCTGGTCGGGGGGCAGGTACGAAGAGAGGCGATGGGCCAGACTATCGATGGTATGCAAAGCCGCGCTCGCCTCCCATTGCTACAGATATGAGGATAGCTTACAGGTCCTGCTCGGGCAGGTAAGCGGGTGCCGGGCTTGATGCCACCGGTGCTTCGTGTTCTTCCGGCTCATCCAGGATGCCGGCGTCGACCAGACCCTCCTCGATCTCGCGCAGGGCGATCACGGTGGGCTTGTCGTTCTCCTCCGGCAGCAGCGGGTCCCGGCCACCGGTAGCAATCTGGCGGGCGCGCTTGCTGCCCACGATAACGAGTTCGAAGCGGTTGTCGACGTGCTCGAGACAGTCTTCGACGGTAATACGTGCCATAGATCTAGGATTCCATTGCAGTGCCGCCGGCGCCGGCAGCGAATTCGGTACTGGGCTCGCGGTTCGCCAGCATCTGGGGCGCCCGGAGCCGCGGGACCGGGGAGTTTACCCTACTGTAGAGTGTACGTAAATCGAGCAGTGATGTGTCGCAGCGGGCGTCACCGGTGCCGGAGCAGCGCCTCCAGCAACCCGGAGTGTCGCTCCTGCTGGCGCTGCAGCCGCTGGCGCTCGGCGGTTACCACCGCGCGCAGCTCGTTGAGGGCCACCTGGAAGTCGTCGTTGATCACCAGGTAGTCCGCCTCCACGTAATGGGACATCTCATCAATCGCCTGGGACATGCGCCGCTCGATGACAGCCGGGTCGTCCTGCCCGCGGCCGGTCAGCCGTTCCCGCAGAGTCTCCTGTGACGGGGGCAGGATAAAAATACCCACGGTGTCCGGCAGCAGGCGGCGCACCTGCGCGGCGCCCTGCCAGTCGATCTCGAGGATAACGTCACGCCCGCCAGCCAGGGTCTCTTCAACCCACTCTTTTGAGGTGCCGTAAAAATTGTCGAACACCTGCGCGTGCTCGAGGAATGCGTCGCGACCGAGCATGTCGACAAATGACTCCCGCTCGACAAAATGGTAGTTGACCCCATTCTGTTCGCCGGGACGCATGGGGCGGGTCGTGTGGGATACCGAGACCGTTACCTGGCTGTCACTGTCCACCAGGGCCTTCACCAGGCTGGTCTTCCCTGCTCCGGAAGGAGCGGACACGGTAAATAGGGTTCCTGCTTGCACAACTGATCCTGTATCCGGGCAAATGCGTGGATTATAACCGAATGCTCCGGCTTGCAGGGCAGAAGGGGGTGAGTATGGAAAACCAGGCTGAGCCCCGGCCGGTTGGGGGGGGGGGAGTGTTGGGAGTTCCAGCGCCGCACTTCTCATCACCACAAAACCGCATGGTGCATGCGACACTGAATCCGGCCGGGGTCGCCCAGCGGAAACCTGCCGATCACCACAAACCCCCTGTGACCGGGCCAGCTTCCTGTTGCTAATCGCTAACGGAAGGGACTGTATCCTCTTTATTGGCAAATGCCAACCACCACCAACTGCCCAGGCTGGCCAGCACGTAGCCCGCGACGATCGGGCCCACCGTGCCCCCCGCGAGCGGCGCCGCCAATAGCAGCGCACCGAGCCGCAATAATTCCCAGTAACGGCTGTGCGGGTGGCCATCGAGAATGCGGCCGTTTACCACCAGGCCGGCGGCGACCATCAATACAGCTGCGAGCAGTTCGGTGTAGGCCATGCTCTCCGCATGCCAGAGCAGGGCCAGGGTGGCTGCGGAGTACACCAGGTGCTGTACCAGGGCGTAAAGGCGGCGGCCGCGGTCTATCTGCGGGTCGAAGCGACGGAAATTCCCGAGGTCAGACGAGGGCAGTGGCATGGCCGCTTCCGCGTCCGCCGGGCGGTAGCCGGTGCGCCGGAACCACAGTGTCAACTTGTCCCACCAGCTGCGGGTATGCCAGGCATCCAGCGCCATGCGCTTGTAGTGCTGCAGGTTGGCCGCCAGGGGGTCGAAGCTGTTGAGCGGTTTGCGCACCCCGTAGATGCAGGGCTCGTGCTCGAGTTCCTCCTGGTAGGTGCCGAACAGGCGGTCCCAGATGATGAAGACCCCGCCGTAATTGCGGTCCACGTAGACCTTGTTCTGCGCGTGGTGCACCCGGTGATTGGACGGCGTTACCAGTACCCACTCCATCCAGCGTACCTTGGGGAATTTCTGCGTGTGCACCCAGAACTGGTAGATCAGGTCGATGGCGCCCGCGGTGACCAGCATTTCTGCCGGCAGGCCCACCAGCAGCAGGGGCATGTAGAAGATCCAGCCGATCGGCAGGCCGCCACAGGGCTGGCGCAGGGCCGTAGTGAGGTTGTAATCCTCGCTCTGGTGGTGGACCAGGTGATCGGCCCAGAAGATATTGATCTCGTGGCCGAAGCGGTGCTTCCAGTAGTAACAGAAGTCGTAGGCCACGACAGCGAGGAACAGGTGCCAGGGGTTGTCCAGTGACCAGTTTATCCCCAGCAGCTGGTACCAGGGCTGCAGCATCTCGTGCAGGGGGATATAGATCACCAGCAGCAGTCCCGCCCGCACCAGGCCCGACAGGCGGCTCAGGACGCCGGCGCCGAGACTGCCGATGGCGTCGTTGAGGCGGTACAGGCCCCAGCCCTTCCAGCGATCGAAGGCCAGCTCGACCAGCACGGCGAGCAGGAAAAAGGGAATGGCGAGGGTAACGAGACTCACGGCGACCTCTTATGTTTCTAATACCGCATCCGATGGTCGACTTTGCCACAGTCCCGCTGCAGCGCAAACGCCTGCAGGGGGCGGATTTCGGAATCCGTTAGCTCCGGCCGCCCGGTGTCCCGGCCATCGAGCCGTCGAACAGGTGTTCGACGATCTCGCCCACCGCTGCCCGGTCTCCGGTGGCGCGTAGATAGCTGCGCAGGCCGATCAGCTGGATCTGCAGCTGGCGCGCCAGCAGCGCGGCTCCGGTACGTGCCGGCAGCTCACCGCGGGCAATGGCCGCCTCCACCAGGGAGCGGAACTCTGCTTCCGTTCCCGCCAGCAGCGCGCGGGTTTCCCGCAGCAGCTCGCCCTCTTCCTCATCCAGCTCGGAGAGGGACTTGGCCAGCAGGCAGAGTTCACTCGGCGCGTCCTTACCGCCCTTCAGCAGGACCCGGCGGAAGAATGCCTGCAGCCCGCCCACAATCGTATCCTCTGTCGCCAGGCTCTGCGCCAGCTGCTCCGACATGTCTGCGGCATAAAAGCGCAGAACTTCACGGAAAAGGCCGGCTTTGCTGCCGAAAGCAGCATAAATGCTGCCCGGACGCATATCGATTGCCTGCTGGATATCCCGAGTTGAGGTAGCGTGAAAACCCTTTTGCCAGAACAGCCTGGTGGCTTTCTCCAGTACCTCCCGACGCTTGAATTTTGCGGTGTTGGCCATAACACCTCCGCTTGAACAACCGCTCAAAGTTTACCGACGGCCCCGGAAGGGGGCAAACGCACGCGGTTGAGCGATCGTTCAATTTTAGCTACGGTGGTGCCCAAGTTGAGCGACCGCTCAAATTCTCGTTTACCATAACCTGGAGGTACAGCGATGAAAGCATTCCAGATTCACGATAAAGAGACCGCACCGGATGCCAGCAAGCCCCTGCTGGATAACTCCATCCAGGCTTTTGGGTCCATCCCCAACCTGCATGGCGTGATGGCCGAGGCGCCGACTGCCCTGAAGTCCTACCAGGTGCTGCACGAGGAATTCCTCAACACCTCTTTCACTGCCGGGGAGAAAACCGTGGTCTGGCAGTCAATCAATGTGGAGCACGGCTGCCATTACTGTGTCCCTGCCCACAGCGCCATCGCCAAGTCCATGAAGGTGGATGACGAGATCAACGAGGCACTGCGCAACAAGACGCCGCTACCCACCGACAAACTCGAAGTACTGCGTGACACCACCCTGGCGATAGTGCGCGATCGCGGTGTTGTCTCCGACGAGGTGCTGCAGCGTTTCTACGACGCCGGCTACACTCAGCAGAACCTGCTGGAGATTATCGTGGGGGTGTCGCAGAAAGTGATGAGCAATTACATCAACCATTTCGCCGACACACCGGTGGACAAACAATTCGAAGCATATGTGCGCTGATTGCTTACATGACAGTCTCTCCGGCGGCTGTGCGGCCGCAGTGGGTACTGGAGATCTGCACGCATTATCGCGGACGTACTATTTTCCTGAACACAACAAAATGGAGTAACGCATGATCAACGCCTATGCCGCGCGTGAGGCCGGCGGCCAGCTGTCCCCCTACCAGTACGACCCGGGTGCGCTGAAGCCCGGCGAAGTTGAAATCGAGGTGATGTACTGCGGTTTGTGCCACAGCGACCTGAGCATCATCGACGACGAGTGGGGCATGTCCGAGTACCCGGTGGTGCCGGGCCATGAAGTGGTGGGCCGGGTGGGCCAGCTGGGGGACCAGGTTACCCACCTGCAGCCGGGCCAGCTGGTGGGCCTTGGCTGGCACTCCGGGTACTGTAACCATTGCCACTCATGTAACTCTGGCGACCAGAACCTGTGCGCCGATGCCCAGCACACCATCATCGGGCACCACGGTGGTTTTGCGGATAAAGTACGGGCGGATGGCAACAGCGTGATACCCATCCCCGATTCGATTGACCCTGCCAAGGCCGGCCCCCTCTTCTGTGCGGGCATCACAGTATTCAATCCGCTGGTGCAATTCGATATCAAGCCCAACAGTCGCGTGGGTGTGATCGGAATCGGCGGCCTGGGTCACCTGGCACTGCAGTTTCTCAATGCCTGGGGATGCGAGGTAACCGCTTTTACCTCCAGCGACTCGAAGCGTGAGGAGGCCCTGGCACTTGGTGCCCACCATACGCTGAACTCCCGTGACGAGAGTGCGGTCGAGGGCGCCGCCGGCCAGTTCGACGTAATACTCTCCACCGTGAACGTGAAGCTGGACTGGAACCTTTACCTGTCCACGCTGAAGGCCCGCGGTCGGCTGCACTTTGTCGGCGCTACCACCGATCCACTGGACATCAATGTGTTCCAGCTGATCCTCGGACAGCGCCAGGTTTCCGGCTCACCGGTGGGTAGTCCCGAAACCATCGCGCAGATGCTGGAATTTGCCGCGCGCCACAAGATTGAACCGAAAGTGGAAATGTTCCCCATGAGCAAGGTGAACGAGGCGTTGGACCGGCTGAAGAGCGGCGATGCCCGTTACCGGATCGTACTTGAGGCTGGAAAGTAAACTGCTCTTGAGAACGAAAAAAGGCCGGCGGAATGCCGGCCTTCTTCATTTCAGTCAGTTACCTGCGAGGGAGCTCAGGGGCTCGCCTGGGCCTCCAGCGTGACACCTGAATAGGCATCGTAAGCGCGGATACTGATGTACCAGGTGCCTGACTGCGGGTTGCTGAGCGAACAGGTTTCGCTGTTACCCCAGCGGTACGGGCGACAATCATAGCTGCTGGTGGTCGGCTGCGAGCCGAAGCGCACGTACAGGTCGCCATCGCCGCTGCCGCCGGACATATTCACGTCCAGGGAAGCCATGCCCGGGTTCACCTGCAGGGTGAAGTGCTGCCAGGAACCGGTCGAACCGGACAGGTTGCTCTCGGTCCAGCCGGTGGCACCACTACCGCCGCCGTCCTCGTCATAGCTGCCCACCAGGCTGACGCCCGAGAAGCTGGTATAGCCGCGCAGCATTACGTGGTAGGTCCCGGCCTGCACGTTGGAAATGGAACAGGTTTCGTTGTTGCCATTCAGGTAGGGCCGGCAGTCGTAACTGCTGGTGGTGGGGGCGGAACCGAACCTCACATACAGGTCCGCGTCACCGCTGCCACCGGAGATCTGGAACTGCAGGTTGGTGGCACCGGCCGGAACCTCCAGAGTGTAGAACAGCTCGTCACCACTGTTCCCGGACAGGTTCGACTCCGCTACGCCGTTCTGGAGCTCACCGGTACCGGGCCCCGGGCCGGGATCGGTGCCGGATGCCGCGGCGACGGCCGCTGCCGCATCCACGATACCCGCACCACAGCCGCTACAGGACGCCGGGAAACTGCGAGCGGTGTTGGCCAGGATGGATTCCACCTCGGTCGGGGTCAGGGTTGAGTCGACTGCATACAGCAGTGCAGCAGCGCCGGCCACGTGGGGCGCCGCCATGCTGGTGCCCTGGTAGAAGGAGTAGTTGTCGCTGCCCGGTCCCTGGCTGCCGCTGTTCAGGGTGGAGAGTACGCCGTTACTGGAGACAGAGGTGTCACCACCCGGCGCCGCCACATCCACCACGTTGCCGTAGTTCGAGTACCAGGCGCGACCGCCGGAGCGGTCGACAGAGGCTACCGTCACCACACCGGAGCAGTTGGCGGGTGTGGCATTGCTGGCATTGGTGTTGGAGTTGCCGGCGGCGACCACGACCGTGGCGCCCAGGCTACGGGCGGTGTTGATGGCATTCTGGGTGGTGCTGCCGCAGCTACCGCTGCCACCCAGTGACAGGTTCAGTACCTGCGCCGGGTTGGCATTCGATGGTGCTCCGCTCACCGAGCCGCCGGCCCCCCAGATGATCGCGTCGGCGATGTCCGAGGTATAGCCCCCGCATCGGCCCAGTACCCGGATAGGCACAACCTTGGACTTGTAGGCAACACCGGCCACACCGATGCCGTTATTGGTAGCCGCCGCCACGGTGCCCGCAACATGGGTACCGTGCCAGCTGCTGTTGCTGGCTGGACTGCCAGAATAGCAGGCCCCGGCCGGTGCCCAGTCGCCGGGATCGCTGGCGTCGCTGTCGCGCCCGTTACCATCCTGGGCCACTTCCGCATCCGAGATCATGTCGTAGCCGGGCAGCAGGTTGTCGGTCAGGTCCGCGTGGGGCCGGTAGCCGGTGTCGATCACCGCCACCACAACGCCCTCGCCCTGGGTGGTATCCCAGGCGGTGGGGAGGTTAAGTCCACCGGTGGACTCGAAGTAGTGCCACTGCTGGCTGTAGCTGGGGTCGCTGGGAGTGGCCATGGGCTGTAACAACAGGTCCGGCTCCACGTATTCCACGTTCGGGTCCTGTTGCAGCCGGCCGATGATTGCTGCCATCTCGGCGCCCGCCATGCGCCGATCCAGTCGCAGCAACTGCGCACCGGTAGCTAGCCGGCGCATGTGTTGCAGGCGCGTGCCGGCCACCTGCGAGGCGCGTTGGACGGCGGTCTGGGACATGGTGCTGGCAGCTCCCATCTGGGTGCTGTCCTTGTACTTCACAATGATACGGTCGCTGACCATCGGGGCCCCGGCAGCAGCGGCTGACGGCTGGCTGGTTTCCACCGCCAGCGCTGGCACCGCAAGTGCGACGCCCATGGCGAGCACACTACCGGTCGTCATCTTCGTGATTAGTTTTTTTATTGGGTGCTTCATTGTTGATCGATTCTCCATATTTATTATGCGGCGATTTCCTTGTGGGAAAATTCGCCAAATGCAAAGCGGCGGGACCGCTTCTGGGACTTCCTTCCTTGAATTAATTTGTCTTACTTCCCTGAGTGCAGGCATTTATTGACCTTAACCGGTCTAGGTTTTGCCGGGATCGCCGGCCGATTAAGCCTCTGCACCTTGCCTTAACGGTGCAGGCGAAAATTCCTCAGGGAATTCGTACATAAGTTGTGGATGGGTACGCCAAAAATTCTCTACTGAAAATAAAAGATGATTTAGATTCCAGATTTGTGGGGTGATCGAGGCTGGTATTGAGAGGTCGGCGGGGTGTCCGGGTTCGGGCGATATTTATTGATGGCAGGGCGTCCTGTCACATCTTGGGCGAAAATATTTTTCTAAAAACACCAGAAAGTGGCGGGAGCTTACCGCAACCCCCGCCCGAACAGGTTATTCGAATTTTTGAGAACAGATTGGATCTGTGCAGCTGTCGCTGCGATCTTCCAGCGTGACCGAGCAGGTAGCGGTGTCCGTATTGCCATTGCTATCGGTCACCACAAGACGGGCAGAATGAGTCGAGAGTTGTTGGCCCCCTGAATAGAAAGTTGCGGTGTGTGAGCCGATACCAGAGCGGGTGCTGCCATTCGACAGCGTCCAGTGGAAATTTAGCGGAGTGCCACTGCGACTCTCCGATCCACTCCCATCAAAAGAAACCGTTACCTGCGTTCCCTGTGCCCAACGGGACGACATATTGCATTGTGCTTCCGGTGCCATGGAGGCAATCCGCTCCGGCACCATCAGGTTATAGGCATCCTTTACCGCCATGAGGAAGCGCCAGTCGTATGCGGGAAGGTTGGCCATCCAGCTATGCGAGATCGTGTGCCACTGCTGGAAGTACCAATGATCGATTGAATCCGAGTCGGCGGTACCTGTATCCATCTCGGCGAAAGAACGATGCTCGTAGACTCCGTACTCGATCTCGGGGGGCATAAATTCGTCGCCCGAAACATGGTTGTGAATCAGGAGCCGCTTCCTCTTGGTAGGGGTACTGAACACGCTGTGTTCCAGGCCGGAGCGATAGGCGAAGTAGGTTGGCTTGATCGGATTAGTGATCTCGTCAAACAAGATGGTGCCCAGCTCCTGATGCAAAGGATCCGGGTTGGCGACCGGGTCATACAGGTGTACGAACACTGGGACTTCGGGCATTTCGTCCTTGAACTTGCTGGCAAGCAGGGTAGCCAGGGTGCCACCGCGGCTGTGTCCCGCCAGGTAGATGAATTTCATCTCCGAGCGATAGAATTTCTTGCGCAGCCACTGGTAGTGAGCATTTAAAATCTCGCGTTGATTGTCCCTGGTAAAGTTGTAGTTGAAGCGCGCATCCATCGCCACGGCCATAAACGTCCGGTCCATATCGAAGAAGCTGTCGGTGGCTATCTTGTAGGGGATGGAGTCCGGCAGGATGGGGATATTCTTATTGGCCAGGTTAAAGTCGCTGTGGTCGAACAGTTTGTCCCAGTTCTCGCACAGGCCGATGCCACTGGCTGGTGCGGTATCCTTGTCAAAGTACTGTCCCCCGATAAAGTACATCAGCGTATCAACCGACGACTTCTGGGGCGCATTGTAAGTGGCAATAATAGTGCGTTTTTGCTTACCCGTGGAGACGCCGTTCTGCTCCCACTCGGCAAACTCGGCCTGAGTTTTTCCGTTACAGATCAAGGGGCCGTCATAACGGCAATAGCGCACGCGCTGCGCCCGCATTAGCTTGGGGAAGCCCGAGGAGCTGCTGCCGTAGACCCCGCAGCCAAGATAGGTTGGGCTACTGCCGACCGAACCGTCATCGGGATATTCAGGCACATAGGCATGGGCGGAAGTGGCGGCCAGTGCCAATAGCGAAAATACTACATATCGAAACATCAATCCTCCTTAATAAATGTCTTCCTTTAAAAGGAGGGGCAATGCTCGCAGTTTTTATTAACGAGTAAATGTTTTTTGGTGTTTATTTACTGTTTTTAAGAAATATTAAGTATTTTTAATTATTATTTCTTTATTTATTAAAATAATTTTACTAACCGTGGGGGGGTAAGATTGATGCGGCACCAGGAGTATGATGCCGCCGGGCGTTCATCTGTACGGGTGTTCCAGTTTACAGATTTTGGTCGTTATTCAATATTCTGCACCTGCTCACGCATCTGCTCGATCAGCACCTTTAACTCGACGGCGGCCTGGGTGGTATCGGTGACCACGGACTTTGACGAAAGCGTGTTGGCTTCGCGGTTGAATTCCTGCATCAGAAAATCGAGCCGCCGGCCAATGGCGCCGCCGCCAGCCAACACCCTGCGGGTTTCCTTTACGTGGGCATCAAGGCGGTCGAGTTCCTCGTCGACGTCTGCCTTCTGGGCCAGCAGGGCAATTTCCTGCTCGACACGATCCTGGTCCAGTTCGCTCAGCAACTCCTCCAGGCGGGTGCGCAACTTGTCGCGCTGGGTTTGCAGAATTTCCGGCAGAAGTTCGCGCACGCTGTTGACCTGCTTCTCGATACCCTCGAGACGCGCCTCGATAAACTTGCGCAACTCGGCGCCCTCGCGTTCGCGGTTGGCGACCAATTGGCCGAGTGCTTCCCGGAACGCGTCCGTGATACAGGCTGACAGTTCCTCGCGATCAGTGTCGCGTTCCGCGATCACACCTGGCCACTGCAGCACCTGCAGCGGATCGATGGGTGCCGGCGGGGAGAGTTTGGCCGCGACGTTCTCGGCGGCACCGACCAGGGCACGCACCATCGCCTCGTCTACCTGTAATTCCGACGCCTCGCCGCTTTCTGTCTTGAGCGTCAGGTTCATTTCAAGTTTGCCGCGACTCAGCTGCTTGCGCAGGGTTTCACGCAGGTTCGGCTCCAGGGGGCGGGCCGCTTCCGGCAGTCGGAAATGCGGTTCCAGATAACGGTGATTGACCGAGCGCAGCTCCCAGACCACGGTTTTGGTGGCGTAGGTAGCTTCGGCGCGGCCGAAGGCCGTCATACTGCGAACTGGTTTCTGGGCCATGGTCTCTCCCGCATACAGAAATATGGCCGGGCATCATAGCACAGGGCCCGGCCGGCCCCCGCCAGCCCGATTGCAGTTATAATGAAGCGCTTTGATGGAAACGCGAGGAGAAGTCATGCAACGTCCGAGTGGTCGCCGACCAGAAGAACTGCGCTCCGTGAAGATTACGCGCAACTATACCCGCCATGCGGAGGGTTCGGTGCTGGTGGAGTTCGGCGAAACCAAGGTGCTGTGCAATGCGTCCGTGGAGGCGGAAGTACCGCGTTTCCTGCGCGGCCAGGGCAGTGGCTGGATTACCGCCGAATACGGGATGCTGCCGCGCTCCACCGGGTCGCGCATGGCGCGCGAGGCGGCACGCGGCAAGCAGAGTGGCCGTACCATCGAGATCCAGCGCCTGATCGGCCGGTCACTGCGCGCGGCGGTAGACCTGACCCTGCTCGGCGAGCATCAGGTCACCGTGGACTGTGACGTGATCCAGGCGGATGGCGGCACCCGCACCGCTTCCATTACCGGAGCATGCGTGGCCCTCGTGGACGCGCTGCGCCACATGCAGCGGGAGCGGATTATCACCGAGGACCCCCTTAAGAACATGGTGGCAGCGGTCTCCGTGGGCATCTACGACGGCGAGCCGGTACTCGACCTCGATTACCCGGAGGACAGCCGCGCGGATACCGACATGAACCTGGTGATGGCCGAGGACGGCGGCATGATCGAGCTGCAGGGCACCGCTGAGGGAGCACCGTTCACCGAGGCGGAGTTTGCGAAAATGCTGGCGCTGGGCAAGGCGGGACTGGAGGATCTGTTCGCGCTGCAGAAGAAAGTACTGGCAGAATAAACTGTGTGCTGCCCGCCTGGAGGCGGGCAGCGAGCAGGCCTCGCCGAAGTCAGACTTCCAGGTCGTAGTCCATGATCAGGGGCAGGTGGCTGGAGAAGTTCGCGTTCTTGTTGATGGCGCCGTACTCGATGCGGTTGCGCAGGCCGTGGGATACCACGTGCATATCGGTGCGCCAGCCATCGCCCTCCCCCACGGTACCACTTGGCCACCAGGTGAATTCGTCCGCGTCCTTCACCACCTTGCGGAATGCATCCACGTAGCCGATATCGTTGAAGAGCTGGTCGAGCCAGCGCTGCTCGTGGCGCATGAAGCCGGGCGTGTCCTGGTGGTCCTGCCAGTTCTGCACGTCGGCCCGCCGGTGGGCGATGCCCCAGTTGCCGCAGAAGATAAAGTCGCGGCGCTTGCGGCTGATCTTGGCCAGGTGCGCCTGCATGTCGTCGAAGAACTGTACTTTCTTCTCCATCGCCGCCTCGTCCCCTGGCTGCGCCTGCGGCGCCAGCAGCGAGCCGACGCTCAGGCGCTCGAAGTCGGCCTGCAGGTAGCGACCGTACATGTCCTCGCCATTGGCAAAGCCCATGCCGAATATGATCGCTTTCGGCTGGCTGCGGGTGTAGATGGCGACGCCGTTCTCGTGGGGGGTGCCGGAGTCGAAGAAATAGCTGTAATAGCCATCCGGGTGGAAGACCGGATGATCCAGCTCGGGTTCCAGTGAACGCAGGTCCTGCAGGCAGATGATGTCCGCGTCCTGTTCCGCCAGCCACTCATAAAGGCCGCGCTGCGCGGCCTGATGCACGCCGTCTACCGACAGGCTTACTATTCGCATTCTTTAGCCCCTTACCAGCGGACTAGTGTTCGGTTTCATACAGAAGGATCGCGGCGCCTGATTATACGAGCTCCCCAAGAGCGCGGTACGCAAAGCTCTGATAGCACCTTTCAGTATGAGGCAGTACACTGTATTAACTAGCATTATTTGACATGTCTCCCGCACGGGCTGCGGGTAGATCTCCCTTCACCTTAGCCAATAGTTAACAATTTTCCATGCAGCAGTATCAGCGCGACTTTATCCAACTGGCCCTGGATCACGAGGTTCTCTGTTTCGGCGAGTTTACGCTCAAGTCAGGCCGCCGCAGTCCGTATTTTTTCAATGCCGGGCGATTCCACCATGGCGCGGCACTCTCCGCCCTGGGCCATGCCTATGCCGAGGCCATACTCGCGTCGGGAGTGGAGTTCGATGTCATCTTCGGGCCGGCCTACAAGGGCATCCCACTGGGGGCGGTTACCGCTGTCGCCCTGGCCCAGAAAGGGGTGGACAAGCCCTTCTGCTATAACCGCAAGGAGGCCAAGGCACACGGTGAGGGCGGAACCTTAGTGGGTGCGCCCCTCGAAGGCAAGGTCCTGATCATCGATGATGTCATTACTGCCGGTACCGCCGTGCGCGAGGTCATGGAGATTATTGCCAACCACGATGCCGAGGCGGCTGGCGTGGTCATCGGCCTCAATCGCCAGGAGCGGGCGGGGGAGGATACGGAGCTGTCAGCAATTCAGCAAGTGGAACGGGATTACAACATTCCTGTGATCAGCATTGTGCAACTGGACGATATAATCAGTTACCTTAGTGAGGAATCGCAGGATCGCGATACTGTACAAAAAATAATCGAATACCGGCAGCGTTACGGTGCAGCTGAGCATCCCGGCTGAACCGGGCGCACCGAGACCGGAGCAAGGAACCCGATGAAACCCTCGAGACTATGGCCGGCCGCCCTGTTGCTGCCGGTTACCCTCGCCATCGCCAAGCAGGATCAGGCGTTTGATGGCGAGGTTCTCTACCGCTACACCGATGAGAAAGGGGTGCAGGTTATCGACGACCTGGTGCCACCGCGCTATGTGTCCCGCGGGTATGAGGTCATCAGCCTGTCCGGGCGGGTGCTGAAAGTGGTGCCGCCGGAGCTCACCGGGGCAGCGCTGGAAGAGAAGAAGCGTCGCCTGGCCCAGCAGGAGGCCGACCGCGAGTTGCTGAAGCGCTACAACAGCGTGGCGGACATCGAGAGCGCAAGGGCGCGAAAACTTGCGGTGGTTCGGCAGGACATGGCGATCATGCGCTCAAACCTCGCCAGTCTCGGCGCACAGATCGAGCGCGAGGAGGATGCCGCTGCACGCGTGGAGCGCAACGGCGCCGAGGTCCGCCCCGAGCGTCTCGAGCGCATTGCTGACCTGCGCCAGGAAGTCAAAGTGCTGCGCGAGCGGCTGGCGCTGCGCCGCAAGGAAGAAAAACGTATCAACGCCGAGTTTGACCGCGCCGCCGGCCGCTATACGGAAATTGCCGGCAAGTAACCCTCGCGGGCCCGGCCCCGGGCCCGAATTCCCTCTATCCCTGCTGACAGTTACCGGTGAGCGACCGCCACCGGCTCCCGGAAGAACCCCGCAATCAGCACCGGCCATTGCTCTGCCCAGTACTCGGTGGGCTTGCGCCGGAAGCCGCTGCGTACGTACTGGACGATGCGGCCCTCGGCAGAGGCCATCAGCAGGTTGGCCGCCCCGCCAAGGGGAATCGCCGGGCGCAGCTGCTCGCGCAGCTCGGCATCGCGCAGGATTTGCTTGAGCTGGGTTTCGAGCCGATCGAAAAACTGCAGGATGCGCCCGTGCAGGCGCTCGGTCTCACCGGTCAGGGCGTCGCCGGTCAGCAGCCGCGTGATCCCCGGGTTGCGTTCGCAGAAGGCCAGCAACAGGTGCAGGATTTTCTGGCAGCGCAGCGGGGCCGACGGCTCTTCCTGCAGGATCTTGGATACCCGGCTGAAGATGGTCTCCTCGATAAACTCGATCAGCCCCTCGAACATCTTGGACTTGCTCGGGAAATGGCGATAGAGGGCGGCTTCGGAGAAACCCACTTCCTTGGCCAGGGCCGCGGTGGTGATACGGGCGCCGGGACTCGCTTCCAGCATATGTGCCAGGGCCTGCAGGATCTGTTGTCGCCGGTTGATTTTTTCGCTGCTCATTCAGTGCCTTCAACCCGGGCCGGGCCCGGGACTCTCCGTTCTTGTTATTGCCTGGATGCCATCCGCGGCCGGCGGAGGCGGGCTGGGCGGTGGAATCCTAACGATTAGGCGGGCGCGCTTCAATTATTGTCGTGCCCACATGGCGGCTCAGGGCTGTTCCTCACCATCGGTGATGAGGGTGCCGACCCCGGTGTCGGTGAAAATCTCCAGCAGCACCGCATGCGGCACGCGGCCGTCAATGATGTGGGCGGAGGTAACACCCGCTTTCACCGCGTCGAGGGCGCAGGCGATCTTCGGCAGCATGCCGCCGTGGATGGTGCCGTCGGCGATGAGGCCGTCGACCTCGAGGGTGGACAGGCCGGTAAGGACCTTGCCCTGCTTGTCCTGCAGGCCGGCCACATTGGTCAGCAGCATCAGTTTCTCGGCGCCCAGGTATTCGGCGATCTTGCCGGCGACCAGGTCGGCGTTGATATTGTAGGAGGTGCCATTCTCCCCTACCCCGATAGGTGCAATGACCGGAATAAAGTTGCCGTGGATCAGCATGTCTATCACGTCGGTATTCACACTCTCTACTTCGCCGACGTGGCCGATGTCGATAATCTCAGATGCGTGCAGGCCGGCCGTCTCGCTTTCCATCAGCAGCTTCCGGGCACGTATCAGCAGGCCGTCCTTGCCGGTAACACCCACTGCGCGGCCGCCGTTCTTGTTGATCAGGTTGACGATCTGCTTGTTGACGGTCCCGCCGAGGACCATTTCCACCACATCCATGGTTTCGCTGTCGGTTACCCGCATGCCGTCGACGAAGCGCGACTCGATACTGAGTTTGCCCAGCAGCTCGCCGATCTGCGGACCGCCACCGTGTACCACCACCGGGTTCATGCCCACCAGTTTCATCAGGATGATGTCGCGGGCAAAGCTGTTTTGCAGCTCCTCATCTACCATGGCGTTGCCGCCAAACTTCACCACAATGGTCTTGCCGATAAAGCGCTGGATGTACGGCAGGGCCTCGTTGAGGACCTTGGCGACGCGCAGGGCGGACTTGCTGTCCAATGCCATAAGACGTTATTCCTTATCGTTGCTCTTCCCGGGGGGCCGCGCTAGAGCGGCAGGCCGGGGTTCAGTTGCTGCAGCTGGCCGATGACAGTCCGGCGGATTTCCTCCAGGGCCTGTTCGTTCTCGGCCTCGAAGCGCAGGGTCAGGGCGGCGCCGGTATTCGATGCCCGCACCAGGCCCCAGCCGTTGGGGTACTCGATGCGCAGGCCGTCGGTGGTATCCACGTCGGCCTCGCCAAAGTCACCCTGTTCACGCAGTCTTTCAACCAGCGCAAACTTCTCGTCCTCCTCCACCGGAACCAGGATTTCCGGGGTGCTGGCCAGCCGCGGCAGGGAATCGAGCAGCTCGTCCAGGCCCTGTTCTCGCAGTGCCATGATCTCCAGGATGCGCGCTGCGGCATAGATGCCGTCATCAAAACCGAACCAGCGGTCCTTGATGAAGATATGCCCGGACAGTTCCCCGCCGAGAATGGCGCCTGTCTCCAGCATTTTTGTTTTCATCGGCGCGTGGCCGGTCTTCCACATAACCGGTCGGCCCCCATACTGGCTGACCAGCTCACCGAGGGCGCGGGAGCTCTTCACATCGAACACCACGTTCTCGCCCGGCTTGCGCGCCAGGATATCCCGGGCCAGCAGCATCACCAGCTGGTCGGCCCAGACGATGCGACCCCCTGCGGAGACCAGGGTGACGCGGTCGCCGTCCCCGTCGAGCGCCACGCCCAGGTCGGCGCCGGCCTCTTTTACCTTTTCCACCAGCGCCGCCAGGTTCTCGGGCCGGGAAGGGTCTGGGGGGTGGTTGGGGAAATCCCCGTCGATTTCACAGAAGAGAGGGGTCACCTCGCAGCCCAGTTGCTCAAACAGTCGCGGCGCCAGCTGCGAGGTGGCACCGTTGCCGGCATCCACTACCAGGTGGGGCGCGCCCGCGAGCGCCACATCATTGAATATCTCCTCGATATAGAGGTCCTGTATATCCTGCTGGCGGTTGCTGCCCTTGCCCTCGTGGAAGGGGCCATCGATCATCAGCTGGCGCAGGCGCTGCAGCTTTTCGTCCGCGAGTGGGCGGCCGCGCAGGATAATCTTGAAGCCATTGTACTCGGCAGGGTTGTGGCTCGCCGTTACCATGACGCCGCTGCTGCCGTTCTTGCCCCTGGCACAGGCATAGTAGAGGATCGGCGAGGGCACCAGCCCGAGGTCCACGCTATTGCAGCCGCTGTCGAGTATCCCCTCGACCAGGCACCGCGCGAGTAACTCGCTGGAGTTGCGGCCGTCGCGGCCGACCATCAGCAGTTCCTCGCCTGCGTGTTGCGCCAGGCTCCCGAGCGCACGTCCCAGCTGGTAGGCGAAAGGTTCATCGATTTCCGTGCCGGCGATGCCGCGAATATCGTAGGCCCGGAACACGCGGCGGGGGAAATCTGTTGGCGTACCGGGTCTCGCGTAGCCCCCACTATCTCGCTGTGGCTCGCCAGGCCCCGTATCGGGACCCCGGTTGCGGGCGGAGATGGATCCCGCAGCGGCCAGCTCGGGGTAGTCTGAACGCCGGCGGACCGGCCGCTCGCCGCTCTGCCAGGGAGCGGGCGTGTGCCGTGGCATGTGGCGATACAGCAGCGCGAGGGTTGCCAGCAGCCCCGCTGCGGCCACTGTGTAGAGCCAGGAGGCCGGGGTGCTGTGCTCGGCGGCAAATGCGGCCGATGGCCGCAGTTCCACCCTGACGTAGCTGCCATCGACAGGGACAGACACCGCCGCCCCTGCTCCCTGCCCTGCTTCCCACAGCGACTGCTCCGGGCCTTCGGGGAACTGCTGCAGGATGCGCAGTCGCCCGGCGGCGGTGCCGAATTGCGTGAAGACTCGCTCCAGTTCGGCGAGGGGCTCGGAGACCAGTGCCACTCCCCCTGATGTGCGTGTGGCCCCGTGCAATTGCCAGCCCTCGCCACTGCCGGTGCGCAGGAACTCCAGTGCCTGCTGCCCGCCCGCGGCACTGCGCTCCAGCAGGTCCACCAGGGCGAAATTGAGGCGCGGTCGCTCGCCGGCGCCGACACGGATATCCTGCGCGCGGAAAACCTGGATCCTGCTGCCGGAGGGAGCGGCACCGGTAGCTTCCGACAGCGCCTGCAGGTAGCGACTGCGCTGTGCGAATTGCTCCGCCACCCGGTCGGCAACTTCGCTTGCGAGCGCGGTTGTGGCACTGCGCACCTGCTGTTCGTTGTGCGGGGCGAGGACATGCTTGTGCAGCAGGTAGGCGCCGCCGGTCCAGGCAACCAGCGCCAATAGGGCCGGCAACAGCAGCTCGCGGTGGAACAGGGGTAGCTGTATGGGTGCTTTTACTGGGGGCACTTGAGTCGTATGTCCTGTGGCTGAATTTTACTTGTTATTCTGTCGCTGATTGCTCACCGCGCGAAGGCCCGCGCGGCAATGATCTCGATCAACTGGTCGGCGAGCTCGCTCTTCAGGGTCGATGGCAGGTGGGTCGCGCCATCGGCGCCGATTACCGTCACCGCGTTGCGGTCGCTGTTAAAACCGCCGCCCGGCACGCTGACATCATTGGCGATAATCAGGTCGAGTTTCTTGCGCTTCAGCTTGTCCCGCGCATGCTCCTCCACCTTCTCCGTCTCCGCGGCAAAGCCCACGGTAAACGGTCGCCGCTCGCGGCGCCCGGCGATACCGGCGACGATATCCGGGTTCTTTACCAGCGCCAGGCTGTCGGTATCACTGCCGCCCCGCTTCTTTATCTTCTGCTGCGCCACCTCCACCGGGCGAAAGTCCGCCACTGCGGCCGCACCGATAAACAGGTCGCAGAGGTCGGCGGCGCGCTCGGCGGCTTCCTTCATCTGGCGTGCATCGATCACATCGACCCGCTTCACCCCCGGGGGCGTGGCCAGGGAAACCGGGCCGGCGATGAGGGTCACGTCCGCACCGGCCCGCTGCGCCGCGGCCGCCAGCGCGAAGCCCATTTTCCCGGAACTGTGGTTGCTCAGGAACCGAACCGGGTCCAGCGCCTCGCGGGTGGGCCCGGCGGTGATGGCTACCCTCCTGCCCGTCAGCGACTGCGCCGGTGCGAGCAGCCTCTCCACTTCGGCCACCAGTGCCAGTGGTTCCAGCATACGTCCCGGCCCCACATCGCCGCAGGCCTGGCTGCCGGCATCCGGGCCCAGCAGCGCTGCCCCGCGCTCGCGCAGGGTGGCCGCATTTGCGGCCGTGGCCGGGTGCCGCCACATCGCCTGGTTCATCGCCGGCGCCAGGGCCAGCGGCGCTTCCGTGGCAAGGCAGAGGGTGCTCAGCAGGTCGTCCGCCATCCCAGTGGCAAGCCGCGCCAGGATGTTAGCGCTGGCGGGCGCCACCAGGATAAGCTGCGCCCACTTGGCCAGTTCGATATGGCCCATGGCTGCCTCGGCCGCCGGGTCCAGCAGGTCGGTGTGCACCGGGTTGCCGGACAGAGCCTGGAATGTCAGGGGTTGCACGAACTCCCGCGCCCCGGCGGTCATGACCACTCGCACGTCGGCGCCCCGCTCTTTCAGGCGGCGCACCAGGTCGGCACTCTTGTAGGCGGCGATACCGCCGCCCACGCCCAGCAGGATTCGTTTGTCGGCCAGGGAGGACATAGTCAGGTTTCCGAAATTGCAGGAGCGGGTAAGATTAGCATTTATGCGCCTCGCGGGATAAGCGTGGCAAGCGTTCAGGCGGGCTGCCGGGGGCGGCCCGAAGGTCTCAGGGAGGAGACAGATGGCGATCAGTGACTGGCCAGCGGCGGAGCGCCCGCGGGAAAAGCTGCTGCAGCGCGGGGCCGCGGCACTCTCGGATGCGGAATTGCTGGCGATATTCCTGCGTACCGGTACGCCGGGGATCTCGGCGGTGGACCTGGCGCGGCAGCTGCTGGCGGATTTCGGCGGCCTGCGGCCGTTATTGGAGGCCCCCCAGGCCGAATTCTGCCGCGGCCACGGTCTCGGTGCCGCCAAATATGTCCAGTTACAGGCGGTGCTGGAGATGGCACGGCGCCATCTCGCCGAGGACCTGCAGCGCAGCGACGCCATGGACAGCCCTGCCGCGGTGCGCGAGTACCTGGCCGCGCAGCTGCGCCACCGCCGTCGCGAGGTGTTCTGCTGCCTGTTCCTGGACACCCAGCACCGGGTGATCGCGTTCGACGAACTGTTCGAGGGCACCCTCAACGCCGCCAGCGTCTACCCGCGCGAGGTGGTCCAGGCGGCACTGCAGCGCGGCGCAGCCGCGGTGATCCTCGCCCACAACCATCCCTCCGGCGTGACGGAGCCCAGCCAGGCGGATATCTGGATCACCGAGCGGCTGGCGCAGGCGCTGGCACTGGTGGATATCAAGGTGCTGGACCATATGATCGTGGGCGACGGTGCCGCACTGTCGTTTGCCGAGCGGGGACTCCTGTAGCGAGGGCGAGAGTGCGTGGCAGTGCGGTGCGGGCTGCCCGGGACGCCACCGGGATGACGGGACAGTACCGCCCGGTCGCGGCCGGGGCTGGTTAAAACTTGTCTGCCGCCGGCTGTTCTGGTATAAAACGCCGCTCTTTGCGGCCGGGCCAGATTCTGAACAGTTTCCGCCGCCGCCCAGGAACCGGATTAGAATCCCGAATTACAGTCCCCCGCACTCCCCGTCATGCGGGCACGAGAGTTTTGAAGAGGCCAACAGATGTCCAAGGTATGTCAGGTAACCGGTAAGCGCCCGGTAACCGGTAACAACGTATCCCACGCCAAGAACCGCACCAAGCGTCGCTTTGTGCCCAACCTGCACAGCCACCGTTTCTGGGTTGAGTCCGAGAAGCGCTTCGTGAAGCTGCGTGTATCCTCCAAAGGCATGCGCGTGATCGACAAGAAAGGTATCGACACCGTGCTGAGCGAGCTGCGCGCCCGCGGCGAGAAAGTGTAACTGACGGCCCAGCCAAGAAATCGGAGACAGAACAATGCGTGAGAAGATCCGCCTGAATTCCAGCGCCGGTACTGGTCACTTCTACACCACTACCAAGAACAAGCGCAACATGCCGGAAAAAATGGAGATCAAGAAGTACGATCCCGTTGTCCGCAAGCACGTGATGTACAAGGAAGGCAAGATCAAGTAACTGATCTGCCTTGCGCGAAAAAACCCGGCTTGCCCGGGTTTTTTTGTGTCCGGCGGAAATGCCCGCCGTTTCACCGCAGCTGAGCCGCCATGCCCGAGTTACCCGAAGTCGAAACCACCCGCCGCGGCCTGGCGCCGCACCTGGAGGGCCACACCGTGTGCTCGGCCACCGTGCGCCAGCGCCGCCTGCGCTGGCCGGTGGAACCGGATTTCGAGCGGCGTATCGCCGGCGCGCGGATCCTGAAACTCGAGCGCCGTGCCAAGTACCTGCTGGTGCATACCGACCGGGGTTGCGCCATCTGGCACCTGGGCATGTCCGGCAGCCTGCGGCTGGTGGAGCCCGGCGCAGAGGTGCGCAAGCACGACCACGTGGACTGGGTTCTCGACAGCGGTCTGTGCCTGCGCTTTCACGACCCCCGCCGTTTCGGTGCCCTGCTGTGGACCGACTCCGACCCGGCGGCCCACGACCTGCTGGCCCACCTGGGACCGGAGCCGCTGTCAGAGGAGTTCTGTGGCGATTACCTGTTCCGCGTATCCCGCGGCCGCCGCCAGGCGGTCAAGACGCTGATCATGGACGGACGCGTGGTGGTGGGTGTGGGCAATATCTACGCCAGTGAATCCCTGTTCCTGGCCGGTATCCGCCCCGACCGCGCCGCCGGCACCATCTCGCGCGCCCGCTATGGGCGCCTCACCGATGCGATCAAGCAGGTCCTGGCGCGCTCCATCGAGCAGGGCGGCACCACCCTGCGGGACTTTATCGGCGGCGACGGCAAGCCCGGCTATTTTGCCCAGCAGCTGAACGTATACGGGCGCACGGGTGAGCGCTGCCGCCAGTGCGGCGGACCGGTGCGCGATATGGTGCTGGGCCAGCGCAGTACCTTCTTCTGCCGCCGCTGCCAGCGCTGACCCGCCTCCCTCCGGGCTCACCCTGGCACTGCAGGCCAGTTTCCTATACTCAGGCGGCTATCCACCGGCGCGGCGGCAGCAGCCGTGCGGCCGGTTTTTCGTAACAGTCAGGCGAGGGAGTGCAACGGATGGGACGGCCCTGGATACTCGGCACATTGCTGCTGGCACTGGCGGCCTGTGGCCCCGAATCGCCCCCCGGCGCCGAGCGGCAACCCGGCGCCGCGGCGCCCCAGCAGCCCGGGACCGGCGCGCAGGAGGCCGCGCCCGCCGCGGACCTGGTGCTCAGGAATGCCTATATCTACACGGTCGACAGCGAGCGGCGCATAGCCCAGGCCCTCGCCGTGCGCGGCGGGCGGATTGTCTACGTCGGGAGCGACGACGGCGCCAGGCCCTATATCGGCGACGGCACACGGGTCGAGGACCTGGACGGCAAGCTGGTCTTGCCGGGCTTCATCGACTCCTACATGTATGTCGGCAACCTGGCTGGCGAGGTGGACCTGTATGACGGCGATAGTATCGCCGACTACCAGCAGGCCGTGGCGCAATTTATCGAGGCCCACCCGCAGCGCCAGCTGGTGGTCGGGCGCGGCTGGGACGGCAGTACCTTCAGTGAGGGCACGCCCCACAAGGCGCAGCTCGACCAGGTCAACGACCTGGTGCCCATTGTCCTCTATGCCGCCGACCACCACACCATCTGGACGAACTCCGAGGCGATTGCCGCCGCGGGCATCGACAACGATACGCCGGACCCGGAGGGCGGCGTGATCGAGCGGGACGAGACCGGCCTGGTGACCGGCGTGTTTCGCGGGCGCAGTGCCATGGCACTGGTGGAGAAGATTATCCCGCCGAAAAACGAGGCGGATTACCGCGCGCAGATACGTGCGGCACAGGACGCCCTGGCGCGCCGCGGCATCACCACCGTGCACGATGCCTATATCCGTCCCACCGAGGACCGCTCCAAGCTGGACGCCTACCAGAAGATGGCGGGGCTCAAAAACCTCACCGTGCGCGTGCGCGGCTCCTTCTCCCTGGCCCCGGGAGCCGGCGAGAAAGAAATCCAGTTCCTCAAGACGCTGTCGGAAAAATACCGCGATGAGGATTTCCAGGTGCACTCGGCCAGGCTGGTGACGGATGGGGGTGTAGCCGCGGCCCGGGCCCTGCTGAAGCAGCCTTACCGGGACCGGCCAGATCACCGCGGTGCACAGCGGTTCGGGCAGAAAGACCTGAACCAGATGGTCAAGCTCGCCAACGCCGCGCGCCTGCAGGTCATGCTGCGCACCGTTGGCGATGCCGCCGTCGATATGGCGCTCACCGCCTTCGCCCACTCGCGGGATATCAACGGCCCGGAAGACCTGCGCAACGCGCTGGTTCACCTGCGCCTGGTGGATCAGCAAGACCTGCAGCGGTTTGTGGAAACCCGTACCGTCGCGCTGGTTTTGCCCTACCGGCTCGATCGTGGGGCGAGCCTCCGGGCGCAGGGCCTCCCGCAGCTCGGTGACACGCGGGCAGCGGCCCAGTATCCCCTGCAGAGCCTGTTCGACGCCGGCATCACCGTCGCCGCCGGCAGCAATCGCCCCGGTTCCAGTCCCGGCAACCCGCTGGCCGGGATCCAGCTGGGGGTGACGCGGGGCGAGGCAGGCGGTGGCAGCGACCCCGCCGCCGGGGATGGCGCTGGAGTATCGGTGGAAGAGATGGTGGCAGCCTTCACCATCAACGGCGCCTTCGCCAACCGGCTGGAGGAACAGACTGGCAGTCTCGAGCCCGGCAAGTGGGCGGACATGGTGGTACTGGACCGGAACCTGTTCCAGGTTGCACCGCAGGAGATAGCTTCGACCCGCGTCCTGCAGACCTATTATCGCGGCAGGCAGGTCTTTGGGGCCGGGGAGTGAGAGCCGGGCGATGGCTCAGGCAGGGGAAGTCAGCTTGAGGCCGATAATCCCCGCGACAATGAGCCCGATGCAGGCGAGCCGGGCCGGCGCGGTGGACTCAGCAAACAGCACTATACCCAGGATAGCCGTGCCCACGGTGCCGATTCCGGTCCACACGGCGTAGCCGGTGCCCACCGGGATCTGCCGCAGCGCCAGTGCCAGGCAATAGAAGCTGGCCGCCATCGCCAGCACCGTGAGGATGCTCGGCAGGGGCCGGCTGAAGCCGTCCGTGTACTTCAGGCCCACGGCCCAGCCCACTTCCAGCAACCCGGCCAGCAACAGCATGAACCACGGGTTGGTCATTGCTGCCTCCCCTGCCCGCGGTCGGCGGCCAGCAGGCGGTCCTCGTCGCGAAAGGCCCACAGCACCAGGCAACCGGCAAAAACGATGAGCGAGGGGTAAAACAGCACATTGGTGCCGTCCAGGTACCATCCCCAGGGATCGACGATTGAGCGCCACACGCCGAGGAGCGTGACGCCGTTGACTGCGGCCTGGGCGGGATAGCTGTAGCGCTGGTAGAACCCGGCAATCACGGCAGTGCCCAGCAGCAGCTGCAACACGCCGAACGCCTTCCACAGCAATGGTGCACTAATGACCCCCAGATAGAAGCGGTCAGATACGGCGATGGCGTGGTCCACGTTGACCAGCTTGTCCACGCCCCAGATGAGCAGCAGCAGGCCGAGGCTGACACGCAGCAGAAACAGGGAAAAGGCGCGCATCGATGATCTCCCCTACTGGATTACCTGCCCACCGCACTGCCCTCGCGACGAGGGTCGGCGCCGCCGTGCAGCTTGTCGCCGGTGAGCGCGATGGCGTGGATGCCGCTGTTGAGCTGGCGTTCCACCACCCTGTGTCCCAGCTCCTCCAGCTTTCTTACGGTGGGTGGCGGGAAAAACCCGGTTTCGAGTTCCACCCGGCCGCCGATGGCGCCGATGTTGCCGTCGGCGATGGCGTCTGCAATGGGGATGCCGAGCCCCAGGTGGTAGAGGATAGTGCGCGCCGTGTAGTCGATGATGCGCGAGCCCCCCGGTGAACCCACCAGCAGTCGCATGCTGCCGTCCCTGTTGAAAACGATGGTGGGTGACATGGATGAGCGCGGCCGCTTGCCCGGTTGTATGCGATTGGCCACCAGCCGGCCATCGGCATTTTTGGGCGTAAACGAAAAATCCGTCAGCTGGTTGTTGAGCAGGAATCCCCGGACCAGCAGGCGCGAACCAAAACCGGTCTCGATGCTGGTGGTCATGCTCACGCCATTGCCGTAGCGGTCGACGATCGCCAGGTGGCTGGTATTGGGTTTCTCCGGCGAGCCCGCCGGCCGGCGTTCGCCGTCGAAGGGTTTCGGCTTGCCAGACACCGCATCGGTGGCCTCTTCCCGCGAGATCAGCCTGGCCCGGCGCACCAGGTACTCGGGCGCCACCATTGCCCGGGCGGGCACGGCCACGAAGTCGGGGTCGGCGGCATAGGTATTGCGGTCGGCGAAGGCCAGCTCGGACGCCTCGGCGAACAGGTGGGTCAGCATTGTCCCGCCGGCCTCCAGCTCCGCCAGGCGAAACTCTCCCAGCATACCCAGGATGGCGCCCACGGTAGTGCCGCCAGACGACGGCGGCCCGGCGCCGCAGACACGGTAGACCAGGAACTCGCTGCACAGCGGCTCGCGCACTTTGGCCCGGTAACCGGCCAGGTCCGCGCGGGTCATTACGCCGGGATTGACCGGGTCATTGCGCACCGCGTCGACGATGGCCGCGGCAATTTCACCGGTGTAAAAGGCTTCGGCGCCCTCCCCTGCGAGCACACGCAGTGTCTCCGCGTAGTCGGGGTTTTTCAGCAGGGTGCCGACGGGCAGGGGCTCGCCCTTGTCGGTGAAGAAATATTCCGAGATTGCCGGGCGCACATTCACCTGAGGCAGGCGCTCCAGCAGTTTGTGTAGCCGCGGTGATACCTCGAAGCCGCTTTCCGCCAGCGCGATGGCGGGCCCGAACAGCTCCGCCCAGGGCAGCTTGCCCTCGCGCTCATGGGCAAGCCCCAGCATGCGCACCACGCCCGGCACCCCGACCGAATAGCCACCGATCACCGCCCTGAGAAAGTCCCGCGGCTCGCCGTCGTGCATAAAGTAGTTTTCATCCACGGCCGCCGGCGCGGTCTCCCGGCCGTCGTAATAAGTCAGGGACTGGTCATCGGCGTTGAAGCTGAGCATAAAGGCGCCACCGCCGATACCGGAGGACTGTGGCTCCACCAGGCCCAGTACCAGCTGGGCGGCAATGGCCGCGTCCACGGCGGTGCCGCCCCGGGCGAGAATGTCGGCGGCGGCCTTGCTGGCGTGGGGGTTGGCGGTGACGGCCATGAACTCCTCCGCCGTGGCCGCCTTGACCTCACCGCGGCCGGTAAAGACCTCGGGCTGGATTTCCGCAGGATCATCGGGGGTGCGATCCGGCCCGGCGACGAGCACACCGGCGGAAATGATGCCGGCCGTTACCAGGGAGGCAAAAAGCAGTTTGCGCACGAGATACTCCGGTCAGGGAAAGTCCCGCCGGAGTGTAACAGAAAGCCGGTGCGGCCCGCCGGGGGCGGACTGTATGCCGCTCAGGGCCGCCATTCGCTCAGGGCTGCGTTTGGCTCAGGGCTGCTGCGGGATCAGCCGCGGAATTTTTGCTGCAGGGCCTCTTCCACTGCCGGCGGCACGAACTTGGTCACGTCCCCGCCGAGGGAGGCGATCTCGCGCACCAGGGACGAGGAGATATAGGACAGGTGCTCGGCGGGCGTCAGGAACAGGCTCTCCATGTTCGGCGCCAGCTGCCGGTTCATGTTGGCCAGCTGGAACTCATACTCGAAGTCCGATACCGCGCGCAGCCCCCGCAGTACCCCGTAGGCATCCACCTGGCGCACCAGGTCCGCCAGCAGGATATCAAAGCCGATCACCTCCACGTTGGGCAGGTGGCTGAGCACCTGCTGCGCGAGTTCCACCCGCTCGTCGAGGGTGAACAGGGGGTTCTTGCGGGAACTGGACGCAACGGCCACGATCACGTGGTCGAAGAGGCGGCAGGCGCGCTCCACCAGGTCCATATGGCCATTGGTGATGGGATCGAAGGTTCCGGGGTAGACGACTTTTTTCATGAGCAGGGTTTCACAGGTTGTCGCTGGATGCCGATATCGAGGCCGCCGTGTCATTGGGTCACCCGCCGTCGGGGTGTTTCAGCGGCCCGGCGGGGACGCGCATGTTAAACAATTTGCGGTCCGCGCTCAAAAGGCGGTCTTTCAGCCTGTGGCCAGTAGCCGCATGCACACCTGGCCAGCGCGCTTCTCTTTTTCAGTCAGCCAGCCTTCCGGCAGGTTGATGGGGGTATCGCGGGGAGTTTCAACGTAGACCCGGGCCCCCTTGGCAAGGTGCCCACCCAGCGCCGCGAGTGACTCCTGCCAGAGGTCCGCGGCAAACGGCGGGTCGAGAAAGACCACGTCGTAGGGGGCGCCATGGGTGCCCGGCTCGCGGGCGAGGAATTGCAGCGCGCTCTCGTGGTGCACCCGGCCGCGGTCGGTGCCCAGCAGTTCGAGTTGCGTGCGGAGGGTATCTGCCGCACGCCGGTTCAGCTCCACGAAATCCACCGCAGCGGCCCCGCGGGAGAGCGCCTCCAGCCCGAGGGCGCCGGAGCCGGCAAACAGGTCCAGGCAGCGCGCCCCGGGCAGGCGGAACTGCAGCCAGTTGAACAGGGTCTCGCGCAGGCGATCGCCGGTGGGACGCAACCCTTCGACCGGGGCGAACTGCAGCTTGCGGCCGCGCCACTCGCCACCGATGATGCGCAGCTGGGACATGGGTTGCGGGGCGGATCTGCGCGGGCGATTCCTGGACAAGTCGGTTTCCTGGTGACGTGGGGTTTGAAGGGCAGCCGGGCGGTAAACACTGATATCGCATTTAGTGCTGACAGGCCCTAAGATTAACGCCTTTCCAACACAGCGGTATAGCCGGACACAAGCATGATCTTTGATTTCCTGCGCAAGAAAAAGCCCAAGCCCGAAGAGCAGGCGGACGAAAAGCCTGTCGAGCAACCCGGTGAGGCGCCGGCAGAAAGTGAGGCCACCGAGGCCGCTGAGCACCCTCGCGCGGGGGAACCCGCTGGTGAGCCAGCCGGAGCGGTGCCGGAACGCGAAGAGAGCGGCGCCTCAGCTCGCCGGGCGTCTTCCCCGGCAGGAGATACCGCCGAAGCTGTCCCCGGGGCGCCCGCTCCGGCCCAGTCGCCCGCGGACCAGCCCCCCGCGGAAAAACCCGGCGAGCCGGAACAGGAGGGCAAGCCCGGGTTTTTCGCCCGCATCCGCCGCGGCCTGAGCCGCACCAGCAGCCAGTTTGCCGAGGGTATGGGCAACCTCTTCCTGGGTGCGAAAGAGATTGATGACGAGCTGCTGGAAGAGCTGGAGACCCAGCTGCTGATGGCCGATGTGGGCATGGACGCGACCACCGAAATCGTCGATCGCCTGACCGCGCGGGTGTCACGCCGCGAACTGAAAGACGGTGAGGCGCTATACCGGGCCCTGCAGGAGGAGCTGGCCGACCTGCTGGGCAGCGTCGAGGCGCCGCTCGAGATAGATTCCGCGAAGAAGCCCTTTGTGATCCTGGTGGTGGGCGTCAACGGCGTGGGCAAGACCACCACCATCGGCAAGCTGGCACACCGCTACCTCAACGAGGGCAAGTCGGTCATGCTGGCCGCCGGCGACACCTTCCGCGCGGCGGCCGTAGAGCAGCTGCAGGTTTGGGGCGATCGTCATAGTGTTCCGGTGGTGGCCCAGCACACCGGTGCCGACAGCGCCTCGGTGATCTACGACGCGGTGCAGTCGGCCCAGGCACGCGGCGTCGACGTGGTCATCGCCGACACCGCCGGGCGCCTGCACACCAAGTCCAACCTGATGGAAGAGCTCACCAAGGTGCGCCGGGTCATGGGCAAGCTCGACCAGACGGCCCCCCACGAGGTATTGCTGGTGCTGGACGCGGGTACCGGCCAGAACGCCATCAGCCAGGCCAGCCAGTTCCGCGACGCTGCGGGCGTGACCGGCCTGGTGCTGACCAAACTTGACGGCACCGCCAAGGGCGGTGTGATCTTTGCACTGGCACAGCGCTTCGGTATTCCGGTACGCTTTATCGGTGTCGGCGAGCAGGCCGAAGACCTGCAGCCATTCCGCGCCAGAGACTTTGTCGCCGCGCTGTTTCGCCGCAACTCCGACTGAGTTTCCCATTGTAGGAGCGGCCCATGGCCGCGACTGCACCGCCCGGACCCTCTGGTATCCGGTCGCGGCCATGGGCCGCTCCTACAGCCAATAAATAACAAGAACACGCCGCTGCATGATCACCTTCGACAACGTCAACAAGCGCTACGAGTCCGGGCAGGATGCGCTGGTGCGCATCAGCCTGGAACTGGGGCGTGGCGAGATGGTGTTCCTCACCGGGCACTCCGGGGCCGGCAAGAGCACACTGCTGAAACTGCTCACCGCCATCGAGCGCCCCACCCGCGGCACCATCCTGGTCGGCGGGCAGAACCTGAACCGCCTGCGCAACAGCCAGGTGCCCTACTATCGCCGCAATGTCGGCATCGTGTTCCAGAATCACCAGCTGCTGTTCGACCGCAGCGTGTTCGACAACGTGGCACTGCCCCTGGCGGTGGCCGGCTGCAACCGGCGCGAGGTGGGCCGGCGCGTGCGCGCGGCCCTGGACAAGGTGGGGCTGCTGCACAAGGAGAAGCAGAATCCCATCGTGCTCTCCGGTGGTGAGCAGCAGCGGGTTGGTATCGCCCGGGCGGTGGTCAACAAGCCGGCGATCCTGGTGGCGGACGAGCCCACCGGTAACCTGGACCCGCAGTTGTCGGCGGAAATCATGCAGCTCTTTGCCGACTTCAACGCCGTCGGTGTGACGGTCCTGGTTGCCAGCCACGACCTGGAGCTTATCGCCCGCCAGAAGCGCCGGGTGCTCACCCTGCAGGCGGGCCAGTTGATCTACGATGGAATCCCGAGCCGTGAAGCAGCCTACCCGTAACCCAGGCCCTGCAGCCCGCGCTGCGAACCGCCAGCCGCCTGCAGCCGAGGGGCGCGCCCGCCCCGCCGGTGCGGTGACCGCCCGCACGCGCCTCGGTGATCGCGGCCGCAGCTGGCTCGGACACCACCGCGAGATGGCCGGCGAGGCGGTGCGCCGCTTCCTGGCGGCGCCCATGGCCAGCGGCATGACCGCGCTGGTAATAGCCATCGCCCTGGCCCTGCCGGCCTCGCTGCAGCTGGGCCTGGTCAACTTCCAGCGGGCGGTCGCCGGCTGGGAGGGCCAGCCGCAGATTTCCGTGTTCCTGCACAAGCGCGCCCGCGAGGCGGCGGTAACCTCCTATGTGGAGGACCTGCGCGCCGATCCACGGGTGGCGGCGGTTACGTATATTTCCCCCGAGCAGGCCCTGGCGGAGTTCCAGCAGTCGTCGGGACTCGGTGATGCCCTGGCCGGCCTGGATGCGAACCCGCTGCCGGCGGTGCTGCTGGTGCGGCCACAAGACAGCGCCGCGTCCGACCTGGAAGCACTGGCAGCGGGCCTGCGCGAGAGCGCGCTGACCGATGCGGTGGTGCTGGATATGGCGTGGGTGGAGAGGCTGGCGCGGCTGACCGAGCTGGGCCAGCGGCTGTCGCTGGGGCTGGGATTGTTGCTGGCGCTGGGCGTCATCCTGGTGGTGGTGAATACCATCCGCCTGCATATCGAGAGCCGCCGCGAGGAGATCCTGGTGGTGAAGCTGGTGGGGGGCACCAATGCCTTCGTGCGCCGGCCCTTCCTATACAGCGGCATCTGCTATGGCCTCTGCGGCGGCCTGCTGGCCTGGCTGCTGGTCGCCGTGGGGGTGGCGCTGCTGGCGGGGCCGGTAGCCGGACTGGCGGACTCCTATGGCAGCGGATACACCCTGGACGGGCCCGGCCCTGCCTACCTGCTGGGCCTTGCCGGCGGGGCCGCGTTGCTGGGCCTGGCGGGAGCCTGGCTGGCCGTCGCGCGGCATCTCCGGGCTATCGAACCATCGTGACCGGTTGGTTGCACCTGTTCGCATATTTGCTCCCGCGAGCGGGAACCCGGTCTGTGGATAACCCCTCTAATGCCACGGAAATCAACGGTTCCAGCGCTCCCGGGCGGGCTTCCTAAAGCGCCCGGGCTAGTGCTACACTGAGCCAATTCACCGCGCCGGGCCCAGTCCCGGGTGGTGGTCGATTGATCCAGAAGTTCAACCGACACTGAGAATTCCAAGGGGAGAAACCTGAATGGGTACAAGCCTGCAGCCAGTCCATACACTGTCTCCGGGTGCCAATCTCGGCGCCTATATCCAGACGGTCAGCAGCTTCGACGTGCTGTCCGCGGAGGAGGAGAAGCGTCTGGCGGAGGACCTCTACTACCGCCAGGACCTGGATGCCGCACGGCAGCTGGTCATGTCGCACCTGCGCTTTGTGGTGCACATCGCCAAGTCTTACTCCGGCTACGGCCTCAACCAGGGTGACCTGATCCAGGAGGGCAACGTGGGCCTGATGAAGGCCGTCCGTCGCTTCAACCCGGAGAAGGGCGTGCGCCTGGTTTCCTTCGCCGTCCACTGGATCAAGGCGGAGATCCACGAATTCATCCTGCGCAACTGGCGCATCGTGAAGATCGCCACCACCAAGGCCCAGCGCAAGCTGTTCTTCAACCTGCGCGGCCAGAAGAAGAAACTCGCGTGGCTGACCAACGACGAGGCCAAGGCCGTGGCGGCGGAGCTGAACGTGGACGTCTCCCACGTGCACGAGATGGAGGGCCGGCTGTCGGCCCACGATGCGGCCTTTGACGCCGGGGTGGACGATGACGACGACTCCGCCTGGCAGGCCCCGGCGCACTACCTGGAAGACCGCAGCTTTGACCCGGCGGCCCAGCTGGAGCGGGACAACTGGGAGGAGACCAATCTCAGCAGCCTCGCTGCCGCCATGGAGCAGCTGGACGAGCGCAGCCGCGATATCATCCAGGCGCGCTGGCTGAGCGATGAGAAGTCGACCCTGCACGAGCTGGCCGACAAGTACGGCGTGTCCGCCGAGCGTATCCGCCAGCTGGAAAAGAACGCGATGAAAAAGGTGCGCGTGGCCATGGAAGCCTGATCGCGCAACCGGGCTCAGAGCGAAAACCGCGCGACCGCGCGGTTTTTTTTTGCGTGCCGGCCGCGGCCTGGTGCCCACGGGTCGCGCAACCGGAAATACCAAAGTGCGGAAATCACTGTGACCAAATTCTACCTGTTACTCACCGCCTTTCTCGGCGGCAGCGGCGTCATCCTGGGCGCCTTTGGCGCCCACGGCCTGCGCGGCAAGGTGGCGGAAAACCTGCTCGAGGCATTCAAGACCGGCGTGCACTACCAGCTGATTCACGCGCTGGCACTGTTCGGGGTGGCGCTGCTGATGCAGCAGTGGGGCGAGCGCATGGCGCTGCTGGTGGCCGGCGCCCTGTTTGCAGCCGGCGTGCTGCTTTTCTCCGGCAGCCTCTACGGCCTCACCTTTGGCGGGCCGCGCTGGCTGGGGCCGGTCACGCCGCTCGGTGGCAGCCTGATGATAGCCGGCTGGGCGGCGCTGTTTGTGGCGGCGCTCAACCTGTCGCGCTGATTTTCCTATCGTTTCCTGTAGGAGCGGCCCATGGCCGCGATGACCCGGAAATATCTCAACGGTCGCGGCCATGGGCCGCTCCTACAATAATTCGTTTACGTATTTGCAGCCGAGGTCGCGCAGCATGCACGAAGAGTCCGCGGAAGATTTTCCCTACCGCACCGAGTACAAGAAAAAGTCCATCCGCAGCTATGTCATCCGCGCCGGGCGCATGACCGAGGGCCAGCGCCGCGCCTTCGACAATTACTGGGGCACCTATGGGCTGTCCCTGTTCGATGGTCCGCTGGACGCAGAGCAGGTATTCGGGCGCGAGGCCCCGCTGGTGCTGGAGATTGGCTTCGGCATGGGCGATTCGCTGCTGGCCATGGCAGAGGCGGAACCGGACAAGGACTTCATCGGCATCGAGGTTCACCCGCCGGGCGTGGGTCGCCTGATCAATAACGCCGGCAAGGCCGGGATCGGAAACCTGCGGGTGTATATGGCCGACGCGGTGGACGTGCTGAACGACTGTATCCCCGACGCTTCGCTCGACCGTTTCCAGCTGTATTTTCCCGATCCGTGGCACAAGAAGAAGCACCACAAGCGCCGTATCGTCCAGCCGGAATTCGTGCGCCTGTTGTGCAGCAAGCTCAAAGCCGGCGGCCTGATGCACCTGGCCACCGACTGGGAGAACTACGCCGAGCATATGCTGGAGGTGCTGGAGGCAGAGCCTGCCCTGGAGAACACCGCCGGCGCCGGCCAGTATGCGCCGCGCCCGGAGTTCCGCCCGGAAACCAAGTTCGAGCGCCGCGGGCAGCGGCTCGGCCACGGCGTGTGGGACCTGCTCTATCGCCGCCGCTGAGCGGCCGAAACGGGCTGCCGGCGGGTCTGCTATCTTCAGTAGTCAGACGACCCGCCGGTAAAAGGACACTCCGGAGCCCACAATGACCCATAAAAGTCTTCGGCCCGCACGCAGACTCCTGCCCCTGTTGCTGTTGCTCGCCCTGCCCGGCCCGGTGGCCGTGGCCGATGAGGAGGGCACCCTCAACCTCTACCTGAAAGGCTCGCAGCAGTGGTTCGACAGCGACCGCCTGGACGGCACCCCCTTCGAGAACTTCGACCTGGACGACAGCAGCGGCGGCGGCGTGGGCTTCGGCTTCAATATCACCGACCGCTGGGCGCTGGAGGGCGTGGTCGATGGTTACTCGGTGGATATCGACGGCCTGGACGAGAAAGTCGATCTCTACAACTACCACCTGGACCTGTTCTGGCAGTTCGCCGGCCAGTTCTGCAATGACCCCTGCTGGCAACCGTACCTGGCGATTGGCGTGGGCGAAATCCGCATCGAATACGACCGGTTGATCGAGCCGCTGCCGGAGATCCCGCCGGATTTCGAGGGCCCGATACTGTTTGATCGCAGCAAGGAGGAGCATGACCGCCAGACCATGGCCAATTTCGGTATCGGCGTGAAATACCGGCTGGGCCCGCGCTGGCAGGCCCGCGCCGATGCCCGGGCCTTCTATGGTGTCGAGCGCGGCGGGGTCGATGGCGCGCTCAGCTTCACCATCGGCTACCAGTGGATGGAGTCCCCGCCCATCGTGCGGGACACCGATGCCGACGGCTTTATCGACAACGTGGATATGTGCCCGCAGACGCCACCAGGCGTCAATGTGGACAATACCGGCTGCCCGGTGGACTCGGACTCCGACGGCATCCCGGACTACCTGGACCTCTGCGCGGGCACACCGTTCGGTACCGCCGTGGACGAGCAGGGCTGCCCGGAGGAACTGCCGGAGAGGTAGTCCGGGGAATCAGCCCCGCATCGACTCCAGCTGCTCACTGATTTCCAGCCACTCCATTTCGAGCGTCTCGAGCTGTTCCCGCTGTTCTGCCTGGGCGCGGTTGAGGCGGGCGATTTCCTCCTGCTGTCCGCCCGTGTAAAGGCTCTCGTCCGCCAGCAGCTCTTCCAGCTCCGCCAGCTGCTTCTCCGCGCGGGCCATTTCGCGCTCCACTTTCTTCAGCTGATTGGTCAGCGGTTTCAGCTGCTCGCGCAGCGCCGCCGCAGCGCGTCGCTGGGTTTTCCTGTCTTCCGGCGGTTGCTCTGCAGTCCTGGCAGCTGCCTTCTCGCCGGCGCGTTCATTGCGGCGGAATTCCAGCAGCCAGTTGCGGTAATCCTCCAGGTCGCCATCGAAAGGTTGCGCACGGCCCTCGGCCACCAGCAGGAATTCGTCGGCGGTGTTGGCCAGCAGGTGCCGGTCGTGGGACACCAGCACCACCGCGCCGGGGAATTCCGCCAGCGCCAGGGTCAGGGCATGGCGCATTTCCAGGTCCAGGTGGTTGGTGGGCTCATCGAGCAATAGCAGGTTGGGCTTCTGCCAGGCGAGGATCGCCAGCGCCACGCGTGCCTTCTCGCCCCCGGAAAAGCCGCCCACCTGCTCGAAGACCCGGTCGCCGGTAAAGCCGTAGCCACCGAGGAAATCCCGCAGGGATTGCTCGCTGGCGTCGGGTGACAGGCGTTGCAGGTGCAACATCGGCGACGCGGCAGTGTCCAGTGCCTCCAGCTGGTGCTGGGCGAAATAGCCGACCGCCAGGTGTTCGCCGCACAGCCGTTCGCCGGCCAGGGGTTCGAGTTCGCCGGCCAGCGTCTTGATCAGGGTCGACTTGCCGGCACCATTGGGGCCCAGCAGGCCGATGCGCCGCCCCGGCTCGATTCCCAGCTGCACCTTGTGCACCACCACGCGGTCCCCGTAGCCGAGGTCTGCCTCACGCAGGTCAATTAGCGGATTGGAAACCTTGTCCGCCCCCGGCAGCGAGAAGCGGAACGGCGAGTCCACGTGGGCCGGCGCTATCTGCGCCATCCGGTCGAGGGCCTTGAGGCGGCTCTGGGCCTGCCTGGCCTTGGTGGCCTTGGCGCGGAAGCGGCGAACAAAGTCCTCCATATGCGCGCGCTGGGCCTGCTGCTTCTCGTATTCCGCCTGCTGCTGCGCCAGCCGCTCCGCCCGGGTGCGCTCGAACGCGCTGTAATTCCCGCTGTACTGCACCAGGCGACGGTGCTCGAAACTGATGATCCCGTCGACCACTGCATCGAGGAAGTCGCGGTCGTGGGAGATGATCAGCAGGGTGCCGGGGAATTTCTGCAGCCACTGCTCCAGCCACAGGGTGGCGTCCAGGTCCAGGTGGTTGGTGGGTTCGTCGAGCAGCATCAGGTCCGCCGGGCACATCAGGGCCCGCGCCAGGTTCAGCCGGATGCGCCAGCCGCCGGAGAAACTGTGTACCGGGCGCTGCTGGTCGGCATGCGCAAAGCCCAGGCCGTCGAGCAGCTGGGCTGCGCGCGCAGGCCCGCTGTAACCATCCACCGCCGCCATGCGCTCGTGCAGTTCTGCCAGGCGCCTGCCATCGGGCGCGTCCGCGCTCTCGAGTTGCGCCAGCTCGCGCTGCAGGTCGCGCAGCTCACCATCGCCGTCGAGGACATAGTCCAGGGCGGACTGGTCCCCGGCCGCTACTTCCTGGGCCATATGGGCGATGCGCCAGCCGGCCGGAACCTCGACGTTGCCGGCATCGCTTTCGATCTCCCGCAGCAGCAGTTTGAACAGGGTGGACTTGCCGCAGCCATTGGCACCGATAATCCCCACTTTGTGGCCGGGAAAGATACGGCAATCGGCGTTGTGCAGCAGTTCTCGTCCGCCCACTTGCAGGGAGACACCATGCAGATTGATCAAGAAAAACCTCTTTTGGCATTACCCGGGTGGGCGACAATGCTAGGCTAACGGGATATAAGCCCCGCGGCCCGACGCCCGACGGCGCACCCGATAAGAAATGCCGGGATTCTAACGTGACGAAATCCTCGCCTCCATCCTCCGTACCCTCTGCGCTGGAAAATCCCCTGTGGGAGTTCAGCCTCGATTTTTACGCCCACGGGGATGTGGAGGCATTCCTGCTCGCCTGCCAGGAGGAGCGCGGTGCCGATGTCTGCCTGCTGCTCTGGGCCAGTTACGTGACTGCGGCCGGCCGCCAGCTGAGCGAGGAGAGCTGGCGGGTGGCGGACCGCGGGCTGGCACCGCGTCGCCGCATCATTGCCACGGTGCGCAACCTGCGGCGTTTCCTCGGCGGGATGCGCCCGCGGACCCAGCTGTTGTATGAGCGCTGCAAGCGTTTTGAGCTGGGGTTGGAGCAACGCCAGCTGGCGGCCCTGTGGAAGCTGCAGCAGGAGTCCTGGCCGGAGGATCGCTCCGCGCTGGCGCTGGCCGGCCAGCAGTACGGCCTGCCACAAAAAGAACAGGCCCGCTGGGCGGGCCTGATCGACAGCTACTGCAATGAGCGGGGCTGAGGGCTAGCGCTCCTCCGACGGCTCGCTGGAAAACAGGCTGTTGGCGGGGGTAACCGGCGTGATGCTCGGTGTCGGCTTGGGGCTCTCTGCCGGAGTGGAGGGGGTTTGCGCCGGCTTGCTCTCGGCCGCCGCTTCCTTTTTCTCAACGGGCGCAGTCGGCTCGGCCGGCTTCGCTGTCGCAGGCCGGGCGGTCTCGGCAGGGCTTACCGCGGCTGACGGCTTGTTGGTCGCTGCCTCATGGGTAGGCGCCTTCTTCACCGGGGCTTTCTTCACCGGTGCCTTCTTGACGGCTGGTTTCTTTGCCGCAGATTTGGCGCTGCTGGCCTTTTCAGGCGATGCCTTTTTGGTACTGGCTGGTTTGGCGCTGGCAGACTTCTTCGCAGCGGATTTCTTGGCCGGTGCCTTCTTCGCGGTGCCACCCTTGGCGGCGGCTTTGGTGGCTGCCTTCCTGGCGGCGGGCTTCTTGGCCTTGCTGCTTGTGCTCTCTTTCGCGCCGGCCTTCTTCGCAGGCGTCTTCTTGGCGGAGGCTTTCTTGGCGGAGGCTTTCCTGGTGCCGGCCTTGGCCGCGCCCTTCTTCTTCTGCTTGGCGACTTCCTTTTCGGCCTTGGCGGCGGCTTTCTTGACGCTCTCCGCGAGCTTCATTTCCAGCTTGCTCGCCGCTTCAGCCTGCTTGGCTTCCGCCGCAGCTTCTTTGGCCTCGGCCACCGCTTCGGTCAGTTTTTCCACATTGGCCTTGGCGGTATCTACGCGCTTCTGCGTGGCAGCAGTTTTGCGCTTCTTGGCGGCAGCGCGCGCGTCGGCGAGCTTGCTCTTGGCCTTGGCCAGCTTGTCCTTGGCGGAGGCCAATGCCTTGGCAGATTTCTGCACCGCCTTGCCGGCGTCGGTTGCCTGCTTGGTGCGGGCCTTGTCGAGTTTGTCGGTGAGCTTGGCGATTTGCGCTTCCAGTTCTGCAACCGGATCGACAGCTTTCTTCTTGGCAGCCATGAGTAAATATCCTGAGAGTTTTTATCGGTTCAACGCATCCGGACAAAGCGGGTGCCCGGTATTCTTGCGGTCGGTACCGCAGTTACAGTTCTTGCACTGACGCGTTGCCAAGGGAAGCAAATACCTTGCAGCAATCCAAAGCAACCGCAGGTGCACCGATAATAGCGCTGTTTTTTTCAAAATTGTATGCCGTGGCCGGCGAAAAACCGCGGATTTTGCCTATAAAAAGCGTTTGCCCTGGAAACTTAACGGGGTAAGCCGTGTTCTATGTGAACACGGTCGGTGTGCACGGGTCGTCACCTTGCGTTAGACTTGGCCGGTATCGGCTGACACACCGTCGTGCGGGCCGTGGCGGGTTCCCGGCTTTCACGGTGGGTCGCCATGGCCATAGGGCCGCCTCCCGCGCCCGCTGCTGCGGGCCGGTGACGAGGGAACCTCACCAATAAACACATGCAAAGACCAAGAGATAACCCTATGAAAAAATTTCCACTGGCTGCGGCAGTAGCCCTGGGCGTCGCACTGGCCGGCTGTAACAAGCAGGAAGGCGGCCAGTCCGAGGAAGTCGCACTGGATACTCAGGAGAAAAAAGTCAGCTACATCATCGCCGAGGACATGGCGCGCCGGCTTGAGTCCCAGGATGTCGCGCTGGATCCCCAGGTCGTGACCATGGCTCTCAATGACGTGGCTGAAGGCCGCGACTCACGCCTGAGCGATGAGGAAAAGCAGCAGGTGATCGCGGTATTCCAGGAAAACATGCAGGCCAAGCAACAGGAAATGCTGGCCAAGCAGGAGCAGGAGTTCAAGGCCAAGGCTGAGGAAAACCAGGCCAAGGGCGAGGCTTTCCTGGCCGAGAACGCGAAGAAAGAAGGCGTGGTTACCACCGACTCCGGCCTGCAGTACAAGGTTATCCGCGAGGGTAGCGGCGACTCTCCCTCCGCCGACAGCACCGTAGAGGTGGATTACAAGGGCACCCTGATCGACGGGACCGAGTTCGACAGCTCCTATGCGCGCGGTGAGCCGGTCCAGTTCCCGGTAGATGGCGTCATCAAGGGATGGACCGAAGCCCTGCAGCTGATGAAGGAAGGTGCCAAGTGGGAGCTGTATATCCCGTCTGACCTGGCTTACGGTCCCGGCGGCGCCGGCGGCCTGATCGGCCCCAATGCCACCCTGATTTTTGAGGTGGAGCTGCACAAGGCGAATGTGGCTGAAGGCGCTGGCGAGGAAGGCCAGGAGAAGCAGGATGCCGAACCCGCCGAGCAGTCGGGTGAGGAGCAGTCAGGCGAGGACGCCAGCGGCGAGCAGTAATATTACTGACGTCGGGCGATAAAAAGGGGCCACCAGGTGGCCCCTTTTTTGATTCCGGTTGTTGCGTTTTATCCGCCGCGGGGGCGGTCGCCCATCACGCCAGCTGGTTTTTGTGTGCGGTGTGCAACACGGCGATCATCTGGTCTTCCGAGGTGAAGCGCGTCTCGAGCGCCTCACCCAGTTCGGACAGGTCGCGGGCGAGGCTGGAGAGATCATCCGTCTCCAGGTACTTGTCGTTGAAGTCCACGGCGACATCCGTGGTACCGTCGATCCGGCGATAGAGCTCCTTGGATTTCTCCAGGCCATCGTCATCGTTGAACGCCTTTCCCTCGAGCATCAGCTGTTCGTAGACCTCGAAGTGTCCCGCTGAGACGTAGTCCATCAGCAGCTGGCACAGTTCCCGCACGGCTTCCTCGGTGTGGGCATCGCCATCGCGGATTTCCCGGTTCTCGGTCAGGCCGCAAAAGCTCACCAGCAGTGCCTGGCGCGCGTGTAACCAGCGGTCGATAATCTCACTCACGCCGCCCCAACGCTCGCGCGCCGACTTACAATTTTCCAACATCTCACGCTTCCTTTTATCCGGGTAACAACCCCATTGTGGCACTGCGCGCAGGCGTCCCGGGGCATACCTGCAAGATAGGAGATTCGGGATTTGGCGGCAAGAAGTCCAGAGCAATGCGCGCCAGAAGGCGCTGTTACCCGCCTGCCGCCAGAAGCGGCAGCAGGATTGCCGTCAGCGCGCCGCAGAGGCCCATCGCCAGCGCGGCAAAGGCACCGCACAGGGCGCTGATTTCCAGCGATCGCGCCGTGCCGATGGCGTGCGCGTTGATACCGAGCACGAAGCCGATAATGCGCTCGTCCCCGGCACCCAGCCAGCGCATCAGCGGCGGCCCCAGTACCGCGCCCACCACGCCACTGAACACCACGATGCCCACCGTGAGGCTCTCCGCAGCCCGCACTTTCGCGGCTATGGCCAGGGCGATGGGTGTGGTCACCGCCTTGCCGGAGAGTGCCGCCAGCACGGGGCCGGAGGCTCCCAGCAGCAGGGCGATGCCCACACCGATAAGCGGTGCCAGTGCGGCCCCGGCAACCAGGGTGACCGTGAGTGGCATGGCGGCCCGACGGATGATGGCGAGGTTCTGCCGCAGGGGCACGGCCAGCGCCACCACGGCCGGCCCCAGCAGCGCGTACAGCAACCCGCTGGCCCGCTGGTAGTCGGGATAGCCGATATCGAGCAGGTGAAGGGTGGCCGCCACCAGCAGGCTGGCCCCGACGATGGGGTGCAACAGCGCGGTGCCACTGCGCCGGTACAGCCATACCCCGAACAGGAAGGCCGCGACATTGAGTGGCAGGGCGAATGCCGGCGAGGCAAGCAACGCAGCGGGCGTCTCAGGCATCGGTGTCCTCCCTGCGCCCGCGCAGCAACAGCCTTTTCAGCAACAGCGCGCACAGGGCGATACTGGCCAGGGTGCCGAACACGGTGGCCGCGAACAGGCCGACCCAGTCAGCGGGTGCCAGGCTGTCCAGGAAGAACAGGCCGGTGGCTGCGGGCAGGAATAACAGCGCCAGCAGGCGCAGCAACACCCCGCTGATTTCGGCCAGTCCCCGCGGCACGCTACCGTATACCAGCAGGCCCGCGACCAGGAGTAGCATGCCCAGCACCGAGCCGGGCACCGGCAGTGCCAGGCTGGCCTGCAACCAGTTTCCGGCGAAGTGCGTCCCCGCCAGTATGGCGGCGCCGGCCAGCCAGCCCGGGAGCCGGCGCCAGGTATTCACGCGCTCGCGGTGCCGCTCACTGGCGGCGGAAAGCCTGCCAGGCACCAAAGGCGACCAGTCCCACGAAGCCTACTGCGGCCCAGGCGGGAATGCTCAGGCCGAGCATGGTCCACTGCACTTCCGCACAGTTACCGTCGCCGGTCAGCAGCACCTTGACCACATCCAGGAAGGGAAAGGCGTCGATCATATAAGTGATGCCGGGTCCGCAGGCCGGTACCTGGTCGGCCGGCAGGCTCTGCAGCCACAGCTGGCGGGCTGAGAAGTAGAGCCCGCCGAGTGCCCACAGGGACACCAGCAGCCCGTAAATGCGCCGGCCCAGCCACTGCGGGTTGTGCAGGAAGGCCACCAGTGAGACGAGTCCCACGCCCAGCAGCATCACGCGCTGGGTGATACACAGCGGGCAGGGTTCCAGCCCGCGCACATATTCGAGGTAGAAGGCGGCGCCGAGCAGGAAGACCACGGCGAGGAACACCAGCAGGAAGGTAAAACGCGGGTTGGGAAGTCTCATGTGTTATCGAATCCTGAAAAATCCTCTCGAAACCGCCTGGCAACGAGCATCAAGTCACTGAACAACTGGTTGAAGTCGAGCTGAAGGGGCTGCTCCGCGGCGATCAGCACGGGCATTGCCTCCTCCAGTGGCACGGGCCGGCGCAGGCGCTGCCCCACCCGCTCCAGGCTGCGGGTAATGACAGCCCGGTCGGGATAGCCCTGCAGCAGTTTAAATTGCTCCGCGCGCTGCATAAAGCGCCACGCGTTCGGCGGAATATACCGGCTGCGGGCGCGAAAGTCCCGCCAGCACTGGTCACAGAAATGGTCGAGCGATTCGTGGTGCCATGCGCTCCACTGGCGGCTCAGCAGGTGGTCGAACCAGATATCCAGCACGATGCCGCCGTAGCGCCGCCAGCCGGGCCCGAGCCGCTGCAGGGCTGTGAGGTAAGCCGGGTGCGCATCCGATACGGCGTCGATACGGCGATGCAGGCGGATGCCCGCCTCAATGGCTGGCGGGCGCTCACCCCGCAGGGGCCCCTTGACGAAGTCCCCCAGCAGGCCGCCCAGGCGCCAGTCCGGGTCGGGGCCGGACAGCAGCAGGTGGGCGAGATAGTTCATGACACTGCCCGCGAGGGCGAAGGCGAAGCCAGCGGGAGCCGGGTTACGGCTCCCGGGCCGGCGAGAGGCACCGGCAGGGCCGGTACAGCGGCGGCCTCAGCGCTGGCAAAAGGTGTACTGGGCATAGTAGTGGCCGAGGAAGTCCTCGAAAGTGCCGGTGTCGGCCTCTTCCACGGCGCGCTGGCGCTCGAGCGATTCGCGCGCGTGCCGGGCGAACTCCTCCCGGGTGGCGGTATCCAGTGGCCGCTCGAGGAAATACTGGCGATGTTGCTCCGCCTTGTCCTGCGCCCACTCGAAGAAGCTCTGTTTGCGCTCGCGCATTTCCGCCAGCATATGCGCGGCGGGAGTCGCCAGCTCGCCGCGGATTTTCTGTTGCTGTGCGGCGACCGCGCGGGCGAAGGCGTTGCCTTCCCAGGCCCGGTCGAGCAGTTCCGCCAGCGGCTGCATCTCGTCCAGCAGTTCCTCTGCCCATTCCACCAGCGGGCGCTCGCCACCGTTGTGGATCAGCTTCAGTTCTGGCTCGCGGCCCCGGTAGACAATACGGTCCTGGTTCTCCTGGGTGGCACGGTAATCCGCGTCGTCGGTCTTGGGGCTGTCCTCCAGCAGGCAGTGAAGCAGGAAGCTGTCGAGGAAGCGCATCTGCTGCGCATCCATGCCCAGCGGTGCGAAGGGGTTGAGGTCCAGGCAGCGCACCTCGATGTATTCCACGCCGCGGTTGTCCAGCGCCGACAGGGCCGTCTCCCCCATGCGGGCCGGGTTCTTGGGCCGGATGGCAGAGTAGAACTCGTTCTCGATCTGCAGCAGTCCCGTGGAGAGCTGCTGGTAGTTGCCCTCGGCATCCTTGACCCCCAGCTGGTGATAGGGCGGGTAGGGCTTGCTGATGGCCGCACACAGGGTCGAGAGGTAACTGGGCAGGTCGTTGTAGCAGACGATCAGCGACTGCTGCGCCTCGCTGTTGTAGCCCAGGTCGCCCATGCGCAGCGACGTGGCATGGGGGGCGTGCAGGCTGCTGGCATTGCCCTCGAAGGGTTCCAGCTTGTGTTCCCGGCCCTCGACAAATGACCCGCATACGGCCGGTGCTGCACCGAACAGGTAGATGAGCAGCCAGTAGTGGCGGCGGAAATTGCGGATCAGGTCGAAGTAGCGGCGGGTCTTGAACTCGCCCAGTTCCTCGCTGCTGCCCTCGCGCTCGTGCAGCCACTGCCAGAAGGATTCCGGCAGGGAAAAGTTGTAATGGATGCCGGCGATGGTCTGCATCGCGCGGCCGTAGCGCAGGCCCAGGCCCAGCCGGTAGACGGTCTTCATGTTGCCGCTGTGGGAGCTGCCGTAGCGGGCTACCGGGATCCCGGCGTCCTCTCCCAGGCGGCAGGGCATGCTGGCCACCCACAGGCGCTCGTCGCCAATCTCGCCGTAGGTGTAACGGTGGATCTGGTCCAGGGTATCCAGCACCTCCTCCGGGGTCGCCACCGGTGGGGTGATGAATTCCAGCAGGGCCTCGGAGAAATCGGTGGTGATCAGGTCGTGGGTCAGGGCCGAGCCGAGTGCGGTCGGGTGCGGGCTCGTGGCCAGCGAGCCGTCAGGGTTTACCCGCAGGCTCTCTTTCTCGATACCGCGGCGAATGCCCTTCAGCAGTTGCAGCGTGTGCGGCTGGGCCAGGGCGGCCAGGTAATTGGGCACTCGAATCTCCTTACTGGGGCGGGTGGCGCCTCCGGACTGCCAGTGAAAGGCTGCCGCGGGTGTGGCGGCAGCGGGCGCTTCGGCCGATATGGGGGCCGGCGCCGCTTTTCTCAAGGCTCTTATATTTTCGGGGACGGGGTGGCGCGGCCCTGGCTCAGACGGCGGAGCGGGAGCGCCCGGCGGCCTCGTCGGGTTGTTGCGGCTCGATCTCCGGCGGCTCCTCGGGGGTGACCTCCGGCGGCTCGTCCGGCTCGATCTCGGGGGTCGGCTCCGGACTGACTTCGGGGTTGCTCTCGGGCGGGGTTTCCGGCGGGGAGCCAGGCTGGATCTCGGGGTCGCCCAGTGCCTCCTCGGGCACCTGGGGCTGGCCCTTGGCATTAAGGTCGCACTGCAGCAGCTCGATACGCAGGCTGACGTCGCGGGTGTTGGCCTCGAACATCTGGTTGATGGCGACGTCTTTGTGCTCACTGCGGAACAGCTTGCCGGCCTCGCGGCCGTCGATCCACTCGTTACTCTTGCTCAGGAACTGTTGATGCTGGTTTGTCAGCACGTAAACGTGGCTCATGCGGAAGGACAACTTTGCTTATGCTCAGACGGGCAGTGTAGCGATGGTGGCAGTGGGGTCAAGAATCCGGACCCCATGGACTGCGCCCGCCGCTGCAACTGGAAACGGGATGCTGCGGCGGGCGGCGCCGGTAACAACGCGCGCGGGAATTACAGCGCCTCCAGCGGATAGTGCTCCGGGTATGGCAGGCGCGCCGCGCCGCTGTCCACCGCGGCGCGGGCGACCGCCGCCGCCACTTCCGGCAGCAGGCGCGGGTCGGTGGGCTTGGGCAGGATATAGTCGGGGCCGAAGCCCAGTTCGATGCCGCCGTAGCCCTCGCGTACCGCAGCGGGTACCGGCTGGTGGGCGATGCGCCGGATGGCCTCGATCGCGGCCAGCTTCATGTCCTCGTTGATGCGCACCGCGCGCACGTCCAGCGCGCCGCGGAAGATAAATGGGAAACACAGCACGTTGTTGACCTGGTTCGGATAGTCCGAGCGGCCGGTGGCCATGATCAGGTCATCGCGGACGCTGTGGGCCAGCTCGGGCTCGATCTCCGGGTTGGGATTGGAGCAGGCAAACACCACCGGCCGCGGGGCCATGCGCTTGAGTTGTTCGGCCGACAGCAGGTCGGGACCGGAGACCCCGAGGAACACATCGGCGCCCTCGATGGCGTCGTCCAGGGTGCGCATCTCGGTGTCCCGCGCCCACTCGCCCTTGTAGGCGTTGATGTCGGTACGGCCGGAGTGGATCACGCCGCGGCTGTCGAGCATGGTGATCTGCTCTTTCTTCGCCCCCGCTGCCAGCATCAGCTTGCAGCAGGCAGTGGCGGCGGCACCGGCACCCAGGCAGACCATGCGCACATCACTGATCTTCTTGCCCTGGATCTCGAGGGCGTTGAGCATCCCCGCCACGGTCACGATAGCAGTGCCGTGCTGGTCGTCGTGGAATACCGGCACCGGGCAGCGCTCGATCAGCGCCTCCTCGATATGGAAGCACTCGGGCGCCTTGATGTCCTCCAGATTGATGCCGCCGAAGGTATTGGCGATGGCGCTGACGGTCTCGATAAAGCGCTCCGGGCTCTTGGCTTCCACCTCGATGTCGACCGAGTTGATGCCGGCAAAACGCTTGAACAGCAGCGACTTGCCCTCCATCACCGGCTTGGAGGCCAGTGGGCCCAGGTTGCCCAGCCCGAGGATGGCGCTGCCGTTGGAGATCACCGCCACCAGGTTGCCCTTGCCGGTGTACTGGTAGGCGGCGTCCGGGTCGCGGGCGATCTCCCGCACCGGCTCGGCCACGCCGGGGCTGTAGGCCAGGGACAGGTCTTCCTGGGTCTGGGCGGGTTTGGTGAGCTCTACCGACAGCTTGCCCGGTACCGGCAGCGCATGGTAATCGAGCGCGGCCCGGCGCAATGCTTCCTTTGCATCCTTCATCTTGGGTAATTCTCTCGAGTCAGTGGCCGCTAACCCGTGCAGGGGCGACCGGTTTACTGCGGGGGGCGGAGAGAATAACCGAGGCGGGTTGGCGCCCACAAGGGCGCGGGGCGGCAGGGAAAGCTATTTCCTACTAATTTCAATGGTAAATTCGGAATCCACCGCAATAAACCAGCGTTTATGTTGCGGAAACCGGGACAGGTATTTCGCTCCCCGGTCAACCAGCCAGCCTTTCACTTCTATTTCGCGACCTTGCCAATCGCGCCGCGCCATCTGGCCATAATCACCCTCCGGATCCAGCCGCAGGGCAACCGGTCCGTCCAGCTCCAGCCACAGGTAGCGGTTGCGATCGACCTTCTCGACGCGGCCGCGCAGCAGCACGAAGCCGCCATCGCCCGGCCGGATATCGCCGGCCCGCATCACCGGCCAGGTACCGGGTGCCCAGACACCGCGTCCGGCTTCGCGGGCCTCGTCCTCGCGCGAGGCCAGGCATTCCGCCAGTGCCAGGTTGGGGGCCACCGCGATATGGAACGCCAGCCCCGCGGAGAGCAGGGCCGCTTCGAGGCTGTCGCCGCGGTGGTTGTAGACGTGGGCCAGGATCCGGCCGTAGCGGTCGCGCCGGTCGCGGTCGTAGACCAGTTCCAGGTCGCCGTCGGCGAGGAAGCGCTCGGTGAACTGCCGCGCCTCGGCGGCCAGGGGTTGCGCCTGTTGGCCGTCGCGGGCGAGTTCCGGGGTATTGACGCCGATCAGCCGCACGCGCCGCCCATCAGCCAGTTGCAGGGTGTCGCCATCCTGGACCCGCGCCAGTGCCACCAGCTCATCCGCCGGCCCCAGCACGCAGTCGGCCCGGCCGCCGGTGCCTGCCAGCAGTAACAGGAGCGCAAGCAACCGGCCACAAAAAAGGGCACCGCGGTAAGCCCGGGGTGCCCTTTTTCTGCAGTCTTTGCCGTTGTTCACGACAGCGACGCTGCGCGATGCGCTTACTTGCTGATGCGGCTGCCGAAACGCTTCTTGAAGCGATCCACGCGACCACCGGTGCTCGCTTCGCGCTGCTTGCCGGTGTAGAACGGGTGGCACTGGGAGCACACGTCCAGCTGGATGTCCTTGCCCAGGGTAGAGCGGGTCTTGATGCTGTTGCCGCAGGAACAGGTTGCGGTCACATCGGTGTAATTCGGATGGATTTCTGCTTTCATGATTGCCTCTTTTCGATGCCGCCACCGGATCATTTGCCCGGCACGGAATCGTCGTTGGTGCAGGAGCTGGCCGTGTGGCCGGGACTCCGGGCTGCTTAAAAAGTCGGCGCATACTATCAGATTAGCGCGGCGGATCAAGCAAAATTGGCCCCCGGGGGCGCCCCGTCCCGGCGGCTTGCCTGCGCCGCGCATGGGCAGCATTACAAGTCACGGCGAGCCTGCCGCCAGGTGCGCTATCATGCCCCGCTTGCACGAGCAGTAACGGGAGGCATTTTGGCGACAGACGGCGAACAAGCGGTAATCCTGCGGATGGCAGTACCGGTACCCCTGCGGCGCCTGTTCGACTACCTGCCCCCGGATGGCCTCGACCCGGCCCGGCTGGCGCCGGGCCAGCGCCTGTGGGTGCCCTTTGGCAACCGCAAGCTGGTGGCCGTGCTGGTGGAGGTGCTGGCGGAGTCGCCGCAGGCAGAGCTGAAGCCGGCGCTGGAGCTGATTGACGCCGCGCCGCTGTTCGATGGCCGCAGTCGCGCCTTCCTGCAATGGGCGGCCGACTACTACCAGGCCCCGCTGGGCGAGCTATACGCCGCCGCGCTGCCGGTGGCGCTGCGCAAGGGCAAGCCCGCCGACCACTGGGCCGAGCAATGGCTGCAGCTCACCACCGAGGGCAAGGGCCTGCCCGAGTCGGCGCTCGCCCGCGCGCCGAAACAGCAGGCCCTGCTGCAGCTGCTGCTGGAGCAGGGGCGCCAGAGCCGTACCAGCCTGAAAGAGCGGGGCCACTCCGCCGGCAGTGTGCGCGCGCTGTTGGAGCGCGGCCTGGCCGAATGGCTGGCCGGGCCCACCGTGCCGCCCCCCATTCCCGCCGCGGAGCCCGGCGCGCCGCCGCAACTTAATGCAGAACAGCAGCAGGTGCTCGAGGCCGTGCCCGGGGAGGGCTTTTCCGCCTCCCTGCTGGAGGGCACCACCGGCAGCGGGAAGACCGAGGTGTACCTGCGCCTGATGCAGCGCGCGCTGGACCGCGGGCAGCAGGCGCTGCTGCTGGTCCCGGAAATCGGCTTGACGCCCCAGACCCTGCGCCGCATCGCCGCGCGCTTCCCCCGCCACAGCATCGCCGCGCTGCATTCCGGGCTGGCCGACGGCGAGCGGGCGCAGGCCTGGCTGGCGGCCGCGGCCGGCCAGGCGGATATCGTCATCGGCACCCGCTCGGCGATCCTCACGCCCCTGCCCCGCCCCGGCGTGGTGCTGGTGGACGAGGAGCACGACGCCTCATTCAAGCAGCAGGACGGGGTGCGCTACTCCGCCCGCGACCTGGCCGTGGTGCTGGCGCGCAACGCCGGGATACCGGTGCTGCTGGGATCCGCCACGCCATCGCTGGAGAGCCTGCATAACGCCCTCAGCGGCCGCTACCAGCACCTGCGCCTGCGCCAGCGCGCCGGGGATGCCAGGCCGCCGCAGATTCATGTGGTCCCCACCCTGGGGCAGCCGCTGGAGGAGGGGTTCGCGCCGCAGGTGCTGCGGCATATCGGCGAGACCCTGGCCCGCGGCGAGCAGGTGCTGGTGTTCATCAACCGGCGCGGCTTCGCCCCGGCGCTGACCTGCGACGACTGCGGCTGGCTGGCGGACTGTCCGCACTGCTCCAGCAAGCTGACCCTGCACCGCCGCCAGCGCCACCTGCGCTGCCACCACTGCGACTACCGCCGCCCGCTGGTGGACAGCTGCCCCCAGTGCCACAGTCGCTCGCTCAGCGCCCTCGGCGGCGGTACCGAGCGCAGCGAGGAATTGCTGGCGCGGCGCTTCGCCGATTTCCCGGTTATCCGCGTCGACCGCGACACCACCGCCAGCAAGCAGGCCCTCGACCGCCTGCTGGCCCCGGCCCGCGATGGTGAGCCGTGCCTGTTGCTGGGTACCCAGATGCTGGCCAAGGGGCACCACCTGCCGCGGGTAACCCTGGTGGTAATCCAGGATGCCGACGGCGGCCTGTTCAGCGCCGACTTCCGCGCCCCGGAGCGCACCGGCCAGCTGCTAGAGCAGGTGGCGGGTCGCGCCGGCCGCGGCGAGCTGGCCGGGCGCGTACTGGTGCAGAGCCGCTTCCCCGAGCACCCGCTGCTGCAATTGTTGCTGGAGAAAGGCTACGGCGCCTTCGCGCGCCAGCTGCTGCGGGAGCGTGCGACGGCGCAGCTGCCGCCGCTGCGCGCCATGGCGCTGGTGCGGGCCGAGTGCGAGGAGCCTCGCTGGGCGGAGGAATTCCTGGAGCAGGCGCGCGCGCACCTGCAGGCACTGGCCCCGCCCTCGCCCGAGCTCGAGTACCTGGGTCCGGTACCGGCGCTGCTGGAGCGCAAGTCTGGCCGTTTCCGCTTTTACCTGCAGGTGACGGCGGTCAGGCGCGCGCAGCTGCAGCCGCTGCTGGCGCGCCTGTGCCAGTGGGCCGAGGGCCACCGGAACCGCCGCCTGCGCTGGGCGGTCGATATGGATGCGCAGGAGCTGTCCTGAAGAAAAATCGCCCGGCCGTGCCCCGCCGGTCCATAAGGCGTTACAATTTGCCGCAGGTCACCCGGAACGGGGAATACCGGCCACGCACAGAACGCAAAACAAAAAGCACCACCCGAAAGCCGCACCGCGAAAAAGGAATTGATCCGAGATGAGCCGTCGCAACGCCAGCCGCCGCAGCAGTAACGCCGGCAAGCCCGCCTGGGTCTGGTTTGTCCTGGGTAATTTTGTCGGCGGCTTCGCGGTTTTCATGATTTTCCTGAACCAGCTGGACACGGACCGACCCGGCAAAGGCGCCCGGCAACAGGAGGCCCCGGCGGCCGAGCGCGCCGGGGACGACGGCCGCTCACCCAAGTTCGACTTCTATACCCTGCTGCAGGAAAACGAGGTGGCGGTGCCACCCCCCAAAACGAAGAAACTGGTGCGCCCCGAGCGGGCCCCCGCGGAAAGTGGTTCCAGCAAGGACGAGCCGCCGCGGGAGATCGCCGTGCGCGAGGAGCGCCCGGCGGCAGAGCCGGGACTGGTTTATATCCTCCAGGCCGCCTCCTTCCGCGATCCCGCGGAGGCGGACAAGCTGCGCGCCCAGCTGGTACTGTCCAACCTGGACGTAAAGGTGGAGACCGCCACCGACAGCCGCGGCACCTGGCACCGGGTGCTCATAGGCCCCTACCAGAGCCGCTCCCGGGTCGCCAGGGCCCGCGAGATCCTCGCCGAACACCAGCTGATGCCGCTGGTGCTGAAGCGCTCGCCCAAGTCCGGCTGAGGCCGCCCGCTCCCCCTCAGGGCTCTGCCGGCCGCACCAGCCGCCGGGTCAGCCGGTGCGCCAGCGGCGCAATCACGGATACGAGCGGGAACGCCACCGCCCACGCCACCACGAAGGCCCGCAGCCAGCGGAGCGCGAAGCCCGCGTCCAGCCCGGTATTGATCCAGGTAATGATCCCCGACATCAGCAGCGACATCATGCACGACATGATGAGTGCGAAGACCAGGGTGTACAGGCGTGGCGGAAGGGGCGGCACGGGGGGAACCTCTGAGTAACTCCATGGCCAATCTGGCTTTCAGAGCGGTTTACAATTACGGCGCAGTTTCGCGGAAGTGTCGTGGCCATTCAACAGGCCGGAATACTCTGGAGGCCCCTTCGGGCGGGGCCTGAAACGCACATCTGCGGCGTTGCCGCCCTTGTAAAGGGCCTGCCATTCCCGGCGGGCGGCGCCTTGCATCTGCACGCTTCAGGTCCCGCAGACCGGCTATGGAGTTACCCAGAGGTTCCCCGGCTCCGGTGGCAGTGTGACCGCATTTTAACCGCCGCGTATTGAAAAAGCCCTCCGTCGACCACACTTACCACTACCAGTAACGAACATCCCCGTAGGAGCGGCCGCTGGCCGCGACCATCGCTGGGAAACCCCGGCCATCGCGGCCAGCGGCCGCTCCTACAACCAGAACCCGAATTCAAGAGGTCCCTCCTTGGAACAGTATCGCGGAACCACCATTCTCTCCTGTCGCCGCAACGGTAAGGTCGTGATCGGCGGCGACGGCCAGGTGTCCATGGGTAACACCATCATGAAGGGCAACGCGCGCAAGGTGCGCCGCCTGTACAAGGACAAGGTGATCGCGGGCTTCGCCGGCGGCACCGCCGATGCCTTCACACTGTTCGAGCGCTTCGAGGCCAAGCTGGAGGCGCACGGCGGCCAGCTGACCCGCGCCGCCGTCGAGCTGGCCAAGGACTGGCGCACCGACCGGGCGCTGCGCCGGCTGGAGGCACTGCTGGCCGTGGCCGATGAGACCGCCAGCCTGATCGTCACCGGCAATGGCGACGTAATCCAGCCCGAGGACGACCTGATCGCCATCGGCTCCGGCGGCCCCTTCGCCCAGTCCGCGGCGCGCGCGCTGCTGGACAATACCGAACTGGATGCCCGGACCATCGTCGAGCAGGGGCTGAAGATCGCCGGTGATATCTGCGTCTACACCAACCAGAACCACACCATCGAAGAATTGAGTTATTGAGCAAGCTGCTGAAAAGTTATTTCGTCATTCCGGCGGAGGCCGGAATCCAGGCACCACTGAACTGGATACCGGCCTGCGCCGGTATGACGGGTCTGGCGGTCTCTAGGTACCGCTGAGTAGCGACAACCAGCTCCTGATTTACAAACGAGAATTTCCATGTCCCAGTCCCAGATGACACCCAGAGAAATCGTCCACGAACTCGACCGCCATATTGTCGGCCAGAAGGACGCCAAGCGCGCCGTGGCCATTGCGCTGCGCAACCGCTGGCGCCGCATGCAGGTGAGCGAGGAGCTGCGCCCCGAGATCACACCCAAGAACATCCTCATGATCGGCCCCACCGGTGTCGGCAAGACCGAGATCGCCCGCCGGCTGGCCAAGCTGGCCGGGGCGCCCTTCATCAAGGTGGAGGCCACCAAGTTCACCGAGGTGGGCTACGTGGGCCGCGACGTGGAGTCCATCGTCCGCGACCTGGTGGAGATGGCGGTCAAGCTCGAGCGCGAGAAGGCCATGGCGTCCGTACAGCAGCGCGCCATGGATGCCGCCGAGGACCGCGTGCTCGACGCCCTGCTGCCGCCGGCGCGCAGCACCGATCCCGCCGAGCGCGGCGATAACAGCACACGCCAGATGTTCCGCAAGAAGCTGCGCGAGGGCCAGCTGGATGAGAAGGAGATCGAGGTCGAAGTCTCCGCCGCACCCATGGGGGTGGAGATCATGGCGCCCCCGGGCATGGAAGAGATGACCAACCAGCTGCAGGGCATGTTCTCCAACATGTCCCAGGGCAAGACCAGAAAGCGCAAGATGACCGTCAAGCAGGCCATGAAGCAGCTGACCGACGAGGAAGCCGCGCGCATGGTCAACGACGAGGACATCAAGAACCGCGCCATTCAGGCCGCCGAGCAGAACGGCATTGTCTTCCTCGACGAGATCGACAAGGTGGCCAAGCGCCAGGAGAGCGGCGGTGCCGATGTCTCCCGCGAGGGCGTGCAGCGCGACCTGCTGCCGCTGATCGAGGGCAGCACCATCACCACCAAGCACGGTATGATCAAGACCGACCATATCCTGTTCATCGCCTCCGGTGCCTTCCACCTGTCGAAGCCGTCGGACCTGATTCCCGAACTGCAGGGTCGCCTGCCGATCCGCGTGGAGCTGGACTCGCTCACCTCCGACGATTTCCAGCGCATCCTCACCGAGCCCTCGGCGTCGCTCACCGAGCAGCAGAAGGCCCTGCTGGCCACCGAGGGCCTGAACCTGGAGTTCACCGACGACGGCATCCGCCGCATCGCCGAGGTGGCCTTCCAGGTCAACGAGAGCACCGAAAACATCGGCGCGCGCCGCCTGCACACGGTACTGGAGCGCCTGCTGGAGGAGATCTCCTTCGATGCCGGCGACGGCGGGCAGACGGTAACCATCGACGCGGCCTACGTGGATGCCCAGCTCGGCGAACTGAGCCAGGACGAAGACCTGTCGCGCTTCATCCTCTAAACCGGAGTCCGGCATGAAGCCCGCCATCAAGCCTGGAAAGATCCGCCTGGACCGCGCCGACAAGAGCCTGCAGCTGGTGTACCCCGACCGGGAGTGCACCCTGCCGGCGGAATACCTGCGGGTCTATTCCCCCAGTGCCGAGGTGCGCGGCCACGGCCCCGGCCAGGAACAGCTGGTGCACGGCAAGATCAACGTGGGTATCGAGAGTGTCACTACCGCCGGACGCTACGCCCTGCAGATCCTGTTCGACGACGGCCACGACAGCGGCATCTACACCTGGGCTTACCTGCGCGAGCTGTGCGAAAAGCAGGAAGAATACTGGCAGGACTACCTGCGGCGCCTGCAGGAGGCCGGCCGCGGCCGCGACCCGGACGAGAGCCCGGTGCGCATTATCGGCTGAGGCAGCGGCCGCACTGCTTTTCCCCTTCTCTATTTATCCCTCGTCCTGTCACACTCGCCCGATATATTCCCCCTCAACCCGCCGCGTTACGGCATCTATCTGTAGCTGCGGCTGCGGATTCCCGCGCCGGTGGCGGTACAATCCGGGAATTGGCAATTCACCTTGCAGCGACCCGGTCGAGAGCATGCGGGCCGGTGGGGAACGGGAGAAAACTGATGCGTACAAGAAACAATATCGGGATGGCCGCGGCACTGCTTATGGCATGCGGGGCAGCACCCGCGGCTGCCGCAGAGTCCCAGGCGGCCCCGCTGCCGAAGGCCCAGCGCGACAGTTCCTGGTTCGCCGACGGCCAGCAGCAGCTGGCGCAGGCCGCGGCGCAGCCGATCAACAACGCCCCGGGTGCGGCAAAGAACATCATCCTGTTTGTGGGCGACGGCATGGGCATCTCCACCGTCACCGCCGCGCGGATCCTGGCCGGCCAGCAGCAAGGCATGGACGGCGAGGAGTATCGCCTCAGCTTCGAGAAGATGCCCTTTTCCGGGTTGGTGAAGACTTACAATACCAACCAGCAGACAGCCGATTCTGCCGGCACCATGAGCGCCATCATGACCGGCGTGAAGACCCGTGCGGGCATGTTCGGCGTGACCGGCGACGTACCCCGCGGGGATTGCGCGGCCAGCCGTGGCCGCGAACTCGTTACCGCGCTGGAACTGGCCGAGGGACTCGGCAAGCGCACCGGCGTGGTGAGCACCGCGCGCATCACCCACGCCACGCCCGCCGCCACCTTTGCCAAGGTGCCCGAGCGCGGCTGGGAGTACAGTGCGCCGGAGGGTTGCCGGGACATCGCCGCGCAACTAGTGGAGCTTACCGCCGGTGACGGCATCGACGTTATCCTCGGCGGGGGGCGCCGCGCCTTCCTGCCCAAGGATGTGACCGACGTGGAAGGCGCAGCCGGCCGGCGCGAGGACGGTCGCAACCTGGTGCGGGAATGGCAGCAGCGCTATCGCGACCAGGGTGCCGCCTACGTTGAGGACCGCAATGCGTTGGTTGACATCGACCCCGCCAAGACCGACAAGCTGCTGGGCCTGTTCGAGCCATCCCATATGCGTTACGAGGCCGACCGCAAGAATGACCAGGCCGGCGAGCCGTCGCTGTCAGAGATGACCGCGAGTGCGCTGGAAATACTCAAGCGCAATGACGACGGCTACTTCCTGATGGTGGAGGGCGGCCGCATTGATCACGGCCACCACGCCGGCAATGCCTACAACGCGCTGAACGATGCGGTGGAGTTTGCTGAAGCGGTGCAGGTGGCCATGGACAGGACCAGTGCCGAGGACACGCTGATCATCGTCACCGCCGACCACAGCCACGTGTTCACCATGGCCGGCTACCCCACCCGCGGCAACCCGATCCTGGGCAAGGTGGTGGGCAATGACAGCCGCGGCGAGCCGGAATCAGAACCGGCCAGGGCCGCCGACGGCCTGCCCTATACCACGCTGGGCTACGCCAACGGCCGCGGTTTCGCCGCCCTGGGCAAAGAGACCGACGCCGACGTGCGCTATGGCCTGCCGCAGAAAACCGGCCGCAAGGACCTCACCGAGGTGGACACCACCGCGACCGGCTTCCACCAGGAAGCGCTGGTGCCGTCCGATGCCGAAACCCACGGTGGCGAGGACGTGGGGGTGTGGGCCCGCGGTCCGGGTGCGCACCTGTTGTCCGGCACCCACGAACAGAGTTATCTCTTCCACGTGATGGCCCACTCGGGAGGCCTGCTGGCCGACTGATCCTGTAATCCGGATATTGTGAAAGCCCCGGCAGTGGCAGCGCTGCCGGGGCTTCTTGTTGGAATTGCTACAGGGTGACGTAACGGTAGTTATTTAACGGGAATGAATTGGGTATTGGGTAGTTGAGCAATTGAAATAAATCTGCGTCGGCCCGGCCTGATGTTTCCGGATTGAATCAAAGCCAGGGGCCCTGCTTCAGCTATTGCGTAAAAGTCTGGAAGCTGGTGATAAGTGCGCCCAGGTTTTGAAGAATTGGTTTCGGCAAGTAACTCACTCCTGCCGATAGAACACCGCCAGCCACACCGTCTGTCGCTCAGGGTCCGTCCAGCTGACGCGGTGACGTACATGTGCGGGGATATTAAGGTAATCACCCTCGCCGAGTGCTACCTCAGTGCCGTCCGCGAATTCGATGCGGGCGCCACCGCGTAACACGAGCACCCACTCGCCCTCTTCCTGATTGTACCACTCTCCCGCCGGGGTCACCTGTCCGTGCGAGACGATCCGCTCGATGCGTACCGGGCCGGCGGCAAGCAGGTCTTCGAATAATTCACCGTTGACAGCTTTCGGCAAGTGCGCGAAAAGATTATGAATTTCCATGGCCTTTACTCCCGACTTGCCACTCTCGATGTGTGGGCAAATTACCAGAGATACATGCTGGCTTTCTTGTTCAGTATTTGCAGCTCAAAAGACTCGCTGCACCGCGACCCCGTGAAACCGTAACAGACGTGCAGGGGCAACAGGTGCTCCTCGCGCGGATGGCAGTAACGCGCACCCGGCGCGTTTGCCCAGTCCGCCAGTCGCGCCGCCCGCTCTTTCTCACTGAGGTCCGCGCTGCCGCAGGTCTCCAGCAGCCAGTCTTCAAAGGCGACATTCTTTTCCCGGGTCTCGGAGGTTTCCGGTGCGAAGAACGCCTTCATATTGTGGAAGGAAAACCCGGAGCCGATCACCAGCAGGTTATCGCGGGGTAGGGCCCGGAGCGCCCGCCCCATTTCCATATGCATTTCGGGATCCAGGCTGTTGACCAGCGACAGTTGTATGCTGGGAATGTCCGCCTCCGGGTACATGATCTTCAGCGGCACGAACAGCCCGTGGTCGAAACCGCGCCCGGAATCCAGTCGCGCACTCATGCCACAATCCTGCAGGCTGTCATGAATCGCTCGCGCCAGCCCCGGATCTCCCGGGCAGGGATACTGGATCGCATAGGACTCTTCCGGGAAGCCGTAATAATCGTAAACAAGCCCGGGGTTCGCTGCCGCCGTCACGGTGGGTACGCCTTCCTCCCAGTGAGCACTGATCACCAGGATGGCGGAGGGCCGCCCGATCCGGCCGGCGATATCCTGCAGGCACTGGACCATTTCGGTATGCCCGGCGTCGCCCAGCAGGGGCATGGGGCCCCCGCCGTGGGACAGGAACAGGGCGTGTGTATTCTCCTGCATGGCTTATCCTCTGGCTAATTACCAACCAGTATAACTTCTGCTATCATCGCGCCCGCAACACCTGAGGGGTGGCTCCGGCCTGAGATGTGCCCGTACCGGTAAGGTACCGCGGCGCGAACCCTTGAACCTGATCCGGTTAATACCGGCGTAGGAATAGGTAAAGATCAAGATCTTCCCCACGTCGCACTCCGGGTCTCTTTCACTTACGTTTTGCCGAGAGAGAACCATGAATACCGCCAACAGAATAAAACCCATTGCCTGGTCAATCGCACTCGCTGGCAGCCTGTCCGCAGCCCAGGCGTGCGCGGAGACCGAATCCGGCCAGGCCGGCCTGGAGCAGGTGATCGTCACCGGCGAGCTCCGCGACACCAACCAGCTGGACCTGCCCACCAGCGTCACCGTCCTGGGTGAAGACGCCATCAGTGCGCGTGGTGCAGGCAACCTGGACCAGCTGCTTGGCCTTGCCCCCAACGTCAATTTTGCCGCCGGCGCCTCCCGCGGCCGCTTTATCCAGATTCGCGGTATCGGCGAGCGCAGCCAGTTTATCGATCCGGTGAACCCCTCCGTGGGCCTGGTCATCGACGGTATCGACTTCACCGGCCTGGGGCTGGCCGCCAGCACCCTGGACATGCAGCAGGTGGAAATCCTGCGCGGCCCGCAGGGCACCGCCTACGGCGCCAACGCCCTGGCCGGCCTGGTCAACATGACCAGTGCGGCCCCCACCGCCGAACCCATGGAGAAGGTCTCCGCCGAAGTGGCGGAATACAACGGCCGCACCGTATCTGCGGTGGGCAGCGGCGCCCTGACCGACAGGCTCTCTATTCGCCTGGCAGCGCGCAAGCAGCAGTCCGACGGCTATATCGAGAATGACTTCCTGGGCCGCAGCGACACCAACAACATCGACGAGTCGGTACTGCGCGGTAAGCTGCGCTACCAGGCCAGCGACGACCTGCAGCTGGACCTCACTGCGCTGCATATTGATGTGGACAACGGCTACGACGCCTTCTCGCTATACAACACCCGGACGACCCTCTCCGACCAGCCGGGCCACGACCGGCAGCAGACGCTGGCAGGCTCCCTGGTCGCCCGCTGGTCCGGCAGCGAGCTGTTCACCCTGGAATCCACCCTGAGCGCCGCCGACTCGGATACCGAGTACGGCTACGACGAGGACTGGACCTACGTGGGTTTCCATCCGTGGGAATACAGCTCCACCGACAACTACCAGCGCGAGCGGGACAACCTGAGCGCCGACCTGCGCCTGCTGTCGACCGACGCGTCCGCCCTGTTCGGCGGCCGCACCACCTGGGTGGCCGGTGCATATTTCCGCGATGAGAGCGAGGGCCTGGAGCGCAAGCAGAGCTTTACCAGCCAGTTTGATACCCAAAACAGCGCCCTCTACGGCCAGCTGCGCACCGCACTCACTGAGACCCTCGCCCTGGTTACCGGCCTGCGGCTGGAGAAGCGCACGGCAGAATACGCTGACTCGCTCGCGGTCGATTCCAGTAACAGCGAGAACCTGTGGGGCGGCAATGTGACCCTGGAATACGCGTACGCCGACGACAGGCTCGTTTACGCCACCGTATCCCGCGGCTACAAGGCGGGCGGCATCAATGGCCGTATTATCTCTGCCTCGGCCACCAACCCGGCTATCGGCAGCGATGTGTTCGCATTCGATACCGAGCACATGCTGAATTACGAGCTGGGCCTCAAGGGCGCGTGGCTGGAAAACCGGCTGCAGGCACAACTGGCGGCCTTCTACCAGGACCGCAGTGACGTACAGGCCAAGCAGTCGATCTTCGACCCGGCCGACTTCTCCTTCGACGACTTCCTGGCCAACGCCGCCGGCGGCGCGACCACCGGGCTGGAAGTGGAGCTGAACTACCTGGCCACTGACTCCCTGCGCCTGTTCGCCTCGGCGGGCTGGCTGGATGCCGAGTTCGTGGATTTCGTCAGCACCTCGCATGTGGATGCCCGCGACGACTGGAACGGCATCGCGCTGGCACCGGTGGACCTGGATGGCCGTGACGTGGCCCACGCCCCCAATTACCAGTACTTTACCGGTGCGGAATACGCCTTTACGCCCAGCCTGCTGCTGCGCGTCGAGGTGGAAGGCAAGGATTCCTTCTATTTCTCCAACAGCCACGACGAGAAATCCATCGCCTACGAGCTGCTGAACGCGCGCCTGACATACCGCGGCAACAACTGGGAGGCCTCGCTCTGGGGCCGCAACCTCACGGACGAGGACTACTACACCCGCGGCTTCTACTTCAGCAACCAGTTCGGCAACAACCCGGCCAACGGCTATGCGCCCGAGCCTTACTACCAGTACGGCGAGCCGCGGGTAGCGGGAATTTCCGGCAGTTACACCTTTTAATCCGGGCGGGCGGCTACCAACCGCCCGCATTTTCCGGGCAACACTGTCTGGAGGTAGCTTATGAAACTCTCCGTCGAAATCAGCATGTACCCGTTGAAGGACGAGTACATCCCGGCGATCCAGGAATTTATCGACCGGCTCCACCAGCATCAGGACCTGCGGGTGATCACCAACACCATGAGCACCCAGGTATTCGGCGATTACGAGCTGGTGATGGATATCCTCAGGCAGGAAATGCGTGCATCCTACGAGCAGTTCGGCCGCGCCATCTTCGTGTGCAAGTTTATCGAGGGCGACCTGGCCCCCGGTGGGCATAACGGGTGAGCGGGATGCTTGACGGAGAAATCGGCAGCGCCATCGCCGCTTCACTGGCCGCCATGTCCCTGTGGGAAATCGCTGCAGTTATCCTCGCGCTGGCCTACCTAGTGCTGGCCATGCAGGAGAAGATCAGTTGCTGGTACGCGGCCTTTGTCAGTACGGCGATCTACCTGTTCCTGTTCTGGGATGTCAGCCTGCTGATGGAATCGGCGCTGCAGGTGTTTTACCTCGCAATGGCGGTCTACGGCTGGTGGCAGTGGCGCCACCACGCCGAGCGCCAGCGGGACCTGCAGATCCACTGCTGGTCGCTGCGCAGGCACCTGCTGGCAATCGGCGGGGTGGGTGTGCTTACGCTGGTGTTCGGTTACCTGCTGCAAGCCAACACCAGCGCCGCGCTTCCGTACCTGGATTCGTTTACCACTTGGGGCGCGGTGGTCACCACCTATATGGTGACGCGCAAGGTATTGGAAAACTGGATCTACTGGTTTGTCATAGATGGTGCCTCCATCTATCTCTACCTGGACCGGGAACTCTACCTCACCGCGCTGCTGTTCCTGGTTTACGTAATCCTGGTGGTGGTGGGCTTCATCCAGTGGTATACCATCTACCGCAGGGAATCCCTGGCGGATCGCTCTGGTGCGATGGCGGCGTGAGCGCGACGACTGCCGATATAATTCCGCACGACTGGGCCCGGTGGAGCGGCATCCGGCCCGAACTGATCGGGCAGCTGTCCGGCGGCCTTACCAACAGGAACTACCTGCTGGCGACGGGCAAAGAGCGGCTCGTTCTGCGCCTGAACTCGGATATCAGCACCGAGCTGGACCTGGACCGCGAAGCGGAGGCATCGGCCCTCCACCTGGCAGACCGGGCAGGCCTGTGCGCGCCGGTGGTCCACTGCGACCCCGCCCGCCAATACCTGGTCACGCGCTACCTGGAAGGGCAAGCCTGGTGCCCTGACGATGAAGGTGCGCTACAGAAACTGGCGGACCTTTTGCGCAAGATCCACGCCCTTCCTCCTATCGATGCCCACCTGGATATTCAGGGGAAAGTAGCGCGCTACCGGGAATCGATCGACGACCGGACCGAATTCGGCGCGGAACTTCATGTGCTGCACCGCCACCTCGAGCCGCATATCGAGCGCGCCAGGTCGCTCAGCGACGGCGCGGTCCTCTGCCACAATGACCTGGTGCCGGCAAACCTGGTCGTCACGGGGCCGGATCGCCTCTTTGCCATCGACTGGGAATATGCCGCCATGGTCGATCCCTTCTATGATCTCGCGGTAATCGCAGAGGAACACACACTGGATGAGCGCCGGTGTCGATTGTTACTGGCGGAATACCTGGGTTGTGAGAACGTTGATAATGAGTTGCAGCGCCTCAGCCACTGGCGGCTGATTTACAGGTACCTGGCTGTGCTGTGGCATGCAGTCCAGTGGAGTATGGGCAGGCACGGGACTGCTAGCGTTGGTGAAATTCTTGGCTGGGCCCGCAATTTATCCAGGGCCGCCTCACTTTCCGGTGGAGCAGGTCGCCGATAATTCTGGCCAATTGACCTCGCTCGAATGAACGGTGTGAACCGGGCCTGCGCTCCCGCCCGTCGATTAATTCGTTCCCACTCGCTCCCGCACCAGATGAACGGTATCGGCCGGGAAATCGACCAGCATCGAAAAATTCTTCAGCAGCTGCATGCCGATGTTCATCGAGAGAGATTCCTCGGTATCATCGATTGCCACTGTCAGGTCATGAAAGGTCCTGTTACCAATCGTCAGGCTCTTTACGCGGATCAGCTGTCGGGTCACCTCGCCCCCCACGCCGCCGCCGGACTTTGTGCCCGCTATCCGTTCGTCGGAAACAAGGCCGAGTTCGCTTGCCAGGGTACGGCTGACCAGCGTTTCGCTGCCATTGCCGAGGTCGAAGTCTGCCAAGACTTCATGACCCTCGAGCAGCACAGGGATCTGCTTGATCCCCTTATGGTCCCGCAGCGGCAGCTTTTCGGCGTCCCTCAGTTTTTGAACCCAGATATCCTCCGCCTGATCCTGAGCCGGGAGTACCTGTAGTTCGTTGCTGGCGAAATCAATCCACACGGGGCCGCGATCAAACAGGCTGCGGCCGATCACCAGCGTGAGTGGTCGGCCGATCAGGCGCTGTGATACATCGGCCAGGTCAATGGCTACCAGTGTCTGGCTCTTTAAAAGGGCACCGTCCACCTGGAGCTCTACGTCACTTACAAACTGCACAGCCTGCTGCCCCCCGGTTCCCCTGGCAACGGCTTCGCCTTCAGGCACCAGCGACTGGGAGCGGGCGTATCCTTTATCGATCAGTGACATCTCCGCCCCACTGTCCAGCAAAGCCAGGGTTTCAGTGCCGTTGATGTACGCCGGCAGGAAAACCCTGTTGTTAAAGACGGTGAATTCTGCGGCGTAGGATGCGTGGGAAATAAATGGACTGAGCAGAATTGCGGTAAAAATACAGGCGAGAGGCTTCATAGAGCTGCACCCTGGGATTGCCGAAAGCACTCTTGGCCAGTGCGCGGCGTTAAATGGTAGATTCTTGGATAGTCAATCAGTCAGGCGGGCCGACGTCAGTGATACTACGTCGCCCGCCCCGGTTGGGCCAGACAGGTAGTCGCTCGTCCCTGGCAGATGATGCTTGCCCAGTTCAGATGTATCTCATGGTCGCGGGAGGGGCACTAGTTAGCCCCATCGACGGGATACCTGAATCGAAAGTCTGATCAACACTGTATCAAGTCAACGATAGCGCCGACGCCTGATACCGGGCGGGGCCTGCAGCAGGCGCACGCCCGGTCCAAGTCTGCAGCGCCTAACTGCTCTTACAGTTAAGTACGTTTTTGGGGCAGGATTCGAAATGTTTATCTGCCTCGCTGATCAGCTGCTTCGCCTTTATCGCATCACAGCGGATAAGCGGTGCACTGCCAAATTGGGTTGATTCCATTGTGGCCTGCTGCATCTCGGCTGAGTCAATGCTCAAGGTACCGGAGATACTCTCGCCAGATAACCGGTACCGGGCCACATCCACCTTTTCCAATTTGCCCTCGGTTAATTGGTAAGACTTATACTCTCCTCGTTTTTTGTCTTCCACATCGAGGCGGGTGTAAATCCTGAATTCGCCGTCGGCATTGTCAAAATGATAAATATAGCCATCGCAGGCATGGGTGGACCAATAAACATCTTTCAAGTCGTCAGAGAGACCAAGGCTCGGCGATAAGGCGAAGGCCAGCAATATTCCATTCATCGTTATTCTTTTCATGATTTTCTCCGTCGTGAAGTTGAGCTGATGATATTTCTATTATCAGTACAGCGTCCATGATCCTTCGCTGTGTCCCTCGCGACTTATCGTGTTTTTATTTTCCCTGTTGTCCCGCATAGGTCCCCTCTTGCCGAAGCCGCGCTGGACGAATCATCGGTCGCCAAGATACCGTGACTGGTGCATCTCGGGCTGCTCGCCGGTGGTTGTCAGGCGCATGGCCCGGAAATGAATCAGGCTGATACCCGAATCCAGAGAATTCGGTAAGCCAAAAAAATATAATTAACAAACCGAGTTGGGACTATAAATGGGAAGCATAACAACAACCCCCTCGTCCTCCGTCCAGGTTGCCGCGCCAGCGACGGCAAAAAGGATCCTTGCACTGGACGCCCTGCGCGGCCTTGCCGTTATGGGAATGATACTGGTGGTGAGCCCGGGCTCCTGGGGTCATCGCCTGCCGATGCTCGATCACGCGCCCTGGCACGGTTACACCCTGGCCGACCTGGTGTTCCCTGCATTCCTCTTCGCCGTAGGTGCAGCCATGGCCCTGGGCTTCCCCAATGACCGGTCAATCGGCCAGCACGCAGGAAGAGTCGGCCGACGCACTCTGTCGCTGATCGGATTGGGCCTGCTGTTGAACCTGTTGCCCAGTTTCGACTTCACCAGCCTGCGCATTCCCGGCGTGTTGCAGCGGATAGGCGTGTGTTACGTGCTTGCCGCGACAATCATATTGGCTCTGGCGAACCGTTCGGGCTCAACCCTGCACATGAATAACAAAGGCCTGGTGCTGGCCACCGGTGCCCTACTGATTGGCTGGATCCTTGTGCTGACCTTTACCTCGGCACCGGGCTACCCGGCGGGCTCGGTCACTCCGGCCGGCACCCTGGCTGCCTGGGTGGATCGCCAGGTCTTCACTGTGGCGCACCTGTGGCCCTACGGCACCGATGCAGCCGGTAAGGTGGTGTATGACCCGGAGGGATTACTGGCGAGCTTCCCCGCCACGGCCAACGTCCTCATCGGAGCGATCTTCGCGCACTGGCTGGGGCGGGCACCCTCAAACCGGCAACTGAAGCTGGGTATCGCGGCCGGGTTTGCGCTGGTCTGCATCGGGCACCTGCTGGATCCGCTCTTTGTCATCAACAAGCGGATCTGGACCTCCAGCTTCGCGATCGTATCCAGTGGCTGGGCGGCAATTGCTTACTGTGTGTTATTTTTTGTCCTTTACGCGGCAGCGGGACGGAAAATACTGCAGCCTGTGCTGATCCTTGGCGGCAATGCTATTTTCGCCTTTATATTGTCCCAGGTTTTCCTGGCCTATTCGGGCACGCCGATCGGCGACACCAGCCCGCAGAACTTTGGCTTCCAGGTGGCGTTGTCTGTTGTCGGCAATCCGTGGGCGGCCTCATTACTGTGTGCCTTTGGCATAGTTACCATAGTGACGTTGTTGGTATGGCCGCTAAATCGCAAGGGCATCTTCATTCGGCTCTGATCCCGCCTGGACAAAAATAGTATCGGTGTTGATCCGATCTCATCTGGGGCGACCTCCGCACCTGCTCGAGTCTCCGGCGCTGCCTGGCTATAACGCTTGCGCGCGCCGGAGCCTCGACATGCAAGCAAAGCCAATGAAACTAACGCCATTCTCTGGCGAGACGGGCGATTAGGTACGAAAAACGTATTATCCTGCCCTTCTAATAAAAAATCGAATAAGGGGGCAGTATGGACCGGTGGAAACTACTTCTTGTGCTTGTGGCTGGTCTGTCCCTCGTGTCATGTGGCGGCGGAAGTGGTGGAGGGGGAGATGGGACCTCTTCCGGGGATGCTACATCAGAATTTACCGTGTCGACATCTGCTGGGTCCGGGGGGGCTATCAGCCCAGAGAGCACAACGGTTAGTGCTGGCGGTAGGGCTAGGTTCAATGTCTCCCCGGACCTCGGCTATAAGGTCAGCACGATCCGTGGCTGCGGCGGGACATTCGACGGATCGATATACACTACCGGGCCGATCGCCAAAAACTGCCAGGTGACTGTCACTTTCGAGCTTGCAGCCAGGGCTGTCCCGACAGCCTTCGCAATAGACTTCGTCAACCGAAGGCTGATCGGGCAAGCACCGAGATTTCCCGCCGGCCAAAAAAGGACTAATCCATTTGTCGTATGGGGTCTGGACAATAGTTCTTATGAGATCATTCCTGTTCCAGATGACTTTCCCTACTATGGCCTTTACGCATTTGATGATTCGCGGAATGAGGTGATATTGCCCTCATACCTGGATGGGCACCTTAATCTCACCGCGTTTGATCTGGATTCGAGAGCGCAGCGACTGCTACTGGGATATAGCCTCAACCTGGACCCGACAGAATGGTCAGGTGCCAGGATAACCGACATCAAAATGTCCCCTGATAATACCAGTCTCTATCTGATGCTGATATACGTTTCAGCGACTGGCGATTGGGCAAAAAACAATACTGTCATATTACGCTATGACTTGGCTGCAGACAGAATTAGCACGGTAATAAATGGATATACTCAGTCTGGAGCCAAGGTGTCTGCCAATTCATTTACATTGGCAGACGACGGCTTTTTGGTTATCGGGACCGAAGTGCCTGGCGCTATAGGAGGGGATGGTCGGCTGAGGCTGATTGATTATCAAGGTCAGGATATAAAAGAAGTTTCAGAACCCATAGATCTGCTTCCGGACCGAATCGACATTGCTGAGGGAAGCAGCACGGCCTATGTGGTCGGCTATGATGGTATCGCGAAGGTAAATATCGATAACGGGACCCAGCAGGTTATATCTCTCGAAAAAGAAGAATTGTTTTTCAATGTTGCCCGGCTCGGCGCTGTTTTTCTGGATACTGCCGGTAACCGCCTATTGGTGGGGGATTACGGCTTTGACTATATCTTTGCTATGGACCGGGATACGGGTTCACGAACAGAATTTGCTGCCAGCAGTGTTGGAGAGGGAAAGCGCCTGATATGGCCGAGAGCTATAGAGCTGGATGAGGGTAGCCAGCGGGCGTTCGTGCTAGATGACGGTGGCTACTCTGGCGAGGTTCTTGTTGAGATTGATCTGGTAACCGGGGATCGTACGGTACTAACACGGTTTAATTTGTTTTGCCGTTATGTTGCCCGAGATCTAATTCTGGATTTGGACGGCGGGCGACTGTTCGCAGTGTTCGAAAACGCGGCCTTTGAGGTTTCATTAAATGACGGGAATTTCACGCGGCTTGATTCGTCAGATTCCGGTGCCTGTGGTGGTAGTTACCGATTTGGTGGCGGCAGTCTCGATGCGGCCGCGAACCGCCTGCTATTGACGGACAAAATTACGGATTCTGTGCTCGCATTTGATCTGGCCACTAAAGCTGTGACGAGTATTCATTCGTCAGCGGTGATGGACAATCCGGCAGATGTCGAGTTGGATGTTGCCACGGGGCTGCTCTATATTCTGTCTCAGGGAAATGGAGAGCTGCATTCCTATGACCCGGCAACAGGTATAGCTGCAGTGCTGCTGGATAGCTGCCCTGAGAACGGCGGTGATACCAATATCGACTGGAGCCATGGGCTCGCCTTGGACCCAAGTAACCCATGGATATGGATTTCTGGGAACGAACTCATGCGGTACGACGTAGAGGCAAAGACATGCGAAGTAATGCCTTGGAGATACGTAGATTATGAGCTCGGTTCGAACATACATATCTTGGACGCAAAGGCAACCAATGGCGGACAACTGTACGGGACCAAGATCAACAACGTAGTTCAAATTGATTTCGCTTCCGGGGAATTGATCACGATCTCGCGTTAACCGCCGAAAGTTAAGGCTCGCAGCACGAGCCTCTAGGAGTTGTCTGTCTGGAGTAGTTCCGACAGTAGGGCGGTAGAGAACGCCCCGGCCGTTCACTTCCACATGTGTCTTGGGCGAGCTACCAGAATCAGACCCCCACAATCCGGGCGCGGAATTTGCGCCCTTTTATCTTGCCATCGGCAAGCTTGCCGAGCGCCTTCTTGGCAACCTTGCGCTCCACCGCGACAAAGGTGGAGAAGTCGAATACGCGGATCTTGCCGATCTGTGAGCCGTCGATGCCGCCGTCGCCGGTCAGGGCGCCGACCACGTCACCGGGGCGCACCTTCTGTTTCTTGCCGCCATCGATCTGCAGGGTGGACATGATGGGCCTGGCGGGCGCGAACCCCCGGGGCAGCTCCGGGATTTCCTGCAGGGTTATCGGCTGCCCCATAAGCTCCTCCAGCCGCTCCACCTTGTAGATTTCCTTCTTGCTGACCAGTGTTACCGCCAGGCCCTTCTGCCCCGCGCGGCCGGTGCGGCCGATGCGGTGCACGTGCACCTCCGGGTCGCGGGACAGGTGGTAGTTCACCACCATCGGCAGCTCCTCGATATCCAGCCCCCGGGCGGCAACGTCGGTGGCCACCAGAATGGAGGCGCTGCCATTGGCAAACAGGGCCAGGGTGCGGTCGCGGTCTTTCTGTTCCATGTCCCCGTGCAGCGCCAGCGCGGCGAAGCCGGCGCGCTTCAGCGTCTGCGCGGCCTCGTCGGTTTCCTTCTTGGTATTGCAGAAAACCACCGCGGAGGAAACATCGAAGCTGGCCAGCAGCTGGTACAGCGCCGCCGGCCGCTGTTCGTTGTTCTCCACCCGGTAGTATTTCTGCTCGATCGTGCCCTGGGTATGGCCCGTAGTCACTTCCACCTTCACCGGGTCGCGCAGAACCCGGGTGGCCAGCTGGTCTATGGACCGGGGGTAGGTGGCGGAAAACAGCAGGGTCTGCCGCTGCCGTGGCAGTTCCGCGACTATCTGGTCCAGCACCGCCTGGAAGCCCATATCCAGCATGCGGTCGGCCTCGTCCAGTACCAGGGTCTGTACCTCGCCCAGGTCCAGGTTGCCCTTGCGCAGGTGGTCCTCGATGCGGCCGGGCGTGCCCACCACTATGTGGGCCCCGTGCTTGAGGGAGCCGATCTGCGGCCCGAACGGCATGCCGCCGCACAGTGTCAGAATCTTGATATTGTGGATGGTCCGCGCCAGCTTGCGCAGCTCCTGCGCCACCTGGTCCGCCAGCTCGCGGGTGGGGCACAGCACCAGCGCCTGCACCCGGAACCGCTCCGCCTGCAGCCTGTGCAGCACGCCCAGGCCAAACGCCACGGTCTTGCCCGAGCCGGTCTTGGCCTGGCCGATGACATCCTTGCCGTCCAGGATCGCCGGCAGCGCCGCGGCCTGGATCTCCGTCATCTGGGAAAAACCCAGGTCCTGCAGGTTCCTTAGCAGGGCGGGCTGAAGGGGCAGGGACGGGAAATCGCGGGGGTGGTCAGTATCTGGGGTGGTCACGACGGGCACTCATTGGGGGAATAGCGGCGCATTGTAGGGAAACCGGGGCCAGGTTCCTATCGGAACCGACGGAGTGGTCCTTGCCCGGCTTTCGGCCAATACTGCGATGACAGCACGCGACCGAGCCCGCCCATGAAAAAGCTCACGCTGATCCGCCACGCCAAGTCCAGCTGGGCCGATCCCACCCTGGACGACTTCGACCGCCCCCTCAACAAGCGCGGCGAACGTGACCTGCCGGCCATGGCGCAGCGGGTGCGCGAGCTCGGCCTGGTGCCGGACCGGCTGCTGACCAGCGGTGCGGTCCGGGCACTCACCACGGCCCGGGCAGTCGCCGCTGCGCTGGAACTGGACCCGGACCAGGTAGTGGTGCAGCCGGGACTCTACGCCTGCAGTTACCAGGCAATGTTGCAGCACCTGCAGCAGCAGGACGACCGCTGGCACCACCTGATGGTGGTGGGCCACAACCCTGGGCTGGAAAACCTGGGCTGCTATCTCACCGGCGACCGGCTGGCCAGGTTCCCCACTGCCGCGGTGCTGCATATGCAACTGGGAATTACACGCTGGTGCGAACTGGCAGAATCCTGTGGCAGCGTCGAGCTTTTCGACTACCCGAAGCTGCATAAACAGGACTAATGGTTTTGGCCTGGGGTGGATTAAAGCCTGTGCAGGTTCCGCGCTCCCCCTGTGACCAGCCGCGCATTCTCAGAAATTGCAGTGAGAAACGGACCTCATATTCGGCCAAAAGCCCGGCAGATGAATAGACCGCCAGCCACGCGAGACACTAAGATAGCCGCCAAATCCATTTACCGCAGTATTCCCATGAAACTAAAAATCGCCCTGATTCTTTGCGCAGCAGCCTTTCTGAATGGATGCACAGTTGTTGGCCCCGGTGTCGAACTGAAGCCCGCCAAGGTAAAACTCCCTGGCGTCATTGTCGGCGGAAGCCAGCGGCACTGTCCGCCGGGACAGGCCAAGAAAGGCAATTGCTGATTCTCTGGGGCAGGCGCAGAAGCAGTGCCTGCCCTTGCTCGTCCTCCCCCTCCCCCTCCCCCTGAATTGGTCCGCCCGCAGCTAATGCAGCACGACCAAGCTGAATTCCACGTTCTTCCCCCAGGCGGTCATGCCCTGACCGACGACATCCTCTCCACCCAGAATCGCCGACAGGCCGGCGCGAATCAAAGCTCCCTGGGAATTTTTTAAATCGTCAGCAGCCTGTGTAGCTTCCGATGCCCGTGGTTTGCCAGAGGCCATTAACCTTTTTTAGCATGGTCGTTGAAGTTCCCTCGTAGTGTTCTCTGGAGAGAAAGAGTTCCTGAATGCCGTCGCCATCTATGTCGATATGACCGATATAGGCAGCAGTTCGGGAGACTGCATCGCCACCGCCACCCCAGAAATCTGTGAAATCTACTTCCCAGTTACCCTTTGGGTTACTTAGTAGGTAGAGCGCTGAATAGCCAACCTCTCTTTGTGTGTTCGCCAGGTTGTAGTTGACGACCACTAAGTAATCCTGGCTGTTGTCTGCATCGAGGTCTGCGTGGCCAATGCTCACAATTTCCTGAGATTCCTTGAGCGCCTGAAGCTCCTGTAGAGTCAAATGATCGAGCGCCATCGAGGATAGCTGAGCTTCAAACTTGTTTTTTAGGAGCCCTGAAATATCTCGGATAAGGGTGTCGTCCTGCTCTTGCTGGTACGGAGGGCGCTTGGAATCGGGGATGAAGTTCGCGGCAATACGGGAAGTTGAATCCTTTTCAGGGTTGCCGGAGATGGTCTGCGTGGATGCGGAAGTATCCAGAAGGCAGTTTCCATATTCCGCAAGCCGGCTTGAAGGCGCATCGCGCGAAACCTTCAATTCAGCGGATATTCCTCTATCGCTAAACAGGTGGTACTCGTTACCTTTACGGTGGAAAAACTCCAAGTTATTGCGATAGTTCTCCTCAGATAAGTCAGGATCAAAAAACGCTCCGTCCTTATAGTATGTGAGGGTCTCAACGCCGCTTCCTTTGTAGGCAAAAACCGCCTTCCAGCTTTCGGGATTATTGGCCTCGCCTGAAATTCGAAGAATCTCCTGCCGAATTTTGTTAGCCCTCTTTAATTCTCCCGTGCGGTCCAGCTCATCACCAAGAAGGGCAAGAATATCAGTATTGGTAGGCGCCATGGCTGCCGCTCTCTCTGCCCACTGCAATCGTTCCCCCGGAGCGCTTTGCTCCAGCTTTTTCAGTGCCAGTTCAACGGTGGGCTTTTCGGTGCTGACCAGTGATTCATGAATATAGCCACCGTAACCAGTTTCCGGGTCTGATACTTCAAGCCAGGGAAAGAATGGGCGAATAACTTCAAACCGCGTTGCAATGCCAACCTGCCTCAGGACTTGTGCCGACGGGGTAGGGGATTCCCTCAGATTAGCCCTTGAAGCCAGAACATATACATGCTCTCCAGACACCGCTTCTTGGGCTTTTGGGGCCCTAAAATATTTGCACCCTTCGCGTACGTTAATAAACGTCTCCGAAGCCCTCCAGTCATCATTGTCTTCGCTATAAACTACATCATATTCTTTTGCACTATTGTATGTCCCGGAGGTTATCTGATTGGATATAGCTATTCTTTTGGGCGATAAAATGGTAAGCGTCCAAATGTCGTCGCCTTCTTTCAGCTCCAGTCGGCTTTCAGATACAAACTTTGCCTCGCTAAAATATTCTTTTGGATAGCTCTCGCAGTAGTACTTCAATCGCTGTCCGTAGGAACTAAATATCGAACGCATATTGAATCGCTCATAAAGCTCCCTCGTAGATAGATCCTTAGATGAAGCAAGTCCAGAAATAGAAAAAATAGCAAACAACAATAGAATGGATCTCATTATTTCTCCTAACGCCCAGCGCAGGCGCAGCCAGCGTGGAGCACATTTTGTGTTAATTTTTGAGCGCCAGCGAGTAACACAAAAGGTGCGTAGCGTTGGCTGTCGCTCTGCCGCTGCTTGTTAGCCTGGTTCTGCAGTATACTCCTCTGCGTACTGCGGGCCGCGAACCCCACGGAGACCGGTTGTAATTTCTGCTTTACATGCAGGGCAAGTAAGGTAAATCCAGCCATCTTTATTTTTCGGATTAAGAATTACTTTTTGTCTTTGATGAAAGCAATTTGAACAAACCAGATGAGGAGGCTCGCCTTCAGACTCTGATTTCTTCAAAGCATATGCTTGAGCTGGCCCTCTCCAAGGCGACACCAAATAGTAGCGGCTCTTCTCATTTTCCCAGAAATCAATAGCTTCCAGCTTGCCTTCAAGCTCACGAATTCGTGATTTAAGCTCTTGATTCTCTTCCTGTAGTTCAAGGGCACCTTCTCGTAGACTCATAATTTGCTCTTGAGCTTCGAGTGTCGAGCCTTTTTTAAGTAACTCAACGATATCTTTATATCTTGGAAGCATCCGAATTTCTCTTAAAGGCTAACAGTTTATTCAAAGGACGCGTCTATATATCTCTTTATTCGGCAACAGCGTCTAATTTATTGAACAGAATAGAAGCTTCTTAAAATCAATAGCTTATATAAAGATCGAAATTATTCGACCAGAAATATCAAAACACGTCTATGTATCTTCTGTTATACAGGTGCCATCACTTGATCCTGGCTACGGGGTACTGTGAGACCGGCGCATTATCAGCGCCGGGCGCCTCCACTGTTATCGGTTCAACAATCCCTTAACCGCTTGTGGCAGATCCGCCGGTAAAATCACATTCTTCGCATTGTCCGACTGGGACAGCTCCGACAGTGCACTGATATAGCGCTCCCCCAGCAGGTACATCACTGGCATTTCCTGTTCGCCGATGGCGGAGGAGACGCGTTCGATGGCCTCGCGGCTGGCGTCGGCCAGGACTACCTGGGCCTTGGCGTCGCGCTTGGAGGCTTCCAGGCGGCCGTCGGCTTCCAGGATGGCGGCCTGCTTCTCGCCCTCGGCGCGGGTCACGGTGGCGCGGCGCTGGCGTTCGGCGGCAGCCTGCTCTTCCATGGCGGTCTGCATGGTCTGGGACGGGTTGATGTCCTGGATCTCGACGGTCTTCAGGTTGATGCCCCAGTCGGCGATATCGTCAGAGATACCTTCCTTCAGCTTGGCCTTGATCATGTCGCGGGAGGACAGTGCCGAGTCCAGCGACATTTCGCCGATGATCGAGCGCAGTGCGGTCTGTACCAGGTTCTGGATGGCGATCTCATAGTCCTCCACCCCGTACACCGCCTTCTCCGGCGAGACGATATTGATGTAGGCCACGGCGTTGGCAATGATGGTGGCGTTGTCCTGGGTGATCACTTCCTGCGAGGGAATATCCAGCACTATGTCCTTGGTGGTCACTTTGTAGGGCACCTGGTCGACATAGGGAATCACCACGTTCATGCCCGGGGTGAGGGTGCGGTGGTATTTACCCAGCCGCTGCACGATATGCTTGGAGCCCTGGGGCACGATGCGCACGCCCTTGGCGATGGTGATGACCACAAGCGCCACCAGCGCCAGTACTACATATAAACCTTCCACTTCTGTTTCCCCTCCCCGGGGTCTGTTAAAAAATCAGTTTTTAATTGGTGTTGTTTTCGGTATCGGCGGCGCGGGCTTAGTGGGGCACCACCATCAGCGCGTTGCCGGAAATATCGGTGACGCGCACGCGATCGCCGATGGCCACCTCTGCCGCGCAGATAAAGGTCCACTCGTCCTCACCCAGGATGGGCGCGGGGAACTTGAGCCGGCCGCGGCTCCGGCCGGCGTTGGATTCCAGCACCAGGCCCACCTGCCCCACCAGGGCCTCGTAGGCCATGCCGGCGGTGGTGCGGTCTTTCCAGCGGGGCTTGATGCTCTTCACCCAGATCACCACGAAGGCGACGGAGGCGAAGGCCCACAGGATCAGTTGCAGGGTAAAGGGAATGTCCACGGCCAGGGTCAGCACGCCCATCAGCAGGGCGGCCAGGCCGAACCAGAACAGGACGAAGCCGGAAACGAAGATCTCGGCGGTGACCAGCAGCAGGCCCAGGACGAGCCAGTGCCAGTAGGCGATATGCGCGTTCAGCCATTCCAGCATGATAATGTTCTTCTCTTTGGCGTGATTTGTGCCTCAGATTATGCCAAAAACCGCTTGCTTTGGGACGTTGTTTCGCTTCGGGGCAGGAAAGACAGGTTTGGCTCTGGTGAGGGATGCGGGCAGCGCTCGGGGGATGCCGGTTACGAATCCCGAGTTACGAATCCAGGGAGGGCTTCTTCTCACTGAACAGCTCGCCGGCCAGCCGGTCGATCTCCTCGCGCAGATCCTTCATACGGGCGTTCGCCAGGTCCAGCAGCGGGATCAGCTTGCCGGAGAACTCGCCGCTGCGGGGTGCCAGCAGGCTGCACAGCAGGTGCAGGTCGCGCCAGTCGCCCAGCGCGCGGGACAGGTCCCTGAGCGGCTTGCGCCGCTTCCCCAGCGATTTGTATTTTTTCTTCAGCAGGCGCGTGTGGTACCAGTGGTCTTTCACGCGCTTCCGGAAATCGTGGAAGGTCTCGGCGGATTCATGCTCGAAGGCCTTGTCCATGGCCTTGCGGGCGCGCTTGTAGTAGTCGCGGTAGCCGCGCCGGGCATGTTTCCAGCCCAGCTCATCCAGGGGCCACTCGTCGATGCGCTCCTCGCCCTGCTCGAGCATCGCCCCGGCCTCGGCCATCGCCTCCGGATCGGCATGCTGGTCGGCGCGTTGGTCGAGGAATTCGCGCACTTCGTCGAATTCATTTGCGGGTACGACCTTGAGGAATATGTCGCGCATGGACACGGCGTCGCGGCTGCCGGAAAGGGCGTCCGCCAGGGTGCGGTAGTGGGCGTTCTCGTAGCGGTAGAGGTTCTCGGTGTCCTTGCGCACCAGGCGCAGCAGGGCCCGCAGCTTCTTGCAGTGCTTGCGCACCTCGTGCACGGCCTCCTCCGCGGACAGCTCCTCCAGGGCTGCCTGCGCCGCCGTTACCTCGGCATGGGCCACCCGGCGCAGTGCCTCCGGCAACGGCTTCTTTTTGTCCAGCTTGTAGCCCATCGGGGTGTCTCGCGGCCGGAATTTACCCCTTTAAGTTTAGCGAGCGGCGGTGCCGGAGCGGTCGCACCAATGTACAATGCCGGCATAGTTTGGCAGAGCAGGCACAAGATGAAGGATCGCAAGACCACCCACTTCGGCTACCAGGAAGTCCCGGTGGAGGAGAAGGCCGGCCGCGTGGCGGACGTGTTCCACTCGGTGGCGGCGCGCTACGACGTGATGAACGACCTGATGTCCGGCGGTATCCACCGGCTGTGGAAGCGTTTCACCATCGAGATGTCCGCCGCCCGCCCGGGCCAGACGATCCTGGATATTGCCGGCGGCACCGGCGACCTGACCGCGCGCTTCTCGCGCATCGTGGGCCCCGAGGGCACCGTGGTGCTGGCGGACATCAACGAGTCCATGCTGAAGGTGGGCCGCGACCGGCTGCTGGACCGGGGCATCGCCGGCAACGTGGAGCCGGTGCAGGCGGACGCCCAGTACCTGCCGTTCCCCGATAACACCTTCGACTGCATCACCATCGCCTTCGGCCTGCGCAACGTCACCGACAAGGACCTGGCCCTGCGCTCCATGCTGCGGGTGCTGAAGCCCGGCGGCCGCCTGCTGGTGCTGGAGTTCTCCAAGCCCGAGTCAAAGCTACTGGAGAAGGTCTACGACCAGTACTCCTTCCGCCTGCTGCCGTTCATGGGCAAGCTGGTGGCCAACGACGCCGACAGCTACCGTTACCTGGCCGAGAGCATCCGCATGCACCCGGACCAGGAGACCCTCAAGCAGATGATGGCCGACGCCGGCTTTGTCGACTGCGAGTACCACAATATGACCGGTGGCGTCGTCGCCCTGCACAAGGGCATCAAGCCCTGATCCCGCGCTAGCGCCCGGCGGCCCCGCCGTCGGGACCAGGAAAACCATCACAGGGAATCAACGGGAGAGTCGCAGCCTTGGATCCCACATTTCGCGCCGGCTTTGACGCCGCGCTGGAAACCGCCATCAACGCCGCCCTGGAGTACGACCCGGGCACCCGCGCGCGCCTGGCAAAGCTCGACGGCCGCACGCTGGCGCTGGACATCACCGCCCCGTCGCTGACGCTGGTGCTGTGTATAGAGGGCGACCGGGTCGGCGTGCGCCGCCACTGGGACGGTGAAATCACCACCCGCCTGCACGGCTCCGCCATCTCGCTGCTGCGGCTGCTGCGCGACGCCGATGCCACCCCGGCTGGTCTTGGCGTGAGCATCACCGGTTCCAGCGGCTTCCTGGCAGAGCTGCAATCCATCATGCGCGACCTGGATATCGACTGGGAGGCGCCGCTGGCGCAGCTGCTGGGCGACGTACCGGCCCACTCCATCGGCGGCGCCCTGCGCTCCGCCGGGCGGTGGCTGCGCGACAGCCTGGACACGGCGCCCCGGGCCGCCGCCGAGGCGGTGAGCGAGGAGTGGCGGCTGACCCCACCGCGCGCCCAGTTCGAGGCCTTCGCCGAGGACGTGGCCGACCTGGCCCTGGCCACCGACCGGCTGGAAGCCCGGATGGCACTGCTGCAGCAGAGACTCGCGCGGGGGGACGACTGACCGTGCCGGTAATGCGCACTTTCACCATCCTGCGGGTCTCCATGCGCTATCGCCTGGATACCCTGGTGCCTGCCGAGCGCCGCCCCGTCTGGCTGCGGGTGCTGTGGGCACCGCTGGCGCTGCTGCCTGCGCCGAAGGCTTCCCGCGGCGAGCGGCTGCGGCGCGCGCTGGAGGAGCTGGGGCCGATCTTCGTCAAGTTCGGCCAGCTGCTCTCCACCCGGCCCGACCTGCTGCCCCCGGACATGGTCGAGGAGCTCGACCACCTGCAGGACAATGTGCCGCCCTTCCCGGTGGACCGCTGCATCGCATTGATCGAGGAGGCCCTGGGGGCGAAGGTCGACGACCTGTTCGCCGGGTTCGAGCGGCAGCCGCTGGCGTCGGCCTCGGTGGCGCAGGTGCACGGCGCGCGCCTGTTTGCCCGCGACGGCAAGCCCGGCGCCTCGGTAGTGGTAAAAGTGCTGCGGCCCGGCATCGAGGAGGTGATCGAGCAGGACCTGCGCCTGCTGCGGGTGGTCGCCGGCTGGATCGAGAAGATGGGCCCCGAGGGGCGTCGGCTGCGGCCGGTGGAGGTGGTCGATGACTATCGCCACACCATCGAGGGGGAGCTGGACCTGGTGCGCGAGGGTGCCAACGCCACCCAGCTGAAGCGCAACTTCGCCCACTCGCCGCTGCTGTACGTGCCGGACGTCTACTGGGACTACACCCGCGAGAATGTACTGGTGCTGGAGCGTATCGACGGCATTCCGGTTACCGACCTGCAACAACTGCATGCGCAGAATACCAACATGCCGCTGCTGGCCGAGCGCGGCGTGGAGATCTTCTTCAAGCAGGTGTTCGAGCACAACTTCTTCCACGCCGACATGCACCCGGGCAATATCTTCGTGTCGCGGAAGAAGCCGGACAAGCCGCAGTACATCGCCATCGATACGGCCATCGTCGGCAGCCTGAGCCGCGAGGACCAGTACTACCTGGCGCGCAACCTGCTGGCCATGTTCCGCCGCGACTACCGCATGGTGGCGGAGCTGCACGTGCAGAGCGGCTGGGTGCGCCGCGACACGCCCATCAGCACCTTCGAGGCGGCGATCCGGGCGGTGTGCGAGCCGATCTTCGAGAAGCCGCTGGGGGAGATCTCCTTCGCGCGGGTGCTGATCAGCCTGTTCCAGACCGCGCGGCGCTTCGACATGACGGTGCAGCCGCAGCTGGTACTACTGCAGAAGACCCTGCTCAACATCGAGGGCCTGGGGCGGCAGCTTTATCCACAGCTGGATCTGTGGAAGACTGCCCATCCATTCCTGGAAGGCTGGATGCGCGACCGGGTACACCCGCGCACCATCTGGCGCGAGGTGCAGCGCTACGGTCCCGAGTGGCTGGAGAAATTCCCGCAGATGCCGCAGCTGGTCTATTCCGCGCTGGAGCAGTCCCGCGAGGTGACCCCGCGGCTGGAGGCGATCGGCGACGAGCTGGCGCGCACCAACCGGGTGGGCCGGCGCCGCTACCTGAGGCGCGTGGCCGGAGTGCTGCTCGGCGCCGGCGCGGTGGCCCTGGCCGCGCCCCAGCTGGCCACCCAGATGCCACCGGCCGCCTGGGGCCTGGCGCTGGCGGCGGCGGCACTGCTGCTGTGGCCCTGAGCCACAACCGACAGCGGCGGCGAACCTACACTGGAAGAGTGAAAGAAGGGACAACGGATTGAGCGAGAACAGCGACAGCACCCATAGCACCCATAGCAGCGACAGCGAAATCCTGGCGCAGGTCAGCTGGAACAGCGACGGGCTGGTGCCCGCCATCGCCCAGGACGCCACCAGCGGGCGGGTGCTGATGATGGCGTGGATGAACCGGGAGTCCCTGCAGCTTACCCTGGAGGGCGGCCGTGCGGTCTACTGGTCGCGCTCGCGGGGCAAGCTGTGGCGCAAGGGCGAGTCCTCCGGGCACGAGCAGCTGGTGCGGGAGATCCGCCTCGACTGCGACGGCGACACGGTGCTGCTGCTGGTGGAGCAGAAGGGCGGTATCGCCTGCCACACCGGCCGCACCAGCTGTTTCTATCGCGTACTGGACGACAGCCAGTGGCGCGAGCGCGACCCGGTGATCCGGGACCCGGAAGCCATTTACAAGTGAATACCTATGAGTGACCTGCTGCGAGAACTGGATGCGGTGCTCGAGAGCCGCAAGCGCGACGCCGATGCCGGCGACTCCTACGTTGCCAGCCTGCACGCGAAGGGCCTGAACAAGATCCTGGAGAAGGTTGGCGAGGAGGCCACCGAGGTGATCCTGGCCGCGAAGGATGCCGAGCGCGACGGCGAGCGCCAGGCGCTGGTCGCCGAGACCGCCGACCTGTGGTTCCATTCGCTGGTGATGCTGTCCCACCTGGGCGCGGACTCGCAGGATGTGCTGCGCGAACTCGGCCGGCGCTTTGGCCTGTCGGGCCTCGAGGAGAAGGCCGCCCGCGGCACCTCCCAGCGCGGTACCTCCCAGTAGGTATAGAGAGAGGTCGCGAAAGTGGCTATAAGGCGGGGGCGCCTTCTGGCAACCGTAAGAATAGAATAACCATAGGGACGGCCGCCGCCGTCCACCACAGAAACCCGCACCGGAACAGCTGGCCCGGTAGCACAGTGATTATCAGGAGAAAATTATGGGTTTTGGCGGAATTAGTATCTGGCAGTTGCTGATTATTCTGGTAATCGTGCTGCTGCTGTTCGGCACCAAGCGGCTCAAGAACCTCGGTGGGGACCTGGGCGGTGCCATCAAGGGCTTCAAGAAAGCGATCAAGGACGAGGACAAGAAGGACGAGGACTTCGACGAGGAGTCGAAGGAGCCCGGTCGCCTCGGCCAGAACGAGAAGGAGCCGGCATCCGGCGAGTCCGTGAAGGACAAGGACAAGCAGTCCCGGGACAAGTAATCCGCGGACAACTAATCCGAGGACAAGTAAGGGGAGCACCGGCGCGTGTTTGATATCGGCTTTTTTGAACTCCTGCTGGTTGGCGTAGTGGGCCTGCTGGTAGTTGGGCCCGAGCGCCTGCCCGATGCCATCCGCACCACGGCACGCTGGTGGTCAGGGTTGAAGCGCACCCTGCAGAATGCGAAGGATGAGCTGGAGCGCGAGGTGGGCGCCGACGATATCCGCCGCGAGCTGCACAACGAGCGCATCATGCGCGAGCTGGAGGAGAGCCGGCGCGAGGTGGAGGAATCACTGCGCGAGCCGTCCCCGGCGGCTACCAGGCCGGAGCCCCAGCCGGTGGCGGAAACTGTCGAGTACAACCCCTCCCATCCCAGCGATGATGCCGAGGACTACCTGCCGGAGCAGGACGAGGACGCCGAAGACCTGCAGGACCCGGAGTATCCCGAGCACTGGCATGACTACGGCGACCCGGACCTGGTGGAGGACCACCCGGACAACCTGGCCCGGGCAGAGCGGGAAGAGGCTGCGGACAGCGCCGGGAACAAGGACAAAGACAGCCACTCATGAGTGACGAGCAATCGAACCAGCCATTCATCGACCACCTGATCGAGCTGCGCAATCGCCTGCTGAAAATCTTCGTGGTGGTAGTGGCGATCTTCGCCTGCATGGTGCCTTTCGCCGCAGAGATCTACGACTTTGTGGCCGATCCCCTGCAGGCGCGCCTGACCGAGGGCGCCGGCATGATCGCCACCGAGGTGACCTCCACTTTCCTCACCCCGTTCAAGACCACCTTCGTGCTGGCCTTCTTCATCGCGGTGCCCTTCGTGCTCTACCAGGCGTGGGCCTTTATTGCCCCGGGCCTGTACCGCAACGAGAAGCGGCTGGCGATACCCATCCTGGTCAGCAGTATCATCCTGTTCTATGCCGGGATGGCCTTCGCCTACTACGTGGTGTTCCCCATCCTGTTCGATTTCTTCATTGGTACCGCGCACGCCGACATCAAGGTGATGCCGGACATGCGCGCCTACCTGGACCTGGTACTGAAACTGTTCTTCGCCTTCGGCTTTGCGTTCGAGATCCCCATCGCCACCCTGCTGCTGATTGCGAGCGGCGCGGTGGACGCCGCCACACTGGCGCGCAAGCGTCCCTACGTGATCGTGGGCTGCTTCCTGGTGGGCATGCTGCTGACACCGCCGGATGTGATCTCCCAGTCGCTGCTGGCAGTCCCCATGTGGCTGCTGTTCGAGGTGGGGGTATTCTTCGGCCGCTGGGTCAAGGGCCGCGAATGGGAAGAAAATGCCTGAGGCGCCTGGCGCCGGCATCCCTCTCCCCGCCCGCGCGGGCCCCGCGGCCTGCCTCATCCCTCTTCTCCTGTTTCTGTCAGCCCTGCTGCCCCGCCCGGCAGTGGCCGGTCCCGAGTGCGTAATCCTGCTGCACGGGCTCACCAAGGATGCCGCCAGCATGGTACCCCTGCAGCAGCGCCTGGCAGCGGCGGGTTTCCATACCGTGAATATCGACTACCCCTCCCGCAAGGGGCCGATACAGGAGCTGGCGGTCGAGGCTGTGGAGGCCGGGCTGGCGCGCTGCGCGCAGGCCGGCGCGGCGCCGGTGAATTTTGTCACCCACTCCATGGGCGGCCTGCTGGTGCGCTACTACTACCGCAACAGGTCCGTGGCAGGGCTGGGGCGGGTGGTGATGCTGGCGCCCCCGAACCAGGGCAGCCGCGTGGGTGACTGGCTGGACCACATCCCCTGGATCAAGGATGTGAATGGCCCTGCCGGCCGCCAGATGGGCACGGGCGAGGGCAGCCTGCCCCTGCAGATGGGGCCGGTACGGTTCGAGCTGGGGGTAATTACCGGTGACCGCAGCCGCAACCCCTTCGCCTCGGCCATACTCGAGGGCCCGGACGACGGCCGGATCCGGGTGGAGAGCGCGAAAGTCGAGGGCATGTGCGCCTTCTATGTGGTGCCGCTGACCCACGGCAGGATCATGCTGGACGCCGATGTGATCGAGCAGTCGCTGCGGTTCCTGTGGCGGGGATATTTTGTCGGGGAGACGGCCAGGGAGTACGCCTGCGGGCACTGACCGGGGTGTCAGGGCGCGGTGCACTCGCCCAGCAGCACCTCGCCCTCGCCGTTGCCGGACCGGTGCAGGACCAGGGTGCCGCTGCGCCCCTTGGTGTGCCAGCGGTAGTCAGGGAAGCCCTTGTCGGCGACGAACAGCACACCCGAAGCCGCCGGCTCCTGGTGCATGGAGATAAGCTTGTTGCCGTAAGTCATGGTGGCCGCGGCGGGCCCCTGGGCGGGGATGAGGTATTTTACCTCCAGCTGGTCACCGCTCTCGCACCGGTAGACCCGCGTCTCGACGGCGCCGCCGCTCTTTCCGGTGCCGGAATCACAGGCGGCCGGGACCAGGATGGCACAAGCGGTCAGGGCAGCGAGGGCGCGATTCATGACGGTGGTTTCCCGATTACAGCAATGCTCTCTTGGAGCCCCCGGATCGGGAAAAATTCCGTCGCCCGCCGAATTCCTGTTTGCCGTTACGCGTCCCGGCCGTGCCCCGGGTTTACTGGCCCTCGTCCATTTTGCGCAGGGCAAACCGGGTCAGGTAGGCGCCCATCAGCAGGATGAAGCCGACGATGCCGAGGCTCAGCAGGCCGGAGAAGCTGGTGAACAGGTCGATCAGTGCGTCCATCTCTGGTTCCTCAAATCTTGTCTTACCTGCAGCAAGTGTAAGATCGGGCCAGGGAGCGGAATTGACCTGTATCAAGGGGTGGGTATTTTGGCACTTTGCCCGCCGGGGTCGGGTCGGGGTGGGATCAGAAAACGATAGCTATGCTGGAGAAGATCACTGCCGCCAGCACCAGCAGGAACAACTCGCGCTCCTCGCGCCAGCGGGGCGCCATGAAAACCAGGGCCAGTGGCGGCAGCAGTACCGCCACCAGCCCCAGCGCGGGGTGCTCCCGAAAGCATACCGCCAACAGCCGCAGCCAGCCGAGTGCGGCAAAGACGATGCCGAATACTGTCATTACCGCAGCGACGGGCTCCATGTCACTGTCCTCGGTCGCACTACAGGGATAGGGGTATAGCTGAGTGTATATCAGTCTCCGCCACAACCTTCGCCGCCTTTACCACCGGCTTTCCCGCGCCGCGCTGTGCGGTGTGGCCGGTGTGGCGCTGCTGGCCGCCGCGCTGCTCAGCGGCTGCGAGACCGCCAGCTACTATACCCAGGCCGCTACCGGCCAGCTGCGCATCCTGGCTGCGCGCCAGCCGCTGGAGCGGGTGATCGACGCAGACGACACCGACGTCGCGCTGCAAGAGCGGTTGCGACTGGTGCAGGCTATCCGCGGTTACGCCAGCGGCGAACTGAAGCTACCGGTAGGTGATGCTTACGGCGCCTACGTGAAGCTGGCCAGCGACTACCCCCTGTGGAATGTGCTGGCAGCGCCCGAGTTTTCCCTGGAGCCGAAGCGCTGGTGTTATCCCGTCGCCGGCTGCGCCAGCTACCGGGGGTACTTTGACAGGGAGGATGCGGTCGCGAAGGGCCGGCAACTGACGGAGGAAGGTTTCGACGTCTACCTGGGGCCGGTGCCGGCGTACAGTACCCTGGGCTGGTTCGACGACCCGGTGCTGTCCAGTTTCGTCAACTGGCCGGAGGATCGCCTGGCCGGCCTGCTGTTTCACGAGCTGGCCCACCGGCGTGTGTATATCGCCAACGACACGAAGTTCAACGAGAGCTTCGCCACCGCCGTGTCCCGCCTGGCACTGCCGGACTGGCGCCGGCGCCAGGGTATGACCGGACCTGCCCCGGACCGCACCGCCCAGGCACAGGCGGTGCGCCAGCTGATGGCCAGCGCCCGCAAACGCCTCGAAGTAATCTACGACTCGGGCATGGAAGAGCACATCATGCGCGCCCGCAAGCAGGAAGTGCTGGCCCGCCTGCGCGCCTGTTACCGCAAGATGTCGGCCGGCTGGCCCAACCCCACCCGCTACCAGGCCTATATCGACAAGACCAATAACGCCACGCTGGCGCTGGCATCGGAGTATGAGTCGCGGGTCCCGGCATTCGAGGAACTCTATCGCCGGTCGGGCAGCTGGGAGGCCTTCTACGAGGCCACCGAGCGGCTCGGCAAGCTGGAAAAGGAGGAGCGCAACCTCGAGCTGAATGCGCTGGCTGCCGGGAATCAGCTTTCCAGCAGGAAGGTCACCGGGCCGTCGTTCGACAGCGAGACCTGCATGTCGGCCGCGAACATGCCACTGGCAACCGCCGGCAGCAGGTCGCGGGCCCGCTCGACGAAATAATCGTAGAGCTCCTCAGCCTGCTGCGGGTTGGCGCCGCGGCTGAAACTGGGGCGCAGCCCCCTGGCAGTGTCGGCCACCAGGGTGAACTGGCTGACCACCAGCAGCCCGCCGCCCGCCTGCTGCACATTCAGGTTCATGCGCCCCTGCTCGTCGCCGAATACGCGGTAGTGCAGCACCTTGTGCAGCAGTTTGTCGGCGCTGGCGCGGTCGTCGACTGCCTCGACACCCAGCAACAGCAGCAGGCCGTGGTCGATGGCCCCAACGACCTCACCCTCGACTTCTACTTTTGCGTGGCTTACCCGCTGGATCAGGCCCTTCATTGCGCTCTATCTCCTGCTACTGTCGATAAATCTGAGGGGCCATAGGTTAGCCGACTGTCGGAGTGGAAAAAAGTTGAGGCGGAATTCGTGAGACAGGGGTTAATGAAGGGGCGTCCCCGCCCCTGACGGGGCGGGTCAATTGGGGGATCAGGGTTCTACCGAGAAGCGATCGATATAACTCGAGATCCAAACATCTGTGCCAGGCTCCTGACCGAACCGCTTTGAGTTATCCCTCTCCTGGTAGGTCCGCATAAAGTAGCCACCATTATCCCCCGCCAGTGGTTCAAACTCCCGGAATGACCACTCTACGCAATCGGGCTCACCCTCCGTGCATGTTGGTGGGGCAGTGTTGCCAGACCCGTCTACGAAGTAGCGCAGGTCCAGATAGCTGTCTTGCTGGGTCCATTTGAAACCTGACGTGCGTACATACGTGCCAGACATGCGGAAAAGCTGGTAGCCGGTATTGTCAGCCAGGAAATCGAACCCGAACCCGTATTCATAATAAGCAGAAGAGGTATCGCCGATAGCGAATATCGCATGGTCCAGCAACAGTTTCGAGGGCAGTGGCAAGGTAGGGGTGCTGCTAATCGGCACGATGAAATCACCACCCACAGATGCCGCGGAACCATCAGCGCGCTTCAGGACGCCGCGCACCCGGAGTGCGACACCATCCATTCCCAGGGGGACGTATTCTATGTAATCCCCCCTGTTCATATTGAGCGCCATACGTTCCCGCGGATAGGTGATGGCGCCGTTATCGGTATAGCCGCTATTGAAATCGAATCGCTGGGTTACCGAGCCGCTTGAATTTGGTTGCACGATCACCGCCTGCCAGAGATCAGAATTACCGTAGACCGTGGGATCCTTGTGGAGATAGGTGCCGATGGCAAAACTGTTCTGGGTGACGGACCGGATATCGCCCGAAGTGAAAGCGTTTACCTGGGCAAAAGAACGGTCGGTTTCAAAAGCCCCGTTGGTAGTGTCGCAGCTATAGATATCCACTATCTCGTATGCAGAGAAAGTGGCGCTATCAATGTACTTTCGGAGCACTTTGCCCGTCCGGGTTGCCGAATACTGTCCGTACTCGTTCGGGGCGCAGACTTCCCGGTTATCGTTAAACGTCTCGGATGTGTAGACTCCAGTCGTATCGACCAGTGTCTCCAGGCCTGACAGATGGAACGTAACAGAGTTGTCGTCCGTTTTGGCCATCAGACTTGTGGCTAGGTAGCCATTCCCACTGGTGCCACCTGATAACTGGACCACGAAGCCCCCGGGTCGGTTGAGCTCGGGATAGCTCTGTATAAAGAGCAGTTCCGCCTGATCGTAGCCGGCTACCGGTATCGCCTGGTTTTCGTCTTCAACTATGGCTGACAGATACGCTTCATACTTTGCGGAATCCTGGTCGCGCAGCGACTCGCCGATAAGGATCCCGGTGGGATAATCCTTGAGCAGGCCATAGGTATCCTGTTGGGTGAAAGTTTCCCATTTATCACCGGCGAGGATGGATTTGATTGCCACCGCGCCCTCAATAATGAGTTGCTGGGGCAGCATCTGGGAAGCGCCGATCAGTTCGCCAGCTACCTCCGGGATGCCGCCCGCCGCACGCTCGATAGCAGCGGCCACGCTGGTTGTGGCAGCTGAAACATAGAGGCCCGCTGCCTCCTTTTCGGTGACCTTGCCAGTGACGGCCAGCTCACTGAGCTTGGACGCGATGCCCGCGAACGACTTCAGCACGATCGGCTTGCCGATGTCGGTTTGTGAAAACTGTGCGTTTACGCTGACCACATCATCCGGTGAAGTGTCGGGAATTACCGCCGAGAAGCGATTGCCCTCGAGCCTGGCTGGGTAGGCTTGCCCTCCCACCGTAACAGTCACGGTGCCGGCTCCAGAGACCGCCTCACCGATCAGGCCGGAAACCGTAATATCCGCGCGAATGGTGACAGATACTGTCGCACTGGCCTCCTCCGCTCCATCACTGATGGTGTAGGTAAACTCATCTGTCCCGATGAAATCTGCAGGCAGGCCATAGCGGATCATGCCATTCTCGATAACCGGAGTGACTCCCCGGGCTGAATTACCAACCGAGGTGATGGTCAGCGTATCGCCGTCGCTGTCGGAGTCATTAGCGAGGACGTCGATGGCTAACTCCCCGGCCTTGTGGGAGATGGCAACCGCATCATCCATTGCAGACGGGGCAGAATTGGCCGGCGGTTGCTGGCCGGGATCTTGGTTATCACCACCGCCGCTATCGCCGCCTCCGCCACAGGCCGCTATGGCCAGGCAGAGCGGTAGGAAAGACAGGTTTTTAAGTAGCTTCTGTACTTGGATGAAAGGCAAGGTAAACTCCCCTATTCGAATTATTTTTGGTATTTTTGATAGGTCGGTGCGCAGCGAGGTTTAATGGAGTCGATCACGTACCGTCGTGCCAGAAATATATCGGATAGAACAGGTGGGCGATAGCAAATGAAATGCCCTGTAATCCTGTTGTTGGAAAACTGTGCGTCCGGTCAAACTATCTTTCCGAATTTATGACGAGTACTCTCGAATGATCCTTGCTGTATGGCCGGGTGGTATCGCTGGCGGCGCCGGGTAAGATGGCTGCCCGATCTGGCAGATCGACAACGACTAACCGCGAGAGCTTGAAAATGCACGCATTTGTCACCGGCGGCACCGGCTTTCTCGGTGCCAACCTGATCGAGCAGCTGCTGGCAGAAGGCTGGCAGGTGACCGCCATGCATCGCCCCGGCTCCGATACGCGCCTGCTCGACCGCCCCGGCGTCGCGCCGGTCGAGGCCTCGCTCGACGACATCGACTCGCTCCGCGCGGTGCTGCCCGCGGGCGTGGACGCGGTGTTCCATGTGGCCGGGAACACCAGCATGTGGCGCGGCGGCAATGCTCGGCAGTGGCGCGACAACGTGGTGGGCTCGGCCAACGTTGCCCGCGTTGCCCGCGAGAAAGGCGCCGGGCGCATGGTAGTGACCAGTTCCATTTCCGCCTACGGCTACCACACAGAGCTCATCACCGAAGAGAGCCCGCAGCTGGCCGATGACCCGCGCCACCACTACCTGTACACCAAGAAGCGAGCGGAGCAGGCCGTACGCGAGGAGATCGGGCAGGGCCTGGATGCGGTATTCCTGAACCCTTGCGCTATCGTGGGCAAATACGATACCGGCAGCTGGGCGCAGGCTTTCTACATGATCGCCGGGGACCGCCTGCCGGGGGTGCCGCCCGGTGCGGGCTCTTTTTGCCACGCGGCGGAAGTAGCGCGTGCGCACATCAGCGCGTTCCACCGCGGCCGTAGCGGGGAGAACTATATCCTGGCCGGAACGGACGCGACCTTCCTGGAGTTCTTTGCCACCATTGCCCGCCTGGTGGGCAAGCCGGCACCGCGGCGGACCACGCCTGCCCTGGCCATTCGCGCACTGGCGCGGATGAATGATTGGGTCTCGCGCCTCACCGGGCGCGAGCCCGCAGTGACGCCGGAGAAAGCGGCGATAATCACCCGGCGCGTAACGGCCAGCAGCGCAAAAGCTAGCCGTGAGCTGGGTTACCGGACTGATGTCGAGCTTGAGCAGATGCTGGCCGAGAGCCGCGACTGGCTTTTGGAACAGGGATTGCTGTCGGTGCCACAGGCAGGTGCGGCAACAGGGGACTTATGAATCGCAACAATATTGTCTTTATCCTGGTAATGGCGCTGCTGGTGCTGCAACTTATCCAGCACTATTTCTTCACCGGGACCCAGTAACTCCGCCCCGGCTAGTGTCCGGCTGTAGGAGCGGGCCATGCCCGCGATTCGCCCGCGGTCGTGCACGCCGAAGCCGGGGCCGACCGACAGATTTTTTTGAAGGCACGAGAACCATGGAAGAGAAACGCTGCGACTGGTGCCTCTCCACTCCCCTCTACCGGGAATACCACGACCGGGAGTGGGGCCGGCCCCTTATTGATGATCGCCAGCTATTCGAGTTCCTGGTTCTCGAGGGTGCCCAGGCGGGGCTGTCCTGGATCACCGTACTGAACAAGCGGGAAAACTACCGCACCGCCTTCGACGGCTTCGATCCGGAGAAGATTGCACGCTACGACGAGCAGAAAATTGAAGTGCTGCTGCAGGACCCGGGCATTATCCGCAATCGTCGCAAGGTGGAGGGTGCGGTAAAGAATGCCCGCGCCTACCTGGCGCTGCGCGAGCGCGGTGAGAGCCTGGCCGGGTTCCTGTGGCGATTCACCGACGGCCGCGTGCTGGTGAACGAATTCCGCAGCCTGGCGGAGGTGCCGGCCACCACCCCGGAATCCGATGCCATGAGCCAGGCGCTGAAGAGGGCGGGCTTCGCGTTCGTGGGTTCCACCATCATGTACGCCCATATGCAGGCCACTGGTATGGTGAACGACCACCTGCTCGGCTGCCCCGCGCGTGATCCGTGCCTGGAGCAGGCGCGGCAGATGGGCCTGCTCTGAGACATAGTGAAACGTGCAGCCTGAACAGGGTTTGCCGTATGCTGTGGCCCTGAGCTGATTTTTCCAGTGGAGAAATGGGAAGATGGATTTCAACCAACTCGTCGATGAGTACTGGCCGCAGCTGATGGCACTGGCTATTAATATCGCTGAAGCCATCCTGGTGCTGGTGGTTACCTTCATTGCCGCGCGACTCACGCGCCGCGGCGTGCGCAGGCTATCCGGCCGCCTGGACGCGACGCTGATACCGGTACTCGCCAATATGGCGGTGTGGGCTGTCTACATTGTGGGCCTGCTGGTGATCCTGGATCGCTTTGGGGTGAATACCACCAGCCTGGTTGCCCTGCTCGGCGCCGCCGGTATCGCTGTCGGCCTGGCCCTCAAGGACACGCTGCAGAACATTGCCGCGGGCTTTATCGTGCTGGGGCTGCGGCCGTTCCGCGTTGGTGACTTTATCCAGTTTGGCGACACCCTCGGCACCGTGCGGGAGGTGGGCCTGTTCACCACCCAGCTCGATACGGTTGACGGGCTGTATATCTCCGCGCCCAACGCCAACGTCTGGGGCCAGACGCTTACCAATTTCAGTCGCAATCCCACCCGCCGGATCGAGATTGTGGCCAGCATCGCCTACGGCGACAGTATCGGCACCGGTATCAGAGTGCTGCAGCAGCTGGTTGCAGAAGACGAGCGGATCCTGCCGGAGCCGCAGCCGGCCTTTGCCGTGCGCGCCCTGGCGGACAGTTCCGTCAACCTGCACCTGCGCGCCTGGACTCGCACCGACCAGTACTGGGATGTCTACTGGTCCCTGATGGAGAAGCTGAAGCCGGCGCTGGAGGCCGAGGGGCTTACCATCCCGTTCCCGCAACGGGAGCTGCATATCGTCAACCAGCCGGCGAAGCTGCCGCAAGAGAAGACCGAACATGAGTGAGTGGCTGACCATCGCCCCGTTGACGTGGGGCGGTGTGATAACGGCGATGTTGTGCGCCGGGGCCATCGGCCTGGAGCGACAGCTGCGCGGCAAGCCGGTCGGTATGCGTACCTCCATACTGATTGTGCTGGGCACCTACGCCTTCACCGCGCTGGCCGGCTCCCTGGGCGGCGGTGCCGACCAGGCGCGGGTACTGGGCCAGGTCATCACCGGCATCGGCTTCCTCGGCGCCGGTGTCATGCTGGCGCGCGATGGAGTTGTGGTGGGGGTGACCTCCGCGGCCACCATCTGGGTCCAGGCATCGATTGGTGCGCTGATCGGTTTTGGCGTTCCCGGGACTGCCGTCCTGCTCGCTGGGCTGGTGCTGTTCGTGCTGCTGGGGGTGGATATCCTCGAGAACTACTCGTCACTCATGACCCGCGGCGTGCACACGCGCTACAAGCGCTGGCGCCGCCGTAGGGACGCCGGCAGTGAGGCCGATCCCAGCGGCGGCTGACCCGGGCATTGCTCGCAGGCTGCTCTGCTGAAACTGTTACCCGTTCGTCGACTCTCGGGGCATTTCGTGTCAAAGTAGCCGCCGTTTAATCGCTGTATACAAATTGATCGAGGCAACGAGATGCGAACCAGACTGCATAGCCCCTTTATCCCCACCCTGCTGGCCCTTGCCATCCTCGGCGGTTGCCAGGGCGACGACAAGACCGCGGTAGCGCCCGAGCAGGCGCAGGGCCCCCAGGCCACCGAAACCGCAACCACTTCTGCCGACGCAGTTGCGGAGACGCAGCGCCTCACCGAGTGGTTCAACGAGCGCTACGAAGAGCAGCTGCAGTTCAGCCCCATCCAGCTCAGCTACCTGGGCCGCAAGGAGCTGTACGACCAGATCGACGACATGAGCGAGGCCGCGGACGAGAAGGAGCTGGCCTGGAAGGCCGAGACGGTGCGCGAACTCAAGGAGCAGTTTGATTACGACAAGCTGACCACCGCCGGCAAGGAATCCTACGACCTGTGGGTATTCCAGTACGAGCAGGCGAAGGCCAACAAGCCCTTCTGGGGCCATTCCTACTTTGCCAGCGAGCTGTATGGACCGGAAGCTTCCCTGCCCACCTTCCTGATCAACCAGCACAAGGTGGACACCGTCGAGGACATGCAGGCCTATATCGCCCGTATCGGCGGCGTCAGCCGGGCCATGAAGCAGCTGCTCGAGCGTGCCCAGCGTTCAGCGCAGGAAGGCATCCGCCCGCCGCGCTTCGCCTATGACCTGGCCGTGGAGCGGGCGCAGAAGGTCATCACCGGCCAGCCCTTCGGCGGTGAAGAGGATTCACCGCTGCTGGCCGACGCCAGGGGCAAGATCAAGTCGCTGCAGGAAGACGGCAAGATCGACGAGAAACAGGCCGGGGAAATGCTGGCCAAAGTCGAGAAGAGCCTCAACGAGGAATTCAAGCCTGCGTACGAGGCCTACATTGCCTGGGTGCAGGAAGATAGCGCCAATGCCAGCGAAGAGCCGAAGGGCGCCTCCAGCCTGCCGAATGGCGAGGCCTACTACAACAACCGCCTGGCCAACTACACCACCCTTGAGCTGACCGCCGACCAGGTGCACCAGATCGGCCTGGATGAGGTTGCCCGGATCCGCAAGGAGATGGAAGGCATCAAGGACCAGGTGAACTTCGACGGCACCCTCCAGGAGTTCTTCACTTTCATCCGCACCGACGACCAGTTCTACTACCCCAACACCGACGAGGGTCGCGAGGGCTACCTGGCCGAGACCCGTGGCTTCCTCGACGACATCGAGAAAAAACTGCCGCAATACTTCGGCATCCTGCCCAAGGCGGGCCTGGAGGTTAAGCGGGTCGAGGCTTTCCGCGAGGTGCCGGGCGGTGCCCAGCACTACCAGTCCGGAACCCCGGACGGTTCGCGCCCCGGTGTCTACTACGTGCACATGTCCGACATGAGCGCGCTGTCCACCACCGATATGGAGACGGTGACCTACCACGAGGGCAGCCCGGGTCACCATATGCAGATCTCCATCGCCCAGGAGCTGGAGAATATCCCTAAATTCCGCACCCAGGCCCACTTCACTCCCTACATCGAGGGCTGGGCGCTGTACTCGGAGAAGCTCGCCAAGGAAATGGGCCAGTTCGAGGATCCCTACAAGGACTTCGGCCGCCTGACTGCCGAGATGTGGCGGGCTATCCGCCTGGTGGTGGACACCGGCATGCACGCCAAGGGCTGGAGCCAGGACCAGGCAGTGGAGTACTTCCTGGAAAACTCCGCCATCCCGGAAGGCGCCGTACGCTCCGAGGTGCGCCGTTACCTGACCCTGCCGGGCCAGGCCACCTCCTACAAGATCGGCATGCTGAAAATCCTCGAGCTGCGCGAGAAGGCGAAGGAAACCCTCGGCGAGAAGTTCGATATCCGCGGATTCCACGACACCATCCTCGGTGGCGGCGCCCTGCCCCTGCCGATGCTGGAGAAGCGGGTGAACCGCTGGATCGAAGGGGTCCAGCAATCCTGATCACCATGATCGGATGAGAAAAAGCCGGGCAAAGCCCGGCTTTTTTGTGTCCGCCATAGCGGAGGCCCACTTCCCCGCTATTGGAATTTTGTGTTCTCCGGGCGCGCGCAGTAGCATCTGCGGACCGGGAAATTCCGTGAGGAGAGAAAAATGAAATACCTGTCGATGGTGGCAGCCCGCCTCGGATTGACGATGGCTCTATGTGTGACTATCGCTGGCCACGTCTCTGCTGCCGAGGTCGTCGAAAAGCGTATCGAGAGCGAGAAACACGACTTCCGCATCGTGAAGGTGGCCGGGGGGCTGCATCACCCCTGGGCCGTGACCCGGTTACCCGACGGACGATTCCTGGTTACCGAGCGTCGCGGGAAACTGGCGCTGGTCGATGACGGCGAGGTTAAGTATCTGGGCGGCACGCCGGAAGTTTCCGCCCTCGGCCAGGGCGGGCTGCTGGACGTGGCGCTGCACCCGCAGTACGGCGATGGCGAGCACGACTGGATCTACCTGACCTATTCAAAGCCCGGCGATGGCGGCACTGCCACTGCGCTGGCCCGCGCCCGCCTCGGTGACGGGCGGCTGGAAAAGGTCGAGGAGATTTTCGTACAGGACCGCTTCTCCTCGCCCGGCCGCCACTATGGTTCGCGCCTGGCCTGGCGCGATGACGGCACCCTGTTGATGACTATCGGTGACCGCGGCGTGGACCGTTCCCGCGCCCAGGACATCACCGACCACGCGGGCAGCGTGTTACGCCTGACGGAAACCGGCGCCGCACCTGAAGACAACCCTTTCGCCGGTGACAAGAAGGGCCTGGCTGAGATCTTCAGCTACGGCAATCGCAATATCCAGGGCCTGGTGGTTGCGGAAGACGGACGCATCTGGGCCAGTGAGCACGCCGCCCGAACCGGTGATGAGCTGAACCTGATCGAGCCCGGAGTGAACTATGGTTGGCCCAGGGCCACCCGCTCGAAAGAGTACAGCCGGGACGAGGCGATTGGCGCGAAGACGGCGCCCGGTACCCGCGACGCCGTGCACTACTACGAAGGCCGTTTTGCGCCCTCCGGGCTGGCCTATGTAAACAGCGCTATCTTTCCCAACTGGCAGGGAAACCTGCTCGCCGGTGGCCTTGGCAGCGAAAAGCTGTTGCGTATCGAGCTCGACGGGGACAAGGTGAAAGCTACAGAGACCCTTTTTGCAGGTAAGCTTGGCCGCATCCGCGATGTCTACCAGGCCCCTGACGGTTATATCTATTTACTCAATGACACTTCGGACGGCGGCCTGTTCCGCCTCGAGCCCGCAGGTCGTTGATCGCCATGGCACAGGGAGGAGGTATGTTGATGAAACCGGCAATGAAGATATTCGCGGTATTCGGTGTCGCGCTGCTCACGCTCGCGGGAGATATCGCCGCGGTACAGGCCGAGCCAACTGAGCTGGTGGTCCGCGCCAGGGCGAAGGATGCAAAATTTATCGGCACCTCCATCGGCGGTGCCAGGGTGATTGTGCGCGAAGCGGCCTCGGGGCGCATCCTTGCCGAGGGAATGACCAGTGGCAGTACCGGCAATACCGAGGTGATCATGAAGCAGCCCCACCGGCGCCACCAGCCGATTGCCGAAGGGGCTGCCGCCTTCCGTACCTCGCTGGAGCTGGACGAACCGAAACTCGTCACGGTCGAGGTGCTGGCACCCTACATCAAGAGGCAGGCGCGGGTGCTGGCCACCACACAGACCTGGCTCGTGCCGGGCAAGGATATCGACGGCGACGGGCTCGTCATCGAAATTCCGGGCATGGTCGTGGATGTCCTGAGCCCGCAGACCCATCGCTACGCGTCGCTCAGCGAGGGCCCATTCGAGATCAGGGCGAATGTGGTGATGATGTGCGGTTGTCCTGTTACGGACGGCGGACTCTGGGACGGCAGCAAGATGGAAGTGGCGGCCGTGGTCAAGAAAGACGGCGAAGACTTCAAGACAATTCCACTGAAGTTGACCGACGACAATACCTTCAGCGCCTCGCTGGAACCGACCCAGCCGGGTGTATACGAGCTGCTCGTATACGCTTTCGATGACCGCACCGGCAACACCGGCGTGGACCAGGTCAGCTTTATCGTACGCAAGTAGATAACCTCCCCGCATCCCGTCCCTGGTGAGCTCAACGGCTCGCCGGGGATATTTCCCCGCGACAATAACCGGGCCATGAGCGCCGGTTGACATAATTTCTGGAAAACCGGTAGATTTCCCCGCCCGGACTGGCCCGTGCACTCGCAGTGTTTCTTTTCTTTGCGGCGCGACCCAAGCGCGGCAACCCCGCCCCGGTGCCAGTCACTATTCTACCGGGCCCGTCCCCGTGACCGGCTCGATTCAGGGCGCAATTCCCGCGGGGGCCAGTACTTGATCCTGCCGGCACCCATAATGGCGGCTTGCGCCAACACATCAACCTGCACATTTTCGAAAGGAGGATAAGAGCCTATGAATGATGATCTGTACCCTTCCCGAGTCGGGGGCAGGGAACAAATCATCCCCAGACAAGACCCGGTCGTTTACCACCGCGAGCTGCCGCATGGCTTAGACCCGCTGGATCAGGAGGATCTGCGCCACTACGAGGAAAACGGCTACCTGGTTTTCCCGGACTTTTTGCCGGAAATGGTGGAGCCGATCCGCACCGAGGTGGAAGTTATGCGCACTGAACTGGCGGGCCGCCAGGAGCTGGTGCGCGAGCCACAGAGCAACGAACTGCGAACAATCTTCAACCCCTGCCGATTCAGCACCACGGTGGCCAACCTATTCCGCCATCCGCGCGTGCTGCCGATCGTGCGTCAGCTGCTCGGCTCCGATGTCTATATGATGCAGTCGCGGGTGAACAACAAGCCCGCCTTCACCGGCAAGTCCTTCGCGTGGCATTCCGATTTTGAGACCTGGCACGTTGAGGACGGCTTGCCGCGTATGCGCGCGCTTACCGCCTGGCTCATGCTGACGGAAAACCACGAGCGCAACGGCCCGCTCTATGTGATTCCCGGTTCACATCACCTGTATGTCTCCTGCCGCGGCCGTACCGGAGCCGACAATTACAGGACGTCGCTGCGCGAGCAGAAACTGGGCGTACCAGAGCCCGATACCATGCACGACATCCTGAACGAGCGGGAGATTCACGCCATTACCGGAGCGCCGGGTACGCTCGTGATACACGAATGCAACCTGCTGCATGGCTCCCCTGACAATATCTCCAACGAGCCCCGCCAGGTGGCTATGTGTGTCTATAACAGCGTGCACAATCGCCCGGTGGCGCCATTCGGCGGCCAGAAACCGCGCCCGGATTTCCTCAGCAGCCGCGACACAGCACCGGTCTCGGTGGCTATGGACTCTGCCAGTCCGTGTGACTGGAAAGAGGCGGTCTAAACTGCGGTAAGGGCGGCAAGCCGGCCAAACACTCGCAGGGAGCAAGAGATGGAAAATCAGGGCAGGGAAGCCCTGCGCCACCAACATCGGCCAGAAAATATCGCGCGCCGGCTACAGCAGAAGCCGCGTCCCCCCAAGCTCGCGGATTTCGTGCTGGGGGCCATCGATGGCTGTGTCACCACCTTTGCCATCGTCTCCGGTGCCTTTGGCGCTGGCTTCCCGTCGGTGGTGGTAATCATCATGGGTTTTTCCAACCTGTTGGCCGATGGCTTCAGTATGGCGGTCAGTAATTACGAGTCAGTGCATACACAGCTGGAGCATGCCCGTGCCGCCCGCCGCACCGAAGAACGGCACATCGACCTGGTGCCAGAGGGCGAGCGGGAGGAGATCCGCCAGATTTTCGCCGCAAAGGGGTTTAGCGACGATACGCTCGAAGAGGTGGTGGCGACCATCTGTAGTGACCGGCGCCTGTGGGTCGATACCATGCTCGCCGAGGAGTACGGTATCAGTTCCGTACCGGCCAAGCCGGTAGTCTCCGGACTGGTCACGTTTCTGGCCTTTGTCCTGATCGGGGCCTTTCCGCTACTGCCCTACCTGCTGCAGGCGGGGCCGGTGGACGCGAAGTTCTACCTGAGCTGTGCCCTGGCCGCGGTTACCTTTTTTGCCATTGGTCTCTGCAAGGGCTGGGTGAACGGCAATCCTCTGCTGCGGGCCGGCGCCAGGACGCTGCTGCTGGGTGGCAGTGCGGCGATGCTCGCTTTCCTGGTGGGCTTTCTGTTGCGGGGCCTGGTGCCGGTCAGCTGAATGCAGCAATGCGCGTGTGGACGTCGTTTTCAGCCCCTCGGGTGTAACCATTATGGATGAAGAAGGCAGCGTGCTCGCCTACCAACTGAGGGGTGGCGTCAACCTGGCGCTCACTGCGCAGCTGGAAATATACAGCGGCCTCCGCTGGCGACAGACAGACGATATGCAAGTGGCTGCCAGCCTCTTCCCGGCAGAATTCGAGCTGGCGGCGGACAGCCTGCTGGCAGAGATCGCGACGCGCTGGCAGTTCTGATGTGCATATCTCCGTCCCGCACCGGGCCCCGGCAAACGGGGGCTAACTGGCGCGGAATGAATCCTGAAAAATTATATTCAACGACTGGAGGAAAAGCGGCTGAGAGATCTATCGTTATTCATGATGCGTGTAAAAAGTTTCCTCCCTAAAGCATCGTCCGGCGTATCGGGCCATCTATCGGGAAAAAATTTCGCGCATTTACACGGAAGTAAGCGCGGGTGGAGGTCCGCAGTAAGCCTCACTGCGTAAATACCCCTGCGAATGGTCAATTACAGGATGTAATCATGTTCAGCAGCAAACTCATGATCGCGGCTGCAATGGCAGCCATGGCCTCTGTTTCCGCCCATGCGGAAAACTTCTATATAAGCGGCTCTGCCAGCTGGAACGACATGGATGATGTCGATACAGACGGACGCTTCAACAGTAACTTTGTCACCGGTGAGGGTGTTGTTATTCCAGCCGGTGTAGTCATTCCTGCCGGTACCCGCCTGCAGTGGGACACCGATGTTGATAACAGCTGGGGTGTCCAGCTGGCTCTGGGCTGGCGCATGGAAGACTGGCGTTTCGAGGCAGAGTACGCCTGGGCCGAGCACGATGTGGAGGGCCACAAGAATGTGCGCGTCGACGGTCTCAATATCGACGGCGTCGATGCCGCTGTATTGCTGAGCGGGGTGTTGACGCCGCTTGGCTTTACTGTGGGCGAGATAGTTGATGGTGGTCAAGGGGATATCAGCGCCGACTATCTCTTTTTCAACGCCTATTACGATTTCGATACCGGTACCCAGTGGCAGCCATATGTCGGTGCGGGTATTGGCAACGCCTGGGTGGACGTGGACTACAAGCCTTCCGATGTACGCATTGTCGATGACGACGACAGCGTGTTCGCGTGGCAGGTCATGGCGGGCCTCAACTACCTGTGCAGCGATGAGCTGACATTCTTCGGCGGCCTGCGGTGGCGCGAGGCTAATGATGCCGAAGTCGATTCCCGGTTGCTGCCGGCTGAATTCGACATCGAGACCGAGAGCCTGATTGTGGAGCTCGGTGTCCGCTGGAACTTCACCATGTATTGATTCGCACGGACGCTGGAACTCAGGCCGTAACCACCCGGTTACGGCCTGAGTGCTTGGCGCGATACATGCGTGCGTCAGCTTCGGCCAGCAGCTCGGACTGGGTGCGGTCGTCGTCCCCGGCTCCGGCCACACCGAAACTGATGGAGAGGCGCGCCGGTGGATCGTAATTCTGGCCGAGCCGTTCCACACGCTCCCTCAGTTTCTCGGCGAGTACTGCTCCCCCCGCCGCGTCGGTATTTGGCAGCAGGACAAGGAACTCCTCGCCACCCCAGCGGGCCACCAGGTCCCCCGAGCGCGTATTGCGGCGCAGCACCTTGCCCACATCCTTCAACACGCGGTCGCCAAAATTATGGCCGCGCGTGTCATTGAGCGACTTGAAATGGTCCAGGTCGCCAACCAGCACTGTGTAGCCGAGTCCGGCGCGCTCCAGCTCCTGTAGCGCGCGGTAGGCCTCACGCCGGTTTGCGAGCCCGGTCAGGGCGTCAGTGCTGGCGTGGTTTTCGAGTTCAACGGTCAGTGTATTGAGCAGTTTCTGTGCCTCGTCACGACTGCTGTCGAGCAGTGCCGTGAGCGCGGTCAACGCGCCGAATACCGCGACGAAGCGCGCGCGATAGGCCAGGTCGTATTCGGCCTTCAGGCCCGGGAAGTCGGGGTAGAAGAGTGCCAGGGCAGTGGCGGCACCCACCGCCATCAGTATGAGAGTGCCGTTACGGTAGCCGAACAGGTTGATGAACCCCGGCACCAGCATGACGGCCCACATCAGGCCGGTATTGTTCACACCCCCGGAGAGCAGAAGGTAGAAGTAGAGGATCAGCAGCAGGCAAGTCACAGCCGCCGGGGTCTTGCTGCTCGGTCCCAGCAGGTTGATGCCGATATAGGTAACGAGGATCAGGACGGTAACCCCGGACAGGGTCAGGGCCTGCCATATCGCGCCGTCGGTCAGTGCCAGCACTGCCATGGCTGCAGTAATGGCCAGCGAGAATATCAACATATATCCCGAGGCCTGGACCCGGCGGCGCAGGTCCAGTTCGGCCGCCCTGATGCTCGGATTTTGCGCGCTGCTGAACTGGTGCCCTGAGCCCATTGGTAGTTCCTGGAAGACGGACCAGCTACTCCATCGGTCCGCGACCCCGGCAGAACCCGGGTGTCGAATGGTTAACGCTTTCCGTGCGCCCTGTATCACCAAAACTGCCGGGACGAGTGGCGCGCTATTTGAAATATTTAAAACAGCCGCCAAGTATATTGCGAATTGTTGTGGTGCCAAAGCGATGGCTATAGTTTTAGGGAAAATTGAACAGGGAGTCCCGGACTCTTGGAACCGTTAAGGCTGACTTGCGGAAATATCCTGACATTGCGTGCCGGTGGACTGGTATGTCCGGCGCACAAGCACCTGGTGCGCGGCCGCGGGCTCTCGGCGCAGATCTATGAGCTTGGCGGCCCGCAACTGGCCGCGGACTGTAAAAATCTGCCAGAGTGCGGTATTGGCGAGGCGCGGATCACCCGGGCATACAACCTGCCGGCGGAATATCTGTTGCACACGGTAACCCCCCAGTGGAGCAGCGGCGACCAGTGGGGCGCTGAGGCATTGGTGCAGCTGCGCCGGTGCTACCAGAGCGTACTCGACCTGGCGCGCAGCAAGGGGATCGGTACGCTGCTGTTTCCCGCGCTGGGCGCCGGTACCAATCGCTTTCCTCACAGTATTGCGGCGCACCAGGCACTTGAAGTGCTGACCAAACGGGCGGGAGAATTCCAGCAGCTTACGGTATGCCTGCACACGCCTGCCGCCCTGGCAGAATGGCGCAGGGTGAAAGAAGATTTTTTCCCTGACGCCTAGCACCGGCGCCGGATATTCAGCGCGTCAGCACATCCGCCATGGACAGCATTATCAACAGCGCAATCCACAGCAGGCCGGCCACGGCCACAAGGCGCAGCATCTGGCCCGCAGAGCGAAGGCGCATGAAAACGATCATCACCAGCGCCGCCATCGCCACTGCGCACGACAGGTGCAGGGTATAGCGCAACGCGGTATTACCGAGCATGGCTGCCGCCAGGGTGGCTGCGAGCAGCGCCAGCAGGGCCAGCCAGCAAAGAATTGCAGAGCGATAGTTCACGTCAGGCTCGCAGTAGATAAAAACAGGTGAAAATAAAGATCCAGACCACGTCGATAAACGCCCAGTAGAGGCCGGCAATTCGCAACTGGCGATCAAGCCGGTCGGGCCGGCGCCATCCCCTTACCAGTACCAGCATCACAGCCAGCACGCCGAGCCCGATCAGCATATGGGCGGCGTGCAGGCCGGTGGCCACGAAATACAGGTTGAAGAAAAGCTCGGCCAGCTGGGGCTCTTCACCCGGGTAGACAAACGGCAGGCCCAGAACCGGCATCAGTTGCTCTTTGTATTCGCCGTACCACTCGACGCCCTTGAGCACCAGGAACGCCGTCCCGAGCGCGGCGGTGGCCAGCAACCACCAGATGGTGGGTCCGCGTCGCCGCGCGCCGGCGGCAAGTTCGGCCAGCACCATGGTCAGTCCGCTGGTGAAGAGCAGTGCGGTGTTAACCGCAGCCAGTACAAGGTCCAGGTGCTCCGCCGCCCCCGCAAAGGCGTCTGCATACCTGAGGCGGCAAATTACAAATGCTGCGAGCAGGCCGCCGAACAGCAGTACCTCGGTCAACAGGAACACCCACATGCCCAGCAGTCCTGCGTGTTGCTGCTGCTCGATATCGTCGAAGTGATCGGCGGGGGGCGTAGGGTCCGGGATATTACTCTCTGTATTCATAGGGCCCCCCGGTGACAACCGGCGTCTCCTTGAAGTTGTGCACGGGCGGTGGCGACATGGTCTGCCACTCGAGGCCCCGCGCATCCCAGGGGTTCGGTGGCGCCGGTTCGCCCCGGCGCAGGGACCAGGACAGGTATATGAGCGGCAGCAGGTAACCGATTGCCAGCACGCCCGCCCCCAGGCTGGACAGGACATGCAGGATCGCAAAATCGTCCGGATACGAATGGTAACGCCGCGGCATACCCGCGTAGCCCAGCAGGAACTGCGGATAAAAGGTCAGGTTGAGGCCGATCAGCAGTGCCACCGCGGCGGTACTCGCCCAGGCGCGTGAAAACATGCGCCCGGTCAGTTTCGGCCACCAGAAATGCAGCCCGCCCATATAGGCGGTGACGGCGCCGCCGACCATGATGTAGTGGAAATGTGCGGTTACAAAATAGGAATCGTGCACATGGACATCCAGCGCCAGCGCGGCGAGGAAGATGCCGGTGAGCCCTCCCACCGTGAACAGCTCCAGGAAGGACAGGGCGTAGATCATCGGCGCCGTGAACGAGATGCGGCCGCGGAACAGCGTTGCGGTCCAGTTCAGCGTCTTGATCGCCGAGGGCACCGCGACCAGGAAGCTGAAAAAGGAAAAGAGAATGCCGGCATACATGCTCTGGCCCGACACGAACATATGGTGTCCCCAGACCACGAAGCCGAACAGCGTGATCGCCATGATGGAAATGACCATGCCGGTATATCCGAACACCGGGTTACGCGAGAAGCAGGAGATGATTTCCGATATCACACCCATCGCCGGCAGGATCATGATGTACACCGCCGGATGGGAATAAAACCAGAACAGGTGCTGGAACAGCAGCGGGTCGCCGCCCAGCGCGGGGTCAAAAATGCCGATGCCGAGCCCGCGTTCCAGGCCCACCAGCAGTAACAGGGTCGCCAGCACGGGGGTGGCCAGGATCATGATCAGCGCCGTGGCGTAATTGGCCCAGACGAACAACGGCAGCCGCATCCAGGTCAGGCCCGGCGCACGCATGGTGTGTACGGTGACAACAAAATTAAGCCCGGTGAGGATCGACGAGAAACCGACAATAAATATGCCCACCGCCGCCGCCAGCACTGCCGAGTTGGAGAACAGCGTTGAATAGGGCGTGTAGAAGGTCCAGCCGGTATCGACGCCGCCGGCGATCACCGCGGCAAGGGTAAACAGCCCACCAAGGGAGTAGATGTACCAGGACAGCAGGTTGAGCTTGGGGAATGCCATATCCCGTGCACCCACCATCAGCGGAATGAGGAAATTACCCAGGGTGGCGGGAATGGACGGGATCAGGAAGAACCAGACCATCACTATGCCGTGCAGGGAAAACAGCCGGTTGTACTCCTCCGCGCTGAACAGGTCTCCTGCGGGCGTGATCAGCTCAAGGCGTATCAGCAGCGCGGCGGCGCTGCCGAAGAAGAAAAATACGGTAATCGACACGGCGTAGAGCCAGGCGATGCGCTTGTGGTCGACGGTGAGCAGCCACGAGCGGATACTCCAGCCGCCGCTGAGGTAATCGTCTGTACATGCCTCGCCGGCAACGGTCGGTGATTCAGCCACACTAGTCATTCTTTCCCCCATTCCCGAGTGACTGGATGTAGGAAATCAACTGCATGATCTCCTCTTCCGACACCTGTCCGGAAAAGCTCGGCATGATCGGCTGGTAGCCCGCCACCAGCTGCTTCTGCGGCTCGATGATCGAGTCGCGGATATAGGCCTCGTCGACCACAACCTCGCTGCCGTCGGCAAGCTCTGTGGTGCTGCCCATCAGGCCCTCCAGGGCTGGCGCCAGCTCACTGCTGCCGGGCTTGTGGCAGCCACTGCAGCCGAGGCGCTGGAACAGTTGCCCGCCCTCCTGCGCGCGGCTGGCGCCGGCGGCGCCACCGGCCAGCCATTGCTGGTAGTCGGCGCGGCTGAGCACCACTACCTTGCCGCGCATGCGCGCGTGATCGGTGCCGCAGTACTCGGCACAGAAGAGGCGGAAGGTGCCGGTCTGCGTCGGCGTGAATTGCGCACTGGTGTACATGCCGGGTACTGCGTCGCGCTTCAGGCGGAACGCCGGCAGCCACAGGCTGTGGATTACATCCTGGGAGGTGATGCGCAGCGCCACCGCTTCGCCCTGCGGTACATGCAGGGTATTGATCTCGCGGGTGCCGTCCGGGTGCTGGACTTTCCACATCCACTGCTTGGCCACCACGTCGATGGTGATATCCGGATCCGCCGGCGTGTACAGGTCCACATACAGTTCCGTGGCCCAGTAGAAAAGCCCCAGGAAAGAGAGGGTCAGCGGCAGCACGAAGCCAATCTCCAGGCGTCGCTCCCTGCTCTCCGCCAGCCCCGGGCCCCGCTCGCGCCTCACCCCGTGCCAGAAGCGCACGGCGAACACCACCACCAGCCCGAACAGCAGCGCCAGCAACAGTCCCGATACGCCGAGCAGGGCAAAATACAGGTAATCCACTGCGGCGGCGTACTCGGAGGCCTGGTCGGGAATCAGCTGCAGGCCAAGATCGGGATCCTCGATCGCCGGCGGCTTCGGGTCGGGTTCACTCATGGAGACCTCCTGCGCTTCAGGCCGAGCAGGTATGCCGCCAGGCCGAGCACGAACAGGCTGCCGAATACCTGCAGCAGCCGTGTCACCGCGAGGGTGTAGCGGCCGCTGTGCGGATCGAATTGATAGCAGCGCAACAGCAGCTGGTCCACGGGGCTGCCGAGGCGCCCGCGGCCGGCATCCACCAGTGCCAGACGCAGGTCGGGCGCCAGTGCGTCCAGCCGCAGCAGGTAGCTGTTGACCGTGCCGCCGGGAGCGACAACCACCAGCCCCGCCGGGTGGGCATAAGTGTCCCGCTCGGCGTCGTACACATAGCGGAAGCCCACCGCGTCCGCCAGTGCCCGGATCCCCCCGGCACTGCCCGACAGGAAGTACCAGCCTGACAGCGGCTCGCCATGGCGGCGCGCCAGCCTGCGGGCCAGCGCGGCCCCGCTGGGGGCCCCGGCGCGCGGGTCTATGTTGACCACGGCAACGCGGTAGTCGGTAGCGGGAAAGGGCAGTGCCGCGGTGGCCGCCGCCAGCTGGTCCAGCAGCGTCGGGCACAGGTGCGGGCAGTCGAACCACGCCAGTACCAGCAGTAGTGGCCGCCCGTCGGCGAGCCGCGCCAGTTCGACCACCCTGCCCTGCGCGTCGCGGAAGGCCGCCGAGGGGGGCAGTGACTGGCCAATACGCTGGTCGAACGCCACCTGGTCGAGGATGCGCTGCTGGGGGCTGTCTGCCGCGCGGGGTTCGGCCTGCGCAGCCGTGAGGGCCAGCAGGAAAACCAGCGGCGACAATGAGCGCAGCACCCTCACGGCTCACCCTCCACCGCGGACTCATCTGGCGCCGGCGTCTCGTCCGATGCCGCCTCCTCGTCGGTTGTCGGCGGGGCGGACGGCAGGCCCCGCTCGAGCAGCAGCGTCATGGCGCGCTCGATGGGGATGTGCACCACCCCTGCCTGGCGGTCCACCCACCCCGCGCTGTGCAGGCGTCGCTCGATCCGCTCGCGGTATGCCTGCATATCCGCGGGCGGGTTTTGCTGCAGGCGCGCCTGTCCCGGCGGGTCCGGCTGTGGTTCGAAGATCGGTGGCGGCACCTTCGGCCGCCAGCTCTGGTATGCCTGCCACAGCGGCCATGCGCTCACCAACACGACCGCGAGGGTAAACAGCATCGCGTAGACCACCAGTTTCACCGATGCCAGGTCCGGCTCGTGACTGCGCTGCTCAGCCATAGCGCACCTCCCGGGCGGCGCGTCCCTGGTCGCGGTGACGCCGCCGGTAAAGCGCAAAGAACAGCGCACCGCTCAGCGCGGTCAGCAGGCAAAGTAGCAGCAGCTGCCATAACCCGTCGTGGTCGAAAGCCGGCAACAGCAGCCAGCCGATCTGCAGCACATGCCCGAGCAGGCAGCTGGCCGCGGCGAGCATCAACCAGCCCGGCCGGCCCTTGGCGTGCCCGGAAAGCAGGATCAAAAACGGCAACAGGAAAAACAGGCCGAACGAAACAACGCTGACGGGGCGCCACACGCCCGCGCTGCGATGGATGTACCAGAGAATTTCATCGGGCAGGTTCGCCGACCAGACGACGATGTACTGGGAGTAGGCAAACAGAACCCAGCTCAGCAGGACCCCCAGCCAGATATTGGCGATATCGCGCCGCGCAGCAGCCTCCATCTCGCGCGCACCCAGTAACAGGATCCAGGCGAACGCGGCGGCGACCATGTTGGCACCCAGCATCAGGCCGTAGACGTCGGAATAGAATTCCGGCTCCAGCGACATGAACCAGTCGAATGAGAAAAAGGTCACCGCCAGCAGCCACAGCACCAGTCCGCCTGCATGCATACCCTCGCCGCGGGCCCGCCGTGCCGACAGCAGGTAGGCCAGCCAGAGCCACAGGGCGCAGTAGGCGAGGGTGCGCAGGATGAAAAACGTCGGGTTCAGGTAGGCCAGCTTGTTGCGCACCAGGTGAGACAGTTCCTCCGCGGGCAGGGTCCAGGCAAACAGCGCCGGCAAGCCCAGTAGCAGGGGCAGCAGTGCCGCCACCAGCAGCGGCAGCGTCGCCAGCACGGCCAGCAACAGCGGCCGGCCCTGCTCGCCCCAGCGGCCACCGGTAAGGCCGTGCACCATCAGTATCGGCAGTGCGCCCAGCGGCAGGGAGCCCCACACCAATACAGCAGCGAGCCAGGTGGATGCCGCGAGCTGCCCGACCAGCAGGGTGGCTGCCGCCGCCAGCGCCAGCAGTGCGATCCCGCCGAGCAGCAGTCTGTCCGGCTTCACGGCTGCTTCTCCAGGGCCTTGCGCTCGCCGGGCGCCAGGTCGTCGACGGTTGCGTGCTGCGACAGCTGCAGCGCGCGGATATAGACGGCAATGGCCCAGCGGTCCTGCGGTGGTACGCGCGCACCGTAGGCGTACATCCTGCCGATGCCCCCGGAGATCACGTCGTAGTAGTGCCGCAACGGCGCCGCGCGCAGGCGCTCGCTGTGCAGCGAGGGCGGTGCGGGAAAGCCCCGCTGTACCACCATGCCGTCGCCGTGGCCGCTACCGCCGTGGCAGGGGCTGCAGAAAATTCCGTAACGCTCGCGGCCGCGCTCGAGCTGTGCGCGGCTGAGTGCGGTGGGGGGTGACTGCGGGTCTGGGGCCATGCTGTCGTCCCGCGCCACCGTACCCTCCGGTGGCACACGCGCGGATTGATTGTGGGGCCAGCCCTGTGCTGCCGACAGGGGGTCGTAGCGTGGCTGGTCGCGCATGCTATCCCCACAGGCCGCGACAGCCATGAGTGCCACGATTACCGCTGGCATTCCCGCTTTCATGGCTGCAGCTCCCGCACAGATCGGGCGCCGCAACGTTGCAGCAGTTCCTCTGCCGCGCCCGGCTCGTCGCTGTGGACCACCAGGAAAAAACCGTCTGTGGAGGACTCGGAAAACTCCTTTTCGTCGAACAGCGGGTGGTGGAAACGGGGCAGGCGATTTTTCACCAGCATGGTAATGGCCGTGGCCATCACCGCATTGAAAATACCCACCTTGAAGGTTACCGGCAGGAACGCCGGCCAGCTGTTCAGCGGCTTGCCGCCGACGACAATGGGATAGTCGATCACCGCGCTGTACCACTGCATGAGAAAGGCAATGCCGGCGGTGATCGTGGCTGCCAGCAACGCGATGCGCGGGATGCCGTACTCGCGGTATTCCAGTACCTCCGCCAGGCCCGGCACGGGAAACGGGGCGTGGGCGTCCAGGCGGTGATGGCCGGCCGCGCGAAGCCGGCGGGTCGCCGCCAGCAGTTTGTCGCCGCTATCGAAGCGGGCGATCAGGCCGTGGTGCCCGCTCTCGCCGACCGTCATTCCCCGTCCTCCCGCTGTTTCTTTTGCTGCTCTTGTTGCTGCTCCTTTCGTTGTTCTTCCCGCCGGTGAATGGCGCTGCGCATATCGTGCATCGAGACCACCGGCGCCAGCCGCACGAAAGCGAGCAGGAAAAATGCGAACAATCCCAGGGAGGCGAGCGCCAGCAGCCCGTCCCATACCGTGGGTAGCGGCGTGCGCCAGTTGGCGGGAATGAAGTCGGCATGGGTACTGGTGAACAGGATCTGGTAGCGCTCCAGCCACATACCCACGTTGCTGGTGATCGCCAGCGCGAACAGCGCCCAGGGCGAGCGGCGCACGCGCCGGAACCACAGGAACTGCAGCAGCACCACGTTGCAGAAGATCATCGCCCACCAGGCGGGTGCATAGGGGCCGGTCCAGCGGTCGAGGTAAACCGCGCGCATATAGATATCACCCGAGTACCAGGCGGTGAATATCTCCTGGCTGTAGGAGTAATTCACGATCAACCCGAATAGCAGCATCATTCGCCCGAGATAGTCCAGGTGCCTGCGGGTGATCAGGTCCTGCAGGCCATAAAAGGAGCGGGTAACCACCGCCAGCAGGGCCACAGTGGCGAATCCGGAGAACAGCGCCCCGGCGACGAAATAGGGCGGGAAAATGGGGAAGTGGAAGCCCGGCACCAGCGACACGGCCAGGTCCAGGGAAATGATGCCGGTGACCGATACCACGATCGGCGCGGCCACCGCTGCCAGCACCCCGTTTGCCTGTTCGTAGCGCGCCCAGTGCAGCGCCGAGTTGCGCCAGCCCAGTGCCAGCACGCCATAAAATATCTGCTGCCAGCGGGAGCGCGCGCGGTCGCGCAGGGTGGCGAAATCCGGCAGCAGGCTGAAGTAAAGGAAGCCCAGGGTGAAGACGAAATAGGTGGAAATCGCAAAGAAGTCCCAGACCAGCGGGCTGCGCCACTGGGGCCAGAGGCCCATGGTGTTCGGGTAGGGCAGCAGGAAATGCATCAGCTGCGGCCGGCCCAGGTGCACGATGGCGTAGAAGCCGGCACAGACGATGGCGAACATCGCCATCGCCTCGGCCAGGCGCGCCACCGGCGCCCGCCAGGGCTGGCGTGTCAGCAGCAGCACGGCCGAGATCAGCGTGCCGGCATGGGCGATACCGATCCACCAGATGGTGTTCACGATCGGGAAGCCCCAGGCTACCGGGATATTGATGCCAAACAGGCCGACACCGGTAGCGAAGACGATCACCAGGCAGAGCACGAACAACAGTGCCAGCACCGCGGACACCAGGAAGGCCAGCAACCAGCGGCCGCGCGAGCGCGGCGCCAGCACCAGGCCGGCGATGCGCTCGGTCATGCTCGCGTGGGTCAGGTCCGCCGGCAGCAGGTTCTCCTGCGGATTCTCTGCCATGTCCTAGTCCTTGGCATCCTCGTCCTGTAACGCGGGATTGGGGTTGTGCACCGCGGCCAGGTAAGTGGTGCGCGGGCGGGTGTTGCGATCTTCAAGCATGGCATAGTTGAGCGGGTTGCCCCGCAGCCGCCTGACTTCACTGTCCGGCCGTGCCAGGTCACCGAAGACGATGGCCTGCGTGGGGCAGGCTTGCTGGCAGGCGGTCTGCAATTCCCCCTCGGCAATATCCCGCTGCTCGCCCTCCGCCTGCCGGCGCGCACCGACAATCCGCTGTACACAGTAGGTGCATTTCTCCATTACCCCCCGGGCGCGCACGGTGACGTCCGGGTTGTGCACCGCCGGTGGCGCGGGGTAGCGGGCCCCCTCGCCGGTGAAGTCGAACCAGTTGAAGCGGCGCACCTTGTAGGGACAGTTCTGCGAGCAGTAGCGGGTGCCGACGCAGCGCGGGTAGACCATCTGGTTGAGCCCGTCACCGGAATGCAGGGTTGCCCCCACCGGGCATACATACTCGCAGGGTGCGTTCTCGCACTGCATGCAGGGTACCGGCTGGAAAGTGGTGCGCGGCTGCAGTGCGGTGGGCGCAAAATACCGGTCTACCCGCAGCCAGTGCATCTGGCGCCCACGGGAGACTTCCTGCGCCCCCACCACCGGGATATTGTTTTCCGCCTGGCAGGCGGTCACGCAGGCATTGCAGCCGATGCAGGCCGACAGGTCTATGGCCATGGCCCAGGCATGGCGCCCCTCGCCGATGCCCGCAGGCTCCGGTTCCGGATAGAGCGATGCCTCCGGCGCATGCCCCCGGGCGAATCCCGGGTTGCGCCGGTATTCGCCCAGGTCCGCGGCGCGCACCAGGTCGCGGCCCTCCATGCTGTCGTGGACCTGGGTCAGCGCCAGGGTCTGTTCGGCGCCGCTGGGGGTGATGGTGGCGGCCGCGGCCCAGGGGTTGCCGCTCATGCGCAAGCGGTAGGCACTGACGCCCACCCCGGTGCCCACGCGCCCCGCCGCGGCGCGGCCGTAACCCAGGTGCAGGGTGAGCGCGGTCTCGGGCTGGCCCGGCAGCGGCAGCACAGGCACGGTGAGGCTGCGTCCGCCACTGGTGACCCTGACCAGGCTACCCACCTCCAGTCCCTCGCGCTCGGCGAGGCTGGGGCTCACCAGCAGCGCGTTGTCCCAGGTGAGTGCGGTGAGGGGGCGCGGCATCTCCTGCAGCCAGCCGTTGTTGGCATAGCGCCCGTCCCAGAGGGCGGCGTCCGGACGGAATTGCAGGGTGAGCCCGTTGGCTGCCGGCCGGGGGGCGGGCAGGCTGCTGCGCCAGTCCGCGCGCGGTGAGGCCTCTACCGGCGTGGCCGCGCTGCCGGACACCAGGCCCTTGCGCAGGGTGGTGCGCCAGAAGGTCTCGAAGTCCCCGCCCTCGCCCCGCTGCGTGAATTCCTCTTGCCAGTAATCCCGCACCAGCTTGCGCGCTTCCTCTTCGCCGTCCTGCCCGAGTGCGTGCAGGAACTGCAGCGCCGACCTGCCGCCGCGCAGCGGCCGGATCAGCGGCTGCAGCGGCGCCGTGCTGCCGTCGAAAGCACGCGTATCGCCCCAGCTCTCCAGCGGGTGCGCGGCGGGAATGTGCCACTGGCAGAGCCGTGCGGTTTCGTCCAGGTACTCGCCCCAGTGCAGCCGCCAGGGCACCCGCTCCAGTGCCTGCACGAAGTCGAGGTCCGCGGGGGCGGTGTAAACGGGATTGGTATCGAACAGCACCAGGCTGTCGATCTCGCCGGCGTTGATGGCAGTAATCAGGTCTGCCAGCGGCCGCGCCTGCTCGTCGAATCCCACCGGCGTCATCCATTCCACCGCAGCTGACCCAAAGGCACCCAGCTTGTGGTTGATGGCCTGCGCCAGGGCATGCACCGCCGCCGGCTGCTGGTCGCCGGGCACCACCAGCGCGGCACCGGCGTGGTCCTGCAGATCCCGCGCCAGCGCCTCTATCCAGTGCGCGGGTACCGGGGCCTGGAGGGGCGGCGGGATATCGATGCCCAGCGCAATGGCCAGCTGGCGCGCGGCGTCCTCCACCTGCGGGTAGGGCAGGGCCAGGCGGTGGTCGGCACTGGCGCCGGTGACACTGGGGGTGGATTCCAGCGCATACAGGCGGGCGAGCTTTTTCGCTCCCGGCGCATCTTTGCCAAGCCGCGGTGAGCGGCGCGCGGTGAAGTCACGCGCGTAGCGCAGGAAGCCCGGCTGTGCCTGCATGAAGTCCGCATCCAGCGACACCGCCACCGCCACCCGGTCGAACCGGTAGCGCGGCTCCAGGGCGCGGCCGAACAGCATTTCGCTGCCGGCGAAGACTCCTTCCCGGTCAACCGGCTCATGCACGAACCAGCGGGCCTGGGGCCAGCGCTCGCGCAGCGCGTCGATGCGTGCACGCTGGCTGGGTGAGGCTACCGTGCCGCTGACAAACGCCAGGCCGCCGCCGCGTCGCGCATTCCACTGCTGCCGCCGGTCGCCCAGCTCCCGCTGGAAATCGCCGTAGCTGGCAATCTCGCCGCGGTTGCGCACCGAGGCGGAGCGGTCTGGATCATAGAGCGACAGCACCGAGGCCTGGCTGATGGCGTCGCAGGCGCCGAGACTCGCGGGGTGGTGCGGGTTGCCCTCCAGCTTGATCGGCCGGCCCTCGTGGCTCTCCGCCAGCACGCCGTGGGCGTAGCCACCGACGAAGGCCGCGCTGGCGTAATAGCGCGGCAGGCCGGGGACCAGCTGCTCCGGCTGCTCTACGTAGGGCACCAGTACCTCGCGCGGTTCGCGGGTACAGCCGGGCAGCCCGGCCAGGGCCATGCTGGCGCCGAGCAGCTTGAGCAGGTTGCGCCGGCTGATGGTTTGGCTGTCGCCATCGCTGCACAGCAGCCGCTCCTCGCGCGTGGCGAGCTCGGTGAGGCGGCGCCAGTAACCGGCGCCGCGCTTGCCCTCGAGCCCGTCCGGTTCGCCGGCGCCATCTTGCGCTTCACCACGCTCTATCGGTGGCATGTTATGCACTCGGTCAGTCGGTTCGTGTGGATGGCATACTGCTTCAACAGCGTATGTCCGCTGGTGGCGGCCCGGGCTTCCGACGCCGGCTCGATACCCATGGCGGTGATCTGTCCCGGTGGGCGCAGGGAGGGCCCGGGATTGCGGTGGCAGTCCAGGCACCACTGCATGGTCAGCGGCGCCGCCTGGCGCATCAGCGGCATGCGGTCCACGCGGCCGTGGCAGCTTTCGCAGCCGATGCCGTTGGTCACGTGCACCCGATGATTAAAGTAGACAAAATCGGCCAGCTTGTGGACGCGGATCCAGCGCAGGGGAATATCGCGCTCGAGGCTGTCGCGCACCGGCGCGAGCATCTGCGCATTGGTCCACAGCTGTGAGTGGCAGGACATGCAGGTGTGGGTATCGGGCAGCCCGGCAAACGGGGATTTCTCCACCCCGGTATGGCAGTAGCGGCAGTCGATGCCCAGGCCCGCCACATGGTGCTGGTGGCTGAAGGGCACCGGCTGTTCCGGTACCGCGCCCTGGCCGGTGAGGTAGGGGGACCGGTCGATGAAATAGGCCACCACCGCCAGCGCCACAATGGCCAGGCCGCCGCTGGCGAGCAGTATGCGCACCAGCCCGTCCGTTCTGCGGTGGAATATCTGTGGCATGGAGTCCTTTCGCGCGGCGGGTCCCTTTTCCGGTACTAGCAGACTAGCGCATCTGGCGGCGGGCGGTTTGCGGCGGCGGTGGCGGCGGGCAAATACCGGGCACAAAAAAAGGCGGGCACCTGGCCCGCCTTTTTCTGTGGTTGCTGAGCGCTTACTTCTTGGCGCGCTTGCGCATGTTCTCCTGCAGGATCTTCTTGCGCAGGCGCAGGTGGTTCGGGGTCACCTCCACCAGCTCGTCGTCCTCGATGAACTCCAGCGCCTGCTCCAGGGTGTGGCGGATCGGCGGGGTGAGGGTCAGGGCCTCGTCCGTGCCGGCAGCGCGCACGTTGGTCAGCTGCTTGGCCTTGGTGGGGTTTACCACCAGGTCATTGTTGCGTGAGTGAATACCCACTATCTGGCCCTCGTAGACCTCCTCACCGTGACCCAGGAACAGGCGGCCGCGGTCCTGCAGGGCGTACAGGGCGTAAGCCAGGGTCTTGCCCTTGACCATGGAGACCATTACGCCATTGATACGCTTGCCCACGTCGCCCATCTTCACCGGACCGTAGTGGTCGAAGATGCTGGTCATGATGCCGGAGCCGCTGGTCATGGTCAGGAACTGCGAGCGGAAGCCGATCATGCCGCGCGACGGCACGATAAAGGTCAGCCGCACGCGGCCCTTGCCATCCGGTTCCATGTTCTTGAGTTCCGCCTTGCGCAGGCCCAGCTCTTCCATCACCGCGCCCTGGTGCTGCTCCTCGACGTCGGCCACCACCTCTTCAAAGGGTTCCTGGATTTCGCCGTCGACTTCTTTCTGCACCACTTCCGGGCGGGAAACACCCAGCTCGAAACCTTCCCGGCGCATGGTCTCGATCAGCACCGACAGGTGCAGTTCACCGCGGCCGGAAACCTTGAATTTCTCCGGGGAGTCGCCCTGCTCCACCCGCAGCGCCACGTTGTGGATCAGCTCCTGTTCCAGGCGCTCCTTGATATTGCGCGAGGTGACGAACTTGCCGTCCTGGCCGGCGAAGGGCGAGTCGTTGACCTGGAAGGTCATGCTCACGGTGGGCTCGTCCACGGAGAGGGCCGGCAGCGCCTCGGGGTTTTCCGGGTCGCACAGGGTGTCGGAGATGTTCAGTTCGCCCACACCGGTGATGCAGACGATATCGCCGGCGCTGGCCTGTTCCACTTCCACCCGCTCCAGGCCCAGGTAACCCATCACCTGCAGTACCTTGGCCTTGCGCTGGTTGCCCTCGCGGTCCAGTACTACCACCTGCTGGTTGGGCTTGAGGGTGCCGCGGGTAATGCGGCCCACACCGATTACGCCCACATAGCTGTTGTAGTCCAGTGCGGAGATCTGCATCTGGAAGGGACCCTTCTCGTCGACCCTAGGCGCTTCCACCTTGTCCACGATCATCTGGAACAGGGGCGTCATGTCGTCCGCCATATCGGTGTCGTCCAGGCCAGCGATGCCGTTCAGGGCGGAGGCGTAGACCACCGGGAAGTCCAGCTGCTCGTCGGTGGCGCCGAGGCTGTCGAACAGGTCGAATACCTGGTCCATGACCCAGTCCGGGCGCGCGCCCGGACGGTCGATCTTGTTGATCACCACGATCGGGTTGAGACCCTGCTCGAAGGCCTTCTGGGTCACGAAGCGGGTCTGCGGCATGGGGCCGTCAACGGCATCCACCAGTAGCAGTACCGAGTCGACCATGGACAGCACCCGCTCCACCTCGCCGCCGAAGTCGGCGTGCCCGGGGGTATCGACGATGTTGATGCGGTAGTCGTGCCAGCGGATGGCGGTGTTCTTGGCCAGGATGGTGATGCCGCGCTCACGCTCCTGGTCGTTGGAGTCCATCACACGCTCCGCGCCCTCGTCGCGGCGGTCCAGGGTGCCGGACTGCTGCAGCAGCTTGTCCACCAGGGTGGTCTTGCCGTGGTCTACGTGGGCGATGATCGCAATATTGCGCAGGTTGTCTATCACTATGAACCTCTGAGGGGTAAAGCGCGCAGTCCCCTGACTGTCGCGTCAAATGTATCGGGGCGGGGGCTGACGGGCAGCGGCTCTCCGGCCAAAGGCGGCGATTATAGTGGCCAAGCGTGACAACTGCGAGCAAAGATCGCGTAAAAATTCACCAATTTGGCCGGGAGGGCGCCCGGATAACCCGCTCCGGGGGAGCGGGGGTGGGAAATCAGTCGGGCCGATGCGGCAGGTGCGGGCGCAGCACGGCCACGTTGCGGTAGCCGGCGTCCAGCAGGTGTGAGGCGTGCAGCTTGCTCATCACGCCGCGGCTGCAGTACAGCAGGTACTTCTTCTCCGGGTCCAGCTGGGCGAAGGCGTTGTTGAGCCGGTAGAAGGGAATGGTCTCCACTTCGCTGCCCTCCAGCTCCAGCGGGTCTACCTCTTCCTCGTCCGGATGGCGGATATCGATCACTACCGCATCGCCCGGCTCCTCGACCACCTCCACGTCGGGCGTGCCCTCGGCGACCTCTTCCATCACCCGGTCGATGTTCTGCAGCTCGCGCTCGCTGATGGCGCGGTCCAGCACGCTGAAATCGAAGTGATTCTCCACTTCCAGCACCCGCTCCATCTTAGCGCGGGTGGTGGGCTTGACCGAGATGACGCCGCAGTACTCGGGCATGTTGGCCGCGAACTCCTCGGTGCCGATCGCGCGGGCGGTGCGGATGATGTCGCTCTTGTCGCTGGTAATCAGCGGGCGCAGTACCAGGGTGTCGGTGACGCTGTCGATGACCTTCAGGTTCTTGAGGGTCTGGCTGGAGACCTGGGCGATGGCCTCGCCGGTCACCACCGCATCCACCTCCAGCTCGTTGGCGATGGCGGTGGCAGCGCGCAGCATCATGCGCTTCAGCACCACGCCCATATAGGAGTCGTCCACATTCTCCAGGATCTCTGCCACCACGCCCTCGAAGGGCACGGTGACGAACTTCACCCGGTGGGAAGAGCCGTAGCGGTTCCACAGGTAGTAGGCCACCTCCTTCACGCCCAGCTCGTGCTCGCGCCCGCCCAGGTTGAAGAACAGGTAGTGGGTGCGGATGCCGCGCTTGATGGTCAGGTAGCTGGCCACGGTGGAATCGAAGCCGCCGGACACCAGTGACAGCAGCGGGTCCTGGGTGCCCAGCGGGAAGCCGCCGAGGCCAGTGTGCTGCTGCTCCACCACATTCAGCTTGTCGTGGCGTATCTCCAGCCTGACGGTCACGTCCGGGTTCTTCAGTTTCACCCCGGCAGCATTGGTGTTCTTGTTCAGGCCGCCGCCCACATACTGTTCCACGTCCAGCGACTGGAAGTCGTGCTTGCCGCTGCGCTTCACCCGCACGCAGAAGGTCTTGCCGTCCAGTTTGTCGCCCCACACCGACAGCGTCTTCTCGTAGATGTCGTGCAGGTCGCCGAGCGGGTACTGGCGCACGCGGGCGAAATTGGCGATGCCGGGGGTGTGCGCCAGCACCTCCTCGATGCGGTCGGACAGGTGGGCCACCGCGTCCGGCGCGATCACCTCGATTTTCTCCCAGTCCTTCAGCACCTTGATGCGGTCATCCAGGCGGTGCAGCAGGATGCGCAGGTTGTCCTTGAGCTGCCGGGACATGCGCTTGCGCACCGGGTTGCTCTTGATGGTGATCTCGGGGAAAAACTTGACGACAAAATGCATATTGGGCTGCTGACCGGGTACCGCGGGTTGATGATGAGCACGGAATTATAAACAGTCTGGCTGTAAATTCACCGGGCGATGAGCGCGCACCCGGTGGCGCTGGCGACATGTTGATTGATGTGCTGCACTGGATTTGTGCGACACGGCGCGATTGCGCGCCATTTTGGTGCGTTCGTCGGTGGCCGGCGCTGGAATTTCCATCTAACCTGCTTCAATCGGCACCGCCACCGGGCACCGTGCAGCGGCAGCCGTGGCCCCGGCGCCATTGCCCCAATTTGGCACACTCCTTGCTTCAGTACTGACCACGAACAGTACGCCGTCGCTCGAGAGTCGAGCCTCACCAAGGGCTAACGTTCAGCGACCTACAACCTTTCAAGACCTGGAGGACAGCAATGTCAGCTAAAACGCTCGGTTTGATCAAAGAGAGTGAAGCCAAATGGGTGGACCTGCGCTTCACCGATTCCAAGGGTAAGGAGCAGCACGTCTCCCTGCCGGTTTCCGAAGTCGACGGCGAGTTTTTCGAAGAGGGCAAGATGTTCGACGGCTCCTCCATCGCCGGCTGGAAGGGCATCAACGAGTCCGACATGATCCTGATGCCGGATGACGAGTCCTCCTTCCTGGACCCCTTCACCGACGAGCCGACCGTGATCGTACGCTGTAACATCGTCGAGCCGTCCACCGGCCAGGGTTACGAGCGCGACCCGCGTTCCATCGCCCTGCGCGCCGAGGAATACCTGAAGTCCACCGGCCTGGGCGACACCGCACTGTTCGGTCCGGAGCCCGAGTTCTTCGTATTCGACGACATCACCTGGGGTGCCGAGATGGGCGGCGCCTTCTACAAGATCAACTCCGAGGAAGCGGCCTGGTCCTCCGGCATGAACCTGCCGGAAGGCAACATCGGTCACCGCCCGGGCGTGAAGGGTGGCTACTTCCCGGTACCGCCGGTCGACTCCCTGCACGACATTCGTGCCGCCATGTGTTCCGCCATGGAGCAGATGGGCCTGCAGATTGAAGTGCACCACCACGAAGTGGGCACCGCCGGCCAGTGCGAGATCGGCGTCGGCGCCAACACCCTGACCAAGAAGGCGGACGAGGTGCAGATCCTGAAGTACGCGGTGCACAATGTGGCCCACGCCTACGGCAAGACTGCCACCTTCATGCCCAAGCCGCTGGTGGGCGACAACGGTTCCGGCATGCACATCCACATGTCCTTCAGCAAGGACGGCGTGAACCAGTTTGCCGGTGACGGCTACTCCGGCCTGTCTGACACCGCCCTGTACTACATCGGCGGTATCATCAAGCACGCGCGTGCCATCAACGCCTTCGCCAATGCCTCCACCAACTCGTACAAGCGACTGGTGCCGGGCTTCGAGGCGCCGGTGATCCTGGCCTACTCCGCGCGCAACCGTTCCGCTTCCATCCGCATCCCGTATGTGGCGAGCCCGAAGGGCAAGCGCATCGAGGCCCGCTTCCCGGACCCGACCGCCAACCCTTACCTGGTGTTCGCCGCCATGCTGATGGCCGGCCTGGACGGTATCAAGAACAAGATCCACCCGGGCGACCCGGCCGACAAGGACCTGTACGACCTGCCGGCGGAAGAAGTGGCCGAGTACCCGACCGTTGCCTCCAGCCTGGAAATGGCCCTGGACGCGCTGGACGAGGACCGCGCCTTCCTGACCGAGGGTGGCGTGTTCTCCGACGACGCCATCGACGCCTACATCGAGCTGAAGCGCGCGGAAGTAGAGCGCCTGAACATGACCACCCACCCGGTCGAGTTCGACATGTACTATTCCGTGTAAAAACGCTGGTCCATGTAAGCACGCCCGCGTGAACAGAAAGCCCGCACCGTCTGGTGCGGGCTTTTTTATTGCGGGTAAACTAGCCTTTTAGCTAGCGGTATCCGCGGCAAGCCGAGCGGCATGCGGCAAAGCCACGGCGGAACCGCCACCGAGGCAGGAGTGCCTATGTATACACACCAGATCATCACCGCAGCCCTGGTTGCGCTGCTGTCGGCAGTCGCGCTGGCCGGGGATTCCGGCGAGTCTTCCGACGCCGATGCGGGTGCCGAGCGCGCTGCCGGCAGTTCTATCTACCGTGTGGTGGGGCCGGACGGCAAGGTCACCTTCACCGACGTGCCGCCAAAAGACGGCAAGGCCCAGCGCGTGGAGGTAGGCCCCACCAATATCCAGCCCATCGCCCGCCCGCGCCCGCTGCCGACGCGCAAGCTGTCTCCCCGCGACCAGGAAGACCGGGAGCGCCAGAGGCCGCTGGGCCCCATCAATTTTGCGATCGTCAGCCCCCAGAGCGGCGCCACCATACCGCCGGGACAGCGTCTGATCGTGCTGCGGGTGGCCATCGACCCGGTACCGGTAGGCGGCTACCAGTTCTTTGCCGTGGTGGACGGCCAGCGCTGGCTGGGCAGCTCTTCCGGCACCAGCCTCGACCTGTCGGCGCTGGAGCGCGGCACTCACGATATCCAGGCGGTGCTGACCGACCTGGCCGGCCGGGTGCTGGCCCGCTCCCAGCCGATCACCATCTTCGTAAAGCGCCCGGGCGCCACCCTGCCCGATGCCCCTGCGCCCCAGGCCAAGCCCGCGCCCCAGGCGCCGGCAGCTCCGGGAGTACCCCAGCCCAAGCAGCAGCGCCGCTCGCGTAACTGATCCCCCTGTCCTCCTGTCCCCGGGGCGACCCGGGGGACACCAAAATAAGGCATCCCCGCTGGCTATTTTTCACTCAGTGCACCATAATGGTGCGCTCGGGCAGGCCGCGCAGTGCCCCTGCCCCCCGGAACCCCCCGCGTTCCCCTTTGTGCGCCATTTTGGTTTGCTTTTTGCACTGTCATAAACAGTGCTGACTTGGCGCGACACCTGCCGGTAACCGGCAGTCGTCGCCGCCCGCCGATTCATCCTGGGAAATTTGCATGCTGAATGACCGCCAGTTGCGTCAGCTATTGGACAACCTGTCATCCGCAGTGCTGGTGCTCGATGAGCACCTGGCGCTCTGCTACCTGAATTCTGCCGCCGAGGACCTGCTGGCCGCGTCCAGCACGCGGGTGAGCGGCCAGCCGCTGGAAGAGGTGGTGCGCGAATCCGATGCCGCCCAGCGGGCCATGCGCGGCGCGCTGGCCAGCGGGCAGAAGTACACCGTGCGCCGGGCCACCTGGCGGCTGCACAACCTGGAGACCTGTACCGTCGATTACTCGGTGAGCCCGGTACAGGAGCTGGGCCTGCTGCTGGTGGAAGTGCAGACCATGGACCGGCTGCTGCGCATCGCCCGCGAGGATGCGCTGATCGACGCCCAGGAGACCACCCGCAACCTGGTGCGCGGCATGGCCCACGAGGTGAAGAACCCGCTGGGTGGTATTCGCGGCGCGGCCCAGCTGTTACAGCGGGAGCTGCCGGACCCGGATCTGGCGGAGTACACGCAGATCATCATCGACGAGGCGGACCGCCTGCGGAACCTGGTCGATCGCCTGCTGGGCCCGCACCAGCCGGCCAACATGCGGCCCACCAACGTGCACGAGGTGCTCGAGCGGGTGGCGCAGCTGATCGACGCCGAGTGCGATGGCGAGCTGGCGATCCGCCGCGACTACGATCCCTCGATTCCGGACCTGCCGGCAGACAAGGAGCAGCTGATACAGGCGCTGCTGAATATCGCCCGCAACGCCATGCAGGCCATCGACGAGAGCATCGGCCTGCCCGAGGGCCGGATAGTGCTGCGTACACGCATCCAGCGGCAGTTCACCATCGGCAAGCGCCACTGCCCGCTGGTGTGCCGTATCGAGATCGAGGACAACGGACCGGGAATCCCGGAGGACATCCGCGAGCGGATCTTCTTCCCGATGATCTCCGGGCGCGCCGAGGGCTCCGGGCTGGGGCTCTCCATATCCCAGAACATCATCAACCAGCACCGCGGACTGATTAAGTGCGACAGCCAGTCGGGGCAGAGCGTATTCCAGGTTTACCTGCCGCTCGATACCGAATAAACGTTTGAATATTGGACCGAGACATGAGTAATCGCGTTTGGATTATTGACGACGACCGATCGATTCGCTGGGTACTGGAGCGGGCACTGGGCCGCGCCGGTATCGAGACCAAGAGCTATGAGAGCGGCGACCGCGCGCTCGACGATTTCTACAGCGACTCACCCGACGTGGTGATCAGCGATATCCGCATGCCCGGCTCCGACGGCTTCAAGCTGCTGCAACGCTTCCAGAGCGAGCGCCCCTCCCTGCCGATCATCATCATGACGGCCCATTCCGACCTGGACAGCGCGGTTGCCGCCTACCAGGGCGGTGCCTTCGAGTACCTGCCCAAACCCTTCGATGTGGACGAGGCAGTGGCGGTCACCCGCCGCGCCCTGGCCCATGCCAGCGAGCAGCAGGCCGGCGAACAGGCCAGTGTCGAGAGCGCCAACGGCAGCAAGGAAATCATCGGCGAGGCGCCGGCAATGCAGGAGGTGTTCCGCGCGATCGGCCGCCTGTCCCATTCCAACATCACCGTGCTGATCAACGGTGAGTCGGGTACCGGCAAGGAGCTGGTGGCCCAGGCCCTGCACAATCACAGCCCCCGCAGTAGCAAGCCCTTCATCGCGCTCAACATGGCCGCCATCCCCAGGGACCTGATGGAATCCGAGCTGTTCGGCCACGAGAAGGGCGCCTTTACCGGCGCCACTGCCCAGCGCGCCGGGCGCTTCGAGCAGGCCGATGGAGGCACCCTGTTCCTGGACGAGATCGGCGATATGCCGCCGGAGACCCAGACCCGCCTGCTGCGCGTGCTGGCCGATGGCGAGTTCTACCGCGTCGGTGGCCACACCCCGGTCAAGGTGGATGTGCGCATCATTGCCGCCACCCACCAGGACCTGGAACAACTGGTGGAAAAACACCAGTTCCGCGAGGACCTGTTCCACCGCCTGAACGTCATCCGCATCCATATCCCGCGCCTGGCCGACCGCCGGGAGGACATCCCGCGCCTGGTGCGCCACTTCTTCAACAGCGCCGCCGAGGACCTGGGAGTGGAGCCCAAGATCCTGCTCAAGGAAACCGAGGAATACCTGGCCGGCCTCGACTGGCCCGGCAACGTGCGCCAGCTGGAGAACACCTGCCGCTGGATCACCGTGATGGCATCGGGGCGCGAGGTCCACATCGAGGACCTGCCGCAGGAGCTGCACCAGCAGACCGCCGGCGCCCAGGCACCGCAGGACTGGCAGAAGGCCCTGCGCCTGTGGGCCGACCAGGCGCTGGCCGACGGCCGCCGTGAAATCCTCAGCGAGGCCGTACCGCAGTTCGAGCGCGCCCTGATCGAGATCGCCCTCAAGCACACCGCGGGGCGCAAGCGCGACGCCGCCGAGCTGCTGGGCTGGGGCCGCAACACCCTGACCCGCAAGCTCAAGGAGCTGGGCATGAACGGTGATACCGAATAGCGCCCATGGAACAGCCGTGATGCTGTAACCTGAATAAAAAGCCGCTCCCGAGAGCGGCTTTTTATTTCGCTGTTGCCGTGCGTACTCGTGCGCTGCCTCCGGTCACCAATTACATCCAATTCCTACCCCGACTTAATCCCGGCATGCCGCCAGAACAACGTGCCACCGCACATATCTGTCGGTACAGCCCCCACGCCTTTTACTTTCAGGCCGGTTGAAATATCCTCAAGGGCCAGATGTTGAATTGACCGCCTTGAGCCGCTGGCTCTCTGTTTCGGACTTTGTTCAAGACCTGTAAGGCGATTTCTGAAGGAGTGAATAATAATGATTTCAATATCATCCGGGGCTGAGGGGGCTTCATTAAATCGCCCAATCCGTGCCCTGCTGACCGTCGCCCTTATGCTGGGCGCGATGTTTGCCCCCATTCCCTTCCCGTTCAAGGTTCCCACGTTTGCTTTGGTCGCCCTGGCCTGGATCTGGATAGAAAACCGCAGCCTGGCGCCCGTCGGGCTGCAACCGTCGTTCCGCCCACGGTCCACCTTCCTGTGGACTTCCCTGGCAGTAGTTGGCGTGGTTGTCGTACTCGGCTACCTGATCAACCCTGCTTTGGAATGGATGTTTTCCAAGGAAGCGGACCATTCTGAATACGGCCCGTTGTACGGCAACCAGGAGCTTGCACTTAAACTATGGGCCTCCGCGCTTTTGAGTGCGGCCATTGCGGAGGAGATCATCTATCGTGGCTTTCTCCTGAATCAGCTGTCGATTCTCTTGCCAAAGGGCAAGGCCAGCGAGTGGATCGCCATTTTGATCGGTGGATTGGCCTTCGCTGTCCCGCACTATACGCAAGGCGTCGTTGGCTTTATCTCTATCGCCCTGGTTGGAATCTTCTTTGGCTGGATCTTTTTCCGCAGCGGCCGAAACTTGTGGTGCCTCTTCTTGGCCCACGCCCTGATCGACACCTGGGGTATCTATTCTCTCTATCGGGGATGGTAACTTACAGTGATCGGGCCTCAGGGAAAGCCGTATTCCTTGAATCCGTTATGCCTGGCCCGGGGTAGAGCCCGCACAACAGCCCTGACAGGGTAACCTGAACAATAAGCCGCTCATCATCAGAGCGGCTTTTTCGTAAGACTACTTACGTTCACCCGCGTAGCCGAGCCAGACTTCGCACCCGCCTGCCAGCGCCGCCGGGCCAGCCGAGACATTCAACCGCTTCCCCGCCTTATGGGCCGTTCTGGCCTGAAATAATGTGCCGCCGCTCATTTCTACAGACAGCAATTCGCAAGTCTTTGAATTTAAGGGCAATTAACATATGCTCAAGAGCCACCTGTTGAATGGCCCGACTTGAGCCGGTGGCTCTTTATTTCCGGATAAATATTGATCGGAATCTTGTAGTTGCCTGAAATAAAAGAATTTATTGCCCGTAGAATAAAGCGTCAATCTGGAAATAGTAGCGAAAGATATAGTGAGCCTGTGGCTCTTTAATAAACTGTTATGCATCTGAGATCGAAAGCTAAGCTGGAGTAAGCATGAGGCGTCTTACACCATTAATTCATTTTATTATTGGACTAGGGGTTATCTTAATCTGGTATTTCTGGCCGCCATTCATCGGCTACGCACAGAAATTGTCCAATCATCTTTCGGAAATTTTCGGCGGTGAATTTCTGACATTTGTAGGCCCGTTCCAAATCATGTTTTTAGTGATGGGGCTTATTACAGGGTATTTATTCGGAAAGGCAGCTTTTGGTCTTGCTTTATTGCAAGTTTTACCTTCGTTTGTATTGTTTGGGTTGCTGAACTTCTCAGATGCTCCTTTTTACTTAAAACTACTTTACGGAGCTTCGCTTGTAGTCGCTTCATTGTTGGGTGCATATTTGGGCGGGGCGGTTCGTCCTAGA
>NZ_FNFH01000003.1 GCF_900100355.1 Microbulbifer yueqingensis | reverse complement strand
CTAACGATTGGATTGTGGCCAATCGAGAGACACACCTCTTGCGGTGTATTACTACAGAATGTTTCACCGACTTATTTGGGGTTACCGTTGATCGAGAGATCATGCAAACGGCGGTAACAGGCAGAGCAGGGCACAGCCCGTAAGACCATCGCCAACCCAAGCCAGTTTGCCTGACGACCATAGAGTTGTGGAACCACCTGATCCCTTGCCGAACTCAGAAGTGAAACGCAACATCGCCGATGGTAGTGTGGGGCCTCCCCATGCGAGAGTAGGTCATCGTCAGGCTTTCATTCCAAAGGCCCTGATCGCTAACGCGGTCAGGGCCTTTTTCATTCCAGCCTGCCGATGCCCTGGTCGGTCAGGTGACTCGCTTCGCTCGCGGCTACGCCCCGCCGTCGCAAGCGCCGGCGCCCCAACGGCTGCGCCGTTGGTCAGGCTGGAGCGCCAGCCCGGTTCAAATAAAAGAAAGGGCCACCCAATCGGGTGGCCCTTTTTTTATTTTGGATACGATGAATTACTGTCACTACTATGCAGCGCAGTATGCGCGGCCATGCGAGTCGTGCGCGACCCCGGACCGATACACCGAAGGTGCAAGGGAGGGGCCCACAGCACTCGCTGCGCTCGCGGGGCCGGCCCGGCGCCGAAGGCTTAGGTGTGCCGCATCACGCGCAGCGATGTCGAGCGTAGCTCGACATCCAGTGTAGGTCAGGCCCAGTTCACACAATGTACTCGTGGGGACAGCTTTCGTCAGGCTGGAGCGCCAGCCCGCTTCAAATAAAAGAAAGGGCCACCCAGACGGGTGGCCCTTTTCCTCAAACTCTAAATATGAGCCAAATTGCGAGACCAGCTATTTTCCGTCTCAGTGGCCAGCAACTACCATATTCGCACGCGATCGTCTGGGGACAAGTAAAGTGCGTCATCTTCCTCCACATCAAATGCGGCGTACCACGCGTCTACGTTGCGTACGACGCCGTTTACGCGGTACTCCGCAGGGCTGTGGGGATCGGTGACTAGTTGCTGTCGGAGGTGGTCCTCACGTTGCTTGGCGCGGAACGCTTGCGCGAAAGCCAGGAAGAATCGCTGGTCGCCGGTGAAGCCATCGCGGACTGGGGGAGCCCCATGCTCGGAGACATGGCGCCGGTAGGCTGAATACGCAATTTCCAGCCCTCCCAAGTCGCCGATGTTTTCACCCAGGGTCAGCTGGCCGTCAATATTCATGCCCTCGAGAGGGGAGAAAGCATTGTATTGCTCAACCAGTTTCTGGGAGCGGTGCTTGAAGGCGGAGTCCGCAGCCTCGGTCCACCAGTCCCGGATGCGGCCCTGCTCATCAAAGCGGCGCCCCTGGTCATCGAATCCGTGGCCGATTTCATGACCGATAACCATCCCGATAGCCCCATAGTTCACCGCGGGGTCAGCAGCAAGGTCAAAGAATGGTGGTTGCAAAATGCCCGCCGGGAACGTGATCTGGTTTAGCAGGGGATTATATGAAGCATTAACTGTCTGTGGAGGGTAGGGCCAGAGCGCCCGGTCAACGGGCTGGTTAAGGCGATCCACTTGCTGTTTCCAGTGGAATTCCACCAAGCGCATGGCATTGCCGAGCATGTCTCCGTCCGTGATTTCAAGATCGGTGTAATCGGTCCACTTGCTCGGATACCCAATTCTCGATTCGAATGTTTCCAGCTTTGCCAGAGCGGCAGCACGGGTTTGGTCATCCATCCAGGTATTCGTCTCCAGGCGCTCCTTCAGTGCCATAGACAGGTTTCCGACCAACTCCTCCATTGCTGCCTTCGCGGACGGTGAAAAGTGTTGAGCAACATATAACTTGCCGACTGCCTCACCCAGATTCTCGTTAACGAGGTCGGCACCGCGCTTCCAGCGCTCTCTTTGCTGCTCGGTACCTTTCAGGGTTTGCTTGAAAAAGGTGAAATTTGCGTGATCAAAATCATTCCCAAGGTACGGTGCATTGTCACTAATCAGGTGGATCCTGAGGTAGTCTTTCCATGTGCTGACAGGGACATCGGAAAATAGCTCGCCGGCAGCTTCAATGGCACTCGGCTGGATGACCACGATGTTGTCTTCAGAGGCCAGCCCCATCGTTTCGAGTATTTCGGCCCAGGGCAGCTGCGGAGCCAAATTCTGGACGTCACCTACTGCCATGGGGTTGTATATCTTCTTGATGTCCCGGCTTTCAGCCTTGGTCCAGTGGGATTCCGCCATCCGCTTTTCCAGGGCAATGATGTTATCTGTCCTGGAGGTCGCATCATCGATACCCGCCAACTTGTGGAGTTGGATCAGATAAGCGCGGTAAGCGGCCCTGAATTCCTCGAAGCGCTGATCGTCTTTCAGGTAATAATCTCGATCGGGCATGCCCAGCCCAGCCTGGGCGAGGTACGCGGTATAACGTGTTGTATCTGCGGGATCAGGGATAATACCGATCTCGAATGGGGCAGATAGATGCAGGCTGGCCATGTGGCGGGCCAGGTCAGCGCGTTTGGTGATCGAGCTGATCGCTTTGAGGTGCTCCTGAACAGCCGTGATACCAGCCTTGTTGATGGCCTCCTGGTCCATCCAGGTTCGATAGTAGTCTCCTACCTTCTGTTCCAGAGACCCGGCTGTCGGATTGCTATCCGCCAGGCGTTTCAGGATCGCGTGGACCTGCTCGGTGGAGCGTTCCCGTAACTGGTGAAAAGCGCCGTAAGTGGCGCGGTCAGCCGGGATATCGAACTTCTCTATCCATTTGCCATTGACGAACGCATTGAAATCATCACCCGGGGGGGTGGATGCCTTCATTGCGTTTAAATCAACACCCCAGTTACCGACCGTGGCCTTGACCTGTGCGCTGGCTGTAGAGGGAGGCGGGTTGTCCCGCTTGGCTGCTGAAGTTGACACTGAGGCGGAGTCGCCGTGGGCTACTGTGGAAGGGGATTTTTCGGTGCATCCACTGATGCAAAGTGCGACCAACACTAGCAAGATATTTCGGTTCATAGTGATCCTTATAGTTATCAGTACTCTTGCGGCGGTAGCCTCCCAGTGCGCCCGAATACTTTCACCTGCCATTCAGAACCTGGAAGCTACCCCGGGTTACAGGGGTACTTCGCCATCCTCACTAGCTAGATGGTGCAACCAGAATACAGCTGAACGATGTGGCGGGCGAGAGGTATGTGGGGGACCGGCTCTGGGCGGGCCGGGGCCGTTTCGGAAGTGATGACCTGTGGGGGGCGTCCGTCGTCCGAATTCACCATACAAAAGCCCTATCTTTAGGAGGGCTTTGGCTGAGGTACGCGGAGTCGGTGAGGGGAGGATGGACTCGAAACACGCTTGGGCGTGTTTCGCCCCTGCGGGCGCGCGTTGCGCGGTCTCAACTCGCTTTCGCGAGTTGATCGAACCTGCGGAGGTTCTCACCTCCACAAACGGGCCATACAAAGAAGGCCCCATCCTTGCGGATGTCTTTGCTGGGGTGATGTGGTGTCGGTGAGGGGAGGATGGACTCGAAACACGCTTGGGCGTGTTTCGCCCCTGCGGGCTCGCTTTGCTCGGTCTCAACTCGCTTTCGCGAGTTGATCGAACCTGCGGAGGTTCTCACCTCCACAAACGGGCCATACAAAAAAGGCCCCATCCTTGCGGATGGGGCCTTCTTTTGTATGGCGCGCTCGGGAGGATTCGAACCTCCGACCGCCTGGTTCGTAGCCAGGTACTCTATCCAGCTGAGCTACGAGCGCGTCGTTGTGGTTGCGAATATTAGAGAGTTGGGTCGCTGCCGTCAACTCTTTTTTTAAGTCTTTTTAAGAAAAAATCCTTAAAAATCCGCAAGTTATCGATCCTGATGGGCTGCCCGGTGGGTGCCGCTTCAGCTCGATAGGGCGCGCATTCTGCCTTGGGAGCGGGGACTTTGCAAGCCCTTATTTCAGGATAGCTGTGTTTGGCAGGCGCCGTTCCTGTCCCGGGGCTGGCGCGTGAAACTATACTGACATTGATACCGGGCCTTATGCCCTGCGATCTGGCGTGCCCGTGACCTGGAGCCGTCCCGATCGAGGGCTTTTCCAGTCAATAGCGACCAACCTATGCCAGATGAGCGAAAGGACGACAAGCAGGGCCGGATTACAGGCAAGCCGCCGTCACCGCTCGCGGGCTACCTGATCTGGGCATTGCTGCTGTTCCTGGCCTTCTCCTACTGGACCACCTCGCGCCAGGGGGAGACAGGCCAGAAACTGTCCTACACGGAATTCAAGGAGAGGGTCCGGGCCGGCGAGGTAGAGAGTGTCACCCTCAGTGGCGAAAATATCACCGGCAAGTTTGTCGGGGCTGATAGTTATCCGGCTCCTCGTGGGGAGGAGCGCGCGACGATGGAGTTCCGTACCACCAAGCCTCCGCTGGAGGATCCGGACCTGATCCCACTGCTGGAAGAGCGCAATGTGGAGATCAACGCCAAGCCGGTTGAGAGAGACAACTGGACTCCCCTGATCATCAGCCTGATGCCCCTGCTGCTGATACTCGCCCTGTTCTGGTTTGCCGGGCGCGCCATGCAGGCCCGGATGGGCGGTGGCGGGGCTGCTGGCGCATTCGGATTCGGCAAGTCGCGGGCGAAACGCTTTGAGCGGGGTGAGTCCAGTGTGACTTTTGACGATGTGGCGGGTCTGGAGAATGCCAAGCGCGACCTTCGGGAGATCGCCGACTACCTGAAGAACCCGGAACATTACCGCGAGCTCGGGGCGAAGATTCCCAAGGGAATATTGCTGATGGGGCCCCCGGGAACCGGGAAGACGCTTATGGCCAAGGCCCTGGCGGGGGAGAGCGATGTCCCCTTTTTCAGTATCAGCGGCTCAGAGTTCATCGAGATGTTCGTCGGCGTGGGGGCATCCCGGGTGCGGGATATGTTTGCCAGTGCCAAGAAGGAAGCCCCCGCAATTATCTTTATCGATGAAATCGATTCGGTCGGGCGTGCGCGCGGGACAGGCCTTGGCGGGGGACACGACGAACGGGAACAGACGCTCAACCAGATCCTCGGAGAGATGGATGGCTTTGATCCCCATGAGACGGTGGTAGTCATCGCTGCCACGAACAGGCCGGATGTACTGGATGCCGCCCTCCTGCGCCCGGGACGCTTTGATCGCAAGATCACCGTGGACCTGCCGGATAAAAAGGCGCGCCTGGCTATTCTCAAGACCCATTCCAGGAAGACTCCGCTCGCCGGAGACGTTGACCTGGAGCGGCTGGCGGCCCTGACGGTCGGTTTTTCCGGGGCGGACCTGGAAAACATGGTCAATGAAGCCGCGCTGCTCGCCGGGCGCGAGGATATGTCCGAAGTCGACATGAACTGCATGCTCAATGCCCGCGACCGTGTAGTACTGGGCAGCGAGCGGGAAATGGTGATCGGTGAGGAGGAGAAGAGGCTTATTGCCTATCACGAGTCGGGCCATGCGCTGGCCGCCAGCCTGTTGCCCAACGCGGACCCTCTCGACAAGGCCACCATCGTCCCCCGTGGCCACAGCCTTGGCGCCACCGAGCAGATTCCAGAGGAGGAGCGCCACAGCCTGAGGGCCAGTTATCTGTATGACCGGATCGGGGTGATGCTCGGCGGGCGGGTCGCCGAGCAGGTGGTCTTCGGTGAGGTGAGTTCAGGGGCTGAATCTGACCTGAAGCAGGCGACCAGCCTGGCCCAGCATATGGTTGCCCAGTGGGGCATGAGCGATCGGTTGGGCCCGGTTGCTTTCCGGCGTGGGGAAGAGCATGTCTTTCTCGGCCGCGAGATCGCCCAGCCGAAGGACTTCAGTGAGCACACCGCACAGGTGATCGATGAAGAGGTCGGTGAGCTTATCAGCAAGATCGAGGAGCGGGTACGGGAGCTCCTGGAGCAGCAGCGGGACAAGCTGGATGCCCTGGCTGAGGCACTGCTGGAGAAGGAGACCCTGGAAGCGGCCGAGATACAGGCGATTATCCACGGCGCAAACAAAGGGAAGGCTACTGCAAAGCAAGGGAACGCTGCTGCAAAGCACGGGAAGGAAGCCGGGAACCGGAGCAATGAAGATAGCGCCTAGCCATTCCCTCCGGCACTCACGTCGGGCTGGCAGGCAGGACAGAAATAAGCCGTGCGCCCACCCACTTCCAGTTGCTGCAACGTGCCCCCACAGCGGGGGCAGCGCTCACCCTTTATGCGATGTGGTAGCAGGAAAGAGCGGGGCAGGGCGGCCGGGTCTGCATCCCTGTCGATTGCCAGCTGCAGTACCCGGCGCATGTTCTGGTACAGAACCCTGCGCTCGCTCTCCCTGAGATCGCCCATGGAGGCGCACGGGTGAAGATGCGACTGGAAGAGGATTTCATCAGAATAATAATTGCCGATACCGGCTAGCCGGTGCTGGTCCATCAACCAGGACTTCACCTTGCTGCGACTCCTGGAGCTTTGTTCCAGAAAGGCCTCCTCGCTGATCTCAAGGGCATCCGGTCCCAGTTCCCTGCTGGAGATCCATTCATCGGGGGAGTTCACCACGGCGATGCGCCCTAGCTTGCGCGGAGCTATGTAGGCCAGCCGGTTATCCCCCTCGAAGTCAATTTCCAGCTGTGTGTAGTCTGGCAGCGGCCTTTCGCGACCCGAGTACGCCAGCTCGCCGGTCATGCCGAAATGCAGTACCAGGCATTTGCCTGTGTCCGTCAATGCGAACAGGTATTTGCCGTGGCGTGTGGCTGAGGAAAACTCGGCACCACCCAGAGTGCGCCCCAGCCCCTGGGGGCTGGTATCCACCAGTAATTCCGGGCCCGGTACATGGAGGTGAACAATACGCTGATGGAGCGCTGTGGCCTCAAGGTACCGGCGGAAGCGTTCGACATCGGGGAGTTCAGGCATACGCACACACCGGTAATGGCTTGCACGTGCTGGCGCGCCGCTCAGCGATTAAAGAGTGCTTTCAGCTTGTCCAGCGGAAGGCAGTTCACCACATCCTCAGGCTCCAGCCAGCCACGCCGTGCCTGGTATACCCCGCCACGCATATGTTGCAGGTCCGTGGTGCTGTGCGCATCAGTGGCTATGGAGACCTTTATCTCCAGGTCCTTGGCCATGCGACAGCCCTCGTCGGTAAGATCCAGGCGCTTGGGCTGTGCATTGAGTTCCACGATGCAACTGCGTTCTTTCACAGCCTGGAGAATTCTTTCGAGATCGGTTTCATAGGGATCCCGCTCGTTGATCAGGCGACCACTGGGATGTGCCAGTATATTGAAGTAATGATTGTCCATGGCTCGAAGGACGCGTTCGGTCTGCTTCTTGCGTGACAGGTCAAATTTGTGGTGGATGGCGCAGACGGTGAAGTCCAGCTCCTTGAGCACGCTGTTGGGGAGGTCCAGAGTTCCGTCTTCCAGTATGTCCACTTCACTGGATTTGAGCAGGACAATGCCGTCGAGCTTTTCATTGAGCTTGTCGATTTCCTGGATCTGCTTTAACAGGCGCTTCTCGTCGAGGCCATTGGCTACGGTCAGGTGGCGTGAGTGATCGGTAATCGCCAGGTATTCATAACCCAGTTCCCTGGCGGCCCGGGCCATTTCCTCGAGCGTATTGTGACCGTCGCTTGCTGTGGTGTGGGCGTGCAGGTTGCCGCGAATGTCTTCCAGGGTGACCAGCTGAGGGAGCTTGCCTTTCTTTGCCGCCTCGACCTCGCCGTGGTTCTCCCGCAGCTCCGGGGGAATCCAGCACAGGCCGACCTTTTCATAGACTGCCTTTTCAGTCTTGCCGGACACACGCTTATCTCCCTCGAAGACACCATATTCGTTGATCTTGTATCCTCGCTTGATACCCAGTTTGCGTACGGCGATATTGTGCGCCTTGGATCCGGTGAAGTAGACCTGGGCGGCACCGAAGCTCACCTGGGGCACCACCCGCAGGTCGACCTGCATGCCTGATCGGAGATAAACAGTAGAGCGCGTTTCGCCCCGTGAGACCACTTCCTCGACGTCCTCATAGGCCGTGAAGTGATCCATCACCGGGGAGCCTTTTTTCGCCGTTATCAGTATGTCCAGGTCGCCAACGGTTTCCTTGCGTCGGCGATAGCTCCCGGCCACAACAATATCTTTCAGTCCCTCAGCTTCCTTTAGATATTCCACCAGGGGCCTGGCCACTTCCTCGGCATCAATCAGCCGGGTTCGTTTCTCCTCCCCGGAATACTTTTCCAGACGGCGAAGAATCTTTTCTTCGCTCTTTTCGCCGAAGCCGGATACATCGCGGATCCTGCCCGCAGCGGCGGCCTGTTCCAGGTCCTCGATGCTGTTGATCTCAAGGGCATCATGGAGGCTCTTTACTTTTCTGGCGCCGAGCCCCTGAATCTTCATCAACTCGCTCAGTGCCTCCGGCGTTCGCTGCTCAACCTCCTGCAAAAGGGGCAATTCCCCGGTTTTAACCAGCACCTGGATTTTCTCGGCGAGGTCGTCGCCTATATCGGGCAGCTCAGTCAGGTCCTCCCCGTCACTCAGCAGGTCGGCCATGCTGCGGGGATAACCCCTTACCGTGCGCGCTGCGTTGCGGTAGGCTCGGACCCGGAAAGGATTGGCGCCCTCTATTTCCAGGAGGTCGGCGAGCTTTTCGAAGCTGTCGGCGATCTCGCTGTTGTGGACCGTCATCAGTGCGCGGTTACTTCACTTCGAAGGAAATCTTGGCGTTGACGCGGTACTGTGCGATCTGGTTGTTCTCCACCGTGGCTTCCATCTCATTGATGTATACCGACTTGATATTCTGGATCGACTCGCCGGCCTTGCTGACGGCTTGCTGGGCGGCGTCTTCCCAGCCCTTTTCAGACTGTGCGAGGATTTCCACTACCTTGACGATGGCCATACTTGAACTCCTTTTGCAGTATTGTTGCGTTGGTGCGCCCGCCACGGATTGTGGGCCAGGTTGAAGTGCCAGTGGAGTATAGAAGAGCCCGACCAGCCTTTGATGGGAGTGCTCAATTGTCGTTCAGCATGTCCAGGAACTCCTGCTCGTCGATGCATGAAACGCCCAGGTCCCGTGCTTCATCCAGCTTGCTCCCGGGGCTGTCGCCCACAACCAGGTAGTCCGTTTCACTGCTGACGCTGGACGTGGCGCGGCCTCCCAGCGACTCGACTTTCTCGTGGGCCTCATCGCGGGTCAGGCTGTCGAGGCCGCCGCTGAATACGAATGTCTTTCCCGCCAGTGGCTGCTTTCCCCGCCCGGGCATCGGCTTGATTTTGAGACCAGCGGCCTGCATACGCTTCAGGGTCTTACGGTTGCGCTTGTCCTCGAAGAAGTCGGTTGTGGCGGCTGCGATTTCGCTGCCCAGGCCGGAAACAGCCTCAATCGCATCCCGGTTCGCGCTGGAGACCTTCTCCAGCTCGCCAAATTTTTCCGCCAGCTGACGGGCCACACGGCGGCCTACCAGGGGGATACCCAGCGCGTAGAGAAACCGGTCGAGCCGCGCCTCTTTCGCTCCCTGTATGGCCTCATGCAGTTGCCTGGCGGAGCGCTCGGCAAAGCCCTCGAGGGACTGTAAGTCATCAACACCGACGGCATAGAGATCCGCCAGGTCGTGTACCAGGCCGCGCTCAACCAGCTGTCCTGCGGCTTTCTCTCCCAGGTGATCGATATCCATGGCGTCGCGGCCGGCGTAGTGCTGGATACGCCCCCGCAGCTGGGCAGGACACGATAGCCCTGCCGGGCATAGCCAGTAGGCCCCTTCCCTGATTACCGGGCTGCCGCAGGATGGGCAGCGCTCCGGCATCTCGAAGGGAGGCTGGCGCTTCTTGCCCGGGCGCTTGATCCTCTCCTCGATCTCGGGGATCACATCGCCCGCGCGAATCACGTGGACGCAGTCCCCCACGCGAATATCCTTGCGGCGCATTTCGTTTTCGTTGTGGAGGGTGGCGCGACTGACGGTAACGCCGCCGACATCCACCGGTTGCAGGAGGGCGACCGGGGTCAGGATACCGGTCCTCCCTACCTGTACCACGATGTCTTCGACGAGTGTGGCTTCCTGCCGTGGTTCAAACTTCCACGCCAGCGCCCAGCGGGGACTTCGATCCCGGTTTCCCAGGGATTCCCGGAGCTTGATCTTGTCGACCTTGATGACGATGCCATCGATCTCGAAATCCAGGTCGTCCCGTTTACCGGCCAGGCGCTTGTGATAGGCTTCGATCTCCTGGAATGAGCCCGCCGACTTGTTCAGGGGGCTCGTTATCAGTCCCCAGGCAGTGAGCTGCTCCAGTACCTGCCGGTGAGTGTCCGGCCACTCGCCGTCAGTGGCCAGGATTTCATAAAAATACACCCGTAGCGGTTTACCGGCGGCGCGCCTGGATTCGTACTGACGCATCAGTCCTGCAGCCGCATTGCGTGGGTTGGCAAACGGCTCTTCACCATTTTCCACTCGTTCCCGGTTGAGGGCAGTGAAGCCATTCCTGTCCATATACACTTCGCCGCGCACGGCCAGGAAAGCTGGGATGTGGCCTGCTTCCTGCAGGGTCAGGGGCAGGGTACGAATCGTTTTCAGGTTGTGGGAAATATCCTCGCCGACCTCTCCATTCCCGCGAGTGCTGCCCCGCTCGAATTTACCCTGGCGGTAGATGACCTCGACGGACAGCCCATCGAACTTGGGCTCCAGCACAAAGGCCGGCGACTTGCTTTCTGCAGCTTTCTGTACAGATTTGATAAAGGTCCGGACCTTCTCTGCGTCGAGCTGGGCCTGCAGGCTGAGCAGCGGCACCCGGTGCGAAACTTTTTTCAGCTTGCTGACCGGCTCGGCACCTATGCGGCGGGTGGGGGAATCGTCGTCCTGCAGGTCGGGGAAGGCCTCTTCCAGTTCCTGCAGGCGATGGAAAAGCTTGTCATACACCGCATCGGAAATCTCCGGTGCGTCCTTAACGTAGTAAAGGTAGTCGTGGTAATTGACGCCCTCTCGCAGCGCACGGATCTCCGCGGCAGCTTCCTTTTTGCCGAGATCGCCGACAGCTGTGAAGTCCGTATCCGGGGCGCTGGTGAAGTCCATTTCGCGTGTCGGGAGCCTGGACAGGGCTCTCGCTATTCCTGTGCTGAAGTAGCGCGGCCCCGGGTTTAAGCGGCGGCGCTGGCCGCGGGTTTCCCGGAGAGCTCCCTGGCGAAGGCATCCTCCAGCGGACCGGGCTCGCGGAGTCGCTTGATTGTCTCGAAAAATACCTGTGCCTCAGGGTAGGCCAGTTTCAGGTAGGCCAGCCACTGCTTGACGCGGTTGCCGAGATATTTGGCCGGGTATTCGTTGCAGGTAATTCGGTAATAGTCCCACAGTAGCCGGACCACCCCGGACCAGTCCAGGGGGGTGTGATCGAGCCCCGCGCAATGGGCCCTGATCTGTAGCGGCAGGTCCGGCCGCGCGAGGAGGCTGCGCCCGAACATGAAAGAGTCACAACCGGTGACCTCCCGGCAGCGACGAAAATCCGCCACGGTCCAGATGTCCCCGTTGGCGATGACCGGGATCGACAGCTGGCTGCGAATCTCGCCGATATACTCCCAGTAGGCAGGCGGCCGGTACCCATCTACCTTGGAGCGGGCGTGTACCGCCAGCTCACTGGCGCCGCCGTTTTCCGCAGCGCGGGCATTGTCCAGGTAGCTCGAGCGATCCTGGTAGCCCAGGCGGATCTTGGCCGTGACTGGAATTTGGGAAGGCACCGCCCGCCTGACCGCGCTGACGATACCTTCGACCCGCGAGGGGCTCTGCAGCAGGCAGGCGCCACCGTCACTGTTGTTGACTGACTTGGCCGGGCAACCGAAGTTGAGGTCGATGGCTGCCGCACCCGCCTCCACCGCGCGCGTTGCATTGACTGCCATGGACTCGGGGTTGCCGCCGAGCAGCTGCAGCCGGACCGGCACTCCGCTGGGGGTGACCGCACCGTCCACCAGTTCCGGGCACAGGCGCGTGAAGACCTTGCGCGGCAGTCGCGTATGGGTCACTCGCACGAACTCGGTGACGCAGATATCGACCCCGCCGATCGCCGACAGGAGTGCCCGGACATGGTGGTCGATAACGCCCTCCATGGGTGCCTGGTAGATACGGGGCCGGAATGTGTTCGACTCTGTGGTCATGTGTTCTGGTCGTCTGGTTTGCCGGGTGGGATGGCAGGGTGAATCTGGGAGTGCGGATTTTATCAGCGGTGCTTCCCTTCCGGCTAATAAAAAGTTTTGAATGTCACGATATATAGGTTTGCGGCACGCAAATTGCGGTTGCGGGTAAGGGATTCTTGGTTGCGCCTGTAACTAATAAGTATTTGATTTTAAAAGGTTGTTGTATTGATAATAGCGCCCGCCAAAGTGGAAATCAGGGGGCAAGCGTGGAAGAAACGCTATTGCAACAGGGGCTGGACATCACACTGTTCGGTATGGGAATTGTTTTTACATTCCTGCTATTGCTGGTCATCGGGACCAGCATCATGTCCCGCATTATTATCCGTAATTTCCCCGAAGCGGAGCCCGCCGCTCCCGCTGCCAGCAGTCCCGCTGCCGACGACGCGCGCCTCCGCGCGATTATCAAGGCCGCTATCGACCAGCATCGAAAACGACGCTGACCGGTTTTTTCAAGCGACTGCAAAATTAACCCGAACTATTGCCGAGAGAGATCACCCATGACTGAGGTTAAAAAGCCACTGGGGATTACCGACGTAGTCCTGCGCGACGCTCACCAGTCTCTGTTCGCCACGCGCATGCGCCTCGATGACATGCTGCCCATTGCGGAGAAACTGGACAAGGTCGGCTTCTGGTCACTGGAGTCCTGGGGCGGGGCCACCTTCGATGCCTGTATTCGCTACCTGGGTGAGGATCCCTGGGAGCGGATTCGCGAGCTCAAGAAAGCCATGCCGAATACCCCCCAGCAGATGCTGTTCCGCGGGCAAAATATCCTGGGTTACCGCCACTACGCCGATGATGTGGTGGAGAAATTTGTCGAGCGGGCGGCGGAAAACGGCGTGGATGTTTTCCGGGTGTTCGACGCCATGAATGACATGCGCAACCTGCAGACTGCCCTCAAGGCGGTGAAGAAGCAGGACAGGCATGCCCAGGGTACCATCTCCTACACCGTGAGCCCGGTTCATACGCTGGAACTGTGGGTCGACCTGGGCCGGCAGCTCGAGGATATGGGTGCGGACTCCATCGCCATCAAGGACATGGCCGGGCTGCTGCGACCGTACGAGGGCTACGAGCTGGTGAAGCGGCTGAAGGAGGCGGTGGATATCCCGATCCACATGCAGTGCCACGCCACCACCGGTCTGTCCACTGCCACGGCGCTGAAGTGCATCGAGGCCGGTATCGACAATATCGATACGGCGATTTCCTCCATGTCCATGACTTACGGCCACAGCCCGACCGAGTCAGTGGTCGCGATTCTCGAGGGCACCGACCGCGATACCGGCCTCGACCTCAACCTACTGGAAGAGATCGCCGCATACTTCCGCGAGGTGCGAAAGAAATACGCAAAATTCGAGGGTTCCTTGCGCGGGGTGGATTCCCGCATCCTGGTCGCCCAGGTGCCGGGTGGCATGCTTACCAATATGGAGAACCAGCTGCGCGAGCAGGGCGCCGGTGACCGCCTCGACGAGGTGCTGGAAGAGATTCCGCGGGTGCGCGAGGACCTGGGCTTTATCCCGCTGGTTACGCCCACGTCACAGATCGTTGGTACCCAGGCGGTGCTCAACGTCCTTACCGGTGAGCGCTATAAGTCGATCTCCAAGGAAACCGCAGCCGTGCTCAAGGGCGAATACGGCGCTACCGCGGCGCCCGTGAACCAGGAGTTGCAGCAACGGGTGCTGGAGGGTTCGGAGCCGGTAACCTGCCGCCCTGCGGACCTGCTGGAGCCCGAGCTGGACAAGCTCACCACCGAGCTGCAACAGAAGGCCAAAGATGAAGATATCAGGCTGGAGGAGGGCGAGCGCCAGATCGACGACGTGCTCACCTATGCGCTCTTCCCCCAGATCGGGCTGAAGTTCCTCAAGAACCGGGATAACCCCGATGCCTTCGAGCCGGTCCCCACCGGAAACGAGGGCAGCGCGGTAACCAACGAGCAGGGCGAGGAAGTTTACACCGTTACTGTCGAGGGGCAGAGCTATACCGTGACTGTTGCCGATGGGGGTGACCTTACCGGCATTGCACCCGTGGGCGCTTCCCAGGGGGCCGGGGCGGGCGGAGGCGCCGCTGCGGCGCCACCTTCCGGTGGCGAACCCGTGTCGGCACCGCTGGCCGGTAATATTTTCAAGGTGCTGGTAAAGCCCGGTGACCAGGTAACCGAGGGGCAGACTATCGTGGTGCTCGAAGCGATGAAGATGGAAACCGCCGTCAGCGCACCGCGTGCGGGCACCGTGTCTGAAGTGACGGTCAAAGAGGGCGATGCCGTCGCCGTCGGCGACGCCCTGCTGTCAATCGCATAACGGGGGCGCCAGTGGATAATCTTCTTAACCTGTGGCTGGCCTCCGGCGCCTACAAGATGGCGAGCGGCCAGTTCATCATGATCCTGGTGGGGCTGGGCCTGCTGTTCCTGGCCATTCGCAAGAACTTTGAGCCACTGCTGCTGGTGCCAATCGGCTTCGGCGGTATCCTGGCGAATATCCCCGGTGCGAACCTGGCGCTCTCCGCGGCTGAGACGGCACTGGTATCCGGCGACCCGGAAATACTCCGGCAGATGGCGCAGTTGCTGGGTACCGCTGCCGGGGACTCGCTCTATGCCCTCAAGGAGGCGCTTGGCAATGCACCGGCCGCCGTGCAGGCAAGGGCGGCCGAGCTGGCAACCGATGCCGGGTTCAATAACGGCATGCTGTACAACTTCTACAACGTGGCCATCGCCTCCGGCGTGGCGCCGCTGGTGATTTTCATGGGGGTGGGGGCCATGACGGACTTTGGCCCACTGCTTGCCAACCCGCGCACCCTGTTCCTGGGCGCGGCGGCCCAGTTCGGTATCTTCGCTACCGTATTGGGTGCTGTCGGGTTGTCGGCCGCCGGGATCATGGATTTCTCCATCGCCGATGCCGCTGCCATCGGTATTATCGGCGGTGCCGACGGACCCACTGCCATCTATGTTTCCAGCCTGCTGGCGCCGGACCTGCTGGGTGCCATCGCCGTGGCGGCCTACTCCTACATGGCGCTGGTGCCCCTGATCCAGCCCCCGATCATGCGCGCGCTGACCACACCGGAAGAGCGCCGTATTGAGATGGTCCAGCTGCGCCATGTGAGCAAGCGCGAGAAGATCACCTTCCCGCTCCTGATCCTGATCCTGGTGGCATTGTTCCTGCCGGACGCGGCACCACTGCTGGGCATGTTCTGTTTCGGCAACCTGATGCGGGAGTGCGGCGTAGTGGCGCGCCTGTCCGATACGGCCCAGAACGCGCTGATCAATATCACTACCATCTTCCTGGGCCTTTCCGTTGGCTCCAAGCTGGCGGCGGACAAGTTCCTGGACCCGAAGACACTGGGAATCCTGGCGCTGGGTATCATCGCCTTCGCGATCGGTACCGCTACCGGTGTGCTGATGGCCAAGCTGCTGAACGTCTTCAGCAGCCACAAGGTCAACCCGCTGATCGGCTCGGCCGGCGTGTCCGCGGTGCCGATGGCCGCGCGGGTGTCCAACAAACTGGGCCTGGAGGCCAATCCGCAGAATTTCCTGCTGATGCACGCTATGGGCCCGAACGTGGCCGGCGTGATCGGCTCTGCGGTAGCGGCCGGTGTGATGATCACCATGGTGCGGGCGATGACCGGCTGATACGCCTCCCCCGCCGGGGCGATAGTTGGAAGAGGCGAGCCTTATGGCTCGCCTTTTTTATTGCCGGAAGGGTGAGCCCCGATTGATTACTGCTTCACAGTCAGGTGTGAAGCAGCGAATGAGCGCGGGGGCCCGATCAGGGGTGTCTTCACTGGCTTCGCTGCGCCGGGGACTATGACAAAGGAGTTGCCCCCGGGGTTGGTGCTGTAAAACAGCGGACCGTCCTTGCGCCAGTTGTTCAGCAGCCAGAGGTTGCCGGACGGGTCTACCGCTCCACCCGTGACGCGCTCCAGCGCGTCGCTGGTATAGCCGGTATCCGGGGATATGGGATCCCCCAGCTCCAGGCCGTGGGGACAGTTACCGCTACCGCAGAAGCGCGATACTCCTGTATCCGGCCATACCTGGTCGTCGTCGGCGCTCTCCAGCGGCACACGCCCGAAATTAAATACCCACACGGTATCGTCGCCGTCCACTGCATTGCCCCAGGGAATGGTCAGGCCGCCGGTCCCGGCGAATTGTTGCGGCTCGCCGCCGTCGGCGGGGAAGAAAACGATGGAAGGATTAGCCCCGCCCTGTGAATCCAGCGGATCGATACAGACGATATTGACTGTATCCGAACTCGACACCCACATGTTGCCGCGGCTGTCCCCGGAGATGCCCATCGGCCACGAGAGTACTGCCTGGGACGTCCTCACCGGCTCCACGCTGCCATCCAGCGACACGATGTATACCTGCTGGGCCTTGTTGCCGGTCACCCAGGCGCGTCCCCGGGGATCAATGGCGATGGCAAAGGGCTTCAGCAGCGGCGAGTCGGAGTCCGGCTCGGTGCCTCCCCCGGGTAAGGGGATATTGCGTGCCCGTGCCGGATTGCCCCGGGGGATGATGGTGACGCTGTCGTTGCCGCAGTTGGCGACCCAGATATTGCCCTCATGGTCGGAAACCGTTGCCTGGGGCCAGAAGATGTCGCCCCGGGTAAAGCCGCGGAAAGGCGATAGCGGCGTGCCGCTGGGGTGGAACAGCGAAACGCTGTTGTGGGTCGCCGGGATCTTGTCGCGTGGGTCCGGCGGCACGGTGCCGTCGGCGCAGGCCGCCGCCTCAAACCCGAAATTCCCCACCCACACGTTACCCCGTGGGTCCAGGGTAATACCGAAGCCGGCCCCGCTGAGCCCACCGCCGAAATATGGCACTCCGGGGAAGGTTTCACCCCAGGGATAAAACTTCAGTAGCCGCTGCCCGGCACAGGCGAACTCGTCCGGTTTCGCCGGGACGTAATTGTCATTGATCCAGGCAAAGCCTCGTCTGTCGATGGCAATATTACCCGGACCGTTTATCAGGTTATCGCTGTCCTGCGCGGAATACTGACCGCCGGTAAATTTCAGGAACAGCAACCAGCTGGTGGGACGGGCGCGCCTCGTCGGCTGGTAAATCGGCGACGCCAGCGAGAGCAGGAATAGCGGATCGTCCGCGATGCGCGGGTAATTCGGGTAGGCCGGAAACCGCGTGGCATTGGCCAGCGCCTGCACAACGGTCCGGGAAGGGGGTTCGCCGGGGCGGCTGGTGGCGGAGAACAGGGCGAGGCAGTTCCCCGGGTCGGCCACGCAGGATGCCACTACATTGGCCAGGGAGTTGAAAGTCCTGAGGGTTTCGGTATCAGTTCCGTTCGGCGGGCTGGCGAGCACGGCCGCCAGCTCACCACTTTCCGGGTTCGCCATATTGGCTGCCATGTGAACCGCGTTGAGCATCCCGTGCAGGTTACCGGTGATTTGCCGTCCCTTTATAAACTGGGCAAAGGCGGTTCCCGTGGCAACAGTCGTGCGCTCGTTGACCACAACACTCCCAGGTACCCGTGGCCCCGTGCCGATGGCGCTGGCCAGCATGGCGGGGCCTCTGTCTGCAATGACGAAATACACCGGCCGCAGTTTGAGCGACAGGCCGAATGGTTGCCGGTAGCGAAGGCGGAACTTTCCGTAGCTGTCGGTGCGGGTTGTCGCCAGCACCTTGGCATAGTCCCGCCCGGCATAGCTTACATAGAGGGAGACCCGGTAGCCGGGCTGGGGATTGCCATTGCCCTCGACCCGCCCGTGTAACCGCCGCTCCCGGCCCGGCAGCAGTCCGGGCTCGCCGGGAAATAGGTTGGGGGTGTAATGGTCGGCCACCGCCGGGGATCCGCCGTAAGCGGCGCCGGCGAGTGTATCTGCCCTGGCCGGGTCGACGCCGGTGAAGGCGCCGAGCACGAGGAGGAACAAAACAGAGAAACAGATACTGCTGGCGGAGGAGCGGGGTTGGCCTTCCATGAACCTGACTTCCTGTATTTCCGGTTCACGACCGCGAAGGGCCGCATCGTGTGCGATTACCCTGAGTATGGCACAGCAGTTTCCACGAAAAGCCTCTGCGGCGGATGGCGGTTGCCGGCTTCAAGACCCCTCGAGCAGTGCGCTGACCGGGTGGTCGGCCTGCCTGCCGGAAAAGCCCGCTGTCATGTTAAGATGCCCCCGACTTTTAGCAGAGCAGGCGCCGCTGGGTGCCGAGAGGAGAGTTTATGTCCTGGCTTGGCGCCGGCATTGGGGCCGGAATCGGGTTGATGTTTGGCGGCCCCATTGGAGCGGCCCTCGGCGCCTGGATTGGCGGTTCTTTCGGTTCCGGCCTCAAGCGAATCGGCGGTCCGGAAGCCCTGGGCCGCGATGGCGCCCAGGCGGTGTTTATCGTCACTGTGTTCTCGATGCTGGCCAAGATGGCCAAGGCGGACGGGCAGGTGTCCCGCGCCGAGATCAACCTGATCGAGGAATTTATTGCGCAGAACCTGCGCCTCAATGCCGAGGACCGCAAGCAGGCGATCAAGATTTTCCAGAATGCCAAGAGCGATGGCTACAGCATTTACGACTACGCCCAGCAGTACCGGCAGCTGGTGCGAAACGAGGCCATGCGCGAGATGGTGTATCGCCTGCTGTTCGCGGTGGCCCACGCCGACGGCGAGCTGCACGCGGCGGAAGAGGAAATACTGCGCCGCATCCCGGAATACCTGGGACTTCACGCCTCCGCTTTTGCCGCCATGCAGGGTGAGTTCAGCCGGCGCAACTCTTCGGCAAGCGAAAGCCTTGAACAGCACTATGCGGTCCTGGGCTGCTCGCCGGACGCGAGCGATCGCGACGTCAAACTGGCCTACCGGCGGAAGGCGGCAGAGTTCCATCCGGACAAGATCGCATCGAAGGGTTTGCCTGATGAATTCATGCAATATGCGGAAGACCAGATGAAGAGCGTGACGCTGGCCTACGACAGCATTATGGAGGCGCGCAAGAGTCGCGCCGTATCCTGAGCATAATTACCGACGGGGTTGTTTTATGAGCCTGGCCGTGCAGATTGAACAAAAGCTTTCAGATGCCTTTGCGCCGCAACATATAGAAGTACAGTGCGAGAGCCACCTGCACAATGTACCCGCCGGTGCGGAAATGCACTTTCGCGTGGTGCTGGTTTCCGACGCCTTCGAGGGGCTCAGGAAAGTACACCGGCACCAGAGAGTCTACGCCGCTCTGGCCGAGGAGATGGCGGGGCCGGTCCACGCCCTGGCACTCCATTTATATACGCCGGAAGAGTGGCGGGGGCAGGCACCAGACAGTCCCCAGTGCCTCGGCGGTGGCAAGAAATAACGCCCGGCACTTACCGACACTGCGTGCAGTGCACGCTTCCCCCTAAATCTTGCAGACGCGCCTCCGGGCGCGTTTTTTATTTCTCATTCGGTGGCTTCGAGAGCCATTTTGGGATATGTCACGCCATGCCTGGCAGCGAAATTATTTTTCTGGCGCATGAATAATTTTTCGGAGTGGCGCTTACTTACCGCGCAAAATGCATTGCACGCCAAAAAGAGTTTTTAGCTGACAAAAATACGCAAAAGTTCCACTTTTTCGGTGAGCGGTTGGGTGTTTTTTCTACAGGGGTGCTTTTGCCTGTCTAGACTGAGAAGTGATTGGGTTAATTGCTGTTCAATTTGCCGAATATCAATGGAGTACGACCTATGAAAATGACGCGCATTCTGACACCCCTGGCTGTTGCTGTATCCGCCATCGTTGGAGCGCAGCAGGCTGTGGCCGGCCCGTCTGGCTACGCGCCGCCAATGCCCACAGGCCCTGAACCCATTTACCACGCCGGTACTGCGGTGGTACGCCTGGGTGCAGGCTATGTGGACCCGGATGAATCCGACGGTCGCCTGAGAAACCCGGATATTTTCCCGGAGTTCGCTGGTACAAGGTTCGATGTAGAAGATGACACCACGTGGCAGTGGAGTGCCATGTTCATGCCAATCGATCATTTCTCGGTTGAGTATGGCTACGTCGGTGAGTCTGACCACGATCTCGAGTTCCGCCGTTTCGGTGTGTTCCGTGAGTCCGATCTCAGGCGAGACCAGCTGCGGCTGGGAAGCCTGGAGCGGACCTCCAGTACCATCATGGTGAACTGGTTCCCGGTATGCCCGGAATCCTGGGTCCAGCCCTATATCGGCTTTGGCGGGGTCTACACAGACTTTGACAATACTACGGTTCGTGAGCCGGTGTACCTGCTGCTCGAGGATATAGCGGACGCAGCACCCGGAGGTAACGCCCGTGTAGCCGTGGAGGATACCTGGGGCTGGGCAGGCCAGATCGGTGTGGATGTCATGTTCGGTCGCGATAGCAACTGGCTGGCCAATGCGGCCGTCCAGTATCATGACGTAGAAACCACCGCCAGCCTGCGCTACATCGTTGACGGCCTGGATAATCAGGGTGATGCCCGCCAGTTCGTTAATACCGTGCGCTCTGACCTGGATATCGATCCCTGGGTATTCAACCTGGGCATCGGCTACAAGTTCTGATTCTGGCCCCAACCGGGAAAAAGGCGCTTCGGCGCCTTTTTTCGTTTTCGTTCCTCTAAAAGTGGGCCTGCGGGCGCCTGTTTGGCTCAGTCATGGGCGGGGAAACTGAACTGCACACCCTCACGCACGCCGCCCCCTGGCCAGCGCTGGGTGACGGTCTTGCGCTTCGTATAGAAGCGTACCGAGTCGGGCCCGTAGGCGCCCAGGTCGCCGAACAGTGAATTCTTCCAGCCCCCGAAACTGTGGTAGGCCGCCGGTACCGGCAGCGGCACATTGATGCCCACCATGCCAATCCGGATGTGGTCGGAAAAATAGCGTGCCGCCTCGCCGTCGCGGGTAAAGATACAGGTGCCGTTGCCATACTGGTGGGCGTCGATAATATCCATGGCCTGCTGCATCGAATCCACGCGCATGACACACAGCACAGGGCCGAAGATCTCGTCGAGGTGGATGGCCATCCCCGGCTCTACCCGATCGAACAGGCAGGCACCGAGATAATTGCCCTCCTCGAACCCCGGCACTGTCAGGCCCCTGCCATCCACCACCAGCTCGGCGCCTTCCTCTACCCCCCTGTTGATGTAATCCGTTACCCGCTCCAGGTGGGCCCGCGTGATCAGCGGGCCCATGTCGCTGCTGTTGTCGAAGCCGTCCCCGACTTTCAGCCCGGCGATATGCTCCTGCAGCTTGCCCACCAGCGCGTCCGCAGTGGCATCGCCGACAGCGACAACCACGGAGATCGCCATGCAGCGCTCACCACAGGAGCCGTAGGCTGCCCCCATCAGCGCAGTGGCGGCGTTGTCGAGATCGGCATCGGGCATGACGATGGCGTGGTTTTTTGAGCCCCCCAGGGCCTGGACACGCTTGAGGCTGGCGGTGCCGCTGGTGTAGACATGCTCGGCCACGGGCGTGGACCCGACAAAGCTGACCGCCTGGATGCGTGGGTCCGCCAGCAGCGTATCCACAGCCTCGCTGTCGCCGTTTACCACATTGAGCACTCCTTCCGGCACGCCCGCCTCCAGCCCTAGCTCGGCGATATACAACGCCGCGGTAGGGTCCCGCTCGGACGGTTTGAGCACGAATGTGTTGCCGCAGGCGATTGCCATCGGCCACATCCACAGCGGCAGCATGACCGGGAAATTGAAAGGGGTGATTCCCGCACAGACACCCAGGGGCTGGAACTCGCTCCAGCTGTCGATGGCGGGGCCCACATTGCGACTGTGCTCGCCCTTCAGCAGGCCGGGTGCGCCACAGGCATATTCCACGTTCTCGATGCCGCGCTGGAGTTCGCCCATGGCGTCCCCGAGTACCTTGCCGTGCTCCCGGGTCAGCAGGGCGCAGATCTTGTCCGCGTTTTCCTCCAGGAGGTTCTTCAGGCGAAAGAGGATGCGCGCCCGCTTGAGCGGTGGGGTATCTCGCCACTCCGGGTAGGCTGCAGCGGCTGCGGCAATGGCCTCTTCCACCGTCTTGCGGCTCGCCAGCGACACCCGTGCGATGGTCTTGTTGGTGGAGGGGTTGATGATGTCCTGTTCCCGGTCGATACCGCTGACGATCTTGCCGCCGATCAGGTGGCCGATGATGTGCATGGTCTGCCTCCCCGGATACATCCGGTATGCATTGATCCCACTGGAAGTGGTCCGTCGCCGCGACCTGTTGGGTCGCAGCTGGTAACGCCGCTGGTACCTGGCGGCCGCCGGGATATCTTTGTGGCTGGGGTGAGCCGAGTTTAGGTCAAATCGGCAGGATTGCGGTGGGACAGGCGGCGGGGAAAAGTGCCTGTGGCGGGGCCGGAAATTGCGGGGGCCAGAACCATCATTCGGCTGGCACGTTATCGAATTCCCGCAGCACCTCCAGGAAGGCGGCGCCAAACCGGGCCAGCTTGCTGTCCCCGACGCCGGAAATAGCCAGCAACGCCGGTTCACTTTGCGGGCGGGCGGCCGCCATCTCGCGCAGTGTGGCGTCATGGAAAATCACGTAGGGCGGGACGCCAAGCTCGTCGGCCAGGCGCTTGCGACAGGCGCGCAGGGCCTCCCATAGCGGCTGGTCTCCCGTGGGAATGTCCGTGGCTGGCGCCCGGCGGCCTGCCGGGGCTGTCGCGGCGGGCATCTTGCGCAGCTGGATGGATTCCTCGCCACGCAGGAGGGGGCGGCAGGCCTCGGTCAATTTCAGCGCGCCAAAACCCTCGCTATCCACCTCGAGAAAGCCACGCACCACCAGCTGGCGTACCACTGCGCGCCACTCCGCAGCGCTGTGCTCCGCACCGATACCCCAGGTGGACAGCTGGTGGTGGTCAAAGCGATGGATTTTCTCACTGTTGCTGCCGCGCAGCACGTCGATCACGTGGGCCGCGCCAAAGCGCTGCCCGGTGCGGTAGACACAGGAGAGCAGCTTGGCCGCAGCCTGGGTACCGTCCCAGGTCTGCGGCGGTTCCAGGCAGGTATCACAGTTGCCGCACGGCTGTGGCAGTTCCTCGGCAAAGTAGCGCAGCAGGGCCTGGCGCCGGCAGGTGGTGATTTCGCACAGGCCCAGCATGGCATTGAGCCGGGAGCGTTCGCCGCGCTTGTGCTCTTCGCTGCCGTCAGATCCCGCAGCCATCTGCCCCAGCTTGACCACGTCCTCCAGCCCGTAAAGAAGCAGGGCGGTGGCGGGCTCGCCGTCCCGACCGGCGCGGCCGGTTTCCTGGTAGTAGGCCTCGACACTCTTGGGCAGGTCCAGGTGGGCAACGAAGCGGACGTCCGGTTTGTCGATGCCCATGCCAAAGGCGATGGTTGCCACCACAATCACGCCTTCTTCCCGCAGGAAGCGCCGCTGGTGCTCTGCCCTCACTTCTGCTGGCAGTCCCGCGTGGTAGGGCAGGGCGGTGAAACCCTGTTCACACAGCCAGCTGGCGGTATTTTCCACCTTGCTGCGCGACAGGCAATAAACCACGCCTGCGTTGTGCTGGTGCTCGTTTTGCAGGAACTGCAGCAGTTGCCGGCGGGGGTTGTTTTTCTGCTCGATGCGGTAGCAGATGTTCGGCCGGTCAAAGCTGCTGACGAAGTGTTGTGCCTGCTGCAGGTCGAGTCGCCGGGCAATTTCCTCCCGGGTGCGCTGGTCTGCGGTGGCCGTGAGCGCCACGCGGGGAACATTGGGAAACTGCTCGTGCAGGCAGTTGAGGTGCAGGTAATCGGCGCGGAAGTCATGTCCCCACTGGGAGACGCAGTGGGCTTCATCAATCGCAAACAGGGAGATATGTGTGCGCTGCAACAGGGACAGGGTGCGCGGCTGCAACAGTCGCTCCGGGGCCAGGTAGAGCAGGTCGAGCTCGCCGTGCAGCAGTCTCGCCTCTATGTCCTGTGCCTCGTCGTAGGGCAGGGAGGAATTTAGGAATGCCGCCCTGACACCGGCAGCCTGCAGGGATTCCACCTGATCCTGCATCAGGGCGATAAGCGGAGATACGACCACACCGCAGCCGGGACGTGCCAGCGCGGGTATCTGGTAACAGAGCGACTTGCCACCGCCGGTGGGCATCAGCACCAGCGCGTCCCCGCCCGCCATCAGCGTATTGATCACCGCCTCCTGCGGACCGCGGAAAGCCGTGTAGCCGAATGTGTGTTCGAGGATATGGCGGGGAGAAGGGGGCGCTGGGGTACTCATGGGCGCGAGTATACCGCGATGGGACGGCCTGCGTCGCCGCCATCCGACAGCTTCATTAAGTCGGTCGTTTATTGAGTCTGGTGGACCTGCATCACAATGTTGGCGGGATATGCATCTCTGGCAGTATCGCGCCGGTCTATAATGGTCGCCCGCAGACATAGACAAGGAAAAGCCTATGCGCGCTGTGATTGTTGCGTTGTTACTGGCGGGGAGCCTCGCAGGATGCATGAGTTCCCAGCCTCACACCCTGGTCCAGTCGGCGTTCGCCGATACCCACCTGGGCTGGCAGCCGGCGCCGGAAAACCAGCTGGCTTTTTCCGTCGCCACCGCTTCCGGTATCGCCCGGGTAGAACTGCTGCAACTCCCGCTCGACCTCGAGGTCCTGACGCTGGATATGCCGGGGATGGAGCAGGTCGAGGGCGTGCAGTGGGCCGGCACTGATGGCAATCATGCGCTGTTATACAGCGGTGTGCCGGAGGCTGCCGGGGTCACCCTGGAGCGCCGCTCGCACGGCTTTCGCCTGCGGATTGCCGGTGAGGCGCTGGATATCGTCCGCGCCGGCGGCATGCTGACGGTGATCGATTACTACCGGGGCTGAGCCGGGGAGGAGCCGGGGATGTATCCCGGTTACCGGTCGTCCCCGGCCCGGGGATCGCCAAATCCCAGGCCGGCAGGGCGGATCAGGTAGAGTCGCGGCCACAACTTGCCGGTGACCCAGAGCCCGTCGCGGGCCCTGTCCCAGGCAATGCCGTTGGCGACCGCACCCGGGCCGCTGGCTCGCGGTTGTAACCCGGCGAGGTCCACCTGGGCGCGGACCTCCCCGCTGGCCGGGTCGATGGCGATAATGCGGGTGTCCTGCCAGATATTGGCCCACACCAGCCCGTGGGCATACTCCAGCTCGTTCAGGTTCGACCAGTCTGCGTCGCCACCGTGGACCCGCAACCGGCGGGAGACCGCGAAGGTATCCGGGTCGCGGAAAGCGAGCTTGTCGCTCCCGTCGCTCATAATCAGGGACTTGCCATCGGTGGTCAGCCCCCACCCCTCACCGGCGTAGTGGCGGGTCGCAATCCGGGCCAGGTCATCGCGGCGGTAAACCTGCAGCTCCCCGGCGCGCCACGTCAGCAGAAAGAGGCGGTCACCGAGTACCGCCAGTCCCTCGGCAAAACGATTGGGTGCCAGCCACTGCCTCCGCACCGGCGGCCGGGCCGGGTCGCTATACCGGGCCAGCCAGGACTGCCCGTAGCGGCCGCTGCTCTCCCACCAGTGCTCCCCATCGAAGTACAATCCCTGGGTAAAATGGTCGCCGGGGCGCTCGCGCTGCTCGAGCAGCTCGTAGCCGACCTCGCGTATCGCCTGTGCGGCATTGGCCCCACAGGCGGCCACCAATGCCAAAACAATGATCAGTCTGCGCATCAGAATCAGCTTATGACCAGAATAAAGACATTTCTCACCCTCACGCTCCTCGGCGGACTGGCCGTGGTGCTGCCCATCGCCATCCTGGTGCTGTTGTTCCAGTGGCTGTTCGGGCAGGTCAGTGAACTGGTGTCCCCTGCAGCCATCTGGCTGGAGGCGAACACAGAGTTCAAGGATACCGTGGCCCGGCTGATGGTAATAGCGCTGATCCTGGGCGCCTGTTTCCTGATCGGCCTGATCGTCAAGACCAGCGTCGGCCGCTGGCTGCACCGGCATATCGACCTGTGGCTGGGGCGGCTGGCGCCCGGCTACAACACCATCAAGGACCTGGTGCTCCAGTTTATCGGTGGCGGGGGCGGGGAGGGGGTCCTGTCGGGCCAGGTGGCGCGGGTGCGTATCCACGGGGCCGACAACCCGCTTTCCGTGACTGCCATCGTGACCTCCCACCATGACAGCGGGGAGTACACGGTGTATGTACCCACCGCGCCCGTGCCGACCTCGGGTTTCGTTTTTCATGTGCCGCCGGAGTGTGTGGAATTCCTGCCCCATGTGACCGTGGAGGCGGCGATGAAATCCATCGTCGCCTGTGGCTCCGGCAGCGGCGCCCTGATGGCCGCGGGCACCGTTCCGCTCGACACCGCCCTGGCCAGTGAAATCGGCAAGGAGCCCCAGGGGGCCTGAGGGGCCCGGGGCCGCGAGTCAGTGCCGGCGGTTCCGGCCCAGCGCCCGGATGGCGAAGCGGGCGGGGTGCAGGGCCCTGACCAGGCCTGAATCCAGTGGCATCGGTTCCGCCGTCACCCATGCCGTCACCGCTTCTGCGGCCAGCGGGGCGTAGGTGAAACCGCGGGAGCCCAGCCCGCCCAGCACAAACAGCCCCGGGTGGTAGGGCGTGGTGCGGGGGATCAGCTGCTTGCGGTTCCTGCGCAGCCCGGCATAGCTCTCCTCCAATGCTTCCCAATCCGGCACCGGGCCGGCCAGCGGCAGGTAGTCGGGCGTGGCGGCGCGCACCGCCGCGCGGCCGCCGAGGTGCTGCGGTGCGAATTCCCTGGCCACACGGGGGAGCATCGCTTCCAGCATCTCGAGGTTCTCGCGGTGCTCCGTTTCCCTTGTCTCAGTTGCTGTTTCGCGCAACTTGAATGTTGCGCCGAAGCTGTGCCAGTCATCGGCCGCCGGTGTCAGGTAACCCTCCCCACAGAGTACCTTCGCCAGGCGCCGGGAATGTTCCCCGGCGGCGGCGCGCGATACCTGCCCGCGGATGGGATTCAGGGGCAGGGCGGCGGTCTCGCCGAACTGCGCCATGCCGGTTGCGCTGCAGACAACCACCGCATCGACACTGTGATTCGTGGTGCCGACGCGCAGTTGCCAGCCATCCTCCCCGCCTTCAAGTGCATCGACCCCGCTGTCGCAGTAGAGCTGGATACGGTCATGGCGCAGCAGCGACTCGCAGACGCGGCGTGGCTCCAGCCAGCCACTACCAGGGAAATAGAGCCCCCCGAAATCCAGCGGCAGCCCGGCCAGCTCGCTTGCCTCGCGGGCATCCACTGGCCGGGCCAGCGCGCCGGCGTCCTGGTGGCGGAGCCTCTCGGCCACCTGTGCCTGCAGGGCTGCCTCCTTTTCGTCCTGCGCCAGCTGCAGCATGCCGCAGGCGTGGAACGCCTCCGGGCAGAATTCGCGGTAGTAGCGCAGTGCGAACAGCAGCGCGTGCAGGTTGAAGTCGCCGTTTGGGCCCGGCTTGGGTGACAGTTTTGCGTAGAGGATACCCTGGTCATTGCCGGACGCGCCGGCGCCGGCATGTGGCCCGCGCTCGAAAACCGAAACCTGCAGGCCCCGTTGCGCCAGTGCCCGCGCCACGCTCGCGCCGGAAATGCCGGCACCGATTACGGCCACCCGCCGGACCACACGGCCGGGGCGGCCCGGCAGGTGCCAGGGTGTGGTGGAATAGGCGAACCGGGTGGGAGCCTCGGGGGCGGCGGAGAGCTGGCCACGCAGCATCTCCCGCTTGTGGCCAAAGCCCGGGGCTTTTTCGATGTCGAAGCCGACCCCCTGCAGGCCCCGCTTGACCAGGCCCGCGCAGGTGAAGGTGGCAAAGCTGGCGCCGGGGCGGCTGAGGGTTGCGATTTCCTGGAACAGGTCGCTGCTCCACATGGCGGGATTCTTTGCCGGCGCAAAACCGTCCAGGAACCAGGCGTCTACCTGCCGGTCGCGGGCGCTGTCCTCCAGGCGCAGGGACTGCAGCGCACCACTGGCCTCACCGATCACCAGGGTCAGGCTGACCCGCCCGAACAACAGCCGGTGCACCCCGCTGGCCAACAGGGGCGGGTAGGCGGCCAGCAGCTGTTCAGAAAAGGGGGCGAGTTCCGGCCACAGCGACAGCGCGCGGGAGAGGTCGCGGCTGCGGAGCGGGTATTTCTCCACCGAGATAAAGTGCAGCCGGGCATCCGCCGGGGCGGTCTGGTCCCAGAGTTGCCAGGCGGCGAGGAAGTTCAGCCCGGTGCCGAAGCCAGTCTCGCCGATGGCAAAGCGCGCCCCGGGTGGCAGCTCCCGCCAGCGTTCAGCCAGCCGGTTTTGCTGCAGGAACACATAGCGGCTCTCCTCCAGCCCGGAGGCGCTGGAAAAGTAGACGTCGTCAAAAGCCTGCGATAGCGGCTGGCCATCGTCGCGCCAGACGATCTCCGCATGGGGGTGTGCGCCCGGGTCCCAGTCGCTCACTGTTGCAGTCCGAACTCGCGCATGACCTGCGTGCACCAGCGCGCGATACGGTCATCGCTCAGGTCGAATTCGTTTTCCTCATCCAGGGCCAGGCCGACGAAATGGTTGCCGTCGGTGGTCAGTCCCTTGGACTCCTCGAATTCGTAGCCGTCCGCCGACCAGTAGCCCACGGCACGGGCGCCCAGCGCTACCAGTTGGGCGTGCAGGTAGCCCAGGGCATCCTGGAACCACTGCGGGTAGCCCTCCTGGTCGCCGAGGCCGAACAGGGCGACCGTCTTGCCGTGAAGGTCCAGTTGCGCCAGCTCGTCCCAGATGTTTTCCCAGTCTTCCTGCAGCTCGCCGTAATCCCAGGTGGGGATGCCGAAGATCAGGAAATCGTACTGCTGGGCGAGCGCTATATCGTCCTCGGCCACATTGTGCAGGTCGATCCACTCCGCACCGATACGGTCGCGTATCTTTTCCGCGGCCATTTCGGTATAGCAGGTGCTGGAGCCGTAAAAAAGTCCGATGGGTGCAAGCATGGTATAGGTGGTCTGTGTTATTGGGCGCCGGCAAAACCCAGCTGTCGCCAGGCTTCGTAGATGACAATCGCCGCCGCATTCGACAGGTTGATGCTGCGGCTCTGCGGGCGCATGGGAATTCGCAAAGTATGTTCCGGCCCGGTGCGCGCCAGGAATTCTTCCGGCAGGCCGCGGGTTTCCGGGCCAAACACGATGGCGTCGCCATCGCGGAAGTCAATATCGGTGTGGCGGCGGCTGCCTTTGGTAGAGAGCGCCAGCACCCGGCCGGGCTGTACGCTCTCGGTAAAAGCCTGCCAGTCCTGGTGGCGCGATACGCGGCTGTACTCGCCGTAGTCGAGTCCCGCGCGTCGCAGGCGCTTGTCGTCCATGGCAAACCCGAGCGGCTCAATCAGGTGCAGTTCCGCTCCTGTGTTGGCGCACAGGCGGATTATGTTACCGGTGTTGGGGGCGATCTCGGGCTGGTACAGGACTATCTTGAACATTACAGCGGGCGCTCGGCGGCATTTCGGTGGTCCGACATTTCGGCGGCCGGCTCATGTCGTGGGCCCGCCGGGATGCCGGGCCCTTCGCGTCGCGGATTATTTCACAGTTACATGGGGGAGGCGATCTCTTCGCAGTCGATTTCCACCCCGAGCTCGTCCGCGATACCGTCCAGCTCGTCCTGCAGGCCATCCAGGTCCAGGTCGCTCGCTACCTGGATGATGCATTCGGCCGTAAACAGCGGCTCACCACTCCAGGGCGTGCTGTCATAGCCGGTGTTCAGCTGTTCCATGTTGATATTTCGCGCAGCCAGGGCGCGGGAAATCTCCCGCACGATACCCGGGCGATCGTTGCCCACCAGCTTCAGGGTCAGTGTCTGTACGGGGCCGGCAGAGACGGCGCTGGCCTCCTCCACCTGCAGCTTGTAGCCCTCGGCGGACAGGGCGCCGAGGGCGTCCTTCAGGGGCTGGCAGGCATCGCTGGGCACACTGACTCGCAGAATCCCGGCAAACTTGCCGGCAAAGTGCGCCATGCGGCTGTCTTCCCAGTTGCCCCCGTTGTCTGCGATTACCGCCGAGAGCTTCTCTACGACGCCGGGCTTGTCGTCGCTGATAAGGGAAATGACGAGGTGCTGTTGCATGGCGAAATCCTTTGGCTGTCTTCGTTACCCTGTGCCTGTCGCAGCGGGTGCGGGCCGGCCCGCACACTTAGTATGGCGTAGCTGGCCGGGTTACACTGAAGCTATTGTAGCGACTGGAGGCGTGACTGATAACAGCCAGCCTTGCAGGTCGCCGGCCGGATTGCAATGAAGGGACAGACATGATGAAAGTTCACGCGGACCTTTGCGTAATTCCCATTGGCGTCGGTGTATCTGTCGGCGAATATGTGGCGGAGTGCCAGCGGGTGCTGGAAGAGGCGGGGCTCGAGCACCGGATGCATGCTTATGGCACTAATATCGCGGGAGACTGGGACCAGGTTATGGCGGCGGTAAAACGCTGCCATGAGCGGATCCACGCGATGGGCGCGCCCCGTATCAGTACCAGCCTAAAGTTGGGAACCCGTACCGATCGCCCGCAGTCTTTACAGGATAAACTCGACAGTGTGGAATCGAGGCTGGCCCGATAGGGCGGCCATCAACAGGAAATCACTCTCAGGAGGGGGGTATATGAAAATAAAGAACTTGTCGGCGGGAATCGCCTGTGCCGCACTGGTGTTGGCCAGCATTGGCTGTGCCGAGAAAAAAGAGGGCACCGGGGTTCAGGAGGCAGGCACCCAGGACACGCAGGCCGCTGAAAGTGCCGCTGCAGAAAACGGCATGGAAAACGGCACGGGTAGCGATGCCGGAGCGAACGGCCAGCAGCGGGCGGAGAGCGGTAATGGCGAGTTCGTGGCAGTGATCGAGGGCGATCACCGCACGCCGGAATATAAGGCTCGCGACCAGTACCGCCATCCCGCCGAGACGCTCGAGTTCATGGGCATCGAGCCGGGCATGACCGTGGTGGAGATCTGGCCGGGCGGCGGCTGGTACACCGAGATCCTGGCGCCTTACCTGCAGGAGTCCGGTACTCTCTATGCCGCGCACTTCCCGGCAGAGTCCGAGAGCGGATACTTCCAGAAATCACGCAAGGCTTTCGAGGAGAAACTGCAGGGCGACAGCGACGCATACGGCGCGGTCAAGCTGACGGAATTCGATCCCGCTGACGGCTCACAAATCGCACCCGAGGGCAGTGCCGATGCCGTGGTGACTTTCCGCAATGTGCATAACTGGATGAGCCGCGGCAACGAGGAAAACGCCTTCAAGAGCTTTTTCGCCGTGCTCAAGCCGGGCGGTATCCTGGGCGTGGTCGAGCACCGGGCCAAGCCGGGCACCAGCCGTGAGGACATGGTGAAAAGCGGTTACGTGACCCAGGATTACGTGGTGGAACTCGCTGAAAAGGCCGGCTTCGAGCTGGAAGAAGCAAGCGAAATCAATGCCAACCCGAAAGACACCGCGGATCATCCCAAGGGAGTCTGGACCCTGCCGCCGTCCCTGCGCCTGGGCGACGAGGACCGCGAGAAGTACCAGTCCATTGGCGAGAGCGACCGCATGACCCTGCGCTTCCGCAAGCCCGCCGAGTAACCACGCTGCCGGCACCGGGCCTCCCGGTGCCGGCTTCATTTCCAACCGCAGTAATAAAATATCCCCTACATGATTGTTCCCCACCAGCAGCTCGATCCCGCTACCCTGCAGAACCTGCTCGAGGAGTACGCCACCCGCGATGGTACCGACTATGGCGAGCGCGAGGTAAGCCTGGCGGACAAGGTGGCCAGCCTCCGACGCCAGTTGCAGTCGGGCGAGGTGGTGATCTGGTTTGAGCCCGGCGACGAGTCCATCAACCTGCTGCTCGCAAGGGACCTGCCGGATGACGCCTGACTTCCTTGTGGACTCCCCGCCGGGGGAACCGGAGGCCCGCTTCCTGTTCGCCCACGGTGCGGGTGCGGCCATGGACAGCGAGTTCATGGCGGCAATCAGTGCCGCGCTGGCGGAGCGCGGGATCGAGGTGCTGCGCTTCGAGTTTCCCTATATGGCGCAGCGGCGCACGGGAGGCAGCCGGCGGCCCCCAAACCCGATGCCGCAGTTGCTGGAATACTTCCGCGAGGTGCTGGCGCAGGCGCGCAAACCCGGGCTGCCGCTGTTTATCGGCGGCAAGTCCATGGGCGGGCGCGCGGCGAGCCTGCTGGCGGACGAGTATTTCGGAAAGGGGGCTGTCGCCGGGCTGGTCTGTTTCGGCTATCCGTTCCACCCGCGTGGCAAGCCGGAGAAGCTGCGCACCGCGCACCTGGCGGAGCTGGGTTGTCCTGCCCTGGTCGTGCAGGGGACGCGGGACCCGCTGGGGAACAGGGAAGAGGTGGAAGCCTATGCCCTGTCGCCGGCGATCCGGCTGCACTGGCTTGAGGATGGTGATCACGACTTCAAGCCTCGCCGGGCGAGCGGTTTCACCCGGGAGCAGCACTGGCAGTCCGCGGCTGCGGCCGCGGCGGGGTTTATTCTGCGCTCTCGAGAATCGTGATGCGCTCGGGCTCGGAGAGCAGCGGTCCCAGTAGTGACATCTGCGCGCGGCGGTCCTCGCTGGTGTACCAGTGTTGCCAGTGGATCTCCGACTGCCACTTGGAGAGGGTAAAGCGCCTCAGCGGGTCGTCCTTGGACTGGTAGGTATGCCCCTCGATAAACCCGACGGTGCGGTAGGCGTGGGTGAGCAGTTTGCGCGCCGCCTCTTCATAGGTGCTGCGCATGTCCTCGGCAATATGTCGCTCGATCAATACGTAGATCATCTCTTACTCTCGGTATGCCAGTCAGGCCAGGCAACCCCGGATTCTACCCCGGCCACGGCACTGCAGGCCGGGCATATTGGCCGGGGAGGTGGGCAAAATTGCAGGTGACGTCCCCCGGTAAATTCCGGACAATAGCGCCATGAAGTCAGATCACACTCTCGATGCCCGCGGCCTGCTGTGCCCGGAGCCCGTCATGATGCTGCACGCCGCAGTGCGCAAGGTCGCGCCGGGCGAAATACTGCAGGTTATCGCCACCGATCCGTCCACCCAGCGGGATGTACCCAAGTTCTGCCAGTTCCTCGGCTATGAACTGGTGGACCACAGGGAAGAGAACGACGAGTTCACCTACTGGATCAGGAAGGCCGGCTAGGCCCGGCGCGGGCGATCGGCAGATCGCCCGCGTGAGCAGTTTTAAGGCCCGGTCACCAGGGCCGCGATAGCAGCCAGGGCCTCGGGGTCCTCGGCCTTGATCTTGTTGGCAATATGGTGCTGGAAGAAATAGCGGAAGTCCTCCGCTTCCTGCGCCGGGTAGAGGCACCTGTCCCCCGGCAGTACCGGTGTGGTCACCACACTGTCGTGGTCGATGAGCATGCCGTGAATCTCGCCGCTGGCATACAGCCGCCAGCTGACCACTTCCGTAAGCGTCAGGTTCTCGCGCTGCTCATCCATGAATACCCCGTGGGTGCCGATGGTGTCGGGGATTTCCTGCATCACCTCGTCGGCCTTGTTGCTCTCGTACTCGAAATACTCCGCCGCAGTCTCCAGCTCGACGATCTTGTGGATGGGGGGCTCGTGGAAGATCTCCTCGATACCCGGGTCGTAGTAGCCCTCGAAGCGCCCGTCCAGGGGATCCTTGATTTCGGGACAGGGTACAATGGAATTCAGCCAGGGTACGAGGCCGACAATCTCCCCGTTTGCCCGGAGGCCCCAGCAGAGGATTTTAAGGCTGTAGAGGTCAGAGCCGCTTGAGGTATTGGAGTAGAGCATTTCCAGGCCGTCCAGCTCCGGCGACAGGCGGATAAAGCGCCTGTTGGCGGAAGTCTCGATCGGCTCGCCGGTGAAGAGGTCAACCACGTTGGAATAGCTGTGGTCGGTCATGGAGCACCTCCTTGCAGGGCCGGTTGTGGTGCCGGAGGGCATTTTACTACTTGTTCCCCCCATGCAGGACCCCGGGGTCGGCGGGCGCCGTTTCCGGAGTCCCTGCAACTAAAGGTATATGCTGGCCCCCCTAAATACAACAGGCGACGTTCGCCGGCGATAGAGCCATTTGACCCCGCCTGGCGCTCCTTTAGACTTTGCGGCTATTGCCACCGGTGCCGCGCGGGGTTGCGCCGCGCCGCGCGGTTGCTATAGTCCGCCGCTTTTCTGTTCACCTGACCATGGAGCCGCCCTTGTCCGCCCAGCCTGTTGTCGATGCAGTTGCCGTGACTGATCCCGCCGCACGGCGGATCGTCACTGTCTTCGACCGGTGCTTTTCCGCACCGGAAGGCGAGAACACCCGCCTGTGTGGCGGGGCGGAGGAGCCTTATTACCGGCCGGCAGGTGCGGAGTTTCCCTATCACCGGATCGAATTCACCCGCGACTATCCCGCCAGCGCCCTGCACGAGGTGGCTCACTGGTGTGTGGCGGGACCGGCCCGCCGGTTGCTGCCGGACTATGGCTACTGGTATGCGCCCGATGGCCGCACTGAGTTCCAGCAGGCCCTGTTCGAGCAGGTGGAGGTGCAGCCCCAGGCACTGGAATGGATTTTCGCCCGCGCCTGCGGCCTGCGATTCCGGGTCAGTGCAGACAACCTTGAGAGCGGCCTGGGCCCGAGCGAGGCTTTCAGGCGCAATATCTGGCTGCAGGCGCGGGCCTTCTGCCGCGAGGGCGTGAACGGGCGGGCAGGACTGTTCGCCCGGGCGCTGGCCCAGGGGTTCGCCCGACCGGATCCGTTCAACGAGTCCCTCTATCGCCTGGAGCAGCTATCGTGAGCACTTTTCCGGGCGGGGGCCCCCGGGGCAGCACATTGCTGGTTGATGCCTCGGTCTATATCTTCCGCTACTACTTCGCCCTGCCGCCCAACTGGAGCAGTCGCGACGGCTACAGCACCGAGGCGGTCTACGGTTTCAGCAATTTCCTGCTCGACCTGCTGGCGCTGGCCCCGGCCCGCATCGCCTGCGCCTTCGACGAGTCACTGGGAAGCTGCTTTCGCAACGAGATCTACCCCGACTACAAGTGCAGCCGCGCGCTGCCGGACGAGGCGCTGGCCTATCAGCTGGCGGCTTGCCGGCAAATGGCCGAGGTTCTTGGCATCGCCAGCTTCTCCAGCCAGCGCTACGAGGCAGATGATATCCTCGCCACCCTGACGCGCGCCTGCTGCGATCACCGGCCGGTGATCGTCAGTCGGGACAAGGACCTGGGCCAGCTCCTGGACCGAGGTGCGATATCTCTGTGGGACTTTGCCGGCGACCGGCACCTGGACGAGGCAGCAATCCGGGCCAAGTTCGGTGTGGCGCCGGGACAGATCGCCGACTTCCTCGCCCTGGTGGGCGACGCCAGCGACGACATCCCCGGGGTGCCCGGCGTTGGGCCGAAGACCGCGGCGGGGCTGCTGGCCCACTTCGGGAATGTTGAGGCGATACTGGAGGATCCCGCCCGGGTCGCAACGCTGCCACTGCGCGGCGCGAGGGGGCTGGCGCTGAAGCTGGCCGAGCACGAGGGCCAGATCCGCCTGGCCCGTCGCCTGGCCGCGCTCGACGAGCGGGTGCCGCTCGGCGCCGGCGCGGAACAGCTGCTGTGGCAGGGCGCAGACACCGAAGCGGCCCGGGCGCTGGCAAAGGAGTTCGGCATTGGCGGCCTGGGCGCTAAAATCGGGCGGATTACCGCCGCACGGGACTGTGCGGCCACGGACACAGGAGAGGCAGTGTGAGCGAGCGACCGCTGAGTATCGTCGCCGACGAGAATATTCCCGCCGTGGAGGAGTGCTTCGGCGATCTGGGCGAGATCACCCGGGTGGCCGGGCGCAATCTCAAGGCCTCCCAGCTGGTAGGTGCAGACATCCTGCTGGTGCGTTCCGTGACCGAGGTGAACGGCGAGCTGCTGTCCGGCTCGCCGGTGCGCTTCGTCGGCAGTTGCACCATCGGCACCGACCACCTGGATATCGACTGGATGGAAAAGCACGGCGTGGCCTGGAGCGCGGCACCGGGCTGCAACGCCAATTCCGTGGTGGAATACGTGTTCTGCGCGCTGGCGGCCCTGGGCGTCGACTGGCGCCGGCGCAGCTTTGGCATCGTCGGCTGTGGCAATGTGGGCGGGCTGTTGCAGCGCCGCCTGCATTCCCTCGACATCGAGTGCGCGGTCTACGACCCCTGGCTGCCGGATAACCCCGACTCCGCCTCGCTGCACACCGTCCTGGAGCGGGATGTGGTGTGCCTGCACGCACCACTGGTGGGCGGTGGGCCGCATCCCAGCCACCACCTGCTGGGGCCGGACGAAATAGCGCTGCTGCGCGACGATGCCGTGCTGGTGAGCGCCGGCCGCGGGGCGGTGGTGGACAACCGGGCGCTGCGGGCCCGCCTGCAGGATGGCGACGGCCCGGCCACGGTGCTGGATGTATGGGAGAACGAGCCGGATATTGACCTGGATCTCCTGCAGCTGGTGGATATCGGCACCCCCCATATTGCCGGCTACAGCATGGACGGGAAGCTGGCCGGGACACGCATGGTGCGTGCGGCGCTCGACCGGTTTCTCGGCAGCTCGGCGCCGGACGAAGCGACTGCCGACGGCGCACCAGCGCTCCCGCTGTCGACCGAAGGGCAGGGGTTTGCGGCCATGGCCGGGCTCCTCCTGCAGGCCTATGATCCCCGTGCAGACGACCTGCGCCTGCGCGCCGCGGCCGAGAGGGCGGCAGCGGGCTCCGAGCCCATGGCGCAGGGCTTCGACCGGCTGCGCAAGGAGTATCCGGAGCGGCTGGAATTCTCTCATTTTCATATTCAAGACGCCGGGCTCGGTGAGGCCGAGCGGCGCCAACTGGCAGTACTGGGATTGCTGTGAAGCTGACAAAACTGGGACTGGTAATCAATCCATGGTCGGGCGTTGGCGGTCCGGCCGGGCTCAAGGGTAGCGACGGCGCCGAGACGGTGCAGCGCGCGCTGGAGGCGGGTATTGAGCCCCGCGCGCAGCAGCGCGCCGCCACCGCCCTGGCACCACTGGCGGAGTTCCGCGACCGGGTGCAGATCCTCTGCTTCGCCGGCGATATGGGCGCGAATGTCGCGCGCGCCGCGGGCCTTACGGTGACAGTGGTGGGCGAGGCCGCGTCGGATCCCTCCACGCCCGCGGACAGCGAACGCGCAGCCCGGGCGATCCGCGCCAGCGGTGCCGACCTGATCGTGTTCGTCGGCGGCGACGGTACCGCCCGCAATATGGTCAATGCGCTCGGCGATCACTTCCCCGTGCTGGGTATTCCCGCCGGGGTGAAAATGCACTCTGCCTGCTTTGCCATCTCGCCACGCGCGGGCGGCGAGGTGCTGCGGCGCCTGTTGAATGCGCAACTGGTGGACCTCTACCAGCGCGAGGTGCGCGATATCGACGAGAGGTCCTTCCGCGAGGGGCGCGTCAGTACCCGCCATTACGGCGAATTGCTGGTCCCGGAAGAGGGGCATTTCCTGCAGGCAGTGAAGAACGCGGGCCGCGAGGTGGAGGAGCTGGCGGTGGCCGATATCGCCGCCGAGGTGGTCGAAGAGATGGACCCGGACACCCTCTACATCGTCGGGCCCGGCTCCACCACCCTGGCAGTACTCAGGGAGGTGGGCTGCGAGGGTACCCTGCTGGGGGTGGACCTGCTGCGCGATGGCGAACTGGTTCGGGCAGATGTAGGGGCGCCGGACATCGAGCAGGCCATTGCCGACCACGAAGGGCCGGTGAAGATCATCCTCACGGCCATCGGTGGCCAGGGCCACCTCATCGGCCGCGGCAACCAGCAGCTGACGCCGGCGGTGCTGCGCGCGGTAGGCCGCGAGAACCTGGTGGTGGTGGCTACCAAGACCAAGATAACCGAGCTGGGTGGCCGGCCGCTACTGGTGGACAGCGGCGATGCGGCGCTCGATGAGGAGTGGAGCGGTTTTATCCGGGTAATCACCGGCTACCGGGATGCCATCCTGTACCCGCTCAGCAATGGAGATTTCGAGTGAGTGAGACTGACTGGGAACCGCTGCTGGAGCTGGTCGCGGAGAAATTAAAGCAACAGTCCGCGGACGAGCAGGGGCAGGGCGTCCCGGACAGCCGCCGCCTGTTCCACGGTCGGGGCCGCTGCTGGCCGGGTCTGGAGCAGGTGTGTGTGGACAGCTTCCACCCCGCGCTGCTGGTGACCTTTTTCGAGCCGCACGAGGGCGAGGACGGGCTGTGTGCGAAACTGTGGGAGATCGCCCGGCCGTACGCGTACCAGGGCGTGGCCGTCCAGCGTCGCTACCTGCAGGGCGCCCCGGTGGAGTGGCCCTGCGGCCAGCCGGTGCCGGCGCCGGTGGCCAGGCGCGGCGAGCTGAAATTTCCCCTGACATTCGCCCGCCAGAACGTGGGTTTCTTTCTCGATATCGAGCCGGGCCGCCAGTGGCTCGAGCGACAGGTGCGCGCGCACCTGGAGGCCGGCACCGACCTGAAGATGCTCAACCTGTTTGCGTTCACCTGCGCATTTTCGGTGGTGGCGCGGGCCTGCGGCGAGCTGAAGGTGGTTAACGTGGACCTGAACGGGGGCGTGCTCAAGCGCGGGCGGGAGAACCACGCCTTCAACGACCTGCCGCAGAAGGGCATCCAGTTCCTGAAGATGGATGCCCTGCGTGAATTCGACCGCTTTGACCGGCGCGGCCCCTTCCAGCTGGCGGTGGTGGATCCGCCCACCCGGCAGAAGGGGCGCTTCGATGTCAACGAGCACTACGAGAAACTGTTGCCGTTGCTGCCTACCTGCCTCGCCGACGAGGCGGACCTGCTGCTGGTAATGAACTCACCCCGCCACAGCGAGCAGCTGTTCCGGGAGATGATCGAGGGTGCCGACCGGCGCTTCGAGGTGGTGGCGCGGCTGCCGCAGAACCCGGATTTCCCCGACCGGGATCCCGACGCAGCGCTGAAAATGCTGCACGTGCGTTTTCGCCGCTGAGCCTTTCCCGGTAGCGGGCCGGGCCGGGCCTGGTGGCGGGGAGCCGGTCAGGCATTGGGTGGTTCAGGAAAGTGTGCGCATCAGAGCCGCGCCATCTCGTGCATCAGGTGCTCCACCAGTTCCTGCACCTGCGGCGATGAGCCACCGCGCACTATTTGGTCCAGGCGCTGGGCATTGCTGACCCCATCCCGGTCGCGCTGTATCAGCAGCAGGAAGGCGCTGTGGGTAAGGGCGGCTTCCTCCACCGCCTCCTGACGGACCAGCTGGCTGAAATGGATATAGCCGCTGTGCTTCAGCCAGGTCATTGCACCCAGGCAGGCCAGGTGCCGCGGGGAATGCAGGCCGAATTCATCCGGGGTATCCGGCCCGGCAATATCTTCCACATATACCGTCGCCGGGGCCGGGAACTGGTTGAACAGCGCCAGCAGTATCCGGGCGGCATCGCGATAAAAGTCGTGTATGTGCAGGTCGTCCAGCATCTCGGGAATCCCGGTTACGCCGAGTAACGCTCAAGGAAGTTGCCCAGCCGGCCCACGGCATCTGCCAGCTCGTCGGCACGGGGCAGGAAGACGATGCGAAGGTGGTCGGGAGCGTCCCAGTGGAAGGCGCTGCCCTGTACCAGCAGGATCTTCTCCTGGCGCAGGAAGTCCAGCACCAGGCGCTCGTCGTCCTCGATGCGGTGCCGGTCCAGGTGCAGGCGGGGGAACAGGTAAATGGCGCCCTTCGGCTTGACGCAGCTGACACCCGGGATGTCGTTCAGCATGCGCCAGGCCATGTCGCGCTGCTCGCGCAGGCGCCCGCCGGGCAGGACCAGGTCATTGATGCTCTGGTAGCCGCCCAGCGCGGTCTGCACGGCGAACATGGCGGGTACATTGCCGCACAGGCGCATGGACGAAAGAATGTCCATACCCTCGATAAAGCCCCGGGCGCGGTGCTTGGCGCCGCTGACGATCATCCAGCCCGAGCGGAACCCGGCCAGGCGGTATGACTTGGACAGGCCGTTGAAACTCAGGCACAGCACGTCTTCCGCGAGTCTGGCCATGGGGGTGAACTCGGTATCATCGTAGAGAATCTTGCTGTAGATCTCGTCGGCAAAGATCACCAGGTCGTGCTGGCGTGCCAGCTCGACAATCTCCTCCAGCAGCTCCCGCGAATAGACCGCCCCGGTGGGGTTATTGGGATTGATGACTACAATTCCCCGGGTACGCGGTGTTATCTTTGCCTTTATATCGTCGATATCGGGCATCCAGTCCGCCTGCTCATCGCACCGGTACAGCACCGGGCTGGCCCCGGTCAGATTGGTGGCAGCCATCCACAGCGGGTAGTTGGGCATGGGCAGCAGCAGCTCGTCGCCGTTGTTGAGCAGAGCCTGGGTGGCCATGGTGATCAGCTCGGAGACACCGTTGCCGAGGTAGATATCATCGATATCGACGCCCTGGATGCCATGGGTCTGGCACTCCTGCATGATGGCCTTGCGGGCGGCGAACAGGCCCTTGGATTCCACATAGCCCTGGGCAAGTGACAGGTTGTGAATGACATCCTGGATAATTTCATCGGGTGCGTCGAAACCGAAGGGTGCCGGATTGCCGATATTCAGCTTCAGGATCCGGTGGCCTTCCTCTTCCATCCGATAGGCGTGCTCCATCACGGGGCCGCGGATTTCGTAACAGACGCCGTGCAGCTTTTCCGATTTGAGGATGTCCTTCATGGTAGGTGTGGTGACTCTTGCTTTGCTACTGCGGTAAACGGGGACTGTGAGTATGTCAAAAGAGAAAGACGATAACTACTGGCGCGAACGCCTGACCGACGAAGAGTTTCGCGTGTGCCGCGAGGCCGGCACCGAGCGTCCCTTTTCCGGGGAATACTGGGACTGCTTCGAGGACGGCACGTACCGCTGCCGCTGCTGTGGCGAGCTGTTATTCCATTCCGACTCCAAGTTCGATGCCGGCTGCGGCTGGCCGAGCTTTGATACGGCGGCCCATAGTAGTGCCGTGGAAGAGCGCCCGGATAATTCACTGGGAATGCGGCGCACGGAGATCCTCTGCGCGAATTGCGGCTCCCATCTTGGGCACGTGTTTCCGGACGGACCCACCGAAACCGGCCTGCGCTACTGCGTGAATTCGCTGTCGGTCAGGCTGCATCCGGAGAGCGAGGAGGAAGAGGGGAGCTGAATATGGGCGCAACCCACTGGAGTGGCTGGCTGGTCCGGGCCCAGCTGGTACTGGTCGGGACCATCCTTGTGGCCGGCCTGGCCCTGCGGCTGGACCTGGCGCACTTCCGGCCGGTGTTCCAGGTATTCAAGTACGCGGGGCTGGGAATGCTCGGTGTGGCACTGGCCAGTATGCTGGTCTTTATCTGGGGGTTGGTGAAGCGCCAGCCGGCGACCCGCACCGCCGCCCTGTGGGCAGTGGTCCTGGGGCTGCTGCCGGTGGCGGTGCCACTGCTCACCGTGGGCAGGGACAATTTCAGCGTTCCGCCGATCCACGATATCACCACCGACCTCGAAAACCCGCCCCGCTACCGCGCGGTGCTGGCGTTGCGGGAGGAGGGCGACAACAGCGCGCGGTACGATGGCGAGCAGGTGGCACGGCAGCAGCGGGAAGCCGATATCTACGAGGATATCCGCCCGCTGGAGCTGGACCAGTCGGTCGCAGAGGTGACCGCAATGGCGGCCGAGGCCGCAAAAGACCTGGGCTGGAGAATAGTGGCGCGGGACGACCGGGCAGGGCACCTGGAGGCTGTCGACCGCACCCCCTTGCTGGGGTTCCGTGACGATGTGGTGGTGAGGGTGACCACGCAGGACGGTGGCTCGCGGGTGGATGTCCGCTCCAGCTCCCGCGTGGGTGTCAGTGACCTGGGGGCCAACGCCGAGCGCATCCGCCGGTTCCTGACCGAACTGGAGGAATTGTCACTGGAACGGGAGCGGTAGGGGCGCGAACCTGTGAGTCGGGTAAGTGCCTGACTATAAAAGAAAAAAACAGGAATTTTTTTTCGATCGGGTGTTGACAGCTTACCGGGTGCTCCATAGAATGCGCCCCACTTCTGAAGCACAGCGGATCACTGAGACGCCAGCTGAGGAAGGAGATCCGGGTCCCCTTCGTCTAGAGGCCTAGGACACCGCCCTTTCACGGCGGTAACAGGGGTTCGACTCCCCTAGGGGACGCCATTGCGGGAATAGCTCAGTTGGTAGAGCGCAACCTTGCCAAGGTTGAGGTCGCCGGTTCGAACCCGGTTTCCCGCTCCAGTTTCTTTCGTGACGATGTGGTGCAATATCGTGTCGGTGCGAAGTATGCCGAGGGCAACCGAGGCAATGCCACGACAGTGTGGTAGCGCGAGGCGTAACGCCAAGTGCAAGTTTTCTGTCCCCATCGTCTAGAGGCCTAGGACACCGCCCTTTCACGGCGGTAACAGGGGTTCGACTCCCCTTGGGGATGCCAATGCAGCGGGGTTGCTTCGGCAACCCCGCGACACAGGATCGCGGGAATAGCTCAGTTGGTAGAGCGCAACCTTGCCAAGGTTGAGGTCGCCGGTTCGAACCCGGTTTCCCGCTCCAGATAAAAAGCCGCTCACTGAGCGGCTTTTTTATTGCCTGCGACACCATCATATTCATCACTTCTTCGCCTCGCGCCACCCATTGCCATTGTAACGCCGGCAATGCTTGGGCCTGGGTTCCCCCAGGTTCACGTCACCCTTGCCGCCTCCGGTGATGTCTGCTCCCGCCGGGCCGGCTTCGTGAGGCCGGCCAGCCACCTATACTTGCGGCCGGACAAGGCTGCCGGGTGGCAGCGGACCCAGGGAGGGCGAGCGCGACAGTGAGCGGAATCAGGTGCGGTGAGGTGTGGCGGCTGCTAGTGACAGTACTGATGGCCCTGGCGGCGGGCTGCTCTTACCTGCCGGAGCAGGCGGCGCCACTGGCAGAGTGGTCGCCGGAGCGCAACGCCCGGGTGCGGGAAATGATGGCTCGCGACCGATCCCCGGAGATCGCTGTGTTGCTGGCGTTTTCTGGCGGTGGCACCAGGGCGGCTGCGCTGTCTTACGGTGTGCTGCAGGAGCTCGACCGTACACGGATTCGTACCAGTCGCGGCGTGCGCACCATGCTGCAGGAGGTGGACGTGATCTCGTCCGTCTCCGGCGGCAGCTTCACCGCCGCCTACTACGGCCTCTATGGCCGGCGCATCTTTCTGGACTTTGAGGAGCGCTTCCTGCGCAGGGACGTTCAGGCCGAGCTGGTGCGGCGGACGCTCGCCCCTTCCAACTGGCAGCGACTCGCCAGCCCCACCTTTGGGCGCGCTGACCTGGCGGCGGAATATTACGACGAGCTGCTGTTCGACGACGCCCCCCTTGGGGCGCTGACGAGGCCGGACTCGCCCTGGGTGGTAATCAACAGCACGGATCTCACCAGCGGTGTGCGGGTGCCTTTCATCCAGGAGATGTTCGACCTTTTCTGTGTGGACCTCTCGCGCTACCCGCTGTCCCGGGCGGTGGCGGCGTCTTCGGCGGTACCGGTGGTATTTTCCCCCATCGCGATACAGAGCTACGCAAGTACCTGCGGCTTCCAGCAGCCCCGTTGGGTAGACGTCGCACTTGCCTCGGAAGAGCTGACTTCACAAAAAGTGGCCGCGCGCAACCTGGAGGGCTATCTGGACCGGGACCGGCGGCCCTGGCTGCATCTGGTGGACGGAGGGATTTCTGACAATCTGGGCTTGCGCAGCTACTACCGCACCATGGCGCTGACCCGGGATCCGTCGGTGGATGCCCGGCTGCTGCCCCATGTCGATGCCCGCCATGTACTGGTGATACTGGTCAATGCCAATTCCCATCCCCACCGGGACTGGGCGCATACTCCCGATTCCCCGCCGCTGCTCGAGGTTATCAGCAGTGTCAGCGGTAGCCAGATCGCCCGCTTCAGCGACGACACCATCCTGATCACCCGCAAGATCTTCGAGCAATGGGCGAGGGATAACTCGACGCCCGAGCGGCCGCATACGTTCAACTTCGTGGAGGTGAGTTTCGACCGCGTGCGCAACAGTGAGGAGCGGAAGTTCCTCAACAATATCGGCACCAGTTTCAGGTTGACAGATACCGAGGTGGACCGGTTGATCGCCGCGGGCAGGGAGCTGCTGGCCCAGTCCGGTGCATACCAGGATTTCGTAGAGCTGGTCCAGGGACTGGAATGATCGTTCGCCGGTGGGGCAGGGCGAAGCCGGTTCGCTGCGTATAACCGCACTGTTTGTCCGGTTGCAATATGTGGCGTAAGCGCGTTGAATAAGCGCCCTCATCGTCTGGAGGAAGTAATGACAGCCGCGCTTTCCATCCGCAATCTCGAAAAAACCTACGACAATGGTTTCCAGGCCCTCAAGGGCATCAGCTTTGATGTGCAGCCGGGCGACTTCTTTGCCCTGCTCGGCCCCAATGGTGCCGGCAAGTCCACCACCATCGGTATTATCTGCTCCCTCGTGCGCAAGACTGGTGGCAGCGTCTCCATCTTCGGGATCGATATCGACCGGGACTTCGCCGCGGCAAAGCGACTGCTCGGGGTAGTCCCGCAGGAATTCAACTTCAGCCAGTTCGAGAAGGTGTACGACATCGTCTGCACCCAGGGCGGTTTCTACGGTATGCCGCGCAAACTGGCGGAAGAGCGCACCGAGAAGTACCTGAAACAGCTGGGTCTGTGGGACAAGCGCAGCACCCAGGCGCGGATGCTTTCTGGCGGTATGAAGCGCCGGTTGATGATCGCGCGCGCGCTGATCCACGAGCCGAAACTGCTGATCCTGGATGAGCCCACCGCCGGCGTGGACATCGAGTTGCGCCGCTCCATGTGGACATTCCTGCAGGAGATAAACTCGCAGGGCACCACCATCATCCTCACCACCCACTACCTGGAAGAGGCAGAGAGCCTGTGCCGCAATATCGCCATCATCGACAAGGGCGATATCGTCGAGAACACATCCGTCCGCGCACTGCTGAAAACCCTGAACCGGGAGGTGTTTATCCTGGATGTGCGCGAGACCCTCGACCAGTGCCCGGATCTCGGCGGCTTCGAGGGGCGGCTGCTGGACGAGAACAGCCTCGAGGTGACAGTGGAGAAGGGCCAGTCCCTCAATGACCTGTTCACGCGGCTGGGAGAGCAGGGTGTGGCGGTAGTGAGCATGCGCAACCGCGCCAACCGGCTGGAGGAGTTGTTTGTGTCACTCCTCGCCGAGGAAAGGCAGGAGGGAGAGGAGTAATGATGTCGTCTGCCGTATGGACCTCGTTTGCCACTATCCTGCGTCGGGAAGTGCGCCGCTTTACCCGCATCTGGCCCCAGACCCTGGTGCCACCGGTGATTACCATGTCGCTGTATTTCGTGATTTTCGGCTCGCTGATCGGCAGCCGCATCGGTGAGATGGGCGGCTTCAGCTATATGGAATTCGTGGTGCCGGGCCTGATCATGATGGCGGTTATCACCAATTCCTATTCCAACGTGGCGTCGTCCTTTTATAGCGCCAAGTTCCAGCGCAACGTGGAGGAGCTGCTGGTCTCGCCCACTCCCAACTGGATCATCATGGCCGGTTACGTGCTGGGCGGCGTCTCCCGCGGGCTGATTGTCGGCTTTGTGGTCACGCTGATCGCGTTGTTCTTCACCGACCTCGATGTGCAGCACCTGGGGCTGACGGTGGCCATCGTATTCTGTGCCGCGGTCCTGTTTTCGCTGGCGGGGTTCATCAACGCCATCTTTGCCAACAGCTTTGACGATATTTCCATTATCCCGACGTTCGTGCTGACGCCGCTGACCTACCTGGGCGGGGTGTTTTACTCGATCGAACTGCTGTCGCCCTTCTGGCAGGGACTGTCGAAGCTGAACCCGGTGCTGTACATGGTCAACGCCTTCCGCTACGGCGTGCTCGGCGTGTCCGACATCAATGTCGCCTGGGCGTTTGTTGGTGTTCTGGTCTTTATCGCACTACTGTTTGGCTGGGGCCTGCACCTGATGAGCCACGGCAAGCGGCTGCGTCACTAACCAACCCCGGCAAGTAACCGCACTAAGAGAAGCACCATGGACCGCGAAGACTGGCAGGACCTGCCCCTGGGGCAGGAGACCTCCTACGAGAGCCGCTACAATCCCGATCTGCTGCACCCGATCCCACGGCATGTGTCGCGCGCCCACCTGGGCCTGATGGAGGGCGAGCTGCCGTTCTGTGGCCACGATGAGTGGTGGGGGTTCGAGCTGTCGTGGCTCAATCCCCGGGGCGTACCGCAGGTGGCGGTGGGCCGCTTCACTTTCCCTGCCACCAGTCCCCACATGGTGGAGTCCAAATCGTTCAAGCTGTACCTGAATTCATTGAACCAGACCGAGTTCGGTTCGCTGGATGAGGTGCGGGACACGCTCGCCAGCGACCTGAGGGCGGCCGCCGGTGCCGAGGTCGGGGTTACCCTCTTCGACGTCGAGAGTGACGAACTGGCGGTGCAGGCACCGAGGGGCTTTTGCCTCGACAGACTGGATATCGAAACCCACCGCTACGAACCCGATGCCGCGCTGCTCCGCCTGGATTGCGATGACGGGGAGGCTGAGGGGCGGCTGGTGGAGGAGACCCTTTACAGCCACCTGCTGCGGAGCAATTGCCCGGTGACCGGCCAGCCCGACTGGGGGACAGTCTTCATCCACTACCAGGGCCCGGCGCTGGACAGGGAAGCGCTGCTCGCCTATGTGATTTCTTTCCGCGAACACCAGGATTTCCATGAACACTGCGTGGAGAGGATGTTCTGCGACCTGATGGGCCTGGCGGACTTCAAGGCGCTCACCGTGTGCGCGCGCTATACCCGCCGTGGCGGGCTGGACATCAATCCGCTGAGAAGCAGGAAAGCCGTGGCGGAGCTGGCGGGGCGACTAGCCCGACAGTAACTCCGAGCTCCCGGGCTGGCGCCGGTCGCGCAATCCCTGCCGAATGCCCCCCGAGGGTCTTTAATATCGGTATGGTTCTTTATTCCGGTCGAACTGGGAGGTTCTTATGGTTGACACAGGCGGTGCGGGGAAGTCGATGACGGCCCTGGGCGTTCTCACGATCATTCTCGGCATCCTTGCAATACTCGCCCCAAGTTTCACCGGCCTCTCCATTGCCATGCTGATCGGTGTGTTGGTGCTGGTCGGCGGTATATTCCGCCTGATCTGGTCTTTCCGCGCCGGCAGCCTTGGCAAGGGCCTGTTGAACCTGGCCCTGGGTGTGCTGACGATCGTTGCCGGGGTCATCCTGCTTGCCAACCCGATACTGCTGTCCGGCCTGCTGACGATCCTGCTGGTTATCTATTTCATTGCCGATGGAATTGCCGAGCTGGCAGTGGGAGTCAGTGCCCGGGGTGCCGGTAGCCGCGGCTGGCTGATCCTGGGCGGCATAGTATCGATACTGCTCGGCGTGCTGCTCTGGGCGCAGTTTCCCTTCTCCGGCGTCTGGGCCCTCGGCATCCTGTTCGGGATCAAGCTGTTCTTTATCGGCATGATCATGGTCGTCGGCGGCAGGGCCGTACGCGCCTGAGCCATGCCAGCCCCCGCCGGGCCGGCGAAGCCCCAGCAAGGGTGAACATACTTCCTCGCCTCGCTCACAGGGCTGTGCGGCTACTGGGCTGCGCCGGCATGGGTGCCCTGCTGGCACTGTTGGTGCTGCTGTCGCTCTACGTAAAGCGCCTGCCGGACCTGCAGGTCTGGCATACCGCCGTCCTGGATGCCGAATACACCCGGGAATCCCCGGTTACCTCCTTTGCCGAATACCTGGCCCTGGAAGACCGCCTGTTTGCACAGCTGGACCGGGAGGTGTACGCCCAAACCCGGCCCGCCGGCGCGTTCAGCATCAACCGCTACCGCCGCGGCAGCCTGGCGGATCCCGCCCGCTGGCCAACCAACTGGAACCGCAGCTTCCTGCTGCAGGCAGAAAATGCCCGCGCAGCGGTGCTCCTGTTACACGGGTTGACTGATGCCCCCTATAGCCTCCGGCACCTTGGCCACAGGCTGCATCGGGCGGGTGCTACCGTGTTGGGCTTGCGGATTCCCGGCCACGGCACTGTGCCCTCGGGCCTGGTGGACGTGGACTGGCAGGACATGGCGGCTGCGGTGCAGCTGGCCATGCACCAGTTGTCGGCATCCGTAGGTGGGCGGCCAATTCATATCGTCGGTTACTCCAACGGTGCGGCGCTGGCTGTCCACTATGCGCTGGCCGCGCTGGATGATGCCCGCCTGCCCCCGGTGCAGTCCCTGGTCCTGCTCTCGCCGGAGATCGGGGTCGCCAGGGTGGCGGCGCTCGCCGTATGGCAGGCCCGGCTGGGACGCCTGCTGGGAATCGAAAAGTTGGAATGGGACAGCGTCAAGCTGCTGGAATACGAGCCGTTCAAGTACGGCTCGTTCGCGGTAAACGGGGGCACCTTAACCCATGAGCTGACCAGGCAGATCCAGCGCCGGCTGGGCGAGCTCGCCAAGGGGGACGGACTGCAGGACATGCCCCGCGTGTTGTCATTTTCGTCGGTGGTGGATGCCACCGTCCAGGCCCCGGCGGTGATCAGTCACCTTTTCAATCTCCTGCCTGCCGACGGGAATGAACTGGTCCTGTTCGATATCAACCGCCAGGCGGAGGTGGAGCACCTGCTGACCTGGGACCCGGGGAAAATGATCGATGCATTAAGGCAGGTGCCGCAGCGGCGCTACGCCCTGACACTGGTGACCAATGCCGACCCGGCTGCGCCGCAGGTGGTGGCCCGGCAGTGGCTACCGGGGCAGGGGAGGGCCAGAGAACTGCCGGTAGGGCTGCAGTGGCCAGCAGGAGTGTATTCGCTCTCCCATGTGGCCCTGCCATTCTCCCCGGAAGACCCGGTTTACGGTGGTGATCCGGATCCCGGCCCGGGCATCCAGCTCGGCAACCTGGCCCTGCGTGGTGAGCGCGGGGTCCTGGCCATCAGTGCAGCGACGCAGCTGCGCCTGCGCTGGAATCCCTTTTATGACTGGCTGGAAAATCGCACTGTGCAGTTTATGGGGCTGGAGTGATGGGTAGTCGAATGGCACCGCCGGCAGCAAGGAAGTCGAGCCAGCCGGCGGAGGGTGTTATCACATAATAACCTTGCTCTTGAGCGTCTGGACCGCTTTTTCCAGCGCCTGCAGCACCTTGTCCTTGTCGTAGTTGCGGATCTTGTCCAGGTCCATATGGATGGAGAAGCCCGGGGCGTGATCCTCCAGGTAACTCTGCTGCCCGCCCAGGTTCTTGCGCAGGTCGGTTACCTGGTAGACCTTCACCGGTGTACTGAAGCCCTTGACGGTTACATGGCCCTTGTCGCGGCACATGACTGACTGCTTGATCAGGGCCCAGGTCTCGTGGCTGATCAGGATCTCGCCAGGCTGGGCGGCGCCCTCGAGGCGGGCGGCCAGGTTTACGTGGGTGCCCATCACGGTGTAGGACTGGTGGTTGGCGGTGCCGAAGATGCCAACTGTGCAGTAGCCGGTATTAATGCCCATGCGCACTTGCAGCGGGCGGGCAATGCCCTTGTTGTACCACTCCTGCTTCATCTCGCGCACGCGCTTGCGCATGGCCAGGGCCATGGCCACGCAGCGAAGCGCGTCCGACTTGGGCCCCTTGCTCTCGTCATCGCCGAATACCACCATCACCGCGTCACCGATGAACTTGTCGATGGTGCCACCGTACTGGCCGGCGATACGGGCCATCTCCGACAGGTAGCTGTTGAGGAGCTGGGTCAGGGTATCGGCTTCGAGCTCTTCTGTGAGCTGGCTGAAGTCCTTGATATCCGAAAAGAATACAGTAAGCAGCTTGCGCTCGGTGACCAGCTCTTCCTCACGGCCGGTGGTGACAGCGCGCCACAGGCGTTGTGGCAGGTACTTCGACAGCTTGTAGGTACGCATCTTGGATACGTGCTGCTCGGCGGTGAGCGAACGGTTGGCGCGTTTCAGCTGGTCGAGCTGGGTATGGGTGTAAAAGGCATAGATGCAGAAGTAGGTGAAGACGCTAATCAGGCTGGCGGCGCTGATATTCAGGTCTGCATTGATCACCAGGGCGGGGCGGTGCAGCAGGTAACCGATAGCTACCCCTACCAGTAGCCCCGTATTGTGCTCAAACCACCGTCGCCCCCCGCCCTGGGTGAGGGAATTGAACTGGATCATGGTGACGAACAGCATGGTCGGCAGCAGGCTGAAGTCCACCAGCGCCAGCACGATGCCCACCAGGGCGCTATCGAAGAAGGACAGCCAGCGGTTGACCAGGTCTTCGGAGCCGGGGCTCGACTGGCGCGCGATGTAAAACGCCACGCCGGTATAGACCAGCAGTACCACCGCCATGCCGGCGAGCAACCAGTCATCACCTTGCCACTGCGACGACCAGTTGACGGCATTGACCAGGGTGCCTGCGGAGGCAAAGCAGATCAGGGTGCGGAAATAAAGTGGATACAGAGATTCCAGGCTGCGCCCCGGCGTAATCTCCGGCTCATCCAGGATCGACATTGGTGGTTATCTTTTGTCCTTGAATGAAAAATAACCAGCATCTTTTACTGGCATCTATCTTATTATCTGGCATCTTTTTATTCGGTACCTGTCCCTTAAGGACAGAGCTGCAGTGTACTCCCCAACAAGGGAAAATGCGAAACCTGTTGCATTTTTTATGGTGACAGGTGGGACAGCTTAGAACAATGAGTGCGTTGTCTGCATGGGGTAGAATACGCCTAGATTCAGATAACAAGCACAACAGGAGAGTCCATGGACGCGCTGTTCGCCCTGCACAACCGGGTATCCTCCGGCAAGCTGATCGATCCCTCGCCTTCTGCCGGCCAGCGCGAGAACATCTACCGCGCCGCCTTGCGGGCCGCCGACCACGGCTGCCTGCGCCCCTGGCGCTTCCTGGAAATAGAGGGGGACGCCCGCGAGAGGCTTGGGCAGGTCTATTTACGCGCGATGGAACAATCCGAAGGGCCGCTCTCGGAGGCCAAGCGTGAGAAGACCCTCGCCATGCCCCTGCGTGCACCCCTGGTACTGGTGGCCATCACCACCCTGCAGGACCACCCCAAGGTGCCCCATATCGAGCAGCGCCAGTCTACGGCCGGCGCCGTGCAGGCCATGATCACTGCCGCCTTCGCCGAGGGCGTCGGTGCCTACTGGCGCACCGGCCCCCTGGCCAGTGACCCGCTGGTTGCGGAGGGCCTGGGTCTCGCCCCCAATGAGCGTATCGAGGGCTTCATCTACCTTGGCACCCCGAAAAAGCCCCCCCGCGAGGCCCCGGACTTGGCCCTGATGGACTTCTTCAGCTCCTGGACGGGCGAGTAGGGGGGCGAACAGGCCCCAGGGGGCCGATTTTTCACTCTTTTTGCCCCAAAAGCTTGCGTCCGGGCTTCCCATTATGTAAAGTGCGCGCTCGCTGAACGGGAGCTATGTTCCTGATTAGCAAGACAATTTTCCCTGCGAGCGTCCACCGGCCGGGGAGATTGATGCAGGCGTGCAGAGGCAGCAACCAGCGCCCAATACGCGACAAGCAGTTTCGGTGAGGTGTCCGAGTGGCCGAAGGAGCACGCCTGGAAAGTGTGTATACCGAAAGGTATCGAGGGTTCGAATCCCTCCCTCACCGCCATTAAACAAAAAAGCCCGGCAATCGCCGGGCTTTTTTGTTTAACCGCGTTGCGGGGAGGGTGAGAACCCTCGTGGTTCGACCAACTCGCGTAAGCGAGTTGGGACCGAGGCGCCTGCGCCGAGCCCGTAGGGTCAAAACACGCCGTAGCGTGTTTTGAGTCCATCCCTCCCGTATCCTCGCTCCGATCTGATTTTGTGCCCATGCCGGACCGTTTTGTTTAACGACGGCGAGGGGGACTAGGATGAGAACCCCCGTTCGAGCCGACCGATTCGCGAACCGAATCAGGGCGCCGGAGCCTGCGACGGCGGGGCAAAGCCCCGAGCACGCAGTGCGAGTCCACGCAGCGGAGCTGCCGGAGACCAGCGAGCGAAGCGAAGCTAATCCCTTCAGGGGCGATACCCGCTTGACGCTCCTTGAGGCACAGAATGAAAGCCCGGCAATCGCCGGGCTTTTTTGTTTAACCGCGTTGCGGGGAGGGTGAGAACCCTCGTGGTTCGACCAACTCGCGTAAGCGAGTTGGGCCAAGAGGACCACGTCGAGCCCGGGTGAAACACGCCTGTGCGTATTTAGGTCCCATCCCTTCCGTATTCTCCCCGGTCTGCCCTTTAGCCGGCCAGGCCTCTCTTCGCCTTTTAGATAAAGATAGTTTGGCGCATCCCTCCCGATATTTGCTGCTGGAAAGCGCTTGTTGTTGCCAGATCTTCCATTAACAAAAGCCGTTTCTGGAAGCTACTTCAAAAAATTGGCACCTATCCACTCCTGTTGCCGCGACGATCATCGATTAGCGCTAGCGTAACGGCCGTTCCCTACTACCTTGATTAGTCGATCTACGAACTGTGCACTTCATCACGCCGACGGCAGAGCGGCGCCTAAACCTATTTAAGCTTCAATGGATTCGAAGTGAAGGGTGGAGGGGGAGTCAGCAGCAAGGCTGGAAAATAGCCAGCCATTACGGGAGGGGGTTACTGCAAGCCAGGCAGGATGGCCCGTAAAACGATTAGATAAGGAACATCTCTCGTGCCCCGTGAAAACCTGAATAAAGCGATGGATCCGGGATTTACCCTGTTGGAATTGATGATAACGCTTTCAATTGCTTCCATTTTGCTAGCCATGGGGGTACCGAGCTTTCGGAATTTCTTCGATGCACAGGAGCTGAAAGGTGCCAGTGAGCAGGTCTATTCGCATATAAAGCGGGCGCGGGTCGAGGCCCTGAGTCGAAAAAAGAAGGTCGGGGTCAATTTCACGGTTGATGGCGCTGGCGGTTGGGCTTATGGGGTCAGCGACGCGAATGACGGAAGTTGTAACACCGCGCAGCTAGTTGCATCCCAGATTGATGCCTGCACTCTGGTTGTCGATGACGGGGATGGAAATGTCCATGACCTGGGTGGCGCCATCGATGCTGAAGATAAGGTGTTGATGCTATTCCGCGCCACGGAGCATGACGGTATTGATATGACGCTTTCCGACTTTACCAATGGCAGCAGAATTGTATTTGAGCCGGTGCGTGGCACTGCCATGGAAAGTTTCGGCAACCCCAGCACCGGTCGCATCCTCTTGCAGTCAAATGGTGGCCGGCAGCTGATGGTCAAGGTGGGACTGCTGGGCCAGGTCAGGATCTGCTCACCGGATGGCAGCATGCATGGTTACGCGGACAGGGCTCCGGCCGATGACACGGACTGCTGACATGAGGCTTAAGCAACAGCGGGGGATTACCCTGATCGAATTGATGATATCGCTGACCATAGGCCTTGTCGTCCTCGGAGCAGCCTCGTCGGTATACCTGACCACGGTTATCAATAGTGGGTCCTCGATAGCGGCCAGTCGCCTGAATCAGGACCTGATGACGTTGATGAGTGTGATGGTTCAGGATATTCGACGTGCCGGCTACTGGCGCGACGCCGCAACCGACCCGTTGAAAAACCCTTTTAATACAGTGGATGTGACTGCACTGGCTGTGCGGACGTCGATCAGTACCCCGGCGGGAGATGCTGACTCCGGTGAATGCATCCTGTATGCATATGACTCCAGCGATAGTGGTGTCCTGGACGGCGAGGATATTCACGGCTTCCGGTTAAACAATGGCGTTGTCCAAATGCGCCTGAGTGGCGATACGAGTAACACCCGGCATGATGAATGCGATGATGCTGGGGGGCAGTGGGAGGATATTACCGACCGAAACCTGATCGAGATCACCCAGCTGACATTCGATTCAGCTGATCCCGCCGCCCCCTCAACTTGCTTAAACCTTCGCGAGCCCGACGGCCTGGATAACGATGGAAAGAATGGAATTGATGATGCAAAGGAATTCGACTGCATTGAAACAGCACCAGCCATGGGAGATATCACAGTAGAGGTACGACAGATCGCGATAACCATGGCGGGAGTGCTGACCGGTGACAGTGATGTGAGGGTGTCAGTAAGGCAGTCTGTCAGGGTCAGGAATGATCTTGTGAGGGAACGATAGTGAGGAGTGCGACTTTTACATCGGTGTACCTATGCAAGCAGCGGGGAGTGTCGACACTGATATTCTCCGTACTGATTTTGGCCCTGACCGCCATCGCGACCCTGACGACATTTAACTTTGTACGACAGGAACAGGTTCTCACTAACAATGACGGCCGGGCCAAGCAGGCATTCGAAGCTGCGGAGGCTGGCCTCGCGACAGCGCTTGAATATCTTGGCGATGGGCCGGACCGGGACGGAGATGGCTCTATCGATCCGGTCTTTGATACCGATAATGACGGTATGGGCGACAGCAGCTCGGTAGCCATTGGTCAGGCTAGTGTAAGCGTAGAGACCAACCCGAAGGGCTTCCAGATAGAAGTCATTTCCACTGGCTTCAGTGATGACCGGACTGCAAAACATTCGATCAGCCAGCTGCTGGGTGTCGCCGATCCGCTAGCCAACGATCCGTCAAATCCAATGATATCCAAAGGTACTGTTGTAATCGATGGGTCTGCCACAATACACAACCCGGAGGGCCACAGTACCGTCTGGAGCGGTGGCGAGGTTGACCTGGGCTCAAATAACAGTACGGCCACCAATGTGCCCGATATGGGGGATTCCGGCTATCCCCTATGTATGGATACCTCAATGACCTGCAAGACCGTGTCCTCCTCCAATAAGCTCACCGTTGGGCTGGACGTGATTGAGAACGATTCCAGCCTGGCTAATCTTACCCCGACGCAAATGTTCCAGAACTACTTTGGCATGACTCCGGCTGCATATCGTAATTCGGGCCTGGTAACACTGGAGACGAATTCTGCGGAGGTAAATAGTGATGTTCAGCTCGCAACGCACGAGGTTGTCTGGGTAGAAGGGGATGCTACCTTCGAAAACAATACGTCAGTCGGTTGCACAGTTGCGCTCAGTGGCAATAAGACCTGCAAGGCCGACGACAGCGAGCCATCGATCGTTATTATTAATGGAGATGCCACATTCGAGGGCACGCCTAACTTTAATGGCCTCGTCTTTGTAACTGGAAATGCGAATATCAAGGGAAATATGACCGTAGTGGGCTCGATTGTCATCGCGGGCGATATTTCCAGCAGTGCGGGCGGAAGCATGGATATCTGGTATAACTCCGATGTTTTAAATGATCTGGAGAACGCCGGGGCACGGATAGGAATGGCTGGCACGTGGAAAGACTTTTAAAAATGATCCACTGGCGAGGTGGGGAGCTTCATGGGTAGAGCAAGAAAAGCACTCGAGGTGATGAGCCAGGCCAGGGGTATCGGTCTTATTGAGGTGCTGATCGCCATGTTCGTCCTGGCTGTCGGTGTCCTGGCCCTGGGGAAGCTGCAGGGAGATTTCTATGGTGTTAGCGCCGCGAGCAAAGCCAGGACAGAGGCGCTGGCGATTGCCCAGGGCCGCCTCGAAGAGATGCGTAATTACATGCATGAAGCCGGGTCACTTGCTGAGTTTTATGCCCTCTATCCTGTTGGCACAGATTCCAATCTGGCGGAAATTGACGGAGTGAACGCCAGCTTCGCTCGCAAAGAGACTATTGTGGCAAACGGCCAGCTTCGTTCAGTTGCGGTGAGCGTGGAGTGGATGGATGCTGCCGGAAAGACACAGGCCGTCAGCCTGGATACTGAGCTGGCATACACGGCGCCGGGTGCCCCGGGTGCCCTGGCAGCTGTCCGTAATGATTTCCTGGTGCCTTCCCCGACAGGGCGAGCAAGGTTGGGAGAGGGCACGGTACCGGAAGGCGTGGACCCCCCGTCCAATAACGACGGGACAAAAATGTATATTGCCGACGGTGAGCGAAAGCTGGTCTTCGGGAACAAGATCGTATTGACCCTGGAGGATGCATGTAAGGCGGATAATGCGGAGTGTCTAAATTTTGTGCGAATTATGGGGCGGGTCTATATCGATAAGGCTACGCAAGGCAAGCTTGCTCCGGCTGACGTCTTTGTGCACGCATCGGATGCCGCTTTCTGCACTCGCTATTACTTCTCCTCGGCTGATGAAAAAGAGGGAATAGCGATCGATAAAGCCACCAGCTCTGATTTGCTTACCAAAAGCGGCGATTACGCCTACTTTCACTACACCTGTTATCTCGGCGGGGGCTGGCACGGCAATATAGGGCTACTGCTCTCTGGTGGCATAAAGCAAACCGACAAGGTGTGCCAGGGTGATCCTGTCTCGACAAATAACTGGGAGGCACCGGTAATTGCGGTTCGCCGGGCCTACCGCGGTATGCTCTATACCCTTAACGACGGCGGCGAGCCTGTTACTAAAGAGGGCGTTATTGCCTATAAATCCCATGGCATTGCCGATGGAGCTGTCTTAGGCGATTCCGCTAATGGCGATCATCCGCACGATTTTGTTATCTCATCATTGTCTGCGGACAGCACGGGCGGCAGTAACTGCATCTCGCAAGGGGTCATGGTTCGAGCGGACGCAACCAGTGCAGATCCGGGAGACCTGTTTGCCGGAAACCCGGACGACTTCGTATGCCTGAACGGCGACTATCTGGATAGCTATGCCAGCGATAAATACGGGCATGATGCCACTTGTCCGTTTGACCCAACTGCCCCGCCCGTTGAGCGCTATATTGTCCGTGGATCGATATCTGTGTCCGCTAACAGTGGCGCAGCCGTTACCCAGGGAATTCTCGATGCCATTGAGGTGTATACCTCGGATGGCCCGGGAAATTGCTTGTTATCAGGTTTTGTCAACAACCAGGCAGAGTATGAGTGCGATGTTTACGACTGGGGTTCCGGCTGGAATGGGATGATCTATGCCGAGGCACCGGGAAAGGAGCTGGAGCTATCCTGTAGTCCAAGCCCGCTGGAGTTGCTTTCGGTAAAAGGTGATAGTTCCGGTAACGATATTGGTTGTGTTGCAGGAAACTATGCCTTGATTTCAGGTCGGGTCGATACGGCTAATGAAAACAAGGTCCTGGCGAGTGTAGCGATCAGCGGTGGCTCCTGCTATTGGGGCAACGCAGGCCTGTTCTATGAGTGTATCACCGATTCCTATGATGCTAATGCGGGAGGGGGCTGGGATGGCGCGCTCACATTTACTCTCAGTGGTGGTGTCACTTGCCCGGCGATCGGTACCCCGGGGCCCCTCGTGCTGGATGGCGGTGTTGCCACCGCCACAGGAATAAGTGGTAAGAACGCCCTGAATATCGATATTCAAAACGATCTCGATTTGTGTCCTTGAGCTTTAGATGTTCGGGTCTTTTATCAACGATTCGATAGTGTCAGAAAAATGCGCAGCAAAGGTTTTACCCTCATTGAAATGCTAGTCGCCGTTGCGATCCTCGCGATACTGTCGGCGATTGCGATTCCCTCATATCAGGAATCAGTACGCAAGTCGCGGCGGTCCGATGGCATAGCAGCACTGCTAAAGCTCCAGCTTGCACAGGAGAAATTCCGTGCGAACTGTCGCTTCTATGCCTGGACACTCGCCGCAGCAGATAATTGTGGAGCTGATGCTGCAAATAGCAGCCTGAATTTCCGTACAACCAGCGAGGAAGGCTTTTACACCATCGCGGTGACAGCAGCTGGCGGAAACAGTTACACCATCACTGCCGACCCTGTCGGAAGTCAGGCCGCTGACAGCGCTTGTGATCCACTCCAAATTGTGTATCCCGCAGGTACCAAATCCCCGGCGGGTTGCTGGGATTAATCCTGGTGTAAATACTTCTTCAAAATCACCAGACAAAGAAGCCCGGCAACTGCCGGGCTTCTTTGTCTGGTCAACGGGCAGCGGCGCCGCTGCCCACTCAGCGGGAACGATTAGTCGGTAGCCCCAATTCCTTCCCGGGCACTCCCAGTAAAGTAAGACTTCACCCGCTCCTTGACCCGACCGGCACCCGCACTGATATCCACACCAATCCCATACAGCGCCGGTACCAGCAGCAGCGTGACGAAGAAGGCCACGAATACCCCGAATGCCAGTGCCACTACGATCGGCTGGAGGAAGGCGGCCTGGATGCTGCGTTCCATCATCATCGGCATCAGGCCGACAATGGTGGTGACGGTGGTCAGCAGGATGGGGCGGAAGCGGGATACGCCGGCTTCCACGATGGCCTTGAGGGGTTCCATGCCCCGGTCGCGCAGGCGGTTGCAGTGGTCCATCAGCACCAGGTTGTCATTGACCACCACGCCCGCTGCAGCGGCGATGCCGAAGTAGCTGAAGATGGCCATGGTCATGCCCGTCACCGCGTGACCGAAGATGGCGCCCACGAAGGCGAAGGGGATGGCAACCAGGATCAGGATCGGCTGGGAGTAGCTGCGGAAGGCTACCGCCAGCAGGCTGTACATGGCGAAGAAAGCCATGGTGTAGAGACCCAGTACTTCCTGGATAAAGCGCTTCTGGCCCTCGGCCTGGCCAATGGCTCCGCGGATAATACCCGGGTACCGCTTCTCCCAGTCGGGGAAGAAGTTCTCATTCAGGTCCTTCATGATATCGCCGCGCACATCGTCCTTCAGGTCAGCCATTACCCGTGCTGCGCGGTTGCCGTTCCAGCGCTGGATGCGCTTGATACCGGGTGTGTATTCCAGTTCCGCCACTGCCAGCAGCGGGACTTCGCGGCCGTCGGCGGTGCGCACACGAAAGTCCTTCAGGCTCTCGATGGAACGACGGGATTCCAGCGGGTAGCGCACCATCACTTTCACGTCCTGGCCGGCCCGGGGCAGGCGCTGGACTTCCTCACCGAAATAGGCCTGGCGTACCTGGCGGTTGACGTCGGCCAGGGTCAGGCCCAGCTTGGCGGCGCCGGGCTTAAGGTCGATGCGGATTTCCTCCGAGGCGCCTTCCAGGTTGTTGCGCACATCGTACAGGCTCTCGTAGGTACGCAGCTGGGCTTCCAGGTCGGCGGTGGCCTCGCGCAGGACATCCAGGTCCGGGTGGCGGATGGAAAGCTCGAAGCCTGGCCCATTGTTGCCCATGGAGTACTGCACGGAGACTTCCTTGGCATCCGGGATATCACCCAGCAGCTCCCGCAGGCGCAGGGCCGCGTCCTTGGCCGACATATCGCGTACTTCCGGCGGCGCCAGCTTGACGATGGCCATGACGCTGTCGCGCCGGGAGCGGGTATACCAGTTCTCGATCAGCACGCCCTGGCCGTCGGTGCGCTGGTTCACTTCCTGCTCGAGGCGTTTCTCAGCGTCCTGCAACTGGGCGAGGATCTCCAGCGCGCGGCTGTAGGGCGCGCCCTCGGGCATGACCACATTCACGATGACCTCGTCGGACTCGATCTCGGGCATGAAGCTCTTTTTTACCCAGCCGCTGCCGAACATACCGAAACCGATCATCAGGGCGGCAATAAAGATGCTCAGGGTCAGGTAGCGCCTGCCCACCGCCCACTGGCCGATACGGCGGTAGTGGTTGTGGGCAAAGTGAACGATGCCGTCGGCGATGCGCTTCTGGACACGCCCGAACCGGCCCAGCTCTGTGCGCGGCTTCAGGTTGCTGAGGTGCGCCGGCAGGATGAACAGGGACTCGACCAGCGAGAACAGCAGCGCCAGGATCACTACCCAGGTGATATGGCGGGTGAACTCGCTGGTGGCGCCGCTGATAAAGATCCACGGCAGGAAGGCGAGGATGGTGGTGATCACCGCAAAGATAACCGGCTTGGCCACCAGCTGGGTGCCCAGTACCGCTGCATCCAGCCGGCCCTTGCGGTCACTGCCGTGCTCGGGATTGTGCGACTCGGAGTGGATGTTCTCGCCCACCACAATGGCATCGTCCACAACAATCCCCAGCACCAGCAGGAAGGCAAAGGTGGACAGCATATTCAGGGACACGCCCACCGTCGGCAGGAGGACAAAGGCACCCGCGTAGGCGGTGGCGATGCCGATGGCCACCCAGAAAGCCACCTTGGGGCGCAGGCTGAATACCAGTACCAGCAGTACCAGCAGCAGGCCCTGGAAGGCGGAAGAGCCGATGGTATCCAGCCGGCTCTTGAAGTCCTCGGCGTTGTCGGTCCACAGGGTGAGCCTGGCACCGGCCGGGAGCGTCTCTTTGCGTTCGGCAATCCACTTGCGGATCGACTCGGACGCAGTGACGATATCCATGGTTTCGGTGCTCATCACCTGCAGCAGCACCGCCGGCTCGCCATTCAGGGTGGCGAGTATCTCGTTGTCCTCGAAGCCGTCCACCACGGTGGCCACATCACCCACGCGAATGGTGCCGCCGTCTGACGTCTGGCGCACGATGATATTGGCAAATTCCTCCTCGGTATCAGCCTGGTTGCGCACCTTCAGCTGGTAGGCCCCGACTTCTGTGCGCACGGTACCGGCGGACTGGTTGATGGAACTGGCACGAATGGCGTCCGCCACTTCCTGGAAGGTGATGCCGTAGCGACGCAAGTCGAGCTCACTGACCTCGATGGAGACTTCCTCCATGCGGGTCCCGAACAGTTCCACCACGGAGATTGCAGGCAGGGTGGCGGCCTCGCGCCGCAACTGTTCTGCCAGCCGCTTGAGTTCCCGTTCCCCAAGGTCGCCGTGCACCGCAACGCGGATGAATTCCTGGCGGTTGACCCACTGGTGCACCTGTGGCGGCTCGATGTCGCGTGGGAAGGACGAAATGCTGTCCACGCGGATCTTGACGTCATTCATAAAGCGGGAGAAGTCCACCGAGGTTTCCGCCAGTATGTAGACCTCGCCGAAACCCTCACCCGAAGCGGAGCGTACCCACTCGATGTTGTCCAGGTCGCTGACTGCCTCCTCGATGCGGGTAACGATCTGCTGTTCCACTTCCTCGGGGGCGGCACCGGGCCAGGCGACACGGATTTCCAGGCCCGGGAAACGCACCTGCGGGTCCATCTCCCGTTCCATCAGGCCAAAGCCGATGAAGCCGGCCACGAAGATGCCAATCATGGCCAGGTTGGCGGCGACGCTGTTGCGCGCCCACCATGCGATCAGGCTGTTCATGGGTGTGCTCCTTTACTTCCGGGCCAGCTGGGTGACGGGTTGTACTTCCATACCGTCTACCGCATTGGCGATGGTGGAGGTCACCACCCGTTCGCCCTCGGCGATGCCGGAGGCAACGACGACCCGGTTCTCGGAAGTGGACAGGACTTCCACGGTGCGAATATCCAGGCGGTCTTCCGCATCGATCACGTACATCTTGTCGGCATTGCGCAGGGCCTCGCGCGGCAAGACCAGCGCCTGGCGTGCCTGGGTGCCCTCGGTCTCGGCGGTAACGAACAGGCCGACGGCCAGCGGTACGCCGTTGCTGGCGCCTGCGCCATAGGGGTCCGTGACCTCGGCCACCGCATAGATCAAACGGGTTTGCTGGTCCACCGCGGCCTGGGTCCGCACGATATGCCCCTGCCACTGGTGTTGATCCCGGCCGACCCGGGCCGACAGGGTCACCGGCGGGCCGGGATGCTTGTCGCTGGCAACGAAGCCCATCGGCAGGCCGAGTTCCTGCAGCTGGGAGTCGGTCAGCGGCAGGCGCACCTCCACGCGGTCGGTGGCGAACACACGGCCGAGCGGGGTACTGGCAGTGACAAACTGTCCCACACCCACATTGCGGCTGATCACGCGACCGCGGAAGGGCAGGGTGATTTTGGTGCGGGCCAGGTTCACTTTTGCATCGGCAAGCTCTGCTTTCGCGGAGCGCAGCCTGGCCTCGGCTTCCGCTACCTGGGGCTGGTTGACCTGCAGGGGCGTCGGCTCCTTACCGGGATTGATGGACGTCCACTGCTGGCGCTTGATACGGGCGGCCGCGCGCGCCTGCAGGAGCAGTACCTCCGCCTGTGCCACACCGGCTTCCGCTCGGGCTACGGCCAGGCGGTAGTCGGCATCGTCCAGCTGGATCAGTGCCTGGCCGGGCTCGAAGCCGGCGCCCTCGGCGAAACTGTCGGAAATGGACACGATGCGGCCTGACACCTGCGGGGTGAGGTCGATTTCGGTATGGGGACGGACTTCCCCCTGGGTAGCCACGGCAAGATGGACGGACTCTTCATGGGCCTCGCTGTACAGCAGGGATACCGGGCGAGGCTCTTCCTCTTTCTTTTCCGGCGCCGGCTTGGTGGCGCTCATTATCTGTACAACCCCGAGGCCCAGCGCCAACACCAGTACGGGTGCGGCGGTCTTTATATGTTTCTTGTTCATCGGTCTCATCTTGCGTGGATCGCTAAATACACCAGCGGCGGTCGCTGGTATGAGTTGGGTTCCATGGAACCATGAATTCAAGGGGGTGGCTACGGTTAGCTGGCCGGGGGAGCCGGCGCTGCGAGCCGTGCCTGTTACCACCACTTCTTCTGACGGAGTCGGGGGGCAGTTTGGATGCAGGCTGTTAAAAATTTATTGGGATTCAGGCTTTCGTCGCCGAGAGGATCTACTACCTGGCAGGATTAGCCTGGGAATTGAGGAATGCAATCGAGTCCCGGCGGGATGCCGGTGTGATGGGACAGGACGAGTGTCAGCAGCCTTTTTGCGGGGTCCTGTATCTGGTTGCGGTGGCTGCTCCGGGCCAGATGCCATGTGACAGCAATTCCATTTCCACTGTGAGTTCCGGACTGGCATGAACGGCTGAATGGCGGCAGAATCCACAAACATTGTAGTTAAATGTTTTTGGATAAATATATGCGGCTGGCCCTGTTCGTCCTCTTCTTGTTCCCTGTGTATGTCGGTGCCCATGGCGGTGGGCTCGATGCCCGGGGTTGCCACAACGACCGCGCACGGGCGGAGTACCACTGTCACCGCAAGGCCGGCGACAATGAAAGCCAGTCCGCTTCCCCCCTCCTGCAGTCAAAACAGGCTGCCGCGCCCCGCGGCCACTCCATCCGCAGCTTCCGCCAGGCCAAGGGTGTGCTGCGCGACGAGGTTTACGCCAGTCCCGACACGCATTATGGCTTCTATTCCAACTGCCGCTTTGCCGCCGAGGGCAAGAAACTGGTTCCCGACTGGTCCAGTTGCGGATTCAGTCCGCGCAAGAATGCCAATCGCGCTGGCCGCATCGAATGGGAGCACGTGGTGCCGGCCTGGGCGATCGGCCACCAGCGGCAGTGCTGGCAGCAGGGTGGGCGGCGCAACTGCACCCGGTCGGATCCGCTGTTTGCCATGGCAGAGGCGGACCTCCACAACCTGGTACCGGCCATCGGTGAGCTGAACGGCGATCGCAGCAATTACCGCTTCATGGAGTTCGGCAAGGGTGGGGGCTACCCGTCGGGGCAGTACGGGGCGGTGGAATTCCGGGTGGATTTCAAGCAGCGGGCGGTAGAGCCCCCGCGCCACCGGCGCGGCGATATCGCGCGAATCTATATGTATATGGCCGATACCTACGGGCTGTCCATCTCCCCGGCCCAGCGGAAACTCTTTGCCGCCTGGAATCGCGCGGATCCGGTGGACGTTCCCGAGTGCGAGCGGGACCGGCGCATTGCGCACAGCCAGGGCAACCATAACCCGTTTGTAGTAGCTTCCTGTCGCTAGATACCGGCATGGCGGGGGAGGGTGCCCCTGCCTAGTAGTAGTCTGTGCCGTCCCAGCTAAGCACCGGCAGCTCCTGCCCCTGTGCGAACTTTTCGCCCAGGATTTCCTCTGCCCGCCTACCGTCGACAGGAATTCCGCTTTTCCACAGCTCGCCCTCCACCGCATAGGGTTTGCCACCAAAGCAGACGCTGCACATTACTTTATATAAGTAGCCTTCTGTGACCTCTGCCTCGCGGCCGCAAATTACACACCGATCCATATTGCTATCCGATATTGGCGCTGGTTTGGTTTTTAGTGGGGGTGAAGGCGATCTGGTGCCTTGCGGCTTTTGCCGGGCCGCTGTCCGGGCCTTCACTCAACTCGTCTCAAAGGGACAGCGGCCAATCCCGTAGACCTGGCTGAAATGTAGTGCAAAACGGAGCGCGCCGGCCAGGCCAGTGACTTTTCAGGGTGGCATCGTGGACACTGGAATGCCACATCCTGAGGCTCGAGGTAACTGCCAGCAGAATAGTATCGTTAAAGACTCCGGGTGGCTCAGGTGCACACGGCGCCCGATTCGCTCGCAGCAGTCATTGAGCAGTCAGGCTGGCACGCAAGTTCATCTAGACTGGGAGCAGCCCCCGGGTCGCTGCCCTGTGGCGGGTGGAGGGCTAAAGAGTGCGCTGTTACGCCAGGATTAGCCATGAATTACCAAAACCTCGCGATACTGTCGCTGTTTGTTTTCGCGTACAGCCTTATTGCCGGTCGCGCAGACCGCACCCCTATTAATGGTGCGCTGGTTTATACCCTGTGCGGGCTTCTACTGGGAGCACACGGGCTGGGCCTCCTGGAACTGAGTGTCGACTCTGCGGGGATGCGTGCGCTGGCGGAACTCACCCTGGCCCTGGTGCTGTTCACCGATGCCGCCCACGCCGACCTGGGCGTGCTGCGGCAGACGATCAGGGTGCCGCGGCGCCTGCTACTTGTGGGCCTGCCCCTGACCATTGTGCTGGGTGTTGTCGTGGGCGCTTTCCTGTTCGACGGACTGAGCCTGTTCGAAGTGGCGGTACTGGCGACCATGCTCGCACCGACAGACGCTGCGCTGGGCAAAGCGGTAGTGACCAATACCGCGGTACCTCCCTATATCCGCCAGGGGCTCAGTGCGGAGAGCGGGCTCAATGATGGTATTTGTGTCCCGATATTGTTTGTATTCCTGGCACTGGCCTCTGGTGCGGTGACACCGGAGGCCTCCAAAGGACTTGCGCTCATGCTCGTGCTGAAAGAGCTGGGCCTGGGGTTGCTGGTGGGGCTGGGATTGACGTTGCTGATGGCGTATCTCCTCCGGGCTGCGTCAGGGTGTGGCTGGGTCACAGAGACCTGGGGCCAGGTCCCGGTACTGGCCATGGCGTTGGGATGCTTTTCCGCCGCGCAGTGGCTTGGTGGTAGCGGCTTCATCGCAGCATTTTCCGGCGGGTTGCTGTTCGGCTGGCTGGCCCGGGCAGAGAAAGAGCCGCTCCTGACGGCGGCGGAGGGGACCGGGGATACCCTGGCCCTCCTGACCTGGGTCGCCTTCGGGGCTGGCGTGGTCGGGAATTATCTTCACCTGCTCTCCTGGCAGGTGTTCTGGTATGCAGTCCTGAGCCTGACGGTGGTGCGCATGTTGCCGGTTTTCCTGTGCCTTGCTGGCGTCGGTTCCTCGACGTCGGAGAAGCTATTCATAGGCTGGTTCGGTCCGCGCGGGCTAGCGAGCATTGTCTTCGGCGTAATCGTGCTGAATGAGGGGCTGCCCGGCGGAGGGACGATCGCAGTGACAGTGGTGTGTACGATCCTGCTGAGCGTCATTGCCCACGGCCTCACCGCCAACTCCTTTGTCCGCCGGCTGGCCGCCGGTGAGCCCAGCCGGCTCGCGCGCAGCGAAACCGACCGCCACGACCGGTGAGCGGGGCAGGGGAGGACTTACCTTGGTGCTGAAATTGCCCCGACTGAGCGTCGCTACTCGCGAATCAATAAAGACCGCCCTGGCGGTGGTGTCAGTCTATGGCGTTACCCTCAGCCTCGACTGGGGTAAGGCGACGTGGGCGGGACTCGCGGTGGCAGTGGTGAGCCAGTCGTCGCTCGGTATGTCGCTCAACAAGGCAGCATTACGAATGCTGGGCACGCTGATGGCTGTGGTGGCTGCGCTGGTGATACTGGCGCATTTTCCCCAGGACCGGTGGTTGTTTATGGCTGCACTGTCATCGTGGCTGGGAGTGTGCACTTATCTCTCACTGGGGGCAAAAGACTCCTACTTCTGGCAGGTTGGCGGCTGGGGCAGTGTGATCATCTGCGTCAACGCAGCCACCAGTCAGAGCGGCGCCTTTGAAATCGCAATGCTGCGTGCCCAACAGACGGGACTGGGTATCCTGGTGTACTCCCTGGTGGCCTTGCTGATATGGCCACGCAACAGTAGTGGGGATCTCCGGGAGGCTTTCGAGCGGTTACATTCTGCCCAGCTGGCGCTTTTTCAGGAGTGCCGTGCAGTGCTTGCCGGCGCCGGGCGAACAACGGCACTGGTGAACGCGCGCAGCGCCCTTGTCCACGCGCAGTCGGCGGTCAGTCCGTTGCTGGATGCGGCCCTTGCAGACAGCCAGCTGGTCCGCGAGAGACGCCGCGAATGGCAACAGCTCTTGGTATCGTCGACAGAGTTGACCGGGTTACTGGAGCGGCTGAGCGAAAGTCTCTACCAGGTGGATGACATGCTATTGCGGGAACTGCTACCCGGTATCGACAGTTACTGCTCCGGAGTTGAAAGGCGCTTGCAGGCGCTGACGGGTCCCCTCGCGGAAGCACAGCCCGGCGAGCCGCAAGAACACGGCAAGATCGCTGTCGAGGCGGCGCGCATACCCGATTCCCGGCTACTGGATTCGGCTGTAGTCGCCGTCCTCAGGAGGCTGTTGCAGCGGGTTTCCGAGCAGGTGGATAGCGTGGCCCTGGCCGCATGCGCGATTAGTAATGAAGCTAAGAGTCGCGATAGTAAATTCCCGGCCGTGGCCGACACGGGTGCGGCGTCGAGGATGCTGGGGAACTTGATGCCCGATCCAGACCGGCTCGGCGGGGTTGCCCGGGTAATATTCACCATCTGGCTGGCTTACCTGGGTTATCTGTACGTTGACGGCCTGCCGGCAGGGCCACTGATCCTCTCGCTGGCCGCTTCACTGTCGATTGCACTGGCGGCAATGCCCTTTGTTGCGCCGCGCAAAATATTCCTGCCGGTGTTCGTGGCCATTCTCTGTTCCGGGGCCGTCTACCTGCTGGTGCTGCCACACTTATCAACTTTCTGGTCGCTGGGACCATTGATCTTCGGCGTGACGTTCGCCATCTGCCTGCTGTTCTCCGGTCCCCGCAGGGCTGCCGGGCGGTCCATAGCGCTGGCATTTTTCGTGTCCGTGCTGGGTATCAGCAACTCGCAGGTTTACAGCTTCAGCGCTGTCGCCAACATGCTGGTCGTTGTCACTCTCCTGCTGATACTACTGTCCTTTGCTGCCTATATACCCTTCTCGCCACGCCCTGAGCGCATGTTCCAGCGCCAACTCGGGGAGTTTATGTGCAGCTGCGCGTGGCTCCTCACGGGCCGACCCACCGGTTGGCGCAGCCGCTATCACCGCAACCTGGTCGCCCGGATTCCTGCCAGACTCTCCCTGTTAGCGGGGGTGATTGAGCGGCGCTACCTGCCAGCGGATAGTGAGGCTAACTTGCGGGCCGTGGTTGCCTGGTGCGAGGCGCTGGCCGCGCGTATCAATGCGCTCGTGGAGGCGCGCCTGCACGCCGGCGATGTTGCGGGCAAAAACGCTACAGGGGCGGCACTGGAAAACTGGCAGGGGGCCGCGGCTGATGCGCTGGAGCGATTGGCGGCTGTTACCCGGAAGGGGGAGCGTCCAGCCCCCGCCAATTCCGGCGCAGGGGAACGTGCACAACTGCGGGAAATCGAAAACCTGCTGCGCCAGTACCATGACGCGTCAGGGACGCCTGCCAGCAGCAAGCCGGACGGGCGTCAGCTGGAAGGGGCACTATTACTGCTGGGGGTGTCCCGGAGTGTCAGTGAGCTACTGGCCTCCCTCACCGAGCAGCTGAGCGGGATTGATTGGCGAAAATGGAGTGAACCGCGTTTTTTCTAGCAAGGAACTGTAATTGCCAGGGCACAGCAACTCACGGAGTGAGATACACAATGTTGCCAATACCTCATGAAATATCCCTGGGAGGGATTTACCTGCCCCCCCTGCTGCTTGCCGCTGTCCTGGGGTTCGGGGCGGCCACGATGACTGCACGAGCATTCGATCATTATCGACTCTCTCGGTATTTTGCCAGTCCCCCCCTGGTCCTGATTGGCATGGTGATCATATACACCCTGCTGTTCGGCCTTTTTTTTATTGGCATCTGAAACATGAATGCCGCGAGAAATTACCTGTTTTCCGGGCTGGTCCTGCTGCTTGCAATGGTGGTCGTACTCCTGGCCGTATGGAAGTTTCTCGAAAACCCATGGACCCGAAACGGCCAGGTGCGAGCCTGGGTTATTCAGGTGACGCCCAACGTGACCGGGCAGGTAGTGGATGTGCCTGTGAGTGATAACCAGTATGTGCAGCGGGGCGCGCTCCTGTTCCAGATCGACCCGCGCCCCTTTGAGACGGAACTGGCGCGTGCCCGCGCAGAATACGACAAGACCGGTGATAGCTACCTGGCCACTGAGCAGCAGGTACAGGTTGCGGCGGCGCAGGTTGAGGCAGCCGAGGCTGCTGTCTGGCAGGCTGAGAGCGCCATAAAGGAAATTGATGCCGAGATCGAGAAGAGCCGTGCCGAACTGCAGCGGCAACGACAATTGTTGCCGCAGCGCGCCACGTCACGGAAATCGCTGGAGCGCGCGCAGGCAGAACACGCCATAGCGCGGGAAAAGCGAAAGGGGGCAGAGGCGAAGCTGGCACAGGCGCGGGCTTCGCTCGACGGGGCCCGTGCTGACCTGGAAGAGGCCCGTGCACGGCTGGGTACTGTCGGCGAGGCAAATGCCAGTATCCGGGCTGCGCGAGCGGCCGTCCGGCAGGCGGAACTCAACCTGGAGTTTAGCCGGGTAACTGCGCCAGTGGACGGTTACGTCACCAACCTGAGGCTGCGCGATGGGAGCCAGGCTGTCGCCAATAAGGCCGCCCTGGCAATTGTCGATGCCGGCAGCTTCTGGGTAGAGGGTTATTTCAAGGAAACCAGCATTGCACGGATTGCGCCGGGAGATCGTGCCGTCGTTACCCTGATGGCATATCCGGACCGGCCACTGGCGGGGTGGGTAGACAGTATCAGCCACGGGATTTCACAGCAGGATGGCAGCACCGGCAACGAACTGTTGCCTGCGGTGAGCCCGACCTTCGACTGGATTCGCCTGGCGCAGCGCGTGCCGGTGAAAATCGTGTTGGACAACGTGCCCGATGATATCGAACTGCGAGTGGGAATCACCGGATCGGTGATGGTGAAAAGCGGCACCGCCGCCCGGGAAGAGAATGGACCGATATCGCCTGGAAAGTAGGTCCTTGCCACAGGCCGTGCGGAGGCTTGAGAGCCCGTGGACCCTACTGGTACTGGTCTGTTGCCTCGCGGGGTGCACCCTTGGGCCGGACTATCGGCCCCCGCCGGTGCCGCTCGAGGAAAGCTGGAGTAAAGAGCGCAGTGCGCGCCTGGACAGCGGCCAGCCTGTCGATCCGCTCTGGTGGGAACATGCATTCAGCGACCCGGTTCTGGACCAGCTGGTGGCCATATCGCTGGACCGGAATCTCACTCTTCGCTCGGCTGCCTTGAGGGTAATGCAGGCACAGCAGCAATTGGCTATTGCCGTCGGTAACCAGTACCCGCAGCTGCAGGAATTGGCCGGTTCTGTCTCGCGTACGAAGGAGAGCGGGCTGATCATCGAGGAATACGATATTGGCTTCAATCTCACCTGGGAGCTGGATATGTGGGGGCGATTCCGACGCCAGGTTGAGTCCGCCAGCGCAGACCTTGGCGCCAGTGTGGCCGATTACGACGGTGTCCTGGTTTCGCTGGTAGCCCAGGTTGCCCAGACGTACGTGGCGATCCGAACCACGCAGGCACGGCTGAAGGTGGCCAGGAATAATATCGACCTGCAGGAAGAAAGCCTGCGCATCGCCCGGGCGAAGTTCGAGGCGGGGGAGGTCAGCGCGCTCGATGCCGAGCAGGCCGAAGCGCTGTTGTATAACACCCGCGCGACTGTACCCAGCCTGGAAACCACGCTGCAGCAGTTGAAGAACACGCTGGCGGTGCTGCTGGGAACGCCGCCCGCGGCAGCCACATCACTTGCGGGGATGCCGGGCGCGATTCCGGTTGTCCCGGCGCAGATTGCCATCGGTATGCCGCAGGACCTATTGCGCCAGCGGCCGGATGTGAGGGCGGCGGAGCGACGCCTGGCGGCACAGGGACCGCAGATTGGTGTCGCCGAGGCTGAGCTGTACCCGGCCTTTTCAATCGGTGGCTCGATCGGCTCGCGCGCGATGGAAGCCGGTAGGCTGTTCGAGGGGGAAAGTGAAGCCTGGAACCTGTTTGGGGGCTTCCAGTGGAACCTGTTCAATTACGGCCGGCTGCGTAGCAATGTTCGCTTGCAGGATGCGCGCTTCCAGCAATTGCTGGAGGACTACCGCCAGGCCGTGCTGCAGGCCCAGGCTGACGTGGAAAATGCGATTGTGGCGTACCTGAAATCCCACGAACAGTTGGAAAGCTACCGCCGCGCCGCGGCGGCGTCGAGCCGCTCGGTGGCACTGTCGTCGGCCCAGTACACCAACGGGCTGGTCAGCTTCAATACGGTGATCAATACCCTGACCGCTGACGCACAGCAGCAGGACCTGCTCGCCCAGGCCCAGGGTGCTGTGGCTGCCAACCTGGTGCAGGTATACCGGTCACTGGGCGGCGGCTGGGAAGTACGTGAGAACCGCAGCGTTGAGCAGTTGCTGCCGGTGCCGGTCCGGGATGAGATGCTCGATCGTACCGGGAAGTGGAAGAAAGTGCTGCGATAGGGAAGGCGAGAAAAACAATGCTCAAAGTGATCCTCATCGCATCGTTGCTGATTATCATGACGACCGTGGTTCACGCGATTGCCATGATAATCGCCATACACTGGAGCAAGCGCATCAACCGGTTGCGACCCGGGCATCCGCTGCTGGTGCCGGGACGGCCCGCGGTTGTATCACTCACGGTGTTGCTGATGTTCCTGGCGTCGACGCTCGAAGTCTGGATCTGGGCCACGGCCTACCGGCTGCTCGGTGCCTTTAGCGAGCTTGAGCCGGCTATGTATTTTTCGATGGTTTCGTACACCACCCTCGGTTTTGGCGATATTGTGCTGGACGAGCGCTGGCGGCTGCTGTCATCGCTGCAGGCTGCCAACGGCATCATCATTTTCGGCTGGACCACAGCCATTGTGATTGCCGTGGTCCAGCGCCTGTACCTGCCGGGTGCAAGCGACAACTGAGAGAGAATTGCTCAGAAGGCAACCTCGAACTCGGTATTGAATACCGGGCCAGTGCCCCCCAGGGCGAAAGGTACGCTGTTGTAGCCCACCGGTGAGTCTTCCAGGAAGAGGCCCTGGACGGTGAAGCGGACTTCGCGGCGCCGGAAGGGATAGAACTTGGCACCCACCGCCACATCCCAGGGGTCGCCGTACTCCCCGTGAATCTTCGACCCCGAGATATATAGCTGCAGCGTCTTCGGGACCACCATCATGGAGGCCTGCAGCTGGTAGCCGTGGTCCGTGAGCCGGGATACGGGCAGCTCGCCCACTTCCTCGGCACCGGGGAAGGGCACCGTGGAGAAATTATCCACTTCCCGGTAGAAGAACTCCGCCTCCAGGGAGTAGCCGCAGTACTTGAGGCCGGCGGTCGCGGCGGCCATCTCGTAGGTGGCCCTGCGGATATTGATGCCTACGTCGAAGGGGTTCGGTGAGAAGATACGGGTGCCGTCCGACAGGCGGATCTGGCTGTTGTCAAAGCTGTTCAGCGAGGGTTGCCCCTGGGCGTCCTCGCGGCTGCGGGTGAAATGCAGCCCGAGCAGCGTCGCCGGCTCGGTGTGGAACTCGTAGTCGCCTAAGCCATTCTGCGGGCCGAACTCCCCGGTGGTGGGCATCCACCAGACGCGGCCGGACATGGTGTTGAAGTGATCGTCCAGCTCATCACCGCTGACACCCAGCTGGCTCAGGTTGTTGCCCACCATGACGCGATAATCGGATCGTTCCGTGATGTCGCCCCAGGCGAAGATACCGGTGGTATAGGAGCCGCGGAAGAATTCATCGGCGATGGTGCGGTGGTCGGTGCGCAGCCAGGTGGGGAAGGTGCCGCTGGTGGATCGGGTGGTGGGCAGCCCGTCGATACCCCCGCCCAGGTTGAAATGCTCGTCAAACAGGTAGGAGAGGTTGCCGGCCACCACCACCTGGGCAGACTGGCCCTGGTTGGAGTTGCTGGTCCAGGTGTAGAAGCGGTAGCGGAACCTGGGGTCGAACAGCCAACCCTTGAAGGTCAGGTTCACCTTCTGCAGCTGCACCTGGTTCAGGATCTCGACATCGAAGGTGCGCCCGAAGCTGTCGGTCCACTCCTCATTGAGGCCGGTCTGGTTGACGTAACGCACGTAGGAAAAGATTGAAAAACCCACCTCGCCGAGATCCGAGCGCGCCAGCACGAAGCCCTTGCCCGGTTCGTAGGGTCCCCAGCTACCGGGGATATCCGTGGGCAGGTCGGCCGAGGGAGCCGGGGGGTAGGCTACCGGCGCAGGATGGCTGGCGGAATCCCGGACTGCCAGCTGGTCGATACGCGGCTCGTGCGGTGAGGGTTCCTCCTGCGACTCATGCTCTGACTCCTGTAGCTCACCGGGCTGCGAATCCATGGGGCTGGTGGGACCGGGTTGGGCGAGCAGCCAGCCCGGCACGGTGACCGTAAGCGCCAGTAGCGCGGATAAATAAGCCCTGCCTTCCATATGCATTCCTTTGCATTCCTTGCCTGGGGAGAAGATGGTCTGTTATTCGGGGTCTTTGCAGCCGGAATCCGCTTTGTTTCCCGCTGCCGCCACCAAGGATTGATTTATGGTCCTTTGCGGAAATGTGGGAGTGAGCAGCGGCCGCAGGCGCCGCTGGAAATACGCGCGACCACTGATCAGGATAGATGATCGGCCGGCCAGCAGGTTCAGGAACCCTGGCCCCGGCGGCATTACCCATATATGGGACCGGAGTTGAGCGTGGGCCGTGCGCTGGTTGTCTGCACCGCTGCGGACTTATTCCTTGTCCGCAGGGTGCCGGTTGGGCAGAATAAAATATTCCAGCGCCAGAAAAACAAGTTGATGGATTATCCGGACCAATGGTAACCCCAACCCTGCGCAGTATCGCGCGCGCCACGGCCCTTGTTGCCGCCCTGTTGTTGTTGGTCGGCTGTGACGACAAGGGCGAGGGCGCGGCGGCAGTTGCCGACCTGACCCTGCGCGAGAAAATAGCCCAGAAGATCATGCTGGATGTCCGCTTTTACTGCGTGGGTGAGACAGTTGCCGGCGGTGCGCGCGACGGAATGGGTCGGGGAAAAAACTGTACCCGGCCCGTGACCGAGCTGGCGCCGGCGCTGGCGGAGATGATCACGCGCAACAGCCCCGGCGGCGTGATCCTGTTCGGGGATAACCTGGTGGAAACCGCGCAGATCGTACGCCTGAATCACGCGCTGCAGGGTGCGGCACTGGCCTCGGGAAGCGGCTGGCCGTTGCTGCTGGCGGTGGACCAGGAGGGCGGCCGGGTGAACCGCCTGCCGCGGGAAGAGAGTGCATCCTTTGCCGGCAATATGGCGATCGGCGCCACCTATCCCGAGCACGGTGTGGCCTTTGCCCGGAGTTCGGCGGCTGCCATGTCGGAGCAGCTTCGGGCGCTGGGGTTCAACACCAACTTTGCGCCTACAGTTGACGTCAACAGCAACCCGGATAACCCGGTGATCAATGTACGCTCCTATGCCGAGAGCCCGCAGGTGGTGGCGGAGCTTGGCGCCGCCAGCGTGCGCGCCTTCCAGCAGGGCGGGCTGGCGGCCACCCTCAAGCATTTCCCCGGCCACGGTGATACCTCGGTCGACAGCCATACCGGACTGCCCCGGGTGGAACGCACGCTGGCGCAGGCGCGGGCCACCGACCTTTTGCCGTTTCGCCAGGTGATCGATGCCGCGGCCCCCGCACTCACCATGACGGCGCACATCCAGTATCCCGCCCTGGACGACACGACGCTGGTATCCAGGCACGGAGAGGAGATTGTGGTGCCCGCCACGCTGTCACGGAAAATCCTCACCGGCATCCTGCGCGGTGAATTTGGTTACCGGGGAGTGATTGTCACCGATTCGCTGCACATGGCCGGTATCAGTGATTACTTTACGCAGGAGGAGGCGGTGGTGCGCAGCTTCGCTGCCGGTGCCGATATCGCGCTGATGCCGATCAAGGTGCGCTTTCCCACCGACCTGTACCAGCTCGACCGGCTGATCGATGGCGTGGTGGCAGCGGTAGGGCGCGGCGAACTGTCCGAGCGGGATATCGACGCCTCCGTGGCACGGATTGCGGAACTCAAGCGCCGTTATGTGGACCGCGACTGGGTCCTCGGGGCGGTGCCGGAAAAGGTCGTCGCTGCCCGCCAGGTGATGGCGAGCCCGGCCCATCGTCGTGTTGCGCGCGAGCTGGCTCAGGCGGCGCTGAGTGCCATTTATCCGGTTAGCCCGGGCGTGCTGCCGGCCATCGATTCCAGCGTGGATTCCATCCAGGTGATTGCGCCTACCGAACATGTGGGCGAGGCCTTTCGCCTTGCCCTGGAGTCCGTCAGTGCGGCGCGGGTAGAGATACTGGCGCCGCAGGTTGCGGCGTCCAGCATGGCCGGGGGCGGAGCCGACCTCGTCATCGTCGCCAGCATCATGCCCGGCGAGAGCGCCGTGGAGCGCGGCGGCATGGAAGACCTGCCTGCACTGCGCCGGGTGACGCTGTCGCCGGAGCGGCTCTATGGCGAGTATCGCCGGGTGCTCGAAACCGCACGGGCCAACGGCAGCAAGACGGTGTTCGTCAGTATGCGCTCGCCCTACGAGGCGGCAAGGTTTCGCGCGCTGGCTGACCTGCATATTGCCAGCTTCAACTACAAGGCCTTTATCGATCGCGACAATCGCCTGCACGGCCCCGTGTACGAGGCCCTGGCCCAGGCGCTGACCCGTAAGGCGCCGCCGGGCGGGCGCTTGCCGGTTACCGTGCAGGCCGGTTTGGCGCCGATAGCCCCGCCGGGTTCCTGAGCCCGGTGTTTGCATGCCCCCGCCGGCGCTGTTATGCCGGTGGCAGCTTTTGCGATATTCTCAAGGAAAGGAGCCCGGGTCTCCTCCCGGCCTGTTTCGGCCGGTGTGAGAAGTGGGCGAGAGAAGCGGGCGTGAATCCACGAGCCACCGAAAGCGGACACCGACATTTGCGCAGGGAGCACCCGATGTTGCGGATAGCCGATTCCGGCGATGAATCCCTCACACTCTACCTCGCTGAAGATTACGACGAACGCACCCTGGCGCTGGTTGCACGCCTCGTGGAACTGATCCGCCGGGAGGGCGGGGAGCGCGTGATCGACGTGGTCCCGTCCTACTGCAGCCTCACCGTGTTTTACGATCCCCTCCGCTGTGACCACAGCGAGATCCAGCGCCTGCTCGAACGCTGTGCCGGGCAGGTACTGCATGACGACAGCGGTGGGGACGAGCAGACAGGGCAGTACAAGCTGGTGGAGTTGCCGGTCTATTACGGCGAGGAGGTTGCCCCGGACCTGGGGCGGGTAGCCGAGTTTGCCGGTATCAGTCCGCAAGAGGTGGTTAACCTGCACGCGGGCGCGGAGTACCGTGTCTATGCACTGGGTTTCCGCCCGGGGTTTGCCTTTATGGGCAAGACCCCGGAGCCGTTGCGCCTGCCGCGCCTCGATACGCCGCGCGCGCGGGTGCCGGCGGGTTCGGTGGCGATCGCCGGCGCCCAGGCGGCGGTTTACCCCGACAGCTGCCCGGGCGGCTGGAACCTGATCGGCCGCTGCCCGGTGACTCTGTTCGACCGCAGCAAGAACCCGCCGGAAGTTTTGCTGGCGGTGGGCGACCGCGTGCGCTTCGTGCCCGTGGGCCGGGAGGAGTTTGTGCGGCTGGGGGGCAGCCTCGATGAGTGACTTTGCGACGGTGGAGCGGGCCGGTCCAATGGCCCTGGTGCAGGACAGCGGTCGGCCGGGACAGATGCACCTGGGCGTGAGTCGCGGCGGCTTCCTCGACAGTCACGCGGCCGGCTGGGCAAACCGGCTGGTACGCAACACACCGGCCGATGCGTTGCTGGAAATCTCCATGGGTCCCTTTGCGCTGCGCTTCTCCGCCGCCACCACCTTTGCCCTGGCCGGTGCCGAGTGCAACTGGCGCCTGGATGGCAGCCCGGTGGACAACTGGGCGGCGCACCGCGCAGAGCGGGGCAGCCTGCTGGAGGGGGAGGTGGCGCGCGTTGGTGTGCGCAGCTACCTGGCGCTGGCCGGTGGTATCCGCACCGAACCCGTCTGGGGCAGCCGCGCCACCACGGTCGGCGAGCGGCTCGGCGGTATCGATGGCCGGCCTTTGCAAGCCGGTGACCGCCTGCCCTATGTGGCGGAGGCGGAAACGCTGCTCGCCGGCGCGCCGCACGAGTATATCCGCACCTACGACGAGGAGATTTGCCTGCGCCTGGTGCCGTCCAACCAGTTCGAGCTTTTTTCCACTGATCATCGCCGGCTACTGCTGTCACAGGCCTATCGCCTGTCACCGCAGTCCGACCGCATGGGCGTGCGCCTGCAGGGGGAGCCCATGGCCGATGTGCCCGGCAACCTGGTGTCCGAGTCGGTGGCCCCGGGGGCGGTGCAGGTGCCCAGCGACGGCTGCCCCATCGTACTGATGGCTGACTGCCAGACCATCGGGGGTTACCCGAAAATCGGCCACGTCTACAGTGTCGACCTGGACCTGCTGGCACAGGCGCGGCCGGGCAATGCCGTGCGCTTTTGCCTCGGCACCCTGGCTGAGTCGCAGGAGTTGCTGGTGCGCCAGCGCCAATTTTTTGAAAAACCAGCCGGCGGGGCCGGGGGCAACCATGGTGGTTGAACGGGAACAACTATGAAACTGAACTGTGACCTGGGCGAGGGCTACGGCCGCTGGCAACTGGCGGACGAGGCGGCGGTAATGCCGCATATCGATATGGCCAACATTGCCTGCGGCTTCCACGCCGGTGACCCGCTTACCATCCAGGGCACCGTGCAACTGGCGGTGGAGAACGGGGTGGAGATCGGGGCGCACCCTGCGTACCCCGACCTGCAGGGCTTCGGTCGTCGTTCGATGAGCTGCGAGCCCGAGGAAATCACCGCGATGGTGCTCTACCAGCTCGGTGCGCTGCAGGGGCTCTGCACAGCCGCTGGCACCCGGGTGCGTTACGTGAAGCTCCACGGGGCCCTGTACCACGACATGCTCCGCGATCAGTCTGTCCTGCGCGCGATACTGGCCGCGGTTGCGGCCTTCGACCGCACGCTTCCCCTCATGCTCATGGCCACCCCCGACGCCGGGCGGCATCGCGACATTGCCGCGGAGTACGGTCTGGATGTGCTGCTGGAGGCGTTTGCCGACCGCCGCTACACCCCGGCCGGCACACTGCAGCCCCGCACCGAGCAGGGCGCGGTATTGCATGAGCGGGAGCAGATATTGCAGCAGGTGCGGGAAATTGCCGCGGGGCAGGTGACCGCCAGTGACGGCCGCCAGTATCCCCTGGCGGCGGACACCATCTGCGTGCACGGCGACAACCCCGAGGGGGTGGCCACTATCGTTGAGATACGCAAGGTGCTTGGCCACCGCGCGAGTTGAGCAAGCGGAAGGTCTAGCCTGCGCTGAAAGAGTATTCGCGCTCCACCCTGCAGATCCTGGTGGAGTATTCCGCGTACCATTTCCCGCGTCCCAGCTCCCGGGCCACCTTGTGCTCGGCGTGGTTCTTCCAGTCGCGGATGGACTCCAGGTCCTGCCAGTAGGAGACGGTGATGCCCAGCCCCTCGCGCGCGGACTCCGCGCCGAGGAAGCCCGGCTGGTCCGCGGCCAGCTCCAGCATACGCCCGGCCATGGAGCCGTAGCCCTCATCGACGGAGGTGCGCAGGCTGGTAAAGATGACGGCGAAGTAGGGCGGTTCAGGGGTGTTGGCGATGCTATCCATGGAGTGGCCTTCTCTCCCGCGGGGTTTCCTGTTGAGGGCGCAATGATATCTCCGTGGCGCGCAGAAATCCGCTCGCGGAATGGTGGCAGCCGGCCGCGCCCGCATCCGGCGGCTGGTTACGCTCCAGCCCGGCGAGCACGCCGGCCTGGGCCTCTGCGCAAGCGCTCACCTTGCGCGGGTCATATTTTGCACGACCAGAAGGTAGTCCGGCAGGGGCAGTGGCGGAACTCGATGGCGATCCCGGCACTCTCAGACTGGTCGAGTCGGTAGTTTTGTGATCACAAAAGCTCTATGATGCGACCTGCCCGGGCTGCGGCTGCGGGCAAGGTCGGCGGGGACCGGTGCTGTCCCGGCAAGATCGATAATAAGTATTAGAACCCCGTATGACTGAATTGACCTGGATAACCCTGCTGCCCCCCTTCGTGGCCATCGGCCTGGCGCTCCTGACGCGCCAGGTGTACCTGGCCCTGTTTGCGGGTACCTGGCTCGGTTACTTCCTGCTCAACCAGTCCGGGGTGCTGCCGTCGCTGGCCGAGGCGCTCGACGGGATGCTGGCGGTGCTGGCCAGCCCGGGCGACGCGCGGGTGGTTATGTTCACCCTGGTGATCGGGGCCTTTATCCTCACGCTGGAGCGCAGCGGTGCCGTCACCGGCTTTGTGCGTTTCCTCGAACGCAGCCGCTGGGTCACCAGCGGGCGGCGCGCCCAGTGGATGGCGTGGCTGGTGGGGGTATTCATTTTCATCGAGTCCAATATCACGGTGCTGGTCGCCGGTACCGTGTCGCGCCCGCTGTTCGATCGTTTCCGGGTGGCGCGGGAGAAACTGGCCTATATCGTCGATTCAACTTCTGCCCCCATCTGCATGCTGATTCCGCTGAATGCCTGGGGGGCGTTCAACCTGGGACTGCTCGAGGGGCTGGAAGTCGACGAGCCGCTGACGGTGCTGCTGTCCAGTATTCCCCTCAACCTCTATGCCATCACCGCGGTGGCGATGACCGCCTTCACCATCGCGCGCGACTACAACCCCGGACCTATGGCCGCGGCCCAGAGGCGCACCGATTCAGGGTACGTGGACGGTATCGAGCTGTCTGTCCATATTGACCAGGAAAAGACCGCGAAGCCCCGCGCGGCCAACATGATCCTGCCCATCCTGGTATTGGTACTGGCCATGCCGGCGGGCCTCTGGATCACAGGCAACGGCGAGATCTTTGCGGGTTCCGGCTCCACCGCGGTGCTGTGGGCCTCGCTGGCCGGGCTCGCGGTGGTATCAGTGCTGGTACTGGCACAGCGCATCATGGACCTGGATGAGCTGAGCCACACCTGGATGGAAGGTGCCGGCCGCATGCTGCCGCTGGCGGTAATCCTCGTTCTGGCCCTGGCCCTCGGATCGGTTGCGAAAACGCTCGGCACCGGTGACTATGTGGCAAGTATGGTGGGCGATGCCATTCCCCTGTGGCTGTTGCCCCTGGCGATTTTCCTGGTGTCCGGCCTGATTGCCTTCTCGGTAGGCTCGAGCTGGGGCACCTTCTCGATCATGCTGCCGATTGCCATTCCCGTGGCAGCGGCACTGGGCGCCGAGCCGGCGCTGTTTGTGGCCGCAGTGCTTTCCGGCGGCATCTTCGGCGATCACTCGTCGCCGATATCGGACACCACGATCATCTCGTCGCTGGCGTCTGGAACCGAACATATTGACCATGTCAGGACGCAGTTGCCCTATGCGCTGCAGGCTGGTGCCATCAGCGCCGCCGGTTTCGTGCTCCTGGGACTGGTCTTGCTGTAAACAATTGTGAGTATGGAAATGAATTGCAAGGTTGTACTGGTAACGACGGACATGCAGTTTGGGCGCCGCTGGGTGAGTGAGCTCGCGCAGGTGTCGGAGAGCGACGAGAGCTCTCCGCTCGGGCTCGCATTCGCGCATTGCGAGCCCGGCGCGGAGCTGGCGGATTTCCTGGACGAGGGTTGTACGCAAGTGGTAGCGCTGGATGACGGTTCGCTGGACAGCGTGATGCTGAGGGACTGCTACGAGCAACTTCGTCGCCACCGCGCCGAGATCGACTGCGTCCTGTTGACGACCGCAAAGATGCCCATGGAAGACCGTATCTACGAGTGTGTGATCTCCCGTGGCGAATCCAATTACGGTGTGGTCTACCGCACCCTGCGGCGTATCCTGCTGGAGCGTGTCGCCACGCCGTTTGCCGATGCACTGAAAGAATATGTCTATGCTGCCCGGGACTCATGGCACACGCCGGGCCACTCCAGCGGTGACAGCCTGAGCTCCAGCCCGTGGGTAGTGGATTTCTACCGGTTTATGGGCGAGCACATTTTCAATACCGACCTGTCGGTGAGCGTGAAGATGCTCGATTCCCTGATGGATCCCATCAGCGTGATCCGCCAGGCCCAGAACCTCACCGCCAAGACCTTCGGTGCACGCCACAGCTACTTTGTTACCAATGGCACCTCCACCTCCAACAAGGTGGTCCTGCAGCACCTGTTGCGCGAGGGGGACAGGGTGGTGGTCGACCGCAACTGCCACAAGTCGGTGCACCACGCCATGATCATGAGTGGCGCCGTGCCGGTTTACCTGGAATCCTCGGTCAACCAGAAATACGGAATCTACGGCCCGGTACCCAAGGCGAGTATTTTCCGCGCGATCGAGGAGAACCCCTCCGCGCGTATGCTGGTGCTGACGTCATGTACCTACGATGGCCTGCGTTATGACCTCAAGCCGATCATTGAGTTTGCCCACCAGCACGGAATCCATGTGCTGATCGATGAGGCCTGGTATGCACACGGGCGTTTTCACCCGGAGCTGCGGCCCACGGCGCTGGAGTGCGGTGCGGATTTCGTTACCCAGTCCACCCACAAGATGCTGTCCGCATTTTCCCAGGCCAGCATGATCCATGTGGGCAAGAGCGTGGAGAACTTTGATGCCGCGGGTTTCCGCGAGGATATCAACATGCACACCTCCACCAGCCCGCAGTACGGCATGATTGCGAGCCTGGATGTGGCGCGCAAGCAGATGAGCATCGAGGGTTTCGAGGTGATGAGCCGGACGCTGGGCTTTGCCGAGGAAATCCGCACTTTTGTCCGTGACTCCACGCTTTTCCGGTGCCTGGGTGTCGAGGACCTGTGCAGCGCGGAAGTTGCCGATGACGCTGTGCGCCTCGACCCGACCAAGGTCACCATCGATGTGGGCTGTGCGGGACTGTCGGCACCCGAAGCCCAGCACACCCTGTTCAATGAGTTCGGGATCCAGGTGGAAAAGAACACCCACAATACCCTGACTTTCCTCGTCACCATCGGCACCACCGAGAGCAAGCTGCTGCGGCTCAAGCAGGCGCTGCTGAAGCTGTCGGAGAGCGCCGAGGGCGCCAGCGCGCAGGGCCGGGGGCAGTCCCTGCCGGCCCTGAGCGACATTGTGGCCCTGCCGCGCACCGCCTACTTTGCCCGCGGCGAACAGCTACCGCTGGACCGCGAGGAAATAACACCGCTGCTGGGGCGTGTATCCTGCGATGAAATCGTTCCCTATCCGCCAGGTATCCCGTTACTGGTGCCGGGCCAGGAAATCACAGCCGAAATCCTGGCCGCGATCATTTCCTATGTGTTCGAGCGCGAGGACCTGGAAATGCACGGTGTCCGCACCGCCGGCGGCCGGGTGGCCCTGCGCGTGATGACAGAGGACGAGGCCCAGGCCGCGCGCGCTGAGTTCGAGGCAATGTGATCTGGGACTCGGCTTTAGCACCTGGATACAGGTGTGCGGCCGGATTAGGGGACCGCTTTCGATTTTATGGATGAACGTTCCGCGACAGCCTATCCGCTGGAAGACAAAGCGGCGCGCGACAACCGCAGGCTGCTGAGGGGAGCAATGGCCGGGCGCGGTTTTCACAACTACCCTCAGGAATGGCGGCATTACACCTGCCAGCCGGAGCCCTGGCCCGATCGCTATTTCGACATGCCGGTGGAGTGATACCGGCACTCAGTTCTGCACCGACAACCCGGGAGTCCCATGATAAGAAAGCATCGATCCTGGCCCCGCCAACCCAGCGGTTCTGTTCTCCGTTTATTTCTCTGCGCACTGCTCGGCCTGTCCTCCGGCGGTTGCGCCGAGGCGGACGACCGCCAGCCGTTGCGTACTGGTGCCGAGCGCGCCGGGACCTACCTGCCGCTGCTGCACGAGCAGCGCGTTGGCCTGGTGGTAAACCAGACTTCCCGCGTCGGGGACCGCCACCTGATCGACTTCCTCCGCGCGCACGATGTGGACGTGCAGAAGATCTTTGCCCTGGAGCACGGTATCCGCGGCGACGTAGAGAATGGTGGCAAGATCGAGGGCGGCATTGATGGCCCCACGGGCCTGCCGGTCGTCTCCCTTTACGGGAGCAATTACGCCCCCCGCCGCGAGCAGTTGGCGGACCTGGACCGCCTGGTGTTCGACATCCAGGATGTAGGGGTGCGCTTCTATACCTATATCAGTTCCCTGCATTACCTCATGCAGGCCTGTGCCGATTACGATGTGCCGCTGCTGGTACTGGACCGGCCGAACCCCAACGGCGACTACATCGATGGCCCGGTACTGGAGCCGGAATTTCGCAGCTTTGTCGGCATGCACCCGATTCCCCTGGTGCATGGGCTCACCGTGGGCGAGCTCGCACAGATGATCAATGGCGAGGGCTGGCTGGAAGGGCGCGCGCGCTGCGAACTCACTGTGATCCCGGTGGCCGGTTACCGCAAATCCATGAAGTATTCTCTGCCGGTGAAACCCTCGCCCAACCTTCCCAACAATGTGGCGATTCGCCTTTATCCCTCCCTCGGCCTGTTCGAGGGCACCACGGTCAGTATCGGGCGGGGCACGGAATTTCCATTCCAGGTGACAGGTCACCCCGCCGATTCCCTGGGTGAATTCAGTTTTACGCCGCGACCCATCCCGGGTGCCAGTGAAAACCCCAAGCACCAGGGCCTGCGCCTGTCCGGGGATGACCTGCGAAGCGTCGGCGAATCCAGTCGCTTTACCCTGGATTACCTGATCGACTGGCAGCGGCGCACCGGTGAGGGCGGCGAGCGGTTCTTTTCCCGCGCGGCGTTCTTCGACAAGTTGGCGGGAACCGACGCCCTGCGGCTCGCAATCCTGCAGGGGCAGGGCGCCGCGGAAATCCAGCGCGGCTGGCAGCCGGACCTCAATACCTACCGGGAGAGGCGCAAGCCCTACCTGCTCTATCCGGAGGAATGAGGGGTGCTGAGGCAGCACGTCGACCGGATCCTGGCCCTGCGACCGCGGGGGCGGCTGATGTCGGTGGACCTGTTGCGCGGCCTGGCTATCGCAGCCATGGTGCTGGTGAACAATCCCGGCAGCTGGTCTTATGTGTACCCGCCGCTGGCCCACGCAGGATGGCACGGCTGGACACCGACGGACGTGGTGTTCCCACTATTCCTGTTTGTGGTCGGGTTCTCGCTGGTGCTGTCCAACCACCAGTGCGCACGGTTTCCGCCAGTGGGCTGGCCGCAATGGTCGCGGGCGCTGAAACTGTTCGGGCTGGGGCTGTTCCTGGCCGTGTTTTCCTACAATTTCCGCGACAGCTCCTATAGCTGGCTTGAGGATCAAATCGAGAGAATACGCTGGTTGGGGGTGCTGCAGCGGATAGCGCTTGTCTACCTCATTACCTGTTACCTGATGCGTTACTGTAGCGAGCGTGCCCTGCTCACAGTGAGCGTGCTCTTGCTCGCGGTGCCCTGGGCCCTGATGCTGTTCGCGCCTTACCAGGACAGTGCCGGGCAGGTCTTTCACGGCCGGCTTGAATTTGGCAATAACTTCTCCGCCTGGCTGGACCAGCTCCTGCTCGGCGCTGACCATGTCTACTATCGTTCGGCAGAGCCTTTTGCCTTCGATCCCGAGGGCATCCTCACGACCCTTCCTGCAATAGTCTCCTGCCTGCTGGGAGTATTCGCGGCCCGGCAGTGGTGCCGCGCGGGAGACAGCGACGGCGAACAACGGGCGCTCTGCCGGTGGTGGCTTGTGGCGGGAATCGTATTGTTCGCGGCAGGCCAGCTGGCGCACCCCTGGGTACCGGTCAACAAGGCGCTGTGGTCGCCCAGTTTCGTGTGCCTTTCCGGTGGGGTTTCCCTGGTATTGCTGGCGGCGTTCTACTACGTGGCCGATGTGCAGCGGCGTCGCCGTGCACTGGCGCCGCTTTTGGTATTCGGCGTCAACGCAATTGCGCTTTATATGCTGGCGGGAATGGTGGGCAGGCTGTTGATCATGATCCCTGTGGGAGACTCGAGCCTGAAGGGATGGCTGTTTGACAGCGTTTACCTGCCCCTGTTCGGTGGCCCCGTCGGCTCACTTGCATTTGCGCTCACCTGTGTCCTGGTCTTCTATTGGGTCATGTGGCAGATGTACCGGCGGCGGATAATCTGGAAGGTGTGACCAGCATGAGCGACAGGGAGAGTTGGCAGGCGGGGCACGGAGCCGGCATCGTCGCGGCACTGCGCGATGCAATAGGTGCCGACCGGATCCTGACCGCCCGCGAGCAGGTTGCGCCATTTGAGTGTGACGCACTGCCAGTCTACTGCGAGCGCCCGCTCGCAGTGGTACTGGCTCGCGATGAAGAGGATGTGGTTGCCACGGCAAGACTGTGCCATGCGAAGGGGGTGCCGCTGGTCACCCGCGGTGCGGGCACCGGTCTCTCTGCCGGCGCCAGGCCCTACGGTCGGGGTATCCTGCTGGTTACCGCGGCCATGAGCCGGATATTGTCGGTGTCCCCGGCCAGCATGACCGCGCGGGCGCAGCCCGGGGTCCTCAACGAACAGTTGTCCACTGCCGCCGCGGCCCACGGTCTCTATTACGCCCCCGATCCGTCTTCCCAGATTGCCTGTTCCATCGGGGGCAATGTGGCGGAGAATGCCGGGGGCGTGCACTGCCTGAAATATGGCGTCACCGTGCACAATGTGTTGGCACTGCGCCTGGTCACCATCGATGGGGAGGTGCTGGAGATCGGCGGTGATTGCCTGGCCCAGCCGGGCTATGACCTCCTGGCGCTTGCGCACGGGTCCGAGGGATGCCTCGGCATCATCACCGAAGTCACGGTCAAGTTGATCCCGCTGCCCGAGCAGACCCGTACGCTCATGGCGGACTTCTCCTCGGTGCGTGCCGCATCGGATGCTGTCTCGGCCATCGTGCGCGCAGGCGTCATTCCGGCCGCACTGGAGATGATGGATGCGCTGGCCATCTCGGCGACCGAGGAATTCTGCCATGCGGGGTACGCCCTGGACGCAGCGGCAATCCTGATCATCGACCTGGACGGGGCGCCGGAGGAAGTGGCGGCAGAGCTGGGCCTGGTGCAGGAGGTGCTGGGCAGCTCCGGTGCGACGCGGGTGCAGCTGGCCCGGGACGGGGAACAGCGGCAGCGGTGGTGGAAAGGGCGCAAGAGTGCCTTCCCCGCCATCGGCCGCCTGAGTCCCGATTATTACTGCATCGACGGGACAGTGCCGCGCCACCGTATCGGCGACGTGCTGGAGGCGATCCAGGCCTTTTCGCAGCGCTACGACCTGCGCGTCGCCAATGTATTCCACGCGGGCGATGGCAACCTGCACCCCATCATCATGTTCAATGGTCGCGAGGGGGACGCCCTGGACCGCGTCGAGCAGCTCGCCGCCGACATCCTTGAGTACTGTATCGCCGTGGGCGGCACCATCACCGGCGAGCACGGCGTGGGCATCGAGAAGTTCAACCAGATGGCGGTGCAGTTTTCGGACGCGGAGATCGGCCAGTTCCTGGCCATAAAGCAGGCGCTCGACCCGAAAGGATTGCTGAATCCGGACAAGCTGATTCCCAGCCTGGCCCACTGCCAGGAGTACCGCGCCTTGCGCGAGGGCCAGGTGGAGGGCACCAATGGCTGAGCACGATATCACTGGCCGGTTGCAACAGTCGGTGCGAGAGGCCCTGCGCGAACCTCCCCCCGGCGGGCTGCACATCCGTGGCGGCAATACCCGCTCGGGGCTGCTCGCCACCCGGCGCGGTGCCGGAGCGGCAACGACACTGGATACCGGTGGCCATAGCGGTGTGATCCTGTACCAGCCCGATGAGCTGGTACTGCGGGCCCGGGCCGGTACGTCGCTGGCGGAGCTGGACGGCCTGCTCGCCGACCACGCCCAGCAATTTGCTGCCGAGATTCCCCGCCCGGCGACCGGCAGCACACTGGGCGGTGCCGTCGCCTGCGGCTGGGATGGTCCCGCGCGTCCCTACGGCATGTCCCTGCGGGATACGGTACTCGGCTGTAGCATGGTCAATGGCCGCGGTGACCTGGTGAGCTTTGGCGGGCAGGTAATGAAAAACGTGGCGGGCTATGACCTGGCGCGAATGCAGGTCGGTGCACTCGGCACCCTGGGGGTGTTGCTCGACGTGAGCCTGCGCCTGGCCCCCAGGCCGGAATACAGCGCGACACGCGTGCTCGAGTTGCCCGCGGCTGACCTGCCCGGATGGTGGCAGATGGCAGGCCTGCTGCGTCCCCTGCTGCGGGGTACCTGCTACATGGAGGGGCGCCTTTACCTGCGCCTGAGCGGGCGGCGCGCCGCAGTGGAAAAGGTGTTGCCCACGATCGGCGGGGAAGATGGTGCATTTGACTGGGAGAGCCTTGGCAACCTGCGCCTGCCGTTCTTCTGTGCCGAGCGTCTCGCGTGTGTGTACCTGCCTCCCCATACAGATTTCCATGCGGACGCCGGTGGGGCACTGGTGGAGTGGGAGGGGGCGCGGGTATGGGTGCGCGACGGCGATCACGGGGCGCTGCAGCGACAGGCACGGGAGCTGGGAGGCTTCGTGCGGGTATTGCGCGGCCCAGCGGTTGAGCCAGGTGTCAACACCGGGGACTGGCAGCGGCGTATCAGGGAGGCGTTCGATCCCGCCGGCCTGTTCAACCGGGCCACTTACGAGACCCATTTTCGCTGCCCGGAGCGCCCGCCATGCAGGTAAATATCATCGACGGGTTGCTGGCTCCCGGTGACGCCGGCCGGGCAGAGAAAGTGCTGAACGCGTGCGTACACTGCGGATTCTGCACCGCCACCTGCCCGACTTACCTGCAGGAATACAACGAGCTCGACAGTCCCCGCGGACGCATCTACCTGATGAAGGAAATGCTGGAAACCGGCACCGCCGGTGATATCACCCGCCTGCACCTGGACCGTTGCGTCACCTGCCTGAGTTGCGAGACCACCTGCCCGTCAGGGGTGGAGTACCACAAGCTGGTGGCAATAGGCCGCGCCACCGTCGAGCAGCTGGCCCCCCGCGGTGCCGGCGGCAAGGCAGTGCGCGCGCTGCTGCGCAGGCTGATGCTCTCGCCACGCCTGTTCCCGAGCCTGCTGCGCCTGGGAAGCTTCGTTGCGCCGTTGTTGCCGTCCCGGTTGCGCCGGGTATATTTCCCTGCCCGTGCGGGTTCCGGAAAGGCTGCGCGTGCAATGCGCGTACGCATCGCCTCTGGAGCGGGTACAGGCGCCGTAATCCTGTTGCCGGGCTGCGTGCAGCCATCGCTGCGTCCGGGAATCGACAGGGCGTTCGAGAGGATCCTGTCGCATTGCGGCGTGCCGTTACTGTCTCCCCCGGCTGCCGGGTGTTGCGGTGCCGTCAGCTTCCATACCGGGGCAGAGGAGGAGGGACGGGATTTCGCGCGGCGCAATATCGATTGCTGGTGGCCAATGGTCGAGGGAGCTGCGAGTGAAGCCGGCGGGGGGATTCGCGCTATTGTGTCCACGGCCTCCGGCTGTGGCACGCAGCTGAAGGATTACCCGACACTGCTTGCAGATGATCCCTATTACAGCCCCCGTGCCGAGCGACTCGCGGCCCTGCTGCGCGATCCGGTAGAGCTGGTCAATGAGCTGCTGGGGGAAGGAAGCCTGAAAGCGGACCTTTCCCGATTGCCCGGCAGTGCCGTGTTTCATTGTCCGTGCACGCTGCAGCATGGCCAGGGCCTGGCCGGGGAAGTGGAAAGGATTTTCCGTGACGGGGGGATTGAGTTACCGCCGGTCAGGGACGCGCACCTCTGTTGTGGCTCGGCCGGGACTTACTCGATCCTGCAGCCGAAATTCGCGCGGGCCCTGCGCAGGGAGAAACTCGACAACCTCGAGGCGAGTGAGCCCGGGCAGATCCTGACCGCCAATATCGGTTGCCTGCTGCACCTGCAGGCAGGGACTGAAATTCCGGTGCGCCACTGGCTGGAGGCGCTCGCCGATACCCTTGAAGAAGCGCCGCACTAGCGGCCTGCGGTTTTACCGGAGCCTCCCTCCGGTGGCGGTTCGGCCTTGCCGAGTTTCTGCAGGGCCAGGCGCAGGAAGCCATCCGACTCGGTGAGGGCCTGACGGGCGGCGTCGGTATCAAGGCCGCTAAGGATCACCATGATTGCCAGCTTGGCGTTGTGATCGCACTGGCGCAGGACACGGTCGGCTTCTTCCAGGGAAACCCCGGTTGCCTCCATCACTATTCGTCGCGTGCGACCCACCAGCTTTTCATTGGTGGCCTGCACGTCCACCATCAGGTTGTAAAAGCTTTTGCCGAGACGCAGCATGCTGGCCGTGGTCAGCATGTTCAGTACCAGCTTCTGGGCGCTACCCGCCTTCATGCGGGTGGAGCCGGTGAGGATTTCCGGGCCGACCTCCGGCAGTATGGCGATATCTGCCTCAGCGGCGATGGCGGCGGCTTTATTGCAGGAAAGTGCCACGGTTGTGCAGCCGATTTCATTGGCGTACTTGAGCCCTCCCATCACGTATGGGGTGCGGCCGCTAGCCGCGATGCCGACTACCACGTCCCGCTGGCAGAGGCTTATGTCCTGCAGGTCGCTGCGTCCCATCTGGGGGGCATCCTCGGCCCCTTCCTGGGCGCGATAGACTGCGTCCTCCCCGCCCGCGATCAGGGCCACCACCATGCCTTCCGGCACGCCGTAGGTAGGGGGGCACTCCACTGCGTCCAGTATCCCCAGCCGGCCACTGGTGCCGGCTCCCATATACACAAGCCGGCCGCCGCTTTTAAAGGCCGCGACGATACTCTCGACCGCCTCACCGATTTGCGGCAGGACCTTTCCCACTGCCTCCGGCACCTCGCGGTCGGCAAGATTGATTTTCTCAAGCACTGCGGGGGTTGGCAGCAGGTCGATGTCCTGCGAGTCGGGGTTGCGGGCTTCGCTGGTCAGGCGGCTTAATTCCTGGATCAGGTCTTGCTTCATTGCTGTCTTTTCCACCTGGGTTTTTCCAACCGGGTTGCTTCAGCCAATGCAATTTGCCCCAAGCGGGGGGCGCCCGCGCCGGCATGGCCAGTCGCAAGGGCGAGGGAAGACGGCACAGGCATTTCTCAAGCCAGGATTGCCCGTCTGAATCGCCGGAAGGGGCCTCGTGCCTGTATCGGTGAACGAACCTGGCCCACGGGCTGCATTATAGTGCGGCAGGGGCCTGTTTCCGCGGTGCCGGTTCACACGGCTAAAACCCGCTCCATCACCTGCCGGGGTCGCCATACCCCCTTGCGGATGTGCCGGGCGCACCGGCTGGGCGGTTGCCCGGTACCGGCGCGGCATACGAGGGGCAGGCCTTTTCCGGCCAGAGGCAAAGTGTTACTAATATCGCCTGACCAGATAAAGAGAATAAGGCGTTATTTCGATGAAGAAATTTTTATCCCTGGCCGGCGTGCTCAGCCTGCTGGCCGCCGCACCTGCCCTGGCTGCACCCGACTCTGCCGATCGCCCCCTTGCCATCGCCATCCACGGCGGCGCGGGGACTATCGAGAAAAGCAAGATGACCCCAGAGCGGGAGGAAGCCTACCGGGCCAAGCTGCGCGAGGCGCTGGACCGGGGCTACGGGGTGCTGGAACAGGGCGGGAGCAGTCTCGATGCAGTCATTGCGGCAATCAACATCCTGGAGGATTCACCGCTATTCAACGCCGGACGGGGTGCCGTATACACCTACGACGGTACCCATGAACTGGATGCGTCGCTCATGGATGGGCGCACCCGCGCCGCGGGCGCCGTGGCCGGGGTGAAGAGGGTCCGCAACCCGATCGACCTGGCCCGCCTGGTGATGGAGGATTCACCTTTCGTCATGCTCGCGGGAGAGGGTGCAGAGGAGTTTGCCCGCTCCCGGGGCGTGGAGATGGTCGATAATGCCCTCTTCGACACAGACCACCGGCGCGAGCAGCTGGACAAGGCCAAGAAGAAGCTGCAGCGGGAGGAGGCACAAGAGCGGGATTACCAGGCTGCGGTAGAGGGCCTGCCGGTGCCGTTCCGCACGGGTACCGTCGGCGCCGTTGCCCTGGACCGTGAGGGCAATATTGCCGCCGGCACATCCACTGGCGGCATGACCGCCAAGCGCTACGGGCGCATTGGCGATTCGCCGGTTATCGGTGCCGGCACTTTTGCCGACAATAACTCCTGTGCTGTCTCCGCTACAGGTCACGGCGAGTACTTCATCAGGTACAACGTTGCCGCTGATATCTGCGCACGTGTGCAGTACCAGGGCAGGTCGGTGAATGAGGCAGCGGGCGAGGTGATCAATGGCGTCCTCAAACCGGTAGGTGGCACCGGTGGTGTCATCGTGCTGGACGCCGCGGGCAATATGGCGCTGGTGTTCAACACCAAGGGGATGTACCGCGGCAGCCGCTCGAGCGGGCAACCGGCGAGGATCGCAATCTTCCGTGAGTGACCGGCCCGGGCCATCTGTCACCCTGTGCTACATTTGCAGGGAAATCTTACCCGCGGGGAGGAGGCAATGACGCGCAGGGCAACAAAACGCAAACAAAAGCGGCCCACACCGGGATCAGTGCGGGTTTTCTGGTGCTGGGTGATGCTGGCAGGCTTGCTGGCGGTGTTACTGATGTACCAGGGAATGGGCTGAATTCCCCTGGGTCCCGCCGCCAGGCGGGGCTCGCCGCTGGCCCCAGATCCGCCGGTGCACCCCGCTTCTACTATCTTTTCTTTAGCCCATCGTTACCATCATTTCGCGTATAGAGCAGGAAGCGGACTCACCACTGAGGTTGCCGTGCGGTTTAAATGGATTGGACTCGCCAGTCTGCTGGTGATCGCCCTGTCACCACTCGCCCAGTCGCCCCTCGCCCAGTCGCCGGATGCAGGAGCGGAGGCAGGCGAGCGCCAGACGGATACCCCGGAAGCAACTGAAGGGGAAAAGCCCAGGAACCCCCTCGACCCGCTCGATATGTCCAGTCCGCGGGCGACACTGACCACGTTCCTGGCCCTGGGCGATGAGCTGGGCAGTCTCGCGCGTGGGCAGTACTGGACCGATCCCAGCCGGGCCCTGGCAGAGCAGTTTGGTGACAAGCTGCGGCAGATTGGTCGCCTGCTGGATCTGAGCCAGATTCCACCGGCAGCCCGTGTGGATGCCGGAAGCGACGCTGCGATTTATCTCTATGAGGTCCTGTCCAGGATCGAGCTCCCCCCGCTCGAGGAAATTCCGGGCGCCGATGAAGTACCCGACCTGGCAACCGTCGTGTCGGAGGAGGAGGCCGAGCCGAAGAAGCTGCCGGGCATTCCCACCCCCGCGGCTGCGGAAGAGGACGAGCAGAAAAAAGAGGAGGGAGTTGCCAGGTCGGTAAGCTGGACCATACCTCACACCGAGATCACCCTGGTCCGGGTCGCCGAGGGCCCCAGGGCGGGCAAATTTATTTTCTCTGCCGATACGGTGGCGCGGGCCGCAGAATTCTACCAGAAGGTGCGGCACCTGCCGTATCGTCGTGAAGTTCCCCTCAAATACTACGCCGAGATGCGCCCCTATATGGCCATGCGCGGCTGGCTCGTTCCTCCCGGACTCATCGATTCCTTCCCGGACTGGATGAAGCAGAGTATTTTCCGCCAGGCGACCTGGAAGTGGCTGGCGCTGTTTGCGGTGCTGGTGTTGTTTGCGGGAGGGCTCCTGCTCCTGCAGCGGTTTTCCGGGCGCTTTCGCGAGAATCCCCATGTTGCTGCACGACTGACCCGCTTCCTGGTGCCATTGATCCTGCTGTTGCTGACGCGACCACTGGCCTCTTTCCTGCACCAGCAACTGACACTGACCGATGCGGTGGGTGGCACGGTATCGCTGTTGGCAGAGATCGTCAGTTACCTCGCCCTTGCATGGCTTGCCTGGGTGGTGCCGCCGGCCATGATGGAAGTCTACATCCGCCGCTCGGCGGTACACCGGGAAAGCCTGGACGCGCACCTGTTCCGCTTTATCGCCCGGACTCTCGGCCTGGCTGGTGTCATTGCCGTGGCTTTCCTGCTCACCAGCCGCCTGGGCGCGCCACTCTACAGCCTGCTGGCCGGTTTCGGTATTGGCGGTATTGCAGTGGCGCTCGCCATGCGGGGGTCGTTCGAGAATTTTATTGGCAGTCTCAACCTTTTCGGGGACAAGCCGGTCAGGGTAGGGGATTTCTGCCGCTACGGGGAGGATGCTGGCGGTGATTTCCAGCGGACCGGCACGGTGGAAAGTATCGGCATGCGCTCGACCCGCCTGCGGGGCATCGACAACAGCGTCACCACTATTCCCAATGCCGACTTCAGCCAGATGCATATTGTCAATTACACCACCCGCAGCCATATTCTCCTGCATACCGAGCTGACGCTGCGATTCGAGACCACAGAGGACCAGCTGCGCTATGTGCTGGTGACTATTCGCGAGATGCTGGTGGGCCACCCGAAGGTGGCGGATGACGAACCCTCGGTGCGTTTCAGTGGCTTCGGTGCTTCCGCACTGCTGGTGGAGATCCGGGTGGATGTGTTTACCAACGATTTTCCCGAGTACCGCGCCATCTGTGAGGATATATATTTCCGCATCTTCCGTATCGTGCGGCAGTCCGGAACGGGTTTCGCCTTTCCCTCGCAGACGGTCTACTTTACCCGTGACGGGGGAATCGATTCCGAGAGGCAGCAGGAGGCGGAGCACCAGGTGCGGGAATGGGCTGCCGCCCAGCAGATGCCATTCCCCTACTTCTCCGCCGAGCGCCGCGCGGCATTGCGCAATACTGTTTATTACCCGCCAGAGGGATCTCCCGACTCGGAGGGCTGAGCCGCACTACCGACGCGGCGGCGGAGCTGCCGGGCCCCCGGCGGGCCCGGCCGAATGGGTACTAACGGGTACTGAAGTTACATCTGGTCCCGGGTCTCCTTCTTCTCCTCCTTCATCATCTTCTTGCGTTCCTCCATAGCCTTGTGGCGATCTTCCATCTTTTTCATGTCCCGCTTCATTTCGCGGTCAACCTTCTGGCGCTCCTCCTTGAATTTCTTGCGGAAGGACTCCTTTGGTGTCTTCTTGCACGCGGTGATCACCATCGGTACCACTTTTTCCGTGGCCTCGATATCGAGAATCGCGGCCTCCGGGTCGCCATCTTCAGTGTTGGCGGTGGCCCAGTACACGACCTTCGGCTGGTACTTCTCATCGACGGCAATAAAGTCGGCGCAGGTCCAGTCCTTTGCCGCTTTCCGGCTCTTCCTGGTGGATTGCTGCTCGGGGGGTGCTCCTGGCGGGGTGGCAGACTGGTCCTGTGTGGCTGTCTGGTCTTGTACAGCAGGCTGGCGATCCGGTGGGGACGCCGGCGGTGTGGTGGCCTGGTCCTGAGTGGCCGGCCGGCGGTCCTCTACGTTGGGGAGCTCGTCCTGTGCGAGGGCGGTCGGCGCGGCAAGGCCGGCAATGATCAATGGCAGCAAGATACGACGTGTCTTCACTTCGGGACCTCCAGAGTTACCGGGATCAGGCCCGGCTGGTTGACTGCAATGCCGTGCCCGGACCCGGATATGAGGCCCGGACGCACGAATTGCCGGCTGCGGTGGGTGGCTGCGTACCTGCTGGCACCGCTTCCCCGCGCCGGTCGAGGGAATATGGCGCCGGAACCAGCCGGAGCCACTCACCGAAAAGCATAGACGCGTATTTCTACCGCGCGCACCCTCCTGCTGGCGCGCCTTAGACACATTGGAAATCATTGATTCAGAAGTGATAGCGGAAGGGAATGCTGCGCGGTAAGCGCGTGTGCGTAATACCGCCAGCGGTGGCGCATCTCTTTCGGCGCGTTTCTTCCGGATAGCGGGGCGAGCAGCGGCGAGGGAGCGGGCATGCACGGCGACCGCGCCCGGAGGTAGTTGGTGCCCCTCTTGGACCCTGCTACTGGATCGGAGCAGGCGCTCCTTCGGTCGGTAGCAGGGCGTGGGTGATCGGGTGCTCGTGCTTCGGGGAATTACTGGGCCGCGGGACGGCCGTGCCCGCCGAGTTTAGTCCCGATCCAGCCGGCCAGGCGCTTCAGCTTGTGGGACAGTCGCCCCCGCTTGGCCTTACGCAACTTGTCTTCAGCGCTCACCAGCCAGGCAACCTGGATAACCCGGCGTTCGCCCTGGAACGGGAGGTGGCCGTGGAATGAATTGTCAGCCCTTTTGAAGGCGGCCAGGGTCCCGTAGACAGGCTTTACTTCGGGTACCACTGTGTCCTCGAAATCATCTATCCGGTTCAGGAACCGCAGGCAGCCCTGGCCGGTTTCCGCCCAGTCCTCATTCAGGTAGAGCAGCGCCGTGGCGATCTTGGACTTTCCATCGGTGTGGATTTTGCCGTGCCGTTTTTTAAGGCTCCGGGAAATGGAAACGAAGGTCGGGTACCCGGCCAGGTTGTCGATGTTGAGAAGCTCGCCGATGCTGTTGGCGAATTCGGGAGATACCAGCTCGTCGATCAGCGCGTTGACACTGTCCCCACACTGGTCTCTCTCATAGGGCAGGTAGCCGGGCGCCTTGAGTCGTGGGAAGTCCTGCGCGAGCGAGGGCATCAGGTCAGCGGATAACAGGTTCCTGGCGACCATGAATGAAAAGGGCTCCGACCGGACCAGCGTGTCGGGGTGTTTCAGGGCAGAGGGGCGCAGGCTTTCGCCGGCTTCGGTCACAACGGTTGTCATTATTGTTAATCCGCAGTTGGTCGAAATCAGCAGCGAGGCAACTTCGCCAGCGGGTTTTGTGCGAGGGTATTTCCCAGACATCGCTGACTGCCGTCATTCCATATCTGGACCATACCAAACGGCATTTAATCAGCCAATTACAGCCGCTTACAGCCGGGTTCCGGCCGTGGTGCTGTCGGCCGACGAGCCCGAAAGGGTGACGGTTGGTTCCGGGGTGGTTGCTTCCCGTAGGCTCCGCCGCGGCTGGAGCAGGGTGAGGGGTCCCCGGCGCAGTGGCGCGATCCAGTGGGTGAACCCGGGGGGGGTAGGCGAAGGGGTAGTTGGCGCCCCCGGCAGGACTCGAACCTGCAGTGCGGACTTAGGAGGTCCGTGGTTTATCCTGTTAACCGACGGGGGCGAAAGGGGCCGGGCGCGGCTACAAGTCGCCCGGCGGGTCGCTATTCTAGCGCCTGGCGCGCCCAGTGTCACCGGTCGTAACACCCCCTGTTTCTTCGTGCGCACGTGGCTGCCCCGGCGGTGTCATCCTGGTGGCGAGAATTTGTCGCAAAACGGTCACTTCGGGCAGTTAATTTTGCGCCCTGGATCCCCTCGCACCGGGACATTTTCCCTCGGTGCCGGGAGGTGTGTTACGGCGTGAAAAAAACCTGTTTCCGGGGGCAATTTTTTGCTTGACCAGAATCCTCGCTGCTGGCTAATCTGCGAGGGCACTACAAAAACAACAAGGGTGAGCCTGCCCTGGCAGGTTGAGATATTGGAGTTTCGTATGAGCGGCAACGTTAGCGAACAAAACTACGATTTTGACTACGAAGATATCCCCCAAATAGCAACAGAGGTACTGAAGCAGGCCACCTCGCAACCACCGCGCGATGCCCGCCGGATGGTCGAGGATAAACTCGAGGAGATGCGGCTTCGCCGCGAGTTGATGGATTACGATTTCGACCTTTAACGCGAAACAGAAAGGCGCCCCTGGGGCGCCTTTCTGCGTTCTGGCGAGCGGCATAGTGGCCGGCCAGCCAGTGGCAGCGGTCCCGGTGCCCGGGTCTGCCAGGCAGGGCGGCACACCTGCGCCATTCACTACCGCTGCCGGCATAGGTTGCATCGTGGCAGTTTGCTGGCCGGGGTGGCCCGTGCTGCACCTGGCGCTGCCGGGGCTCCGCACGTCCGGGTGCAGGGGGGAGCGACTTCTTCCGCGGCAAGTTGCCTCGCTGCGAGACCTGCGTTAGGGTATTTTAAACCGGCAGGCGCTGCCTGCAGCGGATGAATAAGGAGATTCGCAATGCTGGTGTTTGAACCGACAGCCTCCCGGATTTCCACGCACCTTTCCGAGGGCGGGGACGCCCTCACCATCCGCATTGACGGAAACTTTGATTTCAACCTGCACCGGGAATTCCAGCGCGCCTACCAGGATTGCCAGCCGGCACCGAAGACCTATAGCGTCGACCTGTCGGAGACCAGGCATCTCGACAGCGCCGCCCTGGGCATGCTCTTGCTGTTGCGGGAGCACAGCCTCGCAGGCCGGGAAGACCGGGGTGAGCGACACCTGGTCGAACTGGTGAACGCCAATGACAGCGTGGCCAAGGTGCTGTCAGTTTCCAATTTCGACCAGATTTTCACCATCCGCTAGTGGTGGGACCCTCCTTCAATATCCTGGTGATCGAGCCAGATCCCCTCGAGGCCTCCGACCTGGAAACTGTCCTTGCCGGGTGTGATCCGGTTGCGACCAGGGCCGAGGCCCGGGACCTACGTGTTGAGGTGCGCCTGGTGGACGGGGTGCCTTCCGGCCTCGCAGTTTTCGATAGTTTCCGCCCCCATGTGGTGATCATCGGACCCGGTGCGGGGCCGGTTGCACAGGGCATTGATCGGCTGCGCTCGCGAGCGGGCCTTGAGCCGGTACCGATCCTGGGCGTGGGCGATGAGGCCGCAGTGGCAAACACAGCGGGGCCGTTTGCCACCTGCGACGACCTCCTGTTCAAACCCTACAATCTGCAGCTGATCCGTATGAAGCTGGTGGCGCTGCGGCGCTATTGCAGCCTTAACCGGGCGCTCGTCACCCAGGTGAGTCGCATGCGCCGCAGCCAGGCCGACCTTCTCAAGGAGCAGGCGGATGCCCGTGAAATTTTTCGTAACATGGGACGGGAGAGCTGTCTCGAAGAGACCGGCGCTATCCGCTACCACCTGTCCCCCCGGGCCGTTTTGAACGGGGATGTACTCGCCGCTGCCTGGGCACCGGGCGGCAAGCTGATGTTGCTGCTGGGTGATTTTACCGGCCACGGGCTTGCCGCAGCGGTGGGGGCTGTACCGCTGACTTCCATTTTTTACTCGATGGTCCCCAAGGGTTTCACCCTGAGCCAGATCGCCCGGGAGCTCAACCTGAAACTGCATCTCGTGCTGCCATCGAATATGTTCTGTTGTGCGGTGCTGCTGGAGCTGGATGCCTGCAAGCAGCACATGCGTATCCTCAATGCCGGCATGCCGGCCGCCTGTCTATCGAGGGCCGGCGGCCGGCTGGAGTTGCTCGAGTCCCGCCATCTGCCGCTCGGCGTAATGCGCCAGCTCACCCTCGACAATGCCATCGAGTATGTGCCCCTGGAGCGGGGAGACCGGCTGTACCTCTGGAGCGACGGGATCCACGAGGCCCGCAGCACCAGTGGTGAGATGTTTGGCGAAGAGAGGCTGCTTTCGCTAATGGCCAACTCCCGCCCCGCCGACCGCTTCGAGCACATCCTTTCTGCGGTGAATCACTTCAGTGTCGAGCAGCAGGACGACCTGTCGCTGGTGGAACTCTGCCTGGATGAGGTGGCCAGAGATCCTGCGGCGATCGGCGAGGTTCACCGCCGTGCCGCTCCGGCCAGGTCTCTCGGCGACTGGTCGTTCTCGATAACCCTGGAGGCGGAAGAGTTACGCGACCTGGACCCGGTGCCCCTGATGCACCGTTTCCTGTCCCAGTTCCCCGATTCAGGGGAGCTGCGCGATACGCTTTCCATTGTTCTCGGGGAGCTGTGCAACAATGCCATCGAGCATGGCCTGCTGGAGCTGGATAGCGGCCTGAAACGGACTGAAAGCGGTTTTGCCGAATACTACCGGCGCCTGGAAGCCGGACGACGAAACCTTCACCGGGGCTGGGTCCGTATCGAGCTGGGTACTTCCCGGGAGGGCGAGCGTCGGACGCTGCAGCTGCTGGTTGCTGACAGTGGGACGGGGCTTCCCCGGCAGGTCGAGGCGACCAATGCCTATTCCGGCAGGGGACTCGCACTGGTGCAAAGCCTCTGCCGGCGACTGGAGTTCAGTCCCGGAGTGAGCGAGGTGCGTGCGGTGCTGGACTGGCCGGAGGAGCCGGGCAGGGCGCCCTCCCCGGAAGCGAACCCGTTACCGGCCTAGCCCCTGTGCCCCGGATAGGGCGCTGATTAAGAAGAACCATGCAATTGACGCCATAGCCGGTATAATGCCGCTCAGAAATTCATCAGTTCCCCCTATCAGAGGTCAGCGGCGGCAGCGGCACATGTCAGCGACTAAAGGTTCACAACCCCTCCTGCAACTGCGCGGACTCTGCTGTGAGCGCGACGGTCGCCCCCTGTTTGACGGTCTCAACCTGTCGCTGGAAGGGGGCGCTGCGGTGCAGGTCGAGGGCGCCAATGGTGCCGGCAAGACGACCCTGTTGCGCACCCTGGTTGGCAGTGCCCGGGACTACCGCGGGGAGATCCTCTGGTGCGGAGTGCCGCTGCCCAGCGCCCTGCCGCAGATGCGGGACTCCCTGTTGTATATCGGCCACCAGGCGGGTGTGCGCCGCGGCCTTACGCCACTGGAGAACCTGGCCTGGTACGGCGCCCCGGAGGCGGACGCGCTGGCGGCCCTGGAGCAGGTGGACCTGCACGGCTTCGAGGACAGCCTGTGCCAGCACCTCTCCGCCGGCCAGAACCGGCGCGTGGCCCTGGCGCGGCTGTACCTGCCGGGTTCACCGCAGCTGTGGATCCTCGACGAGCCACTGGCGGCTCTCGATGTGGCCGGCGTCTCCAGCCTTCAGGGACAGATGGCCTGCCACCTGAGCCGCGGTGGCGCCATCCTGTTTACCTCACACCAGCCGGTTGCGCTCGCCAACCTGATCCGTGTCGACCTGGCCGCTTTTGCGCCGGCGGAAGACTGGGAGATGGAGGCCTGTCATGCCCAGGGCTGATCGCTTCCCGCCCGCACCTGGCTACAGTTCGCCAGCGATACTTGCCCCGGGTGAGCGGTGCGGGCCGGGCTTCGCCGGCCTGCTGCGGGTGGAACTCCTGCTGGCGCTGCGGCGCCGGAGTGATATCGCCAACCCGCTGCTGTTTTTTGTCACGGTGCTGGCCCTGCTGCCAATCGGCGTTGGGCCCGAGCCCGCGCTGCTGGCGCGGCTGGCGCCGGGCATGATCTGGGTAATGGCGCTGCTGGCCACGCTGCTATCCCAGGAAAGCCTGTTTCGCAGTGACTTCGAGGACGGTTCGCTGGAGCAGCTGACCCTGTCCCCCCAGCCCCTGTATTTCGCCGTGCTGGCCAAGGTGGCAGTCCACTGGCTGGTTACGGGACTGCCGCTGGCGCTGCTTTCGCCACTGCTGGGGTTGATGCTCAACCTGCCGGCGGCCGGCTACGGGTGCCTGGTGCTGTCGCTGCTACTCGGCACTGCCAGCCTGAGCCTGATCGGTTCGGTGGGCGCGGCCCTGACCGTGGCCCTGCGGCGCCCGGGGTTGTTGCTGGCGCTGATTGTTATGCCACTTTACGTGCCCGTGTTAATCTTCGGCGCCGGTGCGGTGCAGGCCGCGATTGACGGCTACGCCTACGGCGTACAACTGGCAGTGCTGGCAGCCCTGCTGGCCGGCGCCGCGGCGCTGGCACCCCTGGCTGCCGCGGGTGCGATCCGCATCAGTACAGATTCTTGAGGAGGTTTGCCCTTGGCCTGGCAATGGTTTCACCGCTTGGGTTCGCCGCGCTGGTTTTATGAGAAGTCCAGTGCCTGGCTGCCGTGGCTGGCAGGTGCCAGTGTATTGCTGCTGCTGGTGGGCGCGGCCTGGGGGCTCGGATTCGCCCCGCAGGATGCCAAGCAGGGCAACAGTTACCGCATCATCTATATCCACGTACCCGCCTCCTTCCTGGCCCTGGCCGGCTACTACCTGATGGCCATCAGTGGTGCCATCGGCCTTATCTGGAAGATGAAGCTGTCTTTCGTCGTTATGCGGGCAGCGGCGCCCATCGGTGCAGCGCTGACCTTTGTCGCACTGCTTACCGGCGCGGTGTGGGGCAAACCCACCTGGGGAACCTACTGGGTGTGGGATGCGCGCATTACCTCGATGCTGATACTCTTTTTTCTCTATGTCGGGGTGATTGCCCTGTCGCGAGCCTTTTCCCGCGACCAGCTGGCCGACAAGGCCTGTGCGCTACTGGCCCTGGTGGGTACGGTAAACATTCCGATCATCTACAAATCTGTGGACTGGTGGTTCACCTTGCACCAGCCAGCCACCATCAAGCTGACCGAGTCCAGCAGCATCGACCCGAGCATGTTCTACCCGCTGCTCACCATGATCATCGGTTTTTACGGTTTTTATGCCTGGGCTCTCATCCTGCATACGCGCACGCTGGTATTGCAGCGCGAGTGGCGCACCCAGTGGGTCCAGAAACTTATGGGGGAGGGGCGCTAAGATGGAATTCCAGTTTGCCAGCCTGGCTGATTTCCTGGCCATGAATGGCCACGGGCCATTCGTATGGGTGGCCTATGGGGTGACCCTGGCCACGATGGCGGGCCTGCTGCTGCAACCGGTGCTGAGAAAGCGCCAGCTGCAGCGCGAGTTCCTGCGCGAGCAGCGCATCCGTGCGCGCCGCGCCGATAGCCGCCAGATTGCCGCCCCCGTGATGGAGACGGCTGCGGCAGAGTGATACCGGCGGCCGCACAGTTACTTCCCAACCTGCATCCTGAAGGACACGATAGCTCATGCATCCTGCTCGCAAACAACGCCTGATCCTGGTACTGGTCCTGGTGGCCCTCTCGAGTGCCGCTGTCGGTTTCGTTACCTATGCCATGCGCAACAATATGGATTATTTTTACGCCCCGAGTGCCTTCAGGGCGGGCGAGGTGCCGTTCGAGAAACGTATCCGCGCGGGCGGCTGCGTGGTGCCGGGTAGCGTGCAGCGTAGCGGGGACAGCCTGGACGTACGTTTCGCCATTACCGATGGCGAGGCAGACCTGGAAGTGGTGTTCGACAAGATCCTTCCGGACCTGTTTGCCGAGGGCGAAGCCGCGGTGGTGACCGGCAAGCTGATGCGCGACGGCACTGTGCGCGCGGACCAGGTGCTGGCGAAGCACGACGAGAACTACACCCCGCCCGAAGTTGCCGAGTCCATGGCTGGCGACGCCAGCTGTGGCCATGGAGCCAAGATATGACACCTGAGCTGGGGTATTTCGCGCTGGTGATGGGGCTGCTGCTTTCCCTGGCCCTGGCCGCGGTGCCAATGGCGGGGAGCTTTGCGGCACGTCCCCTGTGGATGGAGGCGGGCAAGCCGCTGGCGGTGGGTGTGCTGGTGTTCACCGCTATTGCCTTCTTCTGCCTGACGGCGGCATTCGTGCAGAGTGACTTCACCGTCAATTACGTAGCACAGAACTCCAACAGCTTCCTGCCGCTGCACTACCGGATCACTGCTGTATGGGGCGGCCACGAGGGTTCCATCCTGCTGTGGCTGCTGATGCAGGCCGGTTGGGCCGCCGCCGTGGCGCTGTTCAGTCGCCAGCTGCCGGCAGAGCTGGTGGCCAGGGTGCTGTCGGTCCTGGGCTTCGTGCTGGTGGGCTTCTTCCTGTTTATCCTGCTCACCTCGAATCCCTTCGATCGCACACTGCCGTTTCCCCCGGTGGAGGGTAACGACCTCAACCCGCTGCTGCAGGACCCGGGCATGATTATCCACCCGCCACTGCTCTACATGGGTTATGTGGGGTTCTCTGTAGCTTTCGCCTTCGCCATTGCCGCGTTGCTGGGCGGTCACCTGGATGCCGCCTGGGCCCGCTGGGTGCGCCCCTGGACTGCTGTGGCATGGTCCTTCCTCACACTGGGTATCGCCCTTGGCAGCTGGTGGGCCTATTACGAACTGGGCTGGGGAGGCTGGTGGTTCTGGGACCCGGTTGAGAACGCCTCGTTCATGCCCTGGCTGGTGGGTACGGCGCTGCTGCACTCGCTGGCGGTGAGCGAGAAGCGCGGACTCTTCAAGAGCTGGACCATACTGCTGGCGATTTTTGCTTTCAGCCTGAGCCTGTTGGGAACCTTCCTGGTGCGCTCCGGGGTGCTGACGTCGGTACATGCCTTCGCCACCGACCCCCTGCGGGGCAGTTTCATCCTCGGTTTCCTGGTGATTGTCGTGGGCCTGTCGCTGGTGCTGTTCGGGCTGCGCGCGCCGGCCGTAAGCGCAGGCAGCGTGTTTTCATTCCGCTCGCGGGAAACCTTCCTGCTTTCCAACAATATCCTGCTGGTGCTGATCACTGGCGTGGTACTGACCGGCACCCTCTACCCATTGCTGGCTGATGCGCTGAACTGGGGCAAGATCAGCGTGGGACCGCCATTCTTCAACCTGTTTTTCGTGCCCTTAATGGCGCTGGTGGGCTTGCTGCTGGGGCTGGGGATCCACGCCAACTGGAAGGATAGCCGCTGGGATCGGTTGTTCGGGGCCTGCCAGTTGCCGCTGGCGCTGGCCGCCGTGGCGGCAGTGGCGCTGCCGTTTGCGCTAGGTGGTTTCCACTGGGGCGCGGCGCTGGGAATTTTTGTCGGAGCCTGGGTAACGACATCGAGCATCGCGGATATTCTTGCGAGGACCCGCAACGCGGACTCACTCCGGGCCGGCCTGCTGCGCCAGCGTGCCAGCTATTACGGCATGCACCTGGCCCACATCGGGCTGGCGGTAACCATACTCGGCGTGGCCCTGACAACGGTATACAGCGTCGAGGAAGATGTGCGGATGGGCAGTGGCGACAGCCACAGCGTTGCGGGCTACGATTTCCGCTTTGACGGAGTACGCCAGGTGCGGGGGCCAAATTACCGCGCCGTCGAGGGCGTGATCCACGTGGCTCGCAACGGGAAACCGGTAGCGGAACTGCACCCGCAGAAACGCAACTATTTCTCCGGTGGCAATACCATGACCGAGGCCGCAATCGACAGCGGGCTCTTCCGCGATATTTACGTGGCGCTGGGCGAACCGCTGGACAAGGCCAACCCCAATGGCGACTGGGCGGTGCGCCTGCAGTACAAGGCTTTCGTAGTCTGGATCTGGCTGGGATCGCTGCTGATGGCTATCGGGGGCGGTATCGCCGTGGCTGACAAGCGCTACCGTAAAATCCGCGCGGCGCGCGCTCCCGCTATAACCGCCGCGCCAGCGAGCGCCTGATGCTGCTGGAAGGAAAGGGGACCTGATACAACCATGGCAAGACTCAAACTTTTCCTGCCGCTGATTATCTTTGCTGCACTGGCCCTGCTGTTCTGGCGCGGACTGTCACTGGATCCGCAGGAGATGCCGTCGGCACTGCTTAACAAGCCGGTGCCCGAATTCTCGCTGCCAGAGGTGTCCGACAGTAAGGCCCTGCTCAGCCGCACCGACCTGCCGCCCGAGCCCTTGTTGCTCAATGTCTGGGCCACCTGGTGCATCGCCTGCCGGGTGGAGCATCCGTACCTCAACAAGCTGGCGAGCGAAGGGGTGCCGATTATCGGTGTGAACCTGAAGGATGACAGCGCCGAGGCGCAAAAGTGGCTGGAGAAATTCCATAACCCGTACCTGTTCAGCATTGCGGACAAGGAAGGCCGGCTGGCCCTGGACCTGGGGGTGTTCGGCGCACCAGAGACCTTCCTGGTGGATGCGGGCGGGACCATCCGCTGCAAGCACGTGGGTGTGGTGGACGACCGCATCTGGCAGACCAAGCTGCAGCCCCTTTACGAAAAACTGCAAAGCCAGTCCTGGGACGAGTTTGCCGGTGACTTACCAGATTCCCTGCTCTCCCGTTGTCAGTGAGACCGAGGAAAAGAAGAGCCGCTTTATCTGCTGGCTGGGACCGGTAGAGGACAAGGCGGCCTTCCACCACCAGCTGGAAACCCTGCGCAGCCAGTACCCGGATGCCAGCCATCACTGCACCGCCCTGGTGATCGGCAATCCCGCCAACCCCGCTATCATGCAGTCGGATGACGACGGTGAGCCGGGCGGCAGCGCGGGTCGCCCCATGCTGGAGCTGTTGCTGAAACAGGGTGTGGGCAACGTGGGTGCCATTGTCACGCGCTATTTCGGCGGTACCAAGCTGGGAGTAGGGGGGCTGATGCGGGCCTACCGCGGTGCCGTGGGAGCGGCACTGCAGCGGGCCGAGCTGGCGCCATATATCCCTCTCACTGAAGTAACGATTTCCTGTGATTTTGCCCTGGAATCGCGGTTGCGCTTCCTGGTTGGGCAGGCCGGTGGCCGTGCTGGAGAGACAGAGTACGGCAATGGAGTCTCGGTGGAGGTACAGTTGCCGCAGGACCGGTGGCCGGGGTTGCGCCAGCAGCTGGATGCCGAGGGATTCTGTGTGGTCCCGGCACCGGATGCCGAATAGGTTTCCCGCCACATTCCCCCAGCGCGCAGCGTCATGGCTTCAGCATACGGCCGCCGTTTTCCCGGAGTGAACTTGAAGCTCCAGGGGCCCGCACCTAGTCTGAAAGAAAGTCATCAGGTGCCATCAAGCCATGCAGGAATTTCCTCATCATTACCGCGTAGCGGCCCGTGCGGACCAGGAGGGTGATGTCGAGGTCACGGCGGAAGGCCTGGATACTATTGCCACCGCGCCGCCCCGACAGTTCGACGGCCCCGGTGACCGTTGGTCGCCGGAAGACCTGCTGGTGGCTGCTGTCGCGGACTGCCTGGTGCTCACGTTCCGTGCCATTGCCCAGCATGGGGACCTGGACTGGCAGCATCTTGAATGCACCGTCGACGGTACCCTGGAGAAAGCGGACGGTGTGCCGCGCTTCACAGCGTTCGAAGTCCGTGCCGACCTGGTAATACCGGAGGGTGAAGACCGGGAAAAAGCACAGCGCCTGCTGGAGAAGGCCGAAAGTCACTGCCTGGTTACCGCATCACTTTCCGGCGAGGTGACGCTCGAGGTCAACGTCTCGACCGGCTAGCACGCTCGACCATTTCCGGTTCCTCCCTTGCCGCGGGTATGCCCATGCCCGTGGGATGGCTCGTCTTTCTGATTTTTTTTCATGCGGGTTGCGCCCTGCAGGCCCATTCCCGCCAGCCGACGGGCGGTCCCGGGTGATCTCAGCGCCGAGCCTGGCTACCAGCTGTATTGCGAATCGGGGCACCCGTCACTTCCCGCAGGCGTCGGATAGGTTAGTATCGGGCGATCTGGAATTCAGGAGACTTACCATGAGATATCGCCCGTTACTGGCCTGCCTGCTCGCGGGAGGAATGGCGCTGACCGGTTGCCAGAATATGGAGGCAGTTTCCCCGTGGATTGATGTGGGTAACCAGGTGGCCCGGAATGCGGGCTACGATACCGATTCCCGGCTCGCGAGGGGCATCAAGGAAACCCTTTATACCAGCACCGACCGCGCCAGTACCCACCTTTCCAGGACAGGTGCATTCAACCTGCAGGTCCCGCAAGCTGCCCGCCCGATCGCGGACGGCCTGCGCCGGTTCGGGTTTGGCAGTTACGTAGACCAGCTGGAAAATGCCATGAACCGCGGCGCCGAGCAGGCTGTCGCCGAGGCGGCACCGGTATTCAAGCAGGCGATTACGGGTATGACTGTCAACGATGCACTTGGCATTGTCCGCGGCAGTGAAACAGCGGCAACTGATTACTTCCAGCGACAGACGGAAGGGGCCCTGCGCCTGCGCTATCAGCCGATTGTTAAGGAAAACCTCCGTGAGACCGGTTTCTACGAGCAGTACAGGACTTTGCTGGCGGCCTACGAAAAACTGCCTGTCGCCGACAAGCCGGACATGGACCTTGAACGCTACGTAATTGACCGGAGCATGGCGATGCTGTTCAGTCGTATTGGCCAGGAGGAAGCACTGATCCGAAAAGACCCGGTGGCCCGGGGCAGTGTGCTGATTGGACAGGTATTCGGCGCGGGGGAGGGATAACGTCTCGCTACCGTCGATAATGATTGAGCAGGCGGCACTGCGGGAAGAAAGTTACCGGACCTGAGAAAGCCCGCTGATAGCGGGCTTTACTTTTCATGGTGCCGGACGGGAGTGATGGGCGCCGTCGCTGCGCTCCCGCGTCCAAATTCGCTGGTAGCGAATTTGTCGAACGGGGGTTCTTGCACGCCGATCAGCCATATACAAAAAAGCCCCGCTCTTGCGAGCAGGGCTTTTTTGTATATGGCGGACCGGACGGGACTCGAACCCGCGACCTCCGGCGTGACAGGCCGGCATTCTAACCAACTGAACTACCGGTCCGCATTCCTTTCTTCCCTGTTTTAACCTGCCGGGCAGGTAAGGGGAAGTGGTGGGTGGTACAGGGGTCGAACCTGTGACCTACGGCTTGTAAGGCCGTCGCTCTCCCAACTGAGCTAACCACCCCGCGTCAGGAGCTGCGTATAGTAATGATATTTTTCGGTGCGTCAACGCTTTGTGAAAAATTTTTTTACCTTTCAATAAGTTAAGCAGGTCCGGCGCGGCCTGCGGACGAGTGCGGGGGGCGGGGGAGGCTGGTATAATCGCGCAAATTTCCACCGGGCGAACCGATAGAGAGGGACTGGGTGAGAGAGCTTGTGAAACAGACCAGGTGGCTATCCCTGGTGGCGGCCCTGGGTGGCCTGTGCCTGTCGCTGGTTGTGGCGGCCGCGGTGGAGGTCGAGCAACTGTCGACCCCTGAGCTGCAGGCGCGCTACCAGGTACTGATAGAGGAAATGCGCTGTCCCAAGTGCCAGAACCAGAACCTGGCAGGCTCTGACTCTCCGGTGGCCCAGGACCTGCGGCGGGAGATCCGGCGGTTGCTGGAGGAAGGCTTCACCGACCAGGAAATTACCGACTACATGGTGGCCCGCTACGGGGATTTCGTCCTCTACCGCCCCCCGGTACAGCGCAACACCATGGCTCTCTGGATTGCTCCCGGTGTCTTTGCCGCCATCGGTCTTGTGGCCCTCGTGGTGGTAGTGATGCGCTCGCGGTCGGGTACTGGTGCGCGGCAGGACGACGCGAGTGGTGAGCTGACGGCCGACGAGCGTCGCCGCCTGCAGGCACTCCTGGGAGAGGACCGGCTGCAAGACGGCGAGTCGGGCGAAGGTGGAAGCGAACGCAATGATTGAGTTATGGCTGGGCCTGGCGGCCCTGGTTCTGCTGGTGGTGTTCCTGCTGTTGTGGCCTGCCCTGAGGGGTGCGGGCGCCCAGCGGAAAATGAATGCCGGGGTGGAGGAGAAACGGGCAGCCCTGGCTGCCCTGTATCGCGAGCAGCGTTCCGAGCTGGAAGCCGCCCGGGCCAGCGGCGCGATGGATGATGCCCAGTTCACGCAACTGGAGGCGGAAATGGCCCGCAACCTTCTGCAGGCCGAGCAGTCGGTGAATGGCGAGTCCCGCCAGGGTGGTCGCGGGCTGCTACTGGCGCTGGCGGTAGTGCTGCCGGTGGTGGCGCTGGCGATCTATTTCCAGAGTGGCCACGTGGGCGAGCTCGAGCTCTACCGCGATATCGTCGCCAGCCAGCAGGGTAAGTCCAACCGGGCCACGGAGGCGCGCATCACCAGCCAGCTGCTGGAGCGCACACGGGCCAACCCGGAAGACCTCACCACACGCTACGTGCTTGCGCAGCGGCTTATGGTGGGCGGCGACCTTGACGGTGCGGTGGAGTCCTACCGCTACATCGTCGAGCGCGAGCCGCAGGCGGCGGGCGTCAAGGCAGAGCTGGCGCAGGCGCTGTTTTTCCAGCAGGGCTCCCGCGTCACCGACGAGGTGCGCCGCCTGGTTGGCGAGGTGCTGGAGGCCCAGCCCGACAACGGTACCGCCCTGGGCCTGGCCGGGATCGCGGCGTTCGAGGAAGAGAACTTCCGCGTGGCGCGGGCCCTGTGGCAGCGCGCGCTCAACCAGCTTGCGCCCGGCTCGGCAGCCGCCGAGGCCCTGGCCGCGGGCGTTGCCCGCGCGGAAAAGGCCCTGGTCGAGCGCGGTGAGACGCTCGAGAGCGCGACCGTAGCGAATACCCCAGTCAGTAGTGAAGATCCCGCCAGCAGTGAGCCCGCGATCCGCGTCAGCGTGAGCCTGGCCGACGGCGTGGAGGCGGCGGACGACACTCCGGTATTCATCTATGCCCGTGGGGCCGAGAGCCCCATGCCGCTCGCCATCGTGCGTCTCTCTGCCGGTGACCTGCCCGCCGAGGTGGTACTGGACGAATCCCGGGCGATGATGCCCGGGCGCTCCCTGGCCAGTGTCCAGGCGGTGCAGCTGGTGGCGCGCCTGGCGGTCAATGGCGATGCGCGGCCCGCGCCCGGGGACTGGCAGGGCAGTATCGAATCCCTGCCGGAGTCCGACTGGAGCCGGCCGGTGGCAATCACCATCGACCGGCAGCTCTAGGGTCGGGGCCGCGTCCGCGAGCCCTTTCCCCCGGGGCCGGCGGGGTTCTCCCCGCCAGTGCCGCCGTCCGCTGCTAATCGAAAATTACCGCTGAAACCACCGCGCCGGGCATGTACAATCGGCGTTTTGGTGCGGCCATCGCCGGCCGGTTGCCAGGCGCCGGCGAATAACAAAATACCGAGTTAACAATACATGCGTCTGAAGTGCATCAAGCTTGCGGGTTTCAAATCCTTCGTTGACCCGACTACTGTTCATTTTCCCTCCAACCTGAGCGCGGTAGTGGGGCCGAATGGCTGTGGCAAGTCCAACACCATCGACGCCGTCCGCTGGGTGATGGGTGAATCGTCGGCGAAGAACCTGCGCGGTGACTCGATGACCGACGTGATCTTCAATGGCTCCAGCGGCCGCAAGCCGGTGGGCCAGGCCTCTATCGAGCTGGTGTTCGACAACTCCGCCGGCAAGCTGGCCGGTCCCTACGCCGGGTTCGCCGAAATCTCGGTCAAGCGCCGTGTGACCCGCGACGGCCAGAACAATTACTACCTGAATGGCGACAAGTGCCGTCGCCGCGATGTGACCGACCTGTTCCTGGGTACCGGCCTGGGGCCGCGCAGCTATGCCATCATCGAGCAGGGCATGATCTCCAAGCTGATCGAGGCCAAGCCCGAGGAGCTGCGGGTCTACATCGAGGAGGCCGCCGGCATCTCCAAGTACAAGGAGCGCCGGCGCGATACCGAGAACCGCATGCGCCGGACCCACGAGAACCTGGAACGTCTCACCGATATCCGTGACGAGCTTGATCGCCAGTTGTCGCGCCTCGAACGCCAGGCCGCAGCGGCGGAGAAATACAGTCGCTTCAAGCAGGAGGAGCGCAGCCACAAGGCCCACCTGCAGGCATTGAAGTACCGGGATCTCAACGACCAGGCCAGCGGTAAGCAGCAGCAGATTTCCGAGCTGGAGCTCACCGTGGAAGAGCTGGTGACCCGCCAGGTAAGCTGCGACACGGATATCGAGCAGAAGCGCGTCGGGTATCACGAGCTGTCTGACAGCTTCAATGAGGTGCAGGGGCGCTTCTATGCCGTCGGCGCCGATATTGCGCGTATCGAACAGAGCATCGCCCACGCGCGGGAGCGCAACACTCGCCTGCAATCCGACCTGCAGCAAACCGAGCAGGAGTACCGTGAGGCGGAGACCGGGCTGGAAACCGATCGCGAGAAGGCGGCCCAGTTTGAAGCCGAGCTGGAAGTCATTACGCCCGACCTGGAGATGGTCCAGGCTGCCGAAGAGGAATCCGCCCTTGCGCTCCAGTCCGCTGAAGACCTGATGCGCGACTGGCAGAATGAGTGGGACCAGTTCAATGCCGGGGCTTCCGGTTCACGCCAGAAGGCCGAGGTACAGCAGTCCCGCATCCAGCACCTGGAGACATCGGGCCAGCGGTTGCAGGAACGCATCAACAAGCTGAAGGAAGAGCAGGGCCGCCTGGCCGAGAGCGGCGAGGACGAGGATTTCGAGCAGCTGAGCGAGCAACTGGCCGAGCTGGAGATGCAGGCTGGCGAACGCCGCGAGTCGGTGGCGGAGAAGAACGAGTCGCTGGCCGAGCTGCGCAGCCGTGAGAGTGACGTTGCGAGCGAGCTCGACCAGCTGCGTTTGCAGCTGCAAACCAGCCGCGGTCGCTACGCCTCACTGGAGGCCCTGCAGCAGGCCGCACTGGGGCAGGGCAAGGCAGTCGACAACTGGTTGCAGCAGCAGGCGCTCGCGGATCGCCCGCGCCTGGCCGACCAGGTGAGTGCCAGAGACGGCTGGGAAAAGGCCGTGGAGACGGTGCTCGGCAGCCAGTTGCAGGCGGTCTGTGTCGACCAGCTGGAGAGCCTGGCCGGTGGGCTCGCCAGCCTCGAGAGTGGCCAGGCAATCTTTGTCGACGGCAGTACCGTCCCGCCTGTTACCGACGGCAGCCTGCCGGCGCTGGCCGAGGTCGTGGAGGGGCCGGACGCCCTGGCCGCCCTGCTGTCTGGAATCTATACCGCAGAGGACCTGCCCGCGGCGCTGGCACAGCGATCGCAACTGCAGGCCCACGAATCCATTGTCACCCGCGACGGCCTCTGGCTGGGACCGAACTGGCTGCGGGTCAGCCGGGCGTCCGACGCCGAAGCGGGCGTCCTGGCGCGCAAGCAGGAGCTGGAGGAGCTGGATTCCACTATTGCCGCCTGCGAAGAACAGATCGAAAGCCTGTCGGAGCAGCGCGAGGAGTTGCGGCGTGAAGCCGCGGACGTGGAGGCTGCGATCGAGCAGTCCCGCAATGAGATGGAGCAGCTCAGCCGTCGCGAGTCCGAACTGCGCAGCCAGCTGTCCGCCCGGCGGGCCCGCGCCGAGCAAATGAACGAGCGCAGCAGCCGCGTCGAGCAGGAACTGGCGGAAGTGCGCGAGCAGCTGGAAATGGAGGGCGAGTCCCTCTCCGAGGCCCGCCTGCTGCTGCAGGAAGCGCTCGAGGCCATGAGCGACGATACCGATCGCCGCGAAGTACTGCTGGCTCGCCGCGACGAGTTGCGCGAGGCCCTTGATGCGGCACGCCAGCGGGCCCGCGAGGACAAGGACAAGGCTCACGAGCTGGCCATGCGCGAGCAATCGGTGCGCACCCAGATGATGTCTCTCGAGCGTACCCTGCAGGTTATGCGGGAGCAGCTTGAGCGGTTGCGCAGTCGCCGCGAGCTGCTGCAGGAACAGATGGCGGAGAGCGAGGACCCCTCCCAGGATTTCCAGGCCGAGCTGGAAGAGAAGCTGGCCGAGCGCATGGAAGTGGAAACCGAGTTGTCCGAGGCGCGCAAGAAACTGGAAGAGGTAGAAAGCGGCCTGCGCGAGCAGGAGCAGGAACGCCACAAGGTCGAGTCTGCCCTGCAGGGCGTGCGCGCCCAGCTCGAGCAGGAGCGCCTGGCAGCGCAGACGCTGGAGGTGCAGCGCAACGGCCTGGTTGAACAGCTGCGCGAATCCGATTACGAAGTGGACCAGGTACTGGAAGAGCTACCCGGCGACCTCACCATCGCCCAGGTGCAGGAGGAGCTGGAACTGGTGGCGGCGCGGATCTCTCGCCTCGGTGCCATCAACTTGGCCGCCATTGACGAGTACAAGCAGGAGTCAGAGCGCAAGGAGTACCTGGACCGGCAGTACAGTGACCTGACCGACGCGCTCGAGACCCTGGAGAATGCGATCAAGCGCATCGACCGGGAAACCAGGACCCGTTTCAAGGAGACCTTCGACAAGGTCAACAGCGGTTTGCAGGAGCTCTTCCCGAAGGTGTTCGGTGGTGGCCATGCCTACCTGGAGCTGACCGGGGAGGACCTGCTGGATACCGGTATCGCGATCATGGCGCGCCCGCCCGGCAAGCGTAACAGCACTATCCACCTGCTCTCGGGCGGGGAAAAAGCACTCACGGCCATCGCACTGGTATTTTCCATCTTTCGCCTCAATCCGGCGCCTTTCTGTATGCTGGACGAAGTGGATGCACCGCTGGATGATGCCAACGTGGGGCGTTACGCGCGCATGGTGCAGGAGATGTCCGAACATGTGCAGTTTATTTACATTACTCACAACAAGATCGCCATGGAGATGGCGCACCAGCTGCTCGGTGTGACCATGCACGAGCCGGGGGTGTCGCGACTGGTGTCTGTGGATGTGGAAGAGGCGGCCGAGCTGGCATCCGCGTAAGGGCGTAAAGGAGAGACGCTTGCTATGGACAACTGGCTGATCATGATCCTGGCGCTGGTGGTGGTGCTGGCGCTGGTTGACGGTGTGCGTCGTACGATTGTGCGATACCGGGAGGCGAGCCGAACCTCGCGCAACCTGACGCGGGCGATGTATGGCGACGCCTATGGCGGCAAGGCCACCCGGGAGGAGAGTGAGTGGGTTGATCCCGAGGAGGCGCGGAAGCGTGCCCAGATCGCTCGGGAGCTTCCCGGAAGCGTACGCGTGGTGCAACGCCGTGCACTGGAAGAGGCGCTGCAGGTCAACCGCAAGGTACAAGAGGGAGCCCAGCCAGTGGAAAAGCCATCTCCGGCCGCACCGGATTCGGACCGAGAGGGAGACGAGCCCCGCCAGGCCTCACTCAACCTCGAGGAGCAGGTCCCGACCCTGATGGACTCGGTCGCCGCAGAGAGCGGGGACGAAGAGATCCGGCGTGAGCCGGAACTTGATGAGTCAGACAGCCTCAAAGCCCTGAGTGAAACCGAGCAGGAAGAGCAGGTCGAACCCGTGCTGAAGAAAAACAGGGCCGCGGAGCCCCGTCCGGAAGAGGCAAGTGTCACATCGAGAGTGGACCGACGGGAGCGACGGTCCGGGGCCGGTGGTGCCGAGAGGCCCCGGGTGGACGAGGTATTGATTATCAATATCATGGCTCCCGAGGGTGACGTTTTCGAGGGCAATGACCTGCTGCGGGCCCTCATGGCGGTCAACATGCGCTTCGGGGATATGGATATATTCCACTATCACCTGGGGGGCGGCGATGACGGCCCGGTGATTTTCAGCCTTGCCAACATGGTGGTTCCCGGAATATTTGAGCTGGGCAGGATGGAGGAGTTCACCACTCCCGGGGTAAGCCTGTTTCTCGCCCTGCCGGTTGAGGGCGAGGCGATCAAGGCATTCGAATTGATGCTGTCGGTGTCCCGCGAAATTGCCGAGCATCTCGGCGGGGAGCTCAAGGACGAAAACCGCAGCGTATTCACCGCCCAGACGGCGGAGCATTACCGCCAGCGCGTCATGGAGTTCCAGCGTCGCCGGGCCCTGGCGCGCGCGCAGGCCTGACAGGCCTCTTTCCCCCAGGCGAGGCGACAGCCCCTCACCGGAGCCGGTCGCCGCGCTTGCGTGTAGAATTCCTTCCCTGAATATTTTTGCCGTGTTTTTTGCGAACAATCGATGACGAATAAGAAGATCCCCACGGAAAAACGCGAACGCGCCCAGGAACTCCACGCCATCCTGCAGCGCGCCAACTACCAGTACTACGTCCTTGATGCGCCTGAACTGCCGGACGCCGAATACGACCGCCGCCTGCGTGAATTACAGGAGCTGGAGCAGGAATATCCGGAGCTGGTTACGCCGGATTCCCCGACCCAGCGCGTCGGCGCCGAGCCACTGACGGAATTTGCCGAAGTGCGCCATGAGGTGCCCATGCTGTCACTGGACAATGCGTTCAGTGACGACGAATTACAGGAGTTCGACCGCCGGGTACGGGAGCGGTTGAATACGACGGAAGCGGTGGAATATGCGTGCGAGCCAAAACTCGACGGCATCGCCATCAGCCTGCTTTACCGCGAGGGTGTGCTGGAGCGGGCGGCGACCCGTGGCGATGGCACGACCGGTGAGGATATCACGCAGAATGTACGCACCATCGGTTCAGTGCCCCTGCGGCTGATCGAGGATGATGTGCCGGCAGTGCTGGAGGTGCGTGGGGAAATCTACATGCCCCGGGCGGGCTTCGAACGCCTGAACGATACTGCAAGGGCTGCCGGGGAAAAGGTTTTCGTCAACCCGCGCAATGCCGCGGCCGGCAGCCTGCGCCAGCTGGATTCACGCGTGACTGCGCGGCGGCCCCTGGAACTCTGCGCCTATGGAGTTGGCCTGGTCGAGGGCGGTGGCCTGCCTGAGAAGCACACTGAGATACTGCAGCAGCTGCACCGCTGGGGATTCCGGATCAACAGCGAGATGGCGGCAGCCAGCAGCATCCAGGCTTGCATCGAGTATCACCGCAGCCTGGAAGAGAAGCGTCCGGAGTTGCCCTACGATATCGACGGTATCGTGTTCAAGGTGAACAGTATCCCGTTGCAACGCCGCCTCGGTTTTGTTGCCCGTGCACCACGCTGGGCCACGGCCTACAAGTTTCCGGCCCAGGAGGAGATGACGGTGCTGCGGGACGTGGAGTTCCAGGTCGGGCGTACCGGTGCGGTGACGCCGGTAGCACGACTAGAGCCTGTATTTGTCGGTGGCGTCACCGTCTCCAATGCGACCCTGCACAACCGGGACGAGATCGAGCGGCTGGGGGTCAGGATAGGTGATACGGTGGTGATTCGCCGGGCCGGCGACGTGATCCCACAGGTCGTTTCCGTGGTGGAGAGCCGCAGGCCGGAAGATGCGCGGGATATCGTGTTTCCCGACCACTGCCCGGTGTGTGACTCCCCGGTGGAGTCAACGCCCGGGGAGGCGGTGGCGCGCTGCAGCGGAGGGCTTGTCTGCAGTGCCCAGCGCAAGCAGGCGATCAAGCATTTTGCGTCGCGCAAGGCAATGGATATCGACGGGCTCGGCGACAAGCTGGTGGAGCAGCTGGTGGACGAGGGCCTGCTGCACTCGGTTTCCGGGCTCTACCGCCTCGAGGCCGCGGAGGTGGCCGGGCTGGAGCGAATGGGTGAGAAATCCGCCCGGAACCTGATCGACGCCCTCGAGCGCAGCAAGGACACCACCCTGCCGCGGTTCCTGTACGCGCTGGGTATTCGGGAGGTTGGTGAGGCCACCGCGCGCAACCTGGCCCGACACTTCGGCGACCTGGAGCCGCTGATGCAGGCCGACGAAGAGGCCCTGCAAGAAGTCGAGGATGTGGGGCCGATAGTGGCGCACTTTGTAGCCGAATTTTTCGGCCAGCCGCACACCCAGGAGGAAATCGAGGCCCTGCGACAGGCGGGCGTGCACTGGCAGCCGGAAGAAACCGGCGGAGAGTCGCAGCCGCTGGCGGGCCAGACCTGGGTGCTTACGGGCAAGCTGGAAACACTCTCGCGCAGCGAGGCCAAGGATTACCTGCAGCGGCTGGGGGCCAAGGTGGCCGGCAGTGTATCGGCAAACACCCATACGGTGGTCGCCGGTCCCGGTGCCGGCTCAAAGCTGAACAAGGCCCGCGAACTGGGAATTGCCACCCTCGACGAAGATGAATTCCTGGCGATGCTGCGCAGCCGCGGAATTGAGATCTGAGTGCGCAGGGGGGCTGCTGCGTACCCCACTTGCTGCTCACCTTTGTTTTTCCATCGCATGCCGGCATGAGGTGCACCACTGGAAGGGCGGTTACAGGCCGCAAGGAGACAGTTGTCGCCGGATGGCGGTCATCCGGCGAGGCCGCGCTCACTCTTTGAGCAGTGAAGCCGGCCCGCGTTTATTTGCGATTAGCGTTATGGCATTTTCGCGTTGCCGCCGTTAAAGTGGGTTGGCGAATTCTCAACTGGCCGGATGGCGCTCGTCCGGCTCTGCTGTGCTGAGGGACACAATAGTGGTGCAGGGTGACCAGGAATCGATTGTCTATGGATGTATCAAGGACAGTAACAGCCTCGCCGGGGGATCGGACCGTCGCCGCGTGAATCGCGAAGCGGTGCTGGCCCTGCCCAGTGCCGACGAGTGGCCTTTCCTGTGCCGCGATATGTTTTCCATTCCCACCATCAAGGTGAAGCAGTCCCAGTACCAGACCGATGTGATCCATTTTGGGGCCTCGTACCGCGCCGTGGAATACGAGTGGAATCACTGGATCCAGAAATTCGAGGAGCTGCTCGGCAGCATGTACTGGGTATCTGCGACCGTACATCTCGAGACCGAGCTCTCCGGCACGCACTCCTTTACCTGGGAAGCAACGGGCCTGTACCACGAGCCGGGCAGTGGCGATATGCAGGTCCGGTGTGAGTGGACGCAGGAGGGGCGGGTCAGCATCTGATCCTTCCCTGTAAGCTCCTCCCCCAACAGGTGCTCTTCACGCTGGCTTCCCCGCCGTTCAGCGAGTCGCGTACGCATTTCCTTGCCGGCCTGCCCTTTATGCCTTCCCCGCACCGGCGACTGACGGCGGTGGAATCATTTCCTCAACAACCCCAAAAATCAAGAAATGGCTGCCAGTAGCCATGCGCTCCCTGGTTTTGCGTTACCGTGAGGTGGGGTTAAGCTGTGATTAACGGTCCCAGGGGCGGGCAGGATGGGGGAGCTGGTGTCACATTTGCCCGCTTCCGACAATATCATCCGTTGCTGTGGTTGCCACCCGCCAGCTGGGGTCACACCGGCGCCGGGCAATTACCTGCAAATTGCCCCAGGGACCCGGGAGAGCCGCATAAAGTTACTATGTTAACGGGTGAAAATGGTTAGCGGGTGAAAACGCGGGCCATAGATCACCCCAACAGTCTGGGAAGGATGTCCAATGAGTGATGATTTTCGCACCGAAAAAGACAGCCTGGGAGAGGTCCGTGTGCCGGCCCGGGCCCTGTACGGGGCCCAGACCCAGCGAGCGGTGGATAATTTCCCGGTAAGCGGCCAGCCCTTACCGGAAGAGTTTATTCGCGCGGTACTGGTGATCAAGAAGGCCGCCGCCCTGGCGAACCTCGACCTGGGACTGCTGGACGAGGAGCGTGCGGCGGCGATTGTCGCAGCCTGCGATGCCGTCGGCAGCGATGAGCTGGAGAGCCAGTTCCCGGTGGACATCTACCAGACCGGGTCCGGCACCAGCACGAATATGAACGTCAATGAGGTGCTGGCCCATATTGCGGCGCGCGACAGCGGCGTGGAAGTCAGCCCCAATGACCACGTCAATATGAGCCAGAGCAGCAATGACGTGATCCCAAGTGCCATACACGTCTCGGCTCTGCTCGCGGTGCGCGACCGCCTGTTGCCGGCGTTGCGCCACCTGCACAGCACCCTGGATGAAAAGTCGGCCGCACTGGCGGAAGTAGTGAAGACCGGTCGCACCCACCTTATGGATGCGTTGCCGATTTCCCTGGGCCAGGAGCTTTCCGGCTGGGCAATGCAGGTAGAGCATTGCCGGGAGCGTATTCGCACCACATTGCCACGCCTTGCGCAGCTGGCCCAGGGGGGCACGGCCGTGGGTACGGGGCTGAATGCCCATCCAGACTTTGCCGAGCTGTTTGCGCAGAAACTCAGCGCCGATACCACCCAGCAGTTCCGCCCGGCCGACAACGCGTTTACTGCAATCAGCAGCCAGGACACAGCGGTGGAGCTCTCCGGGCAGCTGAAGGTGCTCGCCGTCGCTCTGATGAAAATTGCCAATGACCTGCGCTGGATGAACAGTGGTCCCCTGGCCGGGTTCAGCGAGATCGAGTTGCCGGCGCTGCAACCCGGCAGCAGCATCATGCCGGGGAAGGTGAACCCGGTCATCGCGGAAGCGGTAGCGATGGTATCGGCCCGGGTAATGGGTAATGACACCACCATCGGTATTGCCGGGCAGAGCGGTAATTTCCAGCTCAATGTGATGCTGCCGCTGGTAGCAGCCAGCCTGCTGGAAAGCATCCAGCTGCTCACGTCAGCCGCGCAGCTGCTGGCGGACAAGGCCATTGCGCCGTTCCGGGTCAACCGCGAAAACATAGAGCGGGCGCTCGAGCGCAACCCGATTCTCGTCACTGCCCTGAACCCGGTCATCGGTTACGACAAGGCGGCGGAAATTGCCAAGCGGGCTTACAAGGAGGGGCGGCCTGTACTGGAAGTGGCGGTGGAGATGAGTGATCTCGGTGAGGAAGAGCTCAAGCGCCTGCTGGACCCCCGCAAGTTGATCCGGGGCGGTGTGCCGGGAGGGGACTGAATCAGCGCAGCGCCCGGATACAGCAGCTCCTCCCCCTCATGCCAGTAACCAGAGTGCCAGCAGCACTGCGGCCATGAACAGGGCGAGGCATTCGAGCCAGATAAACAAGTGCTTGAGGATTACGCGGTCCTCGCGGCGATAGAGTAGTCTCTTGCCCATGAACTCTCCTGTGGCGTTGACAGGGAAGGGGCGATGCCTCACGATTCCCGGCCGCATCGGCTATAGTAGCCGACCCCTGAATGGTAGTACCGCAGTCCGGTATGACCAATTGTTCAGCCCTAGCAAGCAGTCCGGAAACTCCATGGCCAAGAAAAGTCGCCGCTCGTTCCTTACCAGTGTGCTCGCCTGCATCGGCTTTGTGGCTGCGGCCATCTGGGCCTGGGACCTGCCGGTAAAGGATGTACTCGCTTACCTGGTCCTGCTGCTGGGATTCCTCGTGGTCCTGATCGCCGCCGGGCTTGGTGCAGGGGCATTGCTGAGCTGGTGGCGCAGGCGCAAGTAATCAATGAGCGTTACCGAAGAGGATATCCGCATCCCCATCGCCTATCTCGAGCGCCTGCTTGAGGAGGCCGCGCGTCACGGGTGTGACCGCAAGGATTTGCTCGCGGCCGTGGGTATCGAGGAGCGGGAGCTGGAGGGCGCCGCGGCCTTCTCGGCACTTAAATACGGCCGGCTGTACCAGCGGGTCATGTGGCAGGTGCAGGATGAGTGGTTCGGGATGCTCAGTGGCGGGCGCGTGCGTTCGGGTTCCTTCCGGCTGCTGTGCCTGACGGTGGTCAATTGTGCAACCGTCCGGCAGGCAATCCAGCTCAGCGCCGAGTTCATGGAAATCTGTCGTGGTTTCAAGGTCAAGCCGGTCCTGGAGGACAGTGGCGGGGGGCGCGAGCGGGTAGCCATCCGTGGGATAAGTTCCCTGCAGCAGGGAGAGTTTGACCAGCTGATCGCTGCAACCAGTCCGAGCACCATCCGCACCACCCTGGCGGTGTGGCATCGTTTCTACTGCTGGCTGGTCGGACGGGAAATCCCGCTGGCGAGGCTGCACTTTTCCTTTCCCTGTCCGGAGGAGTTCCGCTCCCTGGCGCAGAGTGAGGCGGGCGAGCTGCTGTTCGAGCAGCGTAGCAACGCCCTGGAGTATGACAGCCGCTACCTGGACTACCCGATCGTGCAGAATCCACAGACGGTGGAGGATTTCATCCGCACCGCACCCTATCACCTGGTGATCAGCGACGGCAGCGCCAACAGCATCAAGACCAAGGTGAAGACCATTCTCAACCGCGACGTGAGTGAATCAATGCCCGCGGCCGAGGTGGTGGCGGAACGCCTGAATATGTCGGTAACCACCCTGCGCCGGCGCCTGCAGCAGGAGGGGACCTCCTACCAGAAGTTGAAGGACGAATGCCGCATGGAGGCAGCCTTCCACTATCTCAGCTGCCCGGATCTTTCCAATGGGCAGATCGCCGAGATGCTCGGGTTCGATGAGTCGAGCGCTTTCTTCCGCGCTTTCAAGAAGTGGACCGGTGTCACCCCGGGCGAATACCGCAAGAGCGGGCGCGCGTTCACCAGCGCTGCTGACTGATCGTCCACTTATTTTCCTCTCATTCCTGTGCGGTTTTTGTCAGCGCTTTGGACGGATTTCGCCATAGAGGGAATCGAGCACCTGCTACTATGATGAACCAATCGTAAGTTCTAGTCACAAATCTGACCGCCCGGTTTTGGTATCGGCGCGTGAGACAACCGTAAGATTGAGGGTAGCAGGATGACCGACATCAAGATTCCTTTGCGCGACATGCGCTTTGCCATGCGCGAACTGCTCGATTGGGACCAGCACTACGCTTCCCTGGGCTACGAGGAGGCCACACCGGACCTGGTGGACGCCATTCTCGAAGAGGGCGCCAAGTTCTGTGAAAACGTGCTGGCGCCGCTGAACGCCGTCGGCGACCAGCAGGGCTGTACCTGGAACGACGGTGAGGTCACCACGCCGGAGGGCTTCAAGGAGGCCTACCAGCAATTTGTCGAGGCCGGATGGCCGTCGCTGGCGCATGATGTCGAGTACGGCGGCCAGGGCCTGCCGCCTTCCCTGGGTACCCTGATGAGCGAGATGGTGGGCACCACCAACTGGTCCTGGGGCATGTACCCGGGCCTGTCCCACGGCGCCATGAACACCCTGGAAGCCCATGGCACCGAAGAGCAGAAGGCCACCTACCTGACCAAGCTGGTAGAGGGAACCTGGACCGGCACCATGTGCCTGACCGAGCCGCACTGCGGTACTGACCTGGGCATCCTGCGCACCAAGGCCGAGCCGAATGCAGACGGTTCCTACGCGATCACCGGCACCAAGATCTTTATCTCAGCCGGTGAGCACGATATGGCCGAGAACATTGTGCACATCGTACTTGCGCGTCTCCCGGACGCCCCCGCTGGCACCAAGGGCATTTCCCTGTTTATCGTGCCCAAGTTCCTGCCCACCGCCGAGGGCTCCGTGGGCGAGCGCAACGGCGTTGCCTGTGGCTCGCTGGAACACAAGATGGGTATCCACGGCAACGCGACTGCCGTGCTGAATTTCGACGGCGCCAAGGGCTTCCTGATCGGGCCGCCCAACAAGGGCCTGAACTGCATGTTCACCTTTATGAATACTGCGCGCCTGGGTACCGCCCTGCAGGGCCTGGCCCACGCCGAGGCCGGTTTCCAGAAGTCGCTGGCATACGCCAAGGACCGCCTGCAGATGCGTTCCCTGAGCGGTGCGAAAAACCCGGAAGGTGCCGCCGACCCGATCATCGTGCATCCGGACGTGCGCCGCATGCTGCTGACGCAAAAGGCATTCGCCGAGGGTGGGCGCATGCTGATTTCCCTGTGCGCCCAGCAGGTGGACCGCACCCACAAGGGCAGCGACGAGGACAAGAAGGAAGCAGAAGACCTGCTGGCCTTCCTCACCCCGATCGCCAAGGCGTTCCTGACCGAGACCGGCTTCGAGTCTGCCAACCTCGGCCTGCAGTGCTTCGGCGGCCACGGTTATATCTCCGAGTGGGGCATGGAGCAGAACGTCCGTGACGCCCGTATTGCCACAATTTATGAAGGCACCACCGGCATCCAGGCACTGGACCTGCTGGGCCGCAAGGTCCTGATGAGCCAGGGTGAGCTGCTGCGCAAGTTCACCAAGCAGGTACACAAGTTCTGCCAGGCGGAAATCGACACCGAGGCCCTGGCGCCGTTCGTCAGCCGGCTGCAGGAGCTCAACAAGGAGTGGGGCGACGTGACCATGCACGTGGGCGCCCTGGCGATGGAAAACCCGGACGAAGTGGGCGCTGCCTCTGTGGACTACCTGATGTACTCCGGTTACGTGGTCCTGGGCTTCCTGTGGGCCCGCGCCGCCAAGGTAGCCAGTGACAAGCTTGCCGCAGGTGAGGGTGACGCCGACTTCTACCGCGCCAAGCTGGCGACTGCGCGCTTCTACTTCGACCGCATCCTGCCGCGTACCGCGGCGCATGCGGCGGCGATGAAGAGCGGCGCCGGTAACCTGATGGATCTGGACGCGGAACACTTCGCGTTCTGATCTTCGCTGTAACAAGGAAACCGCTGGCCCCGCCGGCGGTTTTTTTATTCTGGGGTTTTTATGCAGTTGCCAGATCAGGTGGTTGCGCGCCTGGGGCGCCTCTCTTGTTTGCACCCTTGCACTCGGGTACAGTTTCGACTGCCGGACGCCAGTGATTTTGGCGTGATACTGTCACGAGAATCCGGCGAGCCCGCGGCTGTTGCCCGGCTGGGAGAGGTGGACGACGCGTCACTTGTTCTGGAGATGTCGCAGACAACCCTGGATGCCATCATGGAGGGACGCCTCAGCGCCCGCCATGCATTTTTGTTGGGGGATATTACTTATTCCGGCGACCGGGAACTGGCCGCCGCGCTGGCGGACCTCTTTCCCGCAGCATAAGCTTACGAAGAATAACGACACGTTCGCACTCTCCATGAGGGAATTTCGTCTATAAGAAACGGAACACGCGGACAAGCGACAACAACAGGACTGGGAGAAAACAGTTGGACATCGACCGCAGCATACTCGACGTATTTTCTGACGCCTGCGCAAAATTCCGCGACAGGCCGGCTTTTACCTGCCTGGGGCAGACACTTTCGATCGGTGATATCGACAGGCTCAGCGGGCAATTTGCCTCCTACCTGCAGAATCATACCAACCTGGAGCCCGGCGACCGCATCGCGGTACAGCTGCCGAATGTCCTGCAATACCCGGTAGTGGTATTCGGTGCCATCCGCGCCGGCCTGGTGGTGGTCAATACCAACCCGCTCTATACGCGCCGGGAGCTCAAACACCAGCTGAATGACTCAGGTGCCAAGGCCCTGGTGGTGCTGGCGAACATTGCCGACACTGCGTCCCAGATAGTTTCTGAGACCGGGGTGGAGAAGGTCATCGTCAGCGAGCTCGCCGACCTGCACAGCCCGGTCAAGCGGGTGCTGATCAACAGTGTGGCCAAGTACGTAAAGAAGATGGTGCCGGAGTTCTCCTTCACCAACCAGGTCAATTTCCGCGATGCCATGGGGCTGGGTTCCAAGCAGCCCCACGAAGAGGTGAAGCGGGGTCCTGAAGATGTGGCGGTATTGCAGTACACGGGTGGTACCACTGGTGTCGCCAAGGGCGCCATGCTCACCAACCGCAACCTGGTTGCCAACATGGAACAGGTGCGTGAGGCGCTGGGCAACAGCATGAAAGAGGGCGAGGAACTCTACGTGGCTCCGCTGCCCCTCTACCATATCTACGCCTTTACCATTCACTGCATGTGCCTGTTTGCCACCGGCAACCATTCGCTGCTGATCCCGAATCCCCGCGACATCCCGGGCTTCGTGAAGACGCTCAAGGGCGTTCGCTTTACCGGTTTCTGTGGCCTCAACACCCTGTTCAATGGTTTGATGCGCAACCCGGACTTTGCGGACCTGGATTTCAGCAAGCTGCATACCACAGCCTCTGGTGGCATGGCCCTGACCCGGGATACGGCCAAGCGCTGGGAGGAAATGACTGGTTGCAAGGTAACTGAGGGTTACGGTCTCACCGAGACTTCGCCTGTGGTGTCGTTCAATCCGGCCGAGGCCGTGCAGCTGGGTACCGTGGGTCTGCCGGTGCCGGCTACCGAGGTGAAGGTGATCGACGAGAACGGCAACGACCTGCCGAACAACTCCCCAGGGGAGCTCTGTGTACGTGGTCCCCAGGTGATGAAGGGGTACTGGCAGCGCGAGGAGGCCACCGCTGAATCCATCGACAGTGAAGGGTGGTTCCGGACTGGCGACATGGCCGAGATCCAGGATGACGGTTACATCAGGATTGTCGATCGCAAGAAGGACATGATCATCGTGTCCGGCTTCAACGTCTACCCGAATGAGATCGAGGACGTGATCAGCGCCCACGACAAGGTGACAGAGGCAGCCGCCATCGGCATCCCCGATGACAAGAGCGGGGAAGTGGTCAAGCTGTTTGTAGTCAAGGCCGATGACTCCCTGACCGAAGAGGAAGTGATCGCCTACTGCCGCGAAAATATGACTGCCTACAAGGTGCCGAAGCAGGTCGAGTTCCGCGACGAGCTGCCCAAGACCAACGTTGGCAAGATTCTCCGCCGCGAGCTGCGCGACGAGGAAATGAAGAAGATCGAGGCGCTGGAAAGTGCCTGACCGCTGACAGGCAATTAGCCCTGCAATGTAAGCCCCGCTGGCGACAGCGGGGCTTTTTTATTGGCTGGCCACCGGTGCGAACGAGATGTCACCGACAAATTAACGTCGACCTGTGCGCCAATCGTCCCAACCGGTTCCGCCTGGTCCTGTTTCCGGCTAAACAGGAGGCTCCCTGCCGGAAGAGATACCCGGGATCGGTTCCACGGGCCTGGCGCAGGCAGGATAACTTCCAATAAAGGAGCACTGGCATGAAATTTATGCTGCTGATGATTCCACAGGGCTATGGGCAGGCCGGGCCTGGAGTGATGCCGGACCCCGAGCGGGTGGCGTCGATGATGGAATACAACCGGTCGATGGAAGAGGCCGGGATACTGGTCAGCGTGGAGGGGCTGCATCCCCGCTCCATGGGCGCACGTGTCGCGTTCGCCGCAGGTGAGCCGCAGGTCATTGACGGTCCGCTCATTGAGGCGGGGGAATCACTGGGGGGCTTCTGGATGATCCAGGTGTCGTCACTGGCAGAGGCAATCGACTGGGCGCGGCGCTGCCCGGCGGCCGCGACAGAGACCATCGAGGTCCGCCGGGTGCAGGAGGTGGAGGATTTTCCCGAGGATGTCCCGCAGTTGGTTACCGGCGCGGAATCCTGAGCAGGGGGCGTCTCCCGGAAGCTCCGGTATTATCGGTGCCAGGTGCTTCCACTGCCGCGCGACAGATATCAGGAAGGCCTCCGACCTCAACAGGCTGCCGGCCCATTTGGTTGTGGATTGCGCTATAACTGTTTTTCCCGCCCATGCATGGGATCAGTAATGAAAGACAGCGACGACCACAACCTGCTCGTGCACGAGGAGTTACCCAAGGAGCATGACGACCCGCTGGTTCGCTGGTTGCACGGCATGATACGCGGGGCCGTCCGCCTGCTGGCGATACTCATGTTCCTGGTGATCCTGTGGGCTGTGGCGGACGTAGTGCTGGTCATGTACCAGCGCCTCAATGAGGAGCCCTACTGGCTGCTGGATTACAACGACCTGTTCGATGTCTTCGGCGCTTTCATGCTGGTGCTGATCGCCATCGAAATCTTTATCAATATCCGGCTCTACCTGGGCTCCAATATCATCCCGATCCAGCTCGTGGTGGCCACGGCACTGATGGCGATTGCCCGTAAAATCATCGTACTTGATCTCGCGGATGTGGGGCCCGAGCAGATCCTCGCCATCGCTGCGGCGGTGGCCGCGCTGGGTGGGACCTACTGGCTGGTAGCGCGAAAGCACTGATACAGCAGGCATAAAAAAGCCCGGCGTGTGCCGGGCTTTTCTTTTGATAGCGATCGCTTACTGGCGGCTGTCGCTGCTCTCGTCGCGGATCGCGCGGAACTCGTTGCCCTCGTACCAGTTGGGCCAGTCGCGACTGTTGGCCAGCTGCAGCCCGAGCTCCAGGCCCAGTTGCAGGTCCATCGCCGTGCCCTCCAGGTTCCAGTCCGGGTCGTACTCGTCCGCCGGCTTGTGGTAGGCGTGGGAGAGATACTCCTGGCCCTGCGCCTGGGCCCACTCGCGGCCGTGCTCGAAGCTGTCGGTACCGGCCTTGAAGTAGAGCATTGGCACACCCTTCTTCGCCAGGCTGAAGTGATCCGAGCGATAGAAGTAGCCGCGCTCCGGGTGCTCCTCCGGTGCCAGGTAACGGTCCTGCCCCTTCGCGGCGGTCTCCAGCAGCTGCTCCAGCTCGCTGTTGCCATAGCCTACAACCACGACATCGCGCATCGGTCCCAGCACGCCCAGGGCGTCAAAATTGATGCCTGCCACGGTTTTTTCCAGCGGTACCACCGGGTTGGCGGCATAGTACTTGGAACCCAGCAGGCCGGATTCCTCGGCGGTGACCGCGACGAACAGGAGTGAGCGCTCGGGGCGCTGTTCCAGCTCGCTCGCCTGGCGTGCCATGGCGATCAGGCCCGCAGTGCCGGTGGCGTTGTCCACGGCGCCATTAAAGATGTGGTCCTCGCCGTCGGAGTGCTGGTTCACACCCAGGTGGTCCCAGTGGGCGGTGTAAATCACTGCCTCGTCGGGGTACTTGCTGCCCGGCAGCCTGGCGATGACGTTACGGGAATCCGAGGTGCGCAGCTGGTTCTTCAGCTGGACACTTGCGGTTAATCCCAGGGGCCTGGCCTTGAAGTCGCGGGTCTTGGCCGCCTCCATTTCCTTGGACAGGTCGAGCCCGGCTGCGGCAAAAACCTCGCTGGCGGCGTCACCGGTCATCCAGGCTTCCACGGCCACCCGATCGCTGTTCTTGTCATCGGCTGCCAGGCTGATCTGCGCGCCGGACCAGCTGCCGCTTACCACTTCCCACGGGTAGCCGGCGGCACCGGTCTCGTGGATGATGATTGCGCCTGCGGCTCCCTGGCGGGCGGCCTCTTCGAACTTGTAGCTCCAGCGGCCGTAGTAGGTCATGGCATTGCCGTTGAACAGGGCCTTGTCCTGGGTGGCGTAGCCCGGGTCATTGACCAGGATGACGGCGGTTTTGCCGGTCATGTCCAGTCCGGCGTAATCGTTCCAGTCGTTTTCCGGGGCGACGATGCCGTAGCCCACGAACACCAGCTCACTGTTATCGAGCCCTGCGCTATCGGTCTGGCGCTGGGTGAAAGCGACCATATCGGTGAGCGGCTGCAGGGACTTGCTGAATCCCTCTCCCTCGATGGCCAGGGGAGTGGAGTCGATCTGCATTTCCACTACCGGTACCTGCTGGAACCAGCTGGGCTCGCCGTTGGCGTCAACCGCGCCGGGCTCCAGGCCGAGGGCCTCGAACTGCTCTGCGAGGTAGGTGACGGTGAGTTCCTCGCCCTCGGTGGCCGGGGCACGGCCCTGGAACTTGTCGGAGGCGAGGATTTTCACATGCCGGTGAAGCTCGTCGGCCATCACTTGCAGCTGGCCCTGCCCGGCGCTGCCGGATGTCTCGTCCGCTACAGCGGTGGCTTCTGAAGTTGCACTTTCGGGGGGCTGGGATGCTGCGTCCCTGTCGCAGCCGGCCAGGGCGCCACTGATGGCCACGGCCACGCCGAGTCGGCGCCAGAGAGGAGGTATCTGCATGGGATTTTCCTGTGAGTCTTATTCTGAGCGCTTTAAGTTAGCAAAAAGCGCGCCTGCTACCGAGAGATTCTGTGCTGAAAAACACTGTCTCCTCAGCAAATCATGTTGTGCGGGGGGAGGGGAGAGGGGATTCCCACCCGGCACCTTCAGCGGGACACGCCTGTGGTTGCCCCGCTACCGGAAGGGGCAGCGGGGCAGCATGTCTCACGGGACGACTCAGGCCAGGGCTTTCAGGGTCTCGCGGATCGGGAACAGGATATCCCGTGCCAGCTGCTGGCAGCGCGCCGGTGACCAGCCCTCGATGGGGTCGGGCAGGTTCTCATTATCCTTGAAGGGCATCTCCAGGGTGAGTGCCAGCGTGCGGAACTGGTGGCCGCACCAGTTGGTGCCCACGGTCATGTTGGCCTCGCCGGGCTTGTCGAGGTCGTAGCCGCGCTCAGTCTGGAAATCCGGGCTGGCCGCCAGGAAGGCGCGCTTGAAGGTCTCCTCCAGTTTCGCATGGCGTTCATCGTATCCCGGTACGCCCTCGCAGGCGGCTACAAAATTGAAGGGCAGGGCCTCATCCCCGTGGATGTCGAGGAAAATATCACCACCTACCGACAGCATTTTCTCGCGCACGAGGTATACCTCGGGGCTGCGTTCCATGCTGGGATCCTGCCATTCGCGATTGAGGTTGGTGCCTACTGCATTGGTGCGCAAGTGACCGCGGACGCTCCCGTCGGGGTTCATGTTGGGCACCACGTAGAACGCAGTGTCTTCCAGCAGGGTGCGGGCGGCCGGGTTGGCATCGTCGAGCAGGGTTTCCAGGAATCCCTCCACAAACCACTCTGCCATGGTTTCACCCGGGTGCTGGCGCGCGATCATCCAGACGCGGTGTTTCGCGCTTTCGGGGTCACCGATGGTGAGCAGGGACATGTCGCGGCCATCGAGAGTCTGGCCGAGGGTCTCCAGGTTCACCCGCTCGTGGCACTGGGCCCAGGCCAGCAGGTCCAGGTGGCGGTCCCAGGAGAAGGGGGCGAAGTAGGCCAGGTAGATGCCGGGTTGTTCGAGCTCCACGGTGAAGTCGAGGGTGCTGCCGTCATATTCTGCCGGGAGGCGGAACCAGCTCTGCCGGTCGTACGAGGCGCACACGCGATAATTTTCCCAGCCTTCCGGATACGCGGCCTTGCCGGCATTGACGATGCGCAGGGGGAATGTCTCACCCACCTGGCCCTCCAGGCGGAAGTGGAACCACTGGTAGAATTCAGAGTTATTATCCTGGCGGATGGCCAGCTCGATTGGCCGGCTGTCGGTGTTGATAACTTCGATATTGCCGCTGTCGAAAGCGCTACTGATATGCATGGATGATGGGCTCCAATACTGATTTGCTCAGCAAGGATAACAGGGAGGCGGGATAATTTTCACGCCGGTGCGGGAAAGGTGAGGATGGGGATTGCCTGGCGGCCGGAAATAAAAGGGCACGGCAACCACTGGATACCGTGCCCGAGCCATCCCTGGCGGCACCTGAGCGACTACTGCTCCCTGAAATTCCCGGCGACGATTGCGGACGACTGCTGACTGTCCCAAGTTGTCACAAGTGCGCGACCTCGCACGTCAGAAATTCTGTACTGCTCCCTTACATTCCGCATCAGGTGCTGTTCAAAGTTTAGGCATGCCGTCCCGGCCCGGGGGCGGTTTTGCCCAGATTGGCGGTGAAATGGTTAAGTTTTAACCATTCTTGGAGTGCCTAGTCGTAATTGAGTTCCGGGTCTTTCCAGAACTTGGTGCCCTTGAGCGTGGCCTGTAACGCAATGCCGCTTTCGGTCAGCTGGTAAACCCGCATACCGTCGATCACCACCTCCCGGCTTACTGCCGCCCCTTTTTCCTGCGCCTTGGCTGCGGCGTCCGCATGGCCGCCGAATGACCAGCCACTTTCGACAAATCTCTGCATGACCTCTGGCGAATCGAAAAGGAACAGTGCGCGGAAGTCCTTGACGCCAAATCCCAGGCCCACACCGACCTCCCCCATTTTCATATAGGTGCGCTCGCGGGTGCGGTTATTCACTACGACCCCGTAACCCGTGGAGGCGCTGGCCAGTACAAGGTTCACGTTGACGTTGCTGAATACCGCGTAGCCGGGCGCCCGGGACACATCGCCCTGCAGGTCGGGTTGGAGTCGGTAGAGCTCGCTCAGTACCTGGCGCTCTGTGGTGTCTATATGCTGCCGCCGGTCTTCGCGTGTCTGGCCGGGGGCCGTGCAGCCAACGCTGATCAGGGTGGCCAGGACAAATGTGGCCAGGGTGAGTTTCCGTAACATGGTATGCCCTCACGGATTTATTATTGTGCGCTCCATTTAACCAGAGCGGTCGCGAACCCTCGAGCGGTTAATCCGCGGTTTGCGACAAGGCGCACACCGGTGGCACTGGGCGCCACTTCCGGTGACGGGCGCGATTGGTTAAGCTAGGCCACCCAAAATTCATACTCTGAACATACTGAGAGAGAGACCATGAACAAAACTGCCAAGCGCGGTGTTGCTGCCAGCTGCCTGCTGGTCCTGATGATGAACCTGACCGCATGCGGTTACTTCCTGTACCCGGAGCGCAAGGGCCAGACCGGTGGCCGGGTTGACCCGACCGTGGTAATCCTCGATGGGGCGGCGCTGCTGTTCGGTGTATTGCCGGGTGTGGTTGCCTTTGCTGTGGACTTCGCTACCGGTACGATCTACCTGCCGGCAGGTGGTCGCTCGGCCGTTGACCGTCACGTGAGTGCTGTCGATACCGACGGCGCCGAGCAGGTCGTCGATCAGGAGGGTCAGGTATGGCTGAAGATGCCGGTCGACAAGGTCTCCCTGGATGCGGATAACCTGGAGCAGCTGAGTGCGACCCTGTCCTCGGCCACTGGCCAGCAGGTTGCAGTGAAGGATATCGTCTGGGTAGAGGACCTTGCGGCGCTTCGCGCCAGCATGGCAGAGCGCACAGCGTCCCTGTAAGCCTCCAGTCCGTTCCTTCAGGGCCCGGCCTGTCGCCTCGCGGCAGCCGGGCTGACCTCGCGACCAGTGCCGCCAGGCATTATGGTCGGCCGCCTCCTCCCTTCTTGTCCCTTCTTGCCACCGGTTTGTAGTCTGGCTGTCGAGATGCGGGGAATGGGGGAAGCTACTCCAGCCTTGCTGCTTGCTCCCTGCTCAACAATCCCCGTCGCCGGTCAACCTGGCGGGCGTTTACAGGGTGGTGGCGCTACAGGATTCAGCGCGAACTGATCCGCCACGCCTTCGGGGACATACCCTTCCAGCGCCGGAACGCCTTGCCGAAGGCGCTTTCGTCACAGTAGCCGAGCGCAGCCGCAATTTCTGCATTATTGCGCGATCCCTCTGTCAGCCACTGGCAGGCGTACTGGCTGCGGATCTCGTCCTGGATCTCGCGGAAACTGGCATTCTCCTCCGTCAGCCTGCGTCCCAGGTGGCGTGGGCTCATACACAACCGGCTCGCAACCTGTTCGCGCGTCAGCTGTGGCTCCTGCTGCAGGAGGTGCGCCACGCGCAGTTGAAGGCTCTTGTTGTTCAGGGACTTGAGCAGTGCATCGGCCTCGGGCTGAAGCCGGTTCATCACCTGGTTGTCGGCCGCAACCAGTGGCGCACCGAGGTGCTCCGGGCGCAGGCGGATTGCGGATACGGCGGCGCCAAATTGTACCGGCACCTGCAACTCGGCCTGGTATTGCTGCTGTACCGCGAGTGAGGGGGCTGGGTACGCGAGTTGCAGGCTGTGGACGCGCATCTGGCCGCCGGTCATATCGCGGATCTGGGTCAGGCAGGCGGACAGCACAGTCTCCACGCGCAGCTGTGCACAGCATACATAGTTGGGCAGGTAGCACAGGTCGACGTGCTGGCCGCCCCGGCGCAGTTCGAACTGGCCTCCCTCACCCACCAGCGGGTGGTACTGCAGCAACTGGTCGATGGCCTCGCCGAGGTTTTTCTGCGTCATCAGCAGGTAGCCGACCAGCCCGAGCTGGCTCGCCTGGATGGCGCGACCCAGCCTGACACCGAGCAGTGGGTCGCTGTGGCAGTCGGCGAGGCATTTCCACAGCTGCTCCTGGCGCTCCATGGGTACCCGCTCTTGCTGGTCAATATCGGTCAGGATCTCCAGGGCGGAGGGCGGTAATTCCTTTCCCATGCTGTGCAATGCCGAGGCAAGTGCACGGGAGTAGTTCAAAGTGACACTTCTTGAATCTCTCGGTAACATGGGTCCTGTCCGAAAATCACCAGTTGCCGCCCGATTATGACGAACGCACCGCCGGTTGTCACTGTATATTGCGACCGTGGCCCCGGCTGCTGGTCGAGCCAGGCGCTGGCCCAGAATTTCCCGGGCTGCGGTAACTGACAGAGGTGAAAATAACAATGAAACCCTACGCTGTGATCGGCGCCGGCCCCATGGGGCTGTGCTCAGTGCGCAACCTGCGCAAATATGGCATCCCCTGCGTCGGCTTTGAAATCCACTCGGATGTGGGCGGCCTCTGGGATATCGATAGTCCCACCAGCACCATGTATGAATCGGCCCACCTGATCTCGTCGAAGAAAATGACGGAATTCGCCGAGTTCCCGATGGCTGATGAAGTGGCGGACTTTCCCCATCACAGCGAGCTGCGTGAGTATTTCCGCGACTACGCCAGGGAGTTCGGCCTTTACTCGTGTTATGAATTCAACACCGAGGTGGTGCACTGCGAGCGGGAAGGGGATGACTGGCGGATTACCACCCGTTGCGGAGGCGAGGAGCAGACCCGTGTATTTGGCGGCCTGCTGATCGCCAACGGCACCCTGCATCACCCCAATATTCCCGAGCTGCCGGGTGATTTCGCCGGTGAGCTGATTCACTCCAGCGAGTATCGCGACCCCGCAGTATTCGAGGGCAAGCGGGTACTCCTGGTAGGTTGCGGTAATAGTGGTGCCGACCTCGCCGTGGATGCCGCCCACCGGGCACAGAGTGTCGATATCAGCTTGCGGCGCGGCTATTATTTCCTGCCCAAATTCATCGGCGGCAGGCCTACCGATGCACTGGGAGGGAAGATCCGGCTGCCGCGCTTCATCCAGCAGCGCATCAGCGCCGCCCTGAGTCGCTTCATGCTGGGACGCCCCAGCCAGTACGGCCTGCCCGAGCCGGATTACAGGATGTTCGAGTCACACCCGGTGATCAACTCACTCATCCTGCACCATATCGGCCACGGGGACGTGCACCCGCGGCCCGACATCGCGGCCATCAGCGGGAACACAGTGACCTTCCGGGACGGCAAGAGCGCCGACTATGACATGGTCGTGCTGGCGACCGGCTACAAGCTGCATTACCCATTCATTGACCGCGAATACCTCAACTGGCAGGGCATGGCGCCCGGCCTGTACCTGAATGCCTTCCATCCCGAATACGACAACCTGTTCCTGATGGGAATGGTGGAGGCCGCCGGCCTCGGCTGGGAAGGCCGCAATGAGCAGGCGGAGCTGGTGGCACTCTATATCAGGCAGCTGGCGGCGGGCACCCTGTCGGCGCGGGAATTTCGCCGCATCAAGGGCGAGCGCGCCCTGTCCCGTGAGGACGGCGGCATGAAGTACCTGGAGCTTGAGCGCATGGCCTACTATGTGCACAAGGAAACCTATCTCGGGGCCCTGCGTCGCCATCGCCGCCAGCTGCGGCGTGACCTGGTGGAGCCGGCCGGGCCGGCCCGGCAGCGGCGCCTGGGGGCGGTCTAGTGGGTAGCAGTGTGCAGGCGATGGAGAGTTTCCAGATGTCTCCGGGAGCGCTGCTGCTCCTCAATGCGGTGCTGGCGTTCATGATGTTCGGCGTGTCGCTGGGTTTGCGGCCGGCGGACTTTGCCGCGGTCCTGAAGCGCCCGATTGCGCCGGTGACCGGGCTGGTCGCACAGTTTCTCCTGCTGCCCGCGATCACCTGCCTGGCAACCTGGTGGTTTGATGTCAGCCCGGGCCTGGCGCTCGGCATGATCCTCGTCTCCTGCTGTCCCGGGGGCACTTTTTCCAATGTAATGACGTGGATTGGCCGGGCGAACGTGGCGACATCGGTCAGCATGACGGCAGTGTCCAGCCTGGCAGCGGTGGTCCTGACGCCAGTCAATTTCGCTCTTTATGGAAGCCTGAATCCCGCGACCCGCGCCCTGTTGCAGGAGATCGCACTGCCTGCAGGCAGCATGGTCATGCTGGTTTTGCTGGTGCTGGCGCTGCCGATGGTGCTCGGCATGCTGGTTGGGGCTCACCTGCCGACCTTTGCAGCCCGCAGTGAGCGGTTTTTCCGTGGGTCTTCATTGCTGGTGTTCCTGCTGTTCGTGGTGGTCTCGTTCAGCAAGCACTGGGAGACGGCGGTCCAGGTCGCCGGTTCCGTATTGCTGCTGGTAATTGCCCATAACGCACTGGCGTTCGGCATCGGCAACCTGAGCGCTCGGGCCATGGGTTTGCCACTGGCCGACCGCCGGGCGGTGACCATGGAGGTGGGAATCCAGAATTCAGGGCTGGCGCTGGCGGTGCTGTTCACCTTCTACCCCTCGGCGGGAGAAATGCTGGTGGTGGCCGGATTCTGGGGTGTCTGGCACCTGGTGGGCGGGCTGGCGCTCGCCGGCCTGTGGAATTTTTCTGGCCGGGATGCACGTGCCCGGCTGCGCGAGCGGATGAGAGAGGCTGGTAGGGCACTATGACGCAGAAAGAAGTGCAGAAAAAAGTACTGGTAACGGGGGCGTCCGGATATATCGGCCGTCAACTGGGCGAGCTGCTGGCCCGGGAAATGCCGGTAGTCGGCGTCGACATCCACCCGAGCCCGGCCACCTTCCCGATGTTCAAGCTGGATATCTGCGATGCCGCCCTGGGAGAGCTCATGCGCGCGGAATCGGTTACGCATGTGGTCCACCTCGCGTCGGTCATGGCATCGGGGCGCGACCGAGCGGAGGAATACCGCATCGATGTCGAGGGTACGGAAAACGTGCTCAGGGCCTGCCTTGCGGCCGGGGTAGGGCACGTCACGGTAACCAGCAGCGGTGCGGCCTACGGCTACCATGCCGACAATCCCGAATGGCTGGACGAGCAACACCCGCTGCGGGGCAATCCGGAGTTCGGGTACTCGGACAACAAGCGGCTGGTGGAGGAGATGCTGGCCGCCTATCGCAAGCGTTACCCCCAGCTCAGGCAGCTGGTGTTCCGGCCCTGTTCGGTGGTCGGGGCTTCTACCAACAACAAAATCGCCGGACTGTTTTCCGGCAGTGCTATCGTCGACCCGGGCGGCCACAACTCGCCATTTGTATTTATCTGGGACCAGGACGTGGTTCGGGCGATAGCGTTCGGGGTTAACAACAATGCTGCCGGGGTCTACAACCTGGCGGGCGACGGTGCCCTGACACCGAAGGAAATCGCTGCCCGGCTCGGCAAGCCCCTGCGCACCCCGCCGGTCTGGCTGGTCAAGATGCTGCTGGGGACCGGTTACACGCTCCACCTGACTGACAAGCAGCCGGGCCAGGTCATGTTCCTGCAGTACCGCCCGGTACTTTCCAATCGGCGCCTGAAGGAGGAACTCGGGTTCGTGCCGCAGAAGAGCTCAGTAGAAGCTTTCGATTATTTCGCCCGCGAGGCGCTCAAGATAGAGCCGGTCGGTGAACCTGCCGGGGATATGGCATGACAGGCGTGAATCACCAGGGGGTGATTGTCGTTACCGGCGCGGCCGGTGGGCTGGGTTGGGCCATTGTCGAGGCGCTTGCATCAGCGGGTTGTGCCGAGTTTGCCCTGGTGGATCGGGACGGCCCGGCCCTGGAGGCAAGGGTCGCAGATCTCCAGGCCCGCGGCATTCACGCCCGATCCTATTGTGTGGACCTGGCCAGTGCGACCGAAGTGGCCTCGCTGGTAGGGCGCCTGCGGGAGTCCTTCGAGCGCGTCGACCTGCTGGTGAATAACGCCGGCATCACGCACAGGAGCCTCGCGAGCCAGACTGACAACGAGGTTATCCGGAGAGTGATGGCAGTGGATTACCACGCGCCGGTAGAACTGGTGCAGGGACTACTCGGCGAACTGCGCCTTGCCAGGGGATGCGTGGTGAATATCAGTTCCATGGCGGGCTGGATGCCGGTGCTCGGGCGGGCTGGATACTGTGCAGCCAAGAGCGCGATGCACCAGTACTTCGAAACATTCCGCGAGGAGGTGCGCGCGGATGGAGTCCGGGTATTGATGGTCTACCCCAGTTTCGTTGCCACCAATATTGATCGCAATGCCCTGGGTGGTGATGGCGGCACGGCGCGTCACCAGCAGAGTACGGTGGGTTCGGTGAAAAGTGCCGAGTGGATGGCATCCCGGATCGTCGAGGCCGTAAGAGATGAGCGCGAACGATTGTTTCCCCGGGACCTGACACTGCTCGGGGCCTGGCTCTACCGGCTGGCACCCCGGCTTTTCATGAAGCAGATGGTGAAGAGGTTTCGCGTCGAGCTGGAGGCGGGCAGGGCGGTGCAGGCGGGGTGAGTTTGCGCCGGGACAGGCACTGGCCTGCCCCGGTGCAAATGGTGCTGGCCACCAGGTCAGATAGTCCACGCCAGGTAAAGTGGTTTAACCCCGTCCCGGGGGCTGACCTCGATCGTGGTACCCTGGGTGGCGCTGCCGTTGCGGGCCTCAACGGTGTAGCGGCCCTCGGGCAGGTCAACGAGCATCAGCGGACCCTCCGTCTGCGTATCGACCAGGGTTCTGCCCTGCTCGTCGATAATACGCACGTGGGCATCCGCCAGGTAATGGCCGGATGCCGCACTCAGGTGAATCTTCGTATCGAAGTCTTCATCCATCGAGGCTGCGAGTGCGTCCAGTGCCCGGCGCTCCTGCTCGCCAATACCCCCGGATACATAGCGTACTTCTCCGCGCTCGTGTACTCCTGGTGTCTCGGCTGCGGCTCCGCCGGCGGCGCACGCCAGGCCTGCCAGCATCGGAATAATCAAGTTTGCGAATCGCATAAATTCCTCCGTCGGTTGACCTGTTGAAATCCAGAACCCGGTAATCCGCCGGCGGCACTATAAACAGGGGGCCGCCGGCCTTCCCGGTATCAGGCGGCGGAGCGGATATCGATGACCTTACCCTTGTCCGCCGGCTCTGCCTTACGCGGGAAGGTGATACTCAGGACACCGTTGCTGAAGGCGGCATCCACGGCGTCGTGCTCGGTGTCCTCTGGCAGGGAGAGCACGCGCCGGAAGGCGCCAAAACTGCGCTCCAGCCTGTAGAAGCTGGCCTGGTCGGAATCCTGTTGCTCGCGTTTCTTTTCCCCGCGAATCACCAGGGTATTCCCGACCAGCCGCAATTCGATGTCCTTTTCATCGATGCCCGGCACTTCCACGCTGATATGGTATTTGTCATCAGTCGCGGAAATATCCACGCTGGGCTTGAGCAAGAGGCTCTCCGCGGGACCGGTGATCGCCGGCTCCCGATCGCCCGACCGGTGGAACATGTCCTCCATCAGCCGATCGAGGCGGTCCTGCATGCGTGCCATTGAGGGGAATTCGAGGGACGGCCGCCCGCCCTGCGCCAGGCGCGCGGACTCGGAGGCTTCCTCTTCACTGAACCAGTTCCACGGAGCGAGTTTCTTCATATCCATGATGACCTCCACTCGGTTGCAGAATGTCTGTGCGGCCCCAGCGACGGTGCGAACTTATGCACCAGTTTGCTCGCTGTTCGCCGCCCTCACATACAGTTCTGGGGCGGCGTAAAACGAATTCAAGGGGCGTTACCGGAAATGTGTCGAACAGCGCGCCTGGCCGGGGCTATACGGGGTGGCCGGTCATTCGAGCACCATGGGTACGATACTGGCTGCAAGGAGGGTCCCCATGGTGATATTGAACAGGCGCAGGTAGCGCGCATTGGTGAGCAGCCTCTGCATGCCCACCCCGAACAGCAGCCAGATCACTATGCAGGGCCCGCCGACCAGTACGAAGGCCAGTGCCACCCGGCTGGCATCGACCCACGGCTCCACCCCGGGAGTCGAAAAGGCGGCCAGCGCGCCCACGGCCATCACCCAGCCCTTGGGGTTGACCCACTGGAACGCCGCAGCCTGCAGGAAAGTGAAGGGGCGGTGGCGCTCTGCCCTGTCCACATCGCGGGTAGTCGCGATGGCCCAGGCCAGGTAGAGCAGGTATACGATACCGGCCCAGCGGACAACCTGGTAAAGCAGCGGAAATTCAGCGAAGACCGTGCCGAGCCCCAGCCCGATCGCCATGATCATAGCCGGAAAACCAATGCAGATACCCAGGAAGTGAGGCAGCGAGCGCGCAATCCCGTGATTGACGCCCGAGGCCATGATCATCATGTTATTCGGGCCGGGAGTAATGCTGGTGGAAAAAACAAACAGGGCCAGTGGCAACAACGCTTCGATCACTCAGGTTTCTCCCGCGGATTTAGGGGGTATTGTATCGCGACATCAGGCATCGGTCTTTCCCCCTCGGGCGCATGTTAGAATTGCCGGTACTGTTTGCAGCGGATGCAGGTAAATCGTGGAGCTCATCGACAGCCACTGCCACTTTGACTTCGAGCAATTCTCCCCTGACCGTGCGGCGGTATGGAAGCGCTGTCAGGAAGTGGGCGTGGGGAAGCTTGTTATCCCCGGGGTCAGTGTGTCCCAGTGGCAGAGCCTGTTTGCCCTGTTACAGGGATGCCCGGACTGGTACGGCGCCGTCGGTGTTCACCCCTGGTGGGTCCGCGACCTCGATGCCAGCGAGGAAGAACTCAAGCAGCAGCTGCTCCAGTGGGGGCACGGGGAGCGCTGTATCGCCGTGGGGGAATGCGGGCTCGACAGGGCAATCGACACGCCGCTGGAGCGCCAGCAGGCCGTGCTCCGTGTTCACCTGGCCGCCGCGGCTGAGCTGCAGCTGCCCGTTATCCTGCATGTACACAGGTACCACGCGGAACTACTCGCTATGCTGAAGGAATTTCACCTCCCCCGCGGCGGCGTGATACATGCTTTCAGTGGCAGTGAGGAAATCGCCCGCGAGTACTGGAAGCAGGGCTTTTACCTGGGCATCGGCGGCACCATCACCTACCCGCGGGCGGCGAAGACACGTCGCTCCGTGGCCGCGGCACCGCTGGAGTCACTGGTGCTTGAGAGCGATGCGCCGGACATGCCCCTGAACGGGCGCCAGGGGGAGCGCAACAGCCCGGAATATCTGCCCGAGATATTGGCGGAGCTGGCGCGACTGCGGGAAATGCCTGTCGAAGAGGTCGCTGTCCAGGCCCGGCGTAATACCGAGCGATTATTTGCCTTATGAGCCAGTTGCCATTTTCCCCGGCTGTTTTCCGGGCCCAGTTCCCCCTTTTCGCCCAGCAGGAAAACCGCGACCTGGTTTACCTGGATAATGCGGCTACCACCCACAAGCCCCAGGCTGTCATTCAGGCGGTCGGGGATTTTTATGTTCACAGTAACTCCAATACCCACCGGTCCAGCCACAGGCTGGCCCGTCGCTCGACCGAGATGGTCGAGCGTGTACGCGAGCAGGCGGCTATTTTTCTGAATGCGGCATCAGCGCGTGAGGTTGTCTTCTGCCGGGGCGCTACCGAAGCGCTCAACCTGCTTGCCTACAGCCTCTGCAGCGGCCTGGACGCGGGGGATGAAATTGTCCTCTCAACCATCGAGCACCACGCCAACCTGGTTCCCTGGCAGATGGCCGCCGCGCGTCACCAGCTGCGCCTGCGCTATGTGCCGCATACGGCCGGTGTGCCCCGGTTTGACCGCTTGCACGAGGTGGTGGGGCCGCGCACGCGGATCGTGTCCCTGACCGGTGGCTCCAATGCCCTGGGCCTGCGCCCGGACTTTGCGCAGATCCGCAACCAGCTGGCCGGCTACGACCTGCGCTGGATTGTCGATGGTGCACAGCTGGCAGCCCACGAGGCCATCGATGTGGATTCCATCGGTTGCGATTTCCTGGTGTGCTCGGCGCACAAGTTTTATGGCCCGACTGGTATCGGCTTGCTGTACGGCCGCGAGCAGTGGCTGGAGTCGTTGCCGCCCTGGCAGGGCGGTGGAGAAATGATCGCCGAGGTCGGGCTTTATGAAAGCGAGTACGCCGGTCTGCCCCACCGTTTTGAAGCCGGTACGTCCTCCCTGGCCGATATCGCTGCCCTCGGCGCGGCACTGGAGTTCCTGCGCAGCCAGGACCGTGTTGCGATGGCGGCGCATGAGCAGGCGCTGCTGGCGCGCCTGCATGAGGGGATAGGGGCTCTGCCCGGCATGCGGCTGTTGAGCCAGCCCCAGCACAATCTTGGTGTACTGGCTTGTGCGCCCGAGGCGGGCCAGGCCGCCGACCTCATGCACTGGCTTGATGGTCGGGATATTGCGGTACGGGTCGGCCATCACTGCGCGCAGCCACTGTTGCACGCGGCCGGCACCGGGGCCACGGTGCGGGCCTCGGTAGCTGCCTACAACACCTTCGACGACGTAGAGGCATTTCTTCTGGCTGTGGCGGACTACCTGCAGCTGGACCAGTCCCTGGCCAGCGCCTGGCCGGGCAGTGCGGCCTGGGCGCCGGATGACCTGGGCGCATTGCAGCTCGAACGGCTGGCGGCCCAGCGCAACTGGCAGGATCGGTACCGCGAGCTGTTGCGCTGGGGCAAGGCAATTGCGGTAAAGCCGGAGATACGCCGGCCGGAAAACCTGGTGCGGGGCTGCGAGGCGGATGCCTGGCTGGTGCACCGGCAGGAGGGCGATCGCCACTATTTCGCCTTTGACAGTGACAGCCGTGTGGTCAAGGGCCTGGGAGCCCTGCTGCTGTCGCAGGTGGATGGTCGCCGCGCGGAGGAAATCCGCAATGCTGACCTGCCCGGCCTCTTTGCCGAGCTGGGGCTCGCGCGCCACCTGAGCGAATCGCGCAGCAACGGATTTTATGCCTTGCTGCGGCAGGTCTGGACCAGCATCAACGGCTGAGTTTCGCCTGCAGCAGGCGCTCGATTCCCCGGCTGGCAGCGACGAAGCCGAAAGTGCCGGTAACCATGGTGGCGGCACCAAAGCCGCCACTGCAATCGAGCTTGACCCCGTCCTGCATGGCGCTCTTGCGGCCACAAACCTGGCCATCGGGCTGTGGGTAGACCATCTGCTCCGGTGAAAAGATGGCGTCGACACCGAACACCCGCTTGCTGGACTTCTGGAAGTTGTGGAACCGGTACAGGTGCTGGCGGACCTTGGCCAGCATCGGGTCGTTTACCGTGCGGCCGAGGTCATTCCACTCGATCCGCTGGGGATCCCGCTTGCCCCCGGCTGAACCTACCGTGACGAGGCGCAGTTTTCGGGCCTTGCAGTAGGCGACCAGGGCGGCCTTCACCCGTGCCGAGTCGATCGCGTCAATCACCACATCCACCGGGCCCGTGTCGGGGTCAATCAGTTCCGCGAGATTATCCTGCGCAAGGAAATCCTCTTCCTCGCGCACGCGGATTTCGGGATTGATCTGTCGCAGGCGCTCGGCGAGCACAGCCACCTTCTGGCGGCCAATGGTCGGCTGTAGCGCGTGGCTCTGGCGGTTCGTATTGGTGATGCAGACATCGTCGAGATCGATCAGTGTAATAGCGCCGACGCCGGAGCGGGCCAGGGCCTCTGCGGCCCAGCTGCCCACCCCCCCGACACCGATCACAATAAAGTGGGAATCATGCAGTAAGGGCAGGGCTTCACTGCCATAGAGTCTCCCGATGCCGCCAAATCTCTGCAGGTATTGCTCGCTCAGCTTCATTCGTCAATGTTTTCCAGGAAACGGTGTTTCTCGGCTTCATCCGGCAGGCGACACTGGTCACGCCGCCCGAACAGCCGGTAACGGTTGCGCGCGATCATATCGTAAATTGCGTCGCGCAGCGCGCGAGGTACGAGACGCAGCCACGTAAAATGCCGCGATGGGCCGGGCAGCTGCCCCAGAACCCGCAGGGCGGCCTCGCTCTTGAGATAAGGGCAAAGCTGCCCGTCGACGCCGCGCTCCAGGTAGGCGACGCTCTCGTACTCGTCGAGTGGCAGGCCCAGAGATTCCAGCAGCTTCTGGCCGGCGGGCGACTGCGCCCTGCACAACGTGAAAATGCCATCGGCGTCCCGCCGCAGCACGTAGCGGACCCAGCCGTTACAGAGATTGCAGAGGCTGTCGAACAGGATGATTCTATCCGGCAGGGAAGGGATCATGGTGTTGAGGTGGCTCTACGTCCGCTGCGTCAGCAGGATATGGTAGTCGCGCGGGAGGGCGAGGGCGAGGGGGTGGGGTGGCCCACAGCGGGCCACCCCGAACGGGTCAGTGTACGTGACCGTGGTCGATCTCTTCGGGAGTAGCTTCGCGCACGGAAACCACCTCTACCTGGAAGTGCAGTTCAACACCGGCCAGGGGGTGATTGCCGTTGATGGTCACATTGTCGCCCTCGATATCGATGATCTCGACCTCGATCGGCTGTCCTTCAGTGCTCTGCGCGCGGAATGCCATGCCGACTTCGAGCTTCTCGACACCGCCGAAGGCGCTGCGGGGCAGGGTCTGGATAAGCTGCGGGTTCTGCGGGCCGTAAGCCTCTTCGGGGGGGATGACTGCAGTGAACTTGTCGCCGGCAGCCTTATCCAGCATTTCCTTTTCCAGTCCGGGGATAATGTTGCCCACGCCCTGCAGGTACTTGAGCGGCTCGCGCCCCTCGGAAGAGTCGATGACTGTTCCGTCGGCGTCTTTCAGGGTGTAGTGCATCTCCACGACGGAGTGGTTGGCAATCTTCATGAAATGTCTCTGAGAAAGGTGGGTGAATTGAGTAGCGCTTACCGCATGCGGTAGGTGTGCAAACGGGGAAGTAAGGCTGTGAACTGCGTATTGTATTGACCGTCCCGCCGGGTCGCAACCGGCCTCGGCCCCGGCCGGGCAGCGGGGAGGGGTCAGCTGGCCAGGGACAGGCCGGTTTCGCAGGTCCCGTAGAGATCTTCGGCAGCTTCCACCAGGTCGCTGCTCAGTTGCCGGGGAACCCCGAGCTCGACCAGGCGCGGCTGCAGGAATTCCAGCAGGGCCTCGAACAGCGGCCGGTTGAGGCCGCGGGCGAGAAATCTGGCACGGTCCGCCCGCACGGGTCCCGGCTCGCTACCCAGGGCGGTATTCAGAAACCGGGACTGGCGGACTTCCTGTTTATGGTGGTCACAGGATTCAAAACTGGAAAGGTGACGGCCAATGGATTGGTAAAATTCGGCTACGGTGCGATCTACTACAGGCGCGCCGCCAACCTGCTCCAACAGATTGCTCATAATGCCCCCCCGAATTAACTCAGTTATTTATTGCTTTATCGTATCGATCCGCCGGCCTCGTTGTCCTGGCTGCGTTTTGGCCTGGCTGTGCCAATTTCCCCTAGCCAATTTGCCCTGTCGGTGGTGCCGGTCGCGCTGGATCAATTTTATGAGGCGAGCCTACGCGATCATGCCGGCAGTGCCAACGCCTGCCTGCCAGATTGTCACCTTGTTCCTTGGGTTTCGGGCGCCGCCCCGCAGTGCGCAGCGGCAGGCCCGCAACTGGCGGGCGCAAAGCGGCTTCCGTTCGCGTGCGCGTGAAAATGGCTGCGCTCTGGTGCCAAGCTGGTAGACTGTCCGGTCTCTGCGGCAGGAAACCATTCGCCGCCTTTTCCAGGTAACCCGAGGGCACTTTTATGGCAAGTATTTTCACCCAGATCATCAATGGCGACCTGCCGGGGCATTTTGTCTGGCGCGATGAGCGGGCTGTGGCGATCATGACGATCAGTCCCATCAAGCCGGGTCACTGCCTGGTGATTCCGGTGGAGGAAATCAACCACTGGGACGACGTGCCCGGTGACCTGTCTGCCCACCTGATGCATGTGGCCCAGAAAGTGGCCAAGGGAATCAAGGCCGTCTACCAGCCCCGGCGGGTCGGGGTAATGGTGGCGGGGCTCGAGGTTCCGCATACCCATATCCACCTGGTGCCCGTCGATTCCCTGGACGATTTTGATTTCTCCAAGCAGAAGCCGGCGGCCGCCGAGGAGCTGGCCGCTGAGGCGGACAAGGTGCGCCGGGCCCTGGTGGAGCTGGGGTTTGCTGAGGCGGATCTTGACTGACCAGTCGCAAAAAAGTGAGAGAGCCTGCATCCGAGTGCAGGTAGCGATGCGTCCAAGAGGACAACAACAGTGAAAACTGACTATTGCTGACTATTGAGAGGATCGCATGGCCGTAAATTCTTTCTTGAACCGCCCGTTGCTGGGCACTGCCCTGGCGCTACTGCTCGGCAGCAGCGCCGTATTTGCCGCAGACGCCCGCAAGGTGTTCCCGGTCGAGGGGTTTTCACGTATCGAACTGAAGGGCAGCTCCGAGCTGGAAGTGGTCCAGGGCGAGGCGTTCGAGGTGAGTGCCACCGGCTCCGACGAAGCCATCGAACTGGCGGTGGCCGAAGTCCGGGGCGACACCCTGGAGCTTTCGGTGCGGAGCAAGCACAAGCGCTTCTTCGGCGTGGTCACCGTCAGCGATAGTGAAGGTGTCAACTACCGGGTGGTGCTGCCAAAACTGGAGTCGCTCGAGGTTACCGGCTCTGGCGACGCCCGCGCGGAATTGCTGGAAAGTGAAACCCTGGACCTGCAGGTGACCGGCTCCGGCTCGGTGAGCGTAGACAGGGTGGCGGCGGAGACCCTGGAGGTATCTGTCACAGGCTCTGGCGACATGGTGTTGGGTACCGTGCTGGCGGTGGCGGGCAAAGCGTCCATCAAGGGCTCCGGAGACATCCGGCTGGACAGCGTGATCGGGGAGTCGTTCGCGGCGGAGATCAAGGGTTCCGGGGATATGGTGGTTGGTGGCAAAGTCGCCGATCTCTCGGTCAGTATCATGGGGTCCGGTGATTTCCTGGGGCGCAACTTCCAGTCGCAGAACGCCAGTGGTGCCGTGATGGGATCGGGCGATATTGTCCTGCGGCGACCCGCGAAGGACTCCTTTTCGGTAATGGGATCCGGTGATATCGCGCTGGTGGAGTGAGGCGCAGAATATCCGCTGACTCACGGGAGCGCGCAGCCTGGCTGCGCGCTTTTCTGTTTTTGGGGCCGGGTAGACGCGAATACTGGAGCTTGGGGAACGGGCGGCGCAGGTTTTCGCGTGACCTGTTATCCTTGATGGGTCAACAGGATTTGCCCGGCGCAGCTTGCCGGGGAACTGAACGGACGGGACTGACGGGGCTATGGAAGAAGCGATGGGTGAAGGCGCACCGGGTGCACGGGACAGGCTGCGGGACCGGGTTCGCCGCTGGAGGCGGAAAGCCGGCGAGAAATCCCAGTGGGCGGCAGAGCGGCTGCTGGACCGGCGTCTCTGTGTGGGCGTTACCGGGCTCAGCGGTGCGGGTAAGTCCACGCTCCTTACGAGCCTGATTTACCAGCTCAGCCATCCCCAACGGGCCCAGTTGCCCGGCTTTGCCCCGGCCCTCAACGGCGACCTGCTGGGAGCGGAGATCAAGCCCGCCGTTGATTCGGGCCTGCCCGTATTCGACTACCAGCGCTGCCTGGACGCCCTGCTGTCACAGCCCCCCCACTGGCCTGAGAGCACCCGGGAGGTGTCTGCGATGGAACTGCATATCCATCTGCGACACCGGCGCCGCCTCGGTGGCAGCTCCACCCGCACGGTGGTAATCGAGCTGCGCGATTACCCGGGGGAGTGGCTGATGGACCTGCCCCTGCTGCAAATGACCTATCTCGACTGGTGCCGGCACCAGTTCCACTTGCTGGACGCGGATGCCAGGGCCGGGCTCGCCCCCTCGCTGGTGGCCCAGCTGGCCGCCCTCGACCCGCGCGAGCGGGCAGACCCGGGCCGTATTGCGACCCTCTGGAGCGAATATCGCCAATTCCTGCTGCAGTGCCGTAGCGAGCGCCGCCTCAGTTATCTCCAGCCGGGTCGCGCACTGATCGACAGCGGTGAATACAATGTCTTGCCCATGCTGGACCTGCGTGGACAGAACCGGGAGGCACTGGATGCCCTGCCGGAAGACAGCAACTTCAAGATCCTCGAGGGGCACTACAGGCACTATGTGGAAGAGCTGGTGCAGCCCTTCTTTGACAACCAGTTCCGTCACCTGGACCGGCAACTGGTACTGGTGGACATGATCGGCACCCTGTATGCCGGTGAGCAGGCGCTGGACGATATGCGCCTGGCGTTCGGGCATATCGCCGATACCTTTCGCTATGGCAGTACCGGACTGTTGCGCAAGCTGTGGCGACCGCGGGTGGACAGACTGGTATTCGCAGCAACCAAGGTCGACCAGGTACTGGCCGCGGATCACGATGCCCTGAGGCAATTGCTGGGACAGCAGCTGCAGCAGGCCTTTGCCGGGGCCCGCCACCGCGGGCTGCCGCTTTACTGCGAGGCCATTGCCGCCGTGCGCTGTTCCAACGAGAGCCAGCGCAACGGTCGCCGTATGCTGGTGGGATACGATTTGGAAGGTCACCACCTGGGATTTGAGAATGCCGAGATCTTCGCGCGCCTGCCGGAGGAAGGGGCGGGGTGGAGCCATTATGCGGATGCCGCCCCGCCGCAGCTGCGTCCGCCGCTGGGTATGGCCTCCGGCGGCACCATCCCCCATATCCGCCTCGATGCGCTACTGAATCTGCTGCTCGGAGACAAACTGTAATGACCGGTGAACAGCACAAGGCCCGTCGCCGAACCCGTATAGAGCCGATCGATGAGCCGGAGGGCAGGGGTCCGGCCAGGGCGTCGACCCGGGTCGAAACCATCAGCGAGGGCGCGGAAGAGCTGCCGCGCTCCATTACCACCGGTGAATCCCTGCCAGACCGGGTCTCCTTTACCGAGCTGCGCGTACCATTTTTCCACCTGAAGTTCTGGAAGCCCGCACTTGCTGCAGGCCTCGCCCTGGCCGCGTCAGCGGTGGGCTGGGAGCTGCACCAGTTGTTCAGCTGGGCGATGGAGCGCCACTGGGTGCTGGGTGCGCTGGCCGGCGTGATCATCCTTACTCTTCTCGCCACCATTGCTACCTCCATCTGGGAGTACTTCCGCGCCGGCAGGCCCCTGCGCAGGCTCCAGGAAACACAGGAGCTGGCGGTGGAGCTGCGCGATTGTCGCAGCGATGATGACGCGCGGGAGTTCCGCACCCGCCTGCAGAAGCATTTCAGCGGGAAGCCGCAGGGCGCCCTGCTGGCGAGAGTCCTGGAGGAAACCCCGGATTACTACGATAGCAGCGAATTGTTGCGCCACCTGGAAGTGACCTTTCTCGAGGCACTGGACCAGGAAGCCCTGCGGCGCATCGTGCGCCAGGCCACGAGTACCGGTGCGTTGGTGGGGCTGAGCCCGTTCGCCACCCTCGATGTCCTGGTCGCGCTTCGCCAGTCGCTGCGGATGATCGATGACGTGGCGCAGATATACGGGGTGCGTCCCTCCATGGTGATACGCTGGAGGCTGTTCAAGAAGGTCCTGGCCCTGGTTGCCTACAGCGGCGCCAGCGAGTATGCAGTGAGTGAACTGTGGCCGGAACTGGTCGGGGACAGCATGCTGAGCACTGTTTCTGCGCGACTGGGGCAGGGCATGGGTGCCAGCCTGTTTATGGGCAGGATCGGGCTTGCGACGCTGCAGGCCTGTCGGCCGATTCCATTTACGGAAAAGCAGCGCCCCCGGCTGGGCGCGTTGACCAGGCGAATTGCCTCCAGCCTCAAGGAGCGGTTGCTTGGCAGCAGCGGCACGGGCGCGATGGGGGCTGAGCTGCAACGCCAGTTGCACGAGGCTGAAATGCGGGCAGGTCAGGCTCGCAAGGACCAGGAATGAGGATGCCGGGGTGAAACTCTCTGCCGTAACAAGGGGCCTCGGCCTGGCGGTGGTACTGTTGCCGCAAGTGGTCGGTGCAACTGTGGTGCACCAGGATGCCAGCGAATTCACCCTGCGCCACGAGGCCGAGCTGAATCAGTCGAGTGCGGAGGTCTACCGGGCACTGGCGGCGCTGCCCCAGTGGTGGGACCCTGCCCACAGTTACTCAGGGTCCGCTGATAATTTTACCTTTGAGCTGGCTGCGGGCAGCTGTTTTTGTGAGCGCTGGGGCGAGGCTTCGGTGGAGCACCTGCGGGTTCTCTATAGCGTTCCGGAGCGCGAAGTGCGGTTGCGGGGCGCCCTTGGCCCCCTGCAGAACATGCCGGTGAATGGCCTGTTGCGCTGGCGTATCGTTCCCAGTGGCAAGGGTGCCGTATTGACCTGGGAATACCAGGTATGGGGGGCTGCCTCGAGTAAACTGGATCGCATGGCCGCCGCAGTAGATCGGGTACTGGCCCAGCAGCTGGAGTCGATGCGCGGGTACCTCGAGAGCGAGGTCCCGCGCTAGCCGGCCGGTCGAGGGTTACTGGAACTGCTTTTGCATCAGGTAGCGCGTATGGTGCTCGTCGACCAGGGCGGCGAGCTTCTGGTAGCGTTCCTTGATAAACGGGGCCGGGTTGTTCACGCCGTTTTCATCGGAGAACTCGACACCATCCCGCACCAGCTGGAGTTCCTTGGCCAGGGCATTCATGGCCCCGAGGATCTCGGTGGTGAGCTGCTGGTTGTAAAAGGCGTGCTCTTTCGAGGTGTCCTGCAGGTACGCATCGCACTCGGAAATCCAGCTGGAGCGCTGTTCCAGGAAGTGGATGGTGTTGCGGATGCCGCCGCGGTATTGCGGGTCGAAATGCTCGTTGACATATTTGCCCAGGCTGCGCATGCCGGAGTCGACAAACTGTTGTACCAGGCCGTCGCAGTATTTCGGGGTCAGATATGAAGGGTGTTTACTGGCACTGGCAGCGCTGGCTGACAGCAGGAGGCAGAGAAACCAGAATACCCGCCGGGTGTGTGAGGAAAAAATGTCCATTTTTCTATGCCTATAGTTTCTTCTAGTCGTTAACAGGCGTCATTTTGTGACAAACATCTCATGAATATCGGATGGCGCGATTAAAGTCAACGGCTATTAAGGGATAAAAGTCAATTGGGTTCGTTTTGCGGATAAATCGGGCGGTAATGCGCTCCGATACACGGGTGCACGGCTTCGCCGTGACGCAGTTTCCCGGCCGATTTCCGCAAGTCACAGGAGCAGCAGGAGTTTATTTTGTCGGAATACGATTTTGATCTGTTTGTCATTGGCGCCGGGTCAGGAGGCGTGCGCGCATCGCGGATGGCAGCAAACGCGGGCCTGCGTGTCGCAGTGGCCGAAGACCGGTACATGGGGGGGACCTGTGTCAACGTAGGGTGCGTACCCAAGAAGCTGTTTGTCTACGCCAGTGCCTTCAGTGAGGACTTCGAGGATTCGGTCGCGTACGGCTGGAAGAGACAAGAGACGCCTTTCGACTGGCCCACCCTGCGGGATAACAATGCCGCGGAGATCGCTCGCCTCAACGGAATTTACCGCAACCTGCTGGCCAATGCCGGGGTTCAGGTGATTGAGGGCAGGGCGAGGCTCTCAGGGCCGCACACGGTGGTTGTAGGTGACGCAGAGTACAGCGCAGACCGGATCCTCGTTGCTACCGGGGGCTGGCCATTTATACCGGACGTCCCCGGCAGGGAGCACGCGATTACCTCGAACGAGATCTTTTCACTGGAAAACTTCCCCCAGCGTATCCTGGTGGTAGGTGGCGGTTATATCGCGGTGGAGTTTGCAGGAATTTTTGCCGGCCTGGGAGCGGAGACACACCTGTCCTATCGCCGGGACCTGTTCCTGCGCGGGTTCGATCGGGAAATCCGTGAATTTGCCCGCAACGAGATTGGCAAGAAAGGGGTCCGGCTGCACTTTAATCACGATGTCACCGCCATAGAGAAGCAGGCCGACGGGAGCCTGATGGCGCACTCTGCTGATGGCGCCCCCCTGAATGTCGACGTGGTGCTCTATGCCACAGGGCGCCGCCCCAATATCAGCGGGCTCGGGCTGGAAGAGCTCGGCGTGGTTCTGCACCGTGACGGGACTATCTCCGTCGATGACGATTTTCGCACCAATGTACGTTCCATCTATGCACTCGGGGATGTCACCGGCGAGCCCCAGCTGACTCCTGTCGCGCTGGCCGAGGCCATGGCGCTGGTGAAGCACCTGCGAACAGGGGAGCCGGCGGAAATCGATTACAACAACATCCCGACCGCGGTCTTCTGTCAGCCGAATATCGGGACGGTGGGGCTGTCGGAGGAGGAGGCCCGCGACTCCGGCATTCCGGTCACTATTTTCAAGTCTGAATTCCGGCCGATGCGGCATTCGGTCAGTGGGCGCGATGAGCGGAGCCTGATGAAACTGGTGGTGGATTCCAGTTCAGACCGGGTGGTGGGGGTGCATATGGTGGGCCCCGACGCGGGTGAGATCATCCAGGGCATGGCGGTGGCACTCAAGGCCGGTGCCACCAAGGCAACTTTCGATCAGACGATCGGTATTCACCCGACCGCGGCGGAGGAGTTTGTCACCATGCGCACCCCGGCGGGGTGAGTGGTAGTTTCCGGGGCGCTCTTACCTTTCAGGATCGGAACCGAAAAGGCGATGCATTGCATCGCCTTCTTTTTTCTGTGTAACCCGGCGCCTGCCGGAAGAGTGGGGGCGGATTTATCACCGCCCCTGTCTTCCGCACGGCAAGGCCGGGCCGGTGTCAGCCCACTCCCTGGTGTCGCTGTGCGACGCGACGGTTGCTGCGCTCCTTGAGGCGCCGTTCGGCTGACTCGAAAGCAGCATTGACTGCACGGTGAATCGATTCACTTTCGTTACTGATGGTCACTGGCTTGCCACTGACGGCAAGTTCGACGGAGGCGCGAAACTGCTTGCCTTTTGTCTTGTGTTGGTGGGGAGCCTCTAGTACGACACGACTCTGGATGATGTCGCCACAATAACGTTCCAGTTTATTCAGCTTTTTCGATACCGTATCTGCAAGAGCGGCAGACTTGTCGATATCCCGGAACACGATGTTATCGTTGGGCGCAGATTTCATGGGCATTTACCTCCGGTTATAAGGAAACCTTGCAGGCCGCGTGTGCGGTTTGCCAGATAAAAGGAAGGGCGCCCTTTGGGGAGAAGCCGAGAGCATCGGGAACCGGAGGCCAGCGGGATCGCAACGTATATTCTGCTGCTCAGGCAGCTCAGGGTGTTTTACGTCCGGGCTCCAATCTCACCGAGATCAGCTTTTTACTCCCTGTTACCCATAATGCTCCCGCCAATAAAAAAATCAAGCGCTGGGGAGGTAAAAATGTCACAAAATTGTGACCTGCCGGGCGACTCATCCCGGCGGGGGTGATGCATCCTGAATTGGGCTCCGGGCCGCTCCGCCAGTGACTCGCCGCAAGGCGGCAGTCGTTGCAGTGCTGGCAGGCGCTGCGTAGAATGTTGTCGCGGTGTGCCCGGCATGGGTACACAGTGTGCTTTTGGGGGAAAATTGCACCTGGGCGTGCAGGGAATACCCACCGGCCGCAAAGGAATCAGGGTGCTTTCAGCGCCCGATTTCCGGGCGAGGGTTGCCGGCAGTTGTAAAAAAATAGGTAACAGGTTGTTTATGATGGTGTTAGCGCGGTACTGCAAATGGTTTTGTCTGGCGGCTTTGGTGGGTTGGGGAGCGAGTGCCGCAGCCCAGACCCAGGCGACGCTCGACGCGGAGAGAAATCGTCTGGCAAGGATGGAGCAATCACTGGAAAACCGGCTTGTGGAGGCCGAGGACTTCGAAAATGAGCTTCTCGCCTACGACTACAAGCTTGGCGAGGCCCGGGAGGCCCTGGAAAATGCCCGGGAAAACTATGAGCAGACTCGTATCGACCTGACCCGCGCGGAGCGCGAGCACGAAAAGAGCGGAGACTCCAATTCAGAGCGGCAGTTGCGCAAGGCGAAGCACGCGTTCGATATGGCCAAGCGGGGAGTCGACAGCCGCTCCCGCCGCGTTGAGATCATTCAGTCCAGCTACGACGAGCTCAAGGCCGAGCAGGCAGATACCGAAAAGGCAATTGCCCGCAACCGGGGCCGCATCGCCGCGCAGAAGCGCAAGGTGGAAGATATGGTGGCTGCGATGCTGGAGAAGGCAGAGACCGCCAGGCGCGCGGCCAAGCTTGCTGGCGGCGAGGCGGCGGTGAAAAAGCCCCAGCTGCCGGCCCCCTCGGTGGCCAAGGCTGAGTCCGCCGAGCCGGCCCCGGCAGCCGCCGCCGAGCCGGCGGAAGAAATCGATGAGGAGCTGCTGGCCTACGTCAAGCGTGAGCAGGAGCGTCTCCAGAAACTGCTGGCGGAAGAGGGCGAGGGGAAGCAGACCTTCAAGTCCCTCAGCCTGGAGTCTTCCCGCGGCGAACCGCACGACTTCGAGTTCCTCGGTCACAATCAGTACCGGCTGGTGGCTCCGGTCAAGGCCGGACTGCAGACCTACGAGGTCAGCGGCTTCAGCACCCTGAGGTTCCGGCGTACAATCCCGGCCGAGGACGCCGGCAAGAACTATGTGTTTATCCTCGACGCCCGGCGCCTGTCCCGACCGCGCTTGATTATGTACCCTGAGTACGCGCTGTCCTACCTGGATTGACGTATCGCAGAAGCCCGCCCAGCGCGGGCTTTTTTATGCCGGTCAGGTTCTTGCCGGGTTCTCTTCCGGGCCCCCGAGCAAGGCTTCAAACAGTGGTGTGTACTGGCTGCCGCCCGGCGCCATTTCGCTGCGGTAGAGCACCAGGTTATCCAGCCTGGCGACATAATCGAGTTGCAATGGGGGGAACGGGCCCAGGCCATGCCGGTTTCGACCGAGAGTGAAGTGGGGCCGAAAGGCTGCGCTCTCAGGTTTCATTCCCAGGTCCCGCATGAGTTCCCGGCAGCCGCTGTGCAATCGGTCGAGGTCCGGGTTGCTGACCAGTTCGGCGGCCAGCAGGCGGGCCCGGGGTTTCGGGAAGGGCCCCAGTGATACAATCCTGCCACTGCAGGGTCTTGCGCCTTGCGCCATCTGCATCAGCCCCCTTTCGATGGCCGGGATCAGCTCTGGGGGTGTTTCCCCCAGGAATGCCAGGGTCAGGTGCCGGTTGCTCGGACTGGTCCAGCGCGGCCGCTCGCGGCCCGAGGAAAGCAGTTGGCGGGCATGTATCACCAGCCCCTCGAGGAAGTGCTGCGTGGGTGCGTCCGGGCTGATACCGATGAACAGTCGCGGCTGGTCAGTACCCGCCCCGGTATTGCTATCGCCTTTGCCTCTGGTGCTTGCTCTCGGCATGAATTTCCCTCTCTCCCGCACTTGAAAAGTCTCTGTGCACCCCTATATCAAAGTTACGGGCAGGGCGCTCAGGCGAGGCCCTCCCGCGGAAGCCCGGTCTTCGGACGGGCACATCTTGAATATTGCTCTGAATTGAGGATATGACAATGCGTAACTTTGATTTTTCCCCGCTTTACCGCTCTGCGATTGGTTTCGATCGTATGGCTAACCTGCTCGATGCGATGACTGCCAGCGAGCAGAACCAGCCCGCTTATCCCCCGTACAATATCGAGCTGACTGGTGAAGACAGTTACCGGATCAGTATGGCGGTGGCTGGCTTCGAAAAGTCGGAACTGGAACTCCAGGTGGAGCAGAACCGCCTTACCGTCCGCGGCAAGCAGTCCGAAGAGGATGGTGAGCAGCGCCAGTTCCTGCATCGCGGTATTGCCGCGCGCGATTTCGAACGGCGCTTCCAGCTGGCAGACCACGTCAAGGTAGTGGATGCGAACCTGTCGAACGGGCTGCTCCATATCGACCTGGTGCGCGAGATTCCCGAGGCGATGAAACCCCGCCAGATTGAGATCGGTGAAGGTCGCCTGCTGCAGGCGGACCGCAAGCCCGCCGATGAAGAGCAGGCTGCCTGATAGACGCAGGCGTGAGCCCAAGCTGCCCGCTGTGTGGCCATCCGGCCGCACAGCCCTATCACCGGGACAATTTCCGCAGCTATCACCAGTGCGCCGTGTGCGCGCTGGTGTTCGTCCCTGAGCAATTCCAACTCTCCGCGACAGACGAGCGCGCCTATTACGACCTGCATGAGAATTCCCTGGAAGACGCGGGTTACCGGCGTTTCCTGGCCCGCTGTGCCGCGCCGCTGGTAGAGGCACTGCCCCCGGCATCACGCGGTCTCGATTTCGGCTGCGGGCCGGCGCCCCTGCTGGCCAGCATGCTCTCAGAGGCCGGTCACAGAGTTGAGCTCTACGATGCCTTTTACGCGCCGGACAGGTGCGTCCTGAAGGGGGAATTCGACTTTATCGTGGCGACCGAAGTGGTCGAGCACCTCTCCCGGCCGGGAGAGGTCCTGGGCTTGCTCTGGTCGCGGCTGCGCGAGGGCGGCATTCTCGCCCTGATGACGAAGCTGGTGATTTCACCGGAACGCTTTGCGCAGTGGCACTATATCCGCGATCCCACCCATATCTGCTTTTTCAGCAGGGAAACCCTGCGCTGGCTGGCAGCCCGGCTCGGAGCCGGTATCGAGTTTGTGGACAGCGACGTGATTTTCCTGCGCAAGTGACGGTTTCAGGTATTAACCCGGAACAGTTTTGCACGGACGGTCGTGCGGTATTCGCTGGGCGTGGTGGCCAGGAACTTCTTGAATAGCGCGGTGAAGTGACCCATGTCCTGGTATCCCACCTTCTCGGCGATCTCGTTCACTGACAGGTTGCTCGACTGCAGCAGTTCGCGTGCCATGTCCACACGCACGTTCTGCAAGTACTGAAGCGGCGTCTGTCCGGTGGCAAGCTTGAAGCGGCGGTTGAACGAGCGCACGCTCATATCGAAATGGCCGGCTACCTCGCTGAGCCGAACTTCTTCGCTACAGTGTTCCTTCAGCCACGTCTGAGCCTGTACGATCTCCTCATCGGGGTGTAAGTGCACCGAGCCCTCGGAGTAGGCTATTTCCTCAAAGGGGCGGCGAATTTCATGGGAGAAATTGCGCTCAACATGGCTTGCGACAGACGGTCCGTACAGCTGCCGAATCAGGTGCACGGTCACGTCGGCGAGCGCGTTGACGCTGGCTGCACAGAACAGCTTGTCGGCCTGGGTGATGAAGTACTGCCGCTTGAGCTTCACCTGTGGGTAGTCTGCGGCGAAGCGCTCGAAGTAGTGCCAGTGGGTGGTCGCGGGCTTGCCATCGAGCAGTCCCGCCTCGGCGAGAAAACACACCCCGGTGCCCACTGCGCTGATGGCAGCGCCGGCCTCGGCCTGCTGGCGCAACCATTGCTGCAGTGCCGCACTGCGGCGCAGCGCGGGCCGCGGGTTGCGCCACAGGGCCGGGAGGTAGATTATGTCGCTGTCAGGTGCATCCGCGAGCGCAGCATCGGGGGTGAGCGGAAATCCGGAGCGGGTGGCGACGGGCTTGCCGTCGAGACTCACGGTCACGATTTTCAGCGGGCCTTCTTTGCCTTCGGCCCGGGCGCGACTCTGTGCCCCGCGCAGCATTTCCAGCGGCAATACCGTGCCGGTTGCCAGCATCTGGTCGATCAGTACAAAAGTGACAGTTCGCATTACTTCTCTGAAGTCTAAGAGGCCCTGAGGGTGTCATTGGCCAGAAACTCAATTTTGCTGGCCAGTATGCCCATAACGAGGCCGATTCGCCACCCCCTAAACTGACCTCCTGTCGAATTTAGTCAATTTCGCAGCTTTCAGCTGGAGGTAAGGATGCAGCGCCTACCCGTCATCACCGCTTTCGGAGGATTCAATCCCGCCGGACGGAGTTCCTTTCACCGCGGCTATCGGCGCCTGGTGCTCGACTGCCTCGGTACTGGCGAGCGGGCGGACGTCCTGTCCGACCTGGCGGCGCTGATGGGATTGCGTAAGGGCGCGAAGGCCGGTGGCCCGCTCGACGCCGCACTCGAACAGCAGGTCATCGACGGCACCCTGGTGAGGGAGCTGGAGCAGCGCTTTTATGACTACCGTAAGTGTCACTATCACCAGCCCGCCGAACTGAGCAGTTCGGACGGCTTTACATTCGAGATGGCGGCACGCCAGCTGCCGGATCCGCTGCCCGAAGACTGGCAGGTGGAAGCACTCGGGGAGGGGCGGGTACGCGTGCGTTGTGCCGGCCTGTCGGTGATGCTGGACAGTTATCGGGAGATCCCGGTGGCGTCGGCCGGGCAGTTGCCCACCGGCTTCGAGCCGGGACAGGAGTACAATTCCCGCTTCCATCCCCGGGGCTTGCAGCTGGCGATTCTCGGCGCTTCCGATGCGGTACAGGCGCTGGGCATCGACTGGGAAACCGTCGTGGCTGCAGCCGGCCCCCAGAACATCTCGGTCTATGCCAGCTCTGCCATGAGCCAGCTGGATCCCTACGGCAATGGTGGCCTGTTGCAGTCGCGCCTGCGCGGTACCCGGGTGAGCTCCAAGCAGCTGGCCCTGGGGCTTACCAGCATGCCTGCGGACTTTGTCAACGCCTATGTGCTCGGTAGCGTAGGCACTACCGGGGCGGTGGCCGGTGCCTGTGCAACCTACCTGTACAACCTGCGGGCTGCGGTGGAGGATATCCGCCACGGGCGTGCCCGGGTGGCCGTGGTCGGGGCCGCCGAAGCCCCGCTGGTACCAGAAGTTGTCGACGGCTATACGACTATGGGTGCGCTCGCCAATATCGATGGGCTGCGCAAGCTGTTCCCCGGAGAGATCGATTATCGCCGCGCGAGCCGGCCCTTCGGGGAGAACTGTGGTTTCACCCTCGGTGAGGGTACCCAGTGGGCCATCCTGATGGACGATGAATTGGCGCTGGAACTTGGGGCGTCAATCCACGGCGCGGTTGCCAACGTCTTTGTCAACGCGGACGGCACCAAGAAATCCATCTCCGCACCGGGGCCGGGCAATTACCTCACGGTGGCCCGTGCGCTGGCCGAGACCCGCGCCATCGTCGGCGAGGAGAGCCTGCAGCGGCGCAGTTTTGTCCAGGCGCACGGTTCCAGCACTCCGCAGAACCGGGTCACCGAGTCAGCCATCTTCGACCGGCTGGCAGGGGCCTTCGGCATAGAGAACTGGCCGGTGTGTGCGGTCAAGGCGTACCTGGGGCACACTGTCTCTGCCGCCAGTGGTGACCAGTTGATTACCAGCCTGGGCATGTTCGCGCACGGCATCCTTCCGGGGATTACCACCATTGATCGCGTTGCCGATGACGTGCACCACAAGAATCTGGATATTTCGCTGGAGCACCGGGAGCGGGCACCGGACTCGATCGATGTGGCATTCCTCAATTCCAAGGGCTTTGGCGGCAACAATGCCACGGCCAGCGTCCTGTCTCCCCGCCTGGTCGAGGGCATGCTGTCCCGGCGCCACGGTGAAAAGGCAATGACCGGATTCCGGCAGCGCAATGAGGCCGTCCGTGACCGGGCGCTGGCCTATGACCAGCGTGCGGCAACGGGTGACCTGAATGCTATCTACCGCTTTGGCGAGGGACTGGTGGACGAAGAGTTGATCGAGGTCTCCACCGACAATGTGTCACTGCCCGGCGTGGCGCCAGTAAACCTGCCTGACGTCAATCCCTTCGAAGACATGTGCTAGGGTTGCCGCCGGTTGCGAAAGGCGTAGACTGGAGCCATGCAACAGGCGGGTGAACTATGGCTGGAACCGAACCGGCGACGAAAGCCCCGGAACTCAGGGAAGAGGACAGCGTCGATGTCGGCGCGCGGCTTCGGTCTGTGCGCCTGATGCGGGGCTGGTCCCAGCGCGAGCTCGCGAAACGCGCGGGCGTCACCAATGCCACCATCTCCCTGATCGAGCAGGGGAGGGTCAGCCCGTCAGTGGGTTCGCTGAAGAAGGTGCTGGACAGTATCCCCATGTCTCTTGCGGAGTTTTTCTCCCTGCAGCTCGATGATTCCCCCTCCGTCTTTTTTCGCGCCGAAGATATGCCGGATGTGGGCACCGGCGCGGTCGGGCACCGCCTTCTTGCCGCTGGCCACAGTAACCGCGAGATGTCTATCCTGTACGAAACCTATCCCCCCGGAGGTGACACCGGGCCGGAGATGCTCAGCCATTCCGGTGAGGAGGGGGGAATCGTCGTATCAGGTCAATTGGAGGTAACCGTAGGCGCCGAGGTGGCGGTTCTCGGCCCCGGCGACGGCTACTATTTCAGCAGCCGCAGGCCGCACCGCTTCCGCAATCCGGGAGATTGCGACTGTATTCTCGTGAGTGCCAACACCCCACCCTGCGTGTGACGGGGCGCGGCAAGGTTTTGCGGCATTTTCACTGTCAGTCGACGGAATCCTGGCCAAATTCTGAACTCCTGTACCGCTGGTGCCATCGAATTTGTAACAAAAGACTATTCAAACGTATGTTTGAATCTGGCTATACTAGGGCTGGCTGACCGAAATGGGGCAGGTCGTCACTCTAATCTGACGGCGCCCTCAATCCCCGGTCCCACACAATTTCGACCCCGGGCCAACTCGAGCCCCGAATCCAAGAGGTCAATCAATGTTATTCAAAGGCAAAGCGCTAACCGTGCAGATGCTGGACAACGGCATCGCCGAGCTCAACTTCAACCTCGAAGGTGAGTCCGTTAACAAGTTCAATCGCCAGACTGTAGCGGAGTTCTCCGAGGCACTGGACGCGATCGAAGCGGCGGATGGCCTCAAGGGTGTGCTGCTGACCAGTGGCAAGGATGTGTTTATCGTCGGTGCTGACATCACCGAGTTCGGCAGTGCTTTTTCCGCCGGGCCGGAAGGTGTCGCCGAGCTGATGAACAAGAACAACGAAAATATCAGCCGCCTGGAAGACCTGCCGGTACCCAGCGTGGTGGCGATCAACGGCTATGCCCTCGGTGGCGGTTTTGAGGTCTGCCTGGGCTGTGACTATCGCGTGATGGGCGACAAGGCGAAGGTCGGATTGCCGGAAACCAAGCTTGGCCTCATTCCCGGCTGGGGCGGCACTGTGCGCCTGCCGCGTATTGTGGGTGTGGATGTCGCCGCCGAGTGGATCGCCGCTGGCAAGGAGCAGAAGCCGGATGCGGCCCTGACCGCTTACGCGGTGGATGCGGTGGTGCCCACGGACAAGCTCAGGGACGCTGCACTCAAGCTGCTCGGTCGCGCCATCAATGGTGACCTGGATTACAAGGCCCGCCGCGAAATCAAGAAGTCGCCGATTCCCCTCAACGACACCGAGGCGATGATGGCCTTCTTCACCACCAAGGCTTTCGTGGGCGCGCAGGCCGGGCGTCACTATCCGTCCCCGGTGAAGGCGGTCGAATCCATCGAGGAGGGGTACAAGGTCGGTCGCGACGAGGCCCTGAAAATCGAGCAGCAGAAGTTCATCGAGTGTGCCCAGACAGACACGGCCGAGTCCCTGGTCAACCTGTTCCTGAACGACCAGAAAATCGGCAAGGTTGCCAAGGGCTGGGAAAAGAAGGCGGACAAGAAGATCGAGCGCGCCGCGGTACTGGGCGCTGGGATCATGGGTGGCGGTATTGCCTACCAGTCAGCCTACAAGGGTACCCCCATCAAGATGAAGGACATCGACCAGAAGGGTATCGACCTGGGCCTGAAAGAGGCCAACAAGCTGCTGACCAAGCTCGTCGACCGGGGCCGTATGACGCCGGCCAAGATGGGTGAGACGCTGAACCGCATTGAGCCGACCCTGAGCTATGACGGCTTCGACGATGTCGACGTGGTGGTAGAGGCCGTGGTGGAAAAGCTGAAGGTCAAGCACTCGGTACTGGCCGAGGTGGAAGGCAAGGTCAGCGACGACACCGTGATCGCCTCCAATACGTCGACCATTTCCATCGACAAGTTGGCTGAAGCCCTGAAGCGACCGGAAAACTTCCTCGGCATGCATTTCTTCAACCCGGTGCACAAGATGCCGCTGGTGGAAGTGATTCGCGGTGAGAAGACCTCTGACAACGCCATTGCGCGTGTGGTGGCCTTCGCCAACAAGATGGGCAAGAAGCCGATCGTGGTCCGCGACTGCCCCGGCTTCCTGGTCAACCGCGTGCTGTTCCCGTATTTCGCTGGCTTCTCCATGCTCGTGCGAGACGGCGCGGATTTCCAGGAGATCGACAAGGTCATGGAGCGTTGGGGCTGGCCGATGGGTCCCGCCTACCTGATGGACGTGGTCGGTATCGATACCGGTGTGCATGCCGAAGAAGTAATGGCCGAGGGTTTCCCGGAGCGCATGGGCAAGTCCTTCAAGGCCGCCTCCGATGTCATGTACGAAGCCGAGCGCTACGGCCAGAAGAACGGCAAGGGCTTCTACAACTACGAAGAGGACAAGAAGGGCAGGCCCAAGAAGGTGGCTACCGATGAGTCCTATGAACTGCTCAAGCCACATGTGGCCGAGCCGCAAGAGTTCGAGAAGGATGTAATCATCGAGCGCATGATGGTGCCCATGGCCACCGAAATGGCCCGCTGCCTGGAGGAGGATATCGTGGGTTCCCCGGCTGAGGGCGATATGGCCCTGATTTACGGTATCGGTTTCCCGCCCTTCCGCGGTGGCATCTTCAGCTGGCTCGACAAGATCGGCATGGCTGAGTTCGTGAAGATGGCAGACAAGTACGCAGACCTCGGTGAACTGTACAAGCCCACCGAGCGCATGCGCGAAATGGCCGAGAAAGGCGAAACCTACTACGGCAATAAGTGAGGAGAATTAACGTGAGTCTGAATCCCAGAGATGCCGTGATTGTCGACTACGCCCGCACGGCCATGGGCCGCTCCAAGAACGGCGTATACCGCAACGTGCGTGCTGACGACATGTCAGCAGAACTGCTGAAAAAATTTCTCCAGCGCAATGACAAGCTGGACCCGGCTGAAATCGATGACCTGATCTGGGGCTGCGTGATGCAGCGGGACGAGCAGGGCTTCAACGTTGCCCGCTTTATCGTTCTGCGTGCCGGGCTGCCCCATACCATTCCTGCGCAGACGGTGAACCGCCTGTGCGGTTCTTCAATGTCTTCCCTGCACACTGCCGCGGCCAACATTCGCGCGGGCCTTGGTGACGTGTACGTGGTGGGCGGTGTCGAGCACATGGGGCACCTGAATATGATGGAGCACGTCAGCCCCAACCCGATGCTCGGTCGCCATATGGCCAAGGCAGCCGGTTCCATGGGTATGACCGCTGAATACCTGGCCATGATGCACGGTATCCAGCGCAAGCAGATGGACGAGTTTGGTGCGCGTTCCCACCAGCGTGCCGCTGCCGCCACCAAGGAGGGTAAGTTCAACCGGGAGATCATCGCGATCGAGGGTCACGACGAGGACGGCGTACCCTTCCTGGTGGAGTCTGACCAGACCATCCGCCCGGATACCACCGTCGAGGGCCTGTCACAGCTCAAGCCTGCGTTCGATCCGAAGCACGGCCAGGTGACCGCGGGAACTTCCTCCCAGATTACCGACGGCGCCTCGGTCATGCTGGTTATGTCCGCCGAGCGTGCCAAGGCACTGGGACTGGAGCCGATTGCCAAGGTGCGTGAGATGGCGCTGGCTGGCGTCGACCCGTCAATCATGGGCTACGGCCCGGTGCCTGCCACCCGGAAGGCGCTGAAGAGTGCAGGGCTGGGTATCGGCGATATCGACAAGGTCGAGCTGAACGAGGCTTTTGCGGCACAGGCGCTACCAGTGCTGAAGGACCTGGAGCTGCTCGATGACATGGACCAGAAGGTGAACCTCTACGGGGGCGCCATCGCCCTGGGGCACCCGTTTGGCTGCAGTGGCGTCCGTATCACGGGTACCCTGTTGTCGGTTATGCAGAATGAGGGCGGGGACCTTGGTGTGTCCACCATGTGTATCGGCCTCGGCCAGGGCATTACCACTATCGTGGAGCGGGTCTGACAGGCCTTCTGCCTCTGGCACGGAAAGGGCGCCCGCCGGGCGCCCTTTTTTATTGTCCGCAGCCCCCTCGCGGCGGTGGCCGCCGCGGGCATTTTGTTGAAGCGCCCCCGTGGCTGTGGCACAATCTGCTCCCCCTGTCGCGGGGCCCACGGGTCAGTGCAGTAAAATGCATATATATCAATGAGTTAGCGGCAGTGGTCACGGGGACGTGGTGGAATTGGTAGACACGCCAGATTTAGGTTCTGGTGCCGCAAGGTGTGGGAGTTCAAGTCTCCCCGTCCCCACCAAGCTATGAACAGTGCAGTCCGCTCAGCCGGCCCGGACAGTGGCCAGGCGCGGACTGCTTGTATTTGGCGCCAGCCTGCCAGTCAGCTATTCGCGACCGGTGCTGGGCCTGAGAGGAAGGTCGATCGGAAGGCTCCGTCGACCACGCAAGAGCTGGCGCTGCGGCGCGACTACAGAGAGTCTCACGAGGATTAAGATGCAGGTTTCCATCGAAACAACTTCCGGCCTGGAGCGTCGTCTGACCGTCAACCTGCCGGCGGAAGTCGTCGATAAAGAAGTGGATAAACGTCTCCAGCAGGCGGCCAAGACCGTGCGCATTAACGGTTTCCGCAAGGGCAAGGTGCCGCTGAAAGTTGTCCGCCAGCGCTATGGCGCAGGCGTGCGCCAGGAAGTGCTGGGCGAAGTGATGAGCCGCTCTTTCTACGAGGCCGTGCAGCAGGAGCAGGTAAAGCCTGCCGGTCAGCCCAGCATCGAGGCCAAGCAGACCGAGCCGGGCGAGAACCTGGAGTATGTCGCCACTTTCGAGGTTTACCCGGAAGTTGAGCTGGCCGACCTGGCTGAGCTGAGCGTTGAGCGCCCGGTTGCGGAAGTGACCGACAAAGACGTCGACAACATGATCGACGTTCTGCGCAAGCAGCAGTCCGGCTGGAAAGATACCAAGCGCAAGGCCCAGAAGGGTGACCGTGTGACCATCGACTTCGTCGGCAAGAAAGACGGCGAAGAGTTCGAGGGTGGCAAGGCCGAGGATCACCAGCTGGTGCTGGGCTCCGGCCAGATGATCCCGGGCTTCGAGGACGGTATCCTGGGCATGAAGCCGGGCGAGGAGAAGGACATCGAGGTGACCTTCCCCGAGGACTACCAGGCCGAAGAGCTGCGCGGCGCTGAAGTTACTTTTACCATCAAGGTGAAGTCCTCCGAGAAACCCGAGCTGCCCGAACTCGATGAGGAGTTCTTCAAGGCCTATGGCGTCGAAGAGGGCGGCGAGGAGAAGTTCCGCGAGGAAGTGCGCAACAACATGGAGCGCGAGCTGAAGAACGCGGCACAGAACAAGGTCAAGACCCAGGTCATGGACCAGCTGTTCGAGAAGCACCAGGTTGAGCTGCCGGCTGCACTGGTTGCCGGCGAGGTCCAGACCCTGCGTGGCCAGATGGTCCAGCAGTTCGGTGGCCAGATCAAGCCGGAGGATGCCGCCAGGATGCTCCCGGACACCATGTTCGAAGAGCAGGCCAAGCGCCGCGTAGTGCTCGGCCTGGTTGTGGGCGAGATCGTCAAGCAGAATGAACTGCAGGTCGATGCCTCGCGCGTGAAAGCCAAGGTTGAAGAGCTTGCTTCCACTTACCAGCAGCCGGAGGAAGTTGTCGAGTACTACTTCAGCAACCGCGAGCTGCTTTCCGGTGTCGAGTCTGTGGTGCTGGAAGACCAGGTGGTGGATTTCGTGCTGGACAAGGCGAAGGTCGAGGAAGTCAAGAGCTCCTACGACGACGTTATCAAGCCCCAGCAGCAAGGCTAAAATGCCTCTGCCCGGCGGCCGCCTGAGCGGTCGCCGGATCCCTTTCTTCCCCCCTTCCCGCCGGCTGGCTTTCTCGCGCCCGACCGGTTAAGCTCAGAAAACCCAGTATTTCAGCCCCTGGCAGTTCCGGGGCCTCTCGCCTGATACGCCAAAAAAGGAAGCGACGGTACTTATGGCACGTTTTGAATACCCCCAGTCCACCATCGAAACCTCAGCCTCCGGGCTTGTGCCCATGGTTGTGGAGCAAACTGCCCGCGGCGAGCGTTCTTTCGATATTTATTCCCGCCTGCTCAAGGAGCGGGTGATCTTCCTGGTTGGGCCGGTCGAGGACCACATGGCGAACCTGGTGGTTGCACAGCTGCTGTTCCTGGAGGCGGAAAATCCTGACAAGGACATTCACCTGTACATTAACTCCCCGGGGGGATCGGTGACTGCCGGCCTGTCCATTTACGACACCATGCAGTTTATCAAGCCTGACGTGAGCACCATGTGTATCGGCCAGGCGTGCAGTATGGGGGCATTCCTGCTTGCGTCCGGTGCTACGGGCAAGCGTTTTGCCACGCCCAATTCACGGGTAATGATCCACCAGCCCAGTGGCGGCGCCCAGGGGCAGGCAAGCGATATCCACATTCACGCCCAGGAAATCCTCAAGATCCGGCAGCGCCTCAACGAGCTGATGGCGCACCATTCCGGGCGCAGCATTGAAGAGATAGAGCGGGATACCGAACGGGACAAGTTCCTCAGCGCCGACGAGGCGAGCGAGTACGGACTTGTAGACGACGTACTTACCCGTCGCCAGGGGCTGGAGAAGTAACGCGGTTGGCCGGTCGGAAATCTGCCTGGCCCGGTTGTCCGTCCCCCCGGACGACAAAAGGCTTGAAAAACGCGCCGAAAGGCAGCATCTTGCTATAGAACACATGAGAGAAGCCGGGCCACCGGCTGGCCGACTGAGCACGGAGTATTTTGATGACCGACCAGAGCAGTGGAGAAGACAACGGCAAACTGCTGTACTGTTCTTTCTGTGGCAAAAGCCAGCAGGAGGTGCGCAAGCTGATTGCGGGCCCGTCTGTCTTTATCTGCGACGAATGTGTCGAACTTTGCACCGATATCATTCGAGAAGAGGTACAGGAGAGTTCGGAAGGTCCGGAGGGCCGGCTGCCCACCCCGAAAGAGATTACCGAGATCCTTGACCAGTACGTCATTGGCCAGGAGCGAGCCAAGCGCGTGCTGGCGGTGGCTGTGTACAATCACTACAAGCGCCTGCGCAGCAAGGGCGCGGTCAAGGGCAAGGATGAAGTCGAGCTCAGCAAGTCCAACATCCTGCTGGTGGGTCCCACCGGCAGCGGTAAGACGCTGCTGGCAGAGACACTTGCGCGCCTGCTCAATGTACCGTTCACCATCGCGGATGCGACCACATTGACCGAGGCCGGCTATGTGGGCGAGGACGTCGAGAACATCATCCAGAAGCTGCTGCAGAAGTGTGACTATGACGTCGAAAAAGCGCAGCAGGGTATCGTCTATATCGATGAGATCGACAAGATTTCCCGCAAGTCAGACAACCCGTCGATTACCCGGGATGTCTCCGGTGAGGGCGTCCAGCAGGCCCTGCTTAAGCTGATCGAGGGCACGGTCGCCTCAGTACCCCCACAGGGCGGGCGCAAGCATCCCCAGCAGGAGTTCCTGCAGGTGGATACCACCAACATCCTGTTTATCTGCGGGGGCGCCTTTGCGGGTCTCGACAAGGTTATCCGCGACCGCTCGGAAAAGGGCGGCATCGGCTTCAGTGCCGAGGTGAAGTCCAAGGACAACAAAAGCAACTTTGGCGAAATCCTGCTGGGTCTCGAGCCGGAAGACCTGGTGCGCTACGGCCTGATACCGGAGTTCGTCGGTCGCCTGCCGGTCACCGCTACGCTCGAGGAGCTGGACGGGCCGGCCCTGGTCCAGATCCTTACCGAGCCGCGCAACGCGCTCACCAAGCAGTACGGCAAGCTGTTCGAGATGGAAGGTGTCGAGCTGGATTTCCGTCCAGATGCCCTGGACGCGGTGGCCGCCAAGGCCATGGAGCGGAAAACCGGTGCCCGGGGCCTGCGCTCGATCATGGAATCGGTCCTGCTGGAGACGATGTACGACATTCCTTCTATGGATAATGTCGCCAAGGTTGTGATCGACGAAGCGGTCATCAAGGGCGAGTCGGCGCCATTACTGGTCTATGAGAGTAATGACGCCAATACGCAGAAGGCGGCTCCCGAGGAGTAGAGACCTTCCGGCATAAAAAAGCCCCGTTTCGGGGCTTTTTTTATGCCTGTGAAAATTGTGCGGCAGTCTGGGGTATCTGGCGCCTCGCGCAGATAGATTCCCGTCGGGGGCCGAATATCCCTATATTATTAACGGTCAGGAAAGGCTGGCGATTGGGAAGTGACTGGTGGGGGCAAAAATCCCCGTGACCGGCCCTTGTAATACGGCCGCCGTCACCCCATCTTCTAGCCTTAGCCGCAGGTTTGCGGATGAATTTTCAGCGTTGCGGCCAATCGCGGCGCGACTGTATACCCAGTGATCGGGCCGAGAGGAGTTCTATGGATCAGCCATCCGACACCAAGCAAGAGTTTCCGCTGCTGCCATTGCGCGACGTTGTCGTGTACCCGCATATGGTCATCCCGCTGTTTGTGGGCCGGGAAAAATCCATCGATGCGCTGGAAGAGGCCATGCGTACCGATAAGCAGGTGCTTCTCGTTGCCCAGCGGCAGGCCTCGGAGGATGACCCCGGCGCGGATGACGTTTACCGCGTGGGTACTGTCGCCAGTGTTCTCCAGCTCCTGAAATTACCCGATGGAACCGTCAAGGTACTGGTGGAAGGAAGCCGGCGCGTCAATATTCTCGAGGTGATCGAGGGCGACGGTCACTACCGTGCCAGGGTAGAGCCGCTGGAGACAGAGGAGCTGCCCGAAGCCGAGGCCGAGGCCCTGGTGCGTTCCGCAATGAGCCAGTTCGAGCAGTATGTCTCGGTGAGCAAGAAAGTGCCGAGCGAGGTGATTACCTCCCTTTCCGGCATCGACGAGCCCGGGCGCCTGGCCGACACGATTGCCGCCCATATGTCGCTTGAGCTCGGCCAGAAACAGGAGCTGCTGGAGACATCGAGCGTCAAGGAGCGGCTCGAGACCCTGCTCGGCCTGATGGATTCGGAAATCGACCTGATCCAGGTGGAAAAGCGCATACGTGGCCGGGTCAAGAAGCAGATGGAAAAGAGCCAGCGCGAGTACTACCTGAATGAGCAGATGAAGGCCATTCAGAAGGAACTGGGTGAGATCACCGAAGAGCCCAACGAGGTCGAGGAGCTCGAGAAAAAAATCGCCGAATCCGGAATGAGTGCGGAAGCGGAGAAGAAAACCCGCGCCGAGCTGGCGAAACTGAAGATGATGTCGCCGATGTCCGCGGAAGCATCCGTGCTGCGCAGTTACATCGACTGGATGCTGAGTGTGCCGTGGAAGAAGGCCAGCCGGGTCAGGCACGACCTGAAAAAGGCGGAGGAAATCCTCGACAAGGATCACTACGGGCTCGAGGAGGTCAAGGAGCGTATCCTCGAATACCTCGCTGTGCAGAAGCGCGTCAAGAAAGTGAAGGGGCCGATCCTTTGCCTGGTCGGGCCTCCCGGCGTCGGCAAGACCTCCCTGGGCCAGTCAGTGGCGCGGGCGACCAACCGGAAATATGTACGCATGGCCCTCGGTGGCGTGCGGGATGAGGCGGAGATCCGCGGCCACCGCCGCACTTATATCGGTTCCCTGCCAGGCAAGCTGATCCAGAAGATCTCGAAAGTGGGGGTCAAGAACCCGCTGTTCCTCCTCGACGAGGTGGACAAGATGGGCATGGACCAGCGCGGCGACCCCGCTTCGGCGCTGCTGGAGGTTCTCGACCCCGAGCAGAACAAGTCATTCAACGACCATTACCTCGAGGTTGATTATGACCTGTCCGATGTGATGTTCGTGTGTACCTCCAACTCCATGAATATCCCGGGCCCGCTGCTCGACCGGATGGAAGTTATCCGCCTGCCGGGCTATACGGAGGACGAGAAGGTCAACATCACCCAGCGCTACCTGGTCCCGAAGCAGCGCAAAGCGAATGGCCTGAAAGAGGACGAGTTGTCGCTGTCCGATGATACCGTCCGGGACATCATCCGTTATTACACCCGCGAGGCCGGGGTGCGCGGGCTCGACCGCGAGATCGCCAAGATCTGCCGCAAGATTGTTACCGAGCACGTACGCAAGTCCACCACCAGCAAGGCAGTGGTCCAGCCCGACCAGCTGGAAGACCTGCTGGGTGTGCGGAAGTATGACTTCGGTCGCGCCGAGGAGGAAAACAAGATCGGCCAGGTTACCGGGCTCGCGTGGACAGAAGTGGGTGGTGAGTTGCTTACCATCGAGTCCTCGGCAGTGCAGGGTAAGGGCCGTGTCATCAAGACCGGTTCGCTCGGTGATGTGATGCAGGAGTCTATCCAGGCGGCACTGACCGTTGTCAGGGCCCGGGCCCAGTCCCTCGGCATTGCACCAGACTTTCATGAAACCAGGGATATCCATATCCACGTGCCTGAGGGGGCCACCCCGAAAGACGGCCCGTCTGCGGGTATCGCGATGTGCACGGCGCTGGCTTCCGTTCTCACCGGTATTCCAGTGCGTTCGGACGTGGCCATGACCGGGGAGATTACCCTGCGGGGCGAAGTGTTGCGCATTGGTGGGTTGAAGGAAAAGCTGCTGGCGGCGCACAGGGGCGGCATCCAGACGGTGCTGATCCCGGCGGACAATGAGCGCGACCTGAAGGACATCCCGGACAATATCCTGCAGGACCTCACGATCAAGCCGGTCAAGTGGATCGACCAGGTGCTCGATCTTGCGCTTGAACACAAGCCGCAGTCCCTGACGGACGAAGAGTATTCGGCCCTGCAGAAGAAGGCTGAGGAGCGTTCCCAGGGCCAGGTTCGCACCCATTAATAAAATTCGCGCCATTGCAGGGGCACCGCAGGGTGCCCCTGAAGCCGCTTAAAAAATAATCTGACCGCCAGCAAAAGCTGTCGCTTAATTGTCCAACTGCCCTGAAACCCGCATGCTTCCTTGACCCGCTATCGGGCAGTTGGTATAACACGTGGCTTATTGATCGGCGCCCAATTCGCCGATGACAAGGCTCGAACGCGGAGGAGCCCTGCGAGGGGGCTCCCAGTACATACCTAGAAAAGAACAGAGGGATTAAGCGTGAATAAGTCCGAACTGATTGAAGCAATTGCCGCATCTGCAGACATTCCGAAGGCAGCGGCCGGCCGTGCTCTGGACGCCATGGTAGACAGCATTACCGATGCACTGAAAAAGGGTGATCAGGTAGCTCTGGTAGGATTTGGTACTTTCGCCGTTAAAGAACGCGCTGCGCGCACTGGCCGCAACCCGCGCACCGGCGACCCGATCGAAATCGCCGCTGCCAAGATCCCGAATTTCAAGGCCGGTAAAGCCCTGAAAGACGCAGTAAACTAAGAGGCACGGACCCGCGAGGTTCGAAGCTTCAGAAGAGGCGTATCGCTGGGATGCGCCTTTTTTGTTTCTGGCCCATATAAATTTATCTAGAGTTATTTTTCGGAGCTGAGCATGCTTCAGTCCATGCGCGATAACCTGAAAGGCACAGCCGCAATCATCGTGGCCGGCTTTTTCGGTTTCATTATGGTCATTGGGGGAATCGACTTTTTCGCCGGCAGCAGTGGCGGCGCTACCGATAAGGTGGCCGAAGTCAACGGTGAAAAAATTACCAACCTCGACCTGCAGCGCGCGATCCAGAATCGCCGCAATATGATTTTGAGCCAGTACGGTGACAACGCACCGGCTGACCTCCTGACTGACGAGCGCCTGCGCGGCCCGGTTTTGCAACAGCTGGTGACCAGTTCCGTACTGCGCCAGGCAGCGCAGGATAGCGGTATGGTCATGAGCACTGCCGCCATCGACAGGGAAACCGTACAGGTGCCCGCCTTCCAGGTAAATGGCACTTTCGACCCGCAAATGTTTCGGGATGCCCTCCGCCGCATGGGCTATAGCCCGGCCAGTTTCCGCCAGGTGATGGAGCGTGACCTGGTATTGCAGCAATATGCTGACAGCGTATCCGGCACTGCGATAGCCACCCGTGCCGATGCCGAGGAAGTGGTCGAGATCTCGATGGAGGAGCGGGATTTCGATTACGTAGTCTTGCCTGTGACAGATATGCTCGGCGAAGTCAGTGTGTCCGAGCAGGAAGTTCAGGATTACTACGCCGAAAACGAGGCCTCTTTCAAGCGTCCGGAACAGGTGGCCATTGAATATATCGAGCTGAAGCCCGAGGTGTTCGCCGAGAATATCGATGTGTCTCCGCAGGATGTTCGCGCACAGTACGAACAGGAAGCGGCGAATTACCAGGCCAGCGAACGCCGCCGGGCTGCGCACATCCTTCTGGAGGATGCTGACGAGGCAAAAATTGCCGAGATTCAGTCCAGGCTTGAAGCGGGCGAGGACTTCGCCGCTCTCGCCCGTGAGTATTCCGACGATGTGGGCTCCAGTGAGGAGGGCGGTGATCTTGGATTCACCGACGGGGATGTATTCCCGGAGGCATTCGAGGAGGCCCTTGCCCAGCTGGATGTCGGGGGCGTCTCCGGTCCGGTCGAGACGGATGCCGGCACGCACTTCATCAAGCTGCTTGAGGTTGAGGGCGTCGAACCCCCATCCTTTGAGGAGCGGGAAGCCGCCATTACCGCACAGTTGCGCAACGCTGAAGCCGAGCGCGAGTTTGTCGCTGCCCTCGGGCGTCTCGCAGACCTGGCTTATAACGCCGAGACACTGGCCGGCCCGGCAGAGGAACTGGGCGTTTCCCTGCAGCAGCTGCCGCTGTTCGGTCGCCAGGGCGGACCCGGCATTGCGGCCAATGACAAGGTAGTCGCCGCTGCGTTTGCACCGGAGGTGATGCTGGACGGTAACACTTCTGACGTGCTGAACCTGACAGAGGATCACTCCGTGGTCCTGCGGGTGACTGAGCATCAGCCGGCTGGCACCTATCCGCTCGAGGAAGTGCGCGAGCGCATCGTCGAACAGCTCAAGCGTGAGAAGGCGAGCATGCAGCTGGCTGAGAGGGCAGAGGCGTTTGCCGAGCAGGTGCGTTCGGGTGCCGAATTCGCCGAGGTTGCGAAAGAACAGCAGCTGTCCCTGAAATCCAGCGACAATACCCGTCGCGGGGGTGTCGGCCAGCGCGGCCAGATTATCTCTGAAGCCTTCGCCATGGCGGCGCCATCATCTGGTTCGGCTGCAATCAAGGTGTTCGCCACTGACAGCGGGGATCAGGTAATCCTCCAGTTGCGCGACGTCCGCGAGGGTGATTTCAAGCGCCAGACTCCGGAGCAGCGGCAGGCTCTCCGCCAGCAACTGGCCTCCCTGAGCGGTAGCGCCGAGCTCGCCGCGGTGCAGAGGTACCTGGCTGACAGGGCAGATATCGAGGTAGTGGAAGCGCAGTAAGAGCTTCCGGCAAGAAAAAGCCCGGCCCCGGCCGGGCTTTTTTATACCTGCGATAAGCTGCCATGGCCCGCGCCTGCTTGCCGGAAACTGGGGCGGGCGTGCGTATGGCTGGAGTACTGCTCGGTGAGATATAAAAAAACCCGGCCTGGGCCGGGTTTTTTCTTTCTCGGGCAGGGCTGCCATCAACCGCTTGCGGCCCTGTCGACAAACAGGGTCAGGCGCTGGCCTGGTTGCAGGTAGCTGGAACGGCTGAGCTTGTTCCAGCGCAGGATATCGTCGATCTCGAGGCTGAATTTCCGGGCGATGCGGTAGAGGGAGTCGCCGCTGCGCACACGGTATGAAAGCTTGCGTGTGGCGCTGCTGTCGCCGCCGCTGCTGTAGGCTACCAGGGTACGCCCGGGTTGCAGGGTCTCCCCCGTAGTCATATTGTTCCAGCTTGCCAGTTGACTGACGCTGACCCCGAGGGAGCGCGCGATTTTCCAGAGAGAGTCGCCGTCGCGCACACGATAGGAAACCTTGCGGGTGTCGCTGCTGTTGCCGCCGCTGCTGTAGGCTACCAGGGTGCGCCCGGGACGCAGGGTCTCGCCCGTAGCCATACTATTCCAGCTTGCCAGTTGGCGGACGCTGACCCCGAGGGTGCGCGCTATTTCCCACAGGGTGTCTCCCGGCCGGACGGTATAGCTGGTCTTGCGTCCGCTGGAACCGGAGCCGCTGCGGCCCACTCGCTGGTCAAGCGCATAGGCGTACTGGCCGTTGGCCCCTGATGCACGCGGGATCAGCAGGGTCTTGCCGGCACGGATATTGTTGCCGTGAAGCTTGTTTGCCTGCCGGATGGCGTCGACCGAGGTCTCGTAGCGTCGGGCAATGGTGGAAAGGCTATCGCCGCGCGCGATCTTGTAACGCTCCCAGCTGACGCGTTGCTCCTCGGGTATCGCAGCCAGTGCGGTTACGAAGGTGTCGCGCTTGTCGATCGGGATCAGCAGCTCGTGCTTGCCGTTGGGATCGGTGGCCCAGCGACTGAATCCCGGGTTCAGCAGTTGCAGTTCTTCAATTTCGATGTCAGCCAGCTCCGCCGCCTGGGCCAGGTCTATCTGGCTGCCCACGTCCACGCTGGTGTAGTAGGGCTCATTGGCCACGTCGTGCAGGGGTACCCGGTAGTAGTCCGGGCGGGAGATCACTTCTGCCAGGGCCAGCAGCTGGGGAACATAGCGTTGTGTTTCACGCGGGAGGGGCAGGTCCCAGAAACTGGTGCCCTTGCCGCGACGGGCATTGCGTTCCCGCGCGCGCCGGACGGTGCCTTCGCCGGCGTTGTACGCAGCCAGGGTCAGCTCCCAGTCACCGTCGAACTTCTTGTTCAGGTAGGTAAAGTAGCGGACTGCGGCTTTGGTTGAGGCGTCCACGTCGCGGCGGCCGTCGTACCACCAGTTCTGGTGCAGGCCGAAAGAGCGTCCGGTAGCCGGAATGAACTGCCACATGCCCGACGCACTTGCATGGGAGTAGGCAAACGGGTCGTAGGCACTCTCGACGATCGGGAGCAGAGCCAGTTCCATCGGCAGGTTGGCTCTTTCCAGCTGCTCGGCGATATGGAATATATAACGGCGCGAGCGCTCGGTAACCCGGGCCATGTAGCCCTCGTTACGTGAATAGTAAGCGATGTAATCGCGCACTTTCGGCTGATCCACGCGACGGGGCAGGTCGAAATTGCGCCGCAGGCGGTCCCAGATATCGACGGGCGGCAGTGCTTTATCCACTTTGGGGGCCGTGACTAGGTTGGTGCTGCTCTGCTCATGGGCTCCTTCCCGATCATCCAGTGAACGCTGCTGCGACGCTTGCTGTTCCTCGAGCTGCGCGCAGGCCCCCATTGCCGTTGCCAATATGGCAACAGCCAGTTTCTTTTGAACCATGCCGGTATCCGCGAGTTTTCTGCTGTTCGATAGCCCAGGGCGGTTAAATTACTATTGAGCCTGAGCTTCTGTTTGTAATGTTCTGATTCTAAAGAGCTGATCAGGTTTCGGTCAATGGAAACTGGCTAGTTTTTGCGCAATTTGCCTTGAGTTGCGGCCAGGGGGACCAAGCGGATGCCATTCCGGAGTATCTGGTTGGTTAAAAATTGTCCTTCCACTTGCGCAGGCTGGCGAAGACAGCCACCTCTCCAGGATTGTTCTCGGCGCCATGGTTGCTGGCGCAGCGGGACAAAGCCGGTATGTGGCAGCGCAGGAAGGGATTGGTGGCTAGTTCCTCGCCGATGGTGGAAGGCAGGGTGACCTGGTCGCGGGCGCGCAGGGACTCGGTTTCCGAAATCCGGTTTTGCAACACGCTGTTACCGGGCTCCGCCGCGGCGGCAAAGCGCAGGTTCGCCAGGGTGTATTCGTGCGCGCAGTAGACCAGCGTCTCGGGGGGCAGGGCGCCCAGCTTCGACAGTGAGGCGTACATCTGCTCGGGCGTGCCCTCAAAGAGGCGGCCACAGCCACCGGCGAACAGGGTGTCGCCGCAAAACAGGTGGTACTGTTGCCCATCTGAAGTATTTTCCTCCAGCAGTAGTGCCAGGTGGTCCAGGGTGTGCCCGGGCACCGCCATCACACGGACCGGATACCCGAGAAGCTCGATTTTGTCGCCGTCTGCCAGGGGCTCGGTCACGCCGTCGATCGAGCCGGGACCGTACACCGGGCAGTCGTAATGTTCGCGTAATTCAGCAATACCCCCTGTGTGGTCCAGGTGGTGATGGGTAATGAGGATGCCCGCCAGCTGTTCCCCGGCCAGCGCGTCAATAACCGGCTGCGCTTCGCCGGGATCGACCACCCAGTGCTCTCCGTCTCGCTCCAGGTGCCAGATGTAATTGTCATTAAACGCGGGAATAGGTGATATTGTGAGCATGGTTATGACCGGTTAATCTAGCTTGCGTAACGATAACATAGTGTAGTGAGAGTACCTCCAGGGCAGCGCCCGAGCACAGGGTCGTCGGCCGCGGGCATAAATCGGGGTGGCGGTTCCACATCTTGGCTTCCCTGTGTAATCCCGTTTCGCCATGCGGAGGGCAAAACCGTCGGAGAGCCAATGGCTAGAGTGTCGCTTCGTACACAGGGTGCAGAAGTCCCGCCCCTGACCCAGGCCTGTACCGATGTGGCCAACTGGTTCGAGAGCGGGCTGGGCCAGGAGATCCTGAGCCAGCAGCTGGCGCTGGCGCAGCCCCTGGTTGAAAGCCTGTTCGGCTACCACCTGATGCAGGCCGGGGTGACGGATGCAATAGATTTTGCCGCCTGCAGCCGGATCAACCACTGCTTCCGCCTGAGCCCGTCTTCCCGCCAGGCAGGGGCAGCGGTGGTGGAATTCGAGCAGCTGCCGTTGCCCTCGGAGTCCATCGATGTGGTGCTGTTGCATCACCTGCTGGATTTCTCCGAGCACCCACACCAGGTCCTGCGCGAAGCCGCGCGTGTGCTGATCCCCGGGGGACACCTGGTGCTGGTGGGATTCAACCCCTTCTCATTGTTGGGAGCCTCCCGGCTATTGTTTTCCCGGGCGGCCGTGCAGCACGGCAATCACCTCCGTGCGGCCCGGCTGGAGGACTGGATGAACCTGCTCGACCTGCAGGCCAACACGCTGGAACGGGGATTTTTTCGCTTGCCGCTGCAGCATCGGGAACTGCTTGCGCGCACCAGCTGGATGGAGCGACTCGGCGCGCGCTGGCGCTTGCCATGGGGTGGCTTTTACATCATAGTCGCGCGCAAAGAAGTGGCGCGCATGCGCACCCTCCGCATCCAGTGGCGCGGCGAGCGCCAGCCAGCCTTGCGCCCGGTCCCCACAAGCCCGCGGGTGGCTGCGCGTCGCGGGCATCGAAAACGCTAACTACGAAAAACAAGCAGTCAAATTGAAACAAGTCACCATATATACCGACGGCGCCTGCCGGGGCAATCCCGGTCCGGGCGGCTGGGGCGCGTTGCTGATCCACGGCGATGCGGAGAAAGAGCTCTACGGTGGGGAGCCCCATACGACAAATAACCGTATGGAGCTGCTTGCCGCGATCAAGGCGCTTGCGGCACTCAAGCAACGCTGCCGCGTGGATCTGCACACCGATTCCCAATACCTGCGCCAGGGCATCACCAGCTGGATCAACAACTGGAAGAAGAATGGCTGGAAAACCTCGGCCAAGAAACCGGTAAAGAATGCAGATCTCTGGCGCGAGCTGGACGAAGGGATCGCTGATCATGACGTGCACTGGCACTGGGTCAAGGGGCACGCCGGCCACCCCGGCAATGAGCGCGCCGACCAGTTGGCCAACCGCGGTATAGATGAACTGGAGAGCTGAAATGCGTCAGGTAGTCCTGGATACGGAAACCACCGGCCTCGACCCCAAGAGTGGCCACCGCATCATCGAGATCGGCTGCGTGGAGCTGGTCAACCGCAAGCCCACCGGGCGGCACTATCACCAGTACATCAACCCCGAGCGGGAGGTGGATGACGGCGCCATCGAGGTGCACGGAATCACCAACGAATTCCTGCAGGATAAGCCGGTATTTGCCCGGATCGCCGATGAGTTCATGGCCTTCTGCGAGGGCGCCGAGCTGGTCATCCACAATGCTGCGTTCGATGTCGGCTTTATCGACTGGGAGCTGAAGCGGCTGGCCAGTCCCCGCTGGCAGACCGTCGCCGCCCATTGCAGCGTGCTGGACACGCTGGCCCTCGCCAGGGAAAAACACCCGGGACAGAAGAACAACCTGGATGCGCTGTGCAAGCGCTATTTCGTCGACAACTCCCAGCGGGACCTGCATGGCGCACTTCTCGATGCGGAGATCCTGGCCGACGTCTACCTTGCCATGACCGGGGGGCAGACCGACCTCGCCCTGGCGCAGGGCGGGGAGCGCAGCAGCGATGGTGACGAAGGGGAAAACAGTCAACAGCTGGCCCCCGGCGCCATTCGCCGCCTGCCGGCAGACCGTCGCCCGCTGCCGGTGCCGACGGCCTCGGCCGAGGAAATCCAGGCACACAACGAGATGCTGGCGGCCCTGGAAAAAAGTGCCGGCAGGCATTTCTGGAAGTGATCCGTAGCAGGGGCTAGCGTAACGGCTCGGGATGGACTCCATGCGGCTCACCCGTGAATGGCCCGGCGCGCGTTCAGCCGCCCACAATAAATACCACGCAGGCCAGCGCGACCGCGCTCAGTACTATTGTGTACGGAAGGGCCATTACAACCATGCGCCCGTAAGACAGCCGGATCAATGGTGCCAGGGCAGAGGTGAGCAGGAACAGGAATGCCGCCTGTCCATTCGGGGTGGCGACACTTGGCAAGTTGGTGCCGGTATTGATCGCTATGGCCAGCTTCTCGAAATGCTCACGCGAAATTTCGCCCGCCTCCAGGGCACTCTTGACCTCCTCGATGTATACCGTGGCGACGAACACGTTATCACTGATCATCGACAGCACTCCGTTGGCGATAAAGAGCATGCCCGGTTGCCGCTCGGGTGCCATGCCCAGCACCCAGTGCGTAACGGGTTCAAACAGGTGTTGTTCGTGGATCACCGCAACGATGGCGAAGAACACCACCAGCAGGGAGGTGAATGGCAGGGCTTCCTCGAATGCGTGGCCGATCCTGGGTTCCTGCACTACCCCATTGAACGCTGTCAGCAGGATGATAACCATTAGCCCGACGAGACCCACCTCCGCGACGTGCAGTGCGAGCGCGAATACCAGCAGCACTGCCACCACTCCCTGCACCCATAGTTCGGCGACATCGCGTCCGGAACGTTTGCCCTGTTCCTCATGAGCGTAAATGTCCAGGATTTCCCTGACCGCTGCCGGCAGCCTGGCGCCATAACCGCAGACTTTCATTTTTTCCACCAGGAAACAGGTTGCCAGCCCGGCGAACAGGGCGGGTAAGGTGACCGGGGCCATGCGCCGGAAAAAATCCAGGAATTCCCAGCCCGCCTTTTCCGCTATCAGCAGGTTCTGGGGTTCACCAACCAGCGTGCAAACGCCACCCAGGGCGGTGCCCACCGCCCCGTGCATGACGAGGCTGCGCAGGAATGCGCGGAACTGGTCGAGATCCTCACGGTGGTACTCGACCACATGCTCGTCTGAGGAGTGGTCATGGCTGTCGTGGTGGTGGGGCTGGTTGCTCGCCACACGGTGGTAAACCGCATAGAAGCCCACGGCAACAGCTATCAGAACCGCGGTGACGGTCAGCGCATCCAGGAAGGCTGACAGCAGCGCTGAGACTGCACAGAAGAGCAAGGAAAGCAGCGTTTTGGAACGAACCGAAAGAACCAGGCGGGTGAACAGGAATAGCAGCAGGCCCTTCATAAAATAAATGCCGGCCACCATGAACATCAGCAGCAGGATGACCTCGATATTTGTGCTGACTTCGTTATAGACCGCGTCCGCCGATGTCAGTCCCAGGAGAGTGGCCTCGATGGCTAGTAGTCCGCCCGCTTGCAGTGGGTAACACTTCAATGCCATGGCGAGGGTGAAAATGAACTCGGCGAGCAATATCCAGCCGGTAATAAAAGGCCCGACGGTAAAGAGCAATACGGGATTCAGCAGGAGCGAGAGGGCGATGGTGAATTTATACCAGTCCGGCGCTTCGCCAAGAAAGTTTGCGGCGAACGCCCATCCCAGGTCTCCCTCGGAGGGAGGGGGCGCTTTCTTGTGGACACTCATCGGTGAACATCCTTGGTGTGGCGCAAGAGTTTCCGTGTGAAGAGGGCCGGGGGAGCGCGTGCGGCGCGCGCCGGAGTCCGGCCCGGCGGCTCTTTACGGTCATTTCGGGCCGAGTCCTGAAACGGCGCGGTCGCGGGGAATCCCAGCGACTGTTACCTGTGAGTCCCTGTAGTAGCGGAAATGTCGATTGTTCGATGGAAATTGACATCCCGATAGTGGAATCTCGACGAGTTTAGTATAAATTGGCCAGCCGCCCGGGCCGGGAAGCCCGTAGGTGGTCAAAATATGATCTGGTTGATGAAATAAAAGGCGTCGTGTAGCAGTGACAGAATCGCGCGAGATCAACATAACCTCAGTAAACCTGGTCAAGGACGAACTGGTGGCCGCCGTCGACAGTGCGGCGGCACTGCTGGACCAGTTCGCTGCGGAAGAGGGCAACAGGGAATCCCTCGGCTCCTGCATCGCCGGGCTGCGCCAGGTCTGCGGTGTCCTGCAGATGGTGCAGCTCAAGAGTGGTGAGCTGCTTGCACAGGAGATGCTGAGAGCCCTCACTGACATGGAGACTGGCAAGACGCAGCCCTCAGGCGAGGTAATGGAGGCGCTCAGCACTTCTTTTTATGTGATTACCCGCTATCTGGAATTCGTGCAGAACCGCGGCGTTGCCAGACCGGAACTGCTGATTCCCTACATCAATCACCTCCGGGCAACGCTCTCCGAACCCCCTGTGCCGGAGAGTCATTTCTTCAGCTGCCGCCTCGATGCCAGCGTGCCCGGCGCGGTTTCCTCAGCGGTCATGTCGGAGGACTTGCGCAGTTTCGTGCGTCGTTTCCGCCACATGTACCAGGTAGGCCTGCTGGCCCTGCTGCAGGGCAAGCCCAGCCAGCCGGCGTATACGATGATGGCCCGGGCCCTGCAGCGGGTGGCCAGTGTGACTGCGGGCCGCCCAATCGGGAAGCTCTGGGCTGTGGCAGGCTCTGCACTTGCGGGTATGGCGGCCAGCAATATGCACATCAGCCGCTCACGGGTGATGGTTTTCAGCATGTTTGATCGCCGCCTGCGCGCACTGCAGCGTGAGGGAGACAAGGCCCTCGACCAATCCCCACCGGCGGTGCTGATGAAAGAGAGCCTCTACTGGCTCGCGTTGTCGAGACCGCGTGGCCAGGGTGCCCGCATCCTGGAAACCTTCAATGTGGCGCCGCTTGGCTATGGCGAGACAGAGCTGGAGCGGGAGCGTGCAAGCCTGGGCGGCCCCGGGGCCACTGCCATCACCGCGGTGGCCGTGGCCCTGGACGAGGAGCTCTCCGGTGTACGGCGCATGCTCGATGATGTGGAGACCCTCGGCGTGAGCGGCCTGTGTGAGGACGAGGGGCTGATGGCGAACCTGGGCAAGATTGCCAGTATTCTCCTGCTGCTCAACTTCCATAAAGTGGGCACCGAGCTGGGCAAGGCGGTTGACGCCCTGCGTTCCGAAGCCCAACTCGGTGGTACTGCGACTGAGACTGCGCTGCAAAACCTGACCCAGCAGGTCCTGCAGGTGGACAATACCATCAGGGCGCTGCGCCAGAGTTCCAGTATTGACGTGGATGAGTTCGGCCACGCGGATTCCGCGGTGGAAATGAGCCAGCTGGCTGAGGCGGAGGTGACGGTGCTGAAGGAGGCCGAGGCCGGCCTGTCGCTGATCAAGCGTGCCCTGGCTTCCTATGCCGAATCGGGCTACGACTACGGCCATATCCGCAATGTCTCCACCACCCTGAATTCCGTCCGGGGTGGACTGGTCGTACTGAACCTTACCCGTGCGGCGGGCGTGGTGGAGCGCCTGGTGGACTTTGTCGAGACAGTGATGCAGCAACGCGAGGCGGTGCCCGAGATCGAGCAGGCGCTCGATACCTTCGCAGATGCGATCATCAGCCTCGAATACTATCTGGGTGAGGTCCGGATGCATCGCAAGGCCAATCCCGATTCCCTCAAACTCGCGCTGGAAAGCCTCGCTGTGCTTGGCTACCCGGTGGAGGCAGCCTGACCGGGCTCGCACCGTGATGGATCGCTTCCTGCCCGCGACTCGCGTGCGGCCCCACCCACAATTGTCCCGGCATATTGTGGTGGCACGGGGCGAACTCCTGTGTATCGGCAACCACTTCGTCCACACGTGCCTGGATTTTCTCACGGAGCAGCCGATCGCCACACACAACCTGGGTGAGCTGTCCGGGCAGCCGTGCGGGGTTCACCTGTTGGCAGAGGCTGGCGATTTCCCCGGTCGCGCGTGGCGAGGCCTGCGCTCGTTACTCGGTGCCGTGAATGACGAGATGTTCGCGCTCGCCGGACGGGCCCTGCAGGTGGTGAGCTGGGATTGCGACCACCGCTTCTGTGGCCGCTGTGGCCGGGCCACGGAATATTCACCTGCCGGGGAGCGCGCCCGGATATGCCCCTCGTGCGAGCTGGTGGTATATCCGCGGATCTCGCCCTGTGTCATCATGCTGGTTACCCGCGGAGAGGAATGCCTGCTGGCCAGGCACACACACCATCGCCATGGTCTCTTTACCGCGCTGGCGGGATTTATCGAGCCCGGGGAGAGTGCCGAGCAGGCAGTCGCGCGTGAAGTCCGTGAGGAAGTCGGCGTGAGCGTGGGGCAGCCACACTACGTCGGCAGCCAGCCGTGGCCATTCCCGGGTCAGCTGATGCTCGGTTACCGGGTTCCCTGGAAGGGTGGCGACCTGTCGCTGGATCCCGGGGAAATTGCAGACGCTCGCTGGTTTAACTATCGCGAGCTGCCGGGGGAGATTCCGCCCCCCCAGACCCTGTCGGGGCAATTGATCCGCGGCTTTGCAGCCGCGGCAAGTGGCAATCCTTCTGAAATGGAGCGTTGAAAACCATGTATATCGCCATCACCTTCCTGATTGCGCTGGTCGCCCTGTTGCTGGTTTTCTGGGGGGGCAAGGTGCTGCTCAAGGGGAGCTGGTTACTGGGTTTTATCCGCGGCACCATCGGGCTGGCGCTGCTTGGCGGCGCGCTGTTGATCGTACTGGTGGCGGCGGATGTATACAGCTACCGCAATCTCGCGGACGAACACACTGTGGGAACCGTTTCTTTCGAAAGGCTTGGTGAACAACAGTACCAGGTGAGCTTCGCGGATGCTGACGGTATCACCCAGGAATTCGAGTTGAGCGGCGACCAGTGGCAACTGGACGCACGCATGCTGAAGTGGAAAGGTCCCCTGGCGCGCTGGGGCATCAAGCCCGCCTATCGCCTGGACCGTTTGAGCGGCAGGTACCTGACATTGCAGGATGAACGGGGCAAACAGCGCACGGTGCACCAGCTGGAGAGCAGCAATTACGGTGTGGACGTCTGGCGCCTGCTGCGGGAGCTGGACCCACGGCTGCCGCTGGTGGATACGGTATACGGCAGCGCTACTTTCCTGCCGATGGAGGACGGTGCCGTCTATGAGGTTCGGATATCCCACACCGGCCTGCTGGCGCGGCCGCTCAACCAGCAAGCCACTTCGGCGATGGAGCAGTGGCAGTAATCAATACGGACTTTTGGAGTTGCAGTGGAATTTCTCAGTGAATACGGCCTGTTCCTGGCCAAAGTGATAACGATCGTCGTCGCCCTGTTGGTCATTATCGGGTTTATCGTGGCCAATCGCGCGCAACTCAAAGAGCACGTGCAGGGCCATATCAGTGTCACCCACCTTAACGATCGCTATGACCAGATGAAGGAAGCGCTGCTCCACGCAGTACTGGACAAGCACGCCTTTTCCCAGCGCAAGAAGCAATTGGCTCGCGAGCACAAGGCGCGCGAAAAGGAGCTCGCCAAAAAACACAAGGCGGCTCGCAAAGGCAAGGGCGCAGGGCCGGAAGGTCACGAGGGCAGGGACACGCCGGTGCCGGAGCAGGGTGAGGCCGATGCGGAGGCCGGGGAAGGTGAAGGTACGCCGCACCCCAGACTCAAGCCAAAAGGCGAGGACGCGCGTGTCTTTGTGGTGCATTTCGATGGCGACATCAAGGCCAGTGCGCTGTCCAGCCTGCGCGAGGAGATCACCGCCATCCTGCAGGTGGCGGAGAGCGGCGACGAGGTGTTGGTGGTGCTGGAGAGCCCCGGCGGTATGGTTGCCAACTATGGGCTCGCGGCCAGCCAGCTGGCGCGGGTGCGCGCAGCCGGCATCTTCCTCACCATTGCTGTGGACAAGGTGGCCGCCAGCGGCGGCTATATGATGGCCTGTGTCGCCGATCGTATTATCGCGGCGCCTTTCGCCATGGTCGGTTCTATCGGCGTACTGGCCCAGTTGCCCAACTTCAATCGGCTGCTCAAGCGCCACGATGTCGACTACGAGCTGTTCACTGCCGGCGAGTTCAAGCGCACAGTGACCATGTTTGGTGAGAACACCCCCGAGGGCCGGGAGAAATTCCAGAGTGACCTGGAAGAGATCCACGCCCTGTTCCAGCACTTTGTCGGTGAGTACCGGCCGCAGCTGGATGTGAACCGGGTGGCCACCGGCGAGGTCTGGTTCGGCCAGCGTGCCATCGACCTCGGGCTGGTGGATGCACTGAAAACCTCCGATGAATACCTCACCAGCCGGGCAGGCGAGGCGGCGCTATACCAGGTGGAGTACAAGGAGAAGACCAATATCGCCAAGAGGATAGGCCTTGCAGCCCAGAGTGGTATCGAGTCGGCGCTGATGCGCCTGCTGTCGCGGCTGGCAGCCTGGCGCCACCAGGCCCAGTAAGGCCGCGCAGTCCGGCCGGGCTGATCGGTTGCAAGTGAACTGGAGACGATATGATGCAGGATGCGGTTTTCCGGGCCATCCGGGTAGAGGAGGTCGCCCCGGGAAAGTTTGACCAGCAGGTAGTAGAGCGCAACGCCAGCGAGCTGCCCGACCACCCGCTGCGGCTGGCCGTTTCCTATTCCTCACTCAACTTCAAGGATGCCCTTTCGGCCTTCGGCAACCGCGGCGTAACGACGCATTACCCCCACACACCCGGTATCGATGCCGTAGGTCGTGTGCTTGAGGACCGCAGCGGGACTTTCCGCGAGGGCCAGGAGCTGCTGGTCACCGGCTACGGCCTGGGTATGAACACGCCCGGGGGGCTGGCCGAACAGGTCGCGATCCCGGCGGAGTGGGCCCTGCCGCTGCCTGACGGACTCAGTGCACGGGAATCGATGGTACTCGGCACGGCGGGACTGACCGCGGGGCTGTGTGTGGAGAAGCTGCTCGAGGCCGGTGCCCGGCCGGAGCAGGGAGAGGTGCTGGTCACGGGCGCCACCGGCGGAGTTGGTTCCATCGCCGTTGCCCTGCTGGCGCACCTGGGATTCAGGGTCGCGGCGGTTACCGGGAAACTCGAATCGGCCGACTTCCTTACGAGGCTCGGGGCCTGGAAAGTACTCGACCGGGAGACGCTGGTTCCGTTTGCCAACAAGGCGATCGCCAAGCCCCTCTGGGCATGGGCGGTGGATACTGTCGGCGGCGACACCCTGTTCAATGTGATCAAGTCGCTGGCATATGGCGGTGGCGTGGCAGCCTGTGGCATGGCCGCGGGTGCCCAGTTCCAGGCCAATGTCTTTCCGTTCATCCTGAGGGGAATCAGCCTGCTGGGGGTGGACAGTGTCGAGTTGCCGCTGGCAAAGAAGGCGGCCGTCTGGGAGAAGCTTGCCGGGGAATGGTACATCGGCGACAAGCTTGCCCGGATTGCCGAGGACATCTCCCTCGAGCAGGCGCCGGAATTCCTCGCCCGGTTGCACCGCGGCCACGGCATCGGACGCTACGTGGTGGATATGGCGTTATAGCCGTATCCTTGCAGGGAGGCCGGCTATTTTCGTGACCCGGATCCGGAATCGGTTATCGAAACGTGCGGGCGCGACTGCTATCCTCATTAGCCGACAGCCCAAAACCGGGGCTGCCCCGAACACCGGCATTTCGGCGGCTTTTTTTCCTGAACCCTGGATCCTGAACAGAGCCGATTGGTAGAACAGCGTTGTCGTCACAGAAAGAAATTCCCAGACTCACCCATCAGGCCAGCGCATTGGTACTGTCCGGTGGTGGCGCACGGGCCGCCTACCAGGCCGGGGTCCTGAAAGCGCTCGCTGAGCTTGTACCGGACGAGACGCCACACCCGTTCCAGATCATTTGCGGCACTTCCGCGGGCGCGGTCAATGCCCTGTTGCTGGCTTCCCATCCCGGCACGTTTCGCGAATCGGTGGAGCGCTTGTGCAAGCTCTGGCTGGGACTTTCGGTTGACGATATCTACGGCAGCGGCTGGGGCAGCCTGCTTGGCAACATGCTTTCCATTACTCTTTCGCTGTTCAACCAGGGGGTTGGCCGCCAGAAGCCCCTGGCCCTGCTCGATAATTCCCCCCTGCGCCGGCTCATCGAAGAGGTGATCGAGTTCGACAATATCCAGCGGAAGATCGACGAGGGCCAGTTGCGGGCGGTCTGCGTCAATGCGATGTCCTACAGCGCCGGCGAGTCGGTGAGCTTCTTCCAGGGAGCAGACGACCTGCGCGAATGGCGACGCTTCCGTCGCTACGGCATACGCAGTCGCCTGACCCCCGATCACCTGATGGCCTCGGCAGCCATCCCGACCCTGTTTTCCACGGTCAAGATCGGCAACGAATACTACGGTGACGGGGCGGTGCGACAGATGGCCCCGATCAGCCCGGCGCTGCACCTGGGCGCCAACCGCGTGTTTGTAGTTGGTGTCTCGGACAACCGCTCACCCGTCCACTGGGGCAAGCGCAAGATCAAGGCGCCGCGCCATTCCCCATCCATTGCGCAGATCGCGGGGCAGCTGTTCAACGCTGCGTTCATCGACAGCCTGGAAGGGGACCTGGAACACCTGGACCGGGTCAACCAGCTGCTGGCTTCCGTCTCGGAAAAGGAGCTCGAGGAGCTCTCCCCCCTGCGGCCGGTGGACTCGGCTGTCATCGAACCGTCACAGAGCCTCGACCGCCTCGCCGGTCGCAAGGTCCGCTACCTCCCACGCTCGCTGCGCTGGCTGTTCCGCGCCACGGGTGCCACCACTTCTGGAGGCGGGGCTTCCGCCGCCAGTTATCTCCTGTTCGAGAAACCTTTTATCGGCGAGCTGGTCGAGCTTGGGTACCAGGACGCTATGTGGGAGCAAGAAAAGTTGCGCCAGTTCCTTAAACCGCAGGTGGAATTCGCCGAGACTGAGCGCAGGGGATTGTTCGGACTGAAAGCTAAACCGACAACGGAACCAGCAAATGGCAATACGCAAATATAAGAACGCACGTCTTCTGGGGCTCCTGGTACTGCTGGGGCTTATCGCGTCCTGTAGCGCGCCCACAGGCGGCGACGGCGCTGCTGCCCCGCCCCCGGGGCCGGTGGTGACACCGGCGGCTCCCCTGACCGAATACGAGCGCCTGCTGGCGGAGGCGCAGAACCTCTCCTTCACCCTTGATTTCAACCAGCTGCGCCGGGCCTACGTGCAATCGGCAGCGTACAACCCCTACGGCGGTGCCCGTATCGAGGGTTTGCCGGAAGCCTACAACGCGGTGGAGAAAGGTGAGTTTGGCGACTGCCTGCAGCATGTCGACCGGGTTCTGGAGGACAACTATATGAGCCTCGAGGCGCATATGATCGGCGTGCTGTGCAGCGGTCGCAGTGCCGATTTCGCCCGTGAGGACCGCCACCGCTACATGGTCGAGGGGCTGATGGAGGCTATCGAGAGTAGCGGCGACGGGCGCAGCCAGGAGAGTGCCTACCACACCATCACCACCTCCGAGTTGCATGGCTTCGTGCGGCTGAAGGGGCTGCAGGTACTCGACCAGTCGACCGTTTACGATCGCGAGGGCGTGTACGACAAGATGCAGGTGCGCGACCCCGAGTCGGGGGATGAGTACGCACTGTATTTCAATGTCAGCCGCCAGTTCGCCCACGCCGCCGCCAGCACCAGTTCCAGTACCAACTGACCGACGGCCCGGCCTTGGCTGGCCGGGCGCCTCCCGGCCGCGGTCGCGGAGACCTCTCGCTCTTCCCTAGACGAGGAAAGAGGCCAGCCGCTCCCAGTCGAAGCGGCGCGACTGGCGGTCGCTGAACAGGATTTCCACCCGGTCACCATCCCAGCCTATCACCCGGCCGTGGCCCAGCTTGCGGTGCCGGATACCCTCGCCGGTTTGTGGCCGGCGGGCCTCAGCCGGCGGCGCCTCTATATCCGGGTTGTAGTCCACGGCCTCCATATAGCGCAGGGCCAGGCGCGAGACCGGCACCGGGCTGTGCAGTGTCCGGGGGCGCTCACGCAGGCTCTCCGCCACCAGGCGGCTGAGGGGCAGTTGCATCTCATCCATAAACAGCGATGGCTGCTGGTCGTCGCTGGCCGCTGCGGTGCCGGAACCCGCTTCGCCGGGGGCGGTCCCCGGAGCCACCAGGAAAAGCCGGCGCCGCGCCCGGGTCATCGCCACATACAGCAGGCGCCGCTCGCTCTCGACGGAGGCGGGCGTGGAGAAATCGCGCTGGGGCTGGTAGGGCATATTGTGGCGGGTCAGCGACGGAATGATGACCTGGTCCCACTCCAGTCCCTTGGCCTGGTGCATGGTGGTGATTGTGACCCCGTCCGCGGCATTCTGCTCTCCTTCCCGGTGCTGCCGTTGCAGCTCCTGCAGGTGGGCCAGCGCCGGTTCCGGGGGCTGCTTCAGCTGGTCGAGGTACTGGCAGAATGCCAGCACCGTCTGCTGGCGCTCCTCGCCCTGTTGCGGGGTAAAACTGTCCTCGGCGATGCCGGTTAGGAAATCCAGCTCACCCAGCTGGCGGCGCAGTAACTCGCCGGCCAGGCCGCGCCAGTTCTCCACTTCCGTGAGTAGCCGGGCGCGCTGGCGCAAGCGCTTGAGCTGCGGCTTGCTGAGGGCCTCCGGTGCCAGGGCCAGCAGGTGACTGCCCCAGTCGCTTTCCCGGCGCGCCAGCTCCGCACATACTGGCTCCAGTACCCGCCGGGCAATGCGGATATGCGGGGCTGTCAGCCATTCGTACAGCCCCTGCTGGCGGCGCGCGGCGGGAAGGCTGGCGAAGCGGCCGGAGGCGATGTTGAGGGTCCAGAAAAGAGGCCGCAGCTCCCGCCTGGACAGTACTGTATTGCGGGCGCCGGAGCGGTAGGGGATATTGGCCGCCAGCAGCGCCAGCTCGATCGGCGCTGCCACCGACCACAGGCGCACCAGGATGGCCACCTGGGCCAGCGGCTCGCCGCGCTTGCGGCAGCGGCGCAGGTGCTCCACCAGCCAGCGGGTTTCCTTTCCCGTGTTGACCACCTCGATATCTGTCTCCTGCTCCCCGTTGGCGGAGACACAGAAGATTTCCGCGCGCTCGCGGTTGTTGCCGATAAAGTGATTGGCCGCCAGTGACAGGGCATGGCCGTAGCGGAAAGTCCGGCTGAGGCGGTAGACGCCGGAGGGGGGGAAATCGCCATCGAAATGGCTGAGCAGGTAGGCCGGCCGGGAGCCGCGCCACTCGTAAATGGTCTGGTCGGGATCGCCGATGGCGATGACATTGCCGGACTTGCCATACAGCACCCGCAGCAGGAAATGCTGTATCTCGTTGATGTCCTGGTACTCGTCCACGAGGATATCCTCGTAGTGGCTGCCGTAACCGGCGGCGATCTCCGGGCTGAGGCTCAGCAGGATGGCGGGATCGTAGATCAGGTCGGCGTAAGTCACCGCCTGCTGCTCGCGGCGCCACTCCTCGAAGGCGCGGAACACCTTCAGGAAGTACATGTACTCGTCGCCCAGCTTCAGTTCCTGAAAGGCGCTCAGGTCACCGGTAAGGATGGTCTTGGTGTAGTCGATGAAGAACTCCGCCGCCTCGATCTCGGTCTGCTTGCGGGCGCGGATATCCTCCAGTTCCTCCGGTGGGGCGCAGGCCTCGATGGCCTTCCAGATCTGTAGCTGGATGGTCGACTGGGGCAGGGGGGAGAGGTTGGCGGGGGCGATGTGCCCGTGCGCGATCAGGCGCTGGTAGAGCCGGTAGCCAAGGCTGTGGAAGGTCTGCACCGCGGGCACCGGCCCGTCCACCAGCCGCTGCAGCCGCGCCGCAAAGTCTTCCCGCGCGCTGCGGTTGTACATCAGCACCAGCATGCGCTCCGGTGCCACGCCGCCCTGCAGGCGGTTGCGCACATAGTGGAGCAGGGCGGTGGTCTTGCCCGAGCCGGCCACGGCGATGACCTTGGCGTGGCCGCCGGGGTGATCGGCAATCGCCTGCTGTTCTTCCGTGAGGACTGTCGACATGGTAACCAGTGGTTCAAATACTGGATATTTTGCCAGTATTCGGCGGGGCGGTACAGGGTGCGCGGGGAGTCAGGTGGTGGCGGCGTCACCTTCCTCCTGGTCACGGCGCCGCAGCGCCAGCTCGGCGATATAGGAGGAGAGGAAAATCCGCCCGCTCAGCTGTTCGAGGAAGCGGGAGCGGCTGAGCCGGTCGAGCACCGGCCCCTTGACCTCGGCCAGGTGGAGCTGGACCTCCCGCGCGCGGAGATCCCGGTTGATCTGCTGCAGCCGCTCCAGTGCAGTGCCGTCGATGCGGCTGACCGAGGACAGGATCAGTACCAGGTCGCGCGTCTCCGGGCGACGCTTCAGCTCCGCCAGCAGGCGATCCTCCACCGCACTGATGTTGCTGAAGAAGAGGCTTTCGTCGATACGCAGGAACAGGATCTCCGGCTGGGTTCTCACCGTGTGCCGCAGTACGTTGCGAAACTGCTCGGTACCCGGCACCCGGCCGACCACGGCGATATGCGGCCGGCTGGTGCGCCAGATCAGCGTGGCGAAGGAGAGGCCGATGCCGATACCGATGCCGGCCTCGACACCGAACAGGACCACGCCCAGGAAGGTCCCGCCCATCGCCGCGCCGTCGGTCCGGTCGTAACGCCAGTTGCTGATAAAGCCTGGCAGGTCGATCAGGCTGCTGGCAGCCACGATAATGGTGGCTGCCAGCACACTCAGCGGCAGCATCTCGAAGGGCGCCGTGGCGAACAGCAGTATTAGCGCCAGCAGCCCGGCGGCGATGATGCCACTGAACGGCGAGCGGGCGCCGCCCTCCTCGTTGATGGCCGTGCGGGCGAAGCTGCCGGTCACGGCGAAGCCGCCCGATACGGCGCTGAGCAGGTTGGCTGCTCCCAGCCCGCGCAGCTCGGCGTCCGGGTCGAGCCGCTCCCGCCGGCGCAGGGCGATGGCGTGGGCAATCGACAGGCTTTCAACGAAACCCAGCAGCGCGATGATCAGGGCCGGCAGCAGCAGGCGGTAGGTCATCCCCCATTCCGGGGCGGGCATGCCGATCTCGGGCAGCCCGGCGGGGATGGCCCCGACCACCGCCATTTCCTTGTCCCAGTCGAAGTGCCATGAGAGCGCGATCGCCGTCGCCACCACCACCATGGGTGCCAGGCGCGCAATGAGCTTGGCGCGCGCCTTCTTTACGCCCGCCCGGCGCAGGAGGTAGGAGAGCCAGATGCGGGCGGCGGCGAGGAGGGCCAGCGAAGCGAGCCCCACGAGCGCGCTGGCATGCAGGGCGTTGGGAAGCTGCTCTACGGCGCCGATGGTCATTTCCACGGCGGTTTCGCCCTCTCTCTGAATGCCCAGCAGGGGGCTTACCTGACCGATGATGATCAGGGTGGCGGCGCCGGAAACAAACCCGTGAATGACCGGGTGGGAGAGCAGGTTGGCCAGGGCGCCCATGCGCAGCAGGCCCAGGGCGAACAGGAAGATGCCGCTCAGCGCCGCCAGGGTGACCGCGCCGAGTACCCACTCGGGGCTGCCTGGCGTGGCCAGGGGGGAGAGTGCGGATACGGTCATCAGGGAGAGCACGGCAACCGGGCCGACCGACAGCACGGAACTGGAGCCAAACATGGCGTAGCCTGCCAGTGGCAACAGGCTGGCATAGAGGCCGATATGGGGTGGCAGGCCGGCCAGCGCCGCATAGGCGAGCGCCTGTGGCACGATCATCATCGTCGCCAGCACCGCGGCCACGGTATCGCCCGCGAGCCACTGGCGCCGATAACCCTTCAACCAGTTGGGTACGAGGTTGCTCGCCCGCATGCTGCTGCAATTCCCTTGTCGGGCCCCGGGGATTCGGGCCCGGCGCTATGCAAAGATAGACCCGTTTTCCCGGCTACGGCAGCAACGGCGGGCTGCGGTCAGGCGGTGGCCAGTCGCCGGAAGCGCTGGAAGGCCGTCATGCCGGTGAGCATCGCGACGGTAAATATCACCGCCTTCAGCTCGCCGGCACCGGTGGCCACCACCGCCGGGCCGGGGCAGAAGCCGGCCAGTCCCCAGCCGGCGCCGAACAGCAGGCTGCCGACCACAAGCGGGCGGTCGATGTCGCTGCGGGTGGGGAGCTCCAGCGCTTCATTCATCAGCGACCGCTGGCGACCCTTTGCCCAGGTAAAGGCGGGCAGCGCCACCAGGATGGCGCCGACCATCACCAGTCCCAGGGACGGGTCCCAGTTGCCCGCCAGGTCCAGGAAGGCCAGCACCTTTTCCGGGTTGGCCATGCCCGAGAGCAGGAGCCCGAGGCCGAACAGCAGTCCGGCAACAAATGCAGTGACGGTAGTCTTGTTCATGGCTCAGGCTCCCAGCAGGTGGCGGACAACGAAAACAGTGGCAAATCCCGCCCCCATAAAGGACAGGGTCGCCGCCAGCGAGCGCGGTGACAGTCGCGACAGGCCGCAGACTCCGTGGCCGCTGGTGCAGCCGGAGCCGTAGCGGGTGCCGATGCCCACCAGCAGGCCCGCCGCGATCAGTACGGGATAGCCCGCCTTGATCTCGATCGGCGGCAACTGGCTAAACAGCAGCCACAGGCCGGGCACGGCCAGCAGGCCCAGCGCGAATGCGAGGCGCCATGCGGTCTCCCCGGGTTTGTGGGCCAGTATGCCGCCGAGGATGCCGGAGATGCCGGCAATGCGGCCATTCAGCACCAGCAACAGCGCGCTGGCCAGGCCGATCAGCGCGCCGCCGGCGAGGGCCGTCAGTGGGGTAAAGGCATTCCAGTCAATGGTCATGGGTGTGGTTACTCCGCACAGTAAAGTTCATACAGGGTTTGCAGCAGGGTCAGCACTTTCTGGTCACCGATCCGATAGAAGACTCGCTTGCCCTCGCGCCGGGTGGTTACCAGGCCCTCGCGGCGCAGTACCCCCAGCTGCTGGGACAGGCTCGGCTGGCGGATGTCCAGCCGCTCCTCGAGGTCGCTGACACAGAGCTCTTCCTGGCTGAGCTGGCACAACAGGAGCAGGCGGTCCTGGTTGCCGAGGGAGCGCAGGAGTGCCGAGGCATTGCCGGCAGAAGCGCGCATCTTGTCGAGGCTGAAGGTGGATGTATCGGGCATTGGTTTCCGCTCTCGCTGCGTCAACGATTTACATGAACATATTATATTGATTTATATAATAATGAAAAGTATATTGTGGCCGTAATTCAGAAATTGGAGGCCAGTCATGACTGCCAGTGCAAAGCGACCGATCGTCAAGCCATTCCTGGACCCGGATACCGAGACCTGGAGCTACGTAGTTTACGACCGGTCCGGGGGCTCAGCCGCCGTGGTGGATGCCGTGCTCGATTTCGACGCGCCTTCCGGCCATACCAGCCATGAGGGTGCAGACCGGATCATCGATTTCGTCCGGGGGGAAGACCTCACGGTCGAGTGGATCCTGGAGACGCACGCTCATGCCGACCACCTGTCCGCGGCACCCTATATCCGCGAGAAGCTCGGGGGCAAGATTGCCATCGGCGACCATATCCGCCAGGTGCAGACCATCTTCCGCGAGGTGTTCAACCTGGAGAAGCAGTTCCTGGTGGACGGCAGCCAGTTTGATCACCTGTTCCACGATGGGGACACCTTCAGTATTGGAGAGCTGGAGGGGCGGGTGATCTACTCCCCGGGCCACACACCAGCGGACATGGCCTGGCTTATCGGTGACGCCCTGTTTGTGGGGGACACCCTGTTCCTGCCGGACGTGGGCAGCGCACGCTGCGACTTCCCGGGCGGGGATGCCCGTATCCTCTACCGGTCGGTGAAAAACCTATTGGAGCTGCCGGAGGAGACCCGCATGTTCATGTGCCACGACTATCCGCCGGAGGGCGAGCGCGAACACCAGTGCGAGACCACGGTGGGCGAACAGCGGCGCAGTAACATCCACCTGCGCGACGGCATCAGCGAGAATGAGTTCGTCAAGATGCGCACCGAGCGCGATGCCACCCTGGGAATGCCGCGCCTGATCATTCCCTCGATCCAGGTGAATATCCGCGCAGGCCAGATGCCCCCTGCGGAGGACAACGGCGTGGTCTACCTGAAAGTGCCGGTCAACACCCTGACCTGATTCGTCTAAACAACGGCTTTGCGGGCCGCGGTGGGGAGCCGGGCCCGCCCATGGAGTTAGCAATGGATATCAAACAACTGGACCAGCAGGTGAGCGTGTCCGACCTTTGCGGGCCAGAGGCAATGCCGGAACTGGCTGCGGCCGGGGTGGAAGTGCTGGTGTGTAATCGCACCGAAGGGGAGGTTGAGGACCTGCCTTCCTTTGCCGAGCTCAGGCAGGCGGCTGAGGCGCATGGGATGGAATTTGTGGCCATTCCCTTCGCCCGTGGCCAGATGAACCAGGAGCACTGTGAGCAGTTCCGCCAGGTGCTCGCGAGCGGGAAGCGCGTGCATGCCTTCTGTCGCACGGGTAACCGGTCCTGCAACCTCTGGGCGGGGGCGAAGTGCCTCGCCGGTGAGGAGCCCCGTACACTGGTGGCGCAGGCCGGCAAGGCCGGCTTTGATGTGAGCGGCGTGGTGATTGCGTTTTCTCCCTGAACCGGGCAGCGCCCAAACGGTATAGCGGGTTAACTGAAGTATGAAAAACGGACTGAATTTGCTGTCGAACGCACTGCCGATCCTCCACTGGCTGCGCAACTACGACGGCGTTACCTTCAGCCGCGATTTCCTCGCGGCCGTTATCGTTACGATCATGCTGATCCCGCAGTCGCTGGCCTATGCGCTGTTGGCGGGCCTGCCTGCCCAGGTGGGGCTTTACGCGAGTATGGTGCCGCTGGTGGCCTACGCCGTGTTCGGTAGCAGCCGTACCCTCTCGGTGGGGCCGGTGGCCGTGGCCTCCCTGATGAGTGCTTCCGCGCTGGGCCAGGTGGCCGGGACCGGCACAGGGGACTACCTGGTGGCTGCCGCAGTGCTGGCGCTCCTGTCCGGCGTGTTCCTGACCTTGATGGGACTCCTGCGCCTGGGGTTCCTGGCAAATTTCCTCTCGCACCCCGTCATTTCCGGCTTTATCACCGCGTCGGGCCTGCTGATCGCACTCAGCCAGCTCAAGCACCTGCTGGGCATCAGCGCCGGCGGCGATAATGTGGTGGAAATGGCAGAGTCCCTCGGCGGGAACCTGGCAGGCATCAATGCCTATACCGTCGTCACGGGCTTTGCGGTCATCGCCTTCCTGCTCTGGTCGCGTCGCTATGCGGTGGGGGTACTTGAGCGGTTGCCGATTTCGGGGCATGCCGCGGGGATGCTGGTGAAGGCGGCCCCGGTCCTGGGGGTGGTCGCCACCATCGCCGTCGCGGCACAGTTCAATTTCGAAGCCAAAGGCGTGGCACTTGTGGGAGAGATCCCGGGCGGCCTGCCGGACCTGTCGGTGCCCTGGCCCTCACTGGAACTCGTGGAGGCGCTGCTGCTTCCGGCGATCATGATTTCCATTATCGGTTATGTGGAATCGGTATCGGTGGGTAAGACGCTGGCGGCAAAGCGGCGGGAAAAAATCGATGTGAACCAGGAGCTGATCGGCCTGGGCGCGGCCAACCTCGGTTCCGGCCTGTCCGGTGGCTTCCCGGTGACCGGCGGCTTCTCCCGCTCGGTGGTCAATTTCGATGCCGGGGCGGTCACGCAGATGGCCAGCATCCTGACGGCGGCCGGTATTGCGCTGGCAGCGCTGTTCCTGACCCCGTTCCTGTACTACCTGCCCAAGGCGACCCTGGCGGCCACCATCGTAGTGGCGGTCCTTACGCTGGTGGATTTCTCGATACTGCGCAAGACCTGGCGCTTCAGCCGCAGCGATTTTGTCGCGGTGCTGGTCACTATCGTGATTACGCTGCTGTTCGGGGTGGAGGCGGGGGTCGCCTGTGGCGTGGGTGCCTCAATTGCGCTGTTCCTCTTCCGCACCTCCAAGCCCCATATTGCCGAGGTCGGCCTGGTCGAAGGCACCGAACATTTCCGCAATATCCGCCGGCACAAGGTGCTGACCGTACCGGAAATCCTCACCATCCGCGTCGATGAAAGCCTGATGTTCTCCAATGCCGCTTTCCTGGAAGAGCGGATATACAGCGACCTGGCGGCCAATCGCCAGGTGCGGCATGTGATCCTGATGTGCAGCGCTATCAATGAGATCGACTGGAGTGCGCTGGAGGTACTCGAGGCCCTGAATACCCGCCTTGCCGAGCTGGGCATCGACCTGCACCTCTCCGAGGTAAAGGGCCCGGTCATGGACAGCCTCGAGCGCAGCGGCTTCCTCACCCATCTTTCGGGAGCGGTCTACCTGACGCAGTTCCAGGCTTTCAATGCGGCGCGGGCCCAGGCCGGGGCTGAGCCGGCAGCGCCGGCGACGGTCGCCGCGGCCCCAGCGGGCCACGAATCGGCCTGAACCGGCCCGCCACGGCCGCAAGGCGGGTCGTCAGGAGGGCTCGACCACGTCGTGCCCGGCTGACCGCCAGGCGCCCATGGAGCCCAGGAATACATCGACTTTCTGGAAGCCCGCGCGCAACATCACCGAGGCGGCGATGGTGGCTCGGGCGCCGCTGGCACACATGACCGTGTAATGGCGGTCCTGCGGCAGCTTGTCCATTTCCTCCTTGAGCTTGCCGACATAGGCCATCTCGGCGCCCTTGATAATGCCCTGTTCCACCTCGCCCTTGTCACGCACATCCAGCAGGACCCAGTTCTCCTGTCCTTCCTTGACCCGCTTTTCCACATCGTGCACATCGATGACCTGCACACGCTCGAACGGCCGGGCGCCGGCCGCCCAGCCGGGCATTGAGGCATCCAGGTAGCCGATTATGTAGTCGTAGCCGATGCGCGCGAGGTTACGCGCCGCCTCTTCGGCCTGCGCGGCGTTCTCTGCAACCAGGATCAGCTCATCGTTTTCGTCCAGGAACCAACCGGCGAAGGCCGGGATCATGTCGACCGGCAGGGCGTAGCTGCCGGGGATGTGGGCGCCGAGAAACGGTGAGATACCGCGCACGTCCACCAGCACCGCCTTGCCGGAAACTTCCTCGAACGCCTGCATGTCGAGCACCGGCGGGGTGAGCACAGACCGCACGGGTGCGGCACCCTCGAGGTTCAGGCGTTCCATAACGCGGAAATACGGCGGCTGGTAATGGTGCTCGTTCACTTTCTTCTTAACGAACTCGTCCTTTTTGTCGATCCTCAACATCGGGTTGTTCTTGCGCTCGTAACCGATGGTCGAGAAATCCCGGTCGGCCATGTTGTCACCGCAGACCGAGCCGGCCCCGTGCGCAGGGTAGAGGATCGCCTGGTCACCCAGGCCGGTGATCTTCTTCAGGCTGTCGAACAGGTTACCAGCGACCTCCTCGGCGCGGTCGGGGTAGAAATCCGTGCGTCCCACATCGCCGACAAACAACGCATCCCCACTGAAAACCCCGACGGCATCCTCGCCAAAGCTGTCGTCGTAAATTGCAAACGACAGGCTGTCGTCGGTATGCCCCGGTGTTTCCAGGACCACAAGCCGCATGGAGCCGAAAGTAAAGGAGTCCCCCTCATGAATGGTGTCGGCGTAGTCAACCTCATCGGCAGCATTGGGGCCGTGGTGCACGGGCGCGCCGGTGATGTCTGAGAGGATGGGACCGCCGGAAATCAGGTCCTCGTTGCGGTGGGTTTCGAAGATATGGGTAATTCGGCAGCCCTTCTCGCGCGCCATTTGCGCGTAGACTTCACAATCGCGGCGCGGGTCGATTACGGCGGCCTCGTTGCCATCGCCGATGAGGTAAGAGATTTGCGCCAGGCCAGGTGACTTGATGGAATCGACAAACATTGGACCTCCGATGGATCGTGTCTGGTGTGTTCGCGGGCGGTCAGCCATTGCCTGCGGATACAGACTCAAAAGTCTAATCCAGCAGGCAAATCCTGCAGGAAATTATGCGCGGTGGTACTGTGGCATGCGACAGCTAAGCTGTCGGCTGGTTCCGGGCGCCAGGCCTGGCCGCTCCCTGGTCCAGCATGGCCAGCTTGTTGAGGAAGCGTCGGCGCAGCGGCGGGAAACGCATGCAGGCATTGAGGAAAACCATTACCGGCCGCAACATCCGGCCGCGGCGGGCCAGCAGCAGGCGCGTGAGGATATCAGTAAAGCGGTTGACCCCGCGCCGGATCTCCCGCTCGCGCCTACGTCCAAACTGTTCCAGCGGTGCAGCGCTGTCCTGCCGGAGTGCGGCCGCGATTGCCGCGGCTAGCGGGACGGTGTCGGCAATACCTGCGTTCATGCCCTGGCCACCTACCGGGCTGTTCAGGTGGGCAGCGTCGCCGGCGAGCACCACGCGGCCCCGGCAGAAACTGGAGCTGACGCGCCGGTGCAGTCGAAACTCGCTATGCCAGACGGGCTCCCAGGCGGCTCCAGCAAAAAGGCTGGCCGCGGCATCGGCCACCCTCTGCTGAAGGCTGATGTTCTCATTGCCGGCAAACGGCAGGATGAGCCGCCAGATATCGCCCTCGATGCGGATCCCGATGGCGAGTCGCGGGCGGGTCGTGAGTCGCGGCGAATGGAAACCGGCGGCACCCGCTGGCCTGATATCGGCAAGTGCCGCGCTTGCCCGGTAGGTAATTCCCTGCAGCTCAGCACCGATCTCCCGTCGCACCAGGCTATGGGCGCCGTCACAGCCAGCCACTACTGCTGCAGCTACCGACGTGTCTATGCCATCTTGCCGATAGCGTACCTCGACGGAGGACTTCCCCAGGTCCAGGCCCGTGACTTCACAGGAAAAGCATACCTGCGCCGAAGGTTGCTGGCGCAGCGCCGCCAGGAGCAATTGCTCCGTTTTTGATTGCGGGAGGATGAGTAGCTGGGGGTAGCTGGTTTGTGCGGACAGTTCGTAAAGGGGCGCGCTCAGGAGCACGCGCTGCCGGTCCACATCCTCGAGCTGCAGGTGGGGCACCGGGATGCCGGCCTCGAGGAAGGTATCTATCACGCCGAGCCCGGCGAGTATTTCCTGGGTTGCCGGCCAGATCGCGGGAGCCCGCGAGTGTACGGAGGTACCGGGAGCCTTCTCGAGGACGAGGATCCGGTGACCTTTGCGGGCAAGCCTGAGCGCCAGTGCCAGGCCCACCGGGCCCGCGCCGACAACCACAACATCCTGGGTGCTGATATGTGGCCTCCTGATGCATGTCTGGAAACTCTGGAAAGTGGGAATCGCTCCCGTTGGCTACTCTGGTCCCATTACGCTATTGCGGATCGCGAGACGCGGGTAGCTCCAGCCCGGGAAATCGGGCAATAAAAAGGCCCGCCACCGCGGCGGGCCTGCGCGGCCTCGGCGGCGGCGCCTACGAATGTTGCGCGGCGGAATTCTCGCTGCGCGGAGCGCCCGCAGCTGGTTCGCCGGCGGCAATCCCAGCGAGGAAGTCCTGCATGGTCCCTGTGACTGCCTGTGGCTGTTCAAGCGCCGTCAGGTGCCCGGCCTTGGCGATCATCTCCAGTCGTGCGCCCTGGATGCCGTCGGCAATTTCCCTGGACAGGTGTGGCGGCAGGGAGCGGTCGTCATCGCCGACGATTACCAGCGTCGGCTTCTCTATCAGTCCCAGCCGGGAAAGCAGTGAGTCGCGCCTGCAGAGGGCATTGACGCCGTGGGCGATGGTGGGCATGGGCACGCGGGCAAACACTTCCTGCCATTCATTGACCAGGTCACGCTTATTCACCAGGGTGAAGTCCCCGAACATCAGCTTGTTTACCTGCGGCAGTAGCGCCCGGATACCGAAGACACGCGCCGCGAGCACCATGAGCCGGTAGCGCATCTGTTTCAGCATTTTTTCCGGCCCGGCGTGGGTATCCATGAGGATAAGGCCGCTCACCCGCTGCGGCGCCTTGACTGCCGCCCGCAGTGCGATCATGCCGCCGATGGAGAGGCCCGCCCAGACGGCACTGTCGATGCCCTCGCGGTCCAGTACCGCGAGCGCGTCCTCCATCAGGTCGTAAAGATTGAATGGTTGTTGCGGCACGGAAGACTCCCCGTGGCCGCGAATGTCCATGGTGATGACGGTGTACTTCTCCGCAAGGGTCTCCACCTGCTCGCGCCACATGGCCCCCGAGCACAGGAAACTGTGGAGCAGTAGCAGGGCGGGCCCGCTGCCCTGGATTTCGTAGTGGAGGGCGAGACTGTCTCTCTGAACGACTGGCATGGCTGCATCCTTTCTTGGTTTGTTTTCATCATGATATCGGGTCAGGTGACCGGTTGCCTGTCTTGCTGCAGGCGCCGGCCCGTTATTCGGAACCAGGCACGGGCACGGCCGCCAGCAGCATCATGCCGGCATAGCCCGTGGCATCTGCGGACTGCTGTCGTGGTGGTCCAGCACCGGGTACTGCCGGCTCGCGCGGAAATGATGATCGGAGTGGCGCGACCGCTCGAACAGCGACAGGCGCCCGATCAGGTGGCTGGAGTTCCAGGAGTGCGTCGGCGTCACCCGTTCGTAACGACCGCTTGCCAGCTGCCCGCGGCAGGGCCTGTAGTGCTCAATGTAGTTGATGGTTTCAGGCAGCAGGATGCCCATCACGAAACACATCAGCGCCCTGGCAGCGGACAGCGCACCGATGAGCGCCGGGCAGCTCAGTCGGCATCCGCCTGGCGCTGTCGCGTCCGCTCCTGTCTCATCTCCTGTTGGCGCATGGGCATACTGTCGATGCGGTCGAAGAGTCCCTCGAGGTCGAGTTTCCGGTAGCCCGCCTTCACCGTACCGTCCTTGCCGATCAGGATCACTGTGGCATCGGTGTTTTTGTCACCAAAATAGCGCTGTGCCAGGGCCTCGCCGAACCCGGGTGCAAGGGATCCGGCATAGTTTGACGCGATCGCCGGCGGCGTCAGTCGGAACCACACCAGGTCGCGCTCAGCCACTCCGACGCGCGCTTCGCGCAGCTGCTGCGGGTATCCGGCAGTGGCGGGCGTGCCGCGGATCAGGAGTACGCGCTTCTCCCCCACGAGCGGCGCCAAATCGTTGAGCGGTGGGGCACTGGCGGCGGTTGCGGCCGCCAGCGACAGGGCCAGCAAGGCGCCTGTCTGGAGTCTTAGTCTGTTCACGCCGCCTCCTCGCATATGAGTTGTCAGCGCAATATTAGTCCCGGTCGCCGGCGCTGCCCAGCGGGCGCACCGGCCGGTCAGGCTTGGCGTACCGCAGCCTATCCAGGCGGCGGGTGCGGTGGTAGCTGTCCAGGCCGCTCACCGCCACTGTGCCGAGGCGCTCGATATCGATATAGCCGTCTTCCGCGACGGCCGCACCGTCAGTTTCCAGGTATTCGATCTCGCCGATGACCATCACGGTGCCGTTGACCTGCAGCGTCTGGTGCTCCACCAGCCGGCAGGCGTAGCGCAGGCGGCTCTCGGCCACGAAAGGTGCCGGGCAGACGGGGCAGGGCGCCGTGGCCAGGCCGGTGGCATCGAATTCGGACACTTCCCGCGGGTAGCGGGCGGAAGTCTGGTGCGCCCGTTGCCAGATATCGCTGTTGACCTGGTTTACGGTAAACCAGCCGGTTACCAGGATGTTCTCCAGCGTGTGGCGCTCCACGCTGTCCGGGCGGTTGATAAAGGCGATCAGCGGTGGGTTGGCGCCTAGGTGCACCACTGAGCTGAACATGGCCAGGTTGGTGTGGCCGGCGGGGTCGGCGGTGCCGATCAGGTTGGCGCTCTTGAATCCCGACAGGCTGTTTACCAGGTTGACGCGAAAGCCTTTCTCCAGCCGGTCCAGGTCAGTGCGGTGCCAGTGGCGCGGTGTTTCCAGGCTCGGTGTTTGCATAGAGTCCCCGTCAGGCGCCACACCGGCGCACTGGTCTTCAGGGCAACGGCGCTGCCCCGTGAGCAGCCCGGCGATGCGCTCGCGATGCCGGGCAAAAAAGTGGTAGGCCAGGTCGGACAGTGGCCGGATCGGGCGCCAGCGCAGCCATCGTACCCAGTGTCCCTTGCCAACGCGGGACCAGGTCTCCACGGTGACATCCAGCCCCGTGATCACCTCGCCGCCCGGCCTCCGTGCGTGCAGTACCTCCATGGCCCGCACGGGATCGATCTCCGGATACCGCTCGGCAAAACCCGGGCTGTGAATATCCACGAAGTTTACGTTCTGCCGGGTATCCCAGCGCCGCAGGTGATGGATCTCCCGCATGCACAGCGGACAGCGGCCATCGTAGAAGATGGTAAATCTTTCGTCGTTCAAGGAAGCCCCGCGCTCGGTGAATTTGCTCGCAGTTGCTACGCACGCCATTGTAGCCGGGATCAACCCGGGGCCCTGGACCGGCGGGCTCAGGACTGGTTGAGAAGGTGCGCGATGAGGGCGAGTGCCGCGATTATCACTGGCATCCAGACCACCGGTGACGCCAGCCGACGCATGCGGCCCGTGCGCGCTGCTGCGTGCCTTGCTGCGGGTGCCAGCCTGTGGGCCCAGTCGTGCAGGGTGTAACTGGCTGCGAAAATTACCGCGCTGGCCAGCAGCGTCAGCAGGACAAAGGCAGGTTCCACGGACAGCTCACCCCTGCCAAAGGCGGCGGCGACCAGGTGTCCGCCAGCCACTGCCAGGGGCAGGGCGGCACTGTAGAGTGCCCGTGAAATTCTCGACATCCCGGCTTCTGGGGTCCCGTGACCTCCCATCGCAGGTGTGCTCCTTGTCTGTCCAGCTAGTGGTTCCGGTCGTTCCGGTGATGGTTCCCGGGCAGTGCAGGGTAGTTCCCCCGGGCCCGGGCCGGCAAAGGCCCCAGTGTATGGAAGGGCACCCCCTTCGGCAACGCGGGCACCGGCGATCCCATTTTGAAAAGCTGCACCGTCACTGATTGCACGCGCATGTCGCCAGCCGCTGGCTGTGGAATAGCGCTAGGCTTATGTGAAGGACGCCAGTAGCAGTAGGGAGAATTCGGCGTATGGACAGAGCAGTGCGGCTGGAGTTTTTCCTGGTCACGGTAGTCACGGCGCTCACCACGCTGCTTGTGCAGGGAGCCGTGGCCCAGGGGGTGACGGCGGGGGCAGCGGACAGCAAGGGGTATCTTCACGACCGGCCCTGGATCATGCCCTTCGACGTGAACCAGCGCTACCGCCCGGCCGGCCACGACCAGCAGCCGCCCGGCGAGCCCAGTCAGCTGGATATCTACGAATTTGCCTGGCAGAGTTTTATCGCACTCAACTGGCCCTACCGCGTGGGCGGCCTGCGCGGCGAGCCGGATCCGCGGGCGCGCCTCGCCCCTATCTCCAATACGCCTGATCCCGAGCGCGTGGTGGTCTGGGAGACCTACATGTCCCCGGAGACAGTGTTCGTGCATCCGCAGCAATGGCCGGTGGTGTGGGGGCAGCCGGACTTCACCGGGCTGCAGCGGGTGGCGACGCCCCCCTGTTACACCGGCGACTACGCCTACGGCACGCCCTTCGCCCCGGGCATCAACCAGCCCTATACCAACGCCAATGTGCCTACCGGCCCGGTAGTGGACCAGAACCGGCGCTACCTGCGGGTCGAAGTGACCCAGAGCCAGCCCTATTTCTCTTACATCAAGCAGTTCGGCTATTACGATGCCGACACCCAGGCGCGGGTGGTGCAGAACTACATCGACTATGCCAACAACAACAACGCCACGCCGCCGGTAGCACAGCGCCCGGGAGATCCCGCGCGGCGGTTTTTCCAGCCCGTGCCCGCCGGCAACGAGTTCTATATCGACAGCCTGCCGCCCTGGGCGCAACAGGGCATGACCGAGGTGAAGGCGGCGTGGAAGGTACTGAAGACCGAGGGTGAGGATGCGGATATTCCCGGGCGCTACTTCCGCCGGCTATTGCAGTTCCCGCTGCCGGACGGGTCGATGAGCGAGCCCACCCTGATGGGCCTGGTGGGTTTCCATATCCACCGGGTAACTCCATTCGGGCACCTGCCGTCCACCTTCGAGCATATCGACAACGTGAAGGTGGGCCGGAAGCTGTTCGACCCGCTGCCCAGGCCCGCGCGGCCGGCGCTCAATCCCGGCGGGGACTACGGTCGCCCGGCGAAATACCCCAACGGCTATGAGGTCAACGGCCAGGGTGGCGTGGCCAACGTGATACCCGCGCCCTACAAGGCCGGCGACATGCTGGTGCCGGAGGCCGAGCGGGAAATGGTGAATGTCTCCCGCGTGACCCCGATTCCGCCGGACGTGCAGGTGGTGAACTACAAGTACCAGACCCTGCTGCGGGACAGCGTCTGGTCCTACTACCAGCTGATCGGCACCCAGAACAAGAACCTGCGCGAACCGAACCCGCACCTGGGGCCGGGCATTCCCGGCCCGCAGCACTCCAACGTGCAGAACCTGGTGAACACCACGCTGGAAACCTACACCCAGAAGGGCTTCAGCTGCGCCCGCTGCCACCTGGACGCCTTTCCCCACGGGGTGGACAGTTTTCCCCCCTACGAGGAGCGCTTCGAGAACCTGCACGTGATGAGCTTCCTGCTGCTGAACGCCAAGCCGGGCAGCCAGCCGCCGGACAGGTTCGAGTGCCTCAGGCCGGGTTACTGATGCGGTGGGGGTGGCAGGGCAAAGGTGGTGGGTCGCGCTCAGCCGGCCTCCAGCGCCACCCGGACCGCCTCCTGCAGGTCATCAACACAGGCCCGGGGTTCGCGCATCAGCGGGTGGTAGATGGCATCCTGGCGCCGCACCCAGATGGCCTGCAGGCCGGCTTCCAGTGCGCCGTTGGTGTCCCAGGCGTGGGCGGCCACCAGGGTTGCCTCCGCGGGGGACGTGCCCGCCCGGCCGGCCGCCTGGCGGTAGAGTTCCCGCCGGGGTTTCCAGACCCGGAACTCCTCGATCGAGATAATTCCCTCCACCAGGGATTCCAGTCCGGCCTGTTGCACCAGTGATTCGGTGTTCTGCCGCGAGCCGTTCGTCAGCAGGAACGACCGCAGTCCCCCCGCGCGGGCCCGCTCCAGGGCGGGGCGCACATCCGGGTGGGCGGGAAGCTTGCCGAATTGTTCCAGGACAGTGTCGATCTCGTCCTTGCCGGTTTGGGCGTCCGCGCTGGCGAGCACCACTTCCAGCGTGGCCCGGGCGATCTCCGGGAAGGGCCGGAAGCTGCCCGCGGCGGAGAGGGCAAAGGCGTCCCGCAGTAACTGCGCAAAGAACACCGCGGCCGCCTGTTCCGGCAGGCCGAGGGCGGTAAAACGCTCGCGCAGCGGCGCCAGGGAAAAGAGGGTCTCGATCACATCGAAAAAAACTACCCGGCTTGTCATACCATATCCTTGCCCGGTGCGGGCGCTGGCCGCCTTTGTAGCGACCGGTCTGTGTCTTGTCGCGGCGGGCGCCGCGCGGGCCTTCCGGTGCCGGCTCAGGCCTCCCGGTTGGCCTTACTGTCCCGCTGCAGCTCTGCCAGCAGTGCGTGGGGGCGGATGGGCAGCTCCCGCATCCGCACGCCCACCGCGGCAAATATTGCATTGCCGATGGCAGGCCCCACCACCGTGGTGGCCGGCTCGCCGAGCCCAACCGCGGTCTCGGTGCTGTCCACAAACTCCATCTCGATTTCGGGGACATCGCGCATCCGCAGCGGCGTGTAGGTGTTCAGGTTGGTATCGGCCACGTTGCCGTTGTGTAGCACGGTGCCCTCATGGAGCGCCATGCTCATTCCCCACAGCGCCGCCCCCTCCACCTGGGCGCGGGCCCCGTCCGGGTGCACGATGGTGCCGGCGTCGGTGACCAGTGAGAGTTTTTCCACCGTGGCGCGGCCGGTTTCGCGGTCCACCCGCACCCGTGCCACGCACGCGGTCCAGGTCGGCATGTTGCGTTCCTGGCCGTAGCTGGTGGCAACGCCGAGGGCGGTATCCGCGGGCAATTCTGCGCCCCAGCCGGAGAGTTCGCGCACGCGGCGCACCACATTGGCCTGGCGCGCCGCGCCGCCGACAGCGTTGGGTGCGCTACCCGCATTCCTGCCGATGGCCTTGAGCCGGCGCAGCCGGAATTCGATGGGGTCTTCCCCCGCCTTGTGGGCGGCTTCGTCGATGGCGCTCTCCAGCGCCCAGTTAACCCAGCCGGAGCCCACGGACCGCAGCCACCCCGGGCGAAAGGTGTCGTTGGCGAGATCGTTGGAGATGGCCCGCACGCGGTGGCCGTTCATGGTGTACCAGTGCAGGGCACCCTGGATGGCAAAGGGGTCGTACTTGCCGTTGATGCCGTCCGCCATGAAGTCGGGCGCCATCACCTGTGTGGGCCAGCCGGCGGTGGCGTGGTGTTCCATCGCGGTGATCTTGCCGTCGCCATCGAACGCCATGCGGATTTTCTGCACCGACGGGGAGCGGATGGAGTCGAACAGCGCGTCGTCCTCGCGGGTGAGGACCATTTTCACCGGCCGGCCCACTGCCTTGGCCGCCAGGGCCGCCGGCACCGAGTAGTCCCCGTTCAGCCGCCGGCCGAAGCCGCCGCCGAGCAGGTAGGTGCGCATGACAATCTTCTCCTTGGGGACCTGCAGGGCCCTGGAAAGCACCGGTATGATCAGTGACTGCCACTGGTTACCGGTGTGGATCTCCCAGGTGCCGTCTTTCTCCAGGGCGACGGCATTGACCGGCTCCAGCTGGAAATGCAGTACGCCGTGGGTGACGTATTCGCTTTCCAGTACTTCGGCGGCATCATTGAATGCCTTGTCGACCTCTCCCGCGTCCAGCGCCAGCACGCCCTGGTCCGCGGTGCCGATAAGCTTGCGCCCATGGTCCAGCACCGCCTGCTCGTCCACGCCGGTGGTCTTGCCCGGCGACCAGTTTACGGTGATGCGCTTTACCGCCTGGTTGGCGGCGTGAAAGCTGTCGGCAATCACCATCGCCCAGCCGGGGACTGTACCGGACGGGTCTTCCAGGGTGACAGTCTGGCGATAACCGGGGATCTCCCGCGCTGCGCTGTCGTCGATACTGCTGACGGACGAGCCGTAGCGGGTGGGTGGAATGATGGGGCGGCCGTAGACCATGCCGTCCACCTTCGCGTCCAGGCCGTACAGGGTGCTGCCGTCCACCTTGCCGGGAATATCCAGCGCGCGGGTCTGCCCACCGATGATGCGCCGCTCGGCGGGCGGCTTGATGGGCATCTGCTTCAGCTCCTCGTCGGTAAAGCTGCGGCTGATGCCGCCGCCGCGCACCAGGTCGGCGTAACTGATCGATTGGTTCCCGGCGATGATCCTGCCGGCGCGCGCGCGACACTGTTCCGGTTTCACCCCGAGTTTCTTTGCGCCCTCCTCGATCAGCACCTTGCGGCCAGCGGCGCCCGCGCGGCTCAACGGGTCAAAGCTTTTCCACACCGACCAGCTGCCGCCGGTGACCATATAACCCCACTTGGGGTCGCTATCCACGTAGCGCAGTTCCACCTGCTCCCAGTCGGCCTCCAGCTCGTCTGCCACGATCCGCGCCAGCGCCGTTCCGATATGCTGGCCCATCTCCGCCTTGGCGATATTGACCACCACCCGGCCGTCGGGCTCGATCCAGTACCACACGGTGGGGTCGAAGGCCCCCTCGGCCACGGTCTTGTCCGGGTTGGCCAGGCTGAGCGGCGAGCGCGCAAAGGCCAGGGTGAGGACGGCGCCCGCCATGCCGACAATGAAGCCGCGCCGGCCCGGGGAGGCCAGTTCGTCGGCGTGGGCGCCGCCGGAACTTTTCCCCGTGAGGTACTTAAGCATGGTCAGCCTCCTGTGGGCGCCCGGAGCCGGCCTGCATTCGCTGCGCCGCCATCCGGATGGCCTCGCGGATTCGCACGTAGGCCATGCAGCGACAGAAGTTACCGCTCATCACCTGGTTGATCTGCTCATCGGTGGGGTTGGGGAAGTCCCGCAGCATGGCGGCGGCCTGCATGATCTGGCCCGGCTGGCAGTAGCCGCACTGCGGCGTCTGCGCCTCGACCCAGGTCTCCAGCAGGGGGTGCCCGTTTTCAGCCAGCCCCTCGATGGTGGTGACCACTGAATTGGCCACATCCTTCACGGGGGTGATGCAGGAGCGCGTGGCGCGGCCATTCACGTGCACGGTGCAGGCTCCGCACAGGCCTATGCCACAACCGAACTTGGTGCCGGTATAACCGAGGTCGTCGCGGATGACCCAGAGCAGGGGGGTATCTTCGGGCACATCCACCCTGACCGGCCTGGCGTTGATCTTGAATTCCGTGGTCATGGCTGTTCTCCCGCCTTTCCGGTGGCGCTGGGCTGTGATTGCCGGTGGAGTTCGCGCAATTCGCCGATGCGCTTGCGCAGGTTTTTCCAGGGCGGCAGGTTCGAGCGCTCGCGCAGGAAGTCGGCGAGTGCCACCAGGTTCTCGTCGCTGAGGGTGGAGAAACCGGGCATCACCAGGGTGGGGGTGCCCGCGCCGGTACCAACGCCCTCCATGACCACCCGCAGCAGGTTGGTGGGGTCATCGGCGGTCACCGCGCTGTTCAGGCTCAGCTCGGCGCGGACCGCCAACGGGTCCTGCGGGTCGTTGTAATGGCAGGCGGCACAGGCGGCGACATACAGCTCTTCTCCCGGGCTGTACTCTGAGCGCGCGCGCTGCTGGGCTGCGGTGATTGTCTCGGCGGCTATCTGCCGGGAATTGCCGTTATTCCGGCCCCCGGAAAGGGACTCCGTGTAGGTGGCCAGGGCGCGGATGTCGCTGTCCGGGGCCAGGCGCAGGCCGCGGTGTACCACCTCGCCCATGGAGCCGACAGCGACACCCTGGAAGCGGGATGTCCCCTCGCGCAGGTATTCATAGAGGGATTCCCGGTCCCAGTGCACCGGCACCGGCTGGCTCTCGTCCAGCGCTGTCGCGTACCAGTTGTCCACCAGTGCGCCGGCATAGGCGCGGTCCTTTTTCTCGGCCTGCATGAAGTTGCGGGGCGTGTGGCAGGCGCTGCAATGCCCCAGCCCTTTAGCCAGGTAGGCGCCGCGGTTCCATTGTTCCCCCCGTTCCGGGTCCGGCTGCCACGGGTCCGGATCGAAGAACAACAGCTTCCAGCCCCACTGCAGGAAGCGCAGGTTGAATGGAAAACTCAGATCGTTCTGCGGCGGTGTATAGGCGACGGGCTCCCGCGTCATGAAATACGCATACAGCGCATCCAGGTCTTCGTCGGTGATGTTCTTGAAGTGGGTAAAGGGAAAGGCCGGGTACAAGTGGGAGCCTTCGCGTGAAACGCCCTCGCGCATGGCGCGCACGAATGCCTCGCGGGGCCAGCGGCCAATTCCGTCCTGCGGGTGCGGGGAGATGTTGGTGGAATAGAGACTGCCGAAAGGGGAGGGGAATTCGACGCCGCCCGCAAAGGGTTTGTCCGGCGACACGGTATGGCAAGTACCGCAGTTGCCGATGCCTGCCAGTACCTTGCCCCGCTCAACCTGCCCGGGACTGAAGTCCTGCCGGCTGGCCTCGTCTGCAGCCGGGATAGCGGGCTCCCACACCGCCAGTGCCAGGCCTCCGGCAATGACGGCGAGCACTGCGATGGCAATGTACCAGCGTTTACTCATGGCCGATTCTCCGCTGACAGGGGGAGTGATGGGTTCGCGGCATGCCGTGATCGACTTGTTTGTCTCTTCCCGTGCAGGCCGGGCGGGCGTGTCGGGGCGGCTCCGGCGCGTGTCCGCGCTCACGCCATGTTTATAGCAGCGCTCGGCGTCCCGGTGGGTTTCCCTGAAGTTGTGCGGGGATATTTGGCGGGCGTCTTGCCGTCACTGGGTCTGCTATCGCTGCCCGGTTACCGCGCTTTTCCACACCAGCGCGCCGAGGCCGAGCGCCAGCACCACAAAGACGGCAGGGGCCCAGCCGGCGCCGAGCACCGTCAGGGTCAACCCCGACAGGGCGATCCAGAGCAGGGGAATAAGGGCGGCCAGCCACAGTGCCGCGCCCCGCGACGCGATCAACAAGAGTCCCAGCGTGGTGACGGCGGTGGGGGTGGGATGGATACCGAAGGTTTCCGCGTGCAACCAGGCGTAGCCGAACAAAAGCGCGATGAGCGGCCAGGCGAGAAGGCCCGCGGTAGCAAGGGTCGTGCCGACGATAACCGGCAGGGTGGCCCGCGGCACTCGGGTTGCGGCCCCGCCCGGAATGGCCGCGAGTACGGCAAGCAGCCCGCCTTCGCCGATAAAGGCCCACCCCAAATAGTCCCCCGCCCAGTTCAGGTTGCCGTAGCGCTGCAGGAAGTAGGCCACCCCGACGAAGGCCCAGGCCGGAGCCAGCAGCAGGCAGGCCAGGCGCCGGCGGCCGCGCAGCGCAAGGAAGAGGGCGGCCGCGCCTGCCGCGAGCATGGCCAGGTGGAGCGGCCAGAAGGCCTCGCCCATGCGCTCCTGCAGGCGGAAGTAAACCTCGGCGGAAAAGGGCACGAAGTCCTGCAGCCGGTAGCTGTCCCAGTCGCTCATAGCGACTCGATAAACTCAATCATCCGCTGCCGGCAACGCGGCGAGGGCAGGGGCTTACGGCCCGCGCGCATGTTCTCGTTCAGGTGATCCACCCGGGTGGTGGCGGGGATGGCGCAGCTGACGGCCGGGTGGCTTATGATGAATTTCAGCAGGAAATCCGCCCAGGTGCTGCTGCCGCACTCCTCCACTGCCCACTGGGGAACCTGCTCGCGCCGCTTGAGGCCCTTGATCAGGGCGCCGCCGTCGTAGGGGCGGTTGGCGATGACTGCAATGCCGCGCTCCCGCGCAAGGGGCAGCAAGCGTTCCTCTGCCTCGCGATGGGTAATGTTGTAGGTGAGCTGGGCGAAGTCGATATCCTCGCTGGCCATCACCTGCTCGAACTCGCGGTGGCGCCGGCCGTGGGAGGTGGTGATGCCGATGTAGCGAATTTTGCCGGCGGCTTTCAGCTCGCGCAGGACATCCAGGTAATCCCGCCAGTTGCTCAGGTTGTGTACCTGCATCAGGTCGAAGGTCTCGATACCCCAGCGCTGCGCCTGCCGGGCCACCTGCTCGCGGGCGGAGCCGCCGGCCGGCCCCCACACCTTGTCGGCGGAAAAAAGCGAGTCGGGCGTACCGAGTTTCCTTAATGCATAGCCCATCGTATCGGCGGCAGAGCCGTACATCGGCGAGCAGTCCACCAGCCCGCCACCGTGCTGGAAGAAGGCGCGGACCACCTCGGTCCGTTCAGCGAGCAACTGTGGGTCGCTGCCCACATTGAAGGTGCGCCAGGTGCCGAGCCCGATCACGGGCAGCATTTCGCCGCTGGTGGGAATAGCCTTGCGCACGGGACTGGCCGCCGCGGCCCGGAGTAGCCCCGCAGGCACCCCGGCCAGGGCCAGGCCGGTAGCCGCCAGTTTCAGGAATTCCCTGCGATCAGGCCGTCTCTTCATCCTTGTTGCTCCCGTTGTTGCTCCGGGGTTTGAAGCATCCAGGTTTCAGCATTGCCGTGGCTAGCAATAACACGAAACAGGCCAGCACGAACACCTTGTTCACGAACCAGTTGGTGCGCCAGATGGACCAGGTGGGATCGGCCAGGAATCCGGCGAACTTGGCGACGATGATGATGATCTCGACCACTGCCACTGTTACCGCAAGCAGGTAGGTATAGCGCGGCCGCGCAATCAGGGCCCAGCCGAGCCAGGCATGGGCCACCGGCCAGAAATCCCAGTAGAAATAGCGGTGCCACGGCTCCCCGTGGGCCAGGGCATAGCCGGCGGGGAAAATGTATTTGATAAACACCGTCCACGCCGCCAGCACAAACAGGAAATGCGCGAGAAAGCGCACCCACGCCTCCGCGGCCGGGAGATGGTGCTGGCCCGTTTCGCTCACGGCATCGTGATCGCACGTGAAATGCTTCATGCAGGTCTGGTTTCCCTTCATTCGTTCTTCAGGCCCATTCCGGCCCGGCTGGTAGCGGCTAGGATTTGCCGGCGGCTGCCTGCAGTTCCTCCGCGAGGCGGTTGCCCTCCAGCGAGCGCGGCTTGTGGAAGCGCCCCAGCCCCAGGTACACCACCGGGGTCAGGTAAAGGGTGAACAGCGCAGCCAGCCCCAGACCGCCGAACATCACCCAGCCGATGGCGGCGCGCGCCTCGGCGCCCGGGCCGGTGCTGAGGATCAGCGGCAGCCCGCCGAGCACGGTGGACAGCATGGTCATGGCAATCGGACGCAGGCGCACCCGCGCCGCCTCGGTGATGGCGTCGTGCACACTGTGGCCGCGATCGCGCAGCTGGTCCGCGAACTCCACCAGCAGGATGCCGTTCTTCGCCATCAGCCCGATCAGCATCACCAGCCCGATCTGCGAGAAGATGTTGACGGTGGTACCGGTAAGGAACAGGGCATAGACCGCGGCGGCCAGCCCGAAAGGCACCGTCGCCATCACAATCACGGCGCTGCTGATGGCCTCGAACTGGGCACACAGCACCAGGAACACCACCAGCGCGGCGATGGCATAGGTTATCGCCACCTCCCGCGAACTCTCCTGCAGGGTGTCGGCCTCGCCCAGGAACAGGATGCCCACGTCCCCGGGGAGTATTTCCTTTGCCAGCGCGCGCAGCTCTTCGACGGCGCTGGCCAGCGGGTAGCCCGGCGCCAGCCCCATGTTGATTTCAATCGCCCGGCGCTGGCCGTGGCGGTCCAGCTCGGCGGCCACGCTCTCCTCGCGCAGGCTCACCATGCTGGACAGGGGCAGGAGCGCACCGCTGCGGCTTTTGACGTAGAGGTTCACCAGGTCCTCCGGCGAGGACACCGCGGTGTTGGCCGCCTCGAGCATGATGGGCACGGCCTGGTCGCCCACGTTCAGGTCCACCACGTCGAGCCCGTCGACCACGGCGCGCAGGGTGAGCGCGATATTTTCCAGCGGCACACCCAGGTCTGCCGCGCGGCGCCGATCGATCTCGATCGCCAGTTGCGGCTGGGTGGGGCGGTAGCTGATGTCCGGCTGGGGCAGGTGGGGTAGCCGGTCCTCGATGGCACGCGCCATCTGCCGGGACGCCTGGTAGATACGGGCATAGTCGTTGCCCACCAGGGCGATTTCGATGCCGTCGCCGCCGCCGCGCAGCGACAGGCTGTTGGGGCTGCTGACCCGGATACGGGCACCGGGAATCTCCGCCAGCGGCCCGGCGATCTCCGCCGCCAGCGCCTGCTGGGAATTCTCGCGCTGCTCCCAGGGGGCCAGCGGCAGGGTCACCCGCGCCCGGTTGGGGTCGTAGCGCCCGATCAGGGTGATGATGTCGGTGGCGTCGCCGCGCGCCACCAGGGGCCGCACCACCTCCTCGATGTGCTCCGCCTGCCGCGCGATGTAGTTCTGGCCGACGCCGTCCGGGCCGGTGGCGTCCACGCGGATCAGCCCGCGATCCTCCGGCGGCAGCAGTTCCTTGCCCAGCACCAGGTAGAGCCCGCCGGCGCCTACCGCCAGCAACAGCGCCACCGCGAAACTCACCCGGCCATGGCGCAGGCAGGCGGCCAGGCTGCGGTGGTAGGCGGACGCAATCTGCCCGCCCATCCCCAGCAGGCGACCATAGAGCGGGTGCGGGCGCTGGTCCCGCTCATCCCCGGTAAGGCGCACCGTGAGCATGGGCACCAGCGTGAGGGCCACCACCGATGAAAGCGCCACCGCGGTGGCCAGCACCAGGCCGAACTCGCGGAACATGCGCCCGGCGGTGCTGGGCAACAGCGCGATGGGGATAAATACACTGACCAGCACCGCGGTGGTGGCCAGTACGGCAAATACCACCTGGCGCGTGCCCAGCACGGCCGCGGCGCGGGCTCCCATGCCCTGGGCGCGGTGCCGCTGGATGTTTTCCAGCACCACTATGGCGTCATCCACCACCAGGCCGGTGGCCAGCACAATCGCCAGCAGCGTGAGGATATTGATGGAGAACCCCATCAGCCAGATACCCGCGAGGGTACCCACCAGGGCGATGGGGATTGCGGTACTGGGTACCAGGGTGGTGCGGATGTTGCCGAGGAACAGCCAGATGGCGGCGATGACTATGGCAATGGTAAAGCAGAGGCTGGTGACCACCTCATGAACCGCGCCCCGGATAAACACCGCCCGGTCCTCGGTCACGGTGATATCCAGCTCCTCGAAGCGCTGGTTGAGGCCGGCCACCACGCGGCGCACAGCCTCACTGATCTCGATGGTATTGCTCTGGGCCTGGCGCACGACCCCCAGGCTGATCACCGGGCGGTCGTTCAGGTACACCAGCGACTGCACATCTTCGGGCCCAAACGCCACCTGGGCCACATCGCCGATGCGCGTGGTGCCGCTGATCACTATGTCGCGGACCTGCTCCTCCGTCACCGTCGAGGCATCGGTGCGCACCAGCAGCAGCTGTTCATCGGAGCGGAAGCTGCCGGAGGGCACGTCCAGCGGCGCCTGGCGGAGCACCGCGGCCACATCGCTCACGGACAGGCCAAAACTGGTCAGGCGCAGCGGGTCCAGCACCACCCGCAGCACGCGCTGGCGCTGCCCGGACACGGGCACATCGGCCACGCCGGGTATGGAGACCAGCTCGGGCACTATGTCCTTCTCGATGATGTAGGTGAGCGCCTCGTCGCGCAGCCGGTCGCTGGTGACCGCCAGGTGGATCACCGGGTCGGGCTGGTCGGCGGCCTTCACCACCACCAGCCGCTCGACATCTGTCGGCAGGTCCCGCTGCGCCTGGTTGACCGCCTCGCGCACATCGGCGGCCGCGGTATCCAGGTCGACGTTCGGGTTGAACTCGATATAGATGCGGAAGTTGTTCTCCTCGCTGGAGGAGCGGATGGTGCTGATGCCGGATACCCGCGCCACCGCGCCCTCGACAACGCTGGTGACCTCGGCATCCATGGTCTCGGGGGAGGCGCCCGGCATTTCCCCGCGCACGGATACCACCGGCACGTCCACATCGGGCAGCTCGCGCACCTCCACCGCGCTGAAGGCGGCGATGCCGGCGATGGCGATCAACAGGTTGAGCACCAGTGCCAGCACCGGCCGGCGGATTGCCAGCGAGGCCAGGTCGTTGCGCTGGGGCAGGGTGTCGGTGTTAGGGGGCGGGTGATCGCGCATGGGATTACAACCTCGCCATATTGGCGACCGGCATGCCCTCGCGCATCCGCTGGGTGCCCTCGGTCACAACCGCCACGCCCTCCGGCAGGTCTGCATCCACCAGGATCGCGCCCGGCAGGCGCTGCACGATGGTGGCAGGCACGCGGGTGACGCTGTCGCCGTTCAATGCCCACACGAAGGCGCCGTCATTGCCCCACTGCAGTGCCACCTCGGGCACCACCGGGTAGCGGCCCGCGGCCAGGTCCAGCGTCACGCGGAAGCTCATGCCCGGCCGCAGCCGGTCCTCACTGTTGTCTACCCGCGCGCGCACGGTGAAGGTGCGGGTCCCCGGATCCACGCGGCTGTCGATATCCAGCACCACGCCCTCGTGCGCAGGGTCGCCGTTGGACCAGGTGGCCACCGAGATGCCCTGGCGCTCCCGGATCTGGCCGAAGAACAGTTCGGGTACCTGGAAGGTCACCAGCAGGCTGCGGCGGTCGTCGATAGTGGTGATTGCGGTGGAAGGGTCGACGCGGGCGCCGGGATCGAGGTTGGTCAGGCCGATATGCCCGTCGAAAGGCGCCTCGATCGAGCGATGGTCCAGTGCCACCTCGGCGCGGTTCAGGCTCAGCCGTGCGCGTTCCACCGCGCTGCGGGCGTCGTCCACGGCGCTCTCGGTGACCGCTCCGGAATCGCGGGTGCGCTGGTAGCGGTTGTAGAGGCGCTTGGCGTCCTCCAGCGCCACCCGGGCGAGCTGTACCGCCAGGCGCTGGTCGCGCTGGTCCAGCTGCACGATGGTCTGCCCGGCCTTGACCCTGTCGCCGGCCTTGAGCGTTACTTCGACCACCTCACCACTCACTTCCGGGTAGAGCGTCACGCTCTTCCCGGCGCGGGAGGTGCCCACCGCCTCGATCCGTACCACCCGTGGCTGCCAGGCGACCGTCTCGGTAACTACGGGCTGCACCCGGGGCCGGTCCCGGCCCGTGGAGGCTTCGCCGGTGGGCCCACAGCCGGTGAGCAGCGCTGAAACCAGCAACGCAGCGCCGGTCATGATATTCAGGCAGCGGTGGATTCGACCAGGTTCTGCAGTATTCAAGGTGTCTCCATTGCTTGTTGCTTGCGCTTGGAGGCAAGTGGGCCGCCTCGGGACGGGGGTTCCTCACCATTCCATTATTCGAACAATTCTGGCCACGCCGGGCAAGGCGCAGGATTAGTTGCACTCCGAGCCAAGCGACCTGTGGCGCAACAATAACGCCCGGTGACACTGCTCTACCGTGAGTTGCGCTACATAAATTTTGATGGGCCGGGATATTAATTAAAGCCTGTTTTCATAGCGGACTCGCCGGCCCACTCGCCCGCCAAATGGAGGCAGGGCGCCCGGATAAATTGCCCGCTTCATCTGTTTTTCTACGATGTTCGTATACGAACAGATTGGCTAGCCAGGACGACATTGCCCATGAAAATAACCGCCGCGACCCTGTCACTGCTTTTGCCGATCGGTGCCGCAAGTGCCACAGCCGCCGATATCAGCGTGCGCGTGCAGAACCTGCCGCCAGAGGGGACCCTCGTACTGCAGGTCTATGACGATCCCGATGCGTTCGGCAACTTCCGCGACCCCGCGCGGGAGGAGCGCTTCGCGATACAGCCCGGTGAAACCTATGTGATTCGCGACGTCCCGGCAGGGGAGGTGGCGCTGCTCGCCTACGTGGACAAGAACAACAACCGCGCCCTCGACCGAAATTTCATCGGCATACCCGTGGAGCCGGTGGGCCTGTCCAAAAAATACCAGCCCAAGGGGCCGCCCAGCTTCCAGCAGGCGAGCTTCTCACTGGCCGGGGATGGCACAGCCAGCCAGGACATCGAGCTCTACAGCATCCTCGGTGAGTCCGGCCAGTGGGGCGTGGGGCTGGGTGTGATCGGTCGCAGCAGCCCGTACCTGGGCTCGGACAGCAGTGTGATCCAGCCGATCCCGGCGATCACCTATCTCGGCGAGCGCCTGCAGTGGGTGGGGCCCTACCTGCGTTACGGCATCCTGGGTAGCGGCGACCTGCGCCTGGCGCTGACCGCCTCCTATCGGGTGGGCGCCTACGAGGAGGACGACGCAGACATACTGGAAGGCCTCGGCGACCGGGACAGCACCCTGATGGCGGGGCTGGGCCTGGTCTACGACGGCCCCAACGGCTTCGAGTTTGATCTGGGTTACAAACACGACGTGCTCGACCAGATCGGCGGCGGCACCGCGGTGGCGCGCGTATCGCGGGGATTCCAGTTCGGCAGGCTGCGCCTGGCCCCGGAGCTGGGGGTCAACTGGCTCAGCAGCGAGCTGGCCGACTACGACTACGGCGTGCCCGCCTCCGCGGCCATCCCCGGCCGGCCCGCCTACTCGGTGGGAGACAGCTTTACCGTGGAAGTCGGGGTAGGGGGGCTCTACGAGCTCACCCGGAACTGGCGGGTAATACTGGCCGTGGCAGCGGAAGAACTGGACAGTGACATCACCGACAGCCCCATCGTCGAGGACGACAGGGTGATCAAGGGGTTTGCGGCGATTACCTACGCGTTCTGAGAACACCCGGGCTTCGCCCTTTCATCTGAGTTAAGTCCCACCAGAGGGGACGTCGGCCTGGGCGAACGATTAGGCCTCACCCCCGTGCTGTTTCGACGCGAAGCTCGCGGCGGTACACCAGGCCATAGGTGTACTGGCATATGAACCCAGCGATAAGCGTGGCAACAAGGTCTAGCGGGTCAATCGGCTTGCCCAGCAACGGGTGTGCGAGCTCATAAACCCCGACCGCGATTGCCGCAGCGCGAAGCACAAATAGCGCTTGTGTATGAGAACGGCCAAGTAACGAGGCGAACACCAGCGCGGTTGCAACTGTACCGAGGCTGTTCCCGAGTGTATCGGCAATGTGGAAATCGCGCCCGTTGAATAGATGAAGGGACGGTACCAAGCCAAAGCGGTCTCATAGAGAACAACTGCAAGTAGCCCTATAGCCAGGAGCGTCATTCGCCGGCGAGACTGAACCCAGCCAAGTAGAGCACGCTTTTTGTTGAGCAGGGTGTTCATACGATCCTCAGAGATGCGTACCGTGTTAGGCCGAAACCTAACTATACAGGGAGTCTAATGATTGGGGGTAAGTCTTGGGTATAACGCGCGCCAGCGGGGCCGGAAAACCAGAGCGAAGCGGCGGTTCTTTGGTCCATCTGGCGGGCTTTGTGAGGCCACGACTTTAGCACTGGCTGGTTCTCTCAGCCTGAAAAGCTACTACTGCACCAGGCAGGATTGATCCCTCAGGTCATTCGCTTTTCCCCAGCACCTCCATGGTCAGGCCGTGGTACTTCTCGTGAAACCCCTTGCCCAGCTCTTCAACCTCGATCCGGTAAAAAGCTTCGGCCAGCGCCCCTTTCTGCGCGTCGCTGAGTTGGGCTGCAGCCCGGGGCCAGAGGTATTCGTTCTCTGTGGCAATATGGCGCTGCATCAGCGTGGCGTACTCGAGAAGGTAGCGCCTCAGTGCCTGCGGATCTGCCTCCTCACCCTTATCGGCTGCCGCCAGCCATTCTTCAACCCCGCCCAGCAAGATGCGTCCTTCCTCGTGCTGCTTGACCACAAGGTGGATAACCACTGTATCGACGCCGACTTCGCGGAGCACGGGGAAAAGCTCCCGTTCCTCCTTAGCATGGTGACACTTGTCCGCGAAATTCTTGAAAAAATCGTGGAATTTGCCAATACGCGCCCGGTCCACCTTTCCGCTCTGCTGGATATCGGTAGCCTCCTGCTGTGCCGCCCGAACCATCTTCTGGATAAGCTGGTGCTCCTTACGCAGGACGTCCGTTGGGTCCTGTTGCGCCTCTGTTTCTGCAACAGCCCTTACCACGAGGGGATTCGCACAGAGTGCAAGTACCACGATGGTTACCAGCCAGCTGAGGCGCGACCAGGACGCCGTGACTCTGGCCTTCAGGCCTGGTTGTGTGCCCATACGTTAATCTCCCGAAACCATGATTCTTCACTGTGCCCATGGGGCGAACCGGAAGCGAGGCCCGCGCGGACAAGGCCCCTACTGACTGGAGGAACAATAGAGTGAAAGGGTCGTTGTTCCTAACCAGAGGGGACGCAGGGGCCCGCCTGGAATCAGGGGCGAATGTTCCCCACCGGACAGGCTATTGGGCACTAACGCCGAAGCTTACTATTTCGCAGGTAGTGGTGTCATATCGTACAAAGATCTCTTTTCCACTTGCTTTTCCTGTCAGCACGGCAGACCAGAATCTATTCCGGTCATCCCGGGTTGTAGTACTTGGAAGAATTATTCTTCCATTTTCGCAGGGGGCGCTGGTGTACCATGCCACGACGTTATCACCGATATAGTTTTCAAGCTTCCACTTGCTCGGCACTTCTGTTACTTGTATTACCTCCCCAAGCGCGGTTGCTGACAATAAGCATAGGAAAATCACCGTTAAAAGCTTTTGCATCTTCGTAACTCCTTGCGGGACAGTTGAGCGTGCGGGCTTCCGCAATAGAAAAGCGCACTGACATATACCTTACTACGATGCACCCTTTTGCTTCCGGAAGTGTTCGCGCTGTGCTACTAGCGCTCGTCCTTATTGCCTATCGTGGGTGATGTACTGGATGCCACACTTGCTGCTACCGTCAAATATTCTAATTCTAACCCTTCGATCTGCCATCTGCGCAGCAAGCAGTGTGGAGTAAATTGCATCTCCGGCAGGCTCATCTAATGTGAACGAAAGATAGACATCTGAAATCGGGCTGCAGTCCAGCTTCGTTTCGTCGCCACTAGTGGCTACGTAGACTAGTCCGGTAGTGTTCGTATACATTCGATCAACGTACACATCTGTGCAGATGTTGGATGTGCAAGTAGCTAAAGCATTGTTTGCAATAGTAGAGGATACTAAAGCAAATATAATATTTTGTTTCATTTTAACTCCAAAGCTTGCAGGTGCTTATATTGAAAATTCAATTTTAAAAACTATTATTTTTCAACACTTTTCATTGTCGAAATCATCATTTAATCATAATTTCTCCGCATAGCCACAATGATTTTAACCGTACCCACGCAGGTTAACATGTATGTCCCAACACATAAGAGCCGTAACCCAAGTGCTCAGGGAGCTTTCAAAAATGTGTGGAAGGCGACAGACCTTTTATCGTTAACTGGCCCGGCTCGATTGTTAATTGGTACACATGTCTCGTTGTGCCCTTTCGATTTATAGAATATGCTCGGACGTTAGTTTTGATTGGTTAACATTATTTGCTATGGATGCTTATGAGACTTTGTAACTTCTTCATTGTGATCTTTTTCGGGCTTATCTCTCTTCCCTCATCTGCTGCCGGAGGCTTTATTGTTCAAAAGGCTTTAGTGACGAAGGTATCGGCAACATCACAAAATCAGGAGGCTTTCTGGGTTTTTTACTCGGGAGGGACGAGTGATAGCTGCAATGGCAAGGCAAAATTTCGGAGAGAGCATGCGGGAACCGACGGAGTCTTTGACCGTGCTTTTACTTTAGCTACTAGTGCCCTGGTGTCCGGCAATTCAATTAGTATATACAGTTACACGGATTCTTCTGATTGCGAGAGTGCCGTGTCGGTTGATTTACATACTTAATTTTCCGCTAGCAGCACTTGGCGTGCTGCGCGCACTTTTTCTTATCGGGCAGGAACAGAATAATATGCGGCTTTGAGTTAGGATTGTGGTCGAATTAATTTGGCTATGGTTTGATCGCTTTAATCTGTCGCATTACCGATCTAATCGCAATCTGGCCCAGGTGCACGCTAAGTCTGGCGGGTTGCTGCTAAGCTGGGTAGCACTGTAGCAGTAGAGACCACAAGGCTAGGGCAGTCATAGGCTATATAAATTGAGAGGCGCTAGAGAGGACGTACTCCAAACTGCTGATCTTAATCGAATAATTTATACGTAGGTTTGGGGCGCGACTTATCCTAGTGCAAGAATTACAAGAAAAAAGGTGGTGAAATCTTGATCAGGTCTATCTCGGTGCAGGCTGTGCGCCGGATTTCGTTTCTCTTAATGGCCGGCAACGCTTTACTGGCGCCACTTATCCTTTCATTTTTGCCTTATATTTATATGGCATGGAGCTCAGGGACCGGTGGCGAAAATTGGGCATCTTGGCTTCTGCTTGTGTGTATTTTTAGTCAGTTTCATGTGAGCTTGATCTCTTTAATTATTTATTTATATTCCCTAAAAAGAGCCGCCTATTTAGATTGTCTTTTTGTCTCTATTATACCGTGTGTTAATTTACTTTTTATTTTTTTGGCCTGGTTGTATATCTAAGTGGCTGATATTTAATTCTACCTCGTTATGTTAAAGGAAGTTTAGTCATGCGAAAAAGGATATTGATATTGACTTTGTTCAGTTTGGTATCTGTTTGTGCTCAGGCTCAGGAGTTGATCAATCCCTCAGATGTTTATCAAGGGGATCCTGTTAAATTTATTCCAATTAGCAATTCATCGATCACTTTTTTTGTTCCTGTTTTTGATGATTCTATCCCACAAGACCCTGGTGAAGAAGGCAAAGCCACTGTCGCGGGAATTGATTCAGATAACGACGGCGTGAGAGATGATATAGAGCGCTACATCAGTCTTGCCTATGACAGTGATCCAGCTGTGAGGGATTCGCTATATCAATTTGCGGCAGCTCAGCAGTCTGCGATCATTCGAACCGTGGAGCCTGCTCAAGATATAAACTTGATGCTTATCAAAGCCAGGAGTTGTGTGACAATAAGTGCAGGAGAGCAAGCTGCAGAAAAGGCAATCGTCGATTTGATCAGTAAGACACTTAATACTTATAAGAGATCGAAAGCATATGCAGCTAATTTAGAAACATATTTATCAAATATTAATGAAATGGGTGGAAGGAATATCCAATGCAACTAGGAAAGTCTATAGGGTGGGTTTTTCTTGTTGGCTCGACGCTCGTTAGTCAGCAGTTGACCGCCGCTGAGTGTGAGAAAATGCAGCCAGTGATCTTTTTCGTTAATGGGATGAATACGGATCCTACTTCGGCCAATTTGGGCTACCAGAAAATAAGAGCGCTATTCCCTCAATATGATGTTAGGCTTTCATATGTCTCGACCGAAAACTTATTTCTTGATGTAGTGGAGGCTGGTCGCCAGAAGGGTATAGAAAACTGGAGTACCTTCTGGAAGTATGGCCTCTCGGAATTGGGGGCCATTGATTCAGAGTTCTCCAATAAAATCGTAGACTCCTGGACTGAGTCCTATGAAAAAGCCTATTCCAGGCATTATTTGAATCAGCCAGATTTGGGGAACCATCTGAATCAATATTTGCCCGTTTTGGACGCGGGTAAAAATATTGTTCTGTTAGGTTACTCTCAAGGATCACTTTACTCAAAGATGGCCTCAAATTGGATTTCTATTAATGAGCCAACTAAAGATCAGCAGGTAGGAGCGGTCTTGGTCGGCGCCGTCACAAACAGTGTTCCATTTGAGAGTGTCTCAAGGGGAAGTTATACAACCCTAAATTCTGACACTGTGGTTAATGGCTTAAGATTATTGCATACAGATATTCTTCCCGGGAACTACCAATACGTAAGCAAACCAACACCTAATAATCACAGCTTTCCTGCCTATTTTGAAGAAAATCCCAATTTGATTAATAGGATACAAGCCCAAGTAGATGCTGTTGCAGCAAATTTTGAAAGTGCTGCGTGTACTGAGGTGATTGCTTGTGGTTCACCCTTAGTAAAAAGCGGTGGCCAAGGTAGTTACTCCTTTATCCAAGACTTGGGAAATCAGCCTGGAGAGGTAAAGTTCGAGTTTGAAGCCTATACAATTCCTGATGAGCTGGGGATTTATACGCTAAATGGTAGTGAAATATATTCCACAGAGCAGGAAGTATCCGGGTTTCATAGCTCGAGTTTTTTTGTAACTGAGAGTGAAGTTGATACGAACCAGGTAAGAGTGGACGTTGGTGCCCCAAATGAGGGAACTGAATGGGCGTTTGTCATGGGCTGCCCAGGCGAGCCAGTCAATAATGATGTAAGAGATTTGGACCGAGTCTCAATTTCATTTGTTGCTCGTGATAGCCGCGTTTCCGTTGCGGAGAGGTATTGTGCTATGGATCTTTTGGTTGACGGAAAGTTGGCTTATTCCAGTGATTATCAAGGTGATTCGCATAGCGGAAGTATTACCTTTACACAAACTCTCGGGCAATCGCACTCCGTAGATATCAATCTAAGGAATTGTACAGAATACCAAGGATGCGGTGGGGCGTGGGGTCCTCAGTGTGAAGGGTGGGAGCTCATTTTTTCTGGCGGTTCGCCTCGAGAGACAAAAGGAATTTATTCCTCGAAAACTATATCGTTCGATGTTAATTGATTCATGTGCCGCTATATCTTTATGTTTTCTTTTAAATAAAGATCGGTAATTTTGCGAGAGAGTGCGGGATATATAATGATGAAGCCTCGTGGAGTGAGCTGGCCCGTATCTGCCAGCAACCATGGTTGGTACTATGCATTTCAAATTAACATTGAAGGTAGCAAAGCAAAGCACAGCTGAGCCTCGTGCTGGCTGCTTATACCACGTGAGCAACTGTCGATGTACAGTCTGCTAATTTTTGTTTTCGAGTAATGCAAATAATTGTTTTAAAAAGGTCAGATTATGAAAAGAGCTTTCCAGGCAATTTTGCCCGCTTTTGCCTTGTTCACAGTGCCCGCAAGCGCAGGTACCTGGACGCCACCGGTCGATATAGAGGTCGCTTACGCGCATTCCGGCCATGGCGGCTACGGTATTTTCCAAATATCCGATGCTTCAGTAAATGCTGATTGTGACCCGACTTGGTATGTGGTCAGTAAGCTGGATAATCCGGCTTTCAGCGAGATTTACGCATTGATGCTTGCCGCCTACACGTCAGGCAAACAGGTGCGGCTGTGGGTCGAGGGCTGCAGCCCGCATACTTCTGATGGCTACCCACTGATCCAACATGTAAAAACAGTACCACAATAACAAGGCGATGATTCGTATTAACCGATTTTGAGCTGAGTTTACTTACAGTTAAAGGGGTAATCTCTAAGGCACCTCTAAAACTATATAGTGTGTGACACACTTTGAAATTTCGGTCTCAGAATTTCAGTTAGTCGATACCTGGTAGGAAAACGTAATGAGTTTTAATGGTAAGCGTTCTATTCTTCTGATCGTTTTCACACTGGGTTTAAGCTATTCGGCTACGAATGAGGCCACTGGACGTGTAAAAATTATAAAAATATCAAAATGGGTTGGTACAGAGAATTATCCAAATGACTCATTATATGTCGAGACTGATCAGGAAATTTTGACCAACCCGGCTAGCTGTTCAAAGTTGGAGGGCTATCACGTGAAAGCCACCTCAGCGGTGAGTCGCTCAGTAGTATTGGCTGCAATAACCTCTGGCGCGGATCCGGGGTTAAATATAGGTGGCGGTGGTTGTGCGCCCGAAAACCGACCAATAATCGTTCAGGTAGCCCTTTATCAATGACTCGCCAAGATTGAATTTTATCCGTGGGTGTTGTTATTAGAAAGGGAAACGTATCTCCCCGAGACGACTGCCCTAGCCACGCAACTTTCATGGCGAACAGCAAGTTCCTCCGTGTTCGCTAAGCAGGACCGCAGCCTCTCATTGTTTCTGTAGGTTGGCTCAAAATTTATTATAGGAGTTCTTCATGAATCGAATTATTCTGGTTTCGGTCCTTATGCTTGCTTGTGGTCTTACGCACGGCTCTAATATGCAAACTGCGGCAGTCAAAATTGTTGCGGTGGAAAACTGGACTTCCGGTGATGGCTTGTATATCAAGACCGATGAGGCTAGTCTCGTTAATCCTTTCGATTGTCGCTATGAGGATAAATACCATATGGCAGGAGGCGCGTCGGATATATCAAAGTCGATGGTCTTGACAGCTTATGCATCAGGAAAGCCGGTAATTTTTACTATAATCGGTAGCCAATGTTCAGCAGATCGCCCACAGATTGTCATGGTCAAGCTTAAGTAAATCGAGATTGTCGGCGATGGGCAAGCTGTGGGTTCTGCCTAGTTTAGGATCTATATGATGACGTGGTAAATTTAGCCTGTTCATTAGTTTATAGAGTGTTGAAACTGTGCTGGCTCGGAGTTGGCCAATTCCTAAAGAGCATTTTAGCAGGCCAAGTGAGTAAAAATAATGAGCAGCTACTGCTGCTCGCTTCAAAGATTATTCTTGGGACAGCAGCACGGACCCAACTTCAATATGAGGTGAACTTGAACTGCAGTCATAGTAAGTGATGTTCACTGGTTTTCCTGCCATAAAGGCAGCGAGGAGAAAAGAAGTCCTGGTTTCGTAATTGGCTGTGCTGCTAGTGAAGTAGAAGGTGCTACCCTCGCATTGTACAGACGTGTCGCTATTGACAAAATCTTTCAGCTTTACATAGGTGCCAGTCCACTGTGCTTTAACGGTCTCTATATAATGAGGACCAGTGCTGGCGGCATGAGAAAAAGCAGAATGGAAGTAGGTTGAAAATAAGGTTAGCAAGCAGATTTGTATCTTCATGGTTTTCTCCTAAACTTTAACTTAATGGTTTTTCTAATTATAAGTAGAGGGAATGCGAGCGTCATCCTTTTTATTGACGTGGAATAAAGATTAGCTGCCTTTTTGCTGGGATAACAGCTTGCCCGCGGCGCGGAAGTGGCCGATGGTCATGCAGGAGCCAAGGAACACCTCGTCCACCTTGTCGCCGGCAACTTCAGACAGCAGGTGCGCTTCGTCCGGGGCGCAAACGAACGGTTCCTTGACCTCGGCCAGGCCGATCTCGATCACCTCGACATACTCGGTGTCCTTGTCGGCATCCATCAGCTACGGGTTCTCCAGCCACTCTTCCATGACGCGCGCGCGGCGCTTGAAGCTGGTCATTACCCACATGGCCTAGATATAAATGCCAGGTTTCCATCTTGGAGGTCGGTTTTGGACGTCGCTAGCGCGGGTAATCCAGCGGCAATCAGACTCCTGCTTCCTCCAGACAGAGGTCAGAGCACGGAAGAGGAAGGAAGAACGCGGCTTTATTTTTGAAAAGCCAGGCTAGATGGAACTGCCAAATTCAATTCTGTGCAACCGCTGGTCTGATTAGTTCCCGGGTTTGGAGCGGGTGAATACCATATATTTATGGGTTTATTCATGGCCTTAGCTGACAATATGAAGCTCAGCATGTTTTTCCCGCCTTCTGTGGTTGCATCAAATGAAAACTGGTAGCCCCAGTAATCACAGGTTCCGGGTGCTTGCGAGATAGTTCCAAAGGATACCCGGCCATCATTGTGAACTCTTAGCGATCCGATTTCCTTCCCGCCTTCAAAATCCCCGTATATGCCAAAGCTGACTTCATCAATAGAGCAAAAAATAATCACTTTTTTGCGTGAGCCTCGCTGACTCCAAAATTATGATTGCTGCTCAAGGTTCGCTTCCTCCATGTTTTTGTTGCTCTTAGGAACCACGGCGATAGCGGGAATATCCCGTAAAAACTTGATCAAATCGACGTTGTGGCTGGGGTGTGGGTGACCCAAATTCTAATGCTATAGGGGAGGCCGGTGATGTCAATGAAAAGCATCGTTTGTTAATGTCTACGAGGCAGAGTGGTATGGAAATCCAGTGCTCTCTGGGAGTACCGGCTAAGGAGGGGGGAAGTCTAGAGGCGGGTAGGTGCCCCTAGGAGTGTCGGATCGAGCGTAGGTTTTCAGATGGGAATGAACAAAAAAAGCCCCGCCTTACAGGGCGGGGCTTTTCGTTTCAGGCCAGACTAGCGCTTAAACACTCACTTCCTGAATCTCGGTCGCGGCGATCCGCTTGCCTTCCTCGGCAGACTTCTGGAACTCCTCGATCTGGTCGAAATTCATGTAGCGGTAGATCTCTGCCGCCATGGAGTTGATGTTCTTCGCGTATTCCTGGTACTCCGCCGGGGTGGGCAGTTTGCCCAGGATGGCGCCCACTGAGGCCAGTTCCGCAGAGGTCAGGTACACGTTGGCACCGTCGCCCAGGCGGTTGGGGAAGTTACGGGTGGAGGTGGACAGCACGGTGCTGTTGGCCGCCACGCGCGCTTGGTTACCCATACACAGGGAGCAACCGGGCATCTCGGTGCGGGCACCGGAGGCGCCGTAGATGTTGTAGTAGCCTTCCTCCATCAGCTGGTGCTCGTCCATCTTGGTGGGCGGGGCAATCCACATGCGGGTGGGGATGCTGCCCTTGTGCTGGGACAGCAGCTTGCCCGCGGCGCGGAAGTGGCCGATGTTGGTCATGCAGGAGCCCAGGAACACCTCGTCCACCTTGTCGCCGGCCACTTCAGACAGCAGGCGCGCGTCGTCCGGGTCGTTCGGGGCGCAGACGATGGGCTCCTTGATCTCGGCCAGGTCGATCTCGATCACCTCGGCGTACTCGGCGTCCTTGTCGGCTTCCATCAGCTGCGGGTTCTCCAGCCACTCTTCCATGGCGCGCGCGCGGCGCTCCAGGGTGCGGCGGGAACCGTAGCCCTCGGCGATCATCCAGCGCAGCAGGGTGATGTTGGAGCGCAGGTACTCGGCGATGGTCTCTTCCGACAGCTTGATGGTACAGCCGGCGGCGGAGCGCTCGGCGGAGGCGTCGGACAGCTCGAATGCCTGCTCCACGGTCAGGTTGTCCAGGCCCTCGATCTCAAGGATGCGGCCGGAGAAGGCATTCTTCTTGCCTTTCTTCTCCACGGTCAGCAGGCCCTGCTTGATGCCGTAGTAGGGGATGGCGTGTACCAGGTCGCGCAGGGTGATACCCGGCTGCATTTCACCCTTGAAGCGCACCAGCACGGATTCCGGCATATCTAGCGGCATGACACCGGTGGCGGCGGCGAAGGCCACCAGGCCGGAGCCCGCCGGGAAGGAGATGCCCATCGGGAAGCGGGTGTGGGAGTCGCCGCCGGTGCCCACGGTGTCGGGCAGCAGCATGCGGTTCAGCCAGCTGTGGATGATGCCGTCCGCCGGGCGCAGGGAAACACCGCCGCGGTTCATGATGAAGTCCGGCAGCTTGTGCTGGGTGTCGATGTCTACCGGCTTCGGGTAGGCGGCGGTGTGGCAGAAGGACTGCATCACCAGCTCGGCCTGGAAGCCCAGGCAGGCCAGGTCCTTCAGCTCGTCGCGGGTCATCGGGCCGGTGGTGTCCTGGGAGCCAACGGTGGTCATCTTGGGCTCGCAGTAGGTACCCGGGCGCACGCCCTCCATGCCGCAGGCCTTGCCCACCATCTTCTGGGCCAGGGTGTAACCCTTGCCGGTGTCGTTGGGCTGCTCGGGCTTGCGGAACAGGTCGGTCGGGCCCATGCCCAGGGACTCGCGGGCACGGGTGGTCAGGCCGCGGCCGATGATCAGGTTGATACGGCCACCGGCGCGAACCTCGTCGAGCAGCACGTCGGACTTCAGTTCAAACTCGGACAGGACCTTGCCGTCCTCGGACAGGATCTTGCCTTCGTACGGGCGGATCTCGATGATGTCGCCCATGTTCAGGTCGTCGACCGGGGCTTCAAAAACGAGCGCGCCGGCGTCTTCCATGGTGTTGTAGAAGATCGGGGCCACCTTGCCGCCGATACAGATGCCGCCGGACTTCTTGTTGGGAACGCCGCGCATCTCCTCGCCGAAGTACCACAGCACGGAGTTGGTGGCGGACTTGCGTGAGGAACCGGTGCCGACCACGTCGCCGACGAAGGCGACCGGCAGGCCCTTGGCCTTCACTTCCTCGATCTGCTTCAGCGGGCCGGTGACGCCGGGCTCTTCCGGTTCCAGGCCGTCGCGCTTCATCTTGTACATGGCCAGCGCGTGCAGGGGGATGTCCGGGCGGGACCATGCATCGGGGGCAGGGGACAGGTCGTCGGTGTTGGTTTCGCCGGTGACCTTGAATACGGCAACCTTGATGCTCTCGGGCACGGCTTCGCGCTGGGTGAACCACTCGCCCTCGGCCCAGGATTCCATCACCGCCTGGGCATGCTTGTTGCCAGCCTTGGCTTTCTCTTCCACGTCGTGGAAGGCGTCGAACATCAGCAGGGTGCCTTTCAGCTGCTCGGCAGCCAGCTCGGCCAGCTCGCCGTCGTCGAGCAGGTCAACCAGGGTGGAGATGTTGTAGCCACCCAGCATCTGGCCCAGCAGTTTCACCGCGTGGGCGCGGTCGATCAGCGGGGATTCGGTCTCGCCCTTGGCGACGGCGGACAGGAAGCCGGCCTTCACGTATGCGGCCTCGTCCACACCCGGCGGTACGCGGTGGGTAATCAGGTCTACCAGTTCCTGCTCTTCGCCGGCAGGCGGGTTCTTCAGCAGTTCCACCAGCCCGGCCACTTGTTCGGCGTCCAGAGGCTTGGGCGGAATACCCTGTTCGGCGCGTTCGGCGACGTGTTTGCGATAGGCTTCAAGCACGGATAAGTCCCTCTTTGTGTGTGGGGTGGACCAACAGCTGGTGGAATTCACCGCGGTTATTTCACTGCGGGTTTTCCCGGTTTCTTGGCCGCTGGGGATGGGCGCGGATTCTACAGGAAAGCCCCACAGCTGTTAAGTTGATTGAAAAATCAATAACTTACGCGAATTACGACTATTTGTGCGGTGAATTTTGGTCGTAAAGTGCGCACAGGTGGGCGGGCATCTTCCCATCAGGATGCAAACAAAATAGTCTACGGGCTCGATTTTATCGCCGTTCTGCGGCCGGCTCATGAAACCACTGCAAGCTTCTGGTTAATAGATGTACAAGAAAGTCCGTACTCCCTGTATCGGCGTCTGTTCTACCGGCATTGGCGACGATGTCTGTCGCGGCTGCAAGCGTTTCGCCCACGAGGTGATTGACTGGAACGCCTATACCGAGGAGCAGCGGCGGATTATTGCCGACCGTCGCGAAGGCTACCTGGCCAATGCCGTGCGCAGCCAGCTGGAGATTGTCGACCAGGCGTTGCTGGAGGCGCAGCTGCGCCACCAGCAGATCCGGTTCGACGAGCAGCAGAGCCCGTATTGCTGGGTGTTTGAATTGTTGCGGGCCGGCGCCAGCCAGATCCGCGAGCCGGCTGAGTATGGCCTGCAGCCGACGCCCCAGGCCCGGGGTGTTTCGCTGGTGGAATTGCGCCGGCGCATCGACGAGGACTTTTACGGGCTCTCGGTCGCTTACTACCTGCGCTTCGTTGCGCCCGGCCTGCAGCGGGCCTGAGGCCCCGGCCGGGCACGGCTAAGCTTTAACAGGATCAGGTGGGCGCCCGCGCAGGTCCCGCGCCCGTTCAGAAACAGGAGTTGCCCCCATCGGCCAGTCACCACCGGCGCCACAGCGCGCCCTGCTAGTGCTCAACCCGAAAAGCCGTGCCGCAGCCGTTGCAGACCTGGCGGCAGGCCTGGAGCAGTTGCGCGAGGCGGGCATAGAGGTAGAGCGGGTGGAATCGGGCAGCGTGGAAGAAATGCACGAGGCGATCCGCTCGCGCTGCGATGAGTTCGACCTGGTTATCATTGGCGGCGGCGATGGCACCATCAGCGCGGCCGCGGGGGTATTGCTGGAATGCGGGCAACCGCTGGCCGTCCTGCCACTTGGCACCGCCAACGACCTGGCGCGGTCGCTGGGGATTGGCAGCGACCTGGAGCGCGCCTTTGCCGTGATCGCCGACAACCACCGCACCCGGATCGACCTGGGTGAGGTGAACGGCCACTATTTTTTCAATGTTGCGAACATCGGCCTGGGTGTCCATGTAACCCGGGAGTTGACTGACGAGGTCAAGAAGCGCTGGGGCGTATTCAGTTACTTCAAGGCGATGGGCGCGGCGCTGGCCCGCAGCGACCAGTTCCGGGTGCGGCTGAAGATCGACGGGCACGAGCACTCCCTGCGCTCCATCCAGCTGGCGGTGGGTAACGGCCGCTTCTATGGTGGCGGCAATGTGGTCGACCAGGACGCAACCATCAACGACGGGCTGCTGGATCTGTACAGTGTGCGGCCGCAGCGGCTCTGGGAGCTGGTGACCCTTGCACCGTTGCTGCGCGGCGGCAGGCACGACCTGGTACGGCGCGTTTTCAACGCCGCCGGCCGCGAGATAGAGATCGACACCAACCCCGAGCACATGGAGGTGCATGCCGACGGCGAGCCGGTGACACAGACGCCGGCGACCTTTAAGGTAAGGGAAAAGGTACTCGAGGTGGTCGTACCCCGGGATGCGCCGGAACTCACTGCCCGCGGTAATGCCGGACTCTCTGGTGAGCGGCGTACCGGCGGGAGACCCAATTCTGATATGGAGAACGGCGAAGCATGGCACTGATTCGAGACGACAGGGAAACAGCCCTCAACGACCTGCACATGGCGTTCAGGCACAGCGCGGACAATTACCGCGATGCGGCCGAGTTCCTGGATGATCCGGAGGCCAGCGAGCGCTGCCTGGCAATTGCCCGCGGTCGGGACGAGCTCGCCGAGCGTGTGGCGGAAGAAATCCGGGCGTTGGGGGAGCTGCCGTCGGTGCCCGACCGCGACCGGGAAACCGGCGAGCAGTTACTGCAGCGGCTGGAAGCCATGTTTTCCCCCGATGAAACCACCAGGGTGCTGCTGCAGCGGCGCGATGCCGAACATGAGCTGCTCACCCTGTTGCGCGGTGACGAGCTGGCACCTCTGCGAGAGAATTACCGGGAGCTGTTCAAGCGCTGCGAAGATGACGTAGAGCAGACCCTCGCCGGGCTCGCCCAGTCCTGACTGAACTGGTGCCGTGCGTTAAGCGTCCCCATGCTTCAGGACGAATTGCGCAGGTATACCCGCAGGGCCGGTAAGAATGGCTCCCGCGACAGTGCGAGGTCCCGCCGCTGGCGTCGCCGGCCCGCCGCAGGCTCGTCGCCCACGCGGGTGAATTCCGGCAGGCGGCCTTTCTCATCGGCCAGGACCAGCACCGGCATGGCCGCATAGCCAACCTGCCGGTATTCCTCCCCGGCCTGGCCGCCACCTTCCGCATTCTTACCTTGAACGTTGTCCCCTCGGAAAATTTCCGCCACCTGCAGGTTGGGCCGGCTCTGTAGCTGGACCTGCCGCAGGTCGCCGTGCTGGCGCCGGTCGAGCCCGGCCAGCAGTTGGCGCTGGTACTGGATGCCGGGGTCCGCGCCCTGCGGGTCCAGCTTCACCAGCTTCTGTTCACACCAGTCCGCGGTGACCTTGCGAATGGACTTGCGCGCCTTGATCCATGACAGGGCGATGGCATCCGGGTGTGCGGGGCAGAGCAGGACCTGCCGGTAGCACTGCCTGAGATGTGCGCGGGGGTGGCCTGCATCGGCAAGCAGCTCCCGCAGGCGCTGGTCGCGCTCGGAGGCGGGGCGGTGATCCAGGGCCCGCCTGAATTCGCTCACGGCGGTGGCAAAGCCCTGTTTGGCGAGATTGAGTTCGGCCGCGGCGTCGATCGTCCGCCGCGGAACGGCCAGCAGACCCGGAACCTGCAGGGTGGTCCTGGCATCTCCGCCGGCGCTGTCCCGGTGGTCCAGGGCCGCATATAGCTCTCCAGCCAGGGCGAAGGGGCGGTCGAAGCCGGCCTCCAGTTGGAGTGCGGCATCCCGGGCGAAGGCGGGCTGCAACAGGTAGTGCTCGAACCGGCGCGGAGAGTCCTCGAGGCGTTGCAGCTCGCTGCGCAGCAGGGCCGCACGCTCGTAGACATGATCGAGGCGCGGGGCGATGTCCCGCGCCAGTCTGGCGATTTCTAGCTCTCGGCTGTGATTGCTGGCCACCTTGGGCTCCCGGAAGGAATTTGTGCCCATAATAAGACACTTGTTAAGTCGTTATCAATATAGCCGCGCAGTGCACCTCCAGAGAGGGCGGGAGCCAGCCGGAAAGGGAGGTTTGCCAGGGCAAACGATTACCGGCGCTGCCCGCTTCTTCCTACCATTGGCGGTTATGAATCGCTGTGAATTCAAGGACTCGCTGCTGCGGGTCATGGAGCGCAAGGTGCACTGGTCGGAACCGGCATTCGAGCACGGCCAGGTTCCCGCCGAGCAGCTGCATATCCTGCTGGAACAGGAGTACGCGACCTGGGTGCGGGACTATTCCGTGATGCTGGGGCGTGCTTTTATCCAGTGCCCGCTGCCGAAGGCGCGCCGGGAGCTGGCGGAGAGTCTCTACGAGGAGGAAACCGGGCAGGTCAGTGGCTCCGCTCCCCATGCGGAGCTGTACCTGGAAATTCCCCGGGCGCTGGGCATGAACCTGGATCGCTTCCGGCATCCCCGGCTACTGCCGCGCGCGGCGGAGTACCGCTCGGTGCTTGATGACGCCACCGGCCATCACGGCTGGGCGGTGGCGGCCGCGGTTACCACGCTATTTCTTGAAGGAACCCGCTACGAGCGGGCGGTGCTGGAGCCGGGGCAGGAGCGACCGCCGCGCCGGCGACCGCAGGGGCACCCGCTGGTGCGCCACTACGGCCTGCCGGCCAACTGCCTGCTGCTGGAACGCGCACAGCGTTCGGTGGAACGGGCGCATCGCCATTCGGCCTGGCACCTGATGCTCGACCTGGTAGCCGAGGAGGACCGCGCGGCTGTCCTGCACTGGATGGGGCGGGTGTTACATGGATGGCTGCACTACCGCGACGAGGTGGCAGAGAAGTCCGGGCTGGTGGCCGCCCGGGCCGCGGGCTTCTGAGGCCCTCCCGGTTCACGGCACTGCCGTCGCGCCATTCCCGTGCAGCGGTGTCGCCGCTATAATCGCGCCCTCAAATCCGCCAATACCGTTCGATGTGCCCAATGACGACTACCAGCCAGCCGGTTCCCGACCTCTCCGCAATCCATGAATTCCTGCTGTGCCCCACGCCGGACGCCTGGGTGCAGGCGGCGTTGGCGGAGCCGGAGCTGATGCTGGTGGATCACGCCAACTGCGAGAAGAAGGCGGCGGGCACCGCGCTGAACCTGATGTTCCGCTACCTGGATAACTTCGACCTGCTGAACAAGATGTCCCGCCTGGCGCGGGAGGAGCTGCGCCACTTCGAACAGGTGCTGGCGATCATGCAGAAGCGCGGCATCGCGTACCCGCACGTCAGTGCGTCCCGCTACGCCGCCGGCCTGCGGGAGCAGGTGCGCAGCGCCGAGCCCGGCCGGCTGGTGGATACGCTGATCTGCGGCGCGATCATCGAGGCGCGTTCATGCGAGCGCTTCGCCCGTATCGCCCCCCAGCTCGATGAGGAGTTGCAGAAGTTCTACCTCTCCCTGCTCAGGTCGGAGGCCCGTCATTTCCGCGATTACCTGACGCTCGCCCGGAATGCTGCGGGCGAGGATATCTCGGGCCGGGTGCGCGAGTTGCTCGAGGTCGAGCGGTCGCTGGTGGAGTCGGCTGATGGTGAGTTCCGCTTCCACAGTGGTGTGCCGGCAAAAAGCTAGCGGGCCTTGTCCAGTTTGCGCAGCTGCTCAGCGAACTCGTGCAGTTCGAACGCGTTGCGGTAGTCCACCGTGTATTTGTTGTGGAAGAAGATGGTGAGCCGGACTTTAGCCGAGCTGATGAAGACTGTGTAGCCGTCGAAATCGGTGCTGGCCGTCAGGCCCTGGTAGTGCCAGCCGTCATCCCTTTTCTCACCTTCCCTCGTGATTCGGTCGAAGGCCCGCAGTGCCTGCCTGACGTCTATTTTATGTTCCTGCTCCACAGGGATTCCCGCCATCGTTTGCGCTAAGCTTAGTTGGCTCGCGACGTCGTGCAGTAACAGTGCAAGACGGACCGCCAAACCCCAAGCATGTCAGCTTAGCCTACATGACTCAACTGGACGAAAGAATAACGACACCGGAGCGCAACACGCGTTTGTTCGACGCGCTCGCCTATGCGGGAGTCGTGCCGTTCATTCTCGGTATCTACATGGAATTCTCGCGTGTGGAACTGCTCGGCGTGGACGGGCGCCTGCTGTTCAGCGCCTATAGTGCCTGCATCCTGAGTTTCCTGTGCGGCATCTGGTGGGGCGGGGCACTTAACCGGGCCAGTCACCCGCACCGGATGGCGCTGGCCCTGTTGAGCAACCTGGTCTGTCTCGGTGCCTGGGTGGGCCTGATGTTGTATCGGCTCCCTTGGGGAATGCTGTTGCTGACGCTTGGTTTTGCCTTTACGCGCTGGGCCGAGGCTCGACTGAATCCCAACCTGCCCGGGCTGTACGATTACTTTCGCACACGCAGCAGGGTCAGCTATATCGTAATTGCCTGCCACCTGGTCATGCTGGGCGCAGTGCTGGTGCGCACCGGGTGACACTGCACGGCAGGGAAATTTCGTTAACAGGAGGCAAATATGGGCCACGCTCTCTCCCGACAGGCGCTGGAACAGCTCTTTACCGAGGCGCGCACGCACAGCCACTGGCTCGACAGGCAGGTGAGCGATGACACGCTGAACAGGCTCTATGACCTGATGAAAATGGGTCCCACGAGTGCCAACTGCTGTCCGGCGCGCATCCTGTTTTTGCGCAGCAAGGAGGCCAAGGAGCGACTGCGGCCGGCACTGAACGAGGGCAATGTCCAGAAAACCATGGCGGCACCGGTAACGGCCATCATCGCCTACGACCTGCGGTTTTACGATTACCTGCCCAGGCTGTTCCCCCATGCCCCGGCGAAGGAATGGTATGAGGACAACACCGAGCTGGCAGCGGCTACGGCATTCCGCAACGGGTCGCTGCAGGGTGGCTATTTTATTCTCGCCGCGCGCGCCCTGGGGCTGGATTGCGGCCCCATGTCGGGTTTTGACAATGAGCAGGTGGATCGCGAATTCTTCCGGGAAGCCAGTGAGGGCGACTCTTTCCAGCAGGAGCATTGTCCCGAGAGCCATATCCGCTCGAACTTCCTGTGCAACCTGGGATACGGGAACCCCGAATTGCTGCACCCGCGTAGCCCCAGGTTTGAGTTCGAAGAGGTCTGCAAGATTCTGTAGCCGGCAGGAAGCGGGGGAACTGCGCCCGGCCTATAGCGCGGGCTTGAGCACCATCAGGAATACTATCGCAATCATCAGCGGTAGCGCCGCCGCCCCCAGCAGGCACCAGTAAAGCGCCAGCCGTTGCGTTGCGGCACCAGGGCGTGGTCCCGACTCAGAACCCTGTTTTTCACGGCCTGCGGAGTCTAATCGCGCGCGCAGCTTATATTGGATTCCGAGCACGGGCAGCCACAGGCAGAACACCAGCGCGGTAAGTAGCACGGAGGCGCGCAGCCAGCCCGCGTCCAGCAGGGTGGGGCTGGCAAAGACCATGCCCCCGGCACTGAACAGTAGCAGCGCGATGGCTATGGAGGTGAAAACCCAGTCGGCGAGAACTGTCTCGGCGCTCACCCACCGCATGATATGTACGTCGTCGCTAAGCCAGCCGCGCAGTGCGTACCAGGCGATGCCGACCCCGGTGCCGAATACCACCATGGCACTGAGCACGTGCAGGGCCTTGAACAGCAGATAGGCGGTCATGACTGCAGGGCGGGCATAAGCGGCGTTCCGCTGCTGGTATCAATCCTTTCACAGGCGCTGATGATCGAAAACCGGTTCATCTCCAGCAGGATCTCACGCAGGTCCAGCAGTTCCCAGCAGGCCCGGGCCCCCGGAGCCTGGTAGTTTCCGTCGAGTATTTTCCTGGCCAGGGCGGCGGCCGGGGCGGCCGGTATCCAGGGGCCGTCGCCGTTGAGCCCGAGAACCTGCCAGCGATAGCCCAGCGGCCTGCCGTCGCGGTCGCGTCCGCCGATATGGATCTGCATGCCGCCGTGGGCGGAGCCACCCGGCCAGCGCGCCGCCAGCCGGTGTCCCAGCCGGGCAAGCCACGGTTGCGTGGCGGGGAGGTTGTGCCTTGCCAGGCGGGCGCAGGCTGCCAACCCCAGTTGCAGGGTGCGGGGTTCGACCCCGGTGCCGAAGCGGGCGTGGCGCAGGTCGGGCAGGGCACGCGGCCACAACTCCAGGTCGGGCACGTCGAAATTGCACACCCAGCGCGTGCCCACCGGGTGGGCCAGGCGTGTCTTGCGCAACTGGTCGCCGGTGTAGGTCTCGCGCCACTCGCCGGCGCGCAGGATCGGGAATTCGCGGCCGAGGGACTCGAATCCGGCCCGGACGGTGGCCAGCCCCCGGGCGATGCGGTGGGCCGGGGCGATATCGATCTCGACCGCATCTATTCCGCCGAATTCCGTGCGCAGTTCCCTCAATACGGCGGAGCTGAGGCCGGGCACGGAGCTGGCGCCGGAAACCAGTGTCACCCCGGCGCGTTCCGCCTCGGCGGACAGGCGATGGAAGTCACAGACAAAGCGGCGGTCATCGCTGATATCGATATAGGGGATGCCGGACCGGATACAGGCTTCCGCCACGTGGTAATCCTGGCCCTGGAAGGGGCCCGCGCAATGGATCAGCAGGTCCAGGTGCAGGGCCTTGAGCTGGGCGGGGAGGTTGACCGAATCCCGCTCCAGCCTGAGGCCTTCCGCGAGACCGGGGAGGGAGGAGGCAAAGCTCTCGGCCCTGGAGCGATTGTGCCCGGCAATAATCAGCTGAATATCATCGCGATCGGCCAGGAGCTGCGCGATCCGCGAGCCAAAAGTGCCATAGCCGCCGAGAATCAGTACGCGTTTGCTGAGATTTCTGACCAAACTGCCGCTCCTTGTACCCCCTGCCATGCCACCGGCCCTCACTTCCATTCCGTCAAGGACCTTTCCGGGGCATTCAATTTATCCCCTCCGGCAGATCATGCTATGTCCCAGTCGATGAGTTCAAGGGAATTCTTGTCCGCCCGGACACACCAGGCTTTTTCCCCCCAGTCGCCCAGCACGATACGCCTGGCAGGATCGCCGTCGATATCGAGAGTGTGGGTTGCCGGGCGGTGGGTGTGGCCGTGAATAAGGGTGCGGACACCGTGCTTACGCATGACCGCCTCCACCTCGGCGGGTGTCACGTCCATGATGTCTTCGGCCTTGCGGCTGTTCATGCTTTTGGACACTGCACGGATCTGGTCGGCGATCTGGCGCCGCTCTGCCAGCGGTTTGGCCAGCAGGGCTTCCTGCCAGTTGGGGTCCCGGGCCTGGCGGCGGAATGCCATGTATTCCTCGTCCCGGGTGCAGAGGCTGTCACCGTGCATCAGCAGAACCCGCTGCCCGGCGAGGGTAACCAGGCTCGGGTCTGGTAACAGGATGGCACCGGCGCGGTGGGCGAATTCCTCGCCCAGCAGGAAGTCACGGTTGCCGTGCATCAGGTACAGCTCGGCGCCGGTGCCGCTGTAGCGGCTGAGTTCGGTGGCCACCTCGCCGGCCAGCGACGAGTCATCGTCGTCGCCGACCCACACCTCGAAAAAGTCGCCGAGAATGTAGAGGGCCTCGGCGCCGGCGGCGCGGCCGCGCAGGAAGTCGAAGAACGCCCGGGTGATCGCCGGGCGGCTCTCATCCAGGTGCAGGTCTGAGATCAGGTAGCTGGGCAAGGCGGGTCTTCCTGTCTGCTTTTCTTCTTGGCGTATTTACTGGTCGGCGTGTTTACTTGCCGGAGTAATCGTCGGAGATGGTGACCCCGGTGATCTCGATGCTCTCCAGCGGCACGTCCTGGTGGAAGCCCCTGCTGCCGGTCTTGACGCTTTTGATCTTGTTCACTACGTCCATGCCGTCGACGACCTTGCCGAACACGCAGTAGCCCCAGCCCTGCGGATCCTTGCCGCGGTGGTTGAGGAAATCGTTGTCATTGACGTTGATGAAGAACTGGGAGCTGGCAGAGTGCGGGTCCATGGTGCGCGCCATCGCCAGGGTGCCGGTGTCGTTCTTGAGGCCGTTGTCCGCCTCGTTCTCGATGGGCTCACGGGTGGGCTTCTGCTCCATATCAGGGGTCATGCCACCGCCCTGGACCATGAAGTTATCGATCACCCGGTGGAAAATGGTGCCGGTGTAAAAGTCGTCACGGCAGTACTGCAGGAAGTTGGCTGCGGTCTTCGGCGCCTTGTCGAAGTCGAGCTCAATAGCGATATCGCCGTGGGTGGTGTGCAGGGTGATCATAAAACATCCTAATCGGGGTGAACTTGGGGCGGCATGATACCGTGTCGCCCATGGCAGTAAAACGGCAATTCCACGCCGGCATCCCCGCTGGGTGAAAAATGTCCAGCTGCCGGCGGCAAGGGGGTTGAAAAGGGACACGGTGTCGAAAAATCAACCAGTCACGGGCCGGTATTCCCGCCGCCAACTACGCTATAATCCGCCGCTTACGTTCGCACAGTGGTAAGAGAAGACTATGACATCCGAGAGCAAGCCCGCTCACTTTCTGCAGAACATCATCCGCGAAGACCTGGCCGAGGGCAGGGTATCCCAGGTGGCCACGCGCTTCCCGCCGGAGCCCAACGGGTACCTGCATATCGGGCACGCCAAGTCCATCTGCCTTAACTTCGGCCTGGCCGAAGAGTTCGGCGGTACGTGCAACCTGCGTTTTGACGACACCAACCCGGCGAAGGAAGAGGAAGAGTACGTCGCTTCCATCAAGCGGGATGTGGAATGGCTCGGCTTCGAGTGGGCCGACGGCGTCAAGTACACCTCGGACTATTTCGACCAGCTGCACGACTGGGCGCTGCACCTGATCCGCGAGGGCAAGGCCTATGTGGACCACCTGACCCCGGAGCAGGCCCGCGAATACCGCGGCACCCTCACCGAGCCGGGTCGCAACAGCCCTTACCGCGACCGGAGCGTGGAGGAAAACCTGGCGCTGTTCGAACAGATGAAAAACGGCGAGATGGAAGAGGGCGAGTGCAGCCTGCGGGCCAAGATCGACATGGCCGCGCCCAATATCAACCTGCGCGACCCGGTCATCTACCGCATCAAGAAGATGGCTCACCACCAGACCGGCGACAAATGGTGCATCTACCCGAGCTACGACTTCGCCCACGGCCAGTCCGACGCCATCGAGGGGATCACACACTCCATCTGTACCCTGGAGTTCGAGGACCACAAGCCGTTGTATGACTGGTTTATCGAGAACCTGCCGGTGCCGGCGCGCCCGCGCCAGTATGAGTTTGCGCGGTTGAACCTGAATTACACCGTGGTCTCCAAGCGCAAGCTGAAGCAGCTGGTGGACGAGGGCCACGTGGACGGCTGGGATGACCCGCGCATGCCGACCCTGTCCGGCCAGCGCCGTCGCGGCGTGACCCCGGCCGCGATCCGCAATTTCTGCGAGATGATCGGCGTCACCCGCTCCGATTCCGTGGTGGACGTGGGTATGCTGGAGTACTGCATTCGCGACGACCTGGACAAGAACGCCCCCCGTGCCATGTGCGTGCTGGAGCCCCTCAAGGTTACCCTGACCAACTACCCGGAGGGCCAGGTGGAGACCCTGTCCGCGCCAGGCCACCCGGTGCGCGATGACCTCCCCACCAGGGAGCTGCCCTTCAGTCGCACGCTGTATATCGAGAAAGAGGACTTCCGCGAGGAGGCCAACAAGAAATACAAGCGGCTGGTGCTGGGCAAGAAAGTCCGCCTGCGCAACGCCTATGTGATCCAGGCCGAGGAAGTCATAAAGGACGACAGTGGCGAGATCGTCGAGGTACGGTGCTCCGTTGACCTGGATACCCTGGGCGTGGACCCGGCCGACGGCGTCAAGCCCAAGGGCGTGATCCACTGGGTCTCTGCGGACCGCAGCGTGGACTGCGAGGTACGCCTCTACGACCGCCTGTTCGAGGACCCGGCACCGGCCTCCGGTGGCAAGAATTTCCTCGAGCATGTGAACCCGGACAACCTCAAGGTATTGAGTGGCTGCAAGGCGGAAATCGGCCTGGCCGGCGCCGCGCCGGAGCAGGGTTACCAGTTCGAGCGCCAGGGCTACTTCTGCCGTGACAACAAGTACGGCAGCGCGGACCGGCCGGTGTTCAACCGCACCATCGGCCTGCGTGACAGCTGGGCCAAGGAACAGAACAAGTAGGCAGCACACTGCGGCGGATCGCTGATTCGCCATCCCGGCGCAGGCCGGGATCCAGTGTTCACCGAGTGCGCCGGATGTTGTGAAAGTCGGTGCGAATCAAGATTCAGGCATTTAAGGAAGTCATGGCCTTACAGCTCTACAACACTTTCTCGGGACAGAAAGAACCCTTCAAGCCGCTGGTAGAGGACCGCGTGCGCATGTATGTGTGCGGCCCCACGGTCTACAACCGCGTGCATATCGGTAACGCGCGCCCGGCAGTGGTGTTCGATACGCTATACCGCCTGCTCAAGCGGGAGTTCGGCGATGTGGTCTACGCCCGCAATATCACTGATATTGACGACAAGATCATGAAGGCCGCCCGCGACCAGGACGAGGATATCGGGGTGCTGTCGGCGCGTTTTTCGCAGGCGTATTTCGAGGACATGGCCGCGCTCAACAACCTGGAGCCGGATATCATCCCCTACGCCACCCAGCACGTGCCGGAAATGATCGACATGATCGAGGCGCTGCTGGACAAGGGCCACGCCTATGCCGCCGAGGGGCATGTCCTGTTTGCCGTGGATTCCATGCCCGATTACGGCAGGCTGTCCAAGCGTTCGCTGGATGACATGCTGGCCGGCGCCCGGGTGGAGGTGGCCCCTTACAAGAAGTACGCCGGGGACTTCGTGCTCTGGAAGCCCTCCAAGGGGGACGAGCCTGGGTGGGACAGCCCCTGGGGCCGTGGCCGGCCCGGCTGGCACCTGGAGTGCTCGGCAATGATCAAGAAGCACCTGGGTGACACCATCGACATCCACGGCGGTGGTCGCGACCTGACCTTTCCTCACCACGAGAACGAGCGGGCCCAGAGCTGCTGCGCCAATGGCACAGATTTCGTGCGCTACTGGATGCACAACGGCTACGTCAATATCGAAGGCGAGAAGATGTCCAAGTCCCTGGGCAACTTCCGCATGGTCAATGACCTGCTGCAGCAGTACCCGGGGGAAGTCTTGCGCTTTGCCCTGTTGTCGGCGCACTATCGCTCTGAGCTGAACTTCAGTGCGGACCTGCTGGACCAGGCCTGGCGGAGCCTGGATACGCTCTACGGTTTCCTGCGCGACAGCGAGTCGGTAGTGGCAGCGGAGGACGCCGCCCAGGACGAGGCCTTTATGGCCGCACTGCACGACGACCTGAACACCCCGGTGGCCATTGGCGAGCTACACCGCATTGCCCGCGAGCTTAACAAGGCAGCGGCAGGCGACAAGCCGCAACACAAGGCGGCGCTGCTGGCCGGCGGGAATATGTTGGGCATCCTGCAGCAGGACCCGGAAACCTGGTTCAAACAGGCGCGCGGGGGGGAATCAATCTCCGAAGATGAGATCGAAGCACTGATCGCCGAGCGCCAGCAGAGCAAGAAGGACAAGAACTACGCCCGTGCCGATGAGATCCGTGAGGAGCTCAAGGCCAAGGGCGTGGTGCTGGAGGATTCCCGCGAGGGAACCAAGTGGCGGCGGGAATAACTGCCCCGACGATATGACGGGCAGCAGGCCCATGACCCGGATAACCAGAAAAGCAAAGGAAACAGACCATGAAAAAAGTATTTACCTTCACCATGTCAGCCATCGCACTGGTCGCCCTGACCGCCTGTGAGCCCGAGCGCGGCTCGGATGCCTGGTGCAAGAAGATGGACGGTGTTCCCAAGGGCGAATGGACCCTGCAGGATGCCGGTGACTACACCAAGTACTGTGTCCTGAACCAGAAGCCCGGCGAAGAGCAGGACAACCGTTAACCGGACCTGCCAGCGTTGTTTTTCGATGAACCCTACCAGCACTTCTTCCGCCCGCTCACCGGCAAGTACCGGGAGCAGGTGGTGGAGTGCCTGCGCCTGCTGTACGAGCGCCTGTATACTGCCAAGGCGGATTATGGCGAATCGCTCGGGCGCGAGCAGATCCTGGAGATTTTCTCCGAGGCGCTGACGCGCGCACCCAATCTTGCCGCCGGCAACGATGAGCAGCCGGAACCCGCCGTCGAGGGAGCGCCTGCGGCCGACGGGACACTTCCGGCTGACCGGGAAATCCGTTTCCGCAACCTGCGAGAGCAGTCGATCTGGGTATTGAACAGCCTGGTCGAGTACGGCTGGCTGGAGAAACTGGTCGACAGCGCGACACTCTCGGTTTCCTATCCCTTCAGCCGTCGCGGCCGCCTGTTTACCCAGCCGTTGATCGAACTCAACAGCACCCGGGTGCGGACGCGTCACCGCAATACCCGCAACACGCTCAATTCCCTGGAGGCCTTCGCCTCGCGCGGCGAGGTCTACGACCTGATCGATGCCTGGGAATATTCCGAGCGCATCGTTGCCGACTTCACGGACATGATCGCCGAGCTGGAAGAGCGCAAGCGGGAGCTGGTACGGGAGGTCGAGGCACAGATACTGGTGCAGCAGGCCACCGATGAGTTCTTCAACTTTATGGAGAGCCGCTTCCAGCCGGATCTCGCCATCCGCCTGTCTGCCGACAGCGTGGAGAAGCACCGCGATGCCATCGACCGCGTCATTGGCCAGATCCGGCGCAAGAAGAACACACAGAAAGCTGACTGGGAACGGCGCCTGCGCCAGCTCCTGCCGGAGCTGGTGGTGGAGGGCCACTCGATCCTGTGGATGATGCTCGACACCATCGAGGACCGTATGCGCCGCGCCTGCGAGGTCAAGCTGCCGGCCCTGCGCCAGGCACTGCACGGTTTCACCAAGCGCGCCGAGATCATTATCCGCCAGCTCAGTTACCTGCAGAGCAGCAGCGAGGGCACTTTTTCGGAGCTGTGCCAGGACCTGGGCAGTGCCGACGACCGCGGTGAGTTGCTCGAGCGGCTGGGGGAGCAGGTTTCCACTTTCCAGCTGCGCCTATTCGACCCGAAACAGGTGCAGTTGTGGCAGCGCAGCCGCCGGCAGCCGGTCAACACGCGGGTGGAGGAGAGTGCCCCACTGGAGGCGGATAACCGCCGGGCCATCCTGTTGCAGCAACTGCTGGACCAGGCCTTCAATTTCAATAGCAGCGACCTGCGGGACTACCTGCACAAGGCACTCGGTCGCGGCCAGCGGGTCAGCAGCCAGGACCTGCCGCTGGAAGACGCGCGCGACCTGCTCGCCATGAGCCACGCGCTGGAGGCGGCCGCGGTCAACCAGGGCGGCGAGGCGCCGGCATTGCGGGTGCAGTTTACCGGTGAGGTGGCCAGTAACGACTACTTCGCCCAATTTGACGAATACTATCTCGAGCTGAACGAAAGTGATTGAACAGGCTTTGGAAGAGGCGCTCGCCCAGTGCCGCGTGACCCGCGGTGAGTTTTCCGAACTGCTGGTGCGCCTGCTGGACTATGGCGTAATCTGCCGTGACGAGAGCAATGTGGAAACCCTGCTTTACGATCGCTTCCAGCGCTGTGAGCAGCTGGTGCGCGAATGGCTGCAGCCGCTGGGTGTGCGACTGCAGCATGATGCGCGCTTTCGCTTTATCCGCGTCTACCCGCCCGGGGCGGAAGTGCCGGGCATGCCGGACCAGGAGGAGCCTCACCACGGCGGGTTCCGCGCACGCCTGTCGCAACAGGAGGTGGCGGCCATTCTCGTGCTGCGGGTTGAGTACGACAAGTGCCTCCGCGAGGGGCAGGTGGACGAGCAGGGCTGTGTGGCACTCTCACTCGAAGCGCTGGAGCTGGGCCTGCGCAACCTGCTGAAAATGTCCCTGCCGGAGAAACTGGCTGAGCGGAAACAGATCCTGAAAAAACTGCGCCAGCTGCGCCTTATCCAGTTTGCCGGCGAGGACAGCGAAGCCGTTACCGACACCCTGTTGCGCGTCAGGCCCACCATCGCCCAGTTCGTCACCGAGGCCACGCTGCAGCAGCTGCTGGACCGGCAGCCTGGCGAAAGCGATGATGCAGTAGATGGGGAAGAGCGGCTGACACCGGAGAGCGAGGACCACAGCCTTTTCACGGAAACCAAAGCATAAAGAGCCTACGAACTGTAGGAGCGGCCGCTGGCCGCGACCGGGGGAGCGCAGAGCTGCAGCCCGGAAATCGCGGCCAGCGGCCGCTCCTACAGGCACCAATCAGCATTAACGGCACGACCAGCAACTGGCGCCAGATAAAAATATGTTCCTGAAAAAACTGATCCTGATCAACTGGGGCAATATTCCCCAGCTGGAATACGACTTCGGCCCCATCAACCTGTTTTCGGGCGGCAACGGTTCCGGCAAGACCACCGCGGCGGATGCCATCCAGACATTGATGACGGCTGCGCACGACACCCTGTTTACCTTCAATCCCGGCCAGGACGAAACCACCCAGCGAGGCCGTGGTGGCAAGCAGGTGCGCACCCTGGCGTCCTACGTGCTCGGCTGCGATGACGGCAGCTATGCTCGCCTGCAGCCCACTGACTGCTATATCGCGGGGGTATTCTTTCCGACCGAAGGCGAGGACGGGGAACCCTTCACCGCGGTGATGGGGATCCGCGCGCACCTGGATACCAGTAGTAAACCGGCCCAGGCGCGACAGGACGCGCTGAAATTTTTCGTGATTCCCGGCGAACAGTTGTCGATCAAGGACCTGGTCAGGGAATACCGGGACGGCAAGCACCTGTTGCCGCTGGACAAGTTTTACAGTGTAGCCAGCAAGCAGTTCGAGAAGGTCGAGCAGTACGACAAGAAAAAGGCCTACCTGCGCCGCCTTTACGGTGCACTGCGGGGGCGCCGGGACGCGGTTCCGGATCGCGAGGCGATGCACGCGGCACGCACCTTCTCGAACTTCATGGCCTACAAGCCGGTCAAGAGCATCAACGACTTTGTGGCCCAGGAGGTGCTGGAAAAGCGCGACCTGGGCGACGCCATCCGCTCCGTGTCCGAGCTGATGAAAACCATTCACGGGATGGAGCAGGAGGCGAGGGAGATCATCGAGCGCGTCGACTCCCTGCAACGTATTGCCGAATCTGCTGACCTTTACACCGAACAGTGGCGGCAGCTGCGGGTACAGGAATACCTGCAGGCCAGGCACCAGCAGCTGCAGGTGCAGAAGACCTACCTGGAAGGCAAGAACCGGCAGCAGGAGGCGCGCGCCGAGCTGGAGCGTACCGGTCGCGAGATCCAGTTGTCGGAGCAGCGCAACCGCGAGCTGAACGAACAGCTGGTGTCGGTGCAGGCGCAGCGGCAGGGTATCGCTTCACTGCGCACCAAGGATGAACTGGATCGCAATATCACCAACGCCAACCGCGCCCTTGCGGCCCTGGCCAACCCGCTCTCCGCACAGTACAAGGCTTTCTCTGCCAATCGCTCGGCGGCGGAGGATCTGCTTGAACTGCTCAACAATACATCCGTGGGGGCTGAAATCCCGGCCTTCTCGGATCGTGCCCTGACCAGGTCGATCAAGGCGGCGGCGCGGGCGGAGGATTTGCCGGACCTGCAGAAGCTGCTGGGCCACGACTGGATCGACCTCTCCGCCCAGGAATCCCTGCGCGAACAGGTAGCCGCGGCGGAGTCACTGCAGAACAGGCTGGCGGAGCAACTGGGCGACCCCGGCTCCGGCGCCGGCACCCTCCGTGAGCAGGTGGCAGAGCTGGTATCCCGGGGTGAGCTGCGCGTGCAGCAGCTACAGAAGCAACTCCACCAGCAGGAGAGCCGTATCCATCACCTGCAGTCCAACCGCGTGCGCTATCCGCAGTCGGTGGAGCAGGCGCTGGCCGCGATCCGTGAGCAGTGCCCGCAGGCGGAGCCGCAGGTGCTGTGTGATTTCGTCGAAGTGCTTGATGAATCCTGGCAGATGGCGGTGGAGGGCTACCTGGGCGGTGCGCGCTTTTCGATTATCGTGGAGCCGGCCTACGAGGCGGAGGCAATCCGCATCGTGCGCGCGATGGCGGGGCGCAACAATCGCGCCCGCGTGATCCAGGGCGAGAAGGCACGGCGGGACGCGGAGCGCATGGAGCTGCCGGCGAAATCGATCCTGGAATTAATGTCCTTCTCCCACAAGACCGCCGAGTACTACCTGCGTGCGTCCTACGGCTCCGTGTTGCAGGTGCGGGACGCAGAGGAGTTGCGTACCACCCGGCGCGGCCTGACCGCCGAGGGGCTCGCCAGCGGTAGCTACAGCATGTGGCGCTGCGATATCGACGAGGCCGACCTGGTGTTCGGCCAGGGTGCGCGCGCCCGGGCACTGGCGGCCCAGCAGCAGGCGCTGGAACAGCTGCTGCTGGAGGCGTCACAGGTCAATGACCACCAGCGACAGCTGCGCCGGGTCGGCGATGCGGTTCGTACCCTTGCACCCCTGCGGTTGCTGGAATCTGTCGACGCGGCGCTGTCCGCCCAGCGGGAACTGCGCAGCGCCGAGCAGGCGCTGGCCAACCTGGACCTGGACGATGGTATCGAGCTGGAGCGCCAGGCGTCGGAGCTGCACGACAAGCTGGAAGCCGAACGCGAGAACCAGGCCGGCCTGCAGAAGCAGGCCGGCAAGCTGGAACGGGACCTGGAGCATATCGACAAGCAGCTCAAGGGTCTCGCTACTCAGCTGGACGCGCTGGAGGAAACCCAGGCGGATTGCGAGGCAGCGGTACAGCGCATCGTGCAGATCAACCCGGATTTCGATGCGGAAACCACACTGCAGAACGCCGACGAGCAGGCGGCGCAGGCCAGCGGTAGCTTCGATTTCTCCCGGGATATCGAGGAGTGGCAGGGGCTGCTGCAGAAGTACCAGAGCCAGTTGCTGGGCGGCGTAAAGGATTACAACAGTAGTTGCAGTACCGGGGATACCCTTGCCTACGATCCGGACTTTGCCGCTGGCCACAACGAGGGCCAGTTCAAGTTGGTGTGCCAGCTGGTCGAGCAGGTGGCCGCCCTGCGCAATCGCCTGAAGAACAACCTGCTGGTGGATCGCCACGAGCAGCTCACCGGCCTGAAGAAATCCTTCAACACCACCTTCGTAACGCACCTGTGCCACGCCATCTACCAGTCCATTAACGACGGCAAGCGGGTGCTGGATGACCTGAACCGGGAACTGGAGCACCACCGTTTCGGTGCCGACCGTGAGCGGTTTCGCTTTGCCTATCGCTGGGTGCCGGAATTCCGCGAATACTGGAATTTCTTCAAGGCGGTTATCGAGCTGCCCAACCTGGGCGAGGAAGAGAGCCTGTTCGACGCGCAGCTCAGCGCGGAGCAGGCCAGGGTGCGCGACAGGTTGCTGAACATGCTGCTTAGCGAAGACGAGCAGCTGGCGCGGCGGGAACTGGAGCGCATCAGCGACTACCGCAATTACCGCAATTACGAGATCTACAAGGAGCCGGAGGGCAAGGAGCCGATCGCGCTCAGCCAGTACGGCACCGGCTCCGGCGGCCAGCTGGAGACGCCGGCCTATATTATCCGTTCGGCCGCGGTTACCTCAGCCTTCCGTTTCAACGAGGGTGCCACCCACCTGCAGATGGTGCTGGTGGACGAGGCCTTCTCGAAGATGGACGAATCCCGCTCGCGGGAGGTGATACGCTACCTGACCGAGACCCTGGGCCTGCAGCTCCTGTTTATCATGCCGTCGAGCAAGTCCGGGCCCTTCATGGACCTGATTTCCAACCAGTTTGTGTTCAGCAAGTGCCCGAGCGCGACGCCCATCGGCGAACTCAACACCCGCGTCTACGTGGACCGCAAGGTCTGCAATCGCGACCGTATCGCCGAGCTATGGGCCAACCACCGCCGCACCATCCGACAGCAGGCGTCGCTGGAATTCATGGAGCTGGTGGACTAGGTTCCCGGTATGTGGCGGTGCAGGGCAGGGACTTGCCTGTGCGACGAAGACAATGCCGGTGCAGGCTGCTGACCGGGCCGGCACTGTCGCCACAATCAGAAGAGGGAAGACGACAGGGAGGAGACAATGTCGATCCGAATCCCCGAACTGGCCGCTGCCAACCCGGTGATCATGGGGCTGCTGGAGTATGTGCTGGAACGGCGCGACCGGCAGATTCTGGCCGGCGAGGAAAAGCCCATCGCCCTGACCCTGGACCCGGGCAATGCACCCCGCGACCTCCGCGCTGTCCTGGCGCCATTCAACGACCCGCTCTATGACGACGGCGAACTCTGGGAGGAACTGCAGTGGCTGGCCAATGACTACCGTTGTTTCTCGATCAAACCGGCGAAACGGCCCGGAACAGGCCGTGGCGCCTGGGAGGGCGCGCGGCTGTACTTCGACGACCGGCGCGAGCAGCTGGTGCGAGAGTGGCTCGATCGTCCCCGCCCGGTGCGGGTGGACCCCGCGTGGCAGCGGGCACTGACGGCGTTGGCGGGCCGCTTCGAGTGTCCTCAAGCCTTTCCACCCGGGGGACTGCAGCTGGACCCCGGGTTCGAAAGTTATGACCAGCTGCTGGAGTGCTGGGCGGCTGTGGGAGAGGAACTGGCTCAGGACCGCCAGCCCACCTGGCGCCAGCTGTCGGCGCGCTCCTTTCTCGGCGACTCCAAGTACCTGGATGCAGAACACCGGCAGGCGCTGGTGCGGATGCTGTTCCCCGGCCGAAGCGACCGTGTCCGGGAGCGCCCGATCCTGATGCACCTGTACCTGCCGGAAGAGTGGCGGGAGGTATTGTTGGTCGAGAACCAGGACTCTTTCCTGGCCATTGCCGACTGCCGGCCGGAAACGATGGCGCTGGTTTATATCGAGGGTTACCGCGGTGGTGCCGCGCGGGTGCGGGCGCCCGGGGTGGTGCGTTTCGGAACGCTCAACGAGGCATCGCTCGAATTGCGGCGGGATTTCCTGCAATGGTGGCAGGGCCAGTCTTCCCGTGACCTGCCGGCTCACTTCTGGGGTGACCTGGATTATGAGGGCATGCATATCGCCGCTGCGCTTAAACGCAGCTTCGCCTCCCTGGATTGCTGGCGGCCGGGTTACGAGCGGTTGCTGGCCCGACTACAGGGTGGCGGCGGGCACCCGCCGGAGCTAGCGGGAAAGGCCCGGCAGCGGAGCCTGGGGCAGACCGGGTGCCCTTATGCGGATGAGTACCTGATCCCTGCGCTCGAGCGCGAGGGTGCCTGTGTGGACCAGGAGGCATTATCCGGGCGGGAATTACATTCGCTGGTGGCTGCAGGCCAGTGACGGGCTGAAAGCCTGCTCTGGTCGCGCCAATATCTGGATTGTCTTTGCGTTCCGGTCACAGATGGCGGCGCCTGGAAGTTGCGTTACATGAGGGACTTCGCAGAAGATGGCCCCGAGGTATATGCATACTACGGACAGATGTTTGAAAAGGGACTTTTAGGGGGCTTCCATGCGTTATTTTCCGATCCTGATGATGTTTGTGCTGGCCTTCGGCGGTGCGGCAGTGTTTTACGAAAAAGAGAGTCGCAAGATCAAGGGCGTACATTCGCAGATCACCGACCTGCAGGCAAAGGTCGGAGACCTGCAGGCCGAGGTCAACAGGCTGAGCAGTGAACTGGCGGCCGCGAAGGCCTCGGACCGCCGGCGCCCCAGCCTCAGGTCGATCACCAGGGCCGGGGCCAGGCCGACCGAGCCGGCCGGCGGTGCCGGGCAGCGTGAGGCCGGTCGCAACACCGATCGCGGCCTGGTGGCTTCCGATGTGACTTCTTCCGGGCCCGCGATCCGCCGCGGGGAGGAAGAGGATGAGTGGAGTCGGCCCACCGTCGATGCGGAGCGCTACCGTCCTGGGAGCGAAGAGGACGCTTCGCAAGAGCCGGTCGAGGACCCCTACCAGTAACTATTAGTAACTACCTGACAGTAACTGCCTGGCAGTAACTACCCGGGCCGTGGGGCATTGAATCTCGCCGCCCCGCCCCAAGATAGAGGCACAGCGAGGCGCTGGTATGTCGTGGGTCGGCTGCCCGCAGACAGTGCCTCACCATATTTTCCGCGCGAGGTTTACCCCATGCCGCCCAGCGAGTTTTATTCTTCCCTTTGTGCCCAGCTGGAGGGCCTGCTCTCCGGCGAGCGTGACTGGCTCGCCAATACCGCCAACGCAAGTGCGCTCCTGTTCATGGAGCTGCCCGATATCAACTGGGCCGGCTTTTACTTCCTGCACGGTGACGAATTGCGTGTGGGCCCCTTCCAGGGCAAGCCCGCCTGCACCCGAATCCCGGTGGGGGCAGGGGTCTGTGGTACCGCAGTGGCGACGGGCGAGGCGCAACTGGTGGAAGATGTGCACGCATTCCCGGGCCATATTGCCTGCGATGCCGTGTCTGCCTCGGAAGTGGTGATTCCCCTCTATAACGGCGATCGCTGTATCGGCGTGCTGGATATCGACAGCCCCACGAAGGGCCGATTCAGCGCGGACGACCTGGCGGGGCTGCGGCAGTTTGCCGCGGCCCTGCTGGAAAATTCGGAGCTACCCGCGGGCTGATGGGGCTGGTATGGGAGCGGTGCGTGGGTGGCCGGCGCTACCAGGTGCGCCGCCACGGCGCCAGTGTGCGTCTCTATACCGACGGCGTCTTCCACAGCCAGTGGAATTCCCGTGATCCCCTCAGAGGCTCCCTGTGGGAGCTGTTGCTGCTACCGGCATTCTTCCGTGACAGCAGTGAAATTCGCCGGGTCCTCGTACTGGGTGTGGGGGGCGGCGCAGTGATTCGCCTTCTGCAACGTTACGTCGGCCCTGAACAGATCACCGGCGTCGACCTGGACCCGGTGCACCTGGAGGTGGCGCGATCACATTTTGGCGCCGGAGGGGCAGGGCTCGTTTGCGAGGATGCCGCGGCGTTTGTCTCGCGCGCCCTGCAAAACGGGGCAGGGGATTACGACCTGATAGTCGACGACCTGTTCGGGGAGGTCGGCGGCGAGGCCCAGCGGACAGTTTCGGCAAGCCCGGACTGGTGCCGACAGCTGCTGAGGCTTCTGAGCCCCCGTGGGCTGGTGGTGGCGAATTTCGGCAGCCGCCGGGAGATGCTCGCGAGTGGCTGGCGCTCGGCGGAAGTCAGTGGGCAGCTGTGGGGTGGCTGGAGCGCCGAGCTGCCGGGTTATGAAAACTGTATATTGGCGACTAGCCGGTCTCCGCTATCGCAACGGCAGTTGCACACCCACGCTCCGTCCCAGATCAACCCGTCCAGCAATGCCTGCCGGTTGGCGTGCCGCCTGAGGCGACTGCGCTAGCCCGGACCCTCTCGCTCATTTCGATTCCTCTGTCCTGGGACCGGCGACCTGTGACCCGTGGCGCCTTTTCATACTGACTGTCTATACTCATAACAAAGTGGTCAGTCTATCCGGGGTCGGTGCATGCGTTACAAAACCGTAGAGGACGTAATCCAGGAGGGCAGGGATTTTCACAAGCAGTTAGCCCGGCAGTATGGGGAGTACGAGCAGCTGGCGGGAGACCGCCGGGTCGTGCTGCTGCTGGACCAGCTGAAGCGGCGGGAAAAGGAAATGATGCACACCCTGGAGCACTTTCTCGCCGACGTCTCCCCGGGTGCCCTCCACACCTGGGTGCAGTTTGCACCGGAGGGCAGGGAACCGGAGTTCCTGCAGCGACTGCGCAATATCGACCTGAAGGACGCGGATGGCATTGCCAAGCTGGCGCTGGACATAGACATGTACCTGGCCGACCAGTACCGCGACCTGCTACAGGGTGCGGACACGCCCTCGGCCCGGGATGCCTTCCTGAGATTGCTGGAGCTTGAAGAGCTCGATGAGCACCACCTCTCGATGAACCTCTATAACCTGCGCGACTACTGAAGCCCGTTCCAGGTGCAGCGGTCCAGCGACCCGGTCAGCGACACAGCCTGAAGGTGCTGAATCCGTCGCGCCTTTCCAGTGGCTGGATATCTGTGAAAAGGGGTTCTGCTTTCCGCGCGAGCGGAATGAACTCATTCACCACGAACAGGGCTGTTCCACCTGGCCGCAAGAGCCGCGCGGCGTTTTCCAGGAACCTGTCGGTGAGATCTCCCTCGACCTGGAAACCCTGGTGGAACGGCGGATTGCAGATAAGCAGGTCGGCGATATTGGCTCCGAGCTCGCGTCCCGCGTCTGACGGCGTAACCACGCCGGTGATTTCCCGCTCGCGAAAATTGCGCTCACAGGCCAGCAGGGCAGCCGCGTTATTGTCGGTGGCAGTAAAGTGGAAGGTGCCATGCCGGGCGAGCTCCGCGCTGAGATAACCGTAGCCGCAGCCCAGGTCCACCACGTTCGCTCCTGGAGGAGGGAGGTGTTCCGCAAACCGGTCCGCCAGCAGTGCGCTGCCGCGATCGATTTTGTTCCAGCCAAACAGACCGGGCTTGCTGTACAGGCCACCCAGCGCGTCGAGCGGCCGCAGGCGGGTGTAATCCTGGTCATCGAGCCGTTGCCCGTCACTCTCGTGAAAGACCACCTGGCAGCTGTATTCAAGTCCATGTTTGACCAGGTTTTTATCCCCTCCGAGCCTGGCCGCCGCCTTGGCGGCATAGGTCTTGATGCCGCTTTGCTTGCCGCCGAGCAGCGCGAGTTCACCGCCCGCGCCGAGAACCTCCGGTGTCGAGTTGATGACATGGTGGACGATTGCCTTTTCCTTGGACACCGGGAAGACAATACGGCGATAGCGCCGCTCCAGTTCCGCGAACCGGAAGTCGCTGAAGAAACTGTGGTGGCAGCGTCCGTCGGCGAAATGGGCAATGTCCCAGCGATTCGTAATCAGGTCGCCGTCGAAGCGAAAGCCGGCCTGTAGCAGGGCTTTGCTGTTCTCCTCGGCAATCCACAGTGTCTCGCGCGGGTTTTCTTGCAGTAACTGTTGGAGCAGGTGGGGCATCTGGAATTGGCGTCTTTGTATCCGCGGGGATTACTGGACCGAGGCTATTTCGTCGGGGGTGAGGGGGCGGTAATTCCCCTCCTCGAGGTCCTCATCGAGAATGATATCGCCAATCCGTTCCCGGTGCAGTTCCAGGACCCGGTTACCAAGTGCACCGAACATGCGTTTCACCTGGTGATAGCGCCCTTCATTCAGCGTGACGCGGACCTCGTTGGCAAAAAGGATCTCGAGCACTGCCGGGCGGGTGCGTTTCTTTTCACTGTCGAGCCACAGCCCCTTGGCAAATTTGTCTACCGCGCTGTCGTCGACCCGCTCTGCCAGGTGGGCATAGTAGGTCTTGTCACAGTGATGGCGGGGTGAGGTCACCTTGTGGGACCACTGGCCGTCGTCGGTAAGCAGGACCAGTCCGGTGGTGTCTACGTCGAGGCGCCCGGCGATGTGCAGCTGGTGCTTGTTGGGCTCGTCGATGAGGTCGAGTACCGTTGGGTGTTCACTGTCTTTGGTCGCGCATACATAGCCGAGGGGCTTGTTCAGCATGAAATAGCGTGGGCCCGGCTCTTCCAGTGGTTCACTGTCCAGGCATATTTCGTCGGTGGGAAGGACCTTTGTACTCGGGTCGGAAACCGGGGCTCCGTTCACCGTGATGCGTCCGGCACGGGCGGCCCGCTTTACTTCGGCGCGGGACAGGTCGGTGACCTGGCTGACGGCTTTGTCTAGGCGCATGGGGTCCTCTTGCTGCCTTTTCCCCGGGAGCAGGGAGAAATATTGGTTCGTGAAACGGTGGCCCGCCGTCCACCGTGGAATAAGAGCCTGGCGGGCGGGCGCCGGCCCGGTGAGTATCCAGGCCGGCTGGTGGTGTTAGGAAGCGATCTTGCGCTCCCCGGAATCGACCGACTGGTAGATGAGGGTATTGATAGTCATTGGCCCCACCCCACCGGGCACGGGGGTGTACGCGGTGACGCGGTCCACCAGCGGCGCAAGCTCGATATCCCCGACGCCGCCAGGGTGGTAACCGGCATCCACGACCACCGCACCGTCCTTGATCCAGTTCGCCTTGATGAACTCCGGGCGGCCGACGGCGCCAACCACTATATCGGCGCGGCTGATATGGTCAGCCAGGTCGCGGGTGCGGGAGTGGCAGGTGGTAACGGTCGCGTTGGCGTTGAGCAGCATCGCAGCCATGGGCTTGCCCAGGATGGGGCTGCGGCCCACCACTACCGCATGCTTGCCCGCGATCTCAATATTGTAGGCTTCGAGCAGCCGCATGATGCCCTTGGGTGTGGCGCAGCCGTAAGCTTCCTCACCCATGGCCATGCGACCGAAGCCCAGGCAGGTAACCCCATCCACATCTTTGTCGAGGCGAATCGCATCAAAGCAGGCGCGCTCGTCGATCTGTTCCGGCACCGGGTGCTGCAGCAGGATCCCGTGCACGTTGGGGTTGGCATTCAGCTCTTCGATCTTGGCCAGCAGCTGCTCGGTAGTGGTGGAAGAGGGCAGTTCTACCTGCATGGAATCCATGCCGATCCGGTGGCAGGCATTCCCCTTCATTTTTACGTAAGTTGCAGAGGCAGGGTCGTCGCCCACCAGGATCGTGGCCAGGATCGGGGTCTGCCCGCCGCTCTTCTCCTTCAGTGCCGCTACGCGGGCAGACAGTTCCTCTTCCGTTTTCTTGGCCAGGGCCTTGCCGTCCAGAACCAGTGCTGACATAAGGTAATCTCGACTCTTTCATCTATCCAGTAGGGGACTTCACTTTGGGCGTCCCCGGGGAAATCACTCCCGGCGACCGCAACTGCCCGTCAGGAGTTGCCCGCGGACCGGGTTCGGGGCGGGCTATTTTCGCACAGGCCGGGAATAATTTCCCTATCCGGTCACTGGTGTGGTCGCTGCGGGTAAACTTCTGCAAAAAGAATAGCTTAGCGCCGTTGACTCCCCCGGGGGGTGTCAGTATTATGCGCGCTCTCGCAGGGTAGGCGGCAGCTGACCGGCGGGACTGCGGGGCAGGTGCCCGGGCCCGAACAGCCTGCGAACAGGGCTGGCGCAAGCCCTAACCAGTGCTCCGTGATACAGTTATATGACAAGTTGAATCGGGGCATAGCGCAGTCTGGTAGCGCGCCTGCTTTGGGAGCAGGATGTCGGGGGTTCGAATCCCTCTGCCCCGACCAGATAAACCGGGTTTTTCTTGCGCCCGTAGCTCAGCTGGATAGAGCATCCGCCTTCTAAGCGGATGGTCGCAGGTTCGAGTCCTGCCGGGCGTGCCAACCTTATAAAAGGTGGCTTTGGTCAGGCAGTCTCGGTCAACCCCGCTGCCAGATTGTAGTCGCAGGACTATTCCGGCCGACCAGCACAGCTGGTCGGCGCCGAAACAAACGCGAAGCAGTGCTTCGCAGGCGTTTGCCCCGGCCCTGCCGGGCGATTATAAGAAGGTGGCTTTGGTCAGGCAGTCTCGGTCAATCCCGCTGCCAGATTATAGTCGCAGGACTATTCCGGCCGGTCAGCGCAGCTGATCGGCGCCAGATCGACCGCAAAGCAGCGCTTTGCAGGCAGTCGCTCTGGCCCTGCCGGGCGATGTGCCCACAGGCAGGATTGGCGTTGCCACAAGACGTCAATACATAGCACTTTTAATGGTGGCCGTAGCTCAGTTGGTAGAGCACAGGATTGTGGCTCCTGAGGTCGCGGGTTCGATCCCCGTCGGCCACCCCATACAAACCTCTTCTCGAGGTGCGGAAAAGCCCGGCTTATAAGCCGGGCTTTTTTGTATATGCCAAAAAGAAAGGTGTCGCGCTTTGCGCTGGCGCCCCCGATGCCCGATAATATGGGCGTCAAAAGGCCTTCCGCAACCGGCTGGTCATGAGGCAGAGTTTGGTCGCCCCCGCACTGTTGCGGGGGTTTTTGTAGACGGGATTTAGGGGATAGTGACAGGTGACGGTATCAGCAGAGCCCAAGGCCACCAACGTACACTGGCATCACGGTGAGATTAACCGCGACGATCGCGCCAGCATTCTCGGCCACAAGGGCGTCACCCTGTGGTTCACCGGACTATCCGGCTCCGGCAAGAGCACCGTGGCTGTCGCGCTGGAGAAGGCGCTGGCTGCCCGCGGCGTGCTGAGCTACCGCCTTGATGGCGACAATATTCGCCTCGGCATCAACTCCAACCTGGGCTTCTCTGCCGAGGACCGCAAGGAGAATATCCGCCGGGTGGGGGAGATTTCCCGCCTGTTCGCTGACAGTGGCGTAGTGGTGCTGAGCAGCTTTATCAGTCCCTACCTTGACGACCGGGAAATGGTGCGTCGCATTCACAAGGAAAATGATCTCGAATTCCTGGAGGTCTTTGTTGATTGTCCGCTCGAGGAAGCGGAGTCCCGCGACCCGAAGGGGCTGTACAAAAAAGCCCGCGCGGGTGAGATCAAGGGTTTTACCGGCATTGATGACCCCTACGAGGCGCCGACAAAGCCAGAGCTGCATTTGCGCACTGACCAGCTCACCCTTGAGCAGGAAGTAGACGTGATCATCAAGAACCTGCAGGAACGCGGCATCATTATCTGATGCCGGGCGCAATGCCTGGCGGCCGGGTGATCCCGGCCGCCTTCCGTACGACAGGAAAACTCTCCTCCTATAAAGTGCTTCCAGTGTTACCTCGCCACTGGCGCCCCCTCCCGCATTAGTCCGCATTGCATACTGCAAGTGACCATTCTGGTAAAAATTACCGTACCGCTCGTGCGCCTGTCTTTGCAGTGAAGTGTAATTGAGCGCCAGCTGGCCGGTTGGTGCCGGTTTCCCTTCATATACTCAGGCTGTACTCAGGAAAAGCTCGCTATGCGGAGGCGATTATGCAGGGACGGAGAGCAAGGATTCTCTCTGGAATAGGGCTCGCGCTCGTCTTGGCGGTGGCCGTGGGAAGCTGGATGTTTGTAGAGCGTCTCCCGCATATTCCCGGTGTGCCGCCAGCCCCGGTGGTGGGTGTGCCGGACGGCGCCCTTGACCATTCGCCTACACCTGCATACAGCGGCCCTCATCCGCGGACGATAGAGCGCCCCCCTGAATATTTCCCATTCCCCATCAGGATTGGTGAGATAGGGCCGGTTGAGACACTCTTCTCAGGGCCTTCCACCTATCCATTCTATTGCGGCGTCAACAACGTCACCACTCGCCAGCCGCTGGTGGACAACCAGAACGGCGAGGGAGTGCCTGTATTCGCGGTGGACGAGGAGGGCAATCGTACCGAGGAGATAATCGGTTACAGCCGGGACTGCAGTCATCCCACCCACGTCAGTTATTTCTATCGCAGCATTAATGACGGCGATTTTTACCCGCTGGAGCAGGCTGAGGGCGATATCGACCAGGTGACGGTCAATGGCCGCTCCGTGGACTTTGTCGTGCGGCTGGAGACGGGAACAATAAACCGCTTTTTCTACGCAATTGCCGCTCTCAGGGGCGCGGGTGAGACTGCTGGCAAGCCGAGCGCCTCGAACTGGAACCGACGCCTTATCTACCAGTTCCGTGGCGGCGTGGGTGTGGGCAGGCGCCAGGGCGATATCACCAAGGGGGACATCGTCGGGCGCCGGGCGGACCAGCTGGCCCGGGGGTATGCGATCGTCTATTCCACCGGCAACCAGACCAGCAATCACTACAATATCTGGCTGGCGGAGGATGTAGCGCGCCGGCTGAAGAAACAGTTTGTGTCCCTGTATGGTGAACCACTATACACAGTGGGTTTGGGGGGCTCTGGTGGCGCGATCCAGCAATACCTGTTTGCCCAGAATGCGCCGGGACTGCTCGACGCGGCCATTCCGCTCTATTCCTATCCCGACATGGTCAGCCAGACCATTTACGTGTTCGACTGCGAGCCACTGGAGTACTTCTTCGACGTTGTCGATGCTGACAATCCGCGCTGGCGCGACGCCACCGAGCGCAGTGTTGTCCAGGGCCTGCCCGGGAGCAGGGAGATGAATGGCCGCTTCCACCTGCTTGAGACTGCTGCCGCCCTGTTCGACGGCAGGTACCGTAACGGGCGGGAGGGCACCACGGAGTGCACGCAGGGGTGGCGGGGCCTGGTGCCGCTGGTCAACAACCCCAACTTCGTACACTTCATCAAGAGTTTTGCGGACAAGGTGGCGGAAAACACCCACTGGTCCCATTGGGAGGACCTGCGCGCATTCTACGGCGCCGACGAGACCGGGTACGCGAACAGTGCCTGGGACAACGAGGGCGTCCAGTACGGCCTGGAGGCGCTGCGGCGGGGTCAGCTGTCGGTGGATACCTTCCTGGAGCTGAATGCCACCATCGGCGGCTGGAAGGCTCCTGAAAACCTGGGGGGGGAAAAGCTCTGGTTCCTGAATGGAGATCTCTTCCCGATGGAGTTGTCGGTCTGGAGCGAGCACAACATGAACCTCGGCACCCTGGATAGCCCGGCCCCTCGCTCCCGGGCCAGCATGGCCGCAATCGAGGGTATTTACCGCTCCGGGCATGTGTTCCTCGGTGATGTGGAGGTGCCCATCATCGACCTCCGCCACTACCTGGACCGCGACCTGGATATGCATCACAGCGTGGCATCGTTCTCTACGCGGGAGCGCATCCGGCGGGCCCGTGGCCATGCAGACAACCAGCTGATCTGGGTGAGCCACAAGGAGTACACGCCTCTCGATGAAGCGCTGGATACCATGGACCGCTGGATGCAGAACATCATCGACAGCCCGCAACTTGGCGTGGCGGCCAACCGGCCAGTAGATGCCAACGACCAGTGCTTCGACAGCCAGGGCAATGTGATTGCGGTGGGTGAAGGAGTCTGGGATGGTCCCTGGAACGGGCGTCGCGCCGGCGCGTGCATGCGGGAATACCCCATCCACAGCACACCGCGGCAAATGGCGGGCGGGCCTCTCACCGATGACATCTTCAAGTGCCAATTGCAGCCTGTGGAATCAGCGCTGGAGAAGGGCACCTATGGTAATGCCACAGGGCAGATTGCGGAACGGCTGCGGGACATGCAGCGTATCTTCCCGTCGGGCGTATGCGATTACGGGGCGCCGGACCTGGCCCTTCCGGAGGAGAACCTGATTCCAGGGAGAGCCCCGGTCTCGATTGCGGGGCACTCGATCTTGTCCGACTACCGCCGGCCGGTACCCCGATTCGCGGGTGATGATGAGGACGTGCCCGAGACGGTGCGGCCTACCTCGGTGGCAGTGCCGGCGGCCGATGCCGATTGAGCGCGTGGCGGTAAGATGTAAGTGACGGTGGGGAAAGGAAAAATTTCGAAATTCTGGCGCCCATTTTGTTGACAGGCCCGTCCAATCGGGTATGATGCGCGTCGCTCGGGAGGCACAGCCCCCAGCCAGCAGAAGGGTGGTTAGCTCAGTTGGGAGAGCGACGGCCTTACAAGCCGTAGGTCACAGGTTCGACCCCTGTACCACCCACCATCTCTTCACAGAGATGCGCTACCGCGGACCGGTAGTTCAGTTGGTTAGAATGCCGGCCTGTCACGCCGGAGGTCGCGGGTTCGAGTCCCGTCCGGTCCGCCATATACAAAAAAGCCCCGCTCGAAAGAGCGGGGCTTTTTTGTATATGGCCGATCGGCGTGCAAGAACCCCCGTTCGACAAATCGGCAGGACTGCCGATTTGGACGCCGGAGCAAAGCGAAGGCGCCCGAAGGGCGAGGGCCAGGGATGGCCCGAGTCAGTCCCGCTACAAGAGCCGCAGTCTGCATGGAAGTCTGCTGGAGAGAGCGGGGCTTTTTTGTATATGGCCGATCGGCGTGCAACAAAACTGTCTGGAACAGTTTTGGACGCCGAAGGCGCCCGCAGGTTCCGCTCGAGAGTGGGCGATCCAGGCGAGAACGGGGCTGTTTTGTAGCGCTGGGTCGACCCAGGTCACCAGTTTTCCAGCTGTCGTCATGCCGGCGCAGGCCGGCATCCAGGATCCACCGGGCGACCCGGGGATCTTTCGATCGAGGAGGAGGGAAGGCCGTCAGGCAGTAACCAAAATCTTCCCCTCGCGCCCTCCCTGGGCTGCCGCTGCCACTGCATCCTTGATGTCGCTGACGCTATAGGTGCTGTCGACGGGGGCTTTCAATTTGCCCGCGATTATCAACTGGGTCAGCTCCCCGTAAACGCGTTGCTGCTCGTCGGTTGAAGCCTGCTCAAACCATCGCGCCAGCCAGAAACCCTTGAGGGACACGCCGCTGAAAATCAGGGCGGAAGGAGAGATCTTGCATGGCTTGCCGCTCATCATGCCGTAATTGACCAGGGTGCCCCCTTCAGCCAGGCAATCAGCGATGCGGCCGGTTGCCGTGTCCCCCACCGCGTCGATACCAAGTTTAATTGCTGCCCCGCCCGTGGCCTCCTTTACGCGCTCCGGCAGGTCTTCCCCATCCACCAGCACCACGTCGGCCCCCTGGGCTTTGAGCGGCTCCACCAGGGACTCGCGGCGAACGATATTGACGGTCTTCAGCCCGCGGATACTCGCTAGCTGGACCAGGTAATTGCCTACGCCGGAATTGGCAGCATTCTGAATGACCCAGTCGCCCGGCTGCAGGTCCACGAATTCGCTCAACATCAGGGAGGCGGTCGGCGGATTGATGGAAATCATCGACAATTGCAGCGGGTCCGCTTCGTTGGGCAGCGGTACCAGTTTGTCGGCGGCAACCACAAAGTGGGTACGCCAGGTACCTATCCCGACCGGCAGCAACACAGTCTGGCCGATCTCGGGAGCATTGACGCCAGGCCCGTGCTCGATGACTTTCGCCACTCCCTCGTTGCCGCCGATGGCAGGTAGGGGAGGGAGCATGCCGTATTGTCCGGTCAGCGTGAGCACATCGGAAGGATTGATCGGCGAGGCCAGCAACTCCAGCAGGACCTCTCCTTCCTTTAGCTGCGGCTTCTCGAACTCCACCGGTTCTATTACATCCTGGGGCACCGGGCCCCGGGTCTGGTACTCGGCTTTAAGCATCCTGTCGCTCCTCCATTTCCTGTTGGGTTAGGCCTCTTATCATGGTGGCAATCTAGTCCATCGATTTTGTACCTGGCTACTTTTTCTATCTGATGACGATATATCACTGAGCTTGATGGCAGCATGGGCTGGATATTTCGATGTAGAACAGTGGTGATTGCACGCGTGGGCAGACCTGACAGCTTCGGGTAGTTGCTGGAATGGAACCGTTGTCAAGTGACCGGTTGATGTCTACAATACGGTCAAATGACCGGAACTGGGAAGGCAACATGGCGTCTGTACCCTCATTTCAGCCCCACGCTTCTGATGATGAAGTGCTGCTGGAGGCTGTACTCAACACGGCATCACATCTCGGTCTGCCGAAGAAAGAGCTGGCGGAAATCGTCCACCTCGACGAGCGCACGCTGCGCCGCAAGTCCGGTCTCGACCCGAATAGTGCCGCTGGCCAGCTGGCACTGCTCCTGGTACGTGCTTACCGTTCTGCATTTGTGTTGATGGGCGGCGCCGAAGGAGCGCGGTACTGGTTCCATACACCAAACCTGGCGTTGAATGGCAGCCCCAGGGAACTCGTAGCCAGTATCGAGGGGCTGGTCCGGGTGGTAGGTTACCTTGATGCAATGCGGGGCAAGGTTTGACCGGGGGGATACAGGAGCTTATCGATACGACCAGCCAGCGGATCATGGGGCGGCTGTTTCGTATTGTCGAATCACAGGAAGACGTCGCTACCCGCAGCCTGGTGGACAGTGTGCAAAAGCAGGAAGCGCTCGAAAACCTGCTGGAGAGAAGCAAGCCCCGCCGCCTGCCGGGCAGCGAACACCTCCATTACCTGCTGGCCACCCCTTTCCGATACCCACCCTTGCCCTGGGGATCCCGTTTCGGCAGCGTGGCCGAGAATGGTATTTTCTATGGCAGCAAGACCATCACGACCGTATTGGCCGAGTCCGCTTATTACCGGCTGGTATTTCTGCGTGACATGGTGCAATCGCCGGCTGACCCGATTACCAGCTATCACACCATCTTCTCTGCCCGTTACTGCCTGGACCCCGGGGTGCGCCTGCAGGAACCTGCATGGGAGGCCTATTGGGATAGGTTATCGGACCCGGCTCGCTACCAGCCCTGCCAGCAAATGGCTAAATCCCTGCGCGGCGCCGGTGTCGCGGGAATAGAGACACCGTCCGCCCGGGCAAGGCAAGCCGCAACAGGACCTTTTCCCCCGACTGATGACGAGGGCATTAATGTAGCGCTTTTCTCCCCCGGGGCCCTGTTTCGCCGTACACCCGCCCATGAGGCCGAGGTGATTGCTGAGACCGGACCCGAGGGCGTGGCGTTTCTGCTGAAACTGGGGGATCGCAGCGAGACACGATCATTTCCGGTTGCGCCTTTCCTGGTGGAGGGGGAGATACCCCGGCCGGCGTAGCGCGAGATCGCCAAACCCTCGAGCTGACCAATGCTGACACTTTCCCTGCCTCACTATGTCGTGACAAGAACTCTGAACTCATGCGCCCGCGTTACCTGACCCGCTTCGATCCGCAGTATATCCGGGTAGCCGCGGGGGATATTCCTTACCAGAAACTGGATACCAGCCTCTTTCCCGGGGCCGAAGTCTGGATCCGCCGTGACGACCTGCTGGACCCCCTGATATCCGGCAATAAGGCCTATAAGCTCGTTTACAACCTGCAGGCGGCTGAGCGACGCGGGACGGAGACCCTGCTGACCTGTGGCGGAGCCTGGTCAAATCATATTCACGCTACCGCTGCGGCGGCTCGCCGTTTTGGCTACCGGTCACTCGGGATCATCCGTGGCTACCGCCCCAAAGCAATGAGTGCAATGCTGCAGGATGCAGAGCGGATGGGGATGGAGCTGCGCTTCATTTCCCGTGCTGAATATCGTGACCGCGATCTGCCGGACTTCCTGGAGAGGGTGGGGCTGGGCGGTATCAACGGTTATTTCATTCCCGAGGGCGGCGCGAACCGGCAGGGAGTGCAGGGAGCCCGCTTACTTGGCGAAGTGATACGCGAAACTGCTCCTGTGCCATTTGAACAGGTGTGGATTGCCTGCGGTACGGGACTGACCCTGGCCGGGTTGCAGGCCGGGCTCGGTGACCTGAATGCGGTCGGTATTCCGGTGCTGCGGGCAGAGAACGCAATCGCCCAGGCAGCTGCCGGCTGGCTCAACACCCTAAGGAGCGATTCCCCAGCGCGAATCCTGCCCGGCTATCACTGCGGGGGATACGCGAGAAGCACGAGGGAGCTCGTAGCTTTCCAGAGGCAGTTCGAGGCCGAAACAGGCGTTCCCCTGGATCCTGTTTACACCGCGAAACTTGCCTACGCGCTACACCGACATCTATTTAGCGACGCACCACCCGGGCCCGGCAGGATTCTCCTTGTACACTCTGGTGGGCTACAGGGGCGGCGGGGACAGCGATGAGTCAGGTGCTACAGGACTGCGCACGCTGCTCAATATTTAATCTATTCTGCTGAGGCTGACCGGAGGGACCCGGATCGACTAAGCGACGATCATCAGGCATAATCCCCGGTCGCATAAAAGGGCGGTCAGGCCCTCTTTTTGATCAAAAAATGGTCGGTATGGGGCCGGCACAAGAACAAACGGATCGCTGGGCCCGCGTTCGGGCACCATGGGGGAGCGGTGTCAGAATTCAAAAATATCGGGCTGATCGGCCGTACAGAAAGTGATAGTGCTGTTCTCTCGCTCAAGCGCCTGATGGCCTTCCTCGAGCGAGAAGGCTACGCGATTGTCCTCGAAAAGGAGACCGCCAGCGCGGTAACCGGCCATAACGCCCGTATTTCGACGAAAGACAAGCTCGGAGAACTCTGCGACCTGGTGATTGTGGTCGGCGGCGATGGCAGCCTGCTGGCAGCGGCGCGGGCCCTGGCCAAATTCAGTGTCCCGCTCCTGGGAATCAACCGTGGGCGCCTGGGATTCCTCACCGATATCACCCCGGACGAGATCGAGCAGAAAGTCGGCGAAGTTCTGGCCGGGAAGTACATGGCGGAAAGCCGGTTCCTCCTGGATATGTCTGTGAGCCGTAATGGCAAGCCGGTGGGCAAGGGCTCTGCACTCAACGATGTGGTAATCCATCCCGGCGAATTTATCCGGATGATTGAGTTCGACCTGTTCATCGATGGGCAATTCGTCTACACCCAGCGCTCTGATGGCCTTATTGTCTCAACGCCCACGGGCTCTACCGCTTACGCACTGTCGGGCGGTGGCCCAATCATGCATCCAAAGCTGGATGCGATCGTCCTCGTCCCCCTGAACCCCCATACCCTCAGCAGCCGACCGATCGTGGTAGAGGGCAGCAGCGAGTTCAAGATCATTATTGGCGAGCACAACATCGCGAAGCCACACGTTACTTGCGATGGGCACGATCAGGTGATTACTGAACCGGGGGATGTGATCCGGATCCATAAGAAACCGCATCGACTAACGCTGATTCACCCCATCGATCATAACTTTTATGAAATTTGTAGATCGAAACTGGGGTGGGCTGGTCAGCTCTGAGAAGCTTGCGTTATCGCTTTGTAATAGAAAAACGTACAAATAAAAGTGTACAAGAGGTGAATTGAAATGCGAAAGGGGATTATTTTAGCGGGCGGCTCTGGGACTCGATTATATCCGCTTACGAAGGCCATTAGTAAACAGCTTATTCCTGTATATGATAAGCCAATGATTTACTACCCCTTAACGACTCTTATGTTGGCGGGTATACAGGAAATTCTGATCATCTCGACACCTAAAGACTTGCCGCTGTTTCAAGCATTGCTGGGTGATGGCTCGGAACTTGGACTGACTCTGACCTACGCTGAGCAGCCGTCTCCTAATGGGCTTGCGGAGGCTTTTGTCATTGGTGAGTCTTTTATTGGTTCGGATAGTTGCGCTTTAGTCTTGGGAGACAATATTTTTTACTCGCATGACTTTATGGGACTTTTGACGAAAGCTACCCGCCAAACGACGGGTGCCACTGTTTTTGGTTACCATGTAGACGACCCTCGGGCCTATGGCGTGGTCGAGTTTGATGAGGACGGCAAGGCTCTATCTATTGAAGAAAAGCCAACTGAACCAAAGTCAAAATACGCAGTTACTGGGCTTTACTTCTATGACAATCAAGTCGTAGATATCGCTAAATCAATCTTGCCTTCTGCACGGGGGGAATTAGAGATTACCGATGTAAATCGCGCCTATCTGGAGGCCGGTACCCTTACCGTAGAAGTGCTTGGACGCGGTGCCGCCTGGTTGGATACTGGTACTCACGACAATCTCCTTGCAGCCAACCACTTCGTTCAGACGTTGGAAGCACGCCAGGGGCTCAAAGTCGCATGCCCTGAAGAAGTTGCCTATCGAATGGGCTTTATTAATGAAGAGCAGCTTGAGAAACTGGCTGAGCCCTTACTTAAGAGCGGATACGGTCAGTACTTGCTGCAGGTACTCAAGGAAAGAATATTTTGAGCATGAAGGTTATAAATACTGCAATCGCTGCGGTGAAGCTGTTGGAGCCCAAAGTGTACGGGGATGACAGGGGTTTCTTCATGGAAACTTTCCGTGACACATGGTTCCGAGAGAATGTCGCGGATGTTGACTTCGTTCAAGATAACCACTCTCGTTCAAATAAAGGGATATTGCGCGGCCTTCATTACCAAACCTCGCATACACAGGGGAAGCTGGTACGAGTAATCGCGGGTGAGGTGTTCGATGTTGCAGTTGATCTTCGAGAGGGATCGCCTAGCTTTGGCCAATGGGTCGGTGAGTTCCTCTCCGCAGAAAATAAACGACAACTTTGGGTGCCCGCTGGATTTGCTCATGGCTTTATTGTAACGAGTGAATGCGCCGAGTTTGTCTACAAGTGTACCGATTATTATCATCCGGAGAGCGAGGAATCTATTAGATGGGATGATCCGGATATTGCCATTGAATGGCCACTGCCGGACTCGGTTCAGCCAATCCTGTCAGAAAAAGATCGCTCTGGAAAAAGTTTAGCTGAGGCTCCAAAGCTCCAATATTATGCGAAATAAAAATGTAAGAGCCCTGGTGATTGGGAAGAATGGCCAGTTAGCGTGGGAGTTGGTGCGATCAAAGCCTCAAGGCTGGCATGTAACTGCAGTGGGTAGAGAGGAATTTGATATAACCCACAGGCATAGCGTAGCGAGTATTTTTGAACAAAGTCGGCCCGACATCATTATCAATAGCGCTGCATATACCGCGGTGGATAGAGCCGAGCAGGCAACCGAAGAAGCATATTTGCTTAACGAGGCCGCTGTCGCGGAGCTGGCTAGTCATGCAAAGAATTTTGGGGCGTCGTTTATTCAATTGTCGACTGATTTCGTTTTTGATGGAAAGAAATCTGAGCCGTATGACAGTATGGATGCGCCCTCGCCACTGAATGTCTATGGCCATAGCAAGCTTGCCGGAGAAAGAGCTCTTTTTGCATCTGAAGTTAAAAGCTCAGTAGTTATACGAACATCATGGGTGTACTCCTGCCACGGAAGTAACTTCGTCAAGACAATGCTCAGGCTAATGGCTGAGCGAGACTCTTTAGGGGTTGTCTCCGATCAGGTAGGGAGTCCCACTTGGGCCAATGGCCTCGCGAAAGCTGTATGGACTGTTGCCGGCCACATGGCTAATTCCCAAGTCCCTTCTAAGCCGGAAATTTTTCATTGGGCAGATGCAGGTGTGGCTTCTTGGTACGATTTTGCAACAGCTATTCAGGAAATTGCCCTCGACAAGGGAATTTTACAGCGCCCAACGGAAATACGTCCCATCTCACAAAAGGAATATCCTACGCCCGCCCAGAGGCCTTCGTATAGCGTTCTTGATAAAAGTAAGCTAGAGCAGACATTTAATTTCCCGGCCAAGCACTGGCGCACACAGCTTACTTTAATGTTGGATGAATATAAGGAGCTGTCAAAACGAGGGGCGTATTGAACAGTACGTGTGACAAGAGTCGCTGCATAATACTTTTTACATATTTTTCTTTGGTTGCTTTAAAGGCTGTGATATGCAACTGACAGATCTGGTTATTTATAAAACATATGCCGAGTTGCGTCGAGATATTGCCTCGGCATACTTGGGTATGCTTTGGTGGGTTCTGGAACCGCTACTTTATATGGGGGCCTTTTACTTAATCTTCGCTCTCGGCATACGCTCAGGCGGTGAGAATTTTGTAAGCTTTTTGCTATGTGGGCTGGTTCCCTGGAAATGGTTCGCCTCAACGTTAATGCCTGCGTGCTCAAGTGTGCTGGCTCATCGGGGCTTGATTCAACAGGTATATATCCCCAAGGCGGTCCTTCCCCTGATACCCGTCGCTGTTAATACAGTTAAATTTCTTTTGGTTTTGGTACTGTTGCTCGCACTACTCTTGGCGCTTGGACATCAACCATCGCTTGCTTGGCTGTATATATTGCCTGTTGCTCTCACGCAGCTCTATTTTATCCTTGGATGCTCGCTTATCCTGGCTGCGGTGGTCCCTTTTGTCGTCGACGTAAGAACATTGGTTAATCATGGGCTTATGATGTTGATGTTCGCGTCCGGCATCTTCTTTGATATCCAACAGTTCTCGCCCGATGTTCGCGAATTTCTATATTTGAATCCCATGATTTCGATTATTGAGTCATACCGAAATGTCCTTTTGAATTCCTCTCAGCCGGATTGGACTCATCTTGCAAACGTCTCTGGAGTGTCCACGGTTCTTTGCTTGCTCGGCCTATTTTTATTTAGGAAATTCGATCGCTATTATCCAAAGGTAATGTCATGACTGAGAATATCCTGATTGGCAAAAGCCTGAGTGAAGAAACCCAATTAGGCGTAGATGATAAGGCGCTGACTAAAGAGCAGGTGATGTTGAAGCTCGATTCTGTCGGCGTGTCCTACCCAGATAATAGACGGTTTTCGCGCGATAAGTTCTGGGCACTAAAGTCAGTTTCGCTGGACTTAAGGAAGGGCGAAACTCTAGGCGTCTTGGGGAGAAATGGAGCTGGCAAAAGCACACTTCTTAAATTGCTGGCAGGAATCATTGAGCCGGATACTGGAACGCTCTTCCGAAGACCGGGCGTGCATACATCGCTCTTGGCTCTGCAGCTCGGTTTTATTCCTGACTTGAGTGGTCGCGAAAACGCAATAATGAGCTGTATTTTACTGGGAATGTCCCGCAAGGCTGCGCGTGCTCGGCTCGAAAGTATTTTCAAGTTTGCAGAGATAGAGGACGCAATTGACAAGCCTGTTTCCGTTTATTCGGCCGGGATGAGGGCGCGGCTTGGTTTTGGCGTCGCAATGGAAGCGGATCCCGATATTCTTCTCATTGATGAAGTACTTGGTGTTGGTGATAAAGATTTCCGGGTTAAATCGAAGGATGTCATTCTGGAGAAAATACACTCAGACAAATCGGTTGTAATTGTCTCGCATGATCTAGCCACCGTAGAGGAACTCTGTGATAGGGCTGTCTATATCAAGGATGGCGTAACCGTTCAGCAGGGCAGTGTTGATGAGGTTGTATCGACATATTGTCGCGATGGATCCTAGTCTGACGGTTTAATAAGTCTTCTCGGTTATAAAGGCTCTTGATTTCAATGTCCTGTCGGAAATCAGGAAGAGTTTAAATGTGGATTACGCGAACTTACGCTAAGTCCTGAATAGATAATAGAGGTTGCTGAATGAGTGCCACAGATCAATTTAGCGCTGAAGGTAAGCCCGACCCATCTGATGATGAATTTTCAGCGATGGAAAGTGGCAGCCGAAAACAATTCCCATGTGCCCACTGTGAGAAAGTGGAGGCGGAGCTGAAAGAGGCGAACCTCCGCCTCGAATGGATATACAGCTCAAAGTCCTGGCTGTTGACCAGGCCCCTTCGCTGTGCGGCAAGGTTGGCCCGCCGGGCACAGCATTATGTTCGCTACGGTCTCCAGGCTGCCAAGCGAGGCATCATCCATGGCCTATACATGGTCGCAAGAGCGAAGTGGCTTCCGGCAAAATTGAAATACCGACTGCTGGGAATTTTTCGCTGGTTAACCTCCAGGGTATTTCAGGTTCACAGTAACAATTCGAACAGACAGATGATGCGTCATTTGGCGCGCGACCGAAATTCTGCCCTGTTTGATATTGAGTTTGATGATTGCATGGAGGATATGCCTGAAATTGAAATTACAGCTGTAACTTTCAATAATAAAAAATGGCTCAAGGGTTTCTTTCAAAGCCTTTGCGCCCAGAATTATCCCCTCAAGAAAATTACCCTTCACTTTGTGGATAATGCATCCAGTGACGGTACTCCAGAAGAGATCGAAGATCTCACGCTCGAGTTTGGAGATAAATTTAAAGCTGTGCATTTGTACAATCGCCCGAACTTGGGTTTCGGTGCGGGACACGACTTCGCCATCAGGAAGTGTGTTGCTGACTATGTCCTGGTTTCGAATGTCGACCTAGTATTTGAGGAGGATTCAATTACACGAGCCGTATCTTTTGCTGCGGCAGACAAGGCAAAGACTGCGAGCTGGGAGTTTCGCCAGAAGCCGTACGAGCACCCGAAATACTTTGACCCTGTTACGCTCGAGACCTCTTGGTCTTCGCATGCTTGTATCCTAATCCAACGCGAGGCATATCTCGATGTTGGTGGGTACGAGCCAAAGATTTTCATGTATGGCGAGGATGTTGAGCTTTCATATCGATTCCGCGATGCCGGTTACCATGTGAAGTATGTTCCACAGGCTGTCGTATGGCACCATACGTACGAACACGCTCACCAGGTAAAGCCAGTACAGTTTATGGGTAGCACACTGGCTAATGCGTACATAAGACTCCGCTATGGATCAGTTAAGGATATTATCGCAATCTTAGCCCTTTATGGCTCTCTTATAACAATTGTACGTGGCGTCCCTGGTGGACGCAGAATGCTATTCAAGAACCTGCTGAAGATTGTTGTAAATGCCCCGTATTTCCTGCTCACGCGAAAAAAGAGCACCTTGCGCTTCCCGTTTCGTGCGTGGGACTATGAAATGCAGCGGGATGGTGCGTTTTTTGAGCTAAGGCCACCTGTGGAAAAGCCGCCTCTCGTCAGCGTGATTACCAGAACATATCCAGGCAGGGAAAAGTGGTTGAGAGAATGTATTGCTAGTGTCTTAAATCAGACATATCCCAACCTTGAATTAGTGGTTGTTGAAGATGGCGGCGAGACTCACAGGGATTTTATTCAGAAAGTTTCTGAAAGATTGCCAGAAGGTAAGCAAGTCATCTATTCAGGACAGCCAAAAAAGGGACGGTCTTTCAACGGAAACGCTGGTCTCGACATTGCTTCTGGTCAATATTTTACTTTCCTCGATGATGATGATCTCTTTTTTCCTGACCACGTGGAAACCCTGATGGCAGAGCTTTTGCATGAGTCGAAAGTTGTCGGGGTTTACGGGCTTAGCTGGGAGGTGGAAACTTCCACAAATGCAGAGCTTAAAGGAAGTTCCCATTACTTGGAGGAGACACATTCAACGCCCGCTATTTTCAGGCAAGAGTTTTCCGTGAATACGTTACGGCATCACAACTTCATTCCGATCCAGGCTGTCATATTCAAACGAGATCTTTACGATCAGTTTGGCGGCTTTGATATTGAAATGGATGCGCTCGAAGATTGGGATTTATGGGTACGTTACACGAGCGATAGCCCGTTTAAATATGTTGAAAAGACTACCTCTCTATTCAGGACGCCATATGATAGAAATGAGCGAATGAGGCGGCATGAGACTCTGCATGCGAGCTACAAGCGAGCGGTAGATAAGCAGAAGAAGTTCTTCGCAAGCCGGGACTCCGTTCACGAGCAATCTTGATTGCGCCTAGTTGTGTTGCCAGTTTTATGAAGCAAATTATTTTACACGTGGGCTTGGAGAAGACGGGTACAACGTATCTTCAAGATGTATTCTCTTCCAATGCCAGCGAGCTTTCGGCTGCCGGTATTTTGTATCCGATTACGGGTTTGGAGGACAACCAGCATTACTGGCTGGCAAAGGCGCTTGGCTTCAATTTCGAAGCTGAAAATTTCAATCGTAATCTTATAAAGGGTCTCAAGAGACAGCTAAACACTGAAATTGAGGAAAGCAGGCACAGGAAAATACTAATTTCAAGTGAGCACTTCGATTTCAATGTGACACCTGAGAGATGCAAGTCTTTGCGGGAATATTTTTCCGATTACGATGTAAAGGTAATTCTCTTTTTTAGGAATCAAGTAGATTACGCTCAGTCTCTTTATATCGAGCATATCAAATGGGGTGGCGAGGCGACATTCAAAGAGTTCTTGGACTCCAATAAAAAGTTCGACTTCTTTTCGAAGTTCAAATTGTGGCAGTCGGCAGGTTTTGATGTTGAAGTTGTAGATTATGACAGTAGTAGAAGAGATATTCTCACTGCTTTTTTACAGGTCGCCGGCATCGAGTTGCCAGTAAATAATTTATGCCGTCCTGAACTTCGGAAGAATGTTTCGCCTTCAATTGATTTCGTGGAGTTGATCAGGCAGCTTAATATAGGCTGCGACAAGCGGAAAAGAAGGTCGCAGTATGTTGCATTAACAAATCAGCTTGTGAAGAAATCAAAAAAACTGGAAAAAGTTTTTGTCAAAAGACCGTGGCGTTATCCAGTTGGGTCCCAAGGGATAGTGGAGGCGTGGGAGAGCGAAAATTACAAGCTCTGTGGTGAGCTGGGGCTTGACCCTTCAGCTTTTCTTGGTGGTCCACTAATAGACCGATTTGTTTCCCTGGAGAAGTATGAACCGCCCAACCTTAATGCGTTTCTTCTTTCCGGACTGTCGACGAGATTTTTGTCTTCACTGAAGAAGAATTCCCGATGGCGCCCCTGGTGAAGAATTTGACAGTACATGAAAGCGGAAAAAACATGATAGAGATTAGCATTTCGATAGTTGTACATAAAACCGATTTGCGAATGCTTGCCGAGAATCTCTCATCAGTAATTTCCGCGTACGATTGTTTAAATAAAATTGGGCAGTCTGGTGTCACGCTTTATATCATCGATAATTCCTTGTCAGATGAATACTTTCAGCAGCTTAAGCTAGTTGTGGGTGATATTCATTTACCCCATGGCCTGAAAATAGAGCTTATTAAACTTGATTTTAATATGGGATATGGTAAGTCGAATAACGTCATTTCCCCGGCTCTATCATCCGAGTATCACCTTATTTTAAACCCCGATGTCTGGCTCTATCCTGACGCTTTAGCGGAGTCGCTCAAGTTCATGATCGCCAATCCGAAAACGGTCATGCTTACGCCTAGTATAGAGGAGGAGGGGGGAAAGTTGTCTCATGTGGCTAAAACTTACCCCGACTGTCTGACGTTATTCCTAAGATATATTGGCAATCGAGCATTGGCTCGAATTTTCGAGAAACGGTTACGTCGCTACAGTTACGCAGACTTGTCTTCACAGCCCGCGACAGAGCTGGAGGTGGCAGGGGGTTGTTATATGTTTCTTCGTACTCAGGACTTTCTTGCACTGGAGGGCTTCGATGAGAGATTTTTTATGTATTTTGAGGACTTTGATTTTTCGCTACGAATCAGAAAGTTGGGGCGGATAAGCTATGCCCGGTCAGTACAGGTTAAGCATGCGGGGGGGGACGTTGGGAGAAAGACGTTTCGGCACCACCTATATTTTTGCAGCTCTGCACTTAAATTCTTTAATAAGCACGGGTGGAAATTCACCTGATTCAATGAACTACTCGTAGAAGCTGTCAGTTTACGCGCGTTGTTATGTTGCAAGTATATAAAGATGATATTGAAATTACTTCATAAAAATCAAATAGTCCTGATACTGGGTGCACTGCTATCTATATTCTTTCTCAAGGTCCAAATCAAGCTGCCTGAGCACTTGAAGTTTGAACTTGAGGCCCAGCTGCTATCACCAGAAGATGCCGTTGCGGCGATTTACTGTGATGACGGGAAAGGGTATCGAAGCAGCCACATGCTTGAGCTGCCGTACAGTCCTGAATATAGGGTTGCTGATGCAACATATGTTTTTAAAGGCCGTATACCCTGTGGTATTGGCACTAAGAAAATCCGTTTTGATCCGCTGTGGGCTGAAGGAGAGTTAATACTAAAGTCTTTCAAGCTTCGAACATATCGCTGGTTCGAGATAGAATTAGATGAGCGGCGGGGAGCAGAGCTGACTATCATCAATGGAATTGATAAGGTACAGAGCGCTGCTGGAGGGATTAAAGTCACTTCTTCCGGGCAAGACCCCATTATTGAGTTGACCGATAATGTTCAAGGGTACTTTGTTGTTCGTAACCGGGATGTTTTTATTGGTATTCTAATTCTGACGCCAATTTTTGCTGCTTTACTCAAGGCGGCTCAGCTAGCGCTCAGCTTTATTCTGGTTCGCGGTGAAAAGATTGAGTTGTTCCGGCAAGGAATTGAAAACCGAGTCGATGCGGTGATTTCAATTTTTACAAATTATATTCGGGGTTCAGTTGAAAAGCCTCGTGATATAAATTTTCTAGCCTATCTTTTCGCTTTTGCTATTTCCATTTATGGTAGTTGGCTTTTTCTTGGGGCTATCTATCCTGGCGTGTCAGTTGCGTACGCAAGCGCCTTTATTGCGGCACAAGTTTCGGTTTGTTTTTTTCTGTTGTTGATAGCAGCTGCTGGCTGGCTACTCCGTGATACTGCACGCAGTTGGTTCTTCCCCGGTTTGGCAATCCTTTTCGCGATTTGCTATGTGGCAGACGCGCAACTCTTTCGCTTAAATGGGATGCATATCAGCCATGGCCTTCAGATAATGCTTGATGGTGGTATTCAGAATTTTCAAAAAAATCTTGAGTTTACGAAGCTTTCGAAGCCTTTATTGGTTGCATATCAGATAGTTTGCCTTTTCCTGATTTTGTCGGCGTTCGTTCTCGCATTTATTCTTGGGAGACTTAAGAGAGGCTTCACTATAAAAATTTCATGGAAGAACTGCATCTCTCTCTTTGTTGTTCTGATCTCTATAGCTTATGTTGAGCAATGGTTTAGCGCGCGAACAAAATCCCACAGCCTTTGGTCTTTAGAGCAAAGCGATATTCCTACATATCTCACATTTATCAAGGCTAAAGACTTTATTATTGAATACGGCGTAAAGGTAAAGCCATACCCAGTCAGGGGATCGACCGAGTTTCCGCAAAACCTTACCGAAAAGGTTAAGAAGAGGAACGTATACCTATTTATTCTTGAATCTGTTCGAAGTGATGTTATTACGGAAAATGTTGCGCCAAACCTATACAAATTTAAGGGAGAGGCTCTGAATTTCAAGAAGGCGATTGCCAACGGTAATGCGACACACTATGGCTGGTATTCGATCGTTAACTCAAGAATACCGTTATATTGGGATACCTATAAGTCTAAAGAGCATAAGGCCGGATCAGAGTCCCTTCGGGCGCTCAAGAATGCGGGTTACGAGATAAAAGTTCACTCTTCCAAGGACCTGTCCTACTTGAGCGCCGACGAAACAATGTTCGGTTCTGATCTGCAACTCATTGATTACATTACCAAGCATATCCCTGGCAGTATTCCTGCTATCGATATTTCAGTTACAGACACCTTGATTCAAAGCTCAATTAATACAGATGTTGGTCGGGCATCGTTTAATATTGTTTTTTGGGATTCTACGCATTATCCCTACCGCTGGCCGAAAACTATGGGTGCCACCTTTGAACCTTATGCGGGTTCTGAGGAATCGGGTGTTTCTCTCAACTCTGCCAGAGAGTTAGCCATTAAGAATAATCCAATGATCTTCAACAGATATAAGAATTCCATAAGGTTTTCAGACAAGCTGTTCGGCAGGTTTGTAAATGAATTGAAGAGAAACGGGCTCTACGAGGATGCGATAATAGTAGTGGTTGGTGACCACGGACAGCAGTTTATGGAGCACAATTACTTGATGCATGGCCGTACCCTTTTTAGCGAAGATTTACATATTCCTCTCTATATTAAGGCTCCAGGATATTCAGCTCTAAGTTCCAAGAAAGTTGCAAGTCAAGTCGATATCATGCCCACGATCCTCGATTTGCTTGGTGTCGGTAAGCTGGGGAATATTCTGAGCGATGGACAGTCCCTTGTATCAAAGAATACAGCCGGATCTTTTGGCGTTGCTGCAGCTGCAGGGTTCAAAAATACACCCTTCCGATATGTGGTTGAAATTGAAGACTGGAAGCTTGTATTTGATTTGAATAGAAATGATCCGCTATCAAGCAATAAGCTTTATGTAAAAAATATATATGATGCCGGCGACAGGGAGTTTATCCCGGGTGGCGGCTCCAAAGATGATTACAGTAGATTCCTGGAGGATAAGTTCGGGAGAGAGCTAAAAAATTTGCCCTTTTTGGATCTAAGAAGCGGGCCTCTCTAAAGGGGAGGCCGCCTATCTTTGCGCTTAATCGCCTTATAGGTGACAGCTTGGCCAAGGCTTATATCGGGTCAGAAGAACTCCCGCGATTCGGCTTTTATGGTCAGGCTGTCCCAGATACCTTATCGCTAAGTGTTGCGCTGCTGTTTTTTGCCGCAAGACAATCTGGAGTGAACTCGGAGACTGTTTGTAGAATGATTCCTGGCTTAAAGAAAAAGAGAGACAATGAAAACCTGAAGCTTCTTCGATCGTCCGGGTTGATTAAGGCTCAATGGTATTTGCAAGAGTATGAGAAAGGAGCGGAGGTTTTTTTTGATCCTATAGCCCACTATTACCATGTGGGCTGGAGGGAAGGGAAGAACCCTAATCCCTATTTCGAGACTTCATGGTACTTGGATCGTATAGGGGACTCGAAGCCAAAAGACTTGTGCCCCCTCGTTGAATACATTCTAACTGGAGGCAGAGATCGGACCTCACCAGGATTTGACCCGAAGAAGTATTCCATGGCTTATGAGCTTGGTGGCATGGACCCTCTTTCTCACTACATTCAGCATGGGGTGTTTCAGGGTAATAATGGCTTTCCGGCGGAATTGAACCTCCAGCAACTGAAATTCGAGATTGAAAGCTGTGGCCTCTTTGTACGAGATTGGTATCTTGCAAAGTATCCAGACGTAAGGGCTTCCAGCATGGATCCACTGGATCACTACTGTCGTTACGGCTGGAAGGAAGGAAGGCAGCCGAATTATTATTTCGACCCGGTTTGGTACTCTAAAAGCGCTTGCTATACACCAGAAGCCGGAGTTCCCGAACTGATTCATTACTTTAAGACCGGCTGGCGCAGCGGCGTAAACCCGTCAGGTGAGTTTGATATTGCTTACTATCTGGCAAGTAACCCTGACGTCAAGGAAGCTGGCATCGAGCCGCTGAAGCACTTTATTGAATACGGGCAGTCTGAGGGCCGCCAGTTCAGGAAGGTCTACAGTTCACCCATCTGTTCAGAGATTTTGGATACGGGCCTGTTTCTGGGTGACTGGTATGTAAATTTCTACGAAGACTTGCGCGGACTCCAGGTCGATCCCTTAGAGCATTTTGTCGAAACCGGGATGTGTGAGGGGCGTAACCCGAACCCTTATTTCGATACCACTTGGTATCTAGAGATGTACAGTGAGGAGATTCCAGAAGACCGGAATCCAGTCCTTCACTATGCGAAGTCGGGCTGGAAGAAGGGACATAACCCGTCACTTAGATTCGATTCAAAAAAATACCATCAACAATACCTTCAGGACAGTAGCTTAACGGAGCCCCTAAGTCACTACCTTAAGTACGGCAAGCAGACAGGTCTCGCCGCATTTCCTGTCGTGGCAGCTGCTCGGAGGCGCCTGAAGCTCGACCCTGGGTCCACAGTAGTCCAGGATGCCGCACTCAGGCCCCTGCTAGACTGTTCTTTGACCGAGCTGAGGCCATGCTCTGAAACTTATAACCCGCGCGCACTAAATATTCATTGGGTCATGCCCGATTTCTCGCCCGGCGCAGGCGGCCACATGACTATTTTTAGAATAATTCGGTTTCTCGAGTTCTTTGGTCATAAGAATACCATTTGGATTTACAATCCTGTAAGTCACTCCACAGAGTCGGATGCATACGATGACATCGTCAAGCACTTTCAGGTGATAAAAGGCGATGTCAGGTTTGTAGGCCCCAGACAGGATTTTGGTGGCGGGGATGTGATATTCGCTACTGATTGGTCTTCTGTCAGCCATGTATTGTCAGCATGTCGGTTTAAGCGCCGGTTTTACTTCGTGCAGGATCATGAGCCCGAATTTTATCCGCAGGGCAGCCGCGCGATCGCAGCGAAAATGACATATGAGTATGACCTGGATTGTATATGCGCGAGCCCGTGGCTTCGTGAATTGATGCAGGAGCGTTACGGCCGCTGGGCAGAGGGATTCTGGTTGTCCGCGGATCGTACTATCTATTCTCCTGAGGGGCGAGTCGATAACACGGATGGAAAGTTCAAGATCGCATTTTATGCGCGCCACTTTACCTCGAGGAGAGCGGTGGAGCTGGGATTTCTGGCCCTAGAGGCCCTGGCTAAAAAGGGCATCGAGCTTGAGGTTCACTGTTTCGGCGCGAGCCTGCCCTTTTCCAAGACACCATTTGAGTGCATAGATCATGGGGTCCTGGCTCCCCATGAATTGGCAAGCCTTTACCGGGAGTGTGACCTTGGGGTCGTTTTTTCTGCAACGAACTATTCACTGATACCCCAGGAGATGATGGCTTGCGGTCTACCTGTGGCAGAGCTTGACGGAGAAAGTACGCGCGCTATATTCCCTCGCGGTGTTGTAACCCTCCTGTCACCAAATCCACGAGTCATGGCTGACGAGCTGGCCGCGCTGATATCGGATCAGGAGCGCTTAAGTCATCAGCGTCGAGCGGCACTGGATTGGGTTGGGCAGTTCACCTGGGAGCAATCCGCCCGTGACGTTGAAAGTGCTGTCTTGGAGCGTCTTAAGGCACTTGGTTTCTGCGCCGAGGATGGTGGAGAAACGCAGGAGGAGTGCCAGCCCAAAGCGTCCGTAGTAATTCCCACCTGGAATGGGGGGGAAGTATTTAGGCGTGTAATAGAAATTCTGGAGCGTCAGAAGACCCCTTGGCCATTTGAGGTCCTGGTTGTTGACAGCGGCTCCGAGGATGGAACAGCTGAGTTTGTTGAGGGACGAGGATCCGTTCGTCTTCACCGCATTCCAAATAGCGAGTTCCAGCACGGACGGACCCGTAACCTGGGAATCAGCCTAACTTCAGGTGAGTATATCGCTATCCTCACCCAGGACGCATTACCGAAAGATGAATATTGGCTTTATAACCTGGTGACCCATTTGGAGCACTTTCCTGATGCTGCCGGTGCATTTGGAAAGCACCTTCCATGGCCGGATGCGGATCCTTTTACCAAGCGGGATTTGCATGATCATTTTCATAAGTTTTTGAAGGAAAAGATTTGTGTTTCCAGGTATACCGACCCGGAAAAGTGGGAGAATTCCGATATTTCATGGAAACAGTTTTTACACTTTTATAGTGACAATAATTCATGCATGCGTCGCTCCGTCTGGGAGAAAATTCCGTATCCAGAAATAGATTTTGGTGAGGACCAGGCGTGGGCCTGGGAAGTGATCAAGGCGGGCTACTCCAAGGTCTATGCGTGCCAGGCGGTTGTTTACCATTCACACGATTTTGACGAAGGCGATGTGGAGAAAAGGGCGTATGAGGAAGGGCGTTTTTTTCGAAAGGTTTTCGGCTACCAGATGGAAAATGCGGACGATATCGGTCCCGCAGTGGGGGCGCTGAATGAGAGAGACCAGAGCTGGGGGACGGAGAACGGCGTGGATGCCGAGCTTATTGACGCACGGAAGGCATCAAATGCTTCGCGGCTAGCTGGATACAGTCGCGCGAACCGGGAGGAGGCTTGCGAAGAATGAAGAAACTATTTATCCATTTGGGTACGGGTAAGACAGGCACCACGGCGATTCAGTCGTTCATGTCGCTTAATCATAGTGCGTTACTTCGCAAAGGCGTAAATTATTGTCGAACTGGATTGCATCGTATAAATCACCATGGCCTCTGTTTTAACGATCATCGCCATGATCCAGCATACGCTGAGCGAGTGAAGAGGAAATTGAGTTGTCTTATTGACGAGATTGTTGCGAGCGAGGCCCGGCGGCACGTAATTAGCAGTGAGAACTTCCCGGGATTAACGCTGTCAGAAATAGAATACATGGTCGGTCTCTTGTCGCCGCATTGCGATATTAATGTCATCATATACTTCAGGCGACAGGATCAGTTTCTAGAGTCTTGGTTTGCGCAAATAGTGAAGGCCGGAGCCCTGGATGCCGATATCTCTGGCCTTAGGTCACAGCTTGTTCAAGCAAAGATTTTTGATTATTTTTATCACGCTGAGAAGTGGGGTTCCCTAATCGGCAAGGACAAGGTCCACGTCCGGCCTTATGAGCGTAGCCAGTTTTACGGTGGTAATATTTTTTCTGATTTCTTGAATGTTCTAGGTCTTTCTTTTGACCCTGATTTTGAGCAAGTGCAGAGGGATCCCAACCCCAGTTTGTCGCGAGAGCAGGTTTGTTTCGCGAGGGCCTTGGCTCCGTACCTTGATGGCCCTGATATATCGCTTCTTCTAAAACCTGTTGAGCTGGGAAGATCCGAGTCCTCGCGATATTTTTTGCCGCCCAGCCAGCGTCGAGAGCTTCTGGAGCAGTATATGCCGATTAACAATTCTGTGGCCAAGAAGTACCTGGAGAAGCAGAGCCTTTTTGATAGCTACGATATTCCTGACGCCACCAGCTGGATTGCCCAGGGCCCGATTTCACCCAGCTATGTTGAGGATTACTTGCGGCATATTGCAGATTTGGGGGGGGAAGGATTTGAACGGATTCGTAAAGCAATAGCTAAATTCCAGAGGCCCCATTCTCATGGCTCCTGATCAATTTCTTTGGGGTGAAGTGTTGTTTCAAGTGCCGGTGGACGGCTGTCGGGGCTACGGGATACGGGTTGGGCCCATTTTTTTGCAGGGAAGTTCAAAAGCGCCGATGATTTTGTGTGCTAAATCCTGTCTTCCCTAGGCGTGCGCTGCTTTCGGGGCAGGGAACTGTTGTCGACTAGGGTTCGAGCTCTGTTCTTTTTTTGAGGGGGGTGAAGCCTAGTTTCAGCTTGGCTTCTAATTAGCAGGGCGTCTAGGCTCACGCAGTATACCGGTTTTGATAGATTGCGTTTTGCTGGCTAGACTTTTTAAGCTGTAAAATTCGAAGAAATGCAGCAGCTATAGAACGAGAGTCGAAATTGCTGGCGGGCTTCGTGCGGCTTATGGTTGAGTTGTCCAGCGATCTCGATAACGGCCTTTGAAGAGCGCTGCGAGATCGCGGGGAAGGTTGAGGTCTATCTAATTACTCAGCCGGCGTCATCCCGATGCGGTTGAGTTGATAATCCCCACTCAATACGTTGCTCCACCAGGATTCATTGTTGAGGTACCACTGTACAGTTTCACGAATTCCTGACTCAAAAGTATGTTCCGGCATCCACCCGAGCTGATCCTTGATTTTACTGGCGTCTATTGCATAGCGACGGTCGTGGCCAGGCCGATCACTCACAAAGGTGATTAAATCTTTATAGTGAGTCACCCCAGCAGGCTTGTTGGGCGCCAATTCCTCGAGCAGTTCGCAGATTGTCTCAACAACCTCGATGTTCTTCTTTTCGTTATGTCCCCCAATATTGTAGGTTTCGCCGATCTCTCCGTTTGTAACAACCCGGTACAGTGCTTTAGCATGATCTTCAACGAACAGCCAATCACGTATCTGCGAGCCATCTCCGTAAACCGGGAGTGGTTTTCCTGCTAAGGCATTTAATATTACATGCGGAATCAGCTTTTCCGGGAAGTGGAAGGGACCATAATTGTTCGAACAGTTAGTGATGAGAATCGGCAGGCCGTAGGTGCGCCCCCAAGCTCTTACGAGATGGTCAGACGCAGCCTTGCTTGCCGAATAGGGTGAGCTGGGTGCGTAAGGAGTCTCCTCGGTGAACAGTTCATCAGCGGACTCCAGGTCACCGTAAACTTCATCGGTTGAGATGTGGTGGAAACGAAAACTCTCCCGTGCTTCTTGTGGCAGGGCAGACCAATAATCCCTGGCAGCCTGAAGCAGGCAATAAGTTCCGTGGATATTTGTCTCGATGAAAGCACCCGGACCATCTATCGAGCGATCGACGTGGGATTCCGCGGCCAGATGCATAATGGAGGTGGGCTGATATTTGGCCAGCAAGTTAGATATGGCCGGCTGGTCACAAATGTCGATTTTCTCGAAATTATACCGTGGCGACTGCGCTACTGACCGCAGAGAATCCAGGTTTCCCGCATAGGTAAGCTTGTCAACATTTACTACCGTATCCGGAGTGCAGTTGATGATATGGCGAACAACAGCACTTCCAATGAACCCAGCGCCCCCGGTGACTAAGATCGTTCCCACTTTTACCTCTAAAGAAAATCGCAAGAGCACCGGTAAATTGGTGCGAGTTGTTGTTTGGGTGCCAATGTTACCAACAGAAGAGCCTTTGGTACATACTGGAAGGGACCCAGGTCGGTAGACTGGGTGGGAAGGGCGCTAGCCGGAGGGCGCTCTGATGGAATCTCTGCCTCTGCTCGCGCACGAGGCAGCACCTCTGGATGTTCAAGCGCAAGATGCACCAGGTTTTGCGTGTGGCAGCAAGTTTGCGTTGGCTGGATGCCCGTTAGTATGGACCCTGTTTGGGCTCGCGAGGACAGACCCGGTGGGACAGGATGCTGCTTCGTTAACCGAACAGCTCTGGCAGTGACCCTTGCTTGGGCTGGGCTTGGGGTTCGGCCTCGGCCCTTAATAGCTTTTTTACCAAAATCTGCACCTGCTGCCGGTTGAGCGGGCGAGCAGGTTTTACGTACAGGGCGGCATTTAGCAGTTGTTGCAGTTTAGTCAATTCTTTCAGTTGCAACTGCTCGCTGGCCTCGTCAATACCCTTTCCTTTCAGTTTCGGACACCGTTCGTAGAGCCAGGACTGTAGCGCCTCACGGAGGCGGGTGGCGTCACCGCTTTCCGCTGCTTGTAGTAGTATTTCGCGACTCTCTGTTGTGCTTTTTCTCTGCGGGGCTGGATTGTAATTTCGCGGCACGCCAAGGTGCCGCCGAAACCACCAAAAATAAAAAATCCACAACAAGTGCGACGCCACTGCCGCAATAGCCAGGTTACGCCAAAACGCATCGCCTGAAAGCTGGCTGCCGGTGGCCGGGGCGGGCAGGGTGGAGGGACCGCTGGCGCTGGTGCCGGCAGCGCCTGGAGCACCACTGACGGTAAACCGGAAAGCAGGCAACTGCGTCACCCGCTGGCGGCCGGCCTTGGTATCCCACCAGCTCAGGGTGATCGGGGGCAGTTGGTATTCACCGGCCCTGGTGGCAACGATGGCGGTGGTCTCGATGCGGCTGCCGCTGATGCCGCTGGCGCCGGCCTGGTCATCCTGCTGGGGCTGGTCGGGGTACGTCTTCAGGCCCTCCACATTGATCCGGGGCAGGGGAGGGAGCTGGGCCGCACGCAGCCCTTCCGCCCGAATGGTGATGATCCGCGTGATCGGTTCGCCCACTTTGAAGGTGTCAGGGTCCTGGCTCCAGCTCTGCACGATGCCCAGGCTGGCTGCCGGCAGCCAGTGCTCGCCGCTGTAACTGTCCGGCTTGGGCAGTACCTCGATTTCCTTCGCCTCTGACCGCAGACGCAGGCGCTGGGTGTTGCGGTTGAAGAGCGAGAACGGATCGCGGCGGCCGGCCACAGCCACGTAGGTGAGGGCGGGGATACGGAGCTTGCCCGAGCTTTCCGGGAAGACGGCATAGGTCAGCTCGTAGACCGCATGTGCGACCCCGCCGATCCGGCGCTCGTAGCGCTGCTCGTCCACTTTCTCGATATGGGCGCCGGGAATCTGCAGCGGGTCGGTGGAGATGTCGTGGAGCCCGATTACCGTATAAAGGCGGACCTTGACCAGCAGTTGCTCCTGAACATAAATCCGGTCTTTATCGAGTTCAACCTCGAGAAAGGCCTTGCTGTCGCCGCCATCGGGCCGGGAGCCGGCCTCGGAAACGGTTATCGGAATTGCGTCGGAAACCTTTCCGTGCAGGTGCAGGGAGGGCACGAACAGGCGTCCTTCCCGTTTTGGGGCCAGGGTCAGCATCCACTCGACAAAGCTCTCCGCGCGACCATTGATCACCCGGTACTGGTTGGACTGCTGGCGGGAGAGGATATCGAAATCCTGTTCCAGCAGTTCGAAGTCCGGTTGCCCGCCGGATTCCTTGCCGGAATAGCGCAGCCGCAGGTTCAGTGTCTCATCGATCGCGATCTCGTTGCGGTCGACGGTCGCGGTGAGCTCGCTATCTGCCGCTGCCGTGCTGGCCAGCAGCAGGAAAAACACTGCCTGGAGCAGGTGGGATACTCGGCGCATGGTATGTGAACAGTCTCGCAATGTACTGCGGCGCTGGGCCGCCCCTGGGTTGATGTTAACCGACGAGCAGCCCTGGCAAGAAGAGCGCTGGCTGCTGGTTCCTGTAGCTACCATCGCTGGGAAGCCCCGTTTTCCGGTGGCTTCCACTCGCCGGTGCGGTATTCCCGCCTGCGCTGCAGGCTCTCGTACTTGAATTTCTCGCGCATCAGGCCGGCCGGGTCGTCGGGAATCTGGCGCAGCCACTGGTCCAGGGCCTGCTGGGTCTCGGGATCCAGCGCGTTTTCATTCGGGGCCTGCTGCCGGTCGGCTTGCTCCCCGGCTTTCCCCTCACCGTCGGTCTCGGCTTCCTCGCCGGCCTGGGCACCCTGTTGTTGCTGCTCGGCACCGTCCTGCGCTTCGCTGCCGTCCTGTTGCTCCTGCTGCGGAGACTGGCCGGTTTGTGACCCCGACTGATCTTCATCTTGCTGCTCGCCAGGCTGCTGTGCCCCCTGCTGTTGCTCCTTTTGACCCTGCTGCTCTTGCTGCTGTTTTTGTCCCTGCTGGGACTGTTGTTGCTGCTGCTTCTGTTGTTGCAGCTCCTTGAGCTTGCGGGCGATTTCCCGGTTGTGCTCCGCATCCGGGAATTGAGGCTGGCGGGCCAGCGCCTGGCCATAGGCGGCGATTGCCTCGTCATAGCGGCCCTGGCGGGTGAGGCTGTTGCCCAGGTTATAGAGGCTGTCTGCGTTCGCGCCGCGCGAGAACAGCTTGGCTGCTGAGGGGAAATCTTCGGCGCGGTATTTGGCGGTGCCGCGCCACTGCGGGTCCTCGAAGAGCTTTGCGGCACGCTCCGGGGCTCCCTGCTGTAACAGCCTGCGGGCCTGCTGGTCGTCGCGAAGCCAGAGGTCATCCCAGATGCCGCTGGCCTCGTCTGCGCGGGAAGGTTGCGGGAGGAGCAAGCTCACGGCAAGGGGCAGGGCGCACGCCAATGCCCCGCGCCGGAACAACAGGGCGGCCAGGGGTAACAACAGCAGCACCAGCCACGGGCCCTCTTCTCGCCACTGGTCAAACTCGCGCTCGGTCTCCGTGGCCTGCTCGGGGGTGCCCGCCTGCTCGAGCAGGTAGGAGATATCCCGGTCATCAACGGTGATCTGGGAAAAACGGCCGCCTCCTCTGCGCGCCAGCTTGCGCAGCTGGCCGGCATCGTACCCGGCGATCACGATGGCACCGTTACCGTCGGTCACGAACCCGCCGCTGTTGCCGCGGGGAATCGGGCTGCCCTCACCACTCCCCACCGCCAGGACGGAAAACTCGATTGCGGCCGGGTCGGTAAGCCCGGCCACTGTCCCGAGGGCTTCGTCAGCGATACCGTCGGTTACGGCCAGGATGCGGCCCCGGCCGCTGGCACCGTCTTGCAGCAGGCGGATTGCGGCCTCTACCGCCATCTCGATGTTACTGCCGGGCACCGGCACGATCCCGGGGGAGAGAGCCGGCACCAGGTTGGCGATAGTGGCTGTATCCTCGGTCAGCGGAGTTACCACATGGGCCTCGCCGCCATAAGCAACCATGGCGGTAAGCCCGTCCTTGCGCTCCTTGAGAATGTCGAGGATTTTCAGCCGTGCGCGGGTGAGCCGGTCGGGCGACAGGTCGGTCGCCATCATGGACGGGGACAGGTCGAGCAGGATTACCAGCGCATCCTGGTTGCTGAAAACAGGGGTGGGCAGCTTGCGCCAGCTGGGACCGGCGAGGGCGACGATCATGCCGGCCAGCAGGAAGAAAATGAGCATAAACAGCAACGGGCGTCGCGCACCGCCGCGCAGCAAAAGGTGCGGCAACAGGTCGGCGTCGACCAGTTTCTGCAGCTGGCCGCTGTTGAACACCGTCCGGGCAAGTGCCCAGCAAGCCAGGGCGGCCGGCAGCAGCAGCCAGAGGAGCGCTGGGCGCAGGAAATGAAACTGTTCGAGGTCGGCCAGGAGGTTCACGACAGCTTCCCTCCCGCGAGGCTGCGTCGCTCGCTAATCCGGGCTGCGACACGGCCTGGCGCTGAGCGCAGCAGGGGGATGGCGGCCCACAGGAAGGCCAGCGCCAGGGCTGCGCCCAGCGGCCAGATGTACAGGGAGCGTAGGGGGCGGTAGGTGGCGGCCTCCTGCTCGACCGGCTCCAGGCGGTCAAGTTCCTCGTAGATTCGCGCCAGTTCTGCGGGGTCGCGGGCGCGGAAATACTGCCCCCCGGTGCGCTCGGCGATGGCCTGCAGGGTCTCGCTGTCGAGGTCGCGGGATGGGTTGATGCGGCGCGCGCCGAACCGACTGCCCAGCAGGCCCGGGCGCACCATTTCCTCGGCACCTACCCCGATGGTGTAGACGGTCACGCCCGCCTGCTGGGCGAGTTCCGCGGCCTTTAGCGGCGCTACTTCACCGGCGGTATTGGCGCCGTCGGTAAGCAGGATCAGCACCCGCTGTTCCGCCGGTCGCTGTGTCAGTCGCTTGACCGCCAGCCCGATGGCGTCACCGATGGCGGTACCCTGGCCGGCGAAGCCGATCTGCGCCTCGCGCAGCAGCGTGCCGACTGTCTCGCGGTCGTAAGTAAGCGGTGCCTGCAGGTAGGCGCGCGTGCCGAACAATACCAGTCCCAGCCGGTCCCCCTTGCGGCGCTCGACGAAATTGCCCACTACATCTTTCACTGCGTCGATCCGCATCGCGGGCCGACCGGCCAGCAGCATGTCCGGTGTCTCCATACTGCCGGAAATGTCCACGGCCAACAGCAGGTCGCGTGCGCTGCTGGTCTGGGTGATCGGTTCGCCATACCACTGGGGCCTGGCAGCCGCGGTTATCAACAGGATCCACAGCAGCCAGAGCATTAACAGGTTGAGCAGGTTACCGGGTGCGCCACTGCCCCGTTGCGAGAGTTCCGCGTAGAAAGGCACCTTGAGCGCGCTGTCGAGGGGGCGGGCCCGCGGCAGCAGGCGCCGGGTCAGCAGCGGCAGGGGCAGCAGCGCAAAGACCCAGGGAGAGGCAAATTCAAACATCCGCTGCCTCCGTGGCCTGTGTCCGCGCAGCGGCCATTGGCAGTGCCTGCTTGTGGCGCCTGACCCAGTCGATGGCGTAATCGACCAGTGCCCGGTTGGCTTCCTCGCTGGAGCGATCCCGGCGATAGAGCTCCTCGAGCAGGGCCTTCCTTGCTGCAGGGGGGCAGGGGAGGCCGCTGCTTTGTTCCAGGAATTGCAGCCACGCGCTCCCGGTGAGGCGGCCGGCACGGACGCGACTGTAGCTGGTGACGGCCACGCGCTTGAGAATCTCGTTGGCTGTCTCGGCCGCACGGGTATCTGCGGGGTCGATTTCCTTCAGCAGCTGTACTGCTTCCTGCCGGTAGCGGAGCCGCACGGCTCGCGCGCGCGCGCGCTGCAGCCATAGCAGGGCGGCGATCAGCACGGCCACCAGCATGGCCGCCAGTAGCCACCACCCGGGGGCAGGTGGCCACCAGCCGACTGGCGCCGGCTCGTGTATGTCCCGCAGCTGCGCCATCAGCTCCTGCTGTTCCGGTGACAGCTGTGGCTGCGCCGGTTGCGGGGGCGCTGGCTGCGGCGTGGCTTGACGGCTGCCCGGGAGTCTCATGGCGCCAGCTCCCGTGCTGCGGGGGCACTGAGCCGGCTGTTGTCACGCTGCCGGTTGCCGAAGTAGTCGAGCAGGGTGGGCACCAGCGGGCTGGCGGTGTCAAAGTCCAGCAACGGCAGTCGGTGCCGCCGGCAGAGCTGCTCGACATCGGCGCGGGCCTGCGCATGGCGCTCGGCAAAAAACTCCCGCAGTGGGCGGTTGCCGGCGCCGAGGAAGGTCCGCTGGCGACCATCGGAGATGGTCAGCGATTGCGCGGGCAGCGACAGCTCCAGCGGGTCCGCGATGCGGAGCACCTGCAGGTCCGCGTGGCGGGTGAGGAGGTATAGTGGCTGGGCACAGCTCTCGTCCAGGTCGTGGCAGTCTGAAACCAGGAATAGTGCCGTGCCGGGGCGGCTGATCCGCCGGGCTTCCTCGAGCAGCAGTTTCATGGGCTGGCTGCCGTTCGCGGGCACCGGGCTGTCCAGCTCGCCGGCCAGCTCGACCATGGCGTGTATCATCGCCAGGACGGCGTGATGGCTGCGGCGGGGACGCACCGTATCGATAGCGTCGTCGGTAAATATCATGGCGCCAATGCGGTCACTATGATGCAGGCCGGCCCATCCCAGCGCCGCCGCTATCCCGCTGGCAACCACGGACTTGAACGCCCGGCGGCTGCCGAAAAACATCGGCGAACGCAGGTCCACCAGGATCACGACAGGCCGTTCGCGCTCCTCCTGGTAAAGCTTGGTATGTGTTTCCCCGGTGCGTGCGGTCACCCGCCAGTCGATGGAGCGCACATCGTCCCCCGGGTGGTAATGCCGGACCTCCTCGAAGTTCATGCCGCGTCCGCGGTAGCGGGTCAGCAGGCCGCCGGCCTGGTCGCTGCGCGCCAGGCGGGGCCGGAACATGTGCAGCTGGCGCGCGATGTAGCGGAGCTGTACCAGTGAGGTGACCTCCGGATAAGCGCCGCGCGGGCTGAGCTCGGTGTGGGAAACAGCCTTTGGCATCAGATTGCCGGAACCTGTTGCAGTAGCCTGTGGATCACCTGGTCGGCCGTCACGCCCGCCGCCTCGGCCTCAAAGCTGAGTAGCAGGCGGTGACGGAGGATATCGGGTGCTACTTCCATGACATCGTCCGGGGTGACAAAGTCACGACCTTCGAGCCAGGCGCGGGCGCGGGCGCAGCGATCCAGGGCGATCGTCGCCCTGGGACTTGCACCAAAATCTAGCCAGCTGGCCAGCTCGCTGTCATACTTCGCCGGTTCGCGTGTAGCAATGACAAGTTGGACAAGATAGGTCTCTACCGCTTCCACCATCTGCATTTCGAGGACCTGGTTGCGGGCGCGGAAAACCTCCTCCTGGCTGACCACACCGGAAGGGCGATTTTCGCCAACGGCAGCCTCGGATCTGGCCAGGCGCAGAATTTTTGCTTCCGCGCCCGCATCGGGGTAGGCAAGATTCACTTGCATGAGGAATCTATCCAATTGGGCCTCTGGCAGCGGATAAGTCCCTTCTTGCTCGATAGGGTTTTGCGTGGCCATCACCAGGAACAGGTCCGGTAACGGATAGGTTTTGCGGCCTACACTGATCTGGCGTTCCGCCATGGCCTCAAGCAGGGCGGACTGGACTTTTGCAGGCGCGCGGTTGATCTCGTCAGCCAGCACCAGGTTGTGGAAAACCGGGCCAGGCTGAAAATGGAACTCTCCGGTTTCCGGTCGATAGATATCGGTACCGGTAATATCTGCCGGTAACAGGTCCGGCGTAAATTGGACGCGATGGAAATCTCCCTCTATAGCATCGCCGAGTGTCTTGATCGCTTTGGTCTTCGCCAGGCCAGGGGCGCCCTCGACCAGCAGGTGGCCGTCCGCCAGGAGCGCGATCAGTATCCGGTTTACCAGGGCCTCCTGGCCAATGATCTGTTGCTCCAGCCAATCGCCCAGAGCGATAACGCGGTCCCTGATATTCTGCGTCGTCGATTCCATAATGTCTCTTCTGCCGAGAATGATGCTGCTCCCTTTCCCGCGGGCCGATATCTATCATCTTTTATATATAGTCGCCCGCGGCCGGAGGCGTGGTTCTGTTGATTCTAGCGGCACTGGGCCCTGAGGCAACCACCGGTGGCTTTAGGCTGCCGGGATAAACAAAAGTTCTTTGCCTGGTCAAGGATTGTACGCCTGCCGGGCGGTATGCAAGTTAGTGAAATGAGGCATTGGTCCTCGCACCCGATAAGAATAAGCAGGCCTGCGATGCCCGGCCGGCTTCACATAATGAGCTTGGGAGGTTTTGCGTGAATATGGCGACGGTAATTACCGATAGCCGGGAGGAACTGGTCGAGCAGGTGAGTAGCCTGATCCGCGAGAAATTGGCCGACAAGGCCGAGCCCGTGGTGGCTTTTGCCGAGCAGTTCCTGCACCAGTATCCGCTGGAGGACCTTGAGGGGCGGCGGATGGCTGATGTCTACGGGTGCATTTACACCTGGTGGGACTTTATCCAGCAGCGCACGCCCGGGCGCCCCAAGGTGCGGGTCTTCAACCCGCGACTCGAAGACGATGGCTGGGAGTGTTCGCACACTGTGGTGGGTGTGCTGCAACGCGATATGCCATTCCTGGTGGATTCGGTACGCATCGAGATCAATCGCCGTGACACGGTGATTCACTCGATCAAGAGCACCGTTCTGCAGATGGAGCGCACCGCCAAGGGCAAGCTCAAGAAGCTGCTGCCGAGGCCCCGGCCAGGAATGGACCTGCCGACGGGTGTGTCCGCCGAGGCCCTGATTCACGTCGAGATCAACCTCGACACCTCTGCCGGGCGCCACTCCGACCTGACGGCGGCGCTCAAGGATATCCTCGGCGACGTCGAGCTGGTGGTCGATGACTATGTGCCCATGCTGGACACCTGCAGCGCGCTGGAGGACCAGCTGCATACTGGTGTAGAGAAGGACGACGCCAACCTGCAGGAAGCGTGTGCGTTCCTGCAGTGGATGCGGGACGGGAATTTCACTTTTCTCGGCTACCGGGAGTACGAGTTCACCCAGGAGGGTGATGGGAAGGTCCTGACCGAGGTGGAAAACCGCCGTCTCGGGATCTTCAAAAAGCTGGAGGAGACCGCCGAGCCAACGCCGGAGGCGGCGTTCAACGAGGGCAAGCAGCGCTTTTACCAGGGGCCGAATTACCTGACATTCGCCAAGTCGTCGGTGAAGTCGCGGGTACACCGCGCAGCCTACTCCGACTATGTGACCGTCAAGCGGTACGATGCCAGCGGGGAGGTGATCGGTGAGTCCGCAATCATGGGACTCTACACTTCACCCGTATATACCGAGAGCCCGGTCAATATCCCGATTATCCGCCGCAAGATTGCCTCGATCATGGAGTCCAGTGGCCTCTCGCCCCACAGCCATGATGGCAAGGCGCTGCGCCGGATCCTGGATACCTTCCCGCGCGACGAGCTTTTCCAGAGCAGCACCCAGGGCCTGTTCCATACGGTAATGGGCGTACTGAGCATGAACGAGCGGGCCCATATCCGCCTGTTCATGCGTCGTGACCCCTTCGGTAAGTTCGTCACGGCAACGGTCTTCGTGCCCCGCGAGCAGTTCAACAGTGATGTTCGCGAGCTGATTTGCGCGCATATTGCCAAGGCAATAAACGCGCGCGAATCCGAGTTCACCACCTATTTTTCCGAATCCATTCTCGCGCGGGTGCACTTCGTCTTCCGGGTCGATCCCAGCGAGCCCGTCGAGATTGATGAAGCCCGACTGGAGGCACAGATAGTGGATATAACCCGTTCCTGGGAAGATGTTTTCCATAAGTCCCTCGTCGAGAGCCACGGCGAGGAAGAGGGGAATCGCCTGTACAACCTTTATGGGCGCGCCTTCCCGGCCGGCTACCGCGAAGACTTCGAGCCGCGGATTGCCGTGCAGGATATCGCGGCCATGGATGAGCTGAGCCCGCATAACCGGGTGGCAATGAGTTTCTACCAGCCAGTGGGCGCGGCGCCTGGCAGCCTGCGCTTCAAGGTATTCAACTGGGGCGGTGGCCTGCCATTGTCCGACGTGATCCCGGTACTCGAGCACCTGGGACTGCGGGTAATGGGTGAGTTCCCCTACACCATCCGGCCCAAGGGCATCAGTGACGTGTGGATGCACGAGTTCCACCTGGAGTTCGGCCTGCCGACCCGCGTCGATGCCCAGGCTTCACGCAACCTGTTCCAGGATGCCTTCGCCGCGATCTGGAGTGGTGTGGCGGAGAGCGACGCCTTCAACCGCCTGGTACTGGCTGCGCGCCTGAACTGGCGGGAGGTCACCATGCTGCGCGCCTACGCCCGCTACCTCAAGCAGACCAAGTTCAGCGCCAGCCAGCCATACATCGCCGCCACCCTGGCGAACCACGTGGATATCACCCGCAACCTGGTGGCTTTGTTCCGCGCCATGTTCGATCCGCGGGTCGGCAGCGGCAACAAGCAGGACCAGACCCGGGTGGAGCGCCTGATCAAGAAGATCCACGATGGGCTCGACGGGGTCGACAACCTGAACGAGGACCAGGTACTGCGACGCTACCTGGACCTGATCCTGGCCACCCTGCGCACCAACTTCTTCCAGGCCGGCGAGGATGATGAGCCCAAGGATTACATCTCCATCAAGTTCAGCCCGCGCAATATCCCGGGGCTGCCGGAACCCCGCCCGGAGTTCGAGATTTTCGTCTACTCGCCGAAGGTCGAGGGCGTGCACCTGCGTGGTGGCAAGGTGGCCCGAGGCGGCCTGCGCTGGTCAGACCGTCTCGAGGATTTCCGTACCGAGGTCCTCGGCCTGGTGAAGGCGCAGAACGTCAAGAACGCGGTGATCGTGCCCAGCGGGGCCAAGGGCGGCTTTGTGGTGCGCCGTCCGCCGGCAGACGGTAGCCGCGAGGCCATGCTCGAGGCAGGCATCGCCTGCTACAAGACCTTCATCAGGGGCCTGCTGGATATTACCGATAACCTCAAGGACGGTGAGGTCGTGCCGCCGGAGCAGGTGGTGCGCCGCGATGAGGACGATCCCTACCTGGTTGTCGCGGCCGACAAGGGCACCGCGACCTTCTCCGATATTGCCAATGGCATCGCGGCGGAGTACGACTTCTGGCTCGGCGACGCCTTTGCCTCCGGTGGCAGCCAGGGCTACGACCACAAGAAGATGGGCATCACTGCCCGCGGCGCCTGGGTTTCGGTGCAACGCCACTTCCGCGAGATGGGCATCAATGTCCAGGAAGAGGACTTCTCCGTGATCGGCATTGGCGACATGGGTGGGGACGTGTTCGGCAACGGCATGCTGCTGTCCGAGCATATCTGCCTGAAGGGTGCCTTCAACCACCTGCACATTTTCGTCGACCCGAATCCCGATGCCGCCGCCAGTTTTGCCGAGCGGGCACGGCTGTTCGAGATGCCGCGCTCCAGCTGGGCGGACTACGACCGCTCGCTGATCTCCAGGGGCGGGGGCGTGTTCGAGCGCCAGGCCAAGTCCATCGAGATCACTCCCGAAATGAAGGAGGCCTTCGGTATCGAGGCGGACCGCCTCAACCCCAACGAGCTGATCAGCGCCATGCTGAAAGCGCCGGTCGACCTGATCTGGAATGGCGGTATCGGTACTTACGTCAAGGCGTCGACGGAATCCCACGCCGAGGTCGGTGACAAGTCCAACGACAACCTGCGGGTGGACGGGCGCGAGCTGCGCGCAAGGGTATTCGGCGAGGGCGGCAACCTGGGCATGACCCAGCGGGGCCGTATCGAGTTTGCCCTCGCGGGCGGGCACTGCAATACCGACTTTATCGACAACGCCGGCGGGGTCGACTGTTCCGACCACGAAGTTAACATCAAGATCCTGCTGAACAAGGTGGTGGCCAACGGCGACCTGACCGGCAAGCAGCGCAACCAGTTGCTCGAGGAGATGACGGAATCAGTCTCCGAACTGGTGCTGCACAACAACTACGAGCAGACCCAGGCCCTCAGCCTGGCCGAGCTCCAGGCACCCGAGCGTATCGACGAGTACCGCCGCACCATCAACGCGCTGGAGAGCGAGGGGCGCCTGCGGCGCAGCCTGGAATTCATTCCGGACAATGAGCAGATCAGCGAGCGGCAGAATCGCGGCCAGTTCCTCACGCGGCCGGAACTCTCCGTGCTCATCTCCTACGTGAAGGTGAAGCTCAAGGAAGAGTTGCTGGAAGCCGAGATCATCGAAAACCCGCGGGTGCTGGAGGCGGTCGAGTCCGCCTTCCCCGAGGAGCTGGTAGCGCGTTACCGCGAGCTGGTCTACGACCACCCCCTGCGCCGGCAGATCGTGGCCACCCAGGTGGCGAACGAGATGGTCAACAACATGGGGATCACCTTCTATCACCGCATGGCCGGTGCCACGGGTGCGGACATCAATACCATTGCCGCGGCCTACATCAGCGCCCGGGATGCCTACCTGATGGACGAGTTCCAGGCCGAGATCGAGGCACTCGATTACCAGGTGCCGGCGAGCCTGCAACTCGAGCTGCTGAACTCGATGATCGGCCGCGTGCGACGCGCCGCGCGCTGGTTTATCCGCAACCGGCGTACCGAACTCGATGCGACGGACGGGCAGGTTCCGTACCGTGAATCCGTGCAGCGAGTGATCAAGGGGCTGCCGGAAGTGCTCAGTGGGCTCCCGCGGCGCCTGTGGGAAGAGCGTTACAACGAGCTGCTCGAGGCCGGGATCCCGGAGCACGTGGCGCTGCTGGCTGCCTCGCCCACCTATCTCTATTCCGCCCTCGGCATCTCCGAGTCAGCCAGGATCAGCAACCGGCCGGTGGAGGAGGTAGCGCGGATCTACTTCCGGCTCGCGGATGCCCTGGACCTGCCGTGGTTCGGCAACCAGATCATCGACCTGCCAGTGGACAACTTCTGGCAGGCCCAGGCCCGGGAGACCAGTATGGACGACCTGGACAGCCAGCTGAGCAGCCTGGCGGTCAATCTCCTGCGGCTCGCCGCCGAGACCGATCTGGATGTGGATGGCGCAATGGACCAATGGAAGGCTATCATGGCGCCCGCCATACAGCGGTGGAACGGGATCCTGGCCGAATTGCGGGCCGCACCGTCCACCGATTTCGCCATGTTTACCGTGGCGCTGCGCGAGCTGATGTACCTGGCCAATGCCACTGCAGACCAGGAAACGCTCGCGGAGCCGCACGCAGCCGGCGCGGCCGGGTGATGCACGGAAGAGAGAAAGTCAGGTAACGAGAGAGCATGTATTCATATTTGCGCAAGGCGCTGTTCGCGCTCGACCCGGAGCGCGCGCACAATGTTTCCCTGGATGCCATCGGTGCTGCCGAGCGGCTGGGCCTCCTGTCCCTGTTCGCCGACCCGCCGGCCGATGACCCGGTGGAGGTGATGGGCCTGACCCTGCCCAACCCGGTGGGCCTGGCGGCAGGACTGGACAAGAACGCGCAGGCATTCAACGGACTCGGCCACCTGGGCTTTGGCTTCGTGGAGGTGGGCACGGTGACGCCGCGGCCGCAGCCGGGCAATCCCCAGCCGCGGATTTTCCGCCTGGAGGAAGCCGAGGCCATCATCAACCGCATGGGCTTCAATAACCTGGGGGTCGACTACCTGGTGGGGCGGGTCAGCCGTCGCCGTTACGGCGGAGTGCTCGGTATCAATGTGGGCAAGAATTTCGATACCCCGGTCGAACGAGCGGCGGAAGACTATTGCCACTGTATGGAAAAGGTCTACCCGTATGCGGACTACATCACCGCCAATGTCTCCTCGCCCAACACCCAGGGCCTGCGGGACCTGCAGTTCGGCGAAAACCTGAACAGCCTGCTGGACGCTTTGAAGAGCAAGCAGGCACAGCTGGCGCGTGAGGGTGACCGGTATGTGCCGCTGGCGGTAAAGATCGCTCCCGATATGGAACCGGAGGAAATTGCCCAGGTTGCCGCGGCGTTGCGGAACTACGGGATCGACGGTGTCATCGCCACAAACACGACCATTGACAAGTCTTCGGTCAGTAACCTGCCGCACGGGGAGGAGCAGGGTGGGCTCAGCGGCAGGCCCCTGGCTTCCCGCTCAAACGAGGTGATCCGCAGGCTCGCCGATGAGCTGCAGGGCGCACTGCCGATTATCGGCGTGGGTGGAATCTTTGACGGTGAAAGTGCTGTCGAGAAGATCCGTGCCGGGGCGACGGCAGTTCAGATCTATACCGGCTTTATCTATCGCGGCCCGGCGGTCATCCGGGAGGCCGCCGAGGCGATTGCCCTGTTGCGGCGCCAGGGCGAGGGGAACAGGCAGGCGCAGGACGCTGGTTAAGGACTGCTTGCGAAAGCCGGCGCGGAGGCCGTTGAGCCTCCGCGCGGTCACAACGGACTAGACAGTGCTCCACCCATCCGGGTGATGGATATTGGTGGTTACGGTGCGGTAAGTTTCGAGTTTTTGGGCTTTGGTAGAATCATCAAATCCGTTCCAGTAATCCTGCCGGCCGTCGCGCCAACCGTTGACCCATTCCTGGTGAAGGTTTCCGTTAACATAGGGACAGCTGTCCATGGGCTTGTTGTGGGTGGCGGCGAGATATCCCTTGTAGAAGGCTCTGCTGGACTGGTTACGTTTTTGGCGTTTCATCGTATACAGCACCTCTCGGTCATATTGGGCTGGTTGTATGGCCCACTAGCGGCAGCGGGCAGGCTTGGTGTGATTTTTGATCCTTTGTCTTTAAGCTTAGTGAATGTTTTTGGGGGACTGCCGCTGCATTGCGGCGGGCCAGCCTCTTTTCTAGATTATTGTGGCCGGGGCTGAATCCAAGCCTTTCCGCCAGCGCGGCGAGAAGCGTATCCACACCTGACCCGGGTCTCACAGCGGGGATCACATAAAGTGGCGCTTCAAGTGACGTGTTTTGACGTGCCTCCAGTAGAGCAGAAGGGCGGACCCGTGTGAACAAACGCTTCGCTCTGAAAAATAGTATTTATAGAAACAAAGGCTATAGCCAGCCGGACCAAACCGGTGCAGTCGCCGTGGCCGGACTGTGCGGCGCCCGAGTTGGGAAAGGTTTTGAGTGATTTACCGGAGATAGCTTTGTCAGGAAACCAGATGCAATTTACCGCTACCTGTCCCAGGGGACTTGAAGGGCTTTTGGCCGAAGAGCTGGCCCGGCTGGGTGCGCAGGACCTGCGGGAACAGCCTGCCGCGGTGCACTTCAGCGGCGAGCTGGAGCTGGCCTACCGGTGCTGCCTGTGGAGCCGGCTTGCCAACCGGATCCTCCTGCAGCTGGTGCGGGCCCGCGTGAATGATGCGGAGGCCCTCTACCGAGCGGTGGCGGGGATTCCCTGGGAGGAGCATATCAATCCTTCCGGCAAACTCTGGCTGCAGTTCTCCGGCACCAACCGGGAGATTCGCAACAGCCAGTTCGGGGCCCAGAAGGCGAAAGATGCGGTAGTGGATCGCCTGCGCGACAAGACCGGTGATCGTCCGCTGGTCGACCGCCACCAGCCGGACCTGACGGTCGCCCTGCGCTTGCAACGGGACCAGCTGGATATCTCCATCGACCTGAGTGGCGAGAGCCTGCACCGGCGCGGTTACCGGACCCATATCGGAGCCGCGCCACTTAAAGAAAACCTGGCGGCGGCCCTGCTGATGCGCTGCGGCTGGCAGGAAATCGCCGATCGCGGTGGGGCCCTGCTGGACCCCATGTGCGGCTCGGGCACGATCCTGATCGAGGGGGCGATGATGGCGGCAGATATGGCGCCCGGGCTCCTGCGCGGCAGTTTTGGCTTCGAGCGATGGCTCGGCCACCAGAGCGACATATGGAGCCGACTGCGTGAAGAGGCGCTGGAACGCCGGCGGCGGGGCCTGGAACGGGACCTGCCGGAAATACGCGGTTACGATGCCGATGCGAAAGTGCTGTTTGCAGCCGAGGCGAATATCGCCAGGGCGGGGCTGGAGCGCCAGGTGCGCGTCAGCTGCCGGGCCGTGAAGGCATTCAAGGTGCCGAGTCACCGGGATGTGCAGCCCGGACTGGTGCTGACCAACCCGCCCTATGGTGAGCGGCTCGGTGAGCAGGAAGCGCTGCGTGAAACCTACGCCGAACTCGGCCGCCAGCTCAAACAGGAGTTCCCCGGCTGGTTGGTAGGCATTTTTACCGGAAATCCTGAACTCGGGCACAGCACCGGCCTCAAGTCGCACAAACAATACAAGCTCTACAACGGCAGCATACCGAGCCAGCTCCTTCTCTTCGAAATCCACGAGGGAGCGCCCGCTGGCTCCCAGCCGCCAGGAGCGCGCCTTTCCGCCGAGGCGGAAATGGTGGCCAATCGTCTGCGAAAGAACCTGCGGACGACGGGCAAGTGGGCCACCCGGAACAATATCGACTGCTATCGACTCTACGATGCGGACCTGCCGGAATACGCAGCTGCTATCGATGTCTATCGCTCGCTCGAGGGGAAGACCTATGCGCATGTCCAGGAATACCGGGCGCCGGCGCAGATTCCCGAGGAAAAGGCCCGCTCACGATTGAGGGACCTGGTGCGGGCCGTCGAGCAGGTGCTCGAAATCCCCCAGGCCGATATCAGTATCAAGGAACGACGGCGCCACACTCACAAGGGCGGCGGACAGTACCAGCGCGGTGCAGAGAGCGGCCGCTCTTTCTGGGTAAATGAAGAAGGGGCAGAGCTGGAGGTGAACCTGTGGGACTACCTCGATACCGGGCTTTTTCTCGATCATCGCCCGGTGAGGAGGTATCTCCGGGAGTTTGCGTCCGGCAAGCGGTTTCTGAATCTCTTCTGCTATACGGCCAGTGCGACTGTGCAGGCCGCACTGGGTGGCTGTGCCCAGAGTACCAGTGTGGATATGTCGAAAACCTACCAGGCCTGGGCTGCGCGTAATTTTCGCCGTAACGGCCTGGATCCCTACCGCCACCAGTTGGTGGAGGCCGACTGCCTGGAATGGCTCCAGGCCGCGCAGCAGAACCGGCGCGGTGGTTACGACCTGATTTTCCTCGACCCGCCGAGTTTTTCCAATTCCGCCAGGATGCGCGGTGTGCTGGATATCCAGCGTGATCATGAGACATTGATTCGCCAATGCATGGTGCTACTGGCCCCGGGAGGAACCCTGGTTTTCTCCAACAACCTGCGCAGTTTCAAAATGGGGGAGGGTATCAGCGGCGAATTCGAGGTGGAAAACCTTTCCGGGAAGATGCTCGACAAGGATTTCCAGCGCAACCCCAGGATCCACAATGTGTGGAAAATTCGCCAGTCATGATTCGCGGTTCACGTCACGGCCTGGTCTGCCGCTGCGGCACTGAGTAGGCCGTGCCGTGGCACTCAATGTAGGTCTGGCAGACTCCGAGGGTGGTCTTGCCGCAGGCCTCTATGACCAGGCCGTTACCGCCGAGCCGGTGGGCCCGCATTTTCATCTGCCGCACCAGTTCCGCGCGGCTGGCTACGGGCTCGTCGGGGCGCTCCTGGCAGGCGGTGGCCTCTACGTTACCCAGCGTAACCGCATCATAGCGGGATATTTCTGTGGGTGAGTAGATCTCCACCGCCGCGCTTACTAACCGGCTTTCTGTGTAGGGGCCGATATTGGTCCTGAACTCCAGGCCGCTGCAGCCGGCCACGATTCCCGTTACCGTCAACAGCGAAATAACTTTCCTGGTGTTCGCCATGTCGGCTCCTTTTCGTTGTTATCATGACGAGCAGCGGTCGGATCAGTCGAGTTCCATCACCACGCGGAAACCAATTTCCTTGCTCATGGAGATCTGGCTCTGTCCCGTACGGTGTGCCGGGCTGACATTGTAAAGCGGATCGCGCATCGATCCGCCCCGCACTGTGCGCAGGCTGCAATTTCTTACCTTTACGGCCCCCCCGTCCCCGAGGCTGCTGTTGTAGTCAGCGAGGAAGCAATCCTGTGTCCACTCGGCGACGTTGCCGGCGGTATCGAAAAGCCCGAAGCCGTTTGCATCGTATTGGCCTACCGGTGCGCTGGCGGCGGAAAAGAACCCGACAAACTCACTGTCACAACCCCGCCGGCAATTGGCCTTGCCCCGAGGGTCCTGGTCTCCCCACCAGAAAGGCTTGGCCTCTCCGCCCCGGGCGGCATATTCCCATTCGGCTTCGGTGGGCAGGCGGAAGCGTTTGCCGGTCTGCCGGGAAAGCCAGCGCGCGTATTCACGGGCCTCTTTCCAGGTGACATTGATGACCGGATGATGGCCGCGTCCCCAGCCTTCGTCACCCGGCAGGGGGGCCCCGGTAGCCTCGGCAAAGCGGTCATACTGGTTGAAGGTGACCTCGTGCCGGGAGATTGCAAATGCTTCCTTTATGTTGACCTTGTGGGCGGGGCTCGAGGTAGGGCGTTTGTCGTCGCCCATGATGAACTGGCCCGGTTCAACCACCACCAGGCTCGGTGCCCAGCCACCATCCTTAAGCCGGGGCCGCAAGATCTCGCCGGGGGTGTGACTGCGGCTGAGTTTGATGGAGATGCGGCGGTCAGCATCCACGATGCTGACCCAGCGCCGCTCGCTGTCATAGCCGGCCTTACTTACCTCTACATCATACTTGCCGGGCTCCAGCTCCATACCCGCTCGGTAGGTCGGGGCAATGTTCATGATCCTTACCCGGGCGTCTGCGGGGGAGGTGTTGATGTACAGGGCGAAAGTACCCGACTCTGGTTGCTCGCTGCCGCTGGTTCCTTCCTGGTCGATGACTGTCGGATTTTCGGTCGAGCCTGTCGCACCGCTCTCGTCCGCCGGGTGGGGGTCGGCAACATCTTGCTCGGTCGCATTATCTTCCAGCTGCCCCTCAGTACCCACTGACTCGTCGACGCTGGCCGCCGCTGGTATAGCGGACGGGGACGAGGTGGGGGCAGTGGCCGCTTGCAGGTCATCCTCTCCCCCTCCGGTGGCGCCCTGGTCGTCAGCAGTACGGGAAAGCGTATTTACTCCCGCGGCCCGTGCGGGGGATGCCTCCGGTTTCCCCTCGGCGGGGCGCAGAGCCAGTGCCGCAGGCTCTTCACCACCTTTACCGGGAGAGCCCCCTGACCACCAGTTGAACTGGTCAGTGGAGAGACTCAAGAATAACCATGCCACGAGGAGCCCGGCCACAATGGTCGACCCGTACGTCCACTGCCGGACTTTCCTTTCAGGTGCCTGCTGGATCACCTGCTGGATCCGCATGATAGTTGCCTGCTCGGTACGCGGGTGCTTTTCGTCCAGGGGCTTGTCCCGCATCCGCGCCCAGGCGGCGGCGACGCGGTCGCTCAGCGTGCCGTAAAGTGTCATTACCAGCGCGCGCAGCAGGCTGGAAGTGCCTACCGCCGTGTTGTTTGCGTGGGTTGACTGGACTGCAGGCTTTCCGGCCAGTGTTGCCAGTAGTTGGTCAATACTGTCGACAACATCGAGCCCCCTCTGGAACCGTTGTTCGGGGTCCTTTGCAAGAAAGCGTTCGATCAGCCCCTGGTAAAGCGAGTGGCGAGCCGGCAGCCGGGGGACGGGCTCGGTCAGGTGCTTGATGGCGATTGCCACAGCCTCATCGGCCTGGAATGGCACTACGCTGGTGAGCATTTCATAAAAGACAATGCCGAGGCTGTATAGATCGGCGCGCCCATCGATCGCAGCGCCCCGGGCCTGCTCGGGACTCATATAGTGAGGCGTACCCACTACCATGCCACTACTGGTCATCCGGGTGGTGCGGGCCACGGCGCGTGCCACCCCAAAGTCAGTGAGAACCGCAGAGCCATCCTCGCGGAACAGGATGTTTTCCGGCTTGAGGTCCCGGTGGACATAGCCCTTGCCGTGCGCGTGATCCAGGGCCAGCGCGATCTGGCGGGTGATGTTGATCGCGTCCATGGGTTCTATCACGCCCTGCGCGAGCCGGTCCGAGACCGATCCCCCGGGCATATAGTCCATGGCGATATAGTTGAGGCTGCGGAAACGGCCAATATCGTGAATGCCAACGATATTGGGGTGGGACAGCTGCCCGACGATGTTTGCCTCGCGCTGGAAGCGCTCACTGAAAATCGGGTCCGCGTTGAGGACCGGCGACATGACTTTGAGGGCCACCTGCCGCCCGACGCTGCGCTGCACCGCCAGGTAGACGGTGGACATCCCGCCCTGGTTGATCTTTCTCAGGATGCGGTAGCCGGGGATTTCCAGCGAATTGTTGCTGCTGACGACCTCCATCTATGTCGTCTCCTTAAAACGTTAACAGGCCGAAGCGCCAGCCAGCCCAAAGGCCGCTGGCAACGGCCAGAATGAATGCTGCGATAACGATGGCTCTTCTCCCGGCAGTATGGTTTTGGCGGCGAGGGCGCGGGCCACCAGTGCGGTCAGCTTCGTGCTGATGGGGAGCATCGATAACTTGAACGGTGATATTGTCCTTGCCGCCGGCATCCAGTGCGGCTGCCACCAACAGGTCGGCGGCGCGGCGAGGGTCCGGGTTGGCTGAGAGAATCTCGGCGATAGCTTCCGGTTCGACCTCGGTGCTCAGCCCATCACTGCACAGCAGCAGTCGGTCGCCTGGTCCCCAGGGTGAAGACATCCGATCCACATCCAGGCTTGGGTTTGTGCTGCCCCCGATACACCGTGTAATCACGTTCCGGTTCGGGTGACTGGCGGCCTCCTGGGCATTGATCGCGCCGGAGTCCACCAGCATCTGTACGTAAGAGTGATCATTGGTCAGCTGGCGCAGCTGGCCGGTAGGGGAGCCCGGTGACCAGAGGTAGGCGCGGCTGTCACCAACCCAGTAAACATGGAAATAGGGACCTTCTTCCGCCATCACCACCGCGGTTGATCCCATGTTACCGGCGCTTTGCTCATCGCCGAGCAGCAGGGCATGTGCTCTCTGCAGTGCGTGTTCGTAGTGGCGATCGGTAGCGGCTGAGCGCTGGACTTCCTCTACGACAGTCTTGCTGGCAATCTCCCCGGCCTGGTGCCCTCCAAGCCCATCGGCCACCACCCAGACACCGCGATTCTCGTCGGACCAGAAGGCGTCTTCGTTTTGGTCTCTTTTGTAGCCTGGGTGTGTGGCACCTGCACTGCGGCTGGTCCCAGTCCTGGAATATTGTGGGGGGCTGTGCCTCGATACATCGCGTACTTTGGCTTCACTCACTACGTCCAACTACCTGTATCTTATTCTTGGTTTCCGGCGCCCTGCGGGGTACCTGCTTGCACAGGTGTGCTAAATCGACAGGTGTTGCGCCGTATCCTTTGCCGAGCTGACGTACGCTTTCCTCCCGGAATGCGATCTGTCGGGCGAAACGCGAATCCGTGGCGTGTACACAGGCTACCACGGACAAGCATATGCGACCCGGTGATTGTATGCTGCAAACCTAATCACATGCTATCCAAAAAGTTCGTGATAAACTTTTTTGGTTAATAACGAGATGGGTTGGTTTTTGCTCAACACGGCTCCGGTGTGGCGTCCCGCCGCGGTTGCCGGAAACTGTGCCATCGCTCAAACCCGCATTATCAGGAACGCAATTACATGCTAAAACTTTGCGATCTCAAGGACGCCAGACAGGGCGTCTGGCTTGTGGCGCCCCGAGTTACTATCGGCCGCGCATCCACGTGCGACCTCACCCTGACTGGCGAGACAATAGCCAAGTTGCACGCCGAGGTGGTGGTCGATGGCGATGTGCTTACCCTGCGCGACCTGTCCGGTTACGGACAGGTCGCAGTAAACGGCAAGCCGATCAGTGGCGCCTGCCGGGTAAAGCTCAATGACAGGGTGACGGTCGGGGACTGCGAGCTCGCAGTCGTGGACCCGAAGGTGACGAGGATGCAATCTGCGTCTGCCGGAAGCTCCGCTGTATCCTGGGCGTTGCGCGCAAATCACCCGGCAATTGCCGGTCGTGTGTTCCCGGTGAAGCAGACCAGCGTGGTGGGGCGCTCGGACGAGTGTGACATTACTTTTTCCCTGTCACATCTCTCCCGCCGCCATGCCCGCCTGGAAGTCCGGGACGGGCTCCTCTTTGTGGTGGACCTGGGCTCTGCTAACGGTACATTCCTGAACAATCGACGGGTCGCAGAGACGAGGGTGCGTAGAGGTGATGAGCTGCGCTTTGACACCCTCAGCTTCAGTGTCGTGGGCCCGGCGGATGACCTGGACAAAACCACTGTCAGGCCGGCTATTGACCTGAGTGTGGTACAGGCGGCCCGGGAAAAGGGAGCAGAGGGCGAACAGCCCGGCGTGTTGCGGGCGGCGGCACCTCCCGAAAGTGAACTGACCCGGGAGCGCCAGCGGTTCGACGGCGGCCCTGCGGCCGCCGATACAGGTGCCGGAGGCTGGTTGTGGCTGGGCACCCTGCTGTTGCTGGGGCTCGGCGTCGCCGGACTGTTCTGGGCCCGCCAGCAGGGATTGATCTGAGCCCGTGCCGCGCGACTTACTCCTGTACACCACGCTCGGCTGTACCCTGTGCGAAAAGGCCAAGCCTGAAATCTGGCCGGTGCTGGAAGAGTTTGGCCTTCGCCTGAGGGAGGTGGATATTGCCGGGGACCCCGCCCTGGAGCGGGAGTTCGGGATGCGGATCCCGGTGGTGGGGCTCGGGGACCCCGGGGATGTGTGCGGTTGGCCTTTCGACACCGGGGTGCTACGTGGGTGGCTGGAGGCCCGGTGTCGCTAGCGGTCCCGGACCTTCCTGCCCGCAGCACGCTCCCGTATCCCCGTCGAGGCGCATTTCATTGCCTTCCAGGGGGAAGCTAGAGCTTGCTGGTGGCCTCGTTATCCCTCAGTAACGGTTTGACGCTGCCGCTGCGGTAGGCGTATATCACCGAGTAGGCCAGTACGTTCTGCACGTACTTGCGCGTCTCATGGTATGGGATGGTCTCGATCCAGACATCGTAGGGCAGTTTTTTGCCCGTTTCCTTTAGCCAGCCTGCCACCCGGGTTGGGCCGGCATTATAGGCCGCCGCCGCCAGGATCCGGTTATTGTCGAAACGATTCAGTAGCGTGCGCAGGTAAAAGCTGCCAAGGGCGATATTTGTCTTTGGCGTCAGCAGGTCCCAGCTGCGACGGTACTCCACTCCCGCCTTGCGCGCGGTGGCCCTTGCGGTGGATGGAAGCAGCTGCATCAGGCCCAGGGCACCGGCGCCGGACTTGGCATCGTGTGCAAAATGGCTCTCCTGCCTGGCGACGGCGTAAATCAGGTAGGGATCGAGCGCCGTTTTCTGCGCCATGCGATTGCTGACGTCGGTGACGATATCAGCGAACGCCAGCGGGAAGCGCAGTTCCAGGTCATCCAGGTAGTCGGCGGCCAGCACCGAGCGAATCGATTTGTGGTACCAGCCCCAGGCACTCGCCACCTTGCCCGCAGTAAGCAGTTCCCGGTGTTCCATCCCCTCGGTGGCATAGTCCCATTCGCGACGGGCGTGATACAGCTCGCCGATTGCCTGCAGTTCGCGGGCGCGCAGCATGCCGGGCCGCGCCGCCATTTCCGCCACCAGGTCCGGCGTTACCGGCGCCGGGCGGTCTATAAATTTGTAGTTCTGGCCGAGGATGTCGGCGGAGAGAAAGCCGTAGTAGCTGCGCTCTTCGGCAGCCTGTCGGTAGAGCTGCACGGCTTCGTCGGCACGGCCCTTTCCGTACTGCTCTTCAAGGGAGCGGGCTTTCCAGTAGAGCCAGACGTCCAGCAGCTGCTCTTCCGGTGGCAGGCGGTCGATCCAGAACTCAACCTGTGCCCAGTCGAGTTCCCGCATGGACTGGCGGGCCAGCCAACCTATCGTCCGGGCATCGGTAAATTCTTCCGTGCGCTCGAAGAAGCGTCGCAACCCATCGATATCATCCTGACGGGCAAACTGCAGCGCAAGTTCGCGCAGCAACTGGTCGCGTTCCGCGTCCGCAAACAGGTAGCTGGCCTCATAGCGCTGCCAGGCGCTATCGGCCACGGCTGCGTCCTCCCTCGCCAGCCGCTCCAGGCCATGCAGGACAATCTGCCGGTATTCCGGGCGCTTGTCGATAAAGTGCGTGTAATTGGTGAGCTGGGCTGGGTGGCGATGGACTTCACGCAGCAGGCGGGCGAGTTGCGCCTGCTCAGGGGGCATCTTGCCGGCGATGTACCTGGCCAGGTCAAGATTGCCGCTTTCCACTGCGAGCAGGTGGCGGCCCCAGGCGAGTTCGGGTGTAAGCCCGCCATCCTTGATCCAGCGGGCGAATACCGGGTCACACTCCTCGGCCTGGGAACGCCCCACCATCCAGAGTTCCTCCACCAGGCGGTAGGCCTCATCCCTGTCGCCGTGACGGGCAACGGCATCGGCGTAATAACAGCGCAGGGAGGTGCGGGTGATCTTCTCCGGCTTGTAGTACTTGAGATAGGCGCGGAAACGCTTTCTGCTGCCGAGTTCCCGGAGGACGCGGACACGCAGCCAATCGCCGATTGCGGTATCCTGGTGTTCTCCCAGGAAACGGTCGATCTCTGTGTAGGGCAGGCTGTCGATCTTGCGGACGATCGCCCAGTAATCGAGGTAGGGGAGGAGGGGGTAGCCTTGCAGCTCCCGCTTCAGGCGGTTGAGCTCGACGGTGTCCCCCCTGCTGATGGCCAGGCGGGCTTCCCGGAGTTTCTCGCGCTGGGCCACCGCTTTCTCCGCGTTGGACTCGCTGAGTGCCGGGGCGGCGGCCAGCACCAGGAAAAGCGACAACGCGATTCCCTTTGCGTCAATCGACATAGTACTCACCCGATTGATAATTCGCGCCGGTAAAACTGAAATAGCGCGTAAATATTGCGTAAAATATCCATTTCGCACAAGCCCGGATTCCCGGTTGCCCGGACTTTCGGGCGAGAATGAGAACGGGCACACCCTCAAATAGTGTAGTTGTAAAATATGTTGCTTCAGTTGGATGGCGTGAGCCTGCGTTATGGAACCCAGGTCCTGGCAGAGAATGCCTGTGGCACGATTAATCGCGGTGACCGGATCTGCCTCGTGGGCCGCAACGGGGAAGGCAAGTCGAGCCTGCTGCGCCTGATAGCGGGCCAGGTGGACGCCGATGCCGGTGAGGTGGTCGGCAGCAGCGGCGCGGTGGTGGCGGTCCTCGAGCAGGAGCTGCCGTCGGGCTGCAGCGACTCGGTATACCGGTTTGTTGCCGCCGGCCTCGGACCGGTAGGACTCTGGCTGGCTGACTACCGGGACGAACCGGGGGAGGAATTGCAGGCGAAGATCGAGGATGCAGAAGGCTGGGACCTGATTCCCCGTATCGACAGCCTTCTCGACCGCCTCGGGCTTACCGCCACGGATGTCGTCCGGGATCTTTCCGGTGGCTGGCAGCGTCGGGCCGCGCTGGCACGTGCGCTGGTCACCGAGCCGGACCTCCTGATCCTGGACGAACCGACCAACCACCTTGATATCGCCGCGGTGGAATGGCTGGAAGGATTCCTCGACACTTTCCGTGGCGCATTGCTCTTTGTAACCCATGACCGGGCGCTGGCCCGCCGCCTGGCCACCTCTGTGTGGGACCTGGATCGCGGTCGCCTGCGTGTGTTCGCCTGTGGTTTCAGCCGCTACCAGGAGGAAAAAGAAAAGGTGCTGGCGGAGGAGGCCCGCAACGAAGCCCTGTTCGATAAGAAGCTGGCTCAGGAGGAGGCCTGGATCCGCCAGGGTATCAAGGCCCGGCGCACCCGTAACGAAGGGCGGGTACGGGCCCTCCAGGACCTGCGCCGGCAGCGTGACGCGCGGCGGTCCCGGCAGGGGACCGCCAGGCTGGCCCTCGATTCGGGGGAGCTGTCGGGCAAGCTCGTGGCGGAACTGGAGGGGGTAAGCTTTGCCTACCCCGGGGAGGAACCCCTGGTCCGGGACCTCGATTTTACCCTGATGCGGGGGGACAAGGTTGGGCTTATCGGCCCCAATGGTGCCGGCAAGAGTACCCTGATCAAACTGCTCCTGGGGGAGCTCAAACCCCAGAGTGGGACCATACGGTTGGGAACCAGGCAACAGGTGGCGTATTTTGACCAGCGACGGGACCAGCTCGCCCCCGACATGACAGTGCTCGACAATGTTGCCGGTGGACGTGAGTCGATCACTGTCGGTGGCCGGACCCGACATGCCATGTCCTACCTGTCGGATTTCCTTTTTTCCGGGGCCAAGGCGCGCACACGTGTATCAGCCCTTAGTGGCGGCGAGCGCAACCGGGCATTGCTGGCGAAGCTGTTCAGCCAGCCGGCTAACATCCTGGTGCTCGACGAACCCACGAACGATCTCGACGTGGAAACCCTGGAGCTCCTCGAGGAATTGTTGCTCAGCTTTTCCGGAACAGTGCTCCTCGTGAGCCACGACCGTGCTTTTCTCGACAATGTGGTGGATTCCTGCCTCGCCTTCGAAGGTGATGGGGTGGTTCGCGAATATGTGGGTGGGTACGAGGATTTCCAGCGCCAGGGCGGCCGCTTTGTTGCGCCTGACCGGTCCGGCAGCACCGAGCCGCCTGCGCAGGAAAAGGCCGCGGCCCCTGCACAGCCGGCCCGCAAAACCAGGAAGCTCAGCTACAAGCTGCAGCGCGAGCTGGATGGCCTGCCCGGACGGATTGAATCCCTGGAAGAGGAAATAGCGGCGCTCGAGGAAGAGGTATCGCAGCCGGATTTCTACCAGGGTGAGCAGGCAGTGGTGGAAGAGCGATTGCGGCTGCTGGCGGAGCGACAGGACGAACTTGAAAAAGCGTTTGACCGCTGGGCAGAGCTGGACGAGGGAGCATGATAGACGGCACGCGGGGGGCGCCCCCGTCCCGTGCCGCCCCGAATGCGCTAGCGATTTTTGGCCATTGTTATTCTTCGGAATGCACGCGCACTGCGAGCACATCGCAGCCGGCGCCGTGGAGAACGCCGTTGGCAGTGGATCCCAGCAGCAGCGCCAGGCCGTGACGCCCATGACTGCCGATAATCACCAGGTCCGCACTTATCTCCTCCGCGAGGCGATGGATCTCCGATGCCGGTTGCCCCAGGACCACGTGCTGGCGTTCTTCCGGGATGCCGAGTGGAACCGACGCCTTTTGTAGCTGCTCCTTCGCCTGGTTCTGCAGCTGTTCCTGCACTTCCGAGAGATCCATGGGGATGTCGCCGCCATAGGCAAAGGTCAGGGGCTCGATAACGTGGGAGAGGCTGAGCTCCGCCCCAAACGCCTTGCCGAGTTCTTCCGCTTTCTTGAGGACCTGGGAGGAATCCTCAGAGAGATCGAGACCTACAAGTATTTTCTTATACGTGGCCATTGGCACATTGCTCCTTTTATATGTCGACTGGTCGTCATATCGTACGACGATCCCGGGCGCCTGTTATGTGCTTGAGAGTCTAATGTAAAACAAACCGGTTGACATTGCAGGCACCGGAGACCACACAATAGGCGTAACAATCCTCTGAAACGGAGTTCGAATGGGCAGTTGGCTCCCTCTCCTTATCATCCTGCTTGCCGTGGCGCTGGTCATCGGGCCCGTGATGTGGCTGAAGCCCAGCGGCCGCGACCGCCGCCTGGCATCATTGCGCCAGCGCGCTGCGGCCGCCGGAATGATCGTGCAGATGTCCGCCCTGCCGGAATCGCGCGGGGAGGGTACTGCGGCCGTGTACATCGCTCGCTGGGAGGACCCGCGCCGACTCCTGACCGGCTGGGTGCTCGAGCTGCAGCGCATGGCACACGACATGCACTTCAGCGGCCGCTGGGACTGGCGCAATGACCGTTCTGCACCGGAGAAGGCCTGGCAGCTGCTGCGGGAGATGCTGGCAGCGCTCCCCGATGACGCCCTTGGTATCCATGCGACCCAGGCAGGACTTGGTGTGCAATGGCGCGAGCAGACGGGCGACAGGGGTATGGATATGCTTGTCACCGCGCTGGAGGAATTCCGGCCCGCGATTGAGGATGCCATTCGCCAGGGAGCGCGTCCCGACCGGTCCGGGTAGTCCGCGGCCAACCCCGGTTCAGCCCTTGGCGGGGCCATCCAGCGAACCGGTTTTTCCCTCCCCGGGAGCAGTATCCGGCAGCCCGGGAGGGGACTAATTTGCCGCTCCAACTTGACCGCACCTAGGGCGGGGCTTATATATTCGCGCAATGCGGACCGCTGTGGAACAGGCGGCGGGCGCTTAATCAATCAAAATTTTCCATTAAAAAACAAGTACTTATGGGTAAATCACTGGTCATCGTCGAATCACCGGCCAAAGCGAAAACCATCAACAAGTATCTCGGGAAGGACTTCGTGGTGAAGTCCAGCGTCGGTCATATTCGCGATTTGCCCACTTCCGGTGGCAACAAGCAGCCGGTGGATCCCAAGGAGCGAGCCCGACGGGCGGCTGAGACCCGCAAGCTGTCGCCTGAAGAGAAGGAAAAGTACAAGCGCAAGAAAAGCCGCGAGCAGCTGATCAAGCGTATGGGCATTGATCCCGATCACGACTGGGCAGCCCATTACGAAATCCTGCCCGGAAAAGAAAAAGTGGTCAGTGAGCTGCAGAAGCTGGCGAAGAACGCCGACGCTATTTACCTGGCTACGGACCTTGACCGCGAAGGTGAGGCTATCGCCTGGCACCTGCGCGAGGCGATTGGCGGCGACGATGAGCGTTATCGCCGGGTGGTCTTCAACGAGATCACCAAGTCTGCGATCCAGGAAGCCTTCAAGGACCCGGGCCGACTGAATATCAATCGCGTCAACGCCCAGCAGGCACGTCGTTTCCTCGATCGCATCGTGGGCTACATGGTGTCCCCGCTGCTGTGGGAGAAGGTGGCTCGCGGCCTGTCGGCCGGGCGCGTGCAGTCGGTTGCCGTGCGCCTGGTGGTGGAGCGGGAGCGCGAGATCCGCGCGTTCGTGCCGGAAGAGTACTGGACGTTGTTTGCCGATACCTCCACCGCCAAGTCGGACCCCCTGCGTCTGGAGGTCAAGAAGCAGGCCGGGGAAACTTTCCGCCCGACCAATGAAGCCGATGCTACTGCCGCCACCCGGGCACTACAGTCCAGTGACTTTGTCGTGGCCGCACGGGATGACAAGCCCACGAGCTCAAAGCCCTCCGCGCCCTTCATCACGTCGACACTGCAGCAGGCTGCCAGCAATCGCCTGGGTTTCAGTGTCAAGAAAACCATGATGCTGGCCCAGAGGCTGTACGAGGCGGGGCACATCACTTACATGCGGACCGATTCCACCAACCTCAGCCGTGAGGCGGTGGAGTCAGTGCGGGAATTTATCGGCGAGAAATTCGGGGACAAGTACCTGCCCGATTCTCCCAATAACTATGCCAGTAAAGAGGGCGCCCAGGAGGCCCACGAGGCCATTCGTCCCTCGGATGTACGCATGCAGCCCAATATGCTCAGCGGCGTCGAGCGTGATGCGGAGCGGCTCTACAACCTGATCTGGCAGCAGTTTGTCGCCTGCCAGATGACCCCGGCCCAGTTCACCTCGACTTCGGTGGTGGTAACCGCGGGAGACTTCGAGCTCCGCGCGCGGGGCAGGGTGATCAGGTTTGACGGCTTTCTCAAGGTAGCGCCGCAGACAAGCAAGAAAGATGAAGATGCGGTATTGCCCGACGTAAAGGTGGGCGAAAAGCTCGCACTTGAGAAACTGGAGCCGAAACAGCATTTCACCAAGCCACCCGCGCGTTTCAGTGAGGCGGCGCTGGTAAAAGAGCTCGAAAAGCGCGGCATTGGCCGGCCCTCAACCTATGCCTCGATTATTTCCACAATCCAGGACCGCGGCTATGTGCGGTTGGAGAATCGCCGTTTCTACGCCGAGAAAATGGGCGATATCGTTACCGACCGCCTGAGCGAGAGCTTCAAGGACCTGATGGATTACGGCTTTACTGCCAACCTGGAAGAGTCACTGGATTCGGTAGCCGAGGGGGACAAGGGCTGGAAGGAACTGCTGAACGAGTTTTACCGGGACTTCTCCGCACGGCTTGAAAAGGCGCAGGCGGCCGAAGGCGGTATGCGCCGCAATACGCCGACGGACACGGATATCGAGTGCAGCAAGTGCGGCCGGCATATGCAGATCCGCACCGGGTCCACTGGCGTGTTCCTCGGCTGTTCAGGCTATGCGCTTCCCCCGAAGGAGCGCTGCACCAATACCATGAACCTGGTCGCCGGTGACGAGGCGGTGGACGCAGACAAGGATGAGGACGCCGAAACCCGCGCCCTGCGCGAGAAACGCCGCTGTCCCAAGTGTGGTACCGCTATGGACAGTTACCTTCTCGACGAGCATCGCAAGCTGCACATCTGTGGTAACAACCCCGACTGCAACGGTTATGAAGTAGAGAAGGGCACTTTCAAGATCAAGGGTTACGACGGCCCGGTGATTGAGTGTGATAAGTGCGGCAGCGATATGCAATTGAAGTCGGGGCGTTTCGGTAAGTATTTCGGCTGTACCAACGAGGAGTGCAAGAATACCCGCAAATTGCTCAAGAACGGCCAACCGGCACCGCCGAAAATGGACCCGGTGCCCATGCCCGAGCTGCCCTGCCAGAAGGTGGATGATCACTACATCCTGCGGGATGGCGCGTCCGGCCTGTTCCTGGCCGCGAGCCAGTTTCCCAAGAATCGCGAGACGCGTGCGCCGCTGGTCAAGGAGCTTCTCCCACACAAGGATGAAATAGATCCAAAATACAGTTTCCTGTTTTCGGCTCCGGTGGAAGACGATGAGGGCCGCGATACTGTCGTGCGTTTCAGCCGCAAGACCCAGGAGCAATACGTACAGTCCGAGGAGGACGGCAAGGCGACTGGCTGGCGAGCCTTCTACCGCGACGGTAAATGGCAGGTGGAGGCAGCCAAGAAAGCCGCTGCCAAGCGTAAACCAGCGCGCAAGAAGGCCGCGAAGAGCAAGTAGCCAGCATGAGCAACCCATATACCGGCACCGTGGCCGCCGCCCTGCGCAAGAGCCAGTTGCTGCTCGAGCTGGCCCCTGCACAGGGTTTGCAGCAGGGGGCTGTGGAGGAAGCGGCAGTATTGCAGCTCTGGCGCGCCTACCGCGCCTTCCTGTGCGAGCTTGCTTTCCAGCTCCAGCTTGGGACCGAGCCACAAACTTCTGCTGAGCTGGCGCGTGACGTCAAGGCGCGCGGGCAGGCCTCCTCTGAGGCGGCCGAGCTCGTGGCACTGGAAGAGGATCCCGGTAGCTGGCTCTCGGGATTGCAGGCGGCGTGGCAGCAGTTGTGGCAGTTTTCCGTGGCCTCCCCTCCGGGGCAGGCCGTTAAGGCAGGTCGGCAAATTCCACTTGTCGACCTCGGTTCTTCTCCTGGAGTGGCGCTGGATTTTGCGGTCCTCGCCCAGTGGCGAGGAGCCCTGGCGGAACTGGTGCGGCGCCAGCGTGCCCACATGGAGGAATGGTGAGGCCCGGCGCTGAACCTGCCTTCGCTACTGTGTTACACTGCGGCCAAACTGATGTTGCAGGAGAAGCGAATGTCCTCCGAGACCTTTGAAATTATCGAGCTCGCCAATGGTGACGTCGCGCTGCGCCGTGCCGGGGAGAAAGAGGACCCGTTGGTGCGAATTCATTTTTCCAGCGCCAGCGCCGAGTTCCTGCGCGAGCACAAGATCGCAGTGGCCCGGGCCATGCTCGAGGCGGGCATAGATGCCGTCCAGAATATTGATGAGATTGCCGCGGAGTACCTCGAGGAAGAGGAGCTGGAGCCTGTCAACCACACCATTCACTGACCATTCACTGATACATGCGTCCTGCGTGTAGCTGCGACCACCTGCTGTCTTCCACCTGCCGGCCTGTCCGAACCTGATTCTGCCAACTGACCGAACGATCGCCAGACCGCGAGGTAGGTGTATCAGCCTCCGGCCTTCCAGATTAATTCGTACAAGGATTGAAAAGGAAGGTGTTGCCTTGCCGGTACCTGGCCTTCAGGCATTGCTAACCAGTGTCCGGCCCGCGGCGGGGGACGGCGGGCCGACAGGCCCGCTCAAGAAGCCTGTCAGGGGCTCTGGCGGATGACACCGACGGCGAGACCCTCGATCGCGAAGCTCTTGTCTCGCATATCGACCTGGATTACCTCGAAATCCTCATTTTCCGGCAACAGCTGCACGGTGGCCTGGTTCCCCTTGCGGCGAAACCGTTTCACGGTTACTTCGTCCTCGATACGGGCGACTACAATCTGTCCATTCCGGACCTGGTCAGTACGCTGCACCGCGAGCAGGTCACCGTCGAGGATACCGGCGTCACGCATGCTCATACCGTGTACGCGCAACAGGTAGTCCGCCGGCGGGTGGAAGAAGTCGGAGGGCAACTCGCAGTAATCCTCGATATTCTCCTCGGCGAGGATCGGGTTGCCGGCCGCCACGCGGCCTACGATCGGCAGGCCCGGCTGGTAATCGGGAATACGAATGCCCCGAGAGGCCCCGGCCACCATTTCTATCGCTCCCTTGCGGGCGAGTGCCTTGAGGTGCTCTTCGGCAGCGTTCGGGGACCTAAAGCCCAGTTGCCTGGCGATTTCCGCGCGAGTGGGGGGATAACCCGTTTCATCCAGGTAGGTCTTGATCAGCTCGAGTACCTGAGACTGGCGTGCCGTAAGATTGGTCATATTGTCACCTGATCATGTGTCTGTATTTTTATACAGTTGCTGGGATTATATACAGATTTCTGGCGGGCGCAAATGTCGCGGTATTGTCGCCAAATACTGCTATCTTGGAGTAAGGAGAGAACAGGAAAGAATAAAGCGCTGAATAGCGCGACAGCGAAAGGAAGCAGTAATGTTAGACGCCAAAATGCCAGAAGCCTGGCGCGTCCTCAGGATCCAGTCCGAGCTAGTCGATGGCATCGAGAAACTGATCGCCCTTACCGGTGCCGTGACTGTATTCGGCAGTGCCCGCTTTAGCGAGGAGAGTTCCGAGTACCGGCAGGGAGTCAGGCTGGGGGAATTACTGGCCGCCGAGGGTATCTCGGTGATTACCGGTGGAGGTCCCGGGCTGATGGAGGCCTGCAATCGCGGTGCCCACCCGCAGCCGGGTGCATCCATTGGTCTCAATATCGAACTCCCGTTCGAGCAGGCCGCAAATCCGTACCAGGACATCAGCCTGCATTTCCGCTACTTCTTCGTACGCAAGTTCATGTTTGTAAAGCACGCGGTAGGGTTTGTGGGGCTGCCTGGTGGTTACGGTACGCTGGATGAGCTGTTCGAGGCGCTGACACTGGTGCAGACGCAAAAAGTACACCGCTTCCCGATCGTGCTCGTGGGCAAGCGGTACTGGGCGGGGCTTCACGACTGGCTGGTGGATACGGTACTGGAGAGCCGCTGTATTGACGGCTCAGACCTCGACCTCTTTCATATCGTGGATACGGTAGATGAGGCTGCGGAAATCATCCTCGATTTCATTCGTGAGCGACGACACTAGCGAGGACCCATGTTACAGGGACTCATCTGTACCACTGAAGGTCTCGCCCTCCAGTGAGTCCAGGGGGTTGAGTTGCTCCGGGAGAGGCGTTTCACTCGATGCGGGGCTGTGCTCGCGCGCCGTCATCCCGTATGCCACGTTGGCGTCCTCGGGCGGTGCAGCCGGGACCAATGGGAGAGTCAGCCACTGCTCGAGATCCAGTTCGTCCAGCATGCCATCGAGGTACTGGATTTCCACCGTCTTGTGGAGGTCGTCGATGGCCACCACTTCGAACAGCTGCCCGCTCTCGATCATCTCGAACCAGTTGCCTATATCGGGGTGACTGTTTGCCATGATTTTTGTCCCCTTCGTGTTTCTCTTCACTCTAGCGTCCGGGGTCCCCCGCCGGTAACCCCCTGATAGCCACTCTCAATCGCCACTCTCAAGTGCACAAATGTGCTAATCTCGGCCAGATCAAAACAAGCGTTTAAATTGATGGTTTGAATTTTTATGAGCCAGTCAGACACGGTCAGCAGGATTCTGGATGCCGCGGAGGTCCTGTTTGCCGAGCGGGGCTTCACAGAAACGTCCCTGCGCACCATCACCAGCACGGCAGGAGTCAACCTTGCAGCGGTAAATTACCACTTTGGGTCCAAGAAAGAACTGATCCAGGCGGTATTCGAGCGGTTTTTGACGCCCTTTACCGAGACCCTTGCAGCGGAGCTTGACCGCCGTGTGGCCGGGGGCGAATCCCTGGAGGTGGAAGAGTTGCTGGAGAGCCTCTACCGCGGGGGGCTCGCGAGCCTGGTGGCCGAGGGACGCGACCCACAGCGATTCATGCGGTTGCTGGGCCTGGCCTACACCCAGTACCAGGGACACCTCCGGCGCTTTATCGTCAGTCGCTACGGCGACAGCTACCGTCGCTTTGCCGGCCTTCTCAGCCAGGCCCTGCCGGGCCTTGACCCGGTCACCTTCTACTGGCGCCTGTACTTCATGCTGGGAGCGACGATCTTTACCCTGTCGAGCTTCGACGCGATCGAGGCTATCCTCAGGGAGGATTTCGGCGCGCCAAGCAGCCTGCCGGAAACGCTCGACCGCCTCGTGCCTGCGGCGGCAGCTTTGCTCAGGGCCGGGGAGTAGAATGGGCGTCATGCGCCAATAGGGCAGGGAATGGAATACGCTGGAGAGCAAGCAATGGCTGATCTGATTGGTCCGGTAATGATAGATGTTGACGGTACCGAGTTGTCCACAGAGGACCGGGAGGTGCTGCGCCACCCCCTGGTGGGGGGGCTGATCTTCTTTGCCCGGAATTATCGCGACCGCGAGCAGTTGCAGTCGCTGGTCCGCTCGATCAGGGAGGTCAGGCCGGAGCTGCTGCTCGCGGTGGACCAGGAGGGCGGGAGAGTGCAGCGCTTCCGTGACGATTTCACCCGCATTCCCTCCATGCAGGTGCTGGCTGCGCGGGCGGAGCCCGGGCAGTTGCGCGATGCCGGCTGGCTACTCGCGGCCGAGTTGCGCGCAAGCGGGGTGGATTTCAGTTTTGCCCCTGTCCTGGATGCGGATGACAAGCACTGCCGGATCGTCGGTGACCGCAGCTTTGCAGCTGACCCGGCGGCGGTGGCGGCCCGGGTCAGGCCATTCATGGAGGGCATGCATGAGGCTGGCATGGCGACGACCGGCAAGCACTTTCCCGGTCACGGGCATGTGCTGGAGGACAGTCACGAGGAGCTGCCCGAGGATGAGCGGACACTCGAAGAGGTCATGTCCTCGGATGCGTTGCCGTTCGTGGAGTGTATCGGGGCGGGGGAACTGGACGCGGTGATGCCTGCCCATATCCGCTTTGTCCAGGTCGACCAGAAGCCGGTGGGATTTTCGCGGCTCTGGTTGCAACAGATCCTGCGCGCGGAGCTCGGCTTCAACGGCGTGATCTTCAGTGATGATCTCTCGATGGAGGGGGCCGGGGCGGCGGGAGGCTACGGGGCGCGGATCCGGGCGGCGCTGGATGCCGGCTGCGATATGGGCCTGGTCTGCAACAATCGCGCCGGCGCGCTCGAATGCCTGGAGGCCCTCGAGGGGTTCGTTCCATCGGAGGCCTCCAGTGCCCGGTTGCAGCGCATGCGCGGCCGGCAGGATCCCATCAGCTGGGAGGCCCTTGCGCAGAGCGAACGCTGGCAGAAAACGCGCACCTGGCTGGCAGGACTGGTCGCGGAGGCCGCGGCCGGCTGAGGCGCTTTCTTGCGCAGCTTGAGCGCACCCCGGGTTTCGGCGCTGTTTCGCTGGCCATGCCCCTGCATTGCGCGTTATTTTCTGCCCCCGACGAAGACATCAATTAAGCAGGAGTACCTCCGGTGGAATCTGTAGAGTCCATGGTCATGGCCTGGATCGGGGATAACCGTTTCTGGATCGTGGTAATTTTCTCGATCATCTTTGCTACTGCGCTGGCGGGCTGGTTGTTCGGCCGTTTCGCCAGGCGCCTGGAGGCCCGCGCAGCGCGCACGGTGAGCGCCTGGGATGACGCGCTGATGAAGGCGCTGAACCCCCCTGGAGCCGTGCTCATCTGGCTGTTTGGGCTGACGATCGCAGCCGGTCGGGCGGGCAGGGCAACCGGAGCCGAAATATTCTCTCTCGCAGAGCCTGTGCGGGAAATCGGGTTCATCCTGGTCATTACCTGGTTTGCCCTGCGATTCTCCCGCAGTGCCGAGCACAACCTGCGCGATCCGCGGTATATGAGCAAGCCGCTTGACGCTACGACGGTGCGGGCCCTGGGGAAACTGGTGCGCGCGTCGATCGTGATCACCTCCGCAATGGTCGTCATGCAGTTTCTCGGCTACAGCATCAGTGGGGTTCTGGCATTTGGCGGTATCGGCGGCCTGGCTGTGGGCTTTGCGGCCAAGGACCTGCTGGCAAATTTTTTCGGTGGGTTGATGGTATACCTGGACCGGCCGTTCAAGGTGGGTGACTGGGTGCGTTCTCCGGACAAGGAGATCGAGGGTACCGTTGAGGATATCGGCTGGCGCCTCACGCGTATTCGCACGTTCGACAAGCGCCCGCTTTACATCCCGAATGCGGTATTCAACCAGATCTCGGTGGAAAACCCCTCGCGTATGCTCAATCGCCGAATTTACGAGACGATAGGAATCCGCTACGAGGATGCGCCGCTCATGGCGGGCATAGTGGCCGATGTGAAGGCAATGCTGCAGGAGCATCCTGAAATTGATGCCAACCAGACCCTTATCGTCAACTTCAACAGCTTCGCACCCTCGTCCCTGGATTTCTTTATCTACACCTTCACCAAAACCACTGAGTGGGTGCGTTATCACGAGATCAAGCAGGACGTCTTGCTACAAATCCTGAAAATTGTCGAACAGCATGGTGCCTCCTGTGCTTTCCCGACATCCACATTGCATATTGCGGAATTGCCGCCGGAACTCCGCGGTGTGGAGATGGTGGCGTCGGCAAATGCGGGTTAAGCAGAGACAGGAAAAGCAGGAATGTTCAGAAAAGCGGAAGCGCGCTGGCAGTTTTGATCTTTTATTGCGCAGCTCACACGTTCTGTAGTAATTATTTCACGTGGAAACCTAGACACTGGCGCCGATTTATCTAAGAATCAGAGGGTGTCTAGCGGGGCGACCCGCCGGACAATTGAGGTTCAGTGAGTCGAGGAGCGACCGCTGCAATGGAGATGCGCTTGCTGCTCCGCGTGGTAATCGCAATAACAATAATGAGGTTGTCTGAATGAGTGATCGCGTTACAGGTACCGTGAAGTGGTTCAATAACGCCCGGGGTTATGGCTTCATCACCTGTGGAGAGGGCACGGAAGATATCTTTGTGCATTACCGCAGTATCCGCGGCGAGGGCTACAAAACCCTCAACGAAGGCCAGTCGGTCGAGTTTGAAATGCAGAAAGGCGATAAGGGATTATTGGCGGAAGACGTAGTTCCGTGTGAGTGATCCGGCCTCGTTGCCGTTGTTGCCAGTCCGGCACCTGCGAAGCGCTAGCGGTAATGCGCTGACAGCTGGTAAAGCGTGCCTGGCGCACTGACAAGAATCCTGCCGGGCGGGCCACAGGCCCGTCCTTACTTTTTCCTCTTTTATCCGCCGTAGCGCATCCCGGGCTCACTGCCTGGTGGCTGTTCCCCGATAAATTACTGTCTTCCGCTTTCCCGCTATTCGCAGGCGCCCTTCGGTGGGCGCGTTAATCCCAGGTATCAGCTTCCCGCAATAGTTTGCAGTAGCAGGCCGCAGAACCATGCGGCGTAGGTTCCGAGCGCATAACCCATCACCGCGAGCAGCACACCGACAGGCGCAAGGGAGGGGTGGAAGGCCGCCGCTACTACCGGGGCCGAGGCTGCCCCGCCCACATTGGCCTGGCTTCCCACCGCCATAAAGAAGGTCGGGGCCTTGATCAGTTTGGCAACCAGGAGCAGAAGACCAGCGTGCACCGCCATCCAGATGGCGCCGAGCAGGAAGAGTTCCGGGCTGTCGCGCAGTGCAGTGATGTCCATGTGGGTGCCGATAGTCGCCACCAGGAAATAGATGAAGACCGAGCCCACCTTTGAGGCGCCGGCGCCCTCCAGCTGCTTTGCCGGAGAGAAAGCCATGGCCACTCCCAAGGTGGTGGCAACGATGATCAGCCAGAAGAAGGGACTGGTGAGGCTATACCTGTCGAGGTGCGGGGCATTCTCCTGGAACCAGGGCGCCAGGACGTCGGCGAATGCGTGGGCGATGGCGGTAATGCCGAACCCGACTGCGGCGATGAGCATCAGGTCGGGCAAGGAGGGGATGCGCGAGTGCCTTTTCTGTATCTCCTCGACCTTTTCGCGCAATTCGGTAATTGCCGTGGTGTCTGCGCCACGCCTGGCATCCAGCTGCTTCGCGTTGCCGGCCATGATCAGCAGCACCGCCATCCAGACGTTGGCGATGATGACATCCACCGCAACCATGGCCGAGAACACCTGGTCGCCCACCGAGAAAATTTCCTTCATGGCAGTCTGGTTGGCGCCGCCGCCGATCCAGCTGCCCGCGACCGTAGTCATACCCCGCCAGACGGCCTCAGGGCCGCTTACTCCCAGGAGATCGGGGTCGATTGCCGACATGATAATCAGGGCCAGCGGGCCGCCAATGACGATCCCCAGCGTGCCGGTCAGGAACATGATCAGCGCCTTGGGGCCCAGGCTGATAATACCCTTCAGGTCGATGCTGAGTGTCAGCAGGACCAGGCTGGCCGGCAGCAGGTAGCGCGAGGCCACGTAATACAGCTGGGAGGCCTCGGCGTCGATTATGCCGAAAGTGGTCAACAGGGACGGCAGGAAGTAGCAGAGCAGCAGGGCCGGAACAAAGCGGTAGAAACGTTTCCAGAAGCGGTGCTCGCTGCCCGCGGTGTAAAACACAAAGCCGAGGATAGCAGCCAGCATGCCGAGAATGATGGCGTCGTTGGTGATCATGGATACCTGTCAGGGGTCGCTGGTTGGTCTTATTAAAATTGCGATGTATGGGGCCGGCGGCGCGGGCTAGTTGCCCGCGGCCGGCGTCCCGTCTTCCGGCTTGTCCAGGGTGCGCACCTGGACCAGTACGCCAAAGCGGGGGTGATCGAGGTAGTGGAGTTCACCACTGCGCATGCGGCGCTCCTGCTGCAGCTGGGCGACGCGGGCTGCGTACACCGGGCCGGGTCTGCCCTGGGAGGCTATCGTCCTGGCGGCACCAGGTGCGGCCAGGTCGAGGGGCTCGCCATTGTCGAGACTCGATGGCTTCGGCAGCAGGATACCGCCTTCGCTCCCGGGTTCCCCGAACTCGCTCATCCACAGGTTGGTACTCAGGTGCAGGTAGCGGGACACGCTGAGCTTGATACTTCCCTCAAGCTGGCTGTGACCGGCATAGGTGTCACCGCCCTCGATGAGGATGGCGGGCGCACGGCGTTTCTGCCACAGCTGCTGCTGCCAGGCCTTGTGGAATAGCACCCGGTAGTTGCCGGAGCGCTGCAGGGCAGCTGCCTTGTTGTCCAGCTGGGTGGCGGCTGGTACCAGCTGCGGCTCACCCTCACCCCCGGTGGTGGTGAAATCAATCCACTTTGCGGGGTAGGACAGGCGGGGGCTAGCGGGCCAATTTTCCCTCGAGCCACTCATGCCGTCGGTCCGGCTGAAGACGATCATCTCGATCTCGAAGGTGGTGCCCGCATAGCTGGCCGCCTGGGTGCCGGCGGCGGTGAGGGCCAGCAGCAGGGCCGTACAGAGGTGAACCAATCGCATAATATTGATACCGCTTGCTTTGTTATGTGTCGCCCGGGGCCCGCCGGTCGGCAGGGCCCCGGAGGGCACAGTCTATCACTGCGCCAGTTGCTCCAACACACCTGAAACCTGATTCAGGCGGGTGTCGGACCCGCCCTCGTCCAGGGCGAAGCTCAGCTGGTTGGCTCCCTGGAGCTGGAAACGGCCCGGTTGCGTCTGGACCAGCTTCACCAGGGTCAGTGGATCGACGGCCGTATTCTCGGAAAACTCGATGCGTCCGCGAACGGCGGAGGCCTCAAGCTTGCGGATACCCATCCGCTCCGCCTCCAGCTTGATCTCGGTGGTACGGAAGAGGTGCTTGACCGGCTCCGGCAGCAGGCCGAAGCGGTCGATCATCTCTACCTGCAGCTCCCTCAGTTCTCCCGCGTCCTTCGCGTTGGCGATGCGCTTGTACATCATCAGGCGACCGTGTACATCCGGGAGGTAATCTTCCGGGATCAGTGCCGGCACCCGCAGGTTCACGTCCACCGCGGGGGATTCCAGCGGCTCATCGATATTGGGTGTGCGGCCCTCGCGGATGGCCTTCACCGCCTGGTCGAGCATCTCCATATAAAGGGTGAAGCCCACGCTCTGGATCTGCCCGCTCTGCTCCTCACCCAGCAGCTCGCCGGCCCCGCGGATTTCGAGGTCATGGGTGGCCAGGGTAAAGCCCGCCCCCAGGTCCTGGGCCTCGCTGATGGCTTCCAGGCGCTTGACTGCATCGGCTGTCATGGAGCGCCTGCCCGGTGTCAGCAGGTAGGCATAGGCCTGGTGGTGGGACCTGCCCACGCGACCGCGGAGCTGGTGCAGCTGCGCGAGGCCGAATTTATCGGCGCGCTCGATAAGGATCGTGTTTGCGCTGGGCACGTCGATGCCGGTCTCGATGATGGTGGTGCACACCAGAACGTTGAAGCGCTTGTGGTAAAAGTCGCTCATCACCTGTTCCAGCTCGCGCTCGCGCATCTGGCCGTGGCCGATGCCGACCCGTGCCTCGGGTACCAGCTCTTCCAGCTGCCGTGCGATGCGCTCGATGCTCTTCACCTCGTTGTGGAGGAAGTAAACCTGCCCCCCGCGGAGGATTTCCCGCAGGATCGCCTCCTTGATGAGGGCCTCGTCACGCTGGCGCACGAAGGTCTTCACTGACAGGCGGCGTGCCGGCGGGGTGGCGATCACCGACAGGTCGCGAATGCCGGCCATGGCCATGTTCAGGGTACGTGGGATTGGTGTGGCGGTGAGGGTAAGGATATCCACTTCCGCGCGCAGGCTCTTGAGGCGCTCCTTCTGGCGCACCCCAAAACGGTGCTCCTCATCGATAATCAGGAGGCCAAGGTTGTTGAAGTCCAGGTCGCTTTGCAGCAGCTTGTGGGTGCCGATAAGGATATCCACCTTGCCGCTTGCCACGCGTTCCTTGATTCCTTCGATCTCCTTGCCGCTGCGGAAGCGGGAGATGACCTCGATGTTGACGGGCCAGTCGGCGAAGCGGTCCTGGAAGGACTGGTAATGCTGCTGGGCGAGGAGGGTGGTAGGCACCAGCATCGCCACCTGCTTGCCGGCATGCGCCGCCACGAACGCGGCTCGCATAGCCACCTCAGTCTTGCCGAAGCCCACATCGCCGCACACCAGGCGGTCCATGGGTTTATCGGAGAGCATGTCGGCTACTACGGCCTCGATCGCCTGCTGCTGGTCCGGCGTCTCCTCGAAGGGGAAGCCCGCAGTAAATTCGCGGTAGGCCAGGCCGGGGTCGCCAAACGCGTGCCCGACCCGGGCCTCCCTGCGGGCGTAGATGTCGAGCAGCTCGGCGGCGGCATCACGGACTTTTTCCGCCGCTTTGCGCTTGGCTTTCTGCCACTGCTCGCTTCCCAGCTTGTGCTGCGGGGCCAGCGCCTCGTCCGCGCCGGAGTACCGGCTGATCAGGTGCAGGCTGGCCACCGGTACATACAGCTTGGCCTCGTCCGCATATTCCAGCATGAGGAATTCTGCCGGCTGGCCATCGATCTCCAGGTGCTGCAGTCCGCGGTAGCGGCCAACGCCGTGGTCAATATGCACCACCGGGGCGCCGATGCGCAGCTCGGCCAGGTTCCGTACCGCATTCTCGGCATCGTCCTTGGCTTTTTTGCGGCGACGCTGCTGCAGTACACGCTCGCCAAACAACTGTGGCTCGGCGATGACATCGAGCGCCGGTTCCAGCAGGTTCAGCCCCTGGTCGATGGGAGCCACGGTGATGCCGTGGGTCTCGTCGCTGGCGAGGAAGTCAGACCAGGAGCTGAACTGGGTCGGCTGCACCTGGATATTGCCGAGCAGGTCCAGCAGGGCTTCCCGGCGCCCGCCACTCTCAGCACAGAAGAGCACCCGCCCGTCGTACTCCATCAGGTAGCTTTCCAGCTGCGCCAGGGGGTTGTCCGCCTTGCCGTCCACCGGCAGGCGCGGGGGCTCGGCGGTGGCGAAGTTGTAATTGCCTTCGGCCGAAGGCAACTCCTCATCAGAGAAAATTGCCCGGGGCAGTGATTTGAGGGCGCCGTTGAACTCGTTGATCTCCAGCAGTATCTCGCGTGGCGGCAGGATCGGTCGGGTCAGGTCACCGCGTCGGCTTTCGTAGCGGTTGTTCACCTCTCTCCAGAAGTTTTCCAGTGGACCCTGGATGTCGCCCTGGAGGAAGGCGGCGCTGCCCTCCGGAAGGTAGTCAAACAGGGTGTCGCAGCGCTCGAAAAAGAGGGGGAGGTAATACTCGATTCCCGCCGGGGCGATGCCCGCGCTGATGTCCTGGTAGATGGATACCTGGGTCGGATCGGAGTCGAATGCTTCATGCCAGCGCTGCAGGAAGCCCGCCAGGGCCGGCTTGTGCATGGGGAATTCGCGCGCGGGGAGCAGGTTTACGCTATCGACCTTCTCCACCGTGCGCTGGGTCTCTGGATCAAACGTGCGCAGGGACTCGATTTCCTCATCAAACAGGTCGATGCGGAAGGGCAGGGGGCTACCCATTGGGTAGATATCCATCAGGGAGCCGCGTACCGCGAACTCCCCGTGCTCGTAGACGGTGTCGACGCAATGGTAGCCCGCCTGCTCAAGCAGTCGGCGCTGGCTGCTGAGGTCGAACTGCTGGCCTTCCTTTAATACCAGGGCATTGCCGGCCACGTAGTCCCGCGGCGGGAGCCGATGCATGAGGGTGCTGACCGGCACGATGATGATGCCGGAACCCATCCGGGGCAATCGATAGAGGGCGGCCAGGCGGTCAGAGATAATGTCCTGGTGGGGGGAGAAAGTGTCATACGGAAGTATCTCCCAGTCCGGGAAGTGCAGGATCTCCGTCGGAAGACCGTTGTTAAAAAATTTCAGCTGGGCTTCCAGGCGCTGGGCCTCGAGGCTGTCGCGGGCCACCAGCAGGGTCGGTGAATCGCTGCGCCGGGCGGCGCTCAGGATAGCCAGGGAAGCGGAAGCGCCACGCAGGCCGCCCCAGAACTGGCGGTCATTTTCGGAGCGAAACTGCGGCGGCGAGAAGGGCTGCAAATTGGTCATCGTACCTTGTATATCCACGCTTTCAGGCGGGCTTTGGCCCGGGGCGGTGGCTATTGTAACTGTGAACAACTGGCGGTGCAGGCCGGGTTCCCCCGACAGCCAGTGTCGGGGTCCGGGACGGCCCTGCAAAGCGGCTTTTCGCCGAGGGGATCCGTGGGGATGAACTGGTAGTTTTACTACAATTTTCAGGCGTTTTTTTGCTCGGTTGCGCGCCCCCGGGCATATCCTGATAATGCGCAGCCACGCGGCCTGGGCCCCTGTTGCCAGCCGTGTTTTGCCTGCCTACACAACTGATTGCAGAGGTGTCTGATAGTGACTCAGAAGCGACCCAAGCCCGCGGATTTTTTCAAGGACTGGAAAGAGCGCGAAGCGCTGGCCGAATCCATGATCCCGATGATCGGCAAGCTCAACCGCGAGCGTAACGTCGGTATCTACATGTACGGCCGCAACCTGGTAAACCGCTCCGTGTTGAGCATCATGAAGGCGCACCGTTTTGTGCGGCAGGTTGAGGGCAACGAGCTGTCCGAGTGGGAAACCTACCCGGTGCTGGAAGCCATGACCAAGCTGGACCTGGGTCCGGTGCACATAGACCTGGGCACCCTGACCAACAAATACATGCGCGACGATCGCGGCATGTCCGTGGACGAGTTCGTCCGCGAGGAGCTGGCCGAGGCCGAGGGTGCCGGCAAGCCGATCCCGCAACCGCGGGATGTTGTGATCTACGGTTTCGGCCGTATTGGCCGCCTGGTGGCGCGCCTGCTGATCGAGAAGGCGGGCAGTGGCGACGTCCTGCGCCTGCGGGCCATCGTGCTGCGCAAGGGCAAGGCGGATAACGACCTGGTCAAGCGCGCCTCCCTGCTGCGCCGCGATTCCGTGCACGGCGCCTTCAAGGGCACAATCCGCGTGGACGAGGAGACCAGCTCGCTGATCTGCAACGGCAACGAGATCAAGGTCATCTACGCCAACTCCCCGCAGGAAGTGGACTACACCCAGCACGGCATCCACGATGCCATCGTGGTGGACTCCACCGGTGTATGGCGTGACGAGGAGGGCCTGAGCCAGCACCTGGAGAGCCCCGGCGCCTCCAAGGTCATCCTCACCGCTCCCGGCAAGGGCGATATCAAGAACATCGTTTACGGCATCAACAACGATGACATCAAGGATGATGACAAGATCATCTCCGCTGCCTCCTGCACCACCAATGCCATTGTGCCGGTGCTGAAGGCGATGATGGACGGCTTCGGGGTCGAGCACGGCCACGTGGAAACCGTGCATGCCTATACCAACGACCAGAACCTGATCGACAACTACCACAAGGGTGAGCGTCGCGGCAGGGCGGCAGCGCTGAATATGGTCCTGACCGAGACCGGCGCGGCCAAAGCCGTCGCCAAGGCGCTGCCTGAGCTGAAGGGTAAGTTGACCGGAAATGCTATCCGGGTTCCGACCCCGAACGTATCCATGGCGATCCTGAACCTGCGGCTGGGCAAGGAGACTACCAAGGAGGAGCTCAACGAGTACGTCCGTGAGGTGGCCCTGCATTCGCCACTGCGCCAGCAGATCGACTACACCAACTCACCTGAAGTGGTGTCCTGTGACTTTGTTGGCTCCCGTCGCGCCTGTGTGTTCGACTCCATCGCGACCATCGTCGACGGTAATAACGCCGTGCTGTACTGCTGGTACGACAACGAGTTCGGTTACAGCTGCCAGGTGGTGCGCTGCCTGGAGGACATGGCAGGAGTGCGCTACAAGGTTTTCCCGGTCAAGGACTGACCTGTCCCGGCGGTCACTGTGGCCGCCGGTCCCGCCGGCGGCCTGAAGGCCGCACTGGCGGGGCGGCCGGCGCCGGCAGGCCCCGGCCGACCCGTTATCTCAAATCCTTGTTTTTCCAGCAAAAATTTCCCTCCTATACGCCAATTCGACCCCCTGGACTCTGGTAAAGCGACGGACCCATCTTTATAATGCGCGCGGTTTCGTGGGGCCGCCTTGCTACCTCCTGCCCGTCTGCCGGGCACCAAGCGGTTTAAGTCCTCGCAGCGCGTGAATTCCAGAGTGCAGCCTCCGGCCAGGGCAGGGGTACGCCCGGCCTGATGGCTGTATTCGCATACTTTCTTAAACTAGAAACTTAGGCATAGGCGTATGAGAAAGATCCGTCGGGGATTGGATTTACCCATATCCGGCGCGCCCGAGCAGGTCATCCACGATGGCCCTGCACTCAAGACCGTCGCCGTGCTCGGCCCCGATTACCACGGGATGAAGCCGACCATGGCGGTGGCTGAGGGGGACAGCGTCAAACTCGGACAGCTGCTGTTTACCGACAAGAAAACCGAGGGTGTCCGCTACACGGCACCCGCGGCTGGCAAGGTTGTCGCCATTAATCGCGGCGCCCGCCGCGCACTGCAGTCGGTGGTTATCGAGATCGAAGGTGACGAGGCTGAGCAGTTTGCCGCCTACGGCGCCGACCAGCTCAAGACCCTGACCGCTGAGCAGGTGCGGGAGAACCTGGTTGAGTCCGGCATGTGGACCGCCCTGCGGACCCGTCCGTTCAGCAAGGTTCCGGCGCTGGACCTGGAGCCCGCGGCCGTGTTCATCAACGCGATGGACACCAATCCGCTGGCCGCCGATCCGGCCCTGATCATCGCCGAACACCGCGAAGCCTTCAGCCAGGGCGTTGAGATCCTGTCCCGCCTGGCGGAGAAAACCTTCGTATGCACCGCCCCCGATGCCGATATCCCGGTGCCGGATGCACCCGGTGTGAGCCGCGAAGCCTTCGCCGGTCCGCACCCCGCGGGCCTGCCCGGCACCCACATTCACTTCCTCAGCCCGGTCCGTGCAGGTCGCACCGTTGTGACCATCGGCTACCAGGATGTGATTGCCGTGGGCAAGCTGTTCCAGACCGGCCGCCTGTTCACCGACCGCGTGGTCGCTCTCGGGGGGCCGCAGGTCAAGCAGCCCCGCCTGCTGCGCACCCGGCTGGGTGCGAGCCTGGTCGAGCTGACTGCAGGGGAGCTGCAAGACGGTGATAACCGCATTGTTTCCGGTTCTGTTTTCGGTGGCCGTGCCGCCGAGGGGCCGCTGGGTTACCTGGGGCGCTATGCCAACCAGGTCAGCGTGCTCAAGGAAGGCCACGAGCGTCCGTTCCTGCACTACCTGCGTGCCGGCAACAAGCGCTTCTCCGCTTTCCCCATCTACCTGTCCCGCCTGTTCAAGAACAAGCGGTTCGACTTTACCACCAGCACCAATGGTTCCGAGCGCGCCATGGTGCCGATTGGTACCTATGAGAAGGTGATGCCACTGGATATCCTGCCGACGCAGCTGCTGCGTGCGTTGATCGTGGGCGATACCGCCACTGCCCAGCAACTGGGTGCGCTGGAACTGGCGGAGGAAGACCTGGCCCTGTGTACCTTCGTGTGTCCGGGCAAGTATGAATACGGCCCCATTTTGCGGGACAACCTGACCCGTATTGAGAAGGAGGGCTAAGGATGCTGCGCAAATTCCTTGATTCCATCGAGCCGCACTTTCACAAGGGCGGCAAATATGAAAAGTTCTACGCGCTGTACGAGGCGGTGGACACTGGCCTGTTCCAGCCGTCCGAACGCACCAAGACCACGGCGCACGTGCGCGACGGTATCGACCTGAAGCGCATTATGATCAGCGTCTGGGCCTGTGCCATGCTGGCGGCCTTCTTCGGCATGTGGAACATCGGCTACCAGTCCAACCTGATTATTGCCGACATGGGTACCACCGAGTTCGAGGGCTGGCGCCACGCGATTATCGGTGCGCTGACCAGCTACAACCCGGCCAGCACTTGGGACAACTTCGTCTACGGTGCCATGTTCTTCCTCCCCATTTACCTGGTGACCTTCGTCATCGGCGGTATCTGGGAGGTATTGTTCGCAGCCGTGCGCGGGCATGAGGTGAACGAGGGCTTCTTTGTAACCTCTATCCTGTTTGCGCTGGCCTGCCCGCCGGACCTGCCGCTGTGGCTGGTGGGAATGGGTATCAGCTTCGGTGTGGTGATCGGTAAGGAAGTGTTCGGTGGTACCGGCAAAAACTTCCTCAACCCGGCACTGACCGGCCGTGCCTTCCTGTATTTCGCCTACCCGGCTTCCATGTCCGGTGACATGGTGTGGACCGCAGTGGACGGCTACTCCGGCGCGACTGCGCTGTCCGTACTGGCCAGCGAGGGCGTGCAGAACGGTGTGGTCCAGGCGGCCGCGGGCCCGCTGACCTGGTGGGACGCGTTCCTGGGTAACATGCACGGCTCCATCGGTGAGACCTCCACCCTGGTTATCCTGATCGCCGGCGTCATCCTGATGGGCATGAAGATCGCCAGCTGGCGGATCGTGGCTGGAACCCTGCTGGGCATGATGGCCACCTCCCTGATCTTCAACCTGATCGGTTCCGACACCAACCCCTTCTTCAATGTGCCCTGGTACTGGCACCTGGTAGTTGGTGGTTTTGCCTTCGGCCTGATCTTCATGACCACCGACCCGGTGTCGGCAGCAATGACCAACCTGGGTCGCTGGTATTACGGCATGCTGATCGGCGTCATGACGGTCCTGATCCGCGTCGTGAACCCTGCCTTCCCCGAAGGCATCATGCTGGCGATCCTGTTCGCCAACCTGTTCGCCCCGCTGTTTGACCACTTCGTGGTGCAGTCCAATATCAAACGGAGGCTGGCACGTGGCTAATAAAGATTCTGTCAAAGGCACCCTGATCGTAGCGCTGGTGCTGTGTATCGTGTGCTCCGTCGTGGTCTCCACCGCGGCGGTCATGCTCAAGCCGATGCAGCAGGCCAATGCGGCGCTGGACCTGAAGCGCAATGTGCTGCTGGCGGGCGACCTGATCGAGCCCGACCAGGCCGGCAAGGCGGCGGTGGAAGAGGCGTTCGCGAAAGTCAGCATCAAGTACGTTGACCTTCGCAATGGCACCTTCACCGACGAAGAGCCGGCTGGTGGCAGCGGCCGCGCCGCAGCCAAAATCCCCGACGCGAGCCAGAAGATGACTCCCGCCGAGGATATCGCCAAGATCAGCCGCCGGGAAAACATCAAGGAAGTGTTCCTGGTGGAGGAGAACGGCGAACTGCAGAAGATCATCCTGCCGGTGCGCGGTTACGGCCTCTGGGGACAGCTTTACGGCTTCCTCGCGCTTGAGAACGATCTCAATACAGTTGCCGGTATCGGGTTCTACGAACACAAGGAGACCCCGGGACTGGGCGGTGAGGTGGACAACCCCAACTGGAAGGCCCTGTGGCACGGCAAGACTGTCTATCTCGACAGTGGCGAAGTCGGCCTCAGCGTCGTCAAGGGCAGTGTCGACAAGGACACCCCGAACGCCGAGTACAAGATTGACGGCCTGTCTGGCGCTACCCTGACCAGCCGGGGCGTCAGCAACCTGATCGAATTCTGGCTCGGCAGCGAGGGCTACGGTCCCTTCCTGGAAAACCTGAAAGCAGGGGAGGCGTGAGCATGAAAACCAAAGATACTCTGCTGGAACCCATTTTTAACAACAACCCCATTGCGCTGCAGATCCTCGGTATCTGTTCCGCGCTGGCGGTAACCAGCTCCCTGAAAGTGACGCTGGTTATGTGTGTGGCGCTGACCGTGGTGGTGTGCTGTTCCAACGTGCTGGTCTCCCTGATCCGCACCCAGATCCCGAACAGCATCCGGATCATCGTACAGATGACCGTGATTGCCTCGCTGGTAATCCTGGTGGACCAGGTGATCAAGGCGCTGGCCTATGACATCTCCAAGCAGCTGTCTGTATTTGTCGGCCTGATCATCACCAACTGTATCGTGATGGGCCGGGCAGAAGCCTTCGCCATGAAGAACGGCCCCGCGGCCAGCTTCTTCGACGGCCTCGGCAACGGCCTCGGCTACAGCGTGATCCTGATCGGCCTGGCGGTTATCCGCGAGCTGTTCGGTGCCGGCAAGCTGCTGGGTGTCGAGATCCTGCAGACCGTGAACAACGGTGGCTGGTATGTGCCAAATGGCATGCTGCTGCTGCCGCCGAGTGCCTTCTTCCTGATCGGCCTGTTCATCTGGGCAATCCGCGCCTGGAAGCCGGCCCAGGTGGAAGAACCGGAGTTCAAGATTGCGCCCAACACCAAAGCGCAGGAGGCCTGATAAGTGGAACAGTATATTTCTCTGATTGTCCGCGCAGTGTTCGTCGAGAACATGGCGCTGGCCTTCTTCCTGGGCATGTGTACCTTCCTGGCCGTGTCCAAGAAGATCGAGGCGGCCGTGGGCCTCGGTGTGGCGGTTATCGTCGTACTGACCCTGACTGTGCCGGTCAACAACCTGATCTACACATACCTGCTGAAAGACGGCGCACTTGCCTGGGCGGGTTACCCGGATGTGGACCTGAGCTTCCTGGGCCTGCTGTCCTATATCGGCGTAATTGCCGCCCTGGTGCAGATCCTCGAGATGTTCCTGGACAAGTATGTGCCGGCACTCTACAACGCCCTGGGTGTATTCCTGCCGCTGATCACCGTGAACTGCGCCATCATGGGTGCATCCCTGTTCATGGTAGAGCGCGAATACAACTTCGGCGAGAGTGTGGCTTATGGCTTCGGCGCCGGTCTCGGCTGGGCGCTGGCGATTACCGCGCTGGCGGGCATCCGCGAGAAGCTAAAGTACAGTGACGTGCCCGAAGGCCTGCAGGGCCTGGGTATCACCTTTATCACCGTTGGTCTGATGTCGCTCGGCTTCATGTCCTTCGGCGGTATCGATATCTAAGCGGGGGAACGCAATACCATGAATCTCGAAATTATTCTCGGCGTTGCGATGTTTACCGTCATCGTGCTGGCGCTGGTGGCAGTGATCCTTGTCGCCCGCTCCCGCCTGGTAAACACCGGTAACGTCAATATCCTGGTAAACGGTGAGAAGACCCTGACCGTGCCCGCCGGCGGCAAGCTGCTGCAGACCCTGGCGGCCAACAACCTGTTCCTGGCCTCTGCCTGTGGCGGCGGCGGCAGCTGCGCCCAGTGTGTGTGCAAGGTGGTGGCCGGTGGTGGCGATATGCTGCCTACCGAGGCTGCTCACTTCACCCCGCGCGAGGCCAAGCAGGGCAAGCGCCTGTCCTGCCAGGTGGCAGTCAAGCAGGACATGGAAATTGAGGTGCCGGAAGAGGTGTTCGGTGTGAAGCAGTGGGAATGCACTGTGGAATCCAACCCGAACGTGGCTACTTTCATTAAAGAGCTGACCCTGAAGCTGCCGGAAGGCGAGAATGTTGACTTCCGTGCTGGCGGTTACGTACAGCTGGAGGCGCCGCCCCACCATGTGAAATTCTCCGATTTCGACATCGAGGAAGAGTACCGCGGTGACTGGGAGCACTTTGGCTTCTTCAACCTGGAGTCCAAGGTCACCGAGCCGGTGGTTCGCGCCTATTCCATGGCGAACTACCCGGAAGAGAAGGGCGTGGTGAAGTTCAACATCCGTATCGCCACCCCGCCGCCGCGCACCGAGGGTGTTCCCCCGGGCCAGATGTCTTCCTATGTGTTCAACCTGAAGCCGGGCGACAAGATCAGGGTTTACGGTCCCTTCGGTGAGTTTTTTGCCAAGGAAACCGACAATGAGATGGTCTTTATCGGCGGTGGTGCCGGTATGGCACCGATGCGCTCGCACATCTTCGACCAGCTCAAGCGCCTGAACAGCAGCCGCAAGATCAGCTTCTGGTACGGTGCGCGCTCCCTGCGGGAGATGTTCTACGAGGACGATTACAACGGCCTGCAGGAAGAGTTCGACAACTTCCAGTGGCACGTGGCGCTGTCCGATCCGCAGCCGGAGGATAACTGGACCGGTTACACCGGGTTCATTCACAACGTGGTTTACGAAAACTATCTGAAGGATCACCCGGCGCCGGAGGACTGCGAGTACTACATGTGCGGTCCGCCCATGATGAACGCAGCCGTCATTAATATGCTGAAGGACCTCGGTGTTGAGGATGACAATATCCTGCTGGATGACTTCGGTGGCTGATCGGAGTGAGTGAATTGCCCAGAGCATCGAATCACCCGATAACAACAAAAACAGGGCCCGCATTCCGGGCCCTGTTTTTGCTTGTGTGCACGTCACTGCTTACCGCTGCCTTCCTCACAGGGTGTGGCCCGGATACCGAGAGCTGGAAGCTGTCGGGGCCCACTATGGGTACCCGGTATCACATCACTGTGGTGGCTCCCCCGGCGGAGGTCGCAAAGGAGTCTCTGCAGGAGTTGATCGAGCAGGAGCTGGAAGCGGTAAACCGGGAGATGTCCACCTATATCCCCGATTCCGAGCTGATGCGCTTCAATGCCGGCCCGATAGGCGAACCGGTGGCGATCAGCGAGCCGCTGGCGGACGTAGTGGGGCTCTCCATCGATATAAACGAGCGCAGCGGCGGGGCTTTCGATATCACCGTGGGTCCGCTGGTGAACCTGTGGGGCTTCGGCCCCACTCCCGAGCCGGAGAAGGTACCGGGGCAGGAGGAAATCGACCGGCTGCTGGGACTGGTCGGCTCCGACGCCCTGGAGCTGGAGCGCAACCCGCCCCGACTGACCCGGACCCGCGATGTGCAGCTGGACTTGTCGGCTATCGCCAAGGGGCACGGTGTCGATCGGGTGGCGCAGCTGCTGGAAGAGCAGGGCATCGAGAATTACCTGGTGGAAATTGGCGGGGAGCTCAGGACCCTGGGCCACAACCCCGGTGGTGACGAATGGCGTATCGGCATCGAGAGCCCGACCCGCGCGGGGCAGGTGGTGCACAAGCCGGTGCGCGTCAGTGGCCGCGCCGTGGCGACCAGTGGCGATTACCGCAATTACTACGAGCGGGACGGGGTGCGTTACTCCCACAGTATCGATCCGCGCACCGGCAGGCCTTTGCAGCACCGGCTTGCTTCTGTCACCGTGATTGCTGATATATGCGCCGAGGCTGACGGCCTCGCGACCGCCCTGAATGTGATGGGCGCAGATGCGGGATTAAAATTGGCAGAGCGGGAAGGCTTGGCCGTATTCATGCTGGTGAAGACCGACAACGGTTTTGAAGAGCGTTTCAGCAGCGCATTTACTCCCTACCTGGAGGGATCTGAATCGTGACTATTTATATCTTTGCCTTCGTAGCCATGGTGCTTATCGTGACCGGAATGGCGCTGGGCGCCATCTTGCAGAACAAACCCCTCAAGGGTTCCTGCGGTGGACTGAACAAAATCGGTATGAAGCAGGACTGTGAAATCTGCGGCGGTGACGACGACGAGTGCCGCAAGGAGCAGGAGCGACAGGAGAAAGTCGCGCAGCAGGCCGACCTGGCATACGACGCGACCAAAAAACACTGATTGCGGACCCAAGAGGGCCGCATTGATACCGAAAATCAAAACATCAAAACAGAGCTGGTAGATGGCAGAGCAGAAATTTGACCTGGTAGTTATCGGATCAGGCCCCGCCGGAGAGGCGGCGGCGATGAGCGCGGCCAAGAAGGGCATGCGCGCGGCTGTGATCGAAAAGCGCCCGGCGGTAGGGGGCAACTGTACCCACAAGGGGACCATCCCGTCCAAGGCACTGCGCCACTCGGTAAAGCAGTTGATGCGCTATAACACCCAGGCGGTTTTCCGCGCCCTGGGCGAGCCCCGGCGACTCACATTCCCGCAGGTGATGGAGACCGTCCACAAGGTCATCAATTACCAGGTGGAGATGCACACCAGCTTTTATGCCCGCAACCGTGTCGAGCTGATTATCGGCGAGGCGCGTTTCCGCGACGCCCATACCGTGGAAGTCCTGCTCCAGGATGGGGCCACGGAAGTGCTGAAAGCGGAGAAGTTCATTGTTGCAACCGGCTCCCGTCCCTACAGGCCCGCGGATGTAAATTTCAATCACCCGCGTGTGTACGACAGCGATACGATCCTGGACATGCAGCACACCCCGCATTCCATCATGATCTACGGGGCGGGCGTGATCGGCTGTGAGTACGCCTCGATTTTCGCGGCACTGGGTATCAAGGTTGACCTGATCAACACCCGCGATAGCCTGCTGGAATTCCTCGATGACGAGATCTCGGACGCGCTGAGCTACCACCTGCGCGACATGGGGGTTACGGTGCGCCACCGCGAGGAATACGCGAAGGTGGTTCCCACCGATAACGGGGTGATCATGGAAATGCAGTCCGGCAAGCGTATCCATGCCGATGCATTGCTGTGGTGTAACGGCCGGTCAGGCAACACCGGCTCGCTGGGACTGGAGAATGTGGGCCTCGAGGCCAACCATCGCGGGCAACTGAAGGTGGACGAGCACTACTGCACCGAGGTGGACAGCATCTATGCCGTGGGCGACGTGATCGGCTGGCCGAGCCTGGCAAGTGCCTCCTATGACCAGGGTCGTGCGGTGGCTGCCGCGATTGCCGGCCGGGGACACCGGGTGATCGAGGACGCGCCGACCGGTATCTACACCCTGCCGGAGATCTCCTCCGTCGGGCAGACAGAGTCTGAGCTCACAGCGGCCAGGGTTCCCTATGAGGTGGGCCGGGCGCTGTTCAAGCATACCGCGCGGGCGCAGATTTCCGGTGAGCGCGTCGGCATGCTCAAGATCCTGTTCCATATCGAGACCCACGAGATTCTCGGCATCCACTGTTTTGGCGCCGAGGCGGCGGAGATCGTGCATATCGGCCAGGCGATCATGAAGCAGCCGGCACCGAACAATGTGATCGATTTCTTCGTCAATACCACCTTCAACTACCCGACCATGGCGGAGGCCTACCGCAGTGCCGCGCTGGACGGGCTTAACCGGGTAATGCGACTGTGACCGAACCCTCGCCGGGTGAATTCCGCGAGCTGGTCAGGGGATTCTTCGAGCAGATTCCCTTCAACCGGCAGATCGGGCTGGAAATGCGCGAACTCGACCTGGAGCGGCTGACCCTGTCGGCCGCTTTCGAGTTGCGGCCGGAACTGATCGGCAATATCTGGAAGAAGATCCTGCACGGGGGAGTAATCGCCACCGCGCTGGACACTGTCGGTGGCCTGACGGCTATGGTCGCCGCGTACCAGCGTATGGGGGATATCCACTGGAAAGAGAAGACCGAGCGGCTATCGAAACTCGGCACCGTGGATATGCGCGTGGATTACCTGAAGCCCGGCAGGGGAGAGCACTTTCTGTGTCGGGGCTCGATCCTGCGCACGGGCAACAAGCTTGTCGTGACGCGGATGGAGCTTTTCAATGATGCCGAGGAGCTGATTGCCACCGGCACTGCGACCTACCTCTACTGAAGCGGGCAGGGCTTACCGCGGTAAGCCCTGGCGCGTGGATTTATCCCCGCGGCTTGCTGACCACGTGCAGCACTTTGTCCCACTCGAAATATACGTAATAGTCGGCGTATTCCCACCGCGAGATGGCCGGGTCACCCACCGGGCCCTGGATCCCAACGGGCTCACCCAGGCGCGCGGTCACCTGGTCCTTGTCCAGCCCGCGCAGCGAGGAGGCCTCGGCAACCATTCCCTGGCTTCCTACCGGGACTTCCACGGTTTCGGCGGCAGCGCTGGCGGAAAAGCCCAGTACGAGGGCGCCGGCCACGGCGCGCAGGCGGGTGAGGTTGGTGGTATTGCGGTACATTGGTGTGCTCCGGCGAACGGGTTCTCTCATTATTCTTCGCCCCGGCAGGCGCTGGTAGCGCCTTGCGGCGACTGTTAACGGCTTCTTGCGCCATTAAAGCAGATATTCTGCCTAAACACTTGCCAATATTCACGTTTTTCCGACGCTGGCGCGGGCAGCCGCTGTGCTAGGCTGGAAGTGAACCCTGTTCCATGGATGGTCACGGATGCGCCCTGGAGCTCTTTTCTCAATTCCCGGCTTGCTGGTCGGAACCCTGTTCTTCGCGCTGTCGCTGACCCCATCCCTGATTCCCCGCGACGCCCTGATGCAGGGCATAGTCTCCGGTCTGTCATTCGCCGCGGGATACGGCTTTGGCAGCCTCCTTGCCTGGCTCTGGCGTTTCCTCGGGCTGCCGCTTCCGGCTGGCCGCACCCGCACGGTTCTCGTCTGGTGCTGCGCCGCGGTCTGCGCGGCGCTGGTGGTCGTTTTCCTGTGGCAGGCCACCGGCTGGCAGAACTCGGTTCGTGAGGCAATGGGACTGGGAGCGGTAGCGGGCGTGCGGCCCTTTACCATTGCCCTGGTTGCGATTGTGGTATTCATGGTCGTACTGGGTGTGGCCAGGGGCTTCCGGCGTACGATGCGGTTCCTTTCCCGCAGGCTGGAGCACCGCATTCCCCCGCGGGTTTCCATGGTGCTGGGACTTGTCGCCGCGTTCGCGCTTTTCTGGGCGCTTGTCAGCGATGTGTTGTTAATGGCTGGCCTGCGGGCGGTGGACTCGGTATACCGACAGCTCGATGCGCGCATGGAGCCGGACCTGCCCGCGCCCGCTGATCCAGACAAGCCGGGGGGCGCCCGGTCCCTGGTACGCTGGCAGGACATGGGCCACCAGGGACGCCGCTATCTCGCACTGGGGCCGACCGCCGACGATATCCGCGAGGTTGCCGGTGAGGGGATGGACCCGATCCGGGTCTACGTGGGGCTGAACGCCGCCGACACCCCGGAGGAACGCGCACAGCTGGCGCTGGAGGAATTCAAGCGGGTGGGGGGGTTCGATCGCTCGGTCGTGCTCCTGATCACCCCGACCGGGACCGGTTGGGTGGACCCGGGTGCCATCAATTCCGTCGAGTACCTGCACCGTGGCGACATTGCCAGCGTCGCAACCCAGTACTCCTATCTGCCCAGCCCCATCGCCCTGATGACCGAGGACGCCTACGGGAGGGAGACGGCGGAGGCCCTGTTCCGTGCGGTTTACGGGTACTGGCGCAAGCTGCCGCGCGATAGCCGCCCCGAGCTCTACCTGTTCGGGTTGAGCCTGGGAGCGCTCAACTCCGACCGCTCTTTCGATTTCTACGACATCATCGACGATCCATTCCACGGCGCGCTCTGGACCGGCCCGCCTTTCCGGAGCGATACCTGGCGCGCGGTGACCGCCGGGCGGGACCCCGGCTCCCCGGCCTGGCTGCCCATGTTTCGCGGTGGCGCGGTAGTGCGCTTCGGCAACCACCACGGGGGTTACCGCGGTAAGAAACCCTGGGGTAATTTCCGCATTGCCTACCTGCAGCATGCGAGCGACCCGATTGTGTTCTTCACTCCCGACGCGCTGTTGCGGAAACCGGCCTGGATGGAACGCCCGCGGGGCCCCGGGGTGTCGTCCGAGCTGCAATGGTACCCGGTCGTGACCATGTTCCAGCTCGCCGCGGACATGCACGCGGGCGTCGCGCCCATGGGCTACGGCCATAGCTATGCGCCGTCGGATTACATCCTCGCCTGGCTGGCGTTGACAGAACCCGGGGGCTGGGGCAAGTCCGGCCTCGAGCGACTCAAAAAACGGCTGCAGGGATACAACGAGCGCTGACTTTGTCCAATTACTTGGATTTCTTGCGCTATTTCCGTTTAAATCACCCCCTATGATTGCCGTATCTGACCCGCAACGGCCCTGCAGTGCCGAATATCCGCCAGTGTCGAATCACTTTGTAACCGGTAAGCGCACCTTTCCGGCGTACGGACCGGCGTACGGATCGTCCCACCTCCCCGCGGGGGCAGGGCGGCTGTACCAGGACCGGCGGGCGCCAGCGCGCCATCCGGAAACCGCCCACTTTGGAGCATTTTGAATTATGTGGGTTCGCCCCGTTCCCCTGTTCATCGGCCTGCGCTATGTAGCTGCCCGGCGCCGCCAGCAGTTCATTTCGTTTATCAACGGCTTTTCACTGCTGGGGATGGCACTCGGGGTAATGGCCCTGATCGTGGTCACCTCGGTAATGAATGGTTTCGATCGCGAACTCAAGACGCGCATCCTCAGTGTGGTGCCGCACGGGTTTGTGCAGAAAGAAGGCGGGCTGGAGGACTGGCGCGATGCGGCCGGGCAGCTGGCCCGCCAGCCCCATGTCGTGGCTGCCAGTCCCTTCGTGCGCGGTTTCGCGCTGCTCGGCGGGGGCAATGACAGCCACGGTGTCGAGTTCCAGGGTGTCGATCCGGCTGCATTGAGCGATGTCAGCCAGGTGGGCGAGCACATGCTGATGGGAAGCCTGGACACCCTGCAGCCGCGCAGCTACAACATCGTGCTGGGGCGTATCCTGGCGCGCCAGCTTAATGTCATTCCCGGTGACAGTGTCATCCTGACGCTGCCGGAAGTGGTCATTACCCCCGCGGGCATTTTTCCTCGCACCAAGCGCTTCACGGTGTCCGGGATATTTTCCGTGGGCGCGCAGGTGGACCAGAGCATGGCGCTGATGCATATCGAGGACGCGGCACGGTTGATGCGCATGCCGGGGCGGGCGCAGGGCCTGCAGCTGCGCTTCGACGACATGAACAATGCGCTGGGCAAAGTGGCCGGTTATGCGGAAGAGCTGGGCCCCGGCTTCAGCGGTGAGGACTGGAGCAAATCCCAGGGCAGCCTGTTCCAGGCAGTGAAAATGGAAAAAACGGTGGTGACGCTGATGCTGATGATCATCGTCGCCGTGGCTGCCTTCAATATTGTCTCTGCGCTGGTGCTGATGGTGGCGGACAAGCGCTCGGATATCGCCGTGCTGCGTACCCTCGGGCTGACCTCGCGGCAGATCATGGGGGTATTCGTGGTACAGGGCAGTGCCATCGGCATCATCGGCGCGCTCACCGGCGCGCTGCTGGGAATAGTGATTGCCCTGAACCTGACCGATATGGTGAGTTGGGTTGAGAATGTCCTCGGTGCCAGGATCTTTGATCCGCGGGTATTCTTCGTCAGCTTCCTGCCATCGGAGTTTCGCACCGCCGACGCCGTCATAGTGCTGGCTGCCGCGATCGTGATGAGCCTGCTGGCCACCCTGTTCCCGGCATGGCGCGCAGCCCAGATCGAGCCTGCCGAAGCACTGCGCTACGAGTAGGGCGGCGTCCAGGTAGCCGCCCGCACAGCAACCAGAATACGGAAGCATCTTAGAGATGAACAGCCAAGTGGAATTACAGACAGAGCCCGCTACTCCCGCCGAGGCCGATGGCGGCCAGGTGGTGCTTTCCTGTCGCAACCTGCGCAAGAGCTATCGCCAGGGCAACAATGAACTGCAGGTCCTGCGCGGGGTGGAGCTGGAAGTCCGGCGGGGTGAGAAGCTGGCCATTGTCGGCGCATCCGGGTCCGGCAAGTCCACACTGCTGAACCTGCTTGGCGGACTGGATACCGCCAGCGAAGGGGAAGTCCGGGTAGCGGGCCGCGACCTCGCCTCCCTGAACGCCAATGAGCGCGGCTGGCTGCGCAACCGCAGCCTGGGTTTCGTTTACCAGTTCCACCACCTGCTGGGCGAGTTTTCCGCGCTGGAGAACGTGGCGATGCCGCTGCTGATCGGCAAGTCCTCGATTGCCGATGCGCGCGCCGAGGCCGAAGCCATGCTTAGGGCAGTGGGACTGGGTGAGCGCCTCGACCACAAACCCTCCCAGTTGTCCGGGGGGGAGCGCCAGCGCGTGGCAATTGCGCGGGCCCTGGTGACCCGCCCCGCCTGCGTCCTGATGGACGAGCCCACCGGAAACCTGGACCGCGCCACGGCCCGGGAAATCCACAAATTGATGGACCGCCTGAATCGCGAGCTCGGTATCAGCTTTATTATCGTGACCCATGACCCTGACCTGGCGGCAGCGCTGGATCGCACCCTGCACCTGATCGATGGGCGCCTTGAGAGTGACTGGCAGCAGGGCAACCATGTTTAGGCCGCTGCCCGCCTTTATCGGCCTGCGCTATGCCGGGGCGCAGCGTCGCGGCGAGGACTCCGCCGGCCTGGTGTCGTTCATCTCGGGACTGTCGATGGTCGGGCTGGTGCTCGGCGTGGGCCTGATGATCGTGGTGATGTCGGTGATGAACGGGTTCGATCGCGAATTGCGCGAGCGCATCCTGGGCATTATGCCGCACGCCACCATCTACAACGCCTCTGCCGACGTAGACTGGGCCGCAGTGCGCGACCGCCTGGCGGCATCCCCGGAGGTGGAGGCGGCGGCCGAGGTGTGGCAGGTGAATGCCCTGGCCCGCAAGGGCAGGGAAGTGACCCCGTTGCTGGCCCAGGGGATCAACCCGGACACCATCACCCGGGTTTCGAATATCGATGAATTTGTCTCCGCGGAAGCATTTGCCGCCCTGGGGAATGCTGCCGAGCCCGGCATCATTCTCGGTCGCGGCCTGGCGGACAAGCTTGGTGTAGAGCGCGGCGAGCACCTCTCCCTGATTGTTCCCAACAGCGAGGGTGCCGACGGCGGCAGAAGGGCGGCGCGGCTGGCGGGCTTCCGTATCGTGGATGTATTTCATTCCGGTACCGCCCTGGACCAGAGCCTGGCCCTGCTGAGCTGGGAGCAGGCCCGTAGCCTTGCCGGTGGTGCCGGCGGCGCGGGCGTACAGTTGCGCGTGAAGGAGATGCTGGAAGCCAACTGGATCATGCGCCAGTTGCTGGCAGACCTGCCGCGTGAGAATTTCTATGGCAGTGACTGGAGCCGCACCCACGGCAACCTCTACCAGGCGATCCAGATGTCCCGCAACCTGGTGGGCCTGCTGGTGCTGCTGATTATCGCCATTGCCGCGTTCAACGTGGTGTCGACCCTGGTCATGGTGGTGATCGACAAGCACAGCGATATCGCCATCCTGCGCACCATGGGCGCCAGTACGCGGGAGATCCTGCTCACTTTCGTCAGCCAGGGAGCCCTGGTGGGCCTGGTGGGCGCTGTGGTCGGGGGCCTGCTGGGCATAGGTGCGTCACTGGTTGTTACGGATCTGGTGGCGGGCCTGGAATCCCTGTTCGGTATCCAGTTCCTGAAGTCCGACGTCTACCCCGTGGACTACCTGCCATCCGAGCTGCAGTGGGCGGATGTGGCGCTGGTTGTGGGGGCGGGCTTCCTGCTGAGCCTTCTGGCCACGCTTTACCCGTCACTGCAGGCGAGTAGGGTGCAACCCGCGGCGGCATTGCGTAACGAACAATAAGAACTGAAATCTGGGCGCAGGAAGGGGAGAGGGCTATGAGAGAGAAGGAAATGATCTTGATGCGATTTATGGCCGTCATACACCGGCCGTCGATCTGCTGGTGGCCGTTTCCTTTTCTGCGCCCCAATGAGGGCGAGGCATTCGGAAGGTTTCGGCTGTTTACCTGCGCAACGCTCTACCCGCTGTATATCTGGAGCTTTATGTCGGTGATCCTTTTCCTGAAAAAAGGCATGGGCACTGCAGAGCTCCTGCCACTAATGGGCGTCCTGTTCGGTATTTTCCTCAGCTATTACTCAATAGTGGCCTATTGCTGGAACCGGGTGCACGATCCCGAACGGCAGCGGGCTTCAATGGATCGCTGAGCGGCGTTCCAGCCGGATTTTCCAGCGTTTCAGCACATGCCAGCGCCAGAGGGCCTGCATGCCGAAATAGGAGACGGCCGCAAAGAAGATCCCGGCCAGCAGTGAGCCGAAAAACAGCGGCAGCCAGATCTTGCCCACCTCACCGGTCAACCACTCCCACGAAAGCTCCAGCCTGAAATCCAGCGGCGGCGTGCCCAGGATCCAGGCACCCAGCTTGTAGGTGCTGTAGAAAATGGCCGGCATGGTGATCGGGTTGCTGATCCAGACCAGGATCATGGACAGGGGCAGGTTGCACCGGAACCACAGCGCCAGCAGGGCGGCTATCACCATCTGGCCGGGCAGCGGCAGGAAACTGGTAAATACGCCCACGGCAAAGGCTACCGATACCGAGTGGCGATTCAGGTGGAACAGGTTGGGGTCGTGCAGCAGGGAGCCCAAAAAGCCCAGGCCCTTATTGGCCCGCACCTGTTCGGGGGTCGGCAGCCAGCGCCTGATAAAACTTTTCGGCATAACGTCACTGTACCCGGAAACTGGCAGGTCGGAACAATGGAATCCACCCGTCATTTTCAGCTGAGCGTGATCCCCCGCCTGTCCTGGTCCTTCTCTAGGATAGATCGCGGACCGGTGGGCGACACGCGCTTCCCGCTGCGGGCGCTATTATGCCCGCTTGGAGCGCTCAAGACTACCATCGCCCAACTGGTTCCCAGATAGGCAAAATTGTCAACAATGTGGGTATGGCTACAGGGTTGACCGCACATTCCTGCTGCTTTATGGTGGGCTTCCTTTTGGATTGTCGACAATCTGGTTCCAGCTTGAATGATTCACACGTGAAAGCCGCCCCCAGCGAGGCCCCCCGGACCCTGGCAGATCGCCTGTTCGAGACACTGCGGGCCGAAATCGTTGAGGGACGCATCGCCGCCGGGAGCAAAATCAGCGAGCCGGAGCTCGCGCGTCGCTTCGAGGCTAGCCGCGGCAGCCTGCGAGAGGCACTGATGCGCCTGGAGGCGCTGGGGTTGCTGGAGCGCCGCATCAATGTGGGCGCACGGGTGGTGGAGCTGACCGAGCGCGGCCTGCTGGAGCTCTATGACGTGCGTGAGGCCCTGGAAGGCATGGCCTGCCGGCTCGCTGCCGGTGCCCGTACCGCGGAGGACCTGGCCGAGTTGCGCCGGATGCTCGAGCACCATGAGCAGCAGGAAGAACTGCGCGCGGGCCGGGCCTATTTCCAGCCCGAGGGCGATTTCGACTTTCACTTCCGCATTGTGCAGGCTTCGGGTAACGACCTGCTGATCGACACACTCTGCAATCGCCTTTATTACCGCGTGCGCATGTACCGTTACCAGCTGGGCATGGCCAGTCCCCGCGCCCAGCGGGCTTTCCGCGAACACAGCCATATCATCGAGGCCATCGAGGCCGGGGATGGCGACCTTGCCGAGCTGCTCATGCGTCGCCATATCCGTGCCTCGCGGCAAAACATTGAAAATAAACTGAGGTAGCCAATGAGCCAGACTCTCTCTGCCGGCGCACGTTTCCGTCGCGCCCTTGCCGAAAACAACCCGCTGCAGGTGGTGGGCACCATCAATGCCTACACCGCCATCATGGCGGAGCGGATCGGCCACAAGGCAATCTACCTGTCGGGCGCCGGCGTCGCCAATGCCTCCTACGGCCTGCCGGACCTGGGCATGACCAGCCTCGATAATGTGCTCGAGGACGTACGCCGCATCACCGCCGCCAGCGAGCTGCCGCTGCTGGTGGATATCGATACCGGCTGGGGCGGGGCCTTCAATATTGCCCGCACCATCAAGGAGATGATCCGTGCCGGAGCGGCTGCGGTACACATCGAGGACCAGGTGGCGCAGAAACGCTGTGGCCACCGCCCGAACAAGGAAATCGTCAGCAAGGAAGAGATGGTCGATCGCATCAAGGCGGCGGTTGACGCCCGTACCGACGACAACTTCTTCATCATGGCCCGTACCGACTCCTTCGCCCAGGAAGGTCTCGACGCCGCCATCGATCGCGCCCAGGCCTGTATCGAGGCCGGTGCCGACGGCATCTTCGCCGAGGCGGTCACCGAACTGGAGCACTACCGCGCCTTCAAGGATGCGCTGAATGTGCCGATCCTTGCCAATATCACCGAGTTCGGCAAAACAAAGCTGTACAACAAGGCGGAGTTGGCGGAGTCTGGTGCGGATATGGTGCTGTACCCGCTGTCGGCCTTCCGCGCCATGAACAAGGCCGCGGAGAACGTCTACACCAGCATCCTGGAAAACGGCGACCAGCAGGTGGTGGTGGATACCATGCAGACCCGTGCGGAGCTGTATGACTACCTGAACTACCACGAGTTTGAAGAAAAGCTCGACGAGCTGTTCAAGAAGTAATTTTACCTACTGTCATCCCGGCGCAGGCCGGGATCCAGTCCGGGGGTGGTAAGAAACTCCGCACTGGATGCCGGACCAAGTCCGGCATGACGATGTACTAAAGAAAACATTGAAAGAAATAGGGGAATTAGAGATGGCAGAGAAGAAAGTAGGAGGCGCAGGCCTCCGCGGCCAGGTAGCCGGCAAAACCGCACTGTCCACCGTAGGCAAGAGCGGCTCCGGCCTGACCTACCGCGGTTACGACGTCAAGGACCTGGCGGAAAACTGCGAGTTCGAGGAAGTCGCTTACCTGATTTTCAATGGCGAGCTGCCCACCAGTGCACAGCTGGCGGATTACAAGGGCACCCTCAAGGGCATGCGCGGCCTGCCGCAGGCGCTGAAAGAAGTGCTGGAGCGCATCCCCGCCGACGCGCACCCGATGGATGTTATGCGCACCGGCTGCTCAATGCTGGGCAACCTGGAGGGCGAGGAGTCCTTCGACCAGCAGTACGACCGCGCCAACCGCCTGCTGGCCGCGTTCCCGTCCATCATCTGCTACTGGTACCGCTTCACCCACGACGGCGTGCGCATCGAGACCGAAACCGATGACGACTCCATCGGCGGCCACTTCCTGCACATGCTGCGCGGCGAGAAGCCGAATGACCTGCACGCACAGGTGATGAACGTTTCCCTGATCCTGTACGCAGAGCACGAGTTCAACGCGTCCACCTTTACCGCGCGCGTCTGCGCCTCCACCCTGTCCGACCTGTTCAGCTGCATCACCGGTGCCATCGGTTCCCTGCGCGGTCCGCTGCACGGCGGTGCCAACGAGGCGGCCATGGAGCTGATCGAGCGCTTCTCCTCGCCGGAAGAAGCGGAGAAAGAGCTGCTGGGCATGCTGGAGCGCAAGGAAAAGATCATGGGCTTCGGCCACGCGGTCTACACCGAGTCCGACCCGCGCAACGCCATCATCAAGCAGTGGGCCGAGAAGCTTGCAGCCGATGTGGGTGACGAGGTGCTGTACCCGGTTTCCGTGCGCTGCGAGGAAGTCATGTGGCGCGAGAAGAAGCTGTTCTGCAACGCCGACTTCTTCCACGCTTCCGCGTATCACTTTATGGGCATTCCCACCAAGCTGTTCACGCCGATTTTCGTAATGTCCCGCGTAACCGGCTGGGCCGCCCACGTATTCGAGCAGCGCGCCGACAACCGCATTATCCGCCCGAGCGCGGAATATGTCGGCCCGGAGCTGCGCAAGGTAACTCCGATCGCCGAACGCGGTTAATTTACTTTTTACTCGTCATTCCGGCGCAGGCCGGAATCCAGCTCTACTGAAATCCCAGCGAGCACTGGATCCCGGCCTGCGCCGGGATGACGCCGAAGTACCCCAAGTTTTATTCGAGTCTGATTTTCATGAACACCGAATACCGCAAAAAACTCCCCGGCACAGACCTCGACTTTTTCGACACCCGCGAGGCCGTCGAAAATATTCAGCCGGGTGCCTATGAAAAACTGCCGTACACTTCCCGCATCCTGGCGGAGAACCTGGTGCGTCGCTGCGAGCCGGAAATGCTCACCGACGCCCTCAAGCAGCTGATTGAGCGCAAGCGCGACCTGGACTTCCCCTGGTTCCCCGCGCGCGTCGTCTGCCACGACATCCTCGGCCAGACCGCCCTGGTGGACCTGGCCGGCCTGCGCGATGCCATCGCCGAGAAGGGTGGCGACCCGGCCAAGGTCAACCCGGTGGTGCCTACCCAGCTGATTGTCGACCACTCGCTGGCGGTGGAGCATGCGGGCTTCGAGAAGGATGCATTCGAGAAAAACCGCGCGGTGGAAGAGCGCCGCAATGAGGACCGCTTCCACTTTATCAACTGGACCAAGACCGCGTTCGAGAACGTGGACGTGATCCCGCCCGGCAACGGCATCATGCACCAGATCAACCTGGAGAAGATGTCCCCGGTGGTGCAGAAGAAAGATGGTGTCGCCTTCCCGGATACCTGCGTCGGCACCGACAGCCATACCCCGATGGTGGATGCGCTGGGCGTCATTTCAGTAGGCGTCGGCGGCCTGGAAGCCGAGAGCGTCATGCTCGGCCGCGCCTCCTATATGCGCCTGCCCGATATCGTCGGCGTTGAGCTGACCGGCAAGCTGCAGCCGGGCATCACCGGCACCGACATGGTGCTGGCCCTGACCGAATTCCTGCGCCGCGAGCGCGTTGTCGGCGCCTACTTGGAATTCTTCGGCGAGGGCGCTTCCAGCCTGAGCCTGGGCGACCGCGCCACTATTGCCAACATGACACCGGAATACGGTGCCACCGCCGGTATGTTCGCCATCGACGAGCAGACCATCGACTACCTGAAGCTGACCGGCCGCGACGACGAGCAGGTGGCTTTGGTGGAACAGTTCGCCAAGGAAACCGGCCTCTGGGCAGACAGCCTCAAAGATGCCGAATACGAGCGCGTACTGAAGTTCGACCTCTCCTCCGTTGGCCGCAACCTGGCCGGCCCCTCCAACCCGCACGCGTTGCTGCCGGTGTCCGAACTGGGCACTCGTGGAATCGCGAAAGAGTGGGAGGAAGAAGAGGGCCTGATGCCCGATGGTGCCGTGATCATCGCCGCCATCACCAGCTGCACCAACACCAGCAACCCGCGCAATATGATCGCCGCCGGCCTGATCGCGCGCAACGCCAACAAGCTGGGCCTGACCCGCAAGCCCTGGGTAAAGACCTCCCTGGCACCGGGTTCCAAGACCGTAAAAATGTACCTGGAAGAAGCCGACCTGCTGCCCGAACTGCAGCAACAGGGCTTCGACGTGGTGGCCTTTGCCTGTACCACCTGTAACGGCATGAGCGGCGCGCTGGACCCGAAGATCCAGCAGGAAGTGATCGACCGCGACCTGTACGCCACCGCCGTACTGTCCGGCAACCGTAACTTCGATGGCCGTATTCATCCCTACGCCAAGCAGGCCTTCCTGGCCTCGCCGCCGTTGGTAGTGGCCTATGCCATTGCCGGCACCATCCGTTTCGATATCGAGAAGGACGTACTGGGCCACGACAAGGACGGCAACCCGGTGACCCTGAAGGATATCTGGCCGAGCGACGAAGAGATCGACGCGATCGTCAAAGAGAGCGTCAAGCCGGAGCAGTTCCGCGAGGTCTACATCCCGATGTTCGACCTGAACAAGGCCGAGGCGGAGAAGGGCCAGCCCCTGTACGACTGGCGCCCGCAGAGCACCTATATCCGCCGCCCGCCGTACTGGGAAGGCGCTTTAGCGGGAGAGCGCAGCCTGAAAGGCATGCGCCCGCTGGCGGTGCTGGGTGACAACATCACCACCGACCACCTGTCGCCGTCCAACGCCATCCTGGCCAGCAGTGCCGCGGGTGAATACCTGGCGAAAATGGGCCTGCCGGAGGAGGACTTCAACTCCTACGCGACCCATCGCGGCGACCACCTGACCGCCCAGCGCGCCACCTTCGCCAACCCGAAGCTGCTGAACGAAATGGTGCGCGACGAAAACGGTGAGGTGAAGCAGGGCTCCCTGGCCCGCATCGAGCCGGAAGGGCAGGTGACCCGCATGTGGGAAGCCATCGAGACCTATATGGACCGCAAGCAGCCGCTGATCATTATCGCCGGCGCCGACTACGGCCAGGGCTCCTCCCGCGACTGGGCCGCCAAGGGCGTGGCGCTGGCCGGTGTGGAAGCGATCGTGGCGGAGGGCTTCGAGCGCATCCACCGCACCAACCTGATCGGCATGGGCGTGCTGCCGCTGGAATTCCAGCCCGGCACCACCCGTGAGACCCTGGGCATCGACGGCACCGAGACCTTCGACGTGATCGGCGAGCACAAGCCCCGCGCGACCCTGGCGCTGCTGATCCACCGCAAGAGCGGTGAAACCGTAGAAGTACCGGTAACCTGCCGCCTGGACACCCAGGAAGAGGTCTCCATCTACGGCGCCGGCGGTGTACTGCAGCGCTTCGCCAAGGACTTCCTGGAAGCGGAAGCCCAGGCCTGATGCGAAGCCCCCTGTAGGAGCCTGCTTGCAGGCGAACAAACCACCTACAGAGCACCCGTAGGAGCTTGCTTGCAAGCGAATGTTTCGAAGCTCGAACCGCTCGCCTGCAAGCAGGCTCCTACAACCACAAAAAACACTCATGCGAGACTCTTTAATGACCTTCGCACCCCAAATCAAAATCCCCGCCACCTACATGCGCGGCGGCACCAGCAAGGGCGTCTTCTTCCGCCTGCAGGACCTCCCGGAAGCCGCCCAGGTACCGGGAAAAGCCCGCGACAACCTGCTGCTGCGCGTAATCGGCAGCCCCGATCCCTACGGCAAGCAGACCGACGGCATGGGCGGCGCCACCTCCAGCACCAGCAAGACCGTGATCCTGTCGAAAAGCGAACAGCCCGGCCACGACGTGGACTACCTGTTCGGCCAGGTGGCCATCGACAAGCCATTCGTGGACTGGTCCGGCAACTGCGGCAACCTCACCGCCGCCGTGGGAGCCTTCGCCATCAACAGCGGCTTCGTCGATGCCGAACGCATCCCGGACAACGGCACCTGCACCGTGCGTATCTGGCAGGCCAATATCAAGAAGACCATCATCGCCCAGGTGCCCATCACCAATGGGGAAGTACAAGAGACCGGCGATTTCGAGCTGGACGGCGTCACCTTCCCGGCGGCCGAAGTCCAGGTCGAATTCATGGACCCGGCCGACGGCGACGGGGCCATGTTCCCCACCGGCAACCTGGTGGATGACCTGGAGGTGCCGGGCGTTGGTACCCTGAAAGCCACCATGATCAACGCCGGCATCCCCACCATTTTCGTCAACGCCGACGAGATTGGGTACGTGGGTACCGAGTTGCAGGAAGCCATCAACGGTGACGACAAGGCCCTCGCCATGTTCGAAACCATCCGGGCGCATGGCGCGGTCAAGATGGGCCTGATCAGCAATGTGGAAGAAGCCGCCAGCCGCCAGCATACCCCCAAAGTCGCCTTCGTGGCGGAACCAAAGGACTATGTGGCTTCCAGCGGCAAGAAGGTCGCCGCAGGCGATATCGACCTGCTGGTGCGTGCCCTGTCCATGGGCAAACTGCACCACGCCATGATGGGCACCGCCGCCGTCGCCATCGGTACTGCTGCCGCGATCCCCGGTACCCTGGTGAATCTGGCCGCGGGGGGAGGGGAGCACAATGCCGTGACCTTTGGCCATCCGTCCGGGACCCTGCGGCTTGGGGCGGAGGCGGAGGTGGTCAACGGACAGTGGACGGCTACCAAGGCCATTATGAGTCGTAGTGCGCGGATTTTGATGGAAGGTTGGGTGCGGGTGCCGGGCGATACCTTCTGAGCCGAAGGTCGCTAGATTTCTTGGCTTGCTCTATTCGCTGTTACGTTTTCTTGTAATGGCCTGTTAAGGGAGGCGATAGCCTCCCTGACACATCTTCTAAATCTCCAGATGGCTATTGCGTGTCCGGTAAATAGCCAAAGTCCTGTTCATATCCCGAATATCACGAGACGCGTCATCTGTCAGTAGAGAAATACTTCTAAGCCATTGACTTTAATAGAAAGCTTAATATGATCATGATACGTCAATCAGTAAGATGAGTATTGACGCGTCGCGTTTTTACATCGATATGATGGCTTGATTGTATTTCAACCTATTGAAAGATTTAGTTCGTCTCCATTTTGGAAGAGGGCGTGCCTCGTGCATAGACGACAGCTGGATATATAGACGCGTCTTTTGAATAAACTGTTAGGCGGCCACTGAGGAAAAATGGATAAATACATTGCTCTAGTGGTTTACGGTTGCATAGTCGGAGGGAAGGCCTCTGACTCGGTAGATATCCAAGTTCGGATATTTGATTCGACTTCTATCAAGGATGTTGATGCTACTCTAAAGGCTGAGCAACCGAATGAGTATAGGAATGAATTCGATCAGCTAGTTTCCTGGCCCCTTGCGACCATTTTGGATATCCAACCATTGGAGAAGAGTTTCGAATCTGGAGACGAAATTGCTGGAGCCATTACAGACCTGGAATGGCTCTCAGAGTTTCTCCCCAAAGGTAACGCCTAACAAGCGGCTGTTATTGCCCCTGAGGGGCCGGGACGGCCTTTCCGCGGCTTCGCCGCTCCAAGTCCGCCCCAAAGCCGGGCGTTAGGCCAAAAATGAAATCGAGCGATATATGACGGATCAACTACAAAGAATGATGAAAAAGCTCGAAGGTGATGGGCCGATAGAGAAGCACATATTGCTTCTTAAGCTTACCGAAGCTCTAGAAAATGCACCAGATTTCGGTGACAAGCCAATCATGGACGCGGCTTCACCTCAACGACAGTGGCTATCAAAGGTTGGCGCATTACTGTCAAGATTAAGTATTGAGAGAAAGGTACAATTCAAATCTAGTTTTACTACGCTGATTCAATACTGGGAACCCGCCATTGTCCAAATTCAAGGGCAGGTCCTTGATGCGATGGAGGAAATAAAGCTAGAGCTTGAACTCGAAGATAGAAGTGATATTGGTAGCGCTTATGCGCCAGGCGATGTCTACAGATTCTTTGCTGACCTTAAAGAAGTAATTGCCTCTGCAGAATCTGAGATCATGATTATTGATCCATATTTTAATGGTGAGGCATTTGATGCCTATCTCGCTTCAGCGAACACTGAACTAAGTATCCAAATACTCGCTGATCGTTATTCCAAAGACATCAATACTTATATTCAAAAGCATTCGTCTCAGTTTCAAACTCATATTGAATTAAGGCGTAGCAAAGAATTGCATGACCGCATTATATTCATAGATCATGATGTGGCGTGGATCATGGGGGGGTCAATAAAAGATGCAGGTAAAAAAGCAACGTACTTGATCCCTCTGCAAACCCCAATTGCTCTTGCAAAAAAGCAGATCTACCAAGAAATATGGAGCAATTCTAAGGAGGTAGAATGCAGCGCCTAACAAAGCGCTATTGCCAGCCTGGGACAGCTTGCTGCGCAGCCCGCCCTAAAGCTTGACGTTATGCTCGAAATTGGGACATCGCAATAGTGATAGGAAAAGAAGCTGTAGATATTTCTCCCGAGCAATTCGAACTTCAAGTCAAAGATTGGATTTCCGGTTCGGTACAAAACCTTGAAAACTTTGAAGTTAGCCATTTAAATACTTTAAATGGTGATAGTGGAGAGTACGAGATAGATGTTACTGCTGAATTCACTGTGTTTGGCGGAGCAAAGATTAAAGTGTTAATTGAGTGCAAAAGGTACAGTGGCGCAGTAAAGCGTGATGTGATTATGGTTTTAGAATCCAAGTTACGAGACTCAAATGCCCATAAAGGTATGGTTTTCTCCACATCAGGGTTTCAACGTGGTGCAATCGAATACGCGACAAAAAGGGGAATTGCAACAATAACAATTCAGAATGGCAATACAAATTTTGTAACAAGGTCTGCTGAAAGCGGTCCTTCGGTTACGCCTCCCTGGGTAAAAACATCGGAATTTATAGGTTGGTTTGTAACTTTAAATGAAGACGAGCGTCAGTGTTTTAGCCTGGTTGAATCTGGCCGGTTAGAACCATTGCTTGAGTGGTGCACCCAGGAGTTAGCATAAGAAGACTGCAGCCTGACCGCTTACTTCGCGCACCTGTTGCGCGGTCGCTGTTGCCCCCATTTTCGCGCAAAAGATGGACAGTAAGCTGCGGCTGATCGCGGCGTTATATGTGAAAGGTATCCTGATAGATGCAGCTTGACGAAATAACGATAAAGAATTCCGGCTGGACGTGGGACAGGCTGAGAGAGGCTAGGAAGCACAACTACCAGGTAGGCGAAGAATCCATTACCGACTTTCTTGTTCTCAATTTAAAGAAGTGGGGCAAAGGAAAAATTGTTGTTGATACGTTTACTCGGCACAAAGAAGCGGTCAATGGTTCTGATTGGGAGTGGTGGTTTACAGGTTCCAGCGGAAAATGGCTCGGGATGCGTGTGCAAGCAAAAGTGCTCAAGCTAAAGTCTGAAAAATATGAGCATCTTCACCATAGCAACAAGAGCGGGAAACAAGTTGATCTTCTCATAAAGGATGCTAATAAGAACGGTCTCATTCCACTGTATTGCATGTATTCAAACTGGAAGCCCGGAGATTATCAGACAAGTTGGAAATGTAAAACTTATAAGTCCAGCGTTCGTCATTATGGGACGGCAATACTTAATCCAATCGTCGTTAAGCGACTCCAAAAGAAAGGAGAAAATCACCTTAAGAACGTAATTGGTTCCTTAAGGCCGATGCATTGCATATTCTGCTGCTCAGGATTCTCTGGGGGGGACCTCCCTGTGAGAGCTCTAGGATGGTTAGAGGGAGCCGGCCTTCTATCAGGACAAGAAGTCGAAGCGGATGAAGGCACCGATAGATACGTCCTCAAAGACTCTCCGCCATACTACGTTAAGCAAATGCTAGAGCGCGAGAGTCAAGCTGATTTTATCGATATTCAGGATGAGAGGCTTATGCGTGTAACAGTATTCAGACAATTGAATGAAGAAAATATATAACAAGGCCAGTCGGAGGGGTCACCGCACTGCGTGCTCCGGCTCCTGCGTATATTGGAGTCAGAATAAAATGTCGGCGCTCTATGCCACTGTGATTTCGGCTGTCAAAACCTTACTCTGACCCGAATGTTTCTCTTTTCGCTCATTAGAACAATCACTTTGCCGCGTTGATGTCGAATACTGACCATAAGATTAGTTGATGTTGGCATAGCCTGTAGTTGCATATCGTCGTTTCGCTCCGGCCTGACCAAATATGAGCTGAGGCATTAGATTGTAGGAGGATTATGAAAAGGATAAATGCTGAAATCCTTCAGCCGGGGGATATTGTTCTTACGACGACTACGAAGAAAGACAGTGGATTGATCCGCAAGGTCACTCGCAGTGATATATCTCATGCGATGGTTTGCGTAGCCTATGGTTCAGTCATTGATTCGACTGGAGAGGGCGTGCAGGCGAGGAATATCCAAAAGCTTTTCTACGAAGATGAATGTGCAATCTATGCCTTGAGATCAAAGGCGCCGCTTTCCCGGGTTCAAGCAGAGAGTATCGTTAATTATGCAAGAGCCTCCACGGGAACACGTTATACAAAAATTGAGGCGGCTAAATCAATAGCGCCTACGATTTCAGAAAAAGGTAGTGTCAAGCAGTATTGCTCAAGAATGGTAGCGAGAGCCTATGCATCCGCAGGTATCATTTTGGTGAAGAACCCCGATTTCTGCACGCCTAATGATATTAAGAGCTCTAAGAAATTAATTCAGATTGATAACCCATGGGTTCCAGTCTTAGCTGATGAGCTCAATGTGGCTGCGGGGATATGTGATACAACAGAAGGGATGCGAGAAAAGACCAATAGGCTGCTTACAGCTATACGAGCTTTAAATTCGAACGTCGAAAGTCTTAATGATATAGATAGTCTGGTGATCCAGCGGGAAGATCTCGATAAATTAATTGCTAATGCGTTTCGTTCTTCAGGATATCTCGAGCATTGGAAAGAGGAGCTTTCGCGCTTTCCATGGAGATACGATCCAGTATTGATTGTCCAGTTTTATCACTCGCTTACAGACCCTGAAGAGCTGCTTGATTATTGTCGCGCCACGTTGAGAGACGATGAAAACGGTGTTTTTGCTCATTGGGAGACTAACGCGGGGGGTTATGGCGAGATGAATCGTGCGTACCCGCGTGAAACATTCCGCTTGTTGAGTGATTTATATCTCCGGCTATGTCTAAATCATAAGCGGCGTGTGAAAGCGGCACGAGTTTTGATTCAATTATACGGAAAAAATGATTCGTTGTAGCTTGACTAATTATCGCGGCCTAATGAGCCGATGCAGGCTGAGCTGGTTACGCTAACCCAGTGATTGGGGCATTATGTCGTATGGAGGATGGGGACTTATTTTGGAATACAGGTTGATAATTGGAGACGAAATTACCACTGAAAATGGGGTTAGGGGTCGCGTGGTATCTTTAGCCGCGGATATGATAGTTATTGAAGCGGAAAACGGTAAACTTCATTATTTGAAAGGCCAGCCGCAACTGACTTTGAACACTAAATTTACCACTGAAAGTGATGCCTTAATTCATGCAGTGCAAGCGGTAAAAAAATCGCATTGTCAATTTTGTGGAAAAGCAAAGCTTTATTCTCTCGAGTTACTAGATAAAGAGCTATTAGAAAGCCTGTTTCCGAAACGCGGAGAGCTGTGCTTCAAAGGGGTTGTAAACTTTCTTGGTGGTGAATATTCTTCTTGTTGTTACCATTTGCTCCCCCAGATTGAGGGCTCCTTTAACAAAATACTACACGATGAAGGGCTTCTATCATTAGGTGAGGGATTCCCGAGATGGAGAGCGCAACACCCCGGAGAGGATTTTCGTAACAAACCATGCAAAAATGTTGTTCATGCTATTAAGGGCGCAGAAGCTTCAGAGAAGCTTAGCAAATTGAGCCATGTTCGTTCTTGGTTAGGGGATGACAATATCGCTGCTTTAAGGGGGCTCAGAAATAAGCTATTGCATGGTTCATTAACCATGGTTTCGGCGCATGATGCAGCATTAGTAGTTACTATGATCCAATGCATTAAGCATGGCCTCGAGGGTGAGACATAGCTATGATCTGACCCTTTTTTCCTTGCTCAGTTCTCCTTTGCCCTAAATAGGCCGCTAGCGCCCTCTCGTCGAGCTCTGTCGATATGCTGGTATCTGTGCATTTATCCAGTAGAATGGCGCAAATTTCCAACCCAACCCAACCCAACCCAACCCAGTACAGCCTCTTGCCTCAAGGTTTTCTCCTAATAAATGGCGTCAGATCAACATTATGACACCCATTAGCACCCACTGAGTTTTCCATTCATTAGTCTATGGCCATAGCAATTGCCGCGCCTCGGGCCTGCAGGGATTCCGCAGCATGTTACACAGCGGGGTAACAACCGGCAGGTTTGCTTCTGTTCAGGACAGGACATGATCGCCTACGCCTGTTGGCTAAAACAGTATGCAAAGGAATTCGATATTCAGGTACATGCCTGGGTGTTGATGACCAATCACGTCCACCTGCTGGTAACCTCCCAGTCTGATCAGGGTGTTAGCAGGATGATGCAGGCCCTTGGGCGTATTTATGTGCGTTACTTCAACCGGGAGTATGGTCCAGCTATGGCTGCAATGGGCTGGGCAGGTCATCCAGCCTGCTTATACCTCATATGCAGTATCTGGCGCTCGGTCGCTACCCGAAGCAGCGCCAGGAGCGCTACTGGGCCCTGTTCCGCCATGCGCTGGATGCACGCCCGCTCTCGACAAGCTCCGGGGTGCCCTGAACAGGGGCTTGGCGCTGGGTAATGACCAGCACAAGGCGCAAATCGAGGAACAGTTTGCCCGGCGGGTGACGCAAGCTCCGCTGGGTCAGCCGCGCATCGCTTTGCCGTGAATGTTGGTTTTCCTGCCACAATGTTGATCTGACCCCATTGAGGAGATTCAGCGGCGATTCAGTTGTGCCGGGTTAAAAAGCAGGTGTGAATCCAAGGAAAACGCACCATGCGCCAAGTCCCATACCGATTACTCGCCGCTCTCACCATCACTTTGACGCTCGGTGGCTGTGTCACCTACCCAGCTACGCCGGTGTTCGTCGAGAAAACCTATGTCCGGAAGGCTACTCCGGTCTACTCCTATTCAGTGATGACCGATCCCGGCTATCGCTACTACGACGATATACTCGGCGTTTACGTGTTCTACGACCGTAGCGACGTTTTCTATCGACAGGGGCGTTACTATCGTTGGTATCAGGACCACTGGATCAGTGCCAGTCACTGGCGTGGCCCCTGGTATCCGGCCCCGAATCTGTATATCTCGGGAAGCTTCAATGACCGCTGGCATACGCGCTTGCGCCGCCATGGCCATCGCTATGCCGGAGGGCACCACCCCAGACCGCCGCGCCGGCACGGTCATGACGACGGATATAATCGGCGGGACTGGCATGACAGCAACGGGCATCGAGATGATCGCTGGGAGAAGGGTCAGGATCAACGCGAGAAGGGCCGGGATCGTCGTGAGAAGGGCTGGGATCGTCGTGAAAAGCGCCAGGATCAACACGAGAAGGGCTGGGATCGTCGTGAGAAGGGCTGGGATCGTCGTGAGAAGGGCTGGGATCGTCGTGAGAAGGGCTGGGATCGTCGTGAGAAGGGCTGGGATCGTCGTGAGAAGGGCCGGGATCAACGTGAGAAGGGCCAGAATCGTCGTGAAGAGCGCCAGCATCGTGGCCGAGGCGGTGAACATGGGTTTGCTGGCACAGCCGAGCCAAAGCGGCGGGAGTCTGCGATGGATAACCGGAGCTGGGATCGCGGTAATGAACGCCGGAAGCCACATCGGAATCCAAGTCGGGACGAGCGCGCAGTTAAACTCGCGGACAAGCCCACCGGCATTCGCGGCCCACGAGTTGTTCCTGTATTAGAGCACCCGGCAACTGATCGCCGCACGGTGCGCGACAGGCCCAAGCCAAAGACCCAGCACGGGCAGCCCCAGCGCCAGCGCCAGCGTAATGCGCCAAATGATCGGCGCAATACTGCCGTGAAGCCAGCTCCGCGCCAGGAGCGCGGGCAACCGAAGAACGAGCAACCAAAGAAAAAGAAACGGGAAAAGGAAAAAAAGTCCAAAAAGAAAACGGATAGGCGCGATCAGAAACGCCTGGTGCGTGAGCCTTAACCGCCGCTCCAATGAAGCACGCCGTCGGATCGATTGAGCTGTCTTAAAATGGGGGTAGATCAACATTATGGCGTTAATTGGAGTGGGGGCGCTTTTCCCTCTCACCCCTGGCTTGGGTGGGCTTCCAGACCCTGCTCGTCCAGTTCTGGTGATTGCTGACGCCTGTGCATTTATCCAGTAGAATGGCGCCCATCACCAACCCAAGCCTCAACCCGGATCAGCCACTTGCCCCAGGGATTTCTCCTCACCCGCCACAGCTTTGACCAGCGCGGCAGTACCTGCATCCACTACTGGCTGGCCACGCCAGAGGGCCCGGTCAAGCTGGTCATTGAAGGAGAGCGCCCGGTCTTTATGGTGAAGGTGGCAGACCGCCCCCAGGTGACAGAGGCGCTGGCCGGCGTGCCCTGTGACTGGCAGCAGCTGGGCTTCCAGACCTTTGGCCGCGAGGAGGCGGCCATGCTGTATTTCCCCACCATCGACGCCCACCGCCGGGCACAGGCCCTGTTGCACAATCGCGGCATCGAGGTATTTGAAGCGGATTTCCGTCTCCACGACCGTTACCTGATGGAGCGCTTTGCCCGGGGTGGCCTCTACTTTGAAGGTGTGGCCCGGGCAAGGGACGGCTATACGGAATATCGCCTGGTGCGCCTCAAGGGCGCCGAGGTGCAGCCGGACTTCAAGGTGGTTTCCCTGGACGTGGAGTGCTCCGGCCAGGGTGAGATGTATTCCATCGGTCTCTACGGTGATGGGGTGGAAGAGGTGCTAATGGTGGGGCCAATGCAGGCGCAGGGCGCCGACACCACCATCCATTGGGTGGATGACGAACGGGTCCTGCTCAAGGCCCTGGAGGCCAGGATCCAATGCCTGGACCCGGATGTCATCATCGGCTGGGCGGTGGTGGACTTTGATTTCCGGCTGTTGCTGAAACGGGCCGGGCGCCATGGCCTGCGCCTGAAGCTGGGGCGCGGTGGCACCGAGGCCCGCTGGCGGGATGGCCGGGAAGGCAGCCAGGGCTTCGTGACGCTGCCGGGCCGGGTGGTGCTGGACGGCATCGACGGACTGAAGAACGCCACCTACAACTTTGAAAGCTTCAGCCTGGAGTTCGTGGCCCAGACCCTACTGGGCCGGGGCAAGGACACCGAAGACGTGGACAACCGCCTGGCGGTGATTGAACACGACTTTCGCCATAACAAACCCAAGCTGGCCGCCTACAACCTGGAAGACTGCCGCCTGGTCTGGGATATCTTCCAGCACACCCGCTTGCTGGATTACCTGCGCCTGCGGGCCCAGCTCACGGGCCTGGAGCTCGACCGCAGCGGCGGCTCGGTGGCGGCCTTCACCAACCTCTACCTGCCCAGGCTGCACCGCAGCCGCTATGTGGCGCCCAACCTGCCGGCCGACGGCGGCCTGGCCAGCCCGGGCGGCTATGTGATGGACTCCCGGCCGGGCCTTTACGACAACGTGCTGGTGCTGGACTTCAAGAGCCTGTATCCCAGCATTATCCGCACCTTCAAGATCGACCCCATGGGCCTGATTGAGGGATTGGCTGAGGCGGCGGGCGAGGGCGCAGAAGAGGGAGCGGAAGAGGGCACGGCGGATGACCGGGCGGATGAAACCAGCATCCCCGGTTTTCGCGGCGCGCGCTTTTCCCGTGACGAGCACTTCCTGCCGGACATCATTACCAATCTCTGGGCCCAGCGGGACATCGCCAAGCAGGAGCAGGATGCCGCCCGCTCCCAGGCCATCAAGATCATCATGAACTCTTTCTACGGGGTACTCGGAAGTGGGGGCTGCCGTTTTTACGACACGCGCCTGGCCAGCTCCATCACCCTGCGCGGTCACGAGATCATGCAGCAGACGGCCCGCTGGATCGAGGAGCTGGGTCACCAGGTCATCTACGGCGACACCGATTCAACCTTTGTCTGGCTGAGCGGCCGACCCACTGTTGAAGATGCGGATGCGATCGGCAAGGGCCTGGCCAGCGAGATCAACACGCGCTGGCGGCACAAACTCAAGCAAGAGCTGGCGCTGGAATGCGAACTGGAGATGGAATTCGAAACCCACTACCAGCGCTTCCTGATGCCCACCATTCGCGGCTCGGAGGCCGGCTCCAAGAAGCGCTATGCGGGCCTGGTGGTGAGCGGGGATGAGGAAAAGCTGGTCTTCAAGGGCCTGGAAACCGTGCGCAGCGACTGGACGCCCCTGGCCAAACAGTTCCAGACCCGACTTTACGGGATGGTGTTTCACGGCGAGGATCCGTCCGACTATATCCGCGAGACGGTGGAGAGGACCCGGGCCGGGGACATGGACGAGCAGCTGGTGTATCGCAAGCGGCTCAGGCGCAAGCTGGAGCAATACGTAAAAAACGTGCCACCCCATGTGCGCGCAGCGCGAATGGCCGATGAGCACCGCCGCCAGCAGGGGCTGTCGCCCCGCTACCAGAAGAAGGGCTGGATTCGCTACGTGATCACCCTCAATGGCCCGGAGCCAGTGGATTACCGCCAGTCACCGATTGATTACCAGCACTATATCGACCGGCAGCTCAAGCCGGTGGCCGATGCCATATTGCCATTCATAGAGCTGGATTTTGACAGCCTGGTGGATGGCCAGCTGGGGCTGTTCGGAGTGACCGATTGAGCATCAGAATGTTGGGGGGCAGGGAAAAATACTGGAGCTCTATGACTTTTTTATATTGGCATCAGCTAGCGCTGGCCACACCAGCCCCGCCCGTATACTCACCAGCAGGATGACGAGCGACATTTCTAGGGCCAGAAAGATTCCAATGGGGTGGCCCGGTACTCCTCTTACAAGCAGGTAGACCAGATAGGCTGTAGCAACCAGGTTGCCCACCAGGGTGGCGGTAAGCGCGTAGCCGCGGGCTTGCCAGAGCGGCTTGCTGAGCAGGATGTTCAACACGGCGGTACCGGCGAGCGTCACCCCGGGCAACATCAGCAGCAGGCGGCGGGGCAGGGCAGTATCCTCACTTATCATCTGCCCCCAGACAGCGGAAAAATGGCCGTAGGCGCCCAGGGTGAGCAGGGCACCCAGCAGCACCGCACCGACAGCCGCGAGGCTATACAGGGAATTGCGCTGCAGATCTTGCCTTGAATCAGAAACCGACATCGCGCCCTCCGGCGGTGGCCAGGCCGCATTCGTAGGCGAACACCACGGCCTGGGCCCGGTCGCGCAAGCCCAGCTTGGAGAGCACGCTGGATACGTGGGTCTTGACGGTGGCCGGGCCAATAAACAGGGTTTCGGCGATCTCGACATTGCTCTTGCCATGGGCGATGGCTGCCAATACCTCGCGCTCCCGCGTGGTCAGGCGCTCCAGGCGTTCGGCCAGGTTGCGGCCGGTGCCCATCTTCTGCGCGAACTGGCTGATCAGGCGGCGGGTGATACCGGGGGCGAGCATGGCACCACCATCGGCAACGGTGCGCACCGCTTCCACCAGCGATTCCGGCGGAATGTCCTTCAGCATAAAACCACTGGCGCCCGCCTGCAGCGCACGAAACACATACTCATCGGGATCGAAGGTGGTCAGGATGATGACCCGGCAGGGGGTGTCACTGGCTTCGGCTGCCTCCCCGGCTTTTAAGATCTGCGCGGTGGCTTCCAGCCCGTCCATCTCGGGCATGCGGATATCCATCAGGATGATATCCGGTTGATGCTCCCGTGCCGCTTCTATTGCCTCGATGCCGGTGCCGGCCTCGGCCACCACCTCAATATCGGACTCGTTATCCAGCACCAGGGCAAAGCCGCGCCGCACCAGCGCCTGGTCGTCCACCACCATCACTCGTATCATTAATTCCCCCTCTCCATGGTGGGCAGTTGTGCGGTCACTTCAAAGCCACCGCCTTCGGCGGGGCCGGCATTGAGCCAGCCGCCGAGCAGTTCCGCGCGTTCGCGCATGCCGGCGATGCCGTGCCCACAGCCGCCTTGCTCTCCGCTTTGCTCCTGAGAGCGTCGCGGGTCTGTCTCACCTGGGCCCTGGCCGTCATCGCGCACACAGATGGCGAGATGGTCCGCTTCGGCGTTCACGCTGACACGGACGCTGGCCGCGGCACCCACGTGCTTGATGACGTTGGTCAGTGATTCCTGCACGATCCGGTAGGCGGCAAGGGCGACCCTGGCAGGCACATCGTCGAGCTCGCCGTGGGTGGCATAGTCCACCCTGGCCACCACCTCCCGGACCTTGTCGATCAGGGCGGGCAGGTCCGCCAGTCCCGGCTGCGGGGCGAGGGCGGCCGCATCACTGGCCGGGCGCAGTACGCCGAGCAGGTGGCGCATCTCCGTCAGCGCCTGGCGGCCCGCGGCCTCCACCGAGGCCATGGCCTCACTGGCCGCCTCCGGGTTATTGCGGCCGATGGTCCGTGCGGCACCGGCCTGGACCGTCATCAGGCTCACCTGGTGCGCCACCACGTCGTGCATCTCGCGGGCGATCCGGGTGCGCTCGGCCGCGACAGCCCGCTCGGACTCCGCGTTGCGCTCCCGCTCCAGGTACCGGGCACGCTCTCCCATCAAGCGCAGGTACTCGCCGCGAAAGCGCAACCGGCGGCCGGTATACCACAGTGCCCACGCCAGCATCACTGCCACGGTGCCTCCGGCCGTGGGCCTGACCAGCACCCTCTCGTCGATCAACACAAAAGCCAGCGTCGCGAGCATCGCGATCCAGCTGGCCCGGGTGTTGGCCTCATAGCGCCCAAGGCTGTAAAGCGAAAACGCCAGGGCAACGATGCCCTCGGCCGGCAAGCCCAGCTCCAGCATCAGCGTGGCCCCGAGAATAACGGCCTGCACCTGCCAGGGGTGGGTGCGGCGCCACAGCAGGGCGAAACAGCCGATGAAGGCGCACTGGAAAGCGGCGACATCCCAAATGCTTTGCAGGGCCAGCACCTGGTGCGCGTCATCCCGCGACCACATCAGCAGCGTCAGCAAAAAGGCGAACAGGGCGATCAGCAGGTCGGTCAGCTGCGGCCAGCGCTCGAATGGCCCGCGGATGGGCTGCCAGACCGGAAGCTTCGGTAACTCGGGGCTAGCATCAGATGCAATCGATGCCTGGTGGGTGGGGGACGGCGATTTCATTCTTGCATGCTAAACCAGGCCCTTCGGGCTGTCATGGGACTTATGGGGGAGGGCACAGCAGGGGGCCTCCCCCTTTTGGGGGAGGCCGGATTCCTGCCTGTGGCGGATGTGCAGGGGTTATAAAAGGCCGACCATGCCCGGCAGGCACATTCAGGCCAGGCCTGCGAGGACCACACGGGAGAAAAGTATGTCGTGCGTCCCGCTTTATCAATGCATGGAGAACAACGATGAACAATGCTGTACTCAGCCCCACACTGCTGCGCCCATTCGATGCCCGGCGGGCCGTCAATCTATCGGTAAAGACCTGGTTTTGCATAGCGGCGATTGGCCACGGGATATTCCTGGCCTACATCCTCGCCGTGTTCTATCCGCCCATTGCCCAGTCCGGGCTGCACGGCCTGCAGGGGCTGCACCTGCCCGCGGGTTTTCGCGAGGGCGATACCCTGGGCAACCTGTCAGCGGTGGCCCACGTCCTGCTGGCCGCGATAGTGATCGGCGGCGGTCCCTTGCAGCTGGTACCTGCCGTGCGCCGGCACGCACCCAACTTCCATCGTTGGCTGGGACGCAGCTACCTGCTGGCTGCCGTCATCAGCAGTGTCGGCGGGCTGTATATGACCTGGACCCGTCACACCATTGGCGACCTGGTGTCCCAGGTCACCATCTCCATCGACGGCATACTGATCCTGGTATTTGGGTTCCTGGCAGTGCGCAACGCCATGGCCGGCCGCTTTGCCGAGCACCGGCGCTGGGCCCTGCGCCTGTTTATGGCTGCCAGCGCGGTATGGTTCTTTCGTGTGGCCCTGATGGGGTGGGCGATGCTGACCGGTGGGTGGGGAGTCGACTGGGACTCCTTCACCGGCCCCTTTCTGTACGCCCTGGGGTTTGGCCAGTACCTGCTACCCCTGGCCATGCTGGAATGGTATTTCCACTGCCAGAAGCGCGAAGCCGGGCAGGGCGCACAGCTGGCCTTTGTCGGAGCTATGGTCCCGCTCACGGCCTTTATGGCCATTGGTATCTTTGCTGCGACCATGGGTATGTGGTTGCCGCGGATGTAGCCCGGTAACCGTTCGCTGCGCCATAGCGCCCGGCTCCAAGATGTGGCTTTGCAGGTGTAGAATCCCCGCCAGTATCAGCCATCAATGGAGCACAAGCGCATGAACACGACGCCTAAAGCCTATCCCATTGGCACCCCCGGCACGCCCTGGGGCGACGCGGAGCGGGCCGAGTGGTTGTCACGCCAGGCCCGCCAGCGCAGTTATAAAGAAGAAGTGGTGAGCGCAATCGAGGGCCTGCGCCCGCGCTTCGACGTGGAAGAATACGGCCGCCTGGAATACGGCGACGAACGCTTTCCGCTGCTGGCGATCCGCAGCCGAGACTGGAACGACGACCTGCCGGTGGTGCTGGTGACGGGCGGTGTGCACGGCTACGAAACCAGTGGCGTGCACGGTGCGCTGCAGTTCGTGGATCAGCATGCCGCGGAGTACGCGGACCGCGTCAACCTGCTGGTCGCGCCCTGTGTCAGCCCCTGGGGCTATGAGCATATCCAGCGCTGGAACGCCAAGGCAGTCGACCCGAACCGCTCCTTCTACGATGACAGCCCCGCCCAGGAGTCAGCGGCGCTGATGCGGCTGGTGGCGCCGGTCCGCGACCGTGTGCTGATGCACATCGACCTGCACGAGACCACCGATACCGACGAAAGCGAGTTCCGCCCCGCGCTGGCTGCCCGCGATGGCAAGCCGTTCACGCCGGGCGGGATTCCCGATGGCTTCTACCTGGTGGACGACAGCGAGAGCCCGCAGCCCGAATTCCAGCAGGCGGTGATCGCGGCGGTGGAGCAGGTTACCCATATCGCCCCGGCCGATGACAATGGCGAGATCATCGGCTCGCCGGTGGTCGCGCGGGGTGTCATCCAGTACCCGCTGAAAAAGCTGGGCCTTTGTGCCAGCATCACCAATGCCCCCTACAAGACCACCACCGAGGTCTACCCCGACAGCCCACGCGCGACCCCCGAGCAATGCAATGCCGCCCAGGCGGCCGCGGTGTGTGCGGCGGTCGACTACGCGCTGGCACACCGGTAAGAAGGCGTGTTGCGCGTTGGCGGCGACGCGCTCTAACGGAAGGTGATGCCGGAGGTCACGAAACCGTGACCTCCGCATTCAGCGTTATCGACGACTTGAGGGAATTTGTCACCAGGCAACTCGCCTCAGACTTTTCCAGCAGCTTGTACGCCTTGTTCGTATCGGTGCCTTCTGGCACCTGCAACTTGGCGTTCACCTCGAAAGCGGTGAAGCAGGGTGTGCGTTCGACCTTGTCCAGAACGCCGGTGACGCTGCATTCCAGTGATGTCCATTCAAGCTTGGAAAACTTGGCAATGGCGCGGAACGTCAAAATGAAACAGTCCGCCACGGAAGCTACCAACAGGTCTTCCGGTGACCAGCGGTCGCCGGGCCCGCCGAACTGGGCCGGTGCCGCAGAGGGGAGGGGCTCCAGCCCTTCAGCAGTCAGGGTGATTTCACTTTCACTCGCCGCACTGGCGGCCACTTTGTACTCGTGGGGAAATGCGTCCACGAAACCTCCTACAATCAGGTCATTGATTTATGCCGGGTAGACTCGTCGTCTCTCTGCGGCTATTCACGGCAGTGCATAACGCGAGGGATATTGTCACCGCGAACACCTGACGCCTCATGGCTGTTCATTAATCAGTGGTTGAAGAGAAACGCCGCATGAACGGTACCGTCAGACAAAACGCCCGTCCTGATTAGGATCAAGTCATCCAGAAATAAAGGGGACCAGGCCGCCCGCGACGGCAAGCCGTTCGAAGCGGCGGGATTCCGGATGGCTTCTACCTGGTGGACGACAGCGAGAACGCGCAGCCCGGGTTCCAGCAGGCGGTGATCGCGGCCGGGGAGAAGGTCACCCATATCGCCCCGGCCGATGACAACGGCGAGACCATTGGCTCGTCGGTGGTGGTCGCACGGGGTGTCATCCAGTACCCGCTCAAGCAGCTGGGCCTTTATGCCAGTATCACCAGCGCCCCCCGCACCACCCGGGAGCAGTGCAATACTGCCCAGTCCGTCGCGGTGTGTGCGGCGATCGACTACGCGCTGGCGCACCGGTAATATGGCTGAGAGTTGGCGGCTGCAGGCCGAGCGCGGCCCGACCCGGCCAGCGGACCGCCTCCGCCAACGATCAGAGCAGAAGCATGAAAGTACCCAAGAGATTACAACCGCTGGTCGACGACGGCATGATCGACGAGGTCATCGCCCAGTTGATGAGCGGTAAGGAAGCGCAGGTGTATGTGGTGCGCTGTGGCGACGGCTTGCGCTGTGCCAAGGTCTTCAAGGAGGCCAGGCAGCGCAGCTTCAAGCAGGCGGTGCAGTACCAGGAAGGCCGCAAGGGGCGCAACAGCCGCCGTGCCCGGGCGATGTCGAAGAAGACCCGCTACGGCCAGAAGGAGCAGGAACAGGCCTGGCTGAGTGCCGAGGTCGATGCCCTGTATCGGCTGGCATCGGCCGGCGTGCGCGTCCCCCGGCCATACGGCTTCGTTGACGGTGTGCTGCTGATGGAGCTGGTGGCCGACGACGAGGGCTATGCCGCCCCGCGGCTGGATGACGTCACGCTGACCCCGGAGCAGGCCCGGGATTACCACGGCCAGGTGATAGCCGACGTGGTGCGCATGCTGTGTGCCGGCCTGGTGCATGGTGACCTTTCCGAGTTCAATGTGCTGCTGGACCGCGACAGCCCGGTCATCATCGATTTGCCCCAGGCGGTGGATGCCGCCGGCAACAACAACGCCGCCATGATGCTGGAGCGCGATGTCAACAATATGCGGGCCTATTTCGGCCGCTTTGCCCCGGAGCTATTGACCACCGATTACGGCAAGGAAATCTGGGCCCTTTATGAGGCGGGTGAACTGCACCCGGACAGCCGCCTTACCGGGCATTTCGAGCATGACACGACCAGCGTCGATGTCGGGGACCTGATGGACGTCATCGATGATGTGCTTGAAGAAGAGGCCGAGCGCCTGGCACCGGCCTGGGAAGGATCATAGGCCGCGATAGCGTCCCTCGAGAAAAATTCACAATAAGGCAAAAACTCTATGGCTACCCTGGGCACTCCGTTCTCTTCTACCGCGACCCGCGTGCTGCTCTGCGGCGCCGGCGAACTGGGCAAGGAAGTTGTAATCGAGCTGCAGCGCCTCGGCTGCGAGGTCATTGCGGTGGACCGCTACGCCAACGCCCCGGCGATGCAGGTGGCCGACCGCAGCCATGTGATCAATATGCTCGATGGTGATGCACTGCGCGGCGTGATTGAACAGGAGCAGCCCCACCTGGTGGTGCCGGAAATCGAAGCCATTGCCACCGACGCCCTGGCCAAGCTGGAAGGGGAGGGGGTCAATATTATCCCCACGGCGCGGGCCACCCAGTTGACCATGAACCGCGAAGGCATCCGCCGGCTGGCGGCGGAAACCCTGGGGCTTCCCACCTCCCGCTACCGGTTTGCTGCCGGTGAGGCCGAATTCAAAGCCGCGATCGACGAGATAGGCATTCCCTGCCTGGTGAAACCGATCATGAGTTCATCGGGCAAGGGCCAGAGCCTGGTGCGCGATGCCGCACAGGTTGAGGAAGCCTGGGCCTACGCACAGGAGGGCGGTCGCGCCGGCAAGGGCAAGGTGATTGTCGAGGGTTTTGTCGACTTCGATTACGAGATCACCCTGCTGACCATTCGCCACGATGACGGCAATGGCAACATTGTTACCAGCTTCTGCGCGCCCATTGGCCACCGCCAGGCCGATGGGGATTACCAGGAATCGTGGCAGCCGCAGGCGATGTCGGCAGCGGCGTTGGGCCGCGCGCAGGAGATTGCCAAAGCGGTGACCGACAACCTGGGTGGCCGCGGCCTGTTTGGCGTGGAGTTGTTTGTCAAAGGCGATGAGGTGATTTTCAGTGAAGTCTCGCCGCGGCCACACGACACCGGCCTGGTGACCCTGATCTCGCAGGATCTCTCCGAGTTTGCCCTGCATGCCCGGGCGATTCTCGGGCTGCCCATTCCCAATATCCAGCTGCACCGCGCATCCGCCTCGTCGGTGCTATTGGTGGAGGGCGATTCCACCCAGATGCAGTTCGGCAACCTGAGTGCGGCGCTCTCCCGCCCCGATACCCAGCTGCGCCTGTTCGGCAAACCGGAAGTCGCCGGCAAGCGCCGCCTGGGTGTCGCCCTGGCGCGGGCCGATGATATCGAAACTGCGCGCAACACCGCCAATGCGGTGATTGCCGATATCGAGGTAAAGCTGTAGCGGCAATAGCAGCCGCCAGCTTCAGTGCTCTGAACCTGCGCCTGGTCACCCATATCGCCCCGGCCGACGACAAACAACGAGGTCATCGGCTCGCCGTTGGTCGCGCGTGGCGTGATCGAATACCCGCTCAAAATGCTGGGCCTGTGCGCCAGCATCACCGTCCCCTGGACCACCACCGAGGTCTACCCCGACAGCCCCCGTGCCACGCCCGGACAATGTAATTCCGCGCAGGCCGTCGCCGTGTGCGCGGCGATCGAGTACGTGCTGGCCCACCGGTAGGGAGCGGGCACTGGGCTAAACTCCAGTAGTTTTTGGCATCGCCGCTCCCGCCAGGTCGGCCTCGTGGGGCGTACCCACCTTGCCGTTCACCCGCATGAGCACTGGGACCGGATCAGGAATGGCGGCATTGTCGACAGAAATACTCCGGAGGAGTGAAGCCATGCCTGGAAGGAAACTGGTGTCGTCTGTCTTCGCTTTGGCAGCTGCGGTCGCCGTGGCGCAGGACAATACGCCGCTTGGCGAGTTCGTCGATGGGTTCCCGCTGGACCTCGAGAAGCAGACGCGAAAAGCCGATTACAACGAACTGTTCCGGGGTGGCGATCCTTCCGCCTATTTCAACATGCGTGCGTCGGAATTCATGCCGACGGCCATACTCCCGTCGCGGCCGGGTGTGATGCCCCTGGGTAGCAAGCCGATGCCAGAGGTCGGCAAAGTGAAAGCGGAGATGACTTCTGAGAGTAAACTCAAAGGGCCGCTAACGCTGGACGAATTCCTGCAGAAGTCCGATGGGGCCCAGGCGTTTCTGGTGGTTCACAAGGGCAACATCGTCTACGAAAAGTATCCGCGGATGCGACCCGCGGATTATCACCTCTGGATGTCTTCGGCCAAACCGACTGCCAGCCTGGTCATCGACCAACTAATCAGTGAGGGCAAAATCGATGAAGGCGCGCCAATCACAAAGTACCTGACCGACTTCAAGGGCACCGACTGGGACGGTGTCACCACCGGCGATGTGCTGGATATGGCCACCGGCATGGACCTTGAGGATACGTCTGAATCCCGCTTCGATCCCGACAACATTGCCCGCCGTGTGTATGAAGCCGAGTTTGGTTTTCCGAATGAAACCAGGGGCGTCGAGAAACTGCGCGACGTACTTAGGAGTACACCGAAAAAAGAAGAGCCCGGCCTGGCATTCGAGTATGCCTCGGGGCTGACACAAATGCTGGTGTTGCTGGCCGAGGAGGTGGAAGGCGAGCGCTGGCCGCAGCTCTTCGATCGCCGTGTCTGGTCGAAGGTTGGCGCCGAGGGCGTGTTGCAAATTCACCTGACGCCGGACGGCATTGCAGCGGCGCACGGGCTGGTGTCGAGCAACCTGAGAGACTTCGCCCGCTTCGGCATGCTTTACACGCCGAGCTGGGACAAGATCGCCGTCGAAAAGGTTGTTTCGGACGAGATCCTCGATCGCATTCGCAACGAGGTACGCACGCATGAGTTTGTCATGGCGGGGTTCGACGGTCCGGTGTTCGCCGATTACCTCGGCTCGGACGACTTCATCGCCAACAGCCGCCAGTGGGACGTCATCTGGCCCGACGGGGATATGTGGAAAGGCGGCCTGATGACCCAGGGCCTCTACGTATCTCCCTCGCGGGACCTCGTGATCGTTTACTTCAACGTCAGCAATGACGACCACTCAGGCCACCGCTTTGCACGCCCGATCGCGACCTCCGGCCTGTTCGACGCGAAAAAACCTGCACAAGCGCCGCCGAAATCCAACTGATCACTCCGCTGTCAAGCGACGCCGCTGCGCGACAGGGCAGGTCGGCAAGCACAGGCAACGCAATCAACCGATGAGGTAGGAATACTGTAATGGCCGGAAACGTCGAGCAGAATATCCGCCCGGACTACGACCGTGTTATCCAGGATATCGCTGACTATGTCCTGGATTACGAAATCGAGTCGGAGGAAGCCTGGGATACGGCACGCTATTGCCTGATGGACTCAATTGGCTGTGGCCTGCTGGCGCTGGGCTTCCCCGAGTGCACCAAGCTGCTGGGGCCGGTCGTCGACGGTACCCAGGTGCCGCACGGGGCGCGGGTGCCCGGAACACGCCTCAGCCTGGACCCGGTCAAGGCGGCCTGGGATATCGGCTGTATTGTCCGCTGGCTGGATTACAACGATACCTGGCTGGCGGCGGAGTGGGGCCACCCGTCGGACAACCTGGGTGCAATCCTCGCGGTGGCGGACCACCTGTCCCGGCAAAATGTTGCGCAGGGGAGGGAGTCACTGAGGATGCGCGATGTACTGGATGCCATGATCCGTGCCCATGAGATTCAGGGCGTGCTGGCGCTGGAGAATAGCTTCAACCGCGTCGGACTGGATCACGTGTTGATTGTGCGCGTCGCATCCACGGCTGTGGCCGCAAAGCTGATGGGCGGCGACCGCGAGCAGGTGATGGCGGCGTTATCCCATGCCTGGGCGGACGGCGGGGCGCTGCGCACATACCGGCACGCCCCCAATGCCGGCTCGCGCAAGTCCTGGGCCGCGGGCGATGCCACCAGTCGCGGGGTCAGGCTGGCCGACATCGCCATGCGCGGCGAGATGGGCATTCCCGGGGTGCTCACGGCGAAACAGTGGGGCTTTTACGATGTGCTGTTCAGCAAGACGAATGCCGACCAGAAGGTAAAGGCTGAAGAGAAGCGGTCTTTCAGGTTCCCGCAGGACTACGGCACCTATGTGATGGAAAACATCCTGTTCAAGATCTCGTTTCCCGCCGAGTTCCACAGCCAGACCGCCTGCGAGGCGGCGGTGAGCCTGCACCCCCAGGTACGGGACCGCCTCGACGAGATCGACCGGGTGGTAATCAGCACGCACGAGTCGGCAATCCGCATCATCTCCAAGGAGGGCCCACTGGCCAACTCCGCCGACCGGGATCACTGCCTGCAGTATATGACCGCGGTACCACTGCTTTTCGGTGACCTGCGCGCAGAGCACTACGAGGACGGCTTCCACGAGGCGCACCCAGAGATCGACAGGTTGCGAGAAAAGATGCAGGTAATGGAGGAACCTCGCTATTCGGCCGATTACCTGGACCCGGCGAAGCGTTCCATTGCCAACGCGGTGCAGGTGTTCTTCAAGGACGGCACTGCCACCGATAAAGTCGAGGTGGAATACCCCATCGGCCATCGCCGGCGGCGGGAAGAGGGCATACCCCTGCTGGAGGAAAAATTCAGGGCCAACCTGGCCACGCGCTATCCCAAGTCGCGCTGTGACGAGCTGTTTGCCCTCTGCAGCGACCGGGAGTCCCTGGAGCAGATGCCGGTCTGCGAGTTCATGGATTGCCTGGTGATCTAGGCCGGGGGGACGCCGGGCCCGCTCAGCCCCAAAAAAAGAAACCCGGCGCGGGGCCGGGTTTCAGGGGCAGAGGTGACTGCTCGGAATCAGAACTTCAACTCGGTACCCAGGCCGAAGTAGGTCCGCTCGTAGTCGTTGGCTGCGGTCTCGTCGGTGGCGAAGGCGAATACCTTGGCGGCGCTGGACAGCTTGTAGTCCAGGCCCAGGCTGTAGGTTTCCGCATCTTCCACCACGATGTCGGACTGGCCGTACTGGGCCTTCATGGTCCAGGCGTTAATCTTGTACGCCGCAGAGGTCATCCAGCCGTCCTGGGTGCTGCCGTCTTCCTTTTCCTGCTCTTCGAACAGGGCGCCTACCTGGACCGGGCCGATGTTGTACTGGCTCACCAGGCGCTGGACATTCCAGTCGTTGGCCTCGACGTCCTGGTCAAATGCGTAGGCGATGTACACGCCGGCATTATCGTAGGCGAAGGACACCGAGCTGCCGTTCTCACGAGTTACGACGTTGCCGTTCTCGTCCAGCAGGGGCAGCCCGTCGCTGTCGGTCAGCTCCTCGTCGCCGTTGCTTACGTAGGCAGCAGAGGCCTTGAAGCCGGCGAAGGAGGGTGTGGTGTACTGCAGGATATTGGCTACGCGGTTGTCGCTCTTGGTGATGACGCTCTTGATGTCACCTTCCAGGTCACCGAACAGGTCGACCTTCTTCTGCGCAGCTTTCAGCGGAGTATCGAACTTGCCACCGATCACCTGGCCGAAACCGCCCTCGAGACCAGCGTAGATATTGCGCTGCTTGAAGATCTCGTCGGCGTCGCCGTCGACATCGGTCTCGTATTCCATTTTGTAGATGCCGGTCAGGCCGTTGTCGAAAGGCAGCTTACCCTTGACGCCCAGGCGGGAGGCATTGCTCTTCACGCCGGTGGTCGAGCCCTCGCCTTCGTCGGCGGACTGGAAGGTGACATTGGCCTTGCCATACAGGTCCAGGGCTTCTGATTCGTCTTGCGCATTAGCCAGGGCCGGAACCACGGCGGCGATAGCCAGGGAGATAGCGGTCTTTTTCATCGATGGTCTCGCACAGTTTTTGTTGAGATTCTGGAGGGCCGCCTGATTGTTCTGGTACGAGCGGTCCCTCGGGATGCCGCGCATTCTGGCGGCGCAATATTACAAAAAGGTTAAAGAAGTCATTTTTTTAAAGAAATGTGACCCGATGCTGGCCCAGAACAGCGGGAGAGGCCGAAGCTGGCAGTCTGGCGCTCAAAAAGTGATCAGTCATCAGGGGTTGGCAGGCCGGTAGCCCTTGTGGCAAAAGTTCACCCTGGGGAATCAAGCGGGCAAAGGGATCTTGCGTGGCTTCGACTGCCGAGGGAAACAGGCACCTTATACCCGGCTCGCCGGCCGGCATCCTCTGGGCATACTCGCTCGGCGTGGGCGCGACCGGCTGCCTGCCGGAGCTTCCACAATGGCCCCTGTGGCTGCTGGCATCGGGAAGCCTGCTCCTGCTGGCCTGGCTGCTGCGCCCCCTTCGATCCCTATTGCCGCTTGCGCTCGCCCTGGTGCTGGGGGCCAGCTGGGCGCTCTGGCACAATCACCGGGCCTTGGCGGATCGCCTGCCCATGGCGCAGCACAGCGCCGACTTCCTGCTGCCTGTGGAGGTGGTGTCCCTGCCACGGCGGGGAGGCGGTGGCGCCCGGGATAGCGCTCCCGCCAGCCCGGCCGACCTGCGGTTTACCGCTCGCGTTCTCGCCAGGGAGGCTGCGTGGCCCGTCCCTGATTCATTCGCCGGACAGCGGCTCCTGCTGACCTGGTACCGTGCGCCACCCGACGTGGTGGGCAAACTAACCGGCGGCAGTGCCTGGCTGCTCCCGGTCCGGTTGAAGCGCCCCCGGGGCACCGTCAACCCCCACGCGTTTGATTACGAGGGCTGGCTGTTGCGCGAGGGCATCTATGCCACGGGCTACGTGCGCCCGGCCGATGGCGAACCCCGCCTCCTGGGACAGCGACGGGGAGTGGCCGCCTGGCGGCAGGGTTTGCGCGAGCGCCTGGAGCGACAGGGTCCACCGCGGCTGGAGCTGGTTTCGGCGCTGCTGCTCGGCGACCGGGGCGGCCTGGCCCGGGAGGACCAGAGGCTGCTGCGGTCCACCGGCACGGCCCACCTGGTGGCCATATCGGGCCTGCATGTGGGTATGGTGGCCGGTTTTTTCCTGCTGGCGAGCGGAATCCTGGTGCGAGGGCTGGGGGCGGCGGGCCTGCGCTGTTTTGCAGGCCTGCCCGCGGCCTGCGCCCTGGCGGCAGCCGGGCTGTATACCCTGTTGGCGGGGGCGCCGCTCTCGGCTCAGCGCGCGCTGGTAATGACGGCGATCTTCCTGCTCGCATTAATCTGGCGCAGGCGTCTCAGCGGTTGGCTGGCGTATGCGCTGGCACTGGCAGTGGTTCTCACATTGCAACCGCTGGCGATTTTCAGCCCGGGCTTCTGGCTGTCGTTCATTGCGGTAGCGGCACTGATGCTGGCGTTTGCCGGCCGCCGGAAGGTCGGGCAGGGCAAGCAGCCCGGTCCTGTCCGGCGTGGATTGCGCTGGCTCGCAGACATGACCCGCGGCCAGTGGGCGGTGACCCTGGGCCTGCTGGTCCCATCTCTCTACCTGTTCTCGGGCGCCAGTGCGATCGCACTTGGCGTGAACCTGGTCGCCATCCCGTGGGTCGGGTTTGGCATACTGCCTTTGTTGATGCTGGGTACCTTGTTCGGGGATTCCGTTATCGGGATCACCCTGGTGGGGCTGGCGGGGGAGCAACTGGACCAGCTCATGGCTCTCCTCGGCTACCTTGATGGCGCCGGCGCCTGGCAGCCTATGGGCTTCGTCGCCGGTGTGGCCGGGCTCGCGTTATCCGCCATCGCGCTATTGATACTTTCTTTACCCCGTGGCGTTCCCGGCCGGCATATTGGCTGGACGTTTGTCCTGCTGGTCGCGGTCCCCGCCACTTTCCCAGCCCGGCAGTGGGGCGGCGGGCTGCAGGTGACCATTTTCGATGTCGGCCAGGGCCTGGCCGTGTTGGTGGCGGCTGATGGCGATTACCTGCTGTACGACGCAGGGCCCAGTTCCCGCAGTGGCTGGAATGCCGGGGAGGCCATTTTGGTGCCGTACCTGCTGGAGGAAGGGGTGGGGGCACTGGATACCCTGGTGGTGAGCCACGGCGATCGCGACCACCGCGGCGGCCTGGGGGGAGTGCTGGCCGGTGTGCCAGTGGCAACCCTGCTGGCCCCGGGGACCCTCGCCGACCGCCTGGAACCGCCGCCGGCAACGGATGCCTCCGCCTGCCTCGCGGGGCAGGAGATAGGGCGGGGTGGCCTCACTGCGAGGGTCCTCTGGCCCATGGCGCCTTCGGTTAGCGGTGAGGAAAACGACCACAGTTGCGTGCTACTGCTTGAGTGGCGTTCGCGCCGTATCCTGTTGGCTGGGGATATTTCTGCTGCGGTGGAAAAACAGCTGCTGGCATCTAACCCGGGGTTTGAGCCAGTGGACCTGGTTGTGGCGCCCCATCACGGCTCGCGCACATCATCATCGCCGGGATTCGTTTACTGGGCTAGGCCCCGCAGCGTGGTTTTCAGTGCGGGGTTTCGGCACCATTTCGGGCATCCCCACCCCGACGTAGTGGCTCGTTACCGTGAGGCGGGCGCGAAACTCTTTAATACCGCAGATACCGGTGCACTGGAGTTCTCCTGGGATGGCGTGAACGCCGAGCCTTCAGTGAAAACCGCGAGGAGCTTTCCCCGTTTCTGGCTGCTCCAGTCGGTCAAAAAATGACCACCTTCTGGGCCAGTGCGCCAGGGTCCGGCAGGAGATTCGCGTTCCGGTTGCCAAATACTTCCCAGTTGCGACACCAACCGGCGCAGGGAACTTTTTTTGTGAAGTTGGTCAAAAGTGGTCACCTAATAATTGGTACTCTTTGGTCAAGATTTTAACGGCGGCCCCCTGGTTGAAAAACCACCGAGAAGACAGGGGTTCCGCATTGCAGTCAAGTGGTGAGTAGTTGCATGAATAAAAGACTGATTTCCCGCGCCGTCATGGCGGCCGCGATGCTCTCCTCCGGCCAGGCGCTGGCTGAGGGCGAGTGGAAGTACACGCTGGGTACCGACTACAGCAGCGGTGACTATGGCGATACGGCCGATACTGAGATCGTGTCCACCCCGTTCACCGTAAGCTACAAGCCGTCCACCAGCTGGACCTTCAAGGCCTCCCTGCCTTATGTGCAGATCGAGGGCCCCGGTGGCGTTGTGCCCGGCGGCGATGGTGGCTTTGTTGTCGGCCGTGGTAACGGTGGCACCGGCGGTGGTTTCGGGCCGGGCAACGGCGGTGGGCAGACCGAGGTCGAGACCGTAAAGGAAGCGGGCATCGGTGACCTCTGGCTGACCGGCACCTATAGCCTGGAACCGATCGGCGAGCGCTGGTTCGTTGACCTGTCGGGCAAGTTCAAGGTGCCTACGGCCGATGAGGAAAAGGGGCTGGGTACCGGAGAGGTGGATTACACGCTGCAAGCGGAAGTGTTCACCATCGCCGGAGATTTCACCCCCTTTGCCACCCTGGCGCGCAAGGTCAAGGGTGACCTTCCCGAAACGGAGCTGAACGACGTCTGGTACACCTCAGTGGGCAGTGGCTACCGACTGGCCCCCGAGACCAGCCTTGGATTGTCCCTCGATTACCAGCAGGCCAGCACTGATAGCAGTGAGGATTCTGCTGAGTTGTTCGGGTACCTCAACCAGAAGCTGACCGAGCAGTGGAGCGGCATGCTCTACGGCTACAAGGGCCTCACTGATGGCAGCCCCGATTTCGGTTTCGGCCTTCAAGTGAGCTACCGCCCGGGTAGCTGATAGACGGTGATAAGCGGTAAAAATTTACTACCAGGAGAAAAAAAGCGATGAAGATTCCCTTCAAGATGGCTGTACTTCCCGCTGTACTTTCGGCAATGCTCGCGGGCGCGGTGTGGGCCGACGATGACCTGCCGGATAATGATTCCACCGATACCGAGGTGGTCGAGTCTGTATCCAATGTTTCTTCCGAGAGCGTCGCCGGCATGTTCGGTGATTTCCTCGGCGAGGATTCCCAGTCCTATGTGGAAGGCCTGCGCAGCGGTGACATCACCTACGTTCCCCCGGAAGATGCCGAGGGCGGCGCGGAAGGTGATGCCGCGGAAGATGTTGCGGACACCGACGAAGTGGAAGGTGTCGAGGGTGAAGAAGCCAGCGTTGGCATGGGCTATGGCAATGTGACTATTACCCTGGCCCTGGCGGAACAGCTGGCGATGGCGTCAGCTGCCGAGGCCCTGGAAGGCGAGACAGGCATGACTGCCGACGACGCGATCAACGAAGTCCTGTACATGCGCGTCGAAGAGGGCATGGGCTGGGGCCAGATCGCCAAGGAGATGGGTTTCAATCTCGGCGAGATCATGAGCGGCATCCACTCCAATCGCCCGGAAACTGCAGGCGCAGCCAAGGCAGACAAGATGACCGGCAAGGACATGCGCGCCGAGAAGTCCATGAAGCCCGAAACGGCCGGACCGAAGGTCGACAAGGCGGAGCGAGTCAAGATGGAGCGGCCCGAGCGCCCGGTAAAGCCGATGAAAGCCGAGCGTCCGGAGAAGCCCGAGCGCCCGGCGAAGCCTGAGCGCCCGGAGCGTCCCGGACGCTGATTGCATCGACAGTCCCCGACTGTCAGGTGTCGATCGAAAGCCGCCGGCTCTGCCGGCGGCTTTTTTTATGGATTCAATCCTGTCGCCTCTGGGCGCGGACATGTAATCCGCGTCACACTGAAGGAAAAGACGTCGCTGGTGAGGCTTAGCTGCCGCAGCCAGCTGTGGTAGAGTGCAGGACTACCTTTCGCAGTACGGGTACATAAGAAAAGTGTTAGACATAATAAAATCCGGCGGCTGGCTGATGCTGCCGATCCTGCTCTGTTCTGTTGCGGTTATCGCCATTTCCATCGAACGCCTGTGGACGCTGAATCCCCGCCGGATCGCTCCACGGAGCCTGCTGGGTGAGGTCTGGAGTTGGCTGAAAAACAACCAGATCAACGGCGAGCGGCTCAAGGAGCTGCGCGACTCCAGTCCCCTGGGCCGCATTTTTGCCGCTGGCCTTTCCAATTCCCGCCATGGCCGGGACGTGATGAAGGACAGCATCGAGGAGGCGGCAAGCCAAGTGGTGCATGACCTGGAGCGTTTCCTCGGTGCCCTGGGCACCATCGCTGCGGTGGCGCCGCTGATCGGCCTGCTGGGGACAGTGGTCGGCATGATCCAGGTGTTCACTGCCATCATGCTGGAGGGCACCGGCAATGCAGGTGTGCTGGCGGGGGGGATCAGCCAGGCGCTGATTACCACGGCGGCCGGCCTGACCGTGGCCATCCCCGCGCTCATGGCCCACCGCTACTTCCAGCGCCGCGTGGATACGATCGTGGTCACCATGGAGCAGGAAGCGGTAAAGCTGGTGGATGCCCTGCACAGTGACCGCCGTATCGAAACGGCCTGAGCGGGGTAGCACGTAATGCAGTTCCGCCGCCAAGCCACAGAGCAGGACGGGGTCAATCTCACACCGTTGATTGATGTGGTTTTCCTGCTGTTGATCTTCTTCATGGTCTCTACCACCTTTACGAAGGAGAGCCACCTGAAGCTGGATCTCCCCGAAGCCGCAGGTGCCCAGCCCGAACAGCCGCCGAGCAGCATCGAAGTGCTGATCAACGCAGACGGTTCCTACTCGGTAGATGGGCGGGCGCTGATCAACAAAAAACTGACTACCTTGAAATCGGCCCTGTCGGAAGTTTCCGCGGGCGAGTACAATCGCCCCCTTATCATCACTGCCGACGCCACAGCGCAGCACCAGGCCGTGGTGCGCGCAATGGATGCCGCGGGCCAGCTGGGCTTTGTCCACCTGAGTATTACCACGCGGCAACCGGAAGAGAATTAACTGCCAGGGGCTGCCGGGCCGCAGCCAGCGGCCATTCGCGCCCCTGTGGGCGGGGATAGCCAGGAGCCGCTGCCGGGCGCGATGCCATCCTGCCAGAATCCCTGCCAGATGTATGACACGGGTATCTATGGATAACACCCCCGCGGTCCCGCAAAGCGGGACCAAGACCTACCGCCGCCTGCTCGCCTACGCTCTGCCGCACTGGCCGATTTTCGCCCTGGCGGTGTTTGGCTTCCTGCTGTTTTCCACCATGAATGTCAGCCTCATCGCGGTGACGGAGCTGCTGCTGGATGCCGTGGGTTCAGGGATCCAGGAGGGTAGGGGGTTCCTGGCAAAGTGGATTGCCCCCTATTTCCCGGGTGGCGTCATGCCCCAGGAGACGGCGCGCTGGCTGGTGCCGCTGGCAATGCTGATGATTATTGCCCTGCGCGCCGTGGGCAATTTCGTAGGCAGCTACGGCCTGGCCTATGTGGCGCGGGCGGTGATTCACCAGCTGCGCACCGACCTGTTCAGGAAAATCGGGCAGCTGCCCAGCGCCTATTTTGATCGGTACACCGGGGCCTACCTGATTTCCAAGGTCTCCTATAACGTCGAGCAGGTGACCAACTCCATCACCAAGGCGATGAAGGTCATGATCCGCGAGTCTTTTACCGCGATTGGCCTGCTCACCTACCTGTTGCTGGTGAACTGGAAACTTACCTTAACTTTCTTCCTTTTTGCCCCGCTGATCGCGTTTATCGTCCGTATTGTGGGCAAGCGTTTCCGGAAACTGAGCCACCGCATCCAGAACAGCATGGGGGACGTCACCCATGTGACCCAGGAGGCAATCAACGGTTACCAGGTGGTGCGGATGTACGGGGGGCAGGTATACGAGAATGCCCGCTTCGCCTCCGCCAGCGACAACAACCGCCAACAGTTCATGAAGCTGGTGGTGGCAAACAACGGCAGCGTGTCAATAATCCAGATCCTGGTTGGCCTGGCTACTGCCTCCATTGTCTGGCTGGCACTGGCGCCCGGCATGGTCGAGGCAATGACCGCCGGGGTATTTGCCTCCTACATCGGTGCCGCTGCCTCCCTGGCCAAACCCGTGCGCAGCCTTTCTGAGGTCTATGCCGATATCCAGAAGGGAATCGCCGCCGCCGAGAGTATCTTCGAGGTGCTCGACTCCCCGCGGGAGCCATCCGGAGGGGTTGCCAGACTGCCGGAACCGGTCAGGGGCGCGATCACCTTCGAGCACGTGGGCTTTCGTTACGACGAGGGTGCGCCGGCGGTATTGACGGATATCGATATCGACGTCGCGGCCGGGCAGACGGTGGCCCTGGTAGGGGCCTCCGGCTCCGGCAAGAGTACCCTGGTGAGCCTGCTGGCGCGGTTCTACGACCCGACCAGCGGTCGCATCCTGCTCGATGGCGTCGATACCGCGGACCTGCCGCTGGAGGAACTGCGGCGCCAGATCAGTATGGTTTCCCAGAATATCGTCCTCTTCAACGATACGGTCTACAACAATATCGCCTACGGTGAACTGGCAGACAGTCCGCGGGAGGCGGTCGAGCGGGCGGTGCGGCTGGCCCACGCCACCGACTTTGTTGCGGAGTTGCCCCAGGGCCTGGATACGGTGCTCGGTGACAACGCACAGATTCTCTCAGGCGGGCAGCGGCAGCGCCTTGCGATCGCGCGGGCACTGTTGAAGGATGCCCCGGTGCTGATTCTCGATGAGGCCACCTCCGCGCTCGATAACGAGTCCGAGCGAAGCATCCAGGCAGCCCTGACCGAGGTGATGAAGGACCGCACGACTTTCGTGATCGCGCACCGTCTCAGTACCATTGAGGGGGCTGACAGGATCCTGGTGATGGAGCAGGGCAGGATTGTAGAGAGCGGTGACCACCAGTCCCTGATCGAGCGCGGTGGCCGCTACGCAACACTATTGCAACAGCAGACGGCAGGGTAATCTGACCGATGTCGATGGAAGACTGGTTCAACAAGCGCTGGTACCCGGAAGAAGATGACAAGAGCTCGGCATTGGCGCTGATGTCGCCATTGTCGTCCCTGTATGGGGTTGTGAGCCGGCACCGGCGGCGCGCCTATGAAGACAACCCGCCCGAGGCCCTGCCGGTCCCGGTCATCGTGGTGGGCAATATCACTGTAGGCGGCGCCGGCAAGACGCCACTGGTGGCCGAACTGGCCCGCTGGCTCCACAAGCGAGGCTGGAATCCCGGCATTGTCAGTCGCGGTCACGGTGGCCGTGCCCGCGAGTACCCTTACCAGGTTACAGCCCAGTCGCACTCTCTTGAGTCCGGCGACGAACCATTGATGCTGCACCTGATAACCGGGTTGCCGGTCATGGTCTCTCCGGACCGGCGTGAGGCAGCGCAGGCACTGATCGATTATCACCAGTGTGATGTCATCCTGGCTGACGATGGCCTGCAGCACTACAAACTGTGGCGCAGTATGGAAATCTGCGTCGTTGACGGCCATCGGGGACTCGGTAACGGCAAGCTGCTGCCCCAGGGGCCCCTGCGCGAGCCAGCGTCGCGGCTCGAGTCCGTGGACCTGGTGGTTGCGAACGGGGAGCCGGAGGCCGGTGTCCGCGAACAGTGCGGTGACCAGGTAGACTTCACGATGAAACTGGAGCCGGCCAGCTGGCACCAGTTCAACCTGGACCAGACTTCGACCCTGAAGCTGTCTTCCGGGCCGGAAATCGGCCCCTGCCATGCGGTTGCGGCGATAGGCAACCCGCAGCGATTCTTCCGCGAGCTGCGCGACATGCGCTACCAGGTGATGGAGCAGGCATTTGACGACCACCACCAGTTCAGCCCGCAGGAGCTCCAGTTCGACGGTGAGACCCCGGTGGTCATGACCATGAAGGACGCGGTCAAGTGCCGCGATTTCTGGCAGAGCCACTGGTGGGCGCTGGAAGTCCGGGCTTCCCTGCCAGATGACTTTTACCAGAGAATTCACCAACACCTGCAAGATTTTTCCGCCGATGAGTGATCAAGTTACGTTCGATGTCGTGATTCCGGCCCGTTACGGTTCCAGCCGCCTGCCGGGCAAGCCCCTGGCGGATATTGCCGGCAAGCCAATGATCCAGCGCGTATACGAGCGGGCGAGTGACAGTGCTGCGGAGCGTGTCATCGTCGCCACCGATGACATGCGCGTGGCCGAGGCTGTGCGCGCGTTTGGTGGTGAGGTCTGCATGACCGCGCCCACGCATGCCTCCGGGACCGACCGGCTACACGAGGTGGCGGCCAACCTGGGGCTGGAGGACCACCGCATCCTGGTAAACGTGCAGGGCGATGAACCACTGATTCCGGCGTCCGTCATCAACCAGGTTGCGGCCAATCTCGCCGGGGAACGGCGCGCGGGTGTGGCCACGCTGGCGGAGCCAATCTCGAGTGTGGAGGACTTCCTCAACCCGAATATCGTCAAGGTGGTCGCGGCCGAATCGGGCCTGGCCCGCTACTTTTCCCGGGCGCCGGTCCCCTGGCCGCGGGATGCCTTTGCCATCGACCGCAGCCGCCTGCCCGAAGGTTTTGCCCCACGTCGCCACATCGGGATATATGCCTACCGGGCCGGCTTGCTGAAGCAGTTTGTCGGCTGGCCCCAGGCACCGCTCGAGCGCCTGGAATCCCTCGAGCAGCTCCGCTTCCTCTACCACGACCAGGATATCCATGTTGAAGATGCCTGCGAGGAGGTTCCCGGCGGGGTGGATACGGAAGAGGACCTCCAGCGCATGCGTGAACTCCTGGCTGAATGACATGATCCAGGCCGATGTAGACCTGCAGCAGTACAACACGCTGGCCATTGCGGCCCGCGCAGCGCACTTTGCCCGGGTGGAGAGTCGCGACCAGTTGCTCGAAGTGGTCGCATTCGCCCGCAGTCGCGGCCTGCCGGTGCTCCCTCTGGGGGGTGGCAGTAACATCGTGTTGACCGAAGATTTCCCGGGGCTGGTGGTTCACCTGGACATCCGGCACCTGGAACTCGATGAGCAGGAGGGCGCTGTTGAGGTGGTCGCGGGGGCTGGGGAAAACTGGCACCAGCTGGTGATGGCTACGGTGGAGCGCGGCTACGGGGGGCTGGAGAACCTCGCCCTGATTCCCGGCCGGATCGGCGCCGCGCCTATCCAGAATATCGGCGCCTACGGAGTTGAACTCCGCGATACCTTCCACAGCCTGGAAGCGCTGCATGTCGCCACGGGCGAGATGCATACCTTTTCCGCCAGCGAATGTGAGTTTGGTTACCGCGACAGCGTTTTCAAGGGGCGGGCGCGCGACCAGTACATCATCACCGAAGTGCGGCTGCGGCTCCCGGAAGACTGGTACCCCCGGGTGGACTATCCCGCACTGCAGCAGTATTTGCGGGATCACCAGGTTGACTCTTCCGGGCTTACCCCGCGCGACGTGGCGGATGCGGTGATCGCGGTGCGCCAGAGCAAGCTTCCCGATCCGCAGACGATTCCCAACGCCGGCAGCTTTTTCAAGAATCCGGTGGTGTCGCCGGAGTTGTACCAGAAGCTCAAGCGCCATCACCCGGACCTGGTGGCTTACGAGGTCGGGTCCCGTTGGAAACTGGCCGCGGGCTGGCTTATCGATCGCGCCGGCTGGCGCGGCAGGATGCACGGTCCGGTGGGTGTGCATGAGCGCCAGGCGCTGGTGCTGGTCAACCCCGGGCGCGGCAGCGGCGCGGAGGTGACTGGCCTGGCGCGCGAGATCGCTGACGACATCAGGGCCAGGTTCGGAGTAGAGCTGGAGCCGGAACCCCGCTTTTACCCCTGATGGCAGCAGGTGGTTCAGTCGGACCCGAGACACTTCCCATGGATGAGGCGGCTTTCCAGGCCAGGGCAGAGGCGCTGGCCGCTAATGTTGCTGACCAAGAGTGGGTGGATCTCTCTCCGGGGAGCGCGCTGCTGGTTCCGGACTGGCTGCGACCGGGGGAGGACCTTGCCTTGATGCAGTCGCTGTTTACGCGGCTGTCGTGGGAGCAGCCCAGTATCCGCATGTTTGGGCGCAGTCACCCGATTCCGCGGCGACACGCCTTTGTTGCCGATCCGGGAATCACCTATCGCTGGTCAGGCCTCGCGCAGGTCGGGCAGCCCTGGCCTGTGGAGCTATTCCGTATCCGGCAGCGCCTGGCAAAAGCCGGTTTTTGCTTCAATTCGGTGCTGGCCAACCATTATCGCGGGGGCGAGGACAGTATGGGCTGGCACGCTGATGACGAGCGTGAACTCGGTGACCACCCGGTAATCGCCACCCTGAGTCTTGGCGAGCCGCGCCGGCTCTCCTTCAAGCGCCGCAGCGGGGAAGGGCGGCTGGCACTGTCGCTGGGCAAGGGCTCCCTGCTTCTCACGTCCGGGGCTGTCCAGCACCATTGGCTGCACCAGGTAGCGAAAAGCCGGCGCCAGCTGGGGGAGCGGGTCAGCCTCACGTTTCGTATGTTCCCATCATGAGCGTGCGAACGACACGATAGAACCGGTTCCCGGAAGCCCCTCGTGCTGGCGACCTTTCATGTCTTTTGGTTATATCCGGGGTTGAGAATCCAACGTCATGGGCGTCGCCGTGCCTGTGGGGTGATAGTCTCTTTGCACTGCCGCGATTGTCTGGTATTTTGGTTCGAGGCTCTGTGGATTTGCCCGGAAGCTTTGGTGCACCGGGTACAAGAACACGTAAAAAAGTGTGCGGGACCGAAATAATGGAATAGTTCGCTGTCCCCACAATCCGTAGTTGGAGCTAATTTGATTAGAGTCTTGGTGGTTGACGATCACGACCTTGTGCGGATGGGAATTTCGCGCATGCTCAGTGACGTCCCGGATATTGAAGTTGTTGGCCAGGCCAGCAGCGGCGAAGAGGCGCTCGCATTTGTCCGCCAGCAGCCCGCGGATGTCATCCTGATGGATGTCAAAATGCCGGGTATGGGTGGTATGGAGGCAACTCGCAAGTTGTTGGCCCGTGTGCCGGATTCGCGGGTTATTGCCGTGAGCGCACTGGACGATGACCTGTTTCCCGGCCGGCTGATGCAGGCCGGTGCTTCCGGTTACGTCACCAAGGGTGCCGACCTCGAAGAGATGGTGAAGGCCATCAGGACGGTGCACTCGGGAAGCGTTTACCTTAGTAGCTCCATGGCTACAAAGCTGGCGCTTCGCAACGTAAACGGCAAGGCCGAGAAATCTTCCCCATTTGACGACCTTTCGGAGCGGGAGCTCCAGACAGCGATCATGATCGTCAATGGGAGCAAGGTTGCGGAGATTGCCTCGACGCTTGCGGTCAGCCCGAAAACTGTCAACAGTTACCGTTACCGCATCTTTGAAAAGCTCTGTATCCAGAGTGATGTTGAGCTGACCCTGCTTGCGGTGAAATATCAGGTCCTGGATCCCGAGGCAGTGCTCTGAGCCCCCGATTGCGGGGCCGGGCCACGATGTATTCCGCTCAGAAGTAATTGGCGTAATCCATGACAGATAGCGACGTCCCGGGCACTGTACACTCGTTTGACAGCAAGCGCTTCCTGCAATCGGTCACGCGCAAACCCGGCGTCTACCAGATGTTTGATGCAGGGGGGCGCATCCTGTACGTGGGCAAGGCGAAGAACCTGCGCAATCGCCTGTCCAGCTATTTCCGTGCATCCGGCCTCACCGCCAAGACGATGGCGCTGGTCCAGCGCATCAACAGCATCGAGGTCACAGTCACTCGCAGTGAAACCGAGGCGCTGATACTCGAACAGAGCCTGATCAAGTCCCAGCGCCCGCCATACAATGTCATGCTGCGGGACGACAAGGGTTACCCCTATATCTTCCTTTCCAGTACTGATACCTACCCGCGCATCGCCCTGCACCGTGGCGCCAAGCGTAAGAAGGGGCAGTACTTCGGTCCCTACCCAAACGCGGCTTCCGTACGTGACAGTCTCAATTTCCTGCAGAAGACTTTCCGTATCCGCTCCTGCGAAGACAGTGTCTTCCGTAACCGCTCCCGCCCCTGCCTCCAATACCAGATAGAGCGCTGTACCGCCCCCTGTGTGGGGTTTATCAGCGAGGACGATTACCGCACCGATGTGCGGCACGCTGAAATGTTCCTCGCAGGCAAGAGCGACAAGATCATGCGCGAGCTGGCCGACCAGATGGAACGGGCCTCGCGTGATCTCGACTTTGAACGGGCTGCACGCTTGCGCGACCAGATAGCAGACCTGAGGCGACTGCAGGCCGACCAGGTGGCGGAGAAAGCGAGCGGCAATGCGGATGTCATGGGTGTGGCCACGCAGGGTGGGTCCTGCTGTGTCCATGTGCTGTTCGTGCGCCAGGGCCGGATTTTGGGCAGTCGCAGCTTTTTCCCGGAGGAGCGCCTGGGTCTCAGCAACGCCGAGTTATTGTCAGCCTTTATTCCCCAGTTTTACCTCGGCAGCCAGCGCGAGATACCGCGGGAAGTCCTCGCCTCAGAAGAGATCGGCGACCACGAGGCCCTGCAGCAGGCACTCAGCCAGCAGGCGGGCCGCGATGTAACCATATCCTACCGGCTCCGCGGTAGCCGGGCCACCTGGGTCTCCATGGCGCAACAGGCTGCGGTGCAGAACCTCGGCAGTCGGACGGCCGCGCAGCAAAAACTGCAGGACCGGTTTGGGGCCCTGCAGGAAGCACTTGAGCTCGAGCAGCTGCCCGAGCGGCTTGAATGCTTCGATATCAGCCACTCCAGCGGCGAGGCAACGGTGGCATCCTGCGTGGTTTTCGACACCGGGGGTCCGGTGAAGTCGGATTATCGCCGCTTCAATATTGAGGGCATCAAGGCCGGGGACGATTATGCGGCCATGGCCCAGGCGTTGAAGCGGCGCTACACCCGACTATCGAGCGGGGAGGGCAAGTTCCCCAACATCCTGTTGATCGATGGCGGTAAGGGGCAGGTGCGCCAGGCTGTGGAGAGCCTCAATGCCCTGGGTGTGGTCGGGGTGCAGATTGTCGGGGTCGCCAAGGGGACCACGCGTAAGGCAGGTTTCGAGACTCTCTATGTGGTGGCGGGTGATCGTGAGCTGGTCCTGTCCGCAGACTCTCCGGCCCTGCACTTGATCCAGCAGGTTCGCGATGAAGCCCACCGTTTTGCCATCACCGGCCACCGGCAACGCCGCGACAAGAAACGGCGTGAGTCGCCCCTGGAGGGGATTCCCGGCGTCGGGCCAGCGCGGCGACGCGCGCTGTTGCGTCATTTTGGCGGCTTGCAGGAGATCAAGCGTGCCACGGTGCAGGAAATCGCGTCCGTGGAGGGGGTAAGCCGCAAGCTCGCACAGGATATATACTCGGCTTTACACAGTCATTGACCGCACTGTTGGCAATGCTAGCCGGGCGCGTAAAGTTTCTTTTTGGCCGACAAGTTGGTAACGTACGCCCACCATAAGTACAGGGAAAAGCATGACACTCGCCAATCAATTGACCCTTTTCCGGGTCGCACTGATACCGGTTCTGGTATTGGTCTTCTTTCTGCCGTACAAGTGGAGCTACCTGGCTTCCGCTGTTATTTTTTCCCTCGCTGCGATCACTGACTGGCTGGATGGGTACATTGCCCGCAAGATGAACCAGAGCACACCATTCGGGGCTTTCCTGGACCCGGTCGCGGATAAGCTGATGGTCGCCACTGCGCTGGTGCTGCTCGTGGGCCTGCACCAGAATGCCTGGTTTACCATTGCTGCGGCGGTCATTATCGGGCGCGAGATCGCGGTTTCGGCGCTCCGCGAATGGATGGCGGGATTGGGCCTGCGCAGCAGTGTCGCGGTCTCTTTTATCGGCAAGGTAAAGACCACCGCACAAATGGCCGCAATCATTGTATTGCTGGCCTTCGATGTGCGGGAATTCCCGCTGATGGAGACCCTGGGCTACATATTGCTGTATACCGCGGCAGCACTCACGCTCTGGTCGATGTTTATCTACCTCCGCGCTGCATGGCCGGCCCTGATGGACAGCGGCGAGAGTTCTGAAGGCGAATCCTGAAGAACCGCCTGATATGCTGGACGCAAAAGGCCCGTGCGCTGGACGCACGGGCCTTTTTTTGGGCTCCTGATTAGCGGGGTGCCTGGACCAGGCCGCCGCCGAAGTCGTCGTCATTGCCAGGCTTGCCCAGGTCGAGGGCCTCGTGGGCAAGCTCCGACTCCAGCTGGGCTGGCTTCAATTGGCCGCCATTGGCCTGAAGTTGTAGGGCGGCTACGCCGGCAGCGTGCGGGGCAGCCATGCTGGTGCCCACCGACCAGTACCAGCCGCCGTTGCCAGTGCTGAATACAAAGTCGAACACACCGCACGGCCGCAGCAGCCCGGCGACCTCGCAGTTGGCAGTGCCATTTGTCAGGTAATACTCGTAGTCACCGCCGGGTGCCGCGAAGTCGATCAGGGACTGGCCATAGTTTGAGTAGACTGCCAGCTCATTGAGGTCGTCACTTCCGGCGGCCCAGCCACGGGGGCCAGTCGCTGAAATGGAGATGACATGCGGCGAGTCTGCCGGCAGCGTCACGGTGTCGGTGTCCTTGTCCCCGTCGCGCGCGTCATTGCCAGCTGAAGTGATGATGGTCGAGCCGGCATTATGCGCGTAGGTGGTTGCCCGGGACATCATGACCTTCAGCGCCGCCGCACCCTCCGCGCTCGCAGGAAAAGAAGCACCCAGGCTCATGTTGATGACATCAGCACCGTAATCGGCCGCATGCACAATCGCGGCAGCCACGTCGCCGAAAGAACCTGAGCCCTCATCGCGCAGTGCCTTCAGGAGTATCAGTGTTGCCTCGGGGGCAACGCCGATGGTCCCGAAGCCATTGTCCGCGGCAGCTATGGTTCCGGCGACATGGGAGCCGTGGCTGAAGGTGTCGTCGATGCTGTAATCCAGGCCTTCGCCAGTGAAGTCCTTGCTCGCCTTCAGGTAGATGTTGGGAGCGAGGTCCGGGTGATCCAGGTCGTAGCCGCCATCAATCACTGCCACCCGCACACCCTTGCCGGTAATGCCGTTGTTCCAGGCTTCCGGTGCATTGACGGCATCGTGCCCCCACTGCAGGTCAAAAAAGAAATCATCATCACCACTGCCGGGCGGATTGCTTGCGTACTCCAGGGAGACTCCATCCTCGGTGACGGGGTGATAAAACTGGAAGGTTGAATCGCTGCTCAAATGCTTGACCCCGGCAATGGCGCGCGCGGCCTGCCCGAAGTTTTCATCCGCCTCGACCTGCAGGACCCCAATCTGGGAAATATTCCTGGTCACCTGGCCGCCGGCGGCGGCGATCTGGTTAAGGGTTTCCTGTCGGACCTCATTACCGTGCACGACCACTAGCCATGGGTCGGCCTGGACGTTCGCGGAGAGGGCGCTCCCAACGGAGAGCATGGAGAAAAACGCAATGGTGTGTTTACGAAGCATACAATTCCCTTTTTTTGCATTTTGTTCAGTCTTTTCCCTACTACTGACCTCAGGGCAAACAGGGTCTGCTGTGGCAGTACCGCTGCCTCCATCTAATCGGCGCTCGGCACCGGAGTAAACATCACGGATTAAAAAAACAAGGGTTTGTTCAAAAAGCCCAGGCAAATAGGATGTTTTTTTATTTTTGGCGCGGCGCTCATTCTGATCGATAGGTAAATCATTTTCACTTATCTCATTTTGAGCGGGGCAAGGAGCAGGGGCTGCGGCAGGAAATCCAGCGGGGATGCTAACGTCCTAAATTTGAACTGCTGCAGGACAGGGGAGGGGGCCTGTTGCGCATGGCCAGATGATTGCCGGCGAGGATAAAGTAGTCAAAGGCTGGAAGTGGTGCCCGGGGCCGGACTTGAACCGGCACGGCCGTAAGGCCGGGAGATTTTAAGTCTCCTGTGTCTACCGATTCCACCACCCGGGCAGGGGGCGAGAGTTGTATGGTCCCAGCGCTAACCGAGCCTGGGGCGCTGACTCTCGCGGATCACCGGCGGCACAGGTGACGCCGGTGTGGGGAAAATGGAGGCTAGGGTCGGAATCGAACCGGCGTACACGGAGTTGCAGTCCGCTGCATAACCACTCTGCCACCTAGCCATATCATCGAATTCAGAGGTTTCGCTCCGCCGGTTCGATGTCACCGGCACTTTTCTGGCCGCTGGCGCTGGAGTTGCAGTTCACTGCATAACCACTCTGCCACCTAGCCATATCATCGAATTCAGAGGTTTCGCTCCGCCGGTTCGATGTCACCGGCACTTTTTCTGGCCGCTGGCGCTGGCGTTGCAGTTCACTGCATAACCACTCTGCCACCTGGCCACAGGGCGTCCGCCTTGGCGGATCGCGAAAACGGGTCGGATTCTATCGGAAACAGCCGAAAAATCCTAGCGTTTTCTTATACTTACGCTCCGTCAGGGGCGCGAGGAAGGCGCTATTCTATGGACTGGCCGGGATTAGTCAAGCACCGTCTCACCAACTATTGAAGTGCTGCCGGGAAACCGGGCAATCTGCCTTAACTGGCGATCTGCGTAGGCGGTTAATCAGCTTGGCTATGGATGGTCGCCATATCTATTGCCAATTGTTCTAAATTTTTACCCTAGCGTGCTGGCAATCCCGATGGGTTGTTCAATACTTGCAATAACTGGCTAGCACATACCCCCCAAGGTGCTCGGTAATGCCGGTAGGACGCGCCGCGAAGGCACTCGTCCGCTGTGTAGCAAGGATGAAATCCTCCAAGTTTCACTCCTAATGGTCTTGGCCCTGACGCTCTCCCCCCCCCCCCGTCGTCAGGGCTTTTTTTTGCCTGTCATTTGCTCACTGATTCGCGTCGCGGAGGTTGTGCTTGTCCAGGGCCTTCACGGGGCGGCCGGCGGCTTCCTCGGCAAGCTTGCGGAACCGCTCCAGCGTCACCTTGCCCCGGTCTTCGGCCAGGGCCCGGGCCACGTCATCAATACTGGCCTCGCCGCCACTGGCAGACCGGATTTCGCGATCCAGCTGGCGCATGATGCCAACTGCACGGGCTGTGATCGGACCCGACGAGCGTTTTACCAGCAACGTGGGAGCCTCCTTGCCCCACTCCTCCAGTTCGTCTACCGCCCCCTGGTAACGCCTCTCGCTGATCCCGCCTGTGCGTCGCAGGATTTCCAGCGAGTAAAACTCGGCCAGGCCTTCGACAATCCAGTCGCTCTGGTGATCACCACGGATGCCAGTGGCTACATGGACAAGCTCGTGGATCATGCTGCTGGTCCTGTTACCGCTGACCAGCGGACGGTCGGAGTGCATAAAAAGTGAGCGGGTGCCGGAGAGGCCGCCGCGCCACATGGGGTCGTCCGCACTGATGATCAGGAGGTGGTCGGGGAAGCCGGTGAAGACTTTCTTCAATTCGGGCAGGGTCCAGTTGAGGAAAGCCAGGGTGTCCTGCCGGCGCACGTTCTGGCCGAGGGGGGCGGCAACGGTGGTGTCCACGCCGTCGATAATGTCCTGGCGACTACCGATTTGCCCGACGATCATCCAGCCCTTAGGGCGCTTGAATCGCCGGCCCGGGTCCTTTACCCGATAGAGTTCGTCCCGAATCTCCTCATAGGGCAGGGCGGAAGACCAGCCGTCCGGGAGCACCAGCTCCAGCCTGGTATCAGCTTTTAGGTCTGTGTTCATGGTGGCGGAGATCGGTGGCACCAGTTTGTCACTGCGGAGGATGGCCCATTTGTCGGTAACCCGGGAGTCGTAGCTGCCCGAGCCCTTCTGTTCGTCGATCACAAACTGGTAGTGGAGGCTGGCAGACTCTCCCTCAGGCCGCCATACCGCCTTGTCCCCGTCCAGCACCAGGTCACCGTCGGTCTCCAGCTCCAGGTGGCGGTCTGGGTCCAGGTGCAGCTTTAGCTTGCCCGGCAGCTGCTGCCCCGCCAGGCGGATCTCCACATGCGCACGACCGGTCTCCGGCTTTATCTCTGCGCGATACAGCAGGTCAAACGAGCTGGCAAATGCAGTGGGCGCGGCTGCGGCGAAGGCCAGGCAGAGCATGGCCGGGCTTATCAGGGTATACAGCTGTCGTAACATCGTTGAGTGCTTGCTTTTATGGGGTTGAACACGGGGATTGGACAGCAAAAGAGGGTACCGGTGCCCCGGCGATGGTGGCAAGTCGGCATCGCTGTGGGTACGGTCAGGGAATGGTGCCGTCGGGCGGCCCGGACAGGCATAAAAAAAGCCCGCAGGAGCGGGCTTTTTTTTGGAATTGGTCGGTGAGAGAGGATTCGAACCTCCGACCCCTTCCTCCCGAAGGAAGTGCGCTACCAGGCTGCGCTACTCACCGAATTGCGGTGCCTCATCAATGAAGCGAGCGGCATTATAGCAGCCGCTCGCGACTTGTAAACCATTGATTTACTTTTTAATTTGCCGGATGAGCCCCTCCTGGGCGGTGGAGGCCACCAACACCCCATCACGGGTGAACAACTGGCCACGACAGAAGCCACGGGCGCCGCTGGCGGACGGGCTGTCGGTGACGTAGAGCAGCCAGTCGTCGGCACGGAAGTCGCGGTGGAACCACATGGCGTGGTCCAGGCTGGCCGGCATCAGGTGGGGGTCGAACAGGGAGATGGGGTGTGGCTGGAGGGCGGTGCCCAACAGGGCCATGTCCGAGGCATAAGACAGGGCACATCGATGTTCCAGCGGGTCGTCGGACATCTCTCCCTCGGCCCGGAGCCAGAACATGCATCGGGCCTCCCGTACCTCGCGATCGAAATAGCTCTCCGGATCAACCGGCCTGAAATCGATCATGTAGCGTCGCTGGTCATTGGCTTCGGTGTCCATACCGGCCTCTTCCGCCAGCTGCTGGGTGTTCTTGAGGGATTCGGGCTCAGGAATGTCCCCTGTGGGCATGTCAGCCTGATGATCGAATCCCGGTTCCTGGATGTGGAACGAGGCAGACATGTTGAATATGGCCCGGCCGTGCTGTTTGGCGACCACCCGGCGGGTAGTGAAGCTACCGCCGTCGCGGATCGGGTCCACGTCGTAGATCACCGGCAGGTCACTGCTGCCGGGGCGCAGGAAATAAGCGTGGAGCGAGTGCGGCAGGCGGCCCTCTACGGTCCGGGTGGCGGCCATCAGGGCCTGGCCGAGAACCTGCCCGCCAAACAATACCTTGCGGTAATTTTCAACATGCTGGCGGCTGCGGAACAGGTTGCTATCCAGTTCCTCGACATCCAGCAGTTTGCTCAATTTTTCCATTCTGTGCCTTACTTTCTTTGTAATCCGTTGACCCGGTAACTGAGTATTAATCACCGGCGGGAGTCGTACCAGAGCGGCATGATAACAACCAGCCCTGTCGGGGGCATTACAGAAACTATCAGCATGATTGTTCGGACTGGCGCGAGGTTCATTGCCTGGGGGCTGACACATGTCTCGGGGCGCCCGGGCCGGCGGCCGTCGGTTTCCCGGGAGCGGCCCAATCCACACAAAGTTTTCCGCAGTGCTTTTCCAATTACCACTAATTGCCTATCATTCATGAATGGATAGTCAATTTCAGTCTCAAAACCGCATGGCACCGAAGGTCGGAAGTATGGATAAGGCAAAGGAGAAAGTTCAGCGCTTTCGCGCCCGGGAACAGCGAATCCTGGACGCGGCCCTTGAGCTGCTTCTCGAGCATGGCGAGGAAAAGGTCACCGTAGAGCAGATTGCCGAGCGCGTGGATATCGGCAAGGGCACCATATACAAGCACTTCGTCTCCAAGACAGAGATCTACATGCGCCTGCTGATGGACTACGAGAGGGCCCTTACTGACAGGCTCAAGTCCGCGCTGGCGAAGGCAGAGCAGGGCGACATTACTGCCCCGGCCCGTGCCTACTTCGAGTCACGCATGGCGGACCCGGCCAAGGACCGACTGTTCCAGCGGCTGGAAGAGAAAATCATCGCCCTCAACCTGGCACCGGAGATGATTGCCGAGCTCCACGCCGTGCGCAACTCCAACGCCTCGGCGCTCAATCGTGTGTTTGAGCGCCGCATGGAGCAGGGGCTGCTCAAGAAGGTCCCGGCCTATTACTATTATTCCGCCTATTGGGCGCTTGTGCAGGGGGCTGTCGAGCTCTATCACTCGCGCTCCTTTGCCGACGTGATCGAAGACCGGGAAGGCCTGATGGAATTCATCATGGATGTGGGCGTCCACATCGGTGACATTTCCGGGCGGCGTTCCGAGGATACCCCCGAGTCCTCTGGCAGCAACACGGGTTCCTCTTTTGGCTGAGCCGCTCTTCCAGCAGTTGCAGCAGTTACAGGAGGAGTTTCGCGGTTATCCGCCAGTGGGGGACTGGCACCCTGAACTCTGCGGGGATATGGACCTGGTTATCCGCAAGGACGGTAGCTGGGTCCATGAGGGGACGCCCATACAGCGGAAACCGCTGGTGAAACTCTTTGCCAGCATTCTCCGGCGGGAGGGGGATGACTATTTCCTGGTGACACCGGTCGAGAAATGGCGCATCCGGGTTGAGGATGTCCCTTTTCTCGCCACCCAGGTCGCCCGGGGTACTGATCAAGGCGAGGAAAAGCTTCTTTTCACCACCAGTACGGGCGACATTGTCCCACTGGACAGTGATCGTGCCTGGGAGTTGCGTCCCTTTGGGCGGCCGTCACAGCCAGTTCCCTACATCGAAGTGCGTGACGGGCTTTTCGCCCGGGTTTCCCGTGACGTCTATTATGAACTGGTTGGCTGGGCCGCTTCCGGTGAGCAGGGCTCCGCGGATCCCAATGCCCTCTATATAGAGAGCGCGGGGCAACGCGTGTTACTGGGACGCTACTGATTTCACAGCTTCAATTTTACCCATTTAATTGTATCTACCCGTGCTGATTTTCTTGCTGGCCCCCAGCCGGGCATTTGTTGCCGATAGCAAATAAGCTCCAAGCTTTATCTCAATACACTTCCAGTCTTGGTTTGCAGGCTTCTCATCTTCGAATTGCTTGCCGCTAAATTATTTCCAGCAGTTTAAGGAGCGATCGCCTGAAACCTTGCTGCAACACAAGTGTAAAAATTTCGCCTTTCTGGCGATAAACCATAAAGTTGATTTTAAAGCTAAGGAAAGTGATATTTTCGCAAAAAAGCTTTCCTCCAGTGCTGGGAGTGGCACGAGCAGGTGGCTTTGCGCCGGGGAAAGGGAAGGGCCGCAGGAAGAAAAAAGGCGCCCGAAGGCGCCTGGAAACCATTACATATTCGGGTAGTTGGGACCGCCGCCACCTTCCGGTGCCACCCAGACGATATTCTGGGTTGGATCCTTGATGTCGCAGGTTTTACAGTGCACGCAATTCTGCGCGTTGATCTGGAAGCGCTTGCCGCCCGCCTCCTCGACCACCTCATAGACGCCGGCAGGGCAATAACGCTGGGCCGGCTCGTCATAGATTGGCAGGTTATGATTCAGTGGGATCTCGTCGTCCTTCAGCGTCAGGTGACAGGGCTGGTCCTCCTCGTGGTTGGTGTTGGAAATAAACACCGAGGAGAGCTTGTCAAAGCTGAGCACGCCGTCCGGCTTGGGGTAATCGATTTTCTTGCAGTCCGCGGCCGGCTTCAGCTGGGCGTGGTCGGCCTTGCTGTCGGACAGGGTCCACGGCAGCTTGCCCTGGAAGATGTTGATATCGATAAACGCGTAGGCCGAGCCAAGGATGTTGCCCCACTTGTGCTGTGCGGGACCGAAGTTCCGCTGCTTGTGCAGTTCTTTCCAAGCCCAGCTTTCCCGGTATTTTTCGCTGTATTCGGTCAGCTCGTCGCCGGAGCGATCTGCCTCAAGGGCCTCGGCCACGGTTTCGGCGGCGATCATGCCGGACTTCATGGCGGTATGGTTGCCCTTGATCTTGGCGAAGTTCAGGGTACCGGCGTTGTCGCCGATCAGCAGGCCGCCCGGGAAAGTCATTTTCGGCTGGGACTGCAAGCCACCCTTGGTGATGGCACGCGCACCGTAGGCCACACGCTGGCCGCCCTCAAGGTACTGCTTGATCACCGGGTGATGCTTGTAGCGCTGGAACTCGTCGAACGGGCTGACGTGGGGGTTGCTGTAGGCCAGGTCGGTAATCAGGCCCACTACCACCTGGTTGTCTTCCAGGTGATAGAGGAAACCACCACCGTGGGAGCCGCTCTCGTCCAGTGGCCAGCCGGCGGTATGAACCACCAGGCCCTGCTCATGCTTGTCATCGGCGACTTTCCAGATTTCCTTGATGCCGATGCCGTAATGCTGCGGGTCCTTGCCCTCGTCGAGCTTGAACTGGCTGATCAGCTGCTTGCCCAGGTGGCCGCGACAGCCTTCAGCGAAGAGGGTGTACTTGGCGTGCAGCTCCATGCCCGGCATGTAGGCGTCCTTGTGCTCCCCGTTGGCGCCGACACCCATGTCACCGGTGGCAATGCCCTTGACCGAGCCGTCGTCGTTGTAAAGGATTTCGGCGGCTGCAAAGCCCGGGAAGATCTCGACACCGAGGTTTTCTGCCTGGTCGGCCAGCCAGCGGCACAGGTTGCCCAGGCTGATAATGTAGTTACCCTCATTGTGCATCGTGCTCGGCACGAACAGGTTGGGTACCCTGGTGGCCTTCTCGGCCCCGCCCATCACATAGATGTCGTCGCCCTTGACGGGGGTGTTCAGCGGTGCGCCGCGCTCTTTCCAGTCAGGAAAGAGTTCGTCGAGGGCGGTGGGCTCGAATACTGCGCCGGAGAGGATATGGGCACCCACCTCGGAGCCTTTTTCCACCACGCACACCGAGATGTCTTCGTTGAGCTGGCGAATACGACAGGCCGCTGCCAGGCCCGCCGGGCCTGCACCCACGATAACTACGTCGTATTCCATTGATTCGCGTTCCACGGCGCTCTCCTCCGCTGGTTGCACTCGACAAATGAACGGCCCGGGGGCCCGGTTTCTTATATTGGGCGCCGATTATATCGGTGTTTCAACAGCCCTACCAATTGCAGGAGTATTCATTTCCCGTGGCAAATATGCCGGAATTCAACGGCTTGCGCCCTTTAATGAGGGCGTCCGATAGCTGGATATCAGTCATATGAATAGGCGCGGGAAGGGTTATCAGGCTATTGATTTTGAGTAATAGAAGGCTCAACATACACCGCGTTCAAACAACTGTTTGACCCCAGAACCGTATTTGTTCGCGATATGACCTGTCAGTCGCGGCTCCAAAATAGATTAGCGAGACGGGATTTCCATGAAAGTTCTTGTAGCTGTGAAACGCGTTGTGGATTACAACGTCAAGGTTCGCCCCAAGGCGGACGGTTCCGACGTCGATACCGCCAACGTGAAAATGTCGATCAACCCCTTTTGCGAAATCGCCGTGGAAGAGGCGGTGCGCTTGAAGGAGAAGGGCGTTGTCAGTGAGATCGTCGCCGTTTCCATGGGCCCCAAGCAGTGCCAGGAACAGATCCGCACTGCGCTGGCACTGGGCGCCGACCGCGGCATCCTGGTTGAGACCGACGACGAGCTGCAGCCCCTGGCCGTGGCCAAGTGCCTGAAGGCCATCGTTGAGAAAGAAGAGCCGCAGATGGTCATCATGGGCAAGCAGTCCATCGATGGCGACAACAACCAGACCGGCCAGATGCTTGGCGCGCTCACCGGCATGCCGCAGGGCACCTTTGCCTCTGAGGTTGCGGTAGAAGAGGGGGCCGTGAAGGTTACCCGCGAGATCGATGGCGGCCTGCAGACTGTCGAGCTGAAGCTGCCGGCGATTGTCACCACCGACCTGCGCCTGAACGAGCCGCGCTACGCCTCTTTGCCGAATATCATGAAGGCGAAGAAAAAGCCCCTCGACACCACCAGCCCCTCCGAGCTGGGCGTCGACATCACCCCGCGCTTCAAGACCCTGAACGTTGAGCCGCCGGCCGAGCGCCAGGCTGGCGTCAAGGTCGCCGACGTAGCGGAACTGGTGGAAAAACTGAAAAACGAGGCGAAGGTAATCTGATGAGCATCCTTGTTATTGCAGAACACGACAATGCCGAACTGAAGGGCGCGACACTGAACACCATCGCCGCGGCCAAGGCCATCGGCGGCGATATCCACGTACTGGTGGCAGGCGCCGGGTGTGGCGCAGTGGCCGATGCTGCAGCGAAGCTTGACGGGGTGAGCAAGGTCCTGGTGGCCGATAATGCTGCCTACGAGCACCAGCTGGCAGAGAATGTAGCCAAGCTGGTCGCGGACCTGGGCAAGGACTACAGCCACGTCCTCGCCCCGGCCACCACCACCGGTAAGAACATGCTCCCGCGGGCGGCAGCCCTGCTGGATGTGCAGCCGATCTCCGATATTATCGGCGTCGAGTCTGCTGACACTTTCAAGCGGCCGATTTATGCCGGTAACGTGGTAGCGACCGTGCAGAGCTCGGACACTATCAAGGTGGTCTCCGTTCGCGCTACTGCTTTCGACGCCGTTGCCGCCGAGGGTGGTTCCGCTTCCGTCGAATCTGTAGATATCGCCGAAGATGCGGGCATCTCCAGCTTTGTTGGTGAAGAGCTGGCGAAGTCAGATCGCCCGGAGCTGACTTCTGCGAAAGTGGTCATTTCCGGTGGCCGCGGCATGCAGAACGGCGAGAACTTCGAGATGCTGTACAAGCTGGCGGACAAGCTCGGTGCCGCCGTGGGCGCATCCCGGGCCGCTGTCGATGCCGGATTCGTGCCCAACGATATGCAGGTTGGCCAGACCGGCAAGATCGTCGCGCCGGACCTCTATATAGCCGTCGGTATCTCCGGTGCCATCCAGCACCTGGCGGGCATGAAGGACTCCAAGGTCATCGTCGCCATCAACAAAGATGAGGAAGCGCCGATCTTCTCGGTAGCTGACTATGGCCTGGTGGCTGACCTGTTCGATGCCGTGCCCGAGCTGGAAACGAAGTTGTAATTTCTGCTTAATATACTGCCCGGCATTCACTCGGAGGGCGGCCCAGGGCCGCCCTCCGCTTCATACCAGCCAGGTACCGCCGCGCAGTAACCAAGGCTCCTCCGACAGTCGTTATACCTGTGGGGAAGGGATGCAGCTGGCGCCAAATCAGGGAACATTGCCTTTCTGGATGTGAGGAAAGACAATAGGCGTCAACAATAGAATGTTAGGTCGATCTCGTTATTGGCTCACAGGGTATTTCATGACGGCAGTTAACCGGGTCTTCGCCCCGTTTCGCGGCCTGTTTGCGCGCAACAATGCGTCCGGACCGCTTCCGCGTAGTACTTTGGCCTCGGCTGCCGTGGCCGGCGGCTGGCTGTTGCTCAATTCGGTCGCCTATGGCGAGCTGCTCATACCCTCCGCGCCCCAGGATTCCCTGCTTGCAGACCGTACTGCGCCCCGCGAGATGGCGCGCCAATCAGCCCGTCTTCCCGCAACGGCCTTCTTCGGGCGAGCCGCAGTAGAATCAACCGCCGAAACGCCGGAGGTCGATCTCGCCAATATCCCCATTACCCAGTTAAACCTGGTCCTGTCTGGCGTGCTGGACAGCAGCCAGAAGGATCGCGCAAGTGCACTGGTTGCCGAGCGCGGCAAGCCGGCCCAGCGGGTATTTGTGGGCGAAACCCTTCCGGGTGGCGCCAAGTTGCACTCGGTAGCGGTAGACCATATTGTGCTGGAAAGGGGTGGGCAGATGGAAAAGCTTACCTATCCGGATGCCGATGGGCGTCCGTCTGTCCCACAGCGCCGGTATTCAAGCTATACGCCGGACCGGCGCGGGGGCGAGGCCGCTGCCCGTTCCCGGACCAATACCGAGCAGACGCGGGCGTCGGTTCGCGAACGCCTCGAAGAGCTGCGGCGCCTGGCGAAAGAGCGCAGGCTGCAGCGGCAGAGCCAGTGAATAAGAACAACGAGCTATTTCGCATTACGAATTACATAAGAGCCAGATATTCAATGATCAGGATGTTTCATCGGCGGCTGCTTGCCGCATGCTTGGGGGTAATGCTGGCGGTGTCAGCTATAGCCCAACCCCCGGAGAGGGTGACCCTCTCGCTGGATAACGCCGATATCCGCGACCTGATCAACTGGGCAGCCGATTTCACCGGCAAGAACATCATCGTGCATCCCAATGTGAAGGGGAAAGTCACGGTGGTCGCCGGCGACCCCATGACCCACGAAGAGGCGTTCGACGTTTTCATGTCGGTGCTGCAGGTCAATGGCTTCAGCCTGGTGGAGCAGGGTGGGACCTGGAAGGTAGTCCCGGATGCGCTGGCAAAACAACAGGCCATTCCCGTCGCCGACGACAGAACCCGGGCTCCGGCTGAATCCCTGGTGGTCCGCACGGTGCGGGTGGAGAACATCTCGGCCACCCAGCTGATTGCCATGTTGCGGCCGTTGATCCCCCAGACCGGGCACCTGGCCGCATACTCCGATACAAATACGCTGATCATCGCCGATCGTGCCGCGAACATCGACCAGATCGTACGCCTCGTCCGGCAGCTCGACCGCGCCGGGGCCATCGATATCGAACTGGTACCGCTGCAGTTCGCCTCCGCCAAAGAGGTGAAGCAGGTCCTGTCGGAATTGCTGCAATCCGGCGGCAAGCAGGCCAACGAAGCGCAGCCGCTGCGCATCGCCGTCGACGAGCGCTCCAACTCCGTGCTGCTTACCGGTGACCCGGTTACACGCCAGCAACTGAAGAACGTAATCCTGCGGCTGGACCAGCCCCTCGAGGGAGACGGCAATACGGCGGTGGTCTACGTGCAGTATGCCAATGCTGCAGACCTCAAGCCGATTCTCGAGGGCATGAGCGGCAGTATCCAGAAGACCGAGAAGGACCAGCAAGCCGCCGACGTGGAGGTGAGCATCCAGGTCAACGAGTCCCTGAACTCACTGGTCCTGACCGCACCGCCGTCATTGCTGGAAACCATGAAGGGCGTAATCGCCAAGCTCGACGTGCGCCGTGCCCAAGTGCTGATCGAGGCGATCATTGTCGAGGTGACCGAGGGCACCGGTAACGACCTGGGCATCCGCTGGATCGCCGGGGCCGGCGACAACGCGGTGGCGGGCTTCCGCAACAACGCGGCGCGCTCGGATGTGCTGGACGACGACGGTAACGTCGTCAGCGAGGGTTTCAATCCCTTCTCCCTGGATCCCTCCAGCCTGCTGACCCCCGGAGCCCTCAACCTGGGATACCTGAGCGGTACCGATATCCGCGTCGCGATCAGCGCTATCGCCTCCGAGACCAACGCCAACATCCTCTCCACCCCTACTATCATGGCCCTCGATAATGAGGAAGCCGAGATCCTGGTGGGCCAGAACGTGCCGTTCATTACCGGCGAGCAGCTGCTGTCGGGCAGCAACAATGACCCGTTCACCACCATTCAACGCCAGGACATCGGCACCACGCTCAAGGTGACACCCCGGGTAAACAACAACAACTCGGTCACCCTGGATATCGAGCAGAAGGTCGAGAATGTCCTGCCGACCAGCGAGGGTGCGGCTGATATCGTGACCAGCAAGCGGGAAATCCGCACGCGGGTGCTGATCGACGACGGCGCCATGCTGGTGCTCGGCGGCCTGATCGAGGACCAGGTCACCGAGCGGAAGGAGAAAGTGCCGCTGCTGGGTGATATCCCCGGTATCGGTCGCCTGTTCCGCTCCAGCTTCAAGGATGTCACCAAGACCAACCTGATGGTGTTCCTGCGCCCGAAGATCCTCACCACCCGCCGCGCCGGCTACGAGGAAACCCGCAGGCGCTACCTGGACCTGCAGCGCAAGCAACTCGGCATCAGGGATAACACCAGCTACATCTGGGACTGGCACCGCGGCGACGTCCTGCCGGACCTGCTGCCGCCCACCGGCTCCTATGACGATTCCGATGCGGCGCCGGTGAAAGTGCTGGAAGCGGAAGAGATCGAGGCGGAAAAATGACAGCCGGAGCGGTATCCATGGCTGCGTCGACCCGGCGCCTTCCCTACGCTTTCGCCAAGCGCCACCGGGTGCTGCTGGTCGACGTGGATGGCTGCCCCCGATGCCAGTATGTGGCACCGCTGAACCCGTCCGTACTCGCTGAGGTGCAGCGGATCACCGGGGCGACCGTGGATATCGAGGCGGTCCCCGAGAGCGATTTCCAGGCGGCGCTGCAGCGCCTGTATGAGAACCGGGAGGGCGGCAACCTCTCGGATGTAGAGGGGCTCGGTGACGAGCTGGACCTGGCGGCAGTCGTGGATGCGCTGCCCGAGACCGAGGACCTGCTGGAGCAGGAAGACGACGCGCCCATCGTCAAGCTGATCAACGCCATTTTTGCCGAGTCCCTGAAGCAGGGGGCTTCGGATATCCATATCGAGACGTTCGAAAAACGCCTGGTGGTACGCTTCCGGGTGGACGGCGTATTGCGCGAGGTGCTGGAGCCCCGCCGCGCCCTTGCGCCCTTGCTGGTGTCCCGTATCAAGGTAATGGCGAAGCTGGATATCGCCGAGAAACGGGTACCCCAGGACGGCCGGATCTCGTTACTGATGGCCGGGCGGGAGGTGGACGTCCGCGTTTCCACCATGCCTTCCAGCGCCGGTGAGCGGGTTGTGATGCGCCTGCTGGACAAGCAGGCAGGCAAGATGGACCTGCGCCAGCTGGGCATGGCCGAGCACGACCTGGCGGTGATGACAGAGCTGCTCGGGCGCCCCCACGGTATCCTGCTGGTTACGGGGCCGACCGGCTCGGGCAAGACCACCACTCTTTACGCGGGCCTCGGCAGCATCAACAACCGCGAGAAGAATATCCTCACGGTAGAAGACCCGGTCGAATACAACCTCGAGGGAGTCGGCCAGACCCAGGTCAATACCAAGGCCGATATGACCTTCGCCCGCGGACTGCGGGCGATCCTGCGCCAGGACCCTGATGTGGTCATGGTGGGTGAAATCCGTGACCTGGAAACCATGCAGATTGCCATCCAGGCGAGCCTGACCGGCCACCTGGTTCTGTCGACGCTGCATACCAATACCGCGCTCGGCGCCGTAACCCGGCTGGTGGATATGGGTATCGAGCCGTTCCTGCTCTCCTCCAGCCTGATCGGGGTGCTGGCGCAGCGGCTGGTGCGGGTGCTGTGCCAGGAGTGCCGACAGCCCCACCTGGCCGATGCTGGCGAGTGTCGCCTGCTAGGCGTCGATGAAAACCGTGATACGACCATTTATCGTCCTGCTGGCTGCGACAGTTGCAACCACAGCGGTTATGTGGGGCGCGTCGGCATTTACGAGCTGGTGCCGGTCAACGAGACCATGCGGCAGCTGATTCACGATCGTGCCTCCGAGAGTGCCCTGGTGACAGAGGCGCGCAAGGTGGCTTCCAGCATCCGCGAGGACGGGATCGCCAAGGTGCTCGCCGGGGTCACTTCACTGGAAGAAGTTCTGCGGGTAACCCAGGAGTCCTGACGTGGCCGCCTTTCAATATATCGCCCTGACCGATGCCGGTCGCAAGAACCGGGGTACTCTTGAGGCCGACAGTGCGCGAGCGGCCCGCCAGCAGTTGCGGGCACGCGGGCTGGTACCACTGGAAGTAGAGCCGGCAGCTGGTCCGGCATCGGAGGGCGGACGCCTCCTGTCCGGCAGCCCTGGGTTGAGTATCAAGCATCTTGCGCTGCTCACCCGCCAGCTGGCGACCCTGCTGCGCGCCGGCATCCCGCTGGAGGAATCACTGGGAGCTATCGCCAACCAGACGCGCAACCACAAGATCCGCCGAATAGTGCTTGCAGTCCGTGGCAAGGTACTCGAGGGGCACAGCTTCGCCCAGGCACTGGGCAGTTTCCCCCGCGCATTTCCCGGCCTCTACCGGGCAACAGTGGAGGCCGGCGAGCACTCCGGGCACCTGGACGCGGTACTTGAGCGGCTCGGGGATTACACCGAGAACCAGCAGAAATTCCGCCAGAAGGTGCAGCTGGCCCTGATCTATCCGATCGTGTTGGTATTCATCTGCGTGCTGGTGGTGACGGGCCTGATGGTTTACGTGGTGCCGGATGTCATCGAGGTATTTACCGGCACCGGCCAGGTGCTGCCGTTGCCGACGCGCATACTGGTGGCCATGAGCGACTTTATCTCTGCCTGGGGCTGGCTGGTACCGCCCGCCCTGGCGGCGCTGGTGGGTATTGCGATTGCCCTGTTGCGGCGCCCGGCCATTCGTTACCGGTTCCACCGCCGCCTGCTGGAGTTACCCCTGGTCGGGTGGCTGGTGCGCGGCAGCCAGAGCGCCCGCTATGTAGGTACCCTGGCCATCCTGACCGGCAGCAGCGTGCCGCTGGTACAGGCGATGGGTATCGCCAGCGGCGTGATGAGCAATGAGTTCCTCAAGGAGCGCCTGAAGAGTGCGCAGAAATTCGTGCGCGAGGGAGGCAGCCTCCGGCGCGCGCTGGAGGAGGTGGAATACTTCCCGCCGATGATGGTGTACATGATCGCCAGCGGGGAGTCGTCCGGTACGCTGGACGAGATGCTCGGGCGGGCGGCCGAATCCCAGGAGCAGGATCTGCAGGGTGCGGTGACGGCATTCGTAAGCCTGTTCGAGCCGGCAATGTTGCTGGTGATGGCCGGAATCGTGCTGTTTATTGTCATGGCCATCATGATGCCGATCATGAGCATGAACCAGATGGTGGTATAACGACCGGGAGCTGTCGCGCCTTGCGCGAACGGACCGGCGAATCTAGAGGGTGAGTAAGATGAGAACAATGGCTAGAAACGGCGGCTTTACGCTGATTGAAATCATGGTGGTGATCGTGATCCTCGGCGTGCTGGGAGCGCTCGTGGTGCCGAATATCATGGGGCGCACGGGAGAAGCCCGGGTCAAGGCGGCTGTTACCGACTTGCGCGCGATCGAGACGGCGCTGGACATGTATCGGATGGACAATTTCGTCTACCCGAGTTCGGAGCAGGGACTGCAGGCGCTGGTGAGCAAGCCGTCCGGTTTCCCGGAGGCCAAGAACTGGACACAGCCTTACCTGAAGCGGGAGGCAAAGGACCCCTGGGGCAATGAATACCAGTACATCAGCCCGGGTACCGAGGGCCCCTATGACCTGTACAGCCTGGGTGCCGATGGCAAGCCCGGTGGCGAAGGCGAGGCCGCCGATATCTCCGTCAGCGACCTCTGATCGGCCCGAGGGGCTCCGGGCAAGCCTTCATGCGCAGCCGCCTTTCCCACAGTCGGGGCTTCACCCTGATCGAGCTGCTGGTGGTGATCGTGATCATCGCCACCCTGGCCGGCATGGCGGTGCTCTCGCTCGGTGGCGCTGGTGATCGCGTGTGGGCGGGCGAGGTGCAGCGGTTTGCCGGCCTGCTGCGCCTGGTGGCGGACAGGGCGGTAATCGACAAGGCCCACTACGGCGTGCGCGTCGAGCGGCATGGTTACACCGTGATGCGTTTCGACCCCGAAACCCTGCGCTGGCAGGGGCTCGACTCCGTGGGCACCGGGTCGGCTGCGAGGCGTTTTGCCGAGCACAGGTTGCCCGACAACATCCGCCTGGAAGTGCTCGAGGAGCCCGAGATGCCGGGCGCCGGAGCGTCGGCATTCTCGCCCGGGGACGGGAAAGAGGGCCAGGATGAGATTCCCCAGTTTGTCGCCCTTTCCAGCGGCGAGGTCTTGCCGGTGGAAATGGCAATGGTCCTCGTGGAAGACGGCGATTCTGCCCGCGCCGCCACCATCTCCTACAGCTCGCTGCGCGGGCTTGAACTCGAATGGCAGTCCGATGAATTCTAGCGGTATGCACAGGGAGCGTGGTTTCACGCTCGTGGAAGTGCTGGTGGCGCTGGTTATTTTCGGCGTGATCGCAGCGAGTGTCCTCAAGACCATGCAGGACAGTGTGCGCCAGCAGGCATTGATGGAAGAGCGACTGGCGGCCAACTGGGTGGCACAGCAGGCACTGGCAGAAATTCGGCTGCGTAAGGAGTGGCCGCCCCTGGGAGAAAAGAGCGAGCGGGTATCGGAGGGGCCGCGCGAGTGGCTGGTCACGGCCCGGGTGGAGAGCACCAGCGAAGAGCGCCTGCGCCATATCGTCATCGAGGTGGCGGCCCCCGACGCCGAGTCGCCCAGTCTCACCCTCGATGCCTGGGCGGCACAGGCTGCACGGGCGGCCGGGGCGCAACCAGGGGATAACCCATCCAGGGGCAGGGAAGAGGGCCGCCAGTGATGATCGGATCACGTCGCCCCCAGATGGCACTGGCCCGGGGCTTCACGCTGATAGAAGTAATGGTGGTCCTGGTGCTGGTGACGATCATCAGCATTGGCTCCTTCGCACTGCTGGATTCCTTCCAGGCTACCGACAGTGCGCTGGCCGCCAGGGCTGAACGGATGCGCAGCCTGTCGATGGCGATGTATCGCATCGACGACGACTTCCGCCAGGTGACAGCGCGCCCGGTCAAAAATGGCTATACAGGATTCGAGCCGGCGATGCGCGGCGACGCGGACGAAATCGAGTTCACCCGCCTGGGCGCCGCCAATCTCACCGGCGATCCCCGCGGTGAGCTGCAGCGACTCGGCTACAGCCTCGGTTTCCCCGAGCAGCCGGAAGCCATCTCCGGCGAGGAGGCCGGTGGCCTGCTGCTCCGCAGTCGCTGGCGTGTGCTGGACCGCGCACCCGACTCGGAGGCTGTCGCCGAGCCACTGCTCGACGGCATCGAGAACCTGGCGTTCCGCTATTACGATGGCGACACTGAGGCGTGGCTCGACCAGTGGCCACCCGTCGGTACCGCCACCACCACCGGCGCCCCCGACAGCAGGTTGCCCCGGGCAGTGGAAATAAGGATCACGACCCTCGGGGCAGGTGAGCTGCGAAGGGTATATGCACTACCAGAGGCGCCGGTAGCCGGCCTGTCCGCCAGTGCAGGCGGGGGCACGGATGCCGACAGTGAGCCGGACCCGGAGCCCGGCGATACCGGTGCGGAAGACAGCGAGCGAGACCGCGAGGCCCCGGCGGAGGACGGCGGTCGCCGGGAGGACGCCGATGCCTCGTAAGTCGCCAGGGGCAGAGCGCGGTGTTGCGCTGATCACGGTACTGCTGGTGATGGTGATCGCCATCGCAGCGGTGAGCCACGCCATTACCCGCAACCGCATCGCCATTTCCCGTACGGGCGCCCTGCTTGCGAATACCCAGATGGCTGAGTTCGTGCAGGGTGCGGAAGCCTGGGCGAAAATTGCGCTGGAACGGGATCACCAGCAGGATCGGGACCAGACACCGTCGGCCGATTCCCGGCTCGACAGCTGGGCTGCGGAGGCGCTGCAGTTCAACCCGGACAATGGCAAGATGCGCATTAAAATCAAGGACTTAAATTCTTGTTTTAATGTAAATAACCTGGCCGGTGCCGCCCAGCCCCCGGCGGAGCAGCGGGCGATCTTCGAGCGCCTTGTGCGCAACGTGAGCGGCAAGGCCGATCTGGCCGCGGCGATGCTGGACTGGATCGACAGCGGCGACACACCGGTGGCGCCGGGTACCGAGGACAATGGCTATCTCGGGCGCGAAATTGCCCATCGTACCCCCGACATACCGATTACGGATATCTCGGAGCTCTCGGCAGTGCAGGGGATGGAGGCCGAGGACTGGAAGGCGTTGCGCCCATATCTATGCGCGCTGCCCGAACCGGGTACCATGATCAACGTGAATTTTGCCCCGGTGGAGCTGCTGCAGGCCATGGCGCCCTCCGCCCAGGTGGCCCAGGTCGAGGCGTTCCGTGAGTCCGACGGCGTATTCAGCGAACGCTCCCAGCTGGCCCCCTTTGGCCTGGAAGGGGTAGCGGGCCTGGTTTTCCACAGCCAGTATTTCGTGGCCCAGATTGCCGTGCAACTTGGTCCGCAGGCAGACCACCGGCAGTATTGGGAGGCGCATTTCCAGCTGGACGAAGGGCGCGGCGAAGCCCGGTTGATCCAGCGTCAGCGCCGGATGTTTGCCGGCAGTCACCTGCGGGAGCTACTTGAGGTAGAGACTGAAGTTAATGGAAAAGACAACAAAAACAACTAGTTATGACTGAAAGCGTGAGTGATGTGTCAGTCGCCCGGGAAGGGCAGTCGGAAAGGGTGGCACTCTTGCGCCTGCAGGAGGCGCCCGACGGCACCGGAACGGTGAGCCTGGCCTGCTGGACGGCCAGCGGCTGGCGGCCGGTGGCCGTTGATGAGGAGTTTTCGCGGGCGTTTGCACCAGCCGGCGCGGAACCCCGACTCTCTCCGCAGGGCAGCGAGGCCCTGAAAGCAGACTTCGCTGGCACCAGGGCAGTACTTCTCCTGCCCGGCAGCTGGGTCTGGAGCGGAGTGGAGGCTATCCCGCGGGCTGCACGCAAGCAGAGCACCGCAGTCGGCTACATGGTCGAGGAACGGCTGGCGGAGGATGTGGAGGAGCTGCATTTTGCCTGCCAGCCACGCAGGGGCGATCTCTGCTCGGTGTATGCGATTCGCCATGACAAGATGCGGGCGCTGTACAACGAACTGATGCGGCTTCAGTGGCCCGTCGTTGCAATGTTGCCGGAATACCAGCTTCTCGAGCTGCTGGGGGACGACTCAGCCCTGTGGCTCGATGGTGAACACGCCCATATCTGGCGCGCAGAGGGCTACGGCCTTACCGTGCGCCGCCAGCACCTGCAGCCACTGCTGGGCTCGCTGGGAGCGGCAGATGCCACCGGTGAGGAAGAGGCGGTGGATGAATCCGCGAGGCTTTCCCTCCTCGGTGCGGGCGAGGACGACCGGATGGCAGTTGCGGAGCTCGAGTCCCTCTTTGGCGAGGACCTGCAACAGCTGCCGGGCAGGGCGCCTGATGCCCTGCTCGAACGGTTGCGCATACCGGCCCTGGTCAACCTGCTCAGCGGTGACTATCGCCTTACCAGTGGGACTGAAGAGGGGCGCTGGTGGGTCAAGCCGGCACAGGTCGCCGCGGCCTGCTTTGTCCTGCAATTGCTGGTGTTCATCGCTGCGGGCAGTTATTACAGCTGGCAGGCGAGCCGGCACGAGCAGGAAGCCCGGGCCCTGTTTGCCGAGCTGTTTCCCGGCGCCCGGGCTGGCGTCGATATCAGGCGCCAGATCCAGGGGTACCTGAACCAGGCCGGCTCCGGTGGGGCCGGGTTCGCCCGCCAGGTGACTGCTCTGAGCCGGGCCTGGGAGGAGCAACGCGGGGAGAACCTTAAGCTGCAGTCCCTGCGTTTCGACGGCAACAGGGGTGAGATGGTAATCCAGTTGCAGGCGGCCAGCCTGAATGAACTGGATGGTTTTGTCGGGCGCCTTTCCTCCGGTGAGTACAGCGCGGAATTACTTGGGGCCAACGAACTCGAGGACGGGGTATCCGGCCGGATACGCCTGCGCTGAAACGGCGCCGGCTGATTCACTTGTCAAGCAGTGTGACGCATGAAAGATAATCTAGAGCAATTCCAGCGCTGGTGGCAGGCGCTGCCGGGCAATGACCAGCGCGCGCTGGGGGCGCTGTCCCTGTTCCTGGGAGGGCTGTTCCTTGTCTATGGGCTGTTCCTGCCCGCCAAGCACTTTTTCGATGGGGCCCGCGCGGAAGCAGAGGCCTCCCGCGAGCTGGTTTCCTGGATCGAGTCCCAGCGACCGGTACTGGAGCGCATCGATCCTGTCTCTGGCGCCGGTACCCGGGAATCGGAGGGCACGCTGCTGCAGCGAGTGACCGCGGCGGCCGACAGGCACGGGATTACCATCAAGCGCTTCGAGCCCGAGGGACAGGACCGTATTCGCCTGTGGATCGAGCGCGCGCGCTATGAGGATCTCCAGCCGTGGTTCAATACCCTGATCGAACAGCGCTTTATCATCCAGACCGTCAACCTGGATGCGTTGCCGGAAGAGGGGATGGTGTCCGCACGCCTCACGCTGGAGGGCTAGCAATTCGGGGGTGAAGATATTCAATTCGATCCCGTAGAGCGCTACCAGATGCAGCAGTTCTATTTTTTGGGTCGCCAGCCATGGGTTTTGTGCCCTTAATTCGAATAAAGCGAAAGGCTTCTGGCTTCCAGCGTTTGCGAATTTTCCGCGGCTCCCCCCTGTGCTGGCGTGGAATGCCCCTATACTTGCGGTAGAGGCGATGAATAGGGTGCCAAAATGCTGTTTCGAGAAACATCCACCAATCACCTGGTCGAGGTCGCCGACATAGTGACACTCGCCAATCCCTACGAGCTTACGGTAGTTGGCCGTTTCCTGTGGGGGGAGGAGGTCCAGGACCCCGAGGTCTTCGACAAGACCCAGCTCAGCTTTCTTTCCGGGGAGCCGTTGCCGCGCTGCTGGCACGACAGCCGCTACCGGGACCGGGAAGTGCGGCGCCTGAAGTGCGGTACCCGCGCAGAGGACGGCGACTACTATCAGGGAGCGTGAAGTGCCCGCGAGTGCCCCGCACCGTGGAATCTCGCGGGCAGCGTGGTAAAGGACTCGCAGCAGCTTCCCGATAACTGTAAAATGCGCGCCAAATTTTGATCCGTGGTTTCCCATGACGTTTGCGCAATTTGAAGAGTATTCGCTCTGGCTGGGTATTGGAGGCCTGATCCTCTTTATGCTGTTTATCGTCTGGGACCTGGCGAAAGAGTCGAAGGCCGGTCGCTTCGGTACTTTCATTTTGTTCCTCGCCCTTGGGCTGGGACTGCTCGGCTTCATTATCAAGACGGTGCTGGTGGAAGTGATGGGTGTCGGCTAGGGGATGCTTCATGCGCGCAAGCGATTGGCCGGGGTTTTGCAGGGAAGGGCATAATGCCAATTTTTGATCGCCCAGAACTTAAAGTGCAGAAAGACCGGCGGGTGTGTCGGGCCACCGACACGCGAATTGCCAAGTACAGTCGCCGGGGAATGCTGCTGACTTTATTGGCATTCTCAGTCGCTGCAGCGCTGAGCGACCTTCGCATGCAGGCACCCCGCCTGCTGCTGACGCTCGGCGTGGGGCTGGTCTTGGTCACACTGGTGCGTGGCTACTTCGTGTTCCGGTTCCAGCACCTGTACGCCACCGGGCCCGCGCGCTGGCGGCGCCGCTATTTCTTCGTGTCCACGCTCGCCGCAGCCTGGTGGGGCGTGATCCTTCTCTGCCATGAGTGGCTGCTCGGCTTTGCCCCGGTGACCCATTTCCTCTGGCTTTACACCGTGGTGTTCTGCTCGAGCGTTGCCTCGGTGTTTGCACCCTACCACCGCTTCCTGATCTGGTTTGTCTCTGCCAGCCTGGTACCGGCGGCAATCAAGGCCGTACTTTCTGGCGAAGTCCTGGGCACTATCTATGGGGCGCTGACCTTCGCCTTTATCTGGTTGACGGCCCACCAGGCCCAGCGGGAGTCCCAGAACTACTGGGACCGCCTTTCGGCGATGCAGGAGTTACAGCAGCGTGCGAGCAACCTGGCCGCTGCCCGCAAGCATTCCGAAGCAGCGGTGGAACTCACGAACGAGTTCGTCGCCAATATCGGTCAGGAATTTCGCAGCCAGTTGTCGGATTCGCTCGGTGCGCTGGCACTGCTGGAGGCCGATGAGCTGAGCGAGCGCCAGCGCGAATGGGTGAGACTGGCGAAGAACGCCGGAAGCCAGCAGCTCAAGCTGGTGGACAATGTCGGCCTCTTCACCCGCGTGGCGCGGAAGGATATCCGGTTACGACAGGGGTCGTTCAACCTGGTAAAGACAATCGAGAAGTCGTTCAAGTTTGCAGCCAAGACCGCGCATCGCCAGGGGCTGGAGTTCAATTTCCAGGTCGATGATAACCTCCCGGTCATGGTAATCGGCGACAACCGGAAGACGGCGCAGATGATCCGTAACCTGGTGGACTCAGCCACGGCGATCGCCCAGAGCGGAGAGCTCTGGGGCAAGGTGAGTTTCTCACCCATCACCAGCGTCGAGGGCCAGATGAACATTCACCTGAATGACGACGGCCAGGGCGAGATCCTCCCCGATGAAAGTGAACTCTTTGGTGCCTTTGCCCGCCTGGATACCAACCAGGTAACCAGCGGTCTCGGGCTCTCCATTGCCAAGGGCCTGGCGGAGGCCATGGGTGGCTATCTGCAGGTCAACTCAACACCGGAGGGCAACCGCTACGAAGTGGTGGTCAAGTTCGGGATGGAGCCCAACCAGCGGGTTTACCTGACCCCGGACCGGCGCCTGCAGGATTGCGAAGTAGTTGTGTTGCACCAGAAAGGGCTGTTCGTTTCGGGGCTCGTGCAGCAGCTGCGCTCGTTCGGCATGGAGGTGGACTGCCTCAGGTTTTCGCCAGACAACCGGACCGAGGTAGCGGAAGCCGTGCAGCGCGCGGTGGAAAGGCAGCAATTGCTCCTGTTGGCACCGGCGATGGGGGACCGGCAGCTGCTGACCGAAGTGGCCGGGTCTTTCAGCGGGATCGAAGGCGAGGTTGAGTCCACGCGACTGGTCTGCCTGGGGGCCCCGGGGCACAAGGCTGATTTCGCACCCCTGCTGCAGTCGCTGCCCAATGCCGAATACATCGGCCGGCCTGTTACCCGCAAGGAGCTGCACGATGCGCTGATCAGCCGCCTGTTTGGCGGCGCAAAAAAGGCCAGCCGGCGCATTGTTTCCACGGTCAGTGCCCATCCCCGCCAACGTTCGTTGCTTTTGATCGAGGAATCCCGCCAGCACCAGGGCGTCACCGAGGAAATGCTGAACGCACTGGGATACCGGGTGGATGTAGCCTCCTCGGTAGAGGAAGCCATGGAACTGCTACAAGAAAAGGGATTCGACCTGTTGCTGGTGGACTGCCAGCAAAACACCGCCCATAGTGCCCAGATCATCGATCAGCTGCGCCACTGGGAGTCGGAGCATACGCCCGACGACCGCCTTCCGATCGTTGCCCTGACAAGCACCACGGAAGAGCAATTCGAGGGGCGCTGCCTTGCAGCAGGTATGGATGATTTCCTTACCAAGCCCCTGAGCAAGGAACCCCTCCGCGAGACATTGGAACGCTGGCTGGGGGACGCCTGAGGCCGGGGGAGTTGCTGCAGAGAAGGTCCTGCCGGTGTCGTTGCCAGCCCAGCCAGCGCTGCGGGGCCTTGTCCCTCCTATGAGGAAACGGGCCCCTCAGGGGTAGGAATAAGCCACGCGAATAATGCAGCCAGAAGGATAAAGCCTACCGAAATCCAGAGGCAGGCGGCCATGCCGGATACCTGGAAGACCCAGCCCGAAAGCAGCGTCCCCGTGAGGCGACCCATGGCATTGGCCATATAGTAAAAGCCGACATCCAGTGACACGCCGTCGCTGCGGGCATAGCGCACAATCAGGTAGCTGTGGAGAGAGGAGTTCACCGCAAACAGCGCGCCGAAGAGCAGCAGCCCCGACACCAGTGCGCTTTGCGGTGCGATACCTGCCTGCAGGGCCAGCGGGATACTGGCGGTGACGGCCGCCAGCACCAGGGCCCACATCGCCGCGACGCGATTCGCTCTGGCGCCGCTCGCCGCCGTGCCGGTAAATCGTGGTGCCAGCGACTGGACCAGGCCGTAGCCGATAATCCACAGGGCCAGGAAACCGCCGATACGCCAGTGATCCCATCCAAACCGGGAACCCAGGTAGAGGGGCAGGGCAATCACAAACCAGACATCGCGCGCTCCGAACAGGAAAAGCCGCGCTGCGGCCAGGCGGTTGATAGCGCGGCTCTTGGACAATATCTCGCGAAACTTCGCCTTCTGCTTTGCCCGGCCGAGATCAGCTTTCAGGAAAAAGATACTCAGTATCCAGACTATAAACAGGGCAGCGGCCATTGTTCCCACTGCTGCGGTAAAACCCAGGGAGCCCAGTAGCAGTGCCCCGAGGAAAAAGCCTGCACCCTTCAGTGCGTTCTTGGAACCCGTCAGCAGGGCCACCCACTTGTACAGGGTCCCCTGTGCTGCGTCCGGAACCAGCAATTTGATGGCGCTCTTGGCACTCATCTTGTTCAGGTCCTTGGCAATTCCCGACAGTGCCTGGGCAGCCATGACCCACGGTACCGTCAGCAGCGCGGCAGGGAGTAACAGCATTGACAGGGCCAGCACCTGCAGCGCCAGTCCCAGGTTCATGGTCCGGTTGAGTCCAATCCGGGCGCCAAGCCAGCCGCCCACCAGGTTGGTGACCACGCCAAAGAACTCGTAAAAAATGAACAGGAGAGCGATCTGCAAGGGCGCGTAACCGAGCTCGTGGAAGTAAAGCACCACCAGCATTCTCAAGGCGCCATCGGTCAGCGTAAATGCCCAGTAGTTACCGGTGACAACCAGGTACTGGCGCACCTCCGGCGACAGGTCCCGGAGCAGGGCGGGGAGGCTGTGCTTCACCGCTCCAGGCCCCTTGCAACCCCTGCCATGCGGGCGAGCTCCACCGTGCGATTGGCGTAGCCCCATTCATTGTCATACCAGGCGTATACCTTCACCTGGGATTTGTTGACCACCATGGTCGAAGGTGCGTCTATGACGCAGGAGCGGGAATCAGTGCGATAGTCGATGGAGACCAGCGGGCGCTCCTCATAGCCAAGAATGTCCCTGAGTTCGCCCTCGGCCGCTTTCTGGAACAGCGCATTCACGTCATCCGCGGCCGTGGGTGTGTCCACCTCGAATACGCAGTCTGTCAGTGAGGCATTGGCCAGGGGCACACGTACGGCGTGTCCGTTCAGCTTGCCTTCCAGTTCCGGGAAAATGGCGGTTATCGCGGTTGCCGAACCGGTGGTGGTGGGGATCAGGCTCATGCCGCAGGCACGCGCCCGGCGCAGGTCCTTGTGTGGCGCGTCGAGGATTACCTGGGTATTGGTGATGTCGTGGATGGTGGTCATGGAGCCATGCCGTATCCCCAGGTTCTCGTGCAGTACCTTGACGACGGGGGCGAGGCAGTTGGTAGTGCACGAGGCTGCGGTGATTATGCGGTGCTGGGTTGGATCAAACAGCTCCTGATTTACCCCCATTACAACATTGAGTATCCCGGGCTCCTTCACCGGCGCGCTGACAACGACCTGTTGTACCCCCTGGTCGAGGTATGCTCGCAGCAGCTGGCCAGAGCGCATCCGGCCGCTGGCCTCAATCACCAGGTCACAGCCGGACCAGTCGGTAGCGCCGATATCGCCATTGCGGGTGCATGCCAGCCGCGTTTCGCCGATAAGAATAGAATCGCCATCGGCCCGGGCCTCGTGATGCCAGCGACCGTGCACCGAGTCAAAATTGAGCAGGTGTGCCAACGTCGCCGCATCACCAGCGGGATCATTAACCTGGACGAACTCGATATCCGGCCAGTCCCATGCGGCCCTGAGGCAGAGACGCCCGATCCGGCCGAAGCCATTGATGCCTACCTTGATCGCCATAAAAAACAGTCTCCTTGAAAAGTCCGGGCGCGGCCGAAGCACACTGTGCCTCGTGCCGGTTTCAGCCCTGAAAAAGTCACCCTGTCATTCGTTCGGGACGCAGCGGTCCGGCCTGCTCCCCATGCGCTGCAGGCGCTCGAGATCATCCGCGGTGACACCGTTATCGGCCTGCAGGGTTTGCCGCAAGACTGCGCGCGCCCACTCGGGCAGGGCCGGATCGATACGATAGAAGACCCACTGGCCCTGGCGACGGTCCCTAAGCAGGCCGGCCTGGCGGAGCGCGGCGAGGTGACGGGATATCTTGGGCTGGCTTTCAGCGAGGGCGCTCACCAACTCGCAGACACAGAGCTCTCCCTCGCTGCTGATCAGGAGCAGGCAGCGAAGTCGCGTGTCGTCGGCCAGGGCTTTGAAGAACTGCAGGGGAGTCATATGCAGTCATCGATTCATGAGGTCGGATTTCGGTGAATCATATCTGCGCACCCGCATATATGCAAAAACATATATGCGGGTGCGGGTGGGGAATTAACGTGCGGCGCTCTGTTGAATCCAGGACCTGGCCAGGCCTCAGGGAGCGCGCGCCAGCGTAACCGGGTTCAGGCACCCGTGAATGAGGCCGGGATTTACGGTACCCGGCCTCCGTCGAACAGGTACTTTCGGCTAGAGGTCGAATTCGGCCCATACCGGCGCGTGGTCGGAGGGGCGCTCCATCCCGCGGATTTCGTAGTCCACCCCCGCATCGACACATTTGTCTGCCAGGGGCTGGGAGGCAAGGATCAGGTCGATACGCAGGCCGCGCTTTGGATCGCGATCGAATCCGCGGCTGCGATAGTCGAACCAGCTGAATACATCGTCAGTTTCCGGGTGCCGCTCACGGAAAGTATCGACGAGTCCCCAGCTCTGGATCGTCTCCAGCCACTCCCGTTCCTCTGGCAGGAAACTGCATTTCCCGTCTCTTAACCAGCGCTTTCGGTTGGCCTCCCCGATGCCGATATCCATGTCGGTGGGGGATATATTCATGTCGCCGATAACCAGTACCGGGGCCTCGGGCTTGCAGGTGGTCTGGAGATAATCGTCCAGGTCAGCGTAATACTTGCGCTTGGCCGGGAACTTCACCGGGTGTTCCCGGTTTTCTCCCTGGGGAAAGTAGCCATTGATGACTGTAAGCGGGGCATCGCCGCCAATATCAAACTTTCCCGCCACCATGCGGCGCTGGGCGTTGTCATCGTCTTTCGGGAAGCCGTATTCCCGGTCAATAAAGGGCAGCCGGGAGAGCAGGGCCACGCCGTAGTGGGTCTTCTGCCCGAAGTAAATCACCTCATAGCCCAGGTCGCGTACGACATCCACCGGGAAGTCTTCATCGGTGACCTTGGTTTCCTGTAGGCCGATGATATCCGGTGCATGGCGCTCCACCAGTGTTTCCATCTGGTGCAGGCGCGCCCGGATACTGTTGACATTGAATGAAACGACTTTCACTTCTCTCCCCCTGAAAAACAAAAAAGGTCGGGCGGGGCCCAACCTGTGTATCACTTTAATGGTTGTAACAGCGGAGCGGCCGCTGCAAGCGGCCCGCTCCGCTGACAGTCAGAAGTTGGCTACCTGTGGCGGAGCCTTGGCGGTCTTCTCGGTCAGGCCGATAAAGTCTGACATTATATAGCCTGCCTCGTTGAGGATCGGGTCATCCTCCAGCTTGATCTCGACCGGGCCACCGATAGCTGCGGTGCTATCGGATTCACTTTCTTCCAGCTCCTCAAAGGTCGCGTAGGGTTCCAGCCCCTTGGCGGTGCGGCGCCGGTTTTCCATGATCAGCAGCTCTTCGTTGATCCGCTCACGCTCGTCCTTGCGCGACTGCTCATTGAGGGAAACGAACTTGCGGTCAGCGCGCTCACTTTCAAATCGGAACTGCTCGCGCAGGTAGATGAAGTCGGGATCCGCTGCAGTGCGTTCGTTATGCTTGGCAATAAGGCCCGGCAGCATCTGCTTCAGGTTGAAGTACTTCGCATGGGGGACTGCATGGATGCGATCCCAGGGCAGGGCGGTGTCATAGGCACTTTCGCCCACACTCTCTGCATCAATCAACTGCGGCATTGCGATATCGGGAGTGACCCCGGCATGCTGGGTGCTGTCCCCGGATACGCGATAGAACTTGGACTGGGTAATCTTCAGCTGGCCCTGCTTCAGCGGAGCCATGGTCTGCACTGTGCCTTTGCCGAATGACTGGTTACCCACCACGATACCGCGGTTGTAGTCCTGGATGGCGCCGGCAAAAATCTCTGATGCGGAAGCCGACAGCCGGTTGATCAGCACCATGAGCGGACCGCGATACATGGCGCGCGAACGCGAGCGGTTGTGGCGCGAGATCTGCTCGTTGGCATGGCGGATTTGCACTACCGGTCCCTGGTCGATGAACAGGTCGGTAAGCATGGTGGCTTCCTGCAGTGATCCACCACCGTTGTTGCGCAGGTCCAGGATGATGCCGTCGACATTTTCCTGCTTCAGTTCATCGAGGAGCCTCGCCACATCACGGGTGGTACTCTTGTAGTTCGGGTCACGGCGCCTGTAGGCCTCAAAATCGATATAGAAGGTGGGCAGGTTGATCACGCCTACCCTGTAGTTCTTCTCACCGTCGGAAAACTCAAAGATGGCCTTTTTCGCTGCCTGGTCTTCCAGCTTGACCTTGCTGCGCTTGATCAGGATTGTGCGATGGGACCCGTCACCACCTGTGGGAATGGTTTCAAGGCGCACAAAGGTGCCCGCGGAGCCACGGATCAGGTCCACCACGTCATCGAGACGCCAGCCCACCACATCGACCATTTCGCCGTCCTCGCCCTGGCCAACAGCGACGATCTTGTCATTGGGCTTGATCTTGCCGGTGCGATCAGCGGGGCCACCGGCCACCAGTCGGGCGACCTTGGTATATTCTTCCTCCATCTGCAACACGGCGCCGATGCCCTCAAGGGAGAGGGACATGCTCATGTTGAAATTTTCCAGGGAGCGCGGCGACAGGTAGTTGCTGTGAGGATCATAGAGGCGGGTCAGCGAGTTCATGTAGAGTTCGAACACATCGTCGCTGGTCTGCTGGTTGATACGCTTCAGCTGCCCCTGGTAACGCCGGACGAGCAGGTCGCGGATCTCTTCATCTTCCTTGCCGGTCAGGCGCAGGTTGAGGACGCTCGACTTCAGTCGCTTGCGCCACAGCTCGTCAGCGGCACTGATGGATCCGGGCCATTCGGCTTCCTCGCGGTCGAGTACCAGTGACTCGTCGCGGGTGAAATCGAAAGGTGGCAGGCCCTTGTCCAGCTGGGAAAGTATGTTGTTCAGGCGGTCGGTCACCCGCAGGCGGTAACGGTTGTAAATCTCGAACCCGGCTTCCACTTCGCCAGTGCGCAGCTGGTCGTCGAGATCATCTTGCCACTCCCTGAACTCGGAGATATCCGATGCCAGGAAGTAACTCCGGGTCGGATCCAGGGCGTCGATGTACTCCTCCCACAGCTCGGCGGACATATCATCGCCCACTTTCTGCTTGTTGTAGTGGAGCATTTCCAGCTTGCCGACGATCTCGCGAGCGGTCCCACCCTGGCCGTCCTCAGGCTGCAGGGTCTCAGCCTCTGCAAGGGTGACGGGTGAGATGGTGGCAAGCGAGAGAATCAGAAGGCCGGAGAACAGGGCTTTGATCCGATTGGTAAGCATAGGGAGTCTCTTTATACGTCCTAACTTCAAGGCGCCGCACCAGCGGTCGGGCACCTGCCCGGGGCAATGGCGACTTATAGCTTAGGACAAGTATAAAGGCTGAAAGCTCCAAAAGGCATGAGTTGCCTCTCATACGAGGTAGACGGTTTCGAGTAACAGCATTCGCGGGCAATTTGTTGCGTAGTGAGCAGGTTTTACGCGTTTATGTCCTCAAACTCACGCCCGCCCTACACCCCACATCCGAGATTGCCGGTCGAAATCTGATCAATCTGAGCCTGAAAAATGCATCCCACGCCATCGGCCCTGCAGTCATACTCCTGGGCAGCACCTGTGTGTGCCCCTCTGTGACCAATTGGTCTGGCTGCCTCCTGGATCCCGGGCCAGGGCGCCTCCAGTATCCGGCACACAATGTAAATCTCTTGTATCACTTGACAGACTGACACAGTGGTGAGACTTTTTTAGCAGCTCAGCCGGGGCCTGATTCGGGTTCTGGCGTGGATCGGATACACAATAATTAACTGAGCGGGCACCTACCGATACGGCAGAGACCGGAACGCAGGCTCGAGTCAAAATAACTGCTCAAAAAAACAACATATTATGGCAAGTATGAAACGATCCCCGGTCCCGACCGCAGTACGCAACCCTTTCCATATGGCAGGCAATGAACTACCTGTCCGTTGCCGAAACCTCCTGTTCCCAATGACCTTCAGCCGGGTGTGAATCGATGCGTTATCTCATCGCGTTGTTCCTGATCCTGTCGTTTATCTGGCTCGCAAACTCCGGGCACTACACCGCGTTGCTGCTCGGCTTCGGGTTTATCTCCGTACTCTTTGTGATCGCGATCGCGCGGCGAATGGGGCTTGTCGACCATGAGTCACAGCCGGTTGGGCTTCTGCCCCGGCTGCCTGGGTACTACTGGTGGCTCTTCAGGAAAATAGTGCAGAGCAACCTCACGGTGGTGGCCGGCGTGTGGCGGGGACGTGCGGGAATCAGTCCCACCAGTGCGAGAATCCCGTTACGGTTGAAAACGGATATGGGAAAGGTGCTCTATGCCAATTCCATTACCCTCACGCCGGGCACCGTGGCAGTCGATATTGAGAACGACGAAATCCTGGTGCATTCTCTGACCTCAGAGGGGCTGGACGAATTACGCCGCGGGGAAATGGAAAAACAAGTGAGGGCGCTGGAAGAATAATGCTCGCTGCAACAGTAATCTCGCTGCTGGTGGTGATGGGCCTGGCGCTGGCCCGGGCCCTGCTGGGCCCCACCATCTACGACCGCATCCTGGCGGTGAACGTCTTTGGCACCAAGACTGTCCTCCTGATTGCGGTAATCTGTTTTACCGTCGGCAAGCCCGAGTTCCTCGATATTGCGCTGGTCTACGCCCTGATTAACTTCGTCAGTGTGGTAGGCGTGCTGCGCTATTTCGAGTACCGCTCTCGCATGGGAGATACGGCCCATGATTGACTCGCTGCTCAATGCCCTGAGCGGCCTGATGCTCGCCGCTGGATGTTTTTTTATGGTCTCGGGGGCAGTCGGGCTGGTGCGATTCCCTGATTTCTATACCCGCATGCACGCCGCCGGGGTCACCGACACCCTTGCAACTTTCCTGATTGTGGGTGCGCTGATGCTGCTGGCGGGCTGGAGTCTCGCGCTCTTCAAGCTCGGCTTGATACTGCTTTTCATATTCTTTACCAGTCCCACCGCCAGTCACGCGCTCGCCAAGGCGGCGCAGCACAGTGAACTGAGGTTGGAGCAGCCGGGACGACCGGCGACAGCGCAAGCGGGGCAGGCTGCCCGGAATGCGGCAGAGCCCGCATTAGAGGCCGATACGACCAATACAGGCCGCGACTGAAACCGGGGAGACGGAATGGACTTACTACTGGATTTGGCGCTGCTGAGCCTGCTGTTGCTGACCGCTGTCTCGATAGCGTGGACCCGCGACATGTTTGCGGCCGCTATGCTGACGGGGATTTACGGACTGCTTTCGGCAAGTTTTTTCATGACCATGGGAGCTGTTGATGTCGCCTTTACCGAGGCGGCGGTCGGTGCGGGTATCTCCCCGTTGCTGATCCTGGCAACCCTGGCCCTGTGCGGGCGCAACCAGAAAGCGGATCCGCCACGCGCAATGCTCGCCCTGTGCCTGGTGGGCGCGGTGGGTGCGCTGTTGATTGCTGCGACGCTCGACATGCCCGCTTTCGGTGACCCGGGGGCGCCGGCCCATATCCACGTCGCTCCACATTACATCGGCGAGTCCTTTGCCGAGATCGGTATTCCCAACGTGGTGACCTCGGTGCTGGCCAGTTACCGGGCCTTTGACACTCTCGGCGAGGTCGTGGTGATATTTACCGCCGGGCTGGGTGTGCTGAGTTTGCTGCTCGCTTTGCGAGAGCAACAGCACCCGATCCGCGCACTGTCTGCCCCTCATCCGCAGCACCTGGTATTACGCCTCGTAGCGAAGGTGCTGATACCGCCAATCCTGATCTATGCCCTCTATGTGCAGTTCCATGGTGAGTATGGGCCCGGCGGCGGTTTCCAGGCGGGCGTAATATTCGCCGTTGGTTTTATCCTCTACGCACTGGTTTTCGGGCTCGACGCGGTAAAGCGCGTGGCCGGGCACGGCGTGGTCCAGTTCCTTGCCGCACTGGGAGTACTGATCTACGGGTCGGTCGGGCTGCTGGGAATGGCGACCGGCAAGAACTTCCTCGACTACAGCGCCCTCGCCGCTGACCCGGTGAGTGGCCAGCACCTCGGCATTATTGTTATCGAGCTGGGTGTCGGTATTACTGTTGCTGCGGTGATGATGCTGGTCTTCTACCTGTTCTCTGAGCAGCTGCAGCGGGGACTGGAAGATGGCAGTGGTAAGGAGTTGACCTCGGGGAGGGCAGGATAGAGTGTTGCTGACGTCGCTTTACAACTACTGGGTGGTCATCGCACTGATGATGATCGGCCTGTATATGGTTCTGGCCCAGGGCAACCTGATCAAAAAGATCATTGGCCTGAACATTTTCCAGACCTCCGTGTTTATTTTCTATATCAGCGTGGGAAAGGTGAACGGCGGCAACGCGCCGATCCTGGCACACGGAGAGACGATCTATTCCAACCCGCTGCCGCACGTGCTGATACTCACCGCTATCGTGGTGGGTATCGCCACCACCTCCCTGGCCCTGGCACTGGTCATCCGCATCAAGCGCGCGTACGGTTCGGTTGAGGAGCGCGACATCCAGGCGGAGGACCGCCCGTGCTGACACACCTCCCTATACTGCAGGTTATCCTTCCGCTGGTAGCGGCACCCTCGTGCCTGATTATTCGCAGGGCGAGCCTGGTTTGGCTCTTCACTCTTGGCGTGAGCATTGCGGCATTCGCGGTAAGCGCGCTGTTGCTGCAGCAGGTGAGTACGTCGGGCGCAATCACCTACGGCCTGGGTGGCTGGGACGCGCCCTGGGGCATTGAATATCGTATAGACCTGCTCAATGCCTGGGTCTTGCTGGTGGTTACCGGTATAAGCACTGTCGTGCTGGCTGCGGCAAGGGCCAGTGTGCAGGCGGAAATGGACCAGGCCCGCCAGACGCTGTTCTACACACTCTACCTCCTCTGCTTTGCCGGCCTGCTGGGCATTGTCGCCACTGGCGATGTGTTCAACGTGTTTGTATTCCTCGAGATTTCCTCGCTCGCGACCTACGCACTGATCGCACTCGGCCGGGATCGCCGTGCACTCTGGGCAGCTTTCCAGTACCTGATCATGGGAACCATCGGGGCCACGTTTATCCTGATCGGCATCGGGTTCCTGTACATGATGACCGGTACCCTCAATATGGCCGACCTGGCCCAGCGGCTGCCGGAAGTCAGCTCTTCGAGTACGGTATTGGCGGCCTTCGCGTTTATCGTGGTGGGTGTCTGCCTCAAGCTGGCGCTGTTCCCACTGCACATGTGGTTGCCAAACGCATACAGTTTCGCACCCTCGATCGTGACCGCGTTCCTCGCTGCCACGGCAACCAAGGTGGCCCTCTACCTGCTGGTGCGGTTTACTTTCACCGTGTTCGGTGTGCAGTTCTCACTGACCAGTCTGCCCTTGCAGTCACTTTTCATTGGCCTCGGCCTCGCCGGTGTGTTCGTCGCTTCGGTAGTGGCGATCTACCAGGTGGATATCAAGCGAATGCTGGCATACTCCAGTGTCGCCCAGGTCGGTTACATGGTGGTGGGTATCGGCATCAGCAGTGTCGTAGCGGTGCAGGCGACCCTGCTGCACCTGTTCAACCATGCCTTGATGAAAGGTGGCCTGTTTCTCGCGCTCGCGGGCCTGGCTTATCGGGCAGGCAGCTGCCATATCGATGCGTTCCGCGGGCTCGGCCGCACCATGCCATGGACCATGGCCGCCATCGTGATTGGCGGTATCAGCCTGATCGGTATGCCCCTGACGGTTGGCTTTGTCAGCAAGTGGTACCTGATCAGTGCGGCGCTCGAGAGCAACCTCTGGTTTGTCGCCTTACTGGTGGTAATGGGTTCACTGGTGGCGGTGGTCTATATCTGGCGCCTGGTCGAGGCGGCATACTTCCAGGAGCCCGCTGGAGATCAGCCACCGGTAGTGGGGGAGGCGCCGCTCTCGCTGTTGCTGCCGACCTGGCTCCTTATCTCCGCGAACCTTTATTTCGGTATTGATACGCGCCTGCCGGTTGAGGTAACCGGAGCGGCCGCGCAATACCTGTTCGGGGGTGCCCAATGATGTCTGCCAGCAGCCTCCTGCAACTGGCCCTGCTGATTCCGCTGCTGGCGGCCGCAGGCGTAGTCCTGACCGGGCGCCACGAAAACCTTCGTGAGGGCGTTTCCCTGGCAGCCGGAACACTACTGCTTGCAGCGGTAGGCAATCTTTACCCGGTAGTTATGGCAGGGCAGGTCATTGAAGTGCTGTGGCTGGAGGTATTGCCCGGGCTGACGCTCGCATTTCGTGTCGAGCCTCTCGGGCTCATCTTTGCCCTGGTGGCCAGCAGCCTGTGGATCGTCACCACGCTGTATGCCATCGGCTACATGCGCGGGCACGGGGAGCAGAACCAGACACGCTTCTTTGCCTTTTTTGCTATCTCAATCGCGGCAGTGATGGGCATCGCTTTTGCCGAGAACCTGTTTACCCTGTTTGTGTTTTACGAGCTCCTCACGCTCTGTACCTACCCGCTGGTCACCCATGCCGGCACCGACAAGGCTCGGGAAGGTGGTCGCCTGTACCTGGGCATCCTGTTGGGGACCTCGGTAGCTTTCTTCCTGGTGGCCATTATTGCCACCTGGCTGCTCACTGGCACGCTGTCGTTCCAGCCCGGTGGCGTATTCACTGACGATACCCCGGCCGGCCTGTTGTCACTTTTGCTGGTGCTGTATGTGTTCGGCGTCGGCAAAGCTGCGATCATGCCGTTTCATCGCTGGCTTCCCGCCGCCATGGTGGCCCCCACGCCGGTCAGCGCGCTCCTCCATGCGGTGGCGGTGGTAAAAGCAGGTGTTTTTGTCCTGCTCAAGGTCTGCCTGTTGATCTTTGGCCTGGAGACACTGCGGGAGATCCCCGCCACCCAGTGGCTGCTGTACCTCGCCGGCGCCTCCATCCTGTTGGCTGCGATTGTGGCAATGCGGCAGGAAAACCTGAAAAAGCGCCTCGCGTACTCCACCGTCAGCCAGCTCGGCTATATCACGCTGGGGGCGTTGCTGGCGACCAGCGCCGGCGTAACAGGCAGTGCGATGCACATCGTGATGCACGCGTTTGGCAAGATCACCCTGTTTTTCTGTGCGGGCGCGATCCTGGTGGCTGCCCACAAAACCGAGGTAGGGCAGTTGCGGGGCCTGGGGCGACAGATGCCGATTACCATGGGCGCCTTCCTGGTCGCCAGTCTCTGCATTATCGGTATCCCGCCAACCGGCGGCACCTGGAGCAAGTGGTACCTGTTGTTGGGTACCCTGGAGGCTGGTGAGCTGTGGTTGATGGGGTTGCTGATGGTGAGTTCCCTGCTCAGTATCGCCTACCTGTTGCCGATTCCGCTGCGGGCGTTTTTCTCTGGCGTGGAAGCGACCGATGCCGGCAGTACCGGTGTGGCAGTGCGTGAAGCGCCGTGGCCGTCCCTGCTGGCACTGGGCATCACGGCCACGGGCTGTGTCCTCCTGCTGCTTTTCCCCGACATTATCTATCAGCTGATCAAGGCCGGAATCTGACCCGATGAGCACTGGTGACAAGCAAGATTTTTTCGACAAGCCGGAAAACATCCGGCGAATACTCCGCACGTTCTACGGTATCTGCGCGCTGCTGTTCGCTGCGGATTTCCTGGTACACCGGCACACAGAACACGGCTGGGAAGGGCTGCCCGGGTTCTACCCGCTGTATGGATTCGTTGGCTGCGTGGTACTGGTCATAATTGCCAAATGGATGCGTACATTCCTGATGCGCCCGGCGGACTATTACGAACGGCTGGAGCTGGGGACAGAAGACTCCACCGTGGCGGCAGCCGCTGAACAGTCTGGTGGACACTCAAATGGAGGGCAGGAGCATGTTTGAGGTGGCGCCCTTCATTCCGTTTTTCGTAGCCGCGCTGCTGGCACTGGTCCTGCGCGGCTGGCCGCGCGCGCTGGTGATGATCGCCGTGCCCCTTTTGGGACTGGCAAACCTCTGGATGCTGGGGGCAGGCAGTTTCGGTGCATATTCGGTACTCGAATTCGACCTGCTGCTATTTCGTGCGGACAAGCTCAGCCTGTTATTCGGTTACCTGTTCCACATCGCAGCACTGATCGCCATCATTTATGCATTGCATGTCCGCGACACGCTGCAGCAGGTTGTGAGCCTTCTGTATGCGGGCAGCGCCCTGGGGGCTGTGTTTGCCGGCGACCTCATGACCCTGTTTATATTCTGGGAACTGCTGGCACTGACGTCCGTATTCCTGGTTTGGGCACGCCGCAACGGCCGTGCCTATATGGCTGGCCTACGCTACTTCACCCTGCATATCCTCTCTGGCCTCCTGTTGCTGGGCGGGATTATCTTTTACGCGCAGTCCCATGAGTCCCTCGCTTTTGGCCAGATCGGCCTGGATGACAATCCCTACAGCTGGATGATCTTCCTGGCGTTCGGTATCAAGTGCGCCTTCCCGTTCTTCCATAACTGGCTTACTGACGCTTACCCGGAGTCCACTCCCACCGGCACAGTATTCCTGAGTGCATTTACCACCAAGGCGGCGGTGTACGCCCTGGCGCGGGCCTATCCGGGCACAGAGCTGCTGGTATATATCGGCGCAACAATGGCCTGTTTCCCGATCTTCTACGCCGTTATCGAAAATGACCTCCGCCGGGTGCTGGCCTACAGCCTGATCAACCAGCTCGGGTTTATGGTGGTGGGCATCGGAATAGGGACTTCACTGGCCATCAACGGCGCCGTGGCACATGCGTTCAATGATGTGATCTTCAAGGGACTGCTGTTCATGTCCATGGGCGCGGTGCTGCATGTCACCGGCCGTATCAACGGGTCAGAGCTGGGTGGGCTGTACAAAACCATGCCCAAAACCACAGTGCTCTGTATTGTCGGTGCTGCCTCGATCTCGGCCTTCCCGCTGTTCAGCGGTTTCGTCAGCAAGTCGATGGTGATGAGCGCGGCGATCAAGAACGGCTACGACTGGGTGTGGCTGATCCTGCTGTTTGCCTCAGCCGGTGTCTTCCACCACGCGGGCATCAAGATCCCGTACTTTGCCTTCTTTGCCCACGATTCGGGCATCCGTGCTCAGGAGCCGCCGACCAATATGCTGGTGGCCATGACGATTGCTGCAGCCCTGTGCCTGGCCGTTGGTATCTACCCGCAGGCTTTGTATGGGCTGCTGCCGTACGCTGTGGATTACACACCCTACGATGTCACGCATGTGCTGACCCAGCTGCAGCTGCTGTTCTTCTCTGCACTGGCGTTCGTGTGGCTGAACCTGCGCCGCCTGTACCCGCCAGAACTGCCGTCGGTAAACCTGGACGTCGAATGGCTCTACCGGCGGCTGCTGCCGCAGGCAATACGCGGCACGGTAGCGGCGGCTTTCCGCCTCGACGGCCGCGTACGCCGCGCGGCCGTTGCGGGCGTGGGGAATCTTATGGAGTCCGTAGCCAGCCACCACAAACCGGACGGCGTGCTGGCCCGCAGCTGGCTGACCGGGAGCATGGTGGCCGGCGTGGTACTGTTGCTGGGGGTTTACCTGTTGCTTGGATTTGCCCTGTAGGTCGAGCGGCAGATGCGCGGGCAATAGCGCCCTCAATGCAATCTAAAGTTCCCCGCGCCCCTCAAGTCTATGCACTGCGGCGCAGGGTGGGGGAGTGCTGCAGCATTTCGATCATTGCATCCAGGTAGCGCTCCCCGATACTGGCAAGGTCCCGGTCGCGGGGCTGGAGTAGCCAGTCGCCCAGCGTCCCCACCAGGGAGCCATGCATCAGGGGAGCGGCCAGCTCGACATCCAGGTCCGCGGGCAGCTGGCCCCGGTCCACCGCCCAGCTGATCAGCTGGCGAACGCGCTCCTGGCCCTCCTCAGTGCAGTCGAGCATGCGCTGGCGAATCTCTCCGCTCTCGGTCACCAGCTCGCAGCGGTGCAGGATGATATCCAGGATGAGCTGCCATTCCCGGTTGCAGGATACCTCCTGGAATAACCACAACCAGCGGGTCCGCAACACGCCGAGGGGATTTTCCGGAGGTTCAGATCCCGCTTCCTCACACAGCTTTTCTCCCGGCAACTGGACTCGTTCGGCCAGCGCATTGAATACATCGGCCTTGTTGCGGAAGTGACCGTACACCGCACCCCGGGTGACGCCGGCCAATTCCGCCACTTCGGTAAGCGACGGACGCGCAACGCCTTGTTGATGGAATACGGTGATCGCTGCATCCAGAATACGCTCGCGCGTCTCCATGGCATCTTCTTTACGACGCTTAACCAAGTCTGAGCCCTCTCAATGCTCCGGTCTGCGAGCTACCAGCCAGCCGGTCAGGTTGTCTGTTACAGGCCCGCACCGGGGCCCCTCGGGCGCGGAGTGTAATTCATATTCATGCATGAATGAATACTTGCCGTATATCTCGACCGGGGGATAGAATGCGCGGCACTATTAACCATTCATAACTGTCACAGCGGACTGACCGTACGGTACGCTGACAGCCATATGCGGACCTGCGGGTCACTGGAGAGGTGTTCATGCGGAAACGGAATCTGTTGGCCTGCATGCTGGCCGGCCTGTCGCTGTTATCGGCCTGCAGCCAGGAGCAGGGTGGGCGGCCACAGATGGCGCCGGAGGTGGCGGTGGTGACCCTCGAGCCAGAGTCAGTGACCCTGACCCGTGAGTTGCCAGGCCGCACCAGCCCCTTCAAGGTTGCCGAGGTGCGACCGCAGGTGAATGGCCTGGTGGAACAGCAGTTGTTCCGTGAGGGCGGCATGGTCGAGGCGGACCAGCCGCTCTACCAGCTGGACGATGCTACCTACCGTGCCGATCACGAAAGTGCCCGGGCCGGTCTGCAAAGCGCCCGCGCCGAGCTCGAGGTTGCGCGGCTGCGTGCCGAGCGCGTTGCCAACCTGGTGAAGACCGGGGCGGTGAGCAAGCAGGAGAACGACAGTGCCCGGGCCGACCTCAAGAAAGCGGAAGCCGCGGTTGCCAGCGCCCGGGCAGCGGTCAGGCGCAGCCGCATCCCGGTCGATTACGCCCGCATCAGTGCCCCCATAGCGGGTCGCATCGGCAAGTCGTCCGTGACCCAGGGCGCGCTGGTCACGGCGAACCAGGCCACGGCCCTGGTGACCATCCAGCAGCTGGATCCCATCTATGTGGACCTGAACCAGTCCACCAGCGAGCTGCTCAGCCTGCGGCGCGCGTTGGAAGCCGGTCAGGTGGAAGATACTACCGACCTGCCGGTGACGATCCTGCTGGAGGACGGCTCCACCTTCGAGCACAAGGGCAAGCTCGAGTTTGCCGAAGCCACTGTAGACCCGACTACCGGCAGTGTGCTGCTGCGCGTGGTGGTGCCCAATCCCGACCACATGCTGCTGCCGGGCATGTATGTGCGCGCTGTGGTCGGCCGCGGTCTCCGGGATAACGCCATCCTGGTACCGCAACAGGGCGTCACCCGCGATCCCAAGGGCAACACCAATGCCATGGTGGTGAACAGTGACAACAAGGTAGAGGTGCGCCCGCTGACCGTCAGCCAGACTATCGGCAGCCACTGGCTGGTCGAAGATGGGCTGCAAGCGGGTGATCGCGTCATCGTGGAAGGGTTGCAGAAAGTCCGGCCCGGTGTGCAGGTCACCACCGTCTCCGCTGAGACTGAGCAACCCGCCCGCGCGGTGGAAGCTGCCACCGAAGCAGATTCCTGAGGGGGCCCGGCATGGCATCTTTCTTTATCGATCGTCCCATCTTTGCCTGGGTCATCGCGATTGTCGTGATGCTCGGCGGCGGGCTTGCGGTCAGCAAGCTCGCTGTAGAGCGCTACCCGGACATCGCACCGCCTACGGTATCCATCAGTGCCAGCTATCCCGGTGCCTCTGCCCGAGTGGTGGAGGAATCGGTGACCCAGGTTATCGAGCAGGGCATGACGGGTCTCGACGGCCTGCTGTATATGTCTGCTACCAGTGAATCCAATGGCCGGGTGAATATTTCCCTGACTTTCGCCAATGGCACTGACCCCGATATCGCCCAGGTACAGGTGCAGAATAAACTGCAGCTGGCCCTGCCACTGTTGCCCGAAGCGGTGCAGCGACAGGGGGTGAACGTTGGCAAGGGTCGCAGCGGCTTCCTGATGGTAGTGGGCTTCGTATCCGAGGACGGCCGCATGGACCGTGCGGATATCGCAGACTACATCAATGCCAATATTGTCGACGCTATCAGCCGGGTACCCGGGGTGGGCGGTGTGCAGGTTTTCGGCTCACAGTACGCCATGCGTATCTGGCTGGACCCGAACAAGCTGGAAACCTACAAACTGGTGCCCAGTGATGTGATCGCCGCGGTGCAGTCGCAGAACCAGCAGGTAGCTGTTGGTAGCCTGGGCGGAACGCCTGCCATCGATGGCCAGCAGCTGAATGCCAATGTGGTATCCCAGGGCCGGCTGGAGACGCCGGAACAGTTCCGCGACATCGTTATCCGCTCGAACCCCGATGGCTCGGTGCTCAAGCTGGGGGATATCGCGCGGGTCGAGATCGGTGCAGAGAATTACGACTTTATCAGCCGCTTCAACCGCCAGCCGGCTACCGGCCTGGCGGTGAACCTGGCCACCGGTGCCAATGCGCTGGAGACGGCCGACGGAGTACGGGCAAAGCTCAAGGAGCTGGAACCCTATTTTCCCACCGGGATCCGGACCGTGGTGCCGTTCGACTCGACACCGTTCGTCGAGACATCCATCAAGGGCGTAATCAAGACGCTGATCGAGGCGGTGATCCTGGTATTCCTGGTGATGTACCTGTTCCTGCAGAACATCCGCGCCACCATCATCCCCACCATTGCCGTGCCGGTGGTGCTGCTGGGCACTTTCGGCGTGCTCGCAGCGATGGGGTTCTCCATCAACATGCTCACCATGTTTGCCATGGTGCTGGCCATTGGCCTGCTGGTGGACGACGCGATCGTGGTGGTGGAAAACGTCGAGCGGGTGATGAGCGAGGAGGGGCTGTCACCCCGCGAGGCGACCCGCAAGTCCATGAAGCAGATCACCGGGGCCCTGGTGGGTATCGGCGTGGTGCTGTCGGCGGTATTCGTGCCCATGGCATTTATGGAAGGCGCCACCGGGGTGATCTACCGGCAGTTCTCGGCCACTATCGTTGCAGCCATGGTACTGTCGGTGCTGGTCGCCATCGTGCTGACCCCGGCGCTCTGTGCCACCATGCTCAGGCCCGTCGCAAAAGGCGAAGGCCATGCAAAGCGCGGTTTCTTCGGCTGGTTCAACCGTAAGTTCGAGCACGGTACCGCCAGCTACCAGCGCGGCGTGCGCGGGACTCTCGCGCGCGGCGGCCGCTTTATGCTGCTGTTTGCCGCGCTGGCCTCGGTCATGCTGGTGCTGTTCCTGCGCCTGCCCAGCTCCTTCCTGCCGCAAGAGGACCAGGGCGTGCTGTTTTCCATGATCAAGGCACCGGTGGGCGCAACCCAGCAGCGCACGATGGAGTCGATCAAGAAAGTCGAGGACTACTATCTCGAAAACGAGCAGGACACCGTCAAGTCTGTCTTCAGTGTCCAGGGTTTCAGTTTCGGGGGCAGCGGCCAGAACAACGGCATAGCCTTTATCAATATGCACGACTGGGAAGAGCGCGAGGCGCCGGGCCAGGATGCCGGGTCCGTCGCCATGCGGGCCATGGGTGCGCTGATGCAGATCAAGGACGCGATGGCCTTCGCGTTCTCCCCCCCGGCACTGCCGGGCCTGGGCACCTCCGGTGGCTTTGACTTTTACCTGAAGGACAATGCCAACCTGGGGCACGAGGCTCTCACCCGGGCGCGCAACCAGCTACTGGGTGCGGCGGCGCAGAGCCCGCTACTGGCGAATGTCCGCCCGAATGGCCAGGAGGATACACCCCAGTTCCGCCTTGATATCGATACAGAGAAGGCAGCCGCGCTTGGCCTGTCGATCAATGAGATCAACACCACCATCGGGACCGCCTGGGGTGGGCGCTATATCGATGACTTTATCGACCGGGGCCGTGTCAAGAAGGTCTATGTCCAGGCCGATGCGCCGCACCGCATGGTGCCAGAGGATTTCCGCAAGTGGTCGGTGCGCAACCGGGCCGGCGAAATGGTCCCGCTGTCGACCTTTGCCAGCTTCGAGTGGGAGTACGGCTCGCCGCGCCTCGAGCGCTACAACGGTGTACCGGCAATGCAGATCAACGGCTCTGCGGCGCCGGGTATCAGCTCCGGAGAGGCCATGGCGGAGATAGAACGGCTCGTTGGTGAGCTCCCGGGTGGCATCGGACTCGAGTGGAGTGGCCTGTCTTACCAGGAACGCCAGGCAGGGGCGCAGACGCCGCTCCTCTATACGCTGTCGCTGCTGATTGTATTCCTGTGCCTGGCGGCCCTCTACGAGAGCTGGACGGTTCCCACTGCGGTGCTGCTGGTGGCGCCACTGGGCATCCTGGGTGCGGTGCTCGCCAACACTCTGCGCGGTATGGAACGGGACATCTATTTCCAGGTGGCCATGCTTACCACCGTGGGCCTCACCAGCAAGAACGCCATCCTGATCGTGGAGTTCGCGAAGCAGAACCTGGAAGAGGGGATGGAACTGGTGCAGGCCACCATGCGCGCGGTGCGCGACCGCCTGCGCCCGATCCTGATGACGTCGCTGGCCTTCGGCCTGGGGGTACTGCCACTGGCGATGGCCTCGGGCGCTGGCTCCGGTGCCCAACAGGCTATTGGTACCGGGGTGCTGGGTGGCATGCTGGTGGGGACAACGCTGGGGATATTCTTTATCCCGCTGTTCTTCGTAGTCGTGCAGCGCCTGTTTGGACGCTCGCGTAAACCTGAAGAGCCGTTAACTGAACCCGCCGGGGGAGAGCGCGCGCCGGTGCGCGAAGGCACTGCGGCGGAGGTCACCTGAGCTCGTGATGTGAGCTGAGTCCGGGTCACCAGGCCCGATTGGAAACGCCGGCACTCGCCGGCGTTTTTTTATGTGCGGTAGAATGCGCGGGAAATATTTGCAACAGGGGATCGGCATGCGCAGGGCCGCAGTCGCAACGGCGTTACTCTTGAGTGGGGGCGCTTTTGCACACGACCAGGGCAGGGAGGAGGCTGACAGCCAGCTGGAGACTGTTGTGGTCACCGGCAGCCCTCTACACGACAGGCGATCGGACTACAGTGGCAGTCTGGCGGTCCTTGGTGGTGATGCACTGGGCTTGGTAAATCACAGCCATATCCAGCAGAGCCTGGCACGCGTGCCGGGGGCCAACCTGAGCCGCGGCAATGGCCAGGAATACCTGCCGGCCCTGCGCTCCCCGGTGCTGACCGGCGCTGGCGCCTGCGGCAGTGTCCTGACCATGCAGGATGGTATCCCGCTGTTCCCCGCCGGCTTTTGCAATGTCAATGAACTGTTTGCCGCGCACAGCGAACAGGCGGGGCGTATCGAGGTAATCCGTGGTCCGGCGGGTACCCTGCACGGAGCCGGGGCCATGCACGGCGTGGTGAATGTGCTGGGTCCGTCGTACAGACCCGGCGATAGCGGTATCGCAAGCCTGGAGGCCGGGCCCAACGATCGCTGGAAGTTCAAGAGCCGGGTCCCGATTGGCACCGGTAATGGTTCCGGCCTGCTGAGTGCCATCTCATTGGCCAGTGACGGCGGCTACCGGGCCAGTTCCGGGTACGACCAGCAGAAACTGACCCTGGTGCACCGCAGCGACCAGTCGTCTTCCGAGACCCGTTTTAATGTCACCAACCTGGAGCAGGATACTGCGGGCTATGTAGTGGGCGAGGACGCTTACCGGGACGATGCGCTCCGACGCTCAAACCCCAACCCGGAAGCCTTTCGGAAAGTGCGTACTGCGCGCCTCTCGCACAGGGTCGAGTCGGAGTGGGGGGCAGGTTACAAGCTGGAGATCACTCCCTATGCCCGTTACGGGAAGATGGACTTCAGGCAACACTTCCTGCCCGGACAGCCGCTCGAGGAGACGGCTCATCGCAGTGCCGGAATGCGGACCAGCCTGAGCGCGCCGGTGACTGAGTCCCTCCATATGGCGGCGGGCCTCGATTGGGAATATACCCGGGCCTCGCTGCGCCAGTCGCAGTCCGGCATTGCTGCGGGATCTGAATTCCTGGCGGAGACCGTTCCGCCGGGGCGGCATTACGATTACCGCGTCGATGCGTTATTACTGTCGCCCTATACTCTGGCATCCCTGCGCCTGACCGAGCGGCTGGTCCTGGAGGCGGGACTGCGGCTGGAAAACCTGTCCTATGGCTATGACAACCGCATGCTGGCCGGCCGGACGCGCGAGGATGGCAGCGACTGTGGCTTCGGTGGTTGCCGCTACAGCCGTCCCGCCGATCGCAGCGACGATTTTGAAAACTGGTCCCCGCACGTGGGATTGGTTTACGACTGGACTCCCGCCCGGCAGCTGTTCGTAAACCTGGCCCACGGCTTCCGCGCGCCACAGGCGACCGAGCTCTACCGTCTCCAGCGGGACCAGGAAGTGGCTGACCTGGATTCCGAGGAAATTCGCAGTGCCGAGGTTGGAATGCGGGGCTGGGCAGGGCGCCTTGATTACGAGGTGGTCGGCTTTGCCATGAAAAAGCGCAATGTGATCTTCCGCGATGCGGACTTCTTCAATCGCTCCGGCGGTACCACCACCCATCGCGGGCTGGAACTTGCGCTGGGTTACCAGCTGGCACCGCAATGGTCACTGGACGTGTCAGCGAGCTATGCAGAGCACCGCTACAACGACGAGCGGCTTATCGAAGGTACCCCCCTGGATGGCAAGCTGGTGGACTCGGCGCCGTGGACCTTTGGTTCGACGCGGCTCCAGTGGCAGCCGGACCCAGCCACGCAGCTTGAGCTGGAGTGGTTGCACCAGGGCCGCTATCACACGGATCCACTGAACCGGCACGGCTATCCTGGCCACGACCTGCTGCACGTGCGCGCCAGCCGGCGGCTCGGCGAACGCTGGTCAGCGGGGCTGCGGCTGCTCAACCTGCTGGATGAGCAGTACGCGGAGCGTGCCGATTTCAGCAACTTCAGTGGGGACCGGTACTTTCCCGGAGAATCACGGGCACTTTACGCCAGCCTGTCGCTGCAACTGTGACAGCCGGATGTAGGCGGGCTGGCGGTGTGACTTCCTGTGCTGACCGGTCCGGGTATCGGCAGTGACGAAAGGCTGTAATAAATTTCTGCCAGCCGCGACCCAGTGCCAGCAAACACAGAAACTGTTACCCGGCCGCGGAGCCGGACCACTACACCGCCCGGCTGTGGACTATGGCGGAATGCAGGGCGACCAGGTGCGCCGGAATGCCGCTTAAAGGCAGCAATACACCGCACAGGGAAAGAATCTTGGATGACCACCAGAGGCCAGGAATGACCGACAACAATTTTCGCAAAACACCCATCGCACTCTCATTGATGCTGCTCATTGCCACACCGGTCCCGGCCCAGGAACCAGAGCCGGAACTGGTGGAGGTAACAGGCAGCCAGGATGACCCGGCACGGGCGGGAATTGCGGGCAATACCGTCAGCGATGCCTTTGGTGAGGGGCTGACCAGCGAGGATATCGCGCGCTCGGTCACCCCCATTGACCAGTGGCTGCTGGAGGCCGTGGCCGTGGAGGACCTGCGGGACCTGCGGCGCGTCACACCCAATACCTACGGTGCAACGGGCTTTGGTGCTCCCAGCCTGCCAACGCTGCGGGGCCAGCTGGGTGAGGTCTTTGAAGCGGGTATCCGTCGCCAGGTGGGTAACAATGGGCTGGGAATTCCCCTGTCATTCAATGCAGTGGAGCAGGTGGATGTGGTGCGCGGCACACCCTCGGTGATCCTGGGCACCACCCAGCGCACCGGCGGCTTCGTAAACCTGCAGCCCAAGCGTCCGGACCTCGCCGACACCTGGGGAACCGTGCAGGTTCGCGGCGGTGAATGGGACCGGTACCGCACCGGGCTGGATTACTCCCGGGTGCTGGAACAGGACCGCTCGGCGGTGCGGGTCAGTTATGAACACCGCGACGAGGGCAGCTTCTACGATTACGCTGGCCTGGACAGCGATAACCTGTTCCTGGCTTATCGCCTCAGGCCAGGCAACAGCAGTGAGTGGAATCTCTCGCTGGAGTATTACGATATCGACTGGACCGACAATGCCGGTATCAACCGCCCCACACAGAAGCTGATCGACGACGGCCTCTACGTGCAGGGGCAGGGGGTGCAGCCCGATGGCTCCACGGTGCCCGGCGCCGGTGGTATCGTGAGCCCAACCGGGCTGGTGGAGATAGATCGCAGCACCGTGCTCACCGATCCCCTGGATATCAACGGTGCCCAGACCCTGCTCCTGCATTCCGTCTATCGGCGCGAACTCAGTGACGACCTGGCACTGGTCAACCGCACCTACTTTGAGTACCTGGAGCGGGAGGAGATCGCGCAGAACAGTTTTGTCGAGATCATTGACGGGGCAAAGACTTTCGAAAACCGCAGCGAGCTCCATTTTGGCGATACGGTGGCGGGGGTTGGCCTGCGCTACAACGATGTGCTGGGCTACAGCCAGTTCACCACCGAGGCCGACCTGCCTATTGATTTGACCGCACCGCTGGAAAACCGCCGTATTCCGCTCGGCGATGCGCAGAAAGAGCGCCTGGTGGAGCTGCGTCCCGGTGTGTTCGTGTCACCCGGCGGCCAGTACGACCTCGATGGAGACGGCGCGGGGAACTTCAACCTGTCCGACACCACTGACTCCGCCAGCCTGCAGACCGGCCTGTTTGTACAGCATCGCCAGGATCTCACCGAACGGCTCTGGGTCACAGCCGGGCTGCGCGGGGATTACTACGATGTGGAGGCGCGGGACCCGCTGGCGCCGGCAGGTGTGCAGCCCGCCAGTGACGATTACAGCGATTGGCTGAAGTCCGGCAGCGCCAGCCTGCACTACCGCCCGCGGGAAGCCTTCACAGGTTACGCCACGCTCGCCTACCAGGAGTCCACCTCCAACAGCCTGGCAGGCGGCAATACGCTGTCCGGCGACAACACCATCAGTCCCGTGAACTTCGCCACCCAAAATACGCTTTACGAGGTGGGCCTGAAGTACCGGCCGGACGCTACTGCCTGGTACGCCGACGCGGCATTGTTCGACCAGACCCGCAGCCTGCGTAACCGCGACGGCAGCAATTCGGGCATCCGCACCCGCGGACTGGAGATGCAGCTCTTTTACCAGGGGGAAAAACTGTGGGCTACTGCCGGGGCCAGCTACCTGGACGCCCGGTTTGATGATTCTGCCGCCTTCCAGGACTCGCGCCAGGTACTGGATGCCTTCGACGACTCGCGCCCGGATATTGTCGCGGGCACCGGCCGGGGTGCACCGAATTTCACCGTTTTTGCTCCTGCAGATGCACGCCTGCACGGATTGCCGGAGTGGAGCGCCTCCGCCGCCGCCGGTTATCGGCTCAATGAGCGCTGGTCGCTTGGCGGGTCGGCGGTATTTTCCGGTCGTTATCCGCTCGACTACCTGCAGACAGTGGAGATCCCCGCCCAGTTTACCCTGAATGCCAATGCAGAATACCGCTTCAATGGCGGGCGCAGCGCCCTCCGCCTGCAGGTGTTCAACCTCACCGACGAGGAAAACTGGGCGCCGGTATTCGAGGGTGGCTATTTCGGTTCGACACTGGTTTTCCCCGAGTTGCCGCGACATGTCGACCTGGTGCTGGCGCACCGGTTCTGACCCGGGCGTTCAGCCGGGTTTCCGGTTTATCGCGGCCCAGCGCGCATAGGGGTCCGGGCCGTGCTCCAGCGGAAGATGCTCCATCTGTAATCCGCGCTGGCCCGGGGGCCGGGCCAGCTCGGCATAGATTTCTGCGCTGGAGAGGCCGTAGGGCTGCCCGTCTTCCTGGCTCAGCGCATAGTAGGCGCGGCTGATCCCGCACAGGTACATGGCGGCCAGGCACATGGGGCAGGGATGGCCGCTGGCATACATGACCGCACCATCCAGCCGGGGACTGCCGATGGCAATGGCAGCCGCCCGGATAGCCTGGATTTCCGCATGGGCAGTGGGATCGCCGTCCCGGTGGATGGTATTCACCCCTTCCGCGAGGACCTGGGCCTCTCGCACCAGTACGGCCCCGAAGGGCCGTCCGCCTTCTTCCCGTACGTTGGCATCTGCCAGCAGCAGGGCGCGGGCGAGGTTTTCCCGGTGGCGCTCTTCCGTCGTCATGGTGTCGTTACCCCGGCATCAGGCCGTGCTCCATTAGCCTGCTGAGCATAGAAGAGGGCAGCGGCCCCGCAACCCGGGGATCTGTCGGCCTATGCCGCGAGTTCGTCGATACGGGCCTCGGCGGTGGCGAGCGCCTTCGCGCGAGTATCATCGCCGGCAGCGAGTCCTTCGGCGTGCACGAACTCGACGTCGCTGATGCCGATGAAACCGAGGAACTGGCGCACAAGCGCGGTCTGGGCGTGATCCTCGCCGTAGATACCCCCGCGGGAGATAAACACCACCGCCTTCTTGCCCTCCAGCAGTCCCTCGGGGCCATTGGCTGTATAGCGGAAGGTAACACCTGCCCGGGCGATATGGTCAAAGTAGCTGCTGAGGGTGGACGGCACGCTGAAGTTGTACATCGGGATACCGAGCACCAGCACATCCGCCGCCTGGATTTCCTCGATCAGCTGGTCCGAATAGGCGGCCACGGCCCGCTGCTCCGGTGTCCGTTCTTCCTCCGGGGTGGTGAAGGCGCCGAAACGGAACTGGTCCAGGTGTGGTACCGGGCTCTCGGCCAGGTTGCGCTCGATCACGCCGGCGCCGGGGTGCTGCTGCAACCAGCGCTCTGCGTAGCTGTCAACGAGCCGCGATGACTGGCCGTCATTGTGGAACAGGCTTGCCTTGATCTTGAGTAACTGGGTCATTTCATACCTCCATCGGACAAATGATTCGATGGGGGCATTAAATCACCGCTTAAAGCGACAAAAAATCGCAAATAACCGCAAGGACCTGCCTGTTTTATCGAAGTTTTAATGGGGTTTGGTTCCGGCGTTGCCGGTCTCCCCACTCGCATTCGCCGCAGCCTGGGGGCCGCTGTGCCAGAAGTTGTAGAAATCCTCTGTCACACGCTGTTCGATTTCATGTGCGTCCTCACGCGGGCAGAACAGGGTGATGGTAACCACGTCGTGGGCCAGCTCGTTGGTGGTAAATGTGATCTTCGGCTCGGTGCCCACGAGCTCCACCCCGGTGCGGTGCTCGATCATCTGGCAGTAACGGGCCGCCACCTCGTGGAAGGCCTCGCTGTGTTCGCGGATCCGCTCCTTGAGGAAGGCCTTGGCGGCAAACGGGTTGCCGCCCTTGTTCTCGCGCACAATGGAGAAAGTGTGCTCGATATAGCGACGCATGAAATTGAGGTTCTTTACCGGGCGGGTAAAGAACACGTTGTTGGGGATGTACAGGGTGATACCCGTGTAACCGCTGCCGAGCCCGTGAGGGTCGATTTCCAGCAGGGTGGTGCTCAGCCAGTCGCTGTCGATCACCTCGCCGAACTGGTCGCCCACCTTGATCCAGTCGCCTACCTGGAAGGAGCGCATGCTGGCCTGGTAGAGCTTGCCCACCAGGCTCTGCACCACCTCCCGGAGGGCGAGGACGATAGCCACAGAAAAAGCGGCGATGGACAGCGCAAACTCGCGTAATTCCGATATCCAGACTGCCACCAGCCCGATCACGATCAACAGGTTGCTGAAGTTATGGACGGTGTTGATCCGGCGGCGCCGATCCTGTTTCGCCCAGCGTTTCTGCTTCGCGAAGATCCAGCCGAGCGCGAAGCGCAACAGGAGAATGGCGACAATCACCAGGCAGGAGAGAATCAGTTTATTGTCGAGGAGCGATAGCAGCATTGGAACTCCATATACGGCCGGGGCGGGAGCAAAAGGCGGCTATCATAAAGGGTTGCGCGCCATAGGAGTATCCCTTTAAAAGAATAGACAGGGCACAGCCCTCACCGGTTGCCTTCTCCTGTCCGGTACAGTCACGGGCGGCGAGCGCATCACGCCGGCTGATCTAAGATTGGCAGCATGGTCGCCGATCAACGCCACGATCAACGCCAGAGGCTACAAACACCAGCAGGAGGGACGCCGTGAGCAACCTGACACGATCCGCCGAGCAGGACTGCGACTTCGAGGAGGGATGCGGCGCGCTGCTACAGTTGATCGAACCGCGAGACAGGGAGCTTGGGGGTATTCCGGTGCGCCGCTCCCTGCCAAACAGGGAACGGCAGATGGTAGGTCCCTGGATATTCTTCGATCATATGGGGCCGGTGGACTTCAAACCGGGCGAGGGAGTGAATATCCCTCCCCATCCGCATATTGGCATCTGTACGGTGACTTACCTCTTCGAGGGAGAAGTCCTTCACCGGGATTCCCTGGGTAGCCTGCAGGCCATCCGGCCGGGCGAGGTCAACCTGATGGTGGCGGGCAGGGGGGTGGTGCACTCCGAGCGAGAGCGGGATGAGGTACGTAGCCACTCCCACCGCATGCATGGGCTGCAGTTGTGGCTGGCCCTGCCGCAGGAGCACGAGGAGGACGCCCCAGAATTTCACCACTATTCGTTCGAGCAAGTCCCCGCCGTGTCGGTCAACGGTGTCGCTGCGCGGGTTATTATCGGCAGTGCATTCGGCGTCACCTCACCGGTGAAGACCTTCGCAGACACGCTCCTTGCCGAGGCATCGCTCGAGGCGGGTCAGGAAATCTGCCTGCCCGATGCGCAAGAGCGGGCAGTCTATGTGGTCGACGGCAACCTTGCTGCCAGGGATATGGGCATACCCCGGTCTGCCATGGCCACCTTCCGTCACGACGAAGGGGTAACACTGAAAGCGACTGAAGACAGCAGAATCGTGATCATTGGTGGGGAGCCTGTCGGGCAACGCTGCATCGCCTGGAACTTCGTCTCCAGTAGGGGAGAGCGCATTGACCAGGCAGTGGAGGAATGGCAGGCCGGCAAATTCGCAAAGGTTCCCGGGGACGAGGAGGCATTCCTTCCTTTTCCTGGCCGCTGAACCATTTCAATCTTCCGCGGAAACGCAGGTGCGCCGGGCGGCCCTCGCCAGCGCAAACCGCACCCTATGATCCCGGCCGGAGCCTGGGGCCCATTTTGTCCGGGGGAGCGAGCGAGCTTCCATCTCCTATTCGTCGCAATAGTCGCCAACGACCACCGCGTACGGCCCCGGGCAGGGGTAGGGGCCGGGCGACCACCTATCATTGGGGGAAACCGGCAAACGCAGGATGGCGACGAATGAAAAAAATTGCGATTAATGGCCTCGGCCGTATAGGGCGTTTAATCCTGCGCCGCTATCTCGATGGCGGCTATCACAAGTTTGTCCCGGTAGCGATCAATGATCCCATGCCACTGGAAAACCTCATTTACCTGCTGAAGTACGACTCGGTTTATGGGCGCCTGCCCTGTGAAATTTCCGCCGAGGACGACCGGCTCCACCTGGGTGACCTGTCGCTGGCAATCTATGCGGAGGAGGACCCGGCAAAGCTACCGTGGAATTCTGAGAGCGTGGACGCGGTGCTCGAGTGCAGCGGCCGCTTTACCCGGCGTGCGGATGCAGCCCGGCACCTGGAGGCAGGTGCCGGGCGTGTGCTGATCAGTGCGCCCTGCGCCGACGCGGATATCACCGTGGTGATGGGGGTCAACCACACAGATTTCGACCGTGACCGCCACTTTGTCATTTCCAATGCCTCCTGCACCACCAATTCGCTCGCTCCGCCGCTCTTGGTGCTGGATGAGAGTTTCGGTATCGAGCAGGCACTGGTCACCACCATCCACGCCTACACCGGCAGCCAGGCAACGGTCGACAGCGCAAGGCGCAAGAAAATCCAGGGGCGGGCCGCGGCAGTCAATATCATACCCACCTCTACCGGGGCTGACGCGGCGACTGTGGCGGTCCTGCCGCAAATGGAAGGCCGCCTGAGCGCGCTGGCGGTACGGGTACCGGTGGTGAACGGCTCCCTGACTGACATCAGCGTCCAGTTGCGCTCCCCCGCAGATCGCGCCGCAGTTAACGGTGCCCTGCGCAGTGCCGCCGGGGGGAACCTGCACAATATCCTCGGCTATACGGACGATGACCTGGTTTCGACCGACATCATCGGCGATCCGCACTCGTCCCTTATTCACGGTGCTTCCACCCGGGTGCAGGGACACCTGGCCAAGGTGCAGGCCTGGTACGACAACGAGTACGGCTATGTCTGTCGATGCCTGGACCTGCTGGAGCAGGTCCTACTGTAGGCCCAACGGACCATGCAAATGCGGTGCATGAAGGCCCATGGCTGATACAGAGGCTGGCGAAACTGCCGCCCGCTCGCCGGTAGGGAGTGTGAGCGAGGTCCACGGCCCCGTGGCTGTGATTCGCTGCGACCAGCTGCCCCCACTGCGCCAGGCGCTGGAGGCTTCTAACCACGGTGAGAGTTTCCTGTTCGAGGTCCACCAGCACCTCGACGAGCGGCATGTGCGCGCCATCTGCCTCCACAGGGCCGCCGGGCTCCGCCGCGGCATGGCCGTCTACGACACCGGGGCCCCGCTCCATGTGCCTGTGACTCCCGCCTGTCTCGGTCGCCTGCTCAATGTCTTCGGCGCCCCACTGGATGGTGGCGAGCCGCTGGAGCCGCAAGGCTATCGCAATGTCCACAGCGCCCCTGTGCCCCTGTCGGATAGCGTCGGAACGGGGGCCATCCTGCAGACGGGTATCAAGGTCATCGACCTTTTGTGCCCTTTCATCAGGGGTGGCAAGACAGGATTGTTCGGCGGCGCCGGAGTGGGAAAAACCGTGCTGGTGATGGAGTTCATGCACGCCATGGCCACGTTGCACCGGGGCGTCTCTGTGTTTGCCGGCGTCGGCGAGCGAATCCGGGAGGGGCATGAGCTCTGGCACGAGATGCGCGAAGCCGGGGTGATGCCCCACACCGTCATGTCCTTCGGACAGATGGATGAGTCGCCCGGGGTGCGCTTTCGCGTGGGCCTGTCGGCGCTCACCTATGCCGAGTACCTGCGCGACACCCTGGAAAAGGAAGTGCTGTTCGTCATGGACAATATCTTCCGCTTCGTGCAGGCCGGCAGCGAGATCTCCAGCCTGCTCGGGCGCATGCCTGCCACGGTTGGCTACCAGCCCACGCTGGCCAGTGAGGTCGCGGAAATGCAGGAGCGCATCCTCTCTACGCGCGCCGGCGCCATTACCTCCGTACAGGCCGTTTATGTGCCGGCTGATGACATGACCGACCCGGCGGTGGATGCGATCCTGGGGCACCTGGACTCATCGGTTGTACTCTCACGCGCCCAGGCCGGCAAGGGCATTTACCCCGCCGTGGAACCCCTGCAATCGGCGAGCCGCGCCCTGGACCGGCATACCCTGGGTGATCGCCACTACACCGTTGCTGAAGGTGTGCGTGAACACCTGGCGCGCTACCACGAGCTGGAAGATATTATCGCGATGCTCGGCATCGAAGAGCTTTCCGCCCAGGACCGGCGCATCGTGATGCGGGCACGCAAATTACAGCGCTACCTTACCCAGCCCTTCGCCACCATCGCGTCTCATACGGGAATCCCCGGCATCTCTGTTTCGCTGGAGGACACGCTGGCCGACTGCGATGCCTTCCTGCGCGGGGATTTCGACGACCTGGCCGAAGAGGAGTGTTACATGCGCGGGACCATGGCGGGCACCACGTCGGACTCCTCGTCGGGGCGGGGAGGGCGGCAGTGAGGGGCTTCAGCCTTGAATTGTTGTCCGCAACCGGGCAGCGCCGCATGGACGGCGTGGTGTCATTCGTGGGCGAGGATGCATCCGGTAGCTTCGGGATTCTCGCTGGCCATGTACGGAGCATGACGTCGCTGTTGTTTGGCCTGGCGCGCTTTCGCTGCGCCAGCGAAGAGTGGCAGTACCTGGCAGTCCCGGGCGGGCTGCTCTACTTTGTCGACAATCATCTGCAGATCTGCTGCCGGCGGTTCCTGGTCGACAGCGATTACGAGCGGATTTCCACATTGTTGCAGCAACAGCTACTCAGCGAGGAGCAGGCGTTGCGGGAGATGAAGGAAAGCCTGCGGCGCATGGAGGAGTCCGTGCTGAAACGCCTGTGGGATATCAGCCGCCCGGCGGGCGGTGGGTACATGGGTGGCGCGCCATGAAGGACCGCGAGCGGGAGTTGCGCGAACGGGTCGAACGCCAGGCGCGGCGTATGAAACGCGCCGAGCGCGAACGCCCCACACTGATTGCGCAGACAATTTACCTGGGCACGCTTGGACTGGTGTTCGTCTTGCCGGTGGTGGGCGGGGCCTACCTTGGCCGCTGGCTGGACGGGCTGGTGGCCGGTTATTCCACGCGCTGGACGCTGAGCCTGATTTTTCTCGGCCTGGTCGTGGGAGCAATCAATGTATACCTGCTGGTGCGGGAGTAAGCTGTGGGTGAGAGTGACATAGTCCCGGTGGTACTCTTCCGCCTTGGCGGGCTCGAGATCACCACCACTACCCTTACAACCATGGCGATCGTCGGCCTGCTCGCGCTTGTGACATGGCTGCTCTCACGACGCCTGCACCTGCAGCCGGGCCGCCTGCAGACCCTGGCGGAGGGCGCGGTCATGGCCATGGAGGACGCGGTTCGGGCTGTAGCTCCGGACCATGTAAAGCTGCTGCTGCCATTTATCGCCAGCCTGTGGATCTTCCTGGTTACCGCCAACCTGAGCGGGTTGATCCCGGGCGTGCATTCGCCCACCCGGGACCTCTCCGCCACCACTGCACTGGCGATCCTGGTGTTCCTGTCCGTGCATTGGTTCGGCATCCGCAGCCAGGGCATCAGGCGCTATCTCCGCCATTACCTGGCTCCCAGCCCGATACTGCTACCCTTTCACCTGCTGAGTGAAATTACCCGCACCGTCGCCCTCGCGGTGCGGCTCTTCGGCAATATCATGAGCCTGGAGCTGACCGCAATGCTGGTCCTGCTGGTGGCCGGCTTTCTCGCGCCCATTCCTATACTGATGCTGCATATCGTCGAGGCCCTGGTTCAGGCCTACATTTTCGGCATGCTCGCCCTGATATACGTGGCCGGAGGGCTGCAGTCACAGCAGTTACGCGCAGAGGCCCAGGATAAGCCGGGCTGTGAAGGGCAGCCCTGAGACAGGAGCGGACTCACAATGGATGACATAAGCTGGTTTGCGCTCGGTTCCACCGTGATCGCAGCGCTGGCAATCGGAATTGGCGTCATCGGGCCCGCAATCGCGATGGGGCGGGCGATCAGCAGTGCGCTGGAAGCGCTCGCCCGGCAACCGGAGGCCGAGCGCCCGATCATGCGGACCCTCTTTATCGGCCTTGCGATGATCGAGTCCCTGGCCATCTATGTACTGGTCATTGCACTGATCATCCTGTTCCGCAACCCGCTGCTGGAATACCTGGTGGAATCAGGCGGCTGAGCGACGGGGCCTTCCTGTGGAACTGAACTGGTCGACATTCCTCCTCGAGATCATCAACTTCCTCATACTGGTGTGGCTGCTGAAACGCTTTTTCTACCGCCCGGTACAGGACGTGATCGCGCGCCGACAGCAGCGGATTGACCAGCGCGTTGCCGAAGCCGATAAGATCCGGGCAGACGCAGAACAAATGCAGCAGCAGCTTTCCACTCGCCTCGATGACTGGGGAGCGGAACAGCAACAGGCCCGGGAACAGCTGCACCGGGACCTGAAGGCTGAACGCGCCAAACTGGAACGCAAGCTGGAACATGAGCTGCAGGAGCAGCGACAGCGCGCCGGAGTCCTGGCGGGGCGTCAGCTGCGGGAGCAGCAGCTCGAGCTGGAGCGGCAGGCGGCGGAGCAGGGAGTCCGGTTTGCGGCACGCCTGCTGGAACAGGCCGCCGGCCCGGAGCTGGAGAAGCGGTTGCAGGCAATTCTGGTTGATACTCTCGGCGATCTCTCCGGCGCGCAGCAGGAAGCCCTGCGCGCCGAGTTGGGGCGGCAAGGCGTCCGGGTCGAAGTCACCAGTGCCTATCCGGTGGCTGCGGGGGAGCGCGCGGAAATCCGGGAGGCCCTGGAAAGCCTGGCGGGTAGCACGGTGGAAGCAAACTTCGTGGAGGATCCGGAGCTGATTGCCGGCATCCAGTTGAATATCGGGGCCTGGGCCCTCGATTGCAATATCCGGGAAGAATTGCGGGGATTTGCCCGGATAGGCCGGGCTGACGTCGCAGGCGGCGAGAACCCATGGTAACGAGCAGTGAGCTGCTTCAGCGCCGCGCCACATGGCTGCAGGAGTACCAGCCGGCACTGCGGCTGCGCGAACAGGGCCGCCTGGTGGCGGTAGGCGACGGGATCGCCTGGATCTCGGGCCTACCCTCGGCGGCGATGGACGACGTGGTCGAATTTGCCGATGGCAGCCGCGGACAGGTGTTCGACCTTACGCCCACGCTGGTGGGTGTGGTCCTGCTGCACGAGACCGCCGGCCTGACCGCCGGGACCGGGGCACATCTCCGGGCCCAGCCTCTCGGTATCGCAGTCGGCGATATGCTGCTCGGCAGGGTGATCGACCCGCTGGGCAACCCACTCGACGGCGGTCGGCCGGCGGAATGCTCGGGCTGGTGCTCGCTGGAGCGGGCCTCACCCGGCATAACGGAGCGGGACTTCGTCAAGCGTCCCCTGTACACCGGGTGCAAGATCCTGGATACCTTGATTCCCATCGGGCGTGGCCAGCGCCAGTTACTGATCGGTGACGAGGGGCTGGGGCGCAGCTCCCTGGCGCTGGATACAGTCATTAACCAGCGGGGCCAGGACGCCCGCTGCATCTATGTGCTCATCGGCCAGAAGCGCTCCAGTGTCGTGAATACCATGGAGCTGCTGCGCGATTACGGCGCGCTGGAATACACCACCCTGGTGGTGGCAGAGGCGAGCGCTTTGCCGGGCTTACAACACCTGGCTCCCTTCGCCGGCTGCGCGATCGCCGAATACTGGATGCACCGCGGCCTGGATACCCTTGTGGTCTATGACGACCTCTCGACCCATGCCAAGACCTATCGTGAATTATCCCTGCTGCTGCGCCGGCCGCCGGGGCGGGAAGCGTATCCCGGCGATATATTTTCCGTGCATGCACGCCTGCTTGAGCGGGCCACCTGCCTGAGCGCGGAGCAAGGTGGGGGCAGCATGACCGCGCTACCCATCATCGAGACCCAGCAGGGTGAAATTGCCGCCTATATCCCCACTAACCTGATTTCCATCACCGATGGACAGGTGTACCTGGACCGTGAGCTGTTCGCGGCCGGCCAGCGCCCGGCGATCGATATCGGCAAGTCTGTCTCCCGCATTGGTGGTCGCGCCCAGCACCCTGCGATCAAGCGCGAAGCGGGAAAAATGAAGCTTGAGTACCTGCAATTCCTGGAACTGGAGATGTTCACGCGTTTCGGGGCACGTCTCGAGCCCGCTATGGAAAAGGTGATTCGTCGCGGGCGCATCCTGCGGGAAATCTTCAAGCAGGACAGGCTGGCGCCATTACCGATCGAGTTCGAATTGGCATGGATGGTCGCTTTCAACGAGGACCTGCTGGATGATGTCCCGCCGGAGCAGGTTCCGGGCGTGCTGGCGCACATCCATCGGGAGGTCGCAGCATCTGACCTCGGCCTCGATGACGAGCGCAGCCACTGGCGGCGGCGGACAGCCAGGTGGCTGAGCGCTTACGGGGAGGCAACGTCATGAGCAACCGGCGCACGTTGCTTCGGCATGCCGGTAATCTCCGCGAGATGCGTGAAATTATCTCCTCGATGAAATCACTGGCATTTATGGAAACGCGTCGCATCGAGCACTTTGTCGACAGGCAGCGACGGGTGGTCGACATTATCGAAATCGCCGCAGCGGATTTCCTCGCCTTTTATCCGGATACCCTTGCGCGGGATACTTGGGCAGATGGCGCGGAGAGGAATCGTGTATTGCTGGTGCTCGGCTCGGAGCGGGGATTCTGTGGCGGCTTTAACGAATCGCTGGTGACCGAGCTGGCGCAACAGGTTCGGCAAGCAGACGGTGGAGCAGCAGTGGTGGCCTGCGGCCGCAGGCTCTGTGACAGGCTGGTCGGGCATCCGCAGCTGGTTGCCTCGCTCGATGGCGCGGCGGTAGCGGACGAGATAGAGCACACCCTTAATGAGCTGGTCTCGACGCTGAGCGAAATACAACAGCGAGGCCCACTGCTACTGCGCATGCTGCATCACGAGCCCGGGCGGGAAGAGGTTACGGTCCGCGACCTGCTTCCGCCTTTTACGGGGCCGCTTCCCCGCATACAGCGAAGGGCTTTTGCCCCGCAACTCAATATGCTGCCGCGGGAGTTCCTGCTGGAACTCGTCGACCTCTACCTCTTCTCCGTATTACACGAAATCCTGTACCTATCGCTTATGGCGGAAAACCAGGAACGGCTGCGTCATCTCGAGGGTGCGGTGCGCTACCTGGACGAACGCCTGGAGGCGCTCAAGCATCGCAGCAACCAGCTGCGCCAGGAGGAAATAACGGAGGAAATTGAAGTCATACTCCTCAGTGCAAGTGATCTGGCCGGAATCACGGTGAACCGCCGGGACGGTGGTGGCCAGGCTGGCTGATTCCCGGGACAGTGGAACCCGTGGCATTTAGTCCGTCCAGGGCAGTTCGATGTTGCGTGGCTGGCGCTACATCGAACCCGATCACGGGAACAGAGCAGCCACCGGCATTGGGAGCACACCAGGCTGCCTCTGCCTCCGGTATCCGGAACATATCCAGCCCGGTTGCTACAATTTCCCGGATAATCACCAGTTTGAGTTGTGGAAATGACCAGAAGCCTGTTGGGAGCCACCTGGGACCCGGTGTGCGGTGAAATGGTGCCGGAGGGGGCGCACAGCTGGACCCACCGGCATATCAAGTACAGCTTTTGTTCTGATCACTGCCGCGAGCGCTTCCAGCGCTGGCCACACCTCTATGTCGGCGAGGCCACATTCGGCCTCGCGGAGGGGCAGCTGGGGACCTCCGTGCCGAAGTCGCACACGATTGTGCTCGCGGAGGCGCCGTCAGCAGAAGAAGCCCTGCACCTAAGCGAGGCATTGGCGGCGCTGAAAGGTGTCGACGAAGTCCGGTTCGATGGGGAGCGGGCCCTGGTTCATTATGACCTGATGCAGGTTTCGCTGGCCGATATTGAAAAGGCGATCATCACGGAAGCGGGCGGCCTGAGGCAGCGGATTTCGGACCGGGTGGAACGCGCGCTTATCCATTACAGTGAGGAATGTGAGCTGGATAACCTGTCGCACCTGGCGGCGCATTATCGCCCATGAAATCGCGGCGGCACCCCCTGGCCCGGGCAAGGGCATCCGGGCCGTCGCACCCGGATCCTGACCTTGCCCGCGACAGTCCGCAGATATAAGCCAGCGATCCCGATCCTCTTATGACCGAGCACAGCTCCCAGGACCCATGGCACTGCCTGCCCCCCGAAGAAGTGGCTTCACGGCTGGACAGCGGCGCGAGCGGCCTTGCAGCCGGGGAAGTTGAGGAGCGCAGGCGCAGGGTGGGGCGCAATACGCTGCCGCCACCTTCGCTCCCGGGCTTTCCCCGCCTGTTCCTGCGCCAGTTTGTAAGCCCGCTGATCTATGTCCTGGTCGCGGCCATGCTGGTCTCCCTCAGCGTCGGCAAGCTGGCCGATGCATCGTTCATCGGTATTATCCTGCTGGTCAATGCGCTGATCGGCGCGTTTCAGGAATACCACGCTCACCGCAGCGCCCAGGCCCTGAGGAAGCTGATGGTCAGCCGGGTCCTGGCCGTCCGGGAAGGGGAAACGGTCGAGGTAAACGCCGAAGAGCTGGTTCCCGGTGACCTGGTGCTGCTTTCCTCAGGTGACCGGGTGCCCGCCGACATACGTTTGATGGAGGTGGCAGGGCTGCAGGTGGACGAGTCGGTGCTGACAGGTGAATCGCTGCCCGTGACGAAGACTGCTGAAACCCTCCCGGAACCCGGGCTGCCGGTGGCAGATCGTGCCAATCAGTGTTTCGCCGGTAGCCTGGTGGCTGCCGGAAGGGGGCGCGGTCTGGTGTTTGCGACCGGCCTGCAGACTGAGATGGGCAGGCTGAGCTCAAGCCTGGCAGCCGCCGAGCAGGTGAGTCCCCCGCTGTTCCAGCGCCTCGAGCGCTTCAGCAAGAAGATCACGGTCGCGCTGTTGGTGACTGTGGCGGTGCTGGCCGCGGTGGAACTGGCCAGGGATACACCGCCACTGGTGATATTCATGACCGCGGTCGCGCTAGCAGTCTCTGCCATTCCCGAGGGCCTGCCGATGGCCCTGACGGTTGTGCTCTCCATCGGAACCCGCCGAATGGCGAAGCGTCACGTGATTGTGCGCAAGCTGGTGGCGGTCGAGAGCCTGGGTTCCTGCACCGTGATCGCAGCGGACAAGACCGGCACCCTCACCAGGAATCACCTGACCGCACACCAGGTGGCGCTGGTGGACGGGGGCGAATTCCACCACCGCAACAACGGAAACTGGGAGGCGACGGCCTCTGTCCGCCGCGCCCGGGGACTGCTGCCGCGAGCGTGCCGTGTCGCAGCGTTGTGCAATGAAGCCCAGGTCAGCAGGCGTGATGATGGCCACTGGCAGGGCAGCGGGGATGCGGTCGACCAGGCGCTCCTGGTCATGGCTGAGCAGGTGGGGCCCGGCCGGCAGGCGCTACTCGACGCCCACCCCCTGGAGGACCAGATTCACTACGAACCGGCGCTGGGTTATGCGGCCAGTCGCCATGCGAGCGGGGCGCCGGGAGAGAGCCTGATCTGCGTGAAGGGCGCCCTGGAAAAACTGCTGCCCATGTGCAGCCGCATGGCCACCACAAGCGGCGACATGGCCCTGGATCCCGAAGCGGCCCTGGCGGCGATGCAACGGCTGGCCGAGGGGGGCGCGCGGGTGCTTGCGCTGGCCGACGGGACTGCCGTCGACGACGCCCCCCTCGCACCGGGGCAGTTGCACGACCTCTGCCTGGTTGGGCTTGTGGGCATGCACGATCCCTTGCGGCCGGAAGCGGTGGCATCGGTGCAAGCATGTCACGAAGCGGGCATCCAGGTTTGCATGCTGACCGGTGATCATCCGCGCACGGCACTCACCATCGCGCGGGAATTGAAACTCGCAGGTCCGGAAGACCAGGCGGTTACGGGCACCCAACTGGCGCGGGCAGAAGGTGAGGGGAGTGGGGCGCTTGATGCACTGACGGTGGGGGCCCGCGTATATGCCCGGGTTTCACCCGAACAGAAGCTCACGATCGTAAAGTCGCTGCAAAGGCAGGGACAGTTTGTCGCAGTGACCGGCGATGGTGTGAATGATGCGCCGGCCCTGCGGAGCGCACACGTGGGTGTCGCCATGGGCGAGCGCGGCACCGAAGTGGCCAAGGAATCCGCCGACCTGCTCCTGACTGACGATAATTTTGCCTCGGTCGTGGCCGGGGTCGAGGAGGGCCGGATTGCCTACCAGAATATCCGCAAGGTGGTATTTTTCCTGATTTCCACCGGCGCCGCGGAGGTCGTACTGTTTGTGCTGGCTACCGCAATGGGACTGCCCCTGCCGCTCACTCCGGTGCAGTTGCTGTGGCTGAACCTGGTGACCAACAGCATCCAGAGTATCGGGCTGGCCCTGGAGCCGGGTGAAGGCGATGAAATGCAGCGCGCCCCCCGGTCTCCCGGCGAGTCATTGTTCAATCCGTTGATGGTGCGCAGGGTGGTGACTTCGGGCCTGGTAATGGGCGGGCTCGGGTTTACCTGTTTTTACTGGCTGCTGGAGCACGGCTGGACGGTTGAAGAGGCCCGCAACAGCCTGTTGTTGCTGATGGTGCTGTTTGAGAATGTTCAGGTATTCAACAGCCGCTCCGAAACCCGCTCCATATTCCGGCAGCGGTTCTTTGCCAACCCGGTGTTGCTTTTGGGTACCCTGGCAGCACAGGGGCTTCATATACTGGCAATGTACTCGCCGCTGATGCAGCAGGTGCTTGGCGCCAGCCCGGTTACCCTGGAGCACTGGGGGGCGCTGCTGGCGGTGGCCCTGCTGCAGCTGCTGGCAATGGAACTGCTGGTTTTGTTGCGCAACGCAAGGGGGGCGGCCAGCTGATGCGGGACTACTGCCTGCGCTCTATTTCCGCCACACGCTCGATAGTGCGCAATAGCGCATCGGGACTCAGGCTGATGGAATCGATGCCCAGTTGCACCAGGTACTCTGCCACTTCCGGGTAATTGGACGGCGCCTCGCCGCAGATTCCAGCGGGTATCCCGTTTCGCTGGGCACCCTCGATCGCCTGCCGCATCATTTCCAGCACACCGGGATCCCGCTCATCAAAATCGAACGCCACGAAGTCGGAATCCCGGTCAACCCCCAGCACCAGCTGGGTGAGGTCATTGGAACCGATAGAGATACCATCGAACAGCCGGCTGAACTGGTCGATCTGAACGACGTTGTTAGGAATCTCGCACATTACATAGACTTCCAGGCCATTTACCCCGTGCTCGAGGCCGTGGGCGGCCATGGCCGCAAGAACCTGCTCGCCCTCGGCGACACGGCGACAGAAGGGGATCATTACCTTGATGTTATCGAGCCCCATTTCCTCCCGGGCCCGCTTCAGCGCGGCGCACTCCAGGGCGAACCCGTCCGCATAGGCCTCGTGTGCATAACGCGCTGCCCCACGGAAGCCCAGCATAGGATTTTCCTCGTGCGGCTCGAAAGCGGCGCCGCCAACCAGGCGTGCATACTCGTTGGTCTTGAAGTCGGAAGTACGCACTATTACCGGTCGGGGATAAAAGGCTGCAGCGATGGTGCCAATGCCCTCGGACATGGTTTCGATAAAGTAGTCGGCACCGCTGTCATGACAGCCGATCAACTCGCTGATTTTCTCCTGCTCCGCAGCGTCCGCGACGCGGTCGGGATGCGCAAGCGCCATGGGATGGGCCTTGATATGCTCGTTGACAATAAACTCCATCCGCGCAAGGCCAATGCCGTCACAGGGGAGGGCGCTCAGGCGGAAAGCCTGCTCGGGACTGCCCAGGTTGATCATCATTTTCGTGCGCGTTTCCGGCACGCTGTCGAGCTCGGTGGTGGTTACTTCAAAGGGTATCTCACCGGCGTATACCTTCCCCACGTCTCCCTCCGCACAGGAGAGGGTTACGGTGTCCCCATCAGCCAGCTCGCGTCCGTCCTCGCCGATACCCACCACTGCGGGGATGCCGAATTCGCGTGCCACTATGGCGGCATGACAGGTACGCCCGCCGCGCTCGGTAACCAGCGCGGCGGCACGGCGCATGGCCGGGCCCCAGTCGGGGCTGGTGCTCTCGGCAAAGAGCACCTCGTCCTCCTTAAAGTTTGCCAACCCCTCCACGCTGTCGACCCTCCGCAGCCTGCCGGTGGCGATCCCCGTGCCGATGGCGCGGCCACGGGCGAGCAGCGCATCGGCGCCCGGTTTCTCCTTGAGACTGTAGCGCTGCAGCTGGTTGTGCGGTTTCCGGGACGCGACCGTTTCGGGGCGCGCCTGGAGCAGGTACAGCTGGCCGTCGTCGCCATCCTTGGCCCACTCGATGTCCATGGGGCAGGGCTCGCCGCGCTGTTCGCTGTAGTGCTTCTCGGTTTCGATCGCGTACCCGGCGAGCGTCAGGACCTCGTCGTCACTGAGGCTGTAGTACTTCCTGCGCGGCTCAGGGGTTTTGATATTGTGCAGTTCCTGGCTGTTAAGGTCGTCATCGCACACCAGTGTCAGTTGCTTGACACCGAGCTGACGCCTAAGCACACACCGGTGCCCCTGTTCAAAAGTGGGTTTGTGAACGAAGAATTCATCGGGGTCCACCGTTCCCTGGACAATATTTTCCCCGAGGCCGAACGAGGAGTTGATAAATACGACATCGCGGAAACCGCTGTCCGTATCCAGGGTAAACATCACACCGCTGGAGGCCAGGTCGGCGCGCACCATTTTCATGACCGCGATGGCCAGGTAAACCTTGAAGTGATCGAACCCATTGCGCTCCCGGTAGCTGATCGCGCGCGCCGTAAACAGGGATGCAAAGCAGTGTCGACAGGCCTCGAGCAGGCCGTCCTTGTCGCCTATGTTCAGGAAACTGTCATGCTGACCGGCAAAACTTGCATCGGGCAGGTCCTCGGCTGTCGCAGAACTACGGACGGCAACGCGCAATTGCGTGCCATACTGCTCCGAGAGTTGCACATAGGCTTGGGCAATCTCAGCCGCCACATCATCAGGCAGGCCTGCATCATAGATAAGCCGGCGGGCATCGGCGGCAGCTTTCTCCGTATTCTCGCTGTCGGGATCTCCGGCACCCTGCATTAAACTGCGAAGCTGCTCCCAGATATCCGCACGGTCCAGCACTGCCCGGTAGGCGGCAGCGGTAATGGCGAAGCCATTGGGCACGTTGATGCCGCGAGAACCCAGGGTGCGGTACATTTCTCCCAGGGAGGCTGTTTTCCCCCCGACTTCGGCGATGTCAGCGAGACTGGTTTCCTTGAACCAGCGGATATAGCGCATTTCAGTCATGTTGAACCCAATGCCCGGTTTGGCTCCATTTCCAACGCGATTTGAACCGCTCTTTTGTACACTTGACCATAGTCGAGCTAAGCTCAGGTCGCGTTTTCGATATTTCATAGATCAAGCTTGCAGGGATCGGCAATAACCGGGCTGGCATCGCCCAATCAACAAGGCTGGCACCTGCTTCCTGCTTTAAAACCTTAATAAGTGTTCTTGTCCCTAGCCGGGTAGGGGAGACCGCGTGCCGTTCAAACATATCTTATTACCCCTGGATGGATCCCATCTCGCGGAGGAGGCCATTGCGCATGCAATGGCGCTTGCACGACAAAATGGCGCCGAAGTCCATCTGCTCCATGTCCAGAAATCCGAATCCCATGCCGACGACCAGGCCGTCGATCCGGTCGACTGGCGCCTGCGGAGGGCAGAGCTGACGAGCTACCTGAAGCGGCTGGCGGCACGCATGTCGTCAGAGGGGATAGCTGTCACCCTGACCGTAGTGGAGGGGCGTCCGGCCGAGCAGATTGTCGAGTACTGTGAAACCGCATCAATCGACCTGATTGTACTCACGGCTTATGGCAAGGGAGGTTTGAGCCGGTTCGCATTCGGCAGTACTGCGCAGAAAGTCTTCAGTGGTGCAGGGCGCTCCTTTCTTTTGCTGCGACCAGGAGAGCCCCCGGCGGATGCGGAGGGGGCCGGCTATCGACGCATCCTGGTGTCAATGGATGGTTCCCCGCGCTCGGAGTGGGTCGCATGCGAGGTAGCTTCCATGGCGCGAGGCCAGGATGTGGAGCTGATCCTGCTGCAGGTAATCGCCATACCCGATATGCCGCGGCGGATGCCGATCACCCGCGAGGAGCACGCCACACGGGAAAAGTTCGTGGAATGCAATCGCCGTGCTGCCATCGCCTACCTTGAAGAGATTGCCCGTCAACTGCAAAACGGCATCAAGGTACGTCCGCGACTGGTGGTGGCACAGAATGTGGCTGAGCGCATTTACGCGATAGCGGCCGAAGAACATGCCGACCTGATCGCGATGAGTGCCCAGGACTGGCAGAGCGCAACGGGGCAGGCAACCGGCAATATCTGCCACACGGTCATGAGCCATAGCAGCCTGCCAGTACTGGTCTTCCAGGACCTGCCGGAGTCCCAGCTGCAAGCCTTGCGGAGCGGGGCCGATTTCAGCCAGATACGCCCACCGACATCATTCGAGAACAATACCGCCAATCCGTGACGTTCCAGCCCTGCAAGGGCGCCGCGGCAGCGAAAATAACTTCGATTCAACGCCATAAGGCCCGCGTGCAGGTCGCGCCCCCCAGGCACGGATACGGCCTCCCGCGGCATAGAACTGTAGAACATGGAAGCGATAGCGACACTTGCCCAACATCACCGCCACACTGTTCGTGCGGGACGCCGTTACCGACTCGATAGCAGGCTCAAGGAGCTTGAACGGAACTTCCAGCTGCTTTACCGGCAACTCTCTGCACGTATCGAGGCCGGTGAGAAGGGTAGCCGGAGTGAGGAGTGGCTCCTTGATAATCGCCACATAGTCCAGGAAGCACTGGAGCTGGTAAGAGAGTCCCTGCCCCCCGCCTATTTGAGGCAATTGCCGGCAATCAGCCTCGGTACGGGACAGGTTGGCCTGCGAGTGCGCGCTGTGGCCGAGGCACTCGTGGCAGGTATCAGCCAGCCGCTGGACCTGGCATCCGTGCGCCAGCAACTGGGTGAGTACCAGTCCGAGGCGAGCCTGTCCACCGGCGAGCTCTGGGCACTGCCCGCGCTCTTGCGGCTCGCGCTGCTGGAGCAGCTGGCGGAGTTCGCAAAACTCGCGCTCGCAAACAAGTCGCGGCAGGGGGCAGGGGAGAACGATGACCCCCACAGCGTCCAGATCGCCAGCGTCATTATCAGCCTGCGAGAGTTACGCACCCACGACTGGCGGGAATTTGTCGAATCCCTCAGCTGCATCGAACAGGTACTTCAAGCCGATCCGGCCGGCGCCTACACGCGGATGGATTTCGATTCGCGCGACGGTTACCGCAAGGTAGTCGAAGAACTCGCACGCGGCAGCGACAGAACAGAGCAGCACGTAGCCCGACAGGCGCTCGCCCTCAGTGAGGCCGGGCCAAGTGATAGCCGGACAGGCCACATCGGTTATTACCTCGTGGGCGACGGGCGCCCGCAGCTGGAGAGTGCAGTTGGATACCGCCCTCGCTTACGGGACCGGCTGCGACAGGGGGCCCTGCAAAGGGCAACGACCGTGTACTTTTTCGGGTTGGCCACTTTCTCCGCACCAGTACTCGTCGTCCTCGCTGGATTCCTGCTTGGGAAGGACGCGGGGCCGGCTTTGATGTTGTTAGTGGCAGTACTGAGCTCGGTACCCCTGCTGGGCGTATCCCTGGCAATGGTCAACGGCATCATCACCCACATGCTACCGCCACACAGGTTGCCAAAACTGGATTTTCGCGAAGGTATACCGGATACCTGTCGCACCGTCGTGGTTATGCCGGTTTTATTCGCAGACATAGAGGACATGCAGAGAATCCTCGACTGTCTCGAAATGAATTACCTCAATAATACCGATGCCAACCTTGTATATGCCGTGCTTGGTGATTTTGCCGATGCGGACGCACAGCGTGTCGATGGCGACGACACACTACTCCATGCCGCACGCGCTTCACTTGATACCCTCAACGAACGCTATGCGAATAGCGACGGCAGGGCTCCATTTTTACTGCTTCACCGAGAACGGCGATGGAACCCGGCGGAGGGCCGCTGGATGGGGTGGGAGCGTAAACGGGGGAAGCTGGTCGAGTTCAATCGGCTGTTGCAGGGCGAGGATGGCCACAGTTTTACCTTCTGCCACGGTAACAGGGAGTTGCTGCGAAACATCGCATATGTCATTACCCTGGATGCCGACAGCCAGATGCCTGCCGGCACGGCCCAACGCCTTGTTGGAGCCATAGCCCACCCGCTCAACCGTGCCGAGGTAGACGCCGACGAACAGCGGGTAATCAATGGCTATGGCTTTCTGCAACCGCGGCTGGAGGTCGACCCCACCAGTTCTGTCGACACAGTATTTACGGGGGTTTTTGCCGGGGATCGCAACGTCGATATTTATACCCATGCCGTATCCGATGCCTATCAGGATCTTTTTGGAGAGGCCATTTTCGCCGGCAAGGGGATATACGACCCGAAAGTTTTTTCCCGTACCCTGGCCGGCCGCCTTCCGGAAAATGCTGTACTCAGCCACGACCTGCTCGAAGGGGCGATTGGTGGGGCAGCCCTGTTATCGGATACCGTCTTTTACGAGCAATACCCACCCAGTGCCTTCGCCCTGTTGCGACGCTCGCATCGCTGGATCAGGGGCGACTGGCAGCTATTAGCATGGCTTGGGCAGCGGGTGCCGGCTGCGGGAAAGCGCAAAGTGGCAAACCCGCTACCGGCGATTCATCGCTGGAAAATAGCCGATAACCTGCGCCGGAGCCTTGAGCCGCCCTGCCTGCTGGCGCTACTGCTGATGGCCTGGAGTGGCTGGCTACCGGGCAGCGCCTGGGCCTGGACCCTGGCTACAATCCTGGTGGCCGCGTCGCCGGTATGGCTGGAATTCCTGTCCCTGCTGTGGCGCAGTGTGGGGGCCCCGCGGCGGGTGCCTTATCACCTCCGCAGCGCGCTGGGCCAGCTGCGCCAGCGGATACTGCATACCGGCCTCTCCCTGGTGCTTCTTCCGGCACAGGCCCTCAATTCTCTGGATGCCATCGGACGCACTCTCTTCAGGTTATTCATCTCCCACCGGAAGCTCCTGGAGTGGACTTCTGCGGCGCAGGTAAACCGGGCCCTGTCTTCGTCGTCACACGTTAATCGCGCCTGGCGGGAGCTCTGGACTACCCCCCTCCTGGCGATAGGCGCTACCACCGTCGTTTCAATCACGGCTCCGATCAACCTGCTGGTAGCCGCGCCGTTTTTACTGGGCTGGCTGTGCTCGCCACAGCTGATCGCCTGGACTAACCGGTCGCGGCCGATTGAATCCCATCGACTGGATGAGGAAGACACGCGTGAGCTGCACCTTCTCGCACGGCGCACATGGTTTTTCTTCGAGCATTTCATGGGCCCGGACGATCACTGGCTTCCACCGGATAACTTCCAGGAGGAGCCGCTGGCGGTACTGGCACGGCGGACCTCGCCCACTAATATCGGGCTGGGGCTGCTGAGCATCCTGAGCGCCTACGATTTCGGTTACCTCGACCTCACAATGCTGCTGGCGCGGCTGAACAACAGCTTCGAACGCATGCGCGGTCTCGAACGGTACCGGGGGCATTTTCTCAACTGGTACGAGACCCGGGAGCTCCGTCCGCTTGACCCTCGCTATGTCTCCACGGTAGACAGCGGCAACCTCGCTGCCAGCCTTCTGGCATTGGCCCAGGGGCTGGAGCAACTGCAGGCGGAGCCCCTCGGTGGGGGACGGTTGGTGCTGGGGATTGCGGACACCCTCGGGGTAATCGGGCAAACCCTGACTCCGGCCGAGAGCGATTCCGCAACTGCGGAAATGTGTGAGGTATCCCGGGAAATTGATTTGTTGTGCAAGGACCTGCAATCGCGAGCCGACGAGGGCCACTGGTTACAGGCCATCGAGGTAATCCAGGAACAGGAACTACCAGCGCTGCAAAAGCGCATGCTCCGGCTTATCGAGGACGACGAGAGGAACTTCAGTGCCGAGGCCCTCGGGCGGCTACGCCGCTGGCTGGATGAACTGCATCACCAGGCGCTCGCTGCGCGGCGCTACCAGGAAAACCTCGAGCCCTGGCAACAATTCCTGCAGGCGCCGCCTGAGGCATGCCGGGATCCGGGCACCGACGCCGGGAAATGTTTTAATTCACTCGCAGAAGGGTTCCATAGCGCGATCTCACTGGCGGCCATGCCCGGAATCTGTGCGGTCGCAGAAGTTGCGCTTGCACGACTGCAAGATGCGTCACATAAGCTAGCGCAGCAGCAGCGTGAAGAGGCCAGCGCGTGGATCCAGGGTTTGCGGGATGCCCTGGAGACCGCGCGCAAGAATGCCGCCGAATACAGCTCGGACCTGGAACGACTTGCACACCGGGCGCGGCGTTGGGTCGATGAGATGGATTTCGCTTTCCTGTTTGATCGCGAGCGTCACCTGTTCCATATCGGCTACAACGTCACCGGCGCCGCCCTGGATCCGAATTATTATGACTTGCTCGCCTCTGAATCGCGCCTGAGTGGATTTATCGCCATGGCCAAGGGCGATATACCGGCCCGTCACTGGCGTCATCTGGAGCGGCCCTTCCGGCGACTGCAGGGAAGGGTGGTGCTCATGTCCTGGAGCGCGACCCTGTTTGAATACCTCATGCCACGGCTCTTGATGCAGACCCCGGAGAACAGCCTCATGGGCCGGGCGTGCAGCAATGCGATCGATGCCCACCGGGACTTTGCCGATCGCTTCAGTTTGCCATGGGGCATCGCCGAGTCAGGTTATTATGAGCTCGACAGCCACCTTCATTACCAGTACCGGGCTTTTGGCGTGCCGGGTCTGGGATTCCGTCGTGACCTGGGAGAGCGGCTGGTGGTATCTCCCTATTCATCGGTGATGGCGCTGCCATTTCGTGCTGCCGCGGTAGTGGAAAACCTGCGCAAGTTGCGTGAGATTGGCGGTGAGGGCCAGTTCGGCTTTTACGAAGCGATTGATTTCGGCCAGACGGCCCGGCCGGTTCCCCGGCGGGCACGTATCGTGCGCTCTTACATGAGCCATCACCAGGGCATGATCCTGCTGGCACTGAATAACTTCCTGCACCAGGACATCATGGTGGGGCGTTTTCACCGTGATGCCCGGATCCAGGCCCTGGCGCCGCTGTTGCATGAACGCGTGCCTTCCGCGCCTCCAGTGCTCAAGGGGTGGCGACGGCCAGGTGTCGCCCGCCGGTTTCACGCCGAAGTGGCCCTGGAGTATCGCCGGGTCGACCCCGCAAGCCCCTCTCCCCGGTACAACCTGCTGTCCAACGGCCACTACACGCTTGTACAGGCAGCCGATGGCGCCGGCGGCAGCTACTGGCACGATATCGCCGTCACCCGCTGGCAACCGGACCCGACACGCCATCAGTGGGGCCATTGGAACTATGTGCGGGACCTGGACAGCGGCGAGCAGTTTTCATTGGGACTGGCACCCTGCGGCGATGGCGGGGGCTGCGACGCAAATTTCGCTCCACACAGCGTCGAACTGCAGCGTCGACGGTCACAGCTGTTCTGCCGCATGCATATGGCGCTCAGTTCCCAGCACGATATCCAGGCGCGGAGACTGCTGGTAAAGAATGAGAGTGACCGGGAGCGCCGACTCCTGCTGGCTGACTATGCCGAGGTGGTGCTGGCGCCCGAGCAGGACGACCGGCGCCACCCAGCGTTTGCCAAGCTCTTTGTGGAGAGCCAGTACCTGCCGGACGACCAGGCAATGCTCTACCGGCGCCGCCCCCGGGGCAGCGCGGAAAAGCCCGTTTACCTCGCGCATTGCGTGATGGTGCAGCCCGGCGTAGAGCATCAACTCGGTTGGGAAACCGACCGGACACGCTTCCTTGGCCGGTGGGGATCACCGGCCCGGCCCCAGGCGGTGGAGGCGGGCCTGGCGGGCTTCAGCGGCACCACCGGACCGGTTCTGGACCCGGTGATCGGCTCCGCGCAAGAGGTTGTCATCCCCCCCCATTCGGAGATCGAGGTGGTCTACCTGACCGGGGTGAGCAGGTCACGGCGAGAGTTGCTGTCCGCCATCCGTTCCTACCGTTCCCTCCCGAAGGTGAGGTGGATCTTTGACCTTGCGCGCATGCAATCCGAACACGAGCTGCGCAGCCTGCGCATTGCGGCAGGTGACGTGCACTGGATGGGCGACCTGCTGTCAGCAGTACTGGCGCCATCCGCCGCGGTTCGTGCGTCGTCGCGTGTGCTGGCCCGTGGGCGCCATATCCAGTCCATGCTCTGGAGTCGGGGCATATCCGGCGACAACCCCATACTGCTTGCGCAAATCCGCAAAGAAACGGATATAGCCTTCGCGGAACAGGTACTGCAGGCGCATGCCTACTGGTCCGGCCGTGGCATCGCCGTTGACCTCGTGCTCCTGGATGAGGAATCCGCCGGCTACGCGCAACAGACCCGCGATCACTTGCAGGCGCTGATCACCGACGTCCGTGGTCGCCTCTCGCGGGAACTCGCCGGTGCGGTGATAATGGTGGCCGGCACGGAGCTGCCGGGGGCAGACCGGATCCGTCTGCTGGCGAGCGCGCGGGTGCTGCTGGACTCCGGAGCGGGTCCCGTGGCTTCCCAGCTGGAAAGGGCAGCGGGAGCGATAGCCACCCAATTGCAGCCGCTGCCGCCCTTCGTGCCGGTGCGCGCTGCAGACTACAGCGTGCAACCCACACCTGAGCTGCAACGTCCCGCAGACCTGCTGTTCGACAATGGCCTGGGTGGTTTCAGCGCAGACGGCCGCGAGTATGTCATCCAACTCGAGCGCGGGCAGCGTCCGCCCGCACCCTGGGCCAACGTCATCGCCAACCCTTATTTCGGTTGCCTGGTATCTGAAAGTGGTTCCTGTTGCACCTGGAACGGAAACAGCGGTGAACACCGCCTGACAGCGTGGAACAACGACCCGGTGCGGGACCCGAGTGGCGAGTTACTTTACCTTCGCGACGAGGAGACCGCCGAAGTCTGGAGCCCCACGCCGGCCCCGAGACCGGCCGACGCTGCATATCAGGTGCGCCACGGCGCCGGCTACACCGAATACCGGCACCACAGTCATGGGTTGCAGCAGTCGTGGCGGGTCTTTGTTGACCGCAAGGCACCCGTCAAGATAGGGCGGCTGACCCTGAAAAATTGCTGGGACAGGCCCCGCCGCCTGACCGCAACCTGTTATGTGGAGTGGGTCATGGGCCTCACTCGGTCCGACAGTTGGCCACACCTCGTAAGTGAGTTCGAGCCCCGCAGCAGCGCTTTACTGGCACGCAATACTTTTGTTCCGGCCACCAAGCCCGGCGTCGCGTTTCTCACTGCCAGCCTTCCGCCCCACGGGCTGACCACTGACCGTTATGAGTTCATGGGCAGGTCGGGAGGGCCCGATTCGCCGGAGGCCCTCTTCCGCATCGGGTTGTCGGGGCGGGTGCAGTGCGGCACAGACCCCTGTGCCGCCTACCAGGTACATATCGACCTGGCTGCCGGTGCGACCTCCTCAGTGTATTTTGTGATGGGAGAGGGCAAGGACAGGAAGCAGGCTATCACGCTTGCGGGGGAATTCAGGCAGCCAGAGCGCGCCGAGGCATCGGGCATCGAGGTCGAAAAATTCTGGGACGATTTTCTCGGCGGGGTGCAGATACAGGTTCCAGACCGGGCCATGGAGTTGCTGGTCAACCGCTGGCTACCCTACCAGACCCTTTGCAGCCGCCTCTGGGCCCGCACCGGGTTCTACCAGTCCAGCGGGGCCTTCGGCTTTCGCGACCAGCTACAGGATGTGCTGGCTCTGGTATGGACACATCCGGAGTGGACGCGCGGGCATATCCTGCGTGCGGCCTCGCGCCAGTTCCAGGACGGCGACGTATTGCACTGGTGGCACGAGAGACCCATGCGTGGGGTGCGGACGCGTTGCTCTGACGACATGCTGTGGCTCCCATACGTCACCGCGCGGTACATCCGAGCCACGGGTGATTTCGAGATTCTGAGGGAATCCGTCCCCTACCTGCAGGCTCCCCCGCTGCGGACAGACGAACACGAACGTTACGCAGAATTCGAAACCAGCGAAGAGGCCGGTTCCCTGTATGAGCACTGCTGCCGGGCGATTGAGCGCGCCAGCGCGGTCGGCCCGCACGGGCTGCCGGTAATCGGCAATGGCGACTGGAACGACGGTTTCAACCGGATCAGTACCACAGGCCGCGGGGAGAGCGTCTGGCTGGGTTGGTTCCTCTTGCGGGTTTGCCGCGACATGGCCCCCCTGTGTGAATATATCGGTGACAATGCGCTGGCAGAGTACTACCGCCAGCTGGGTGAGAATTTCCGCAGCCAGGTAGAGGAGAACGGCTGGGATGGTGCCTGGTACCGGAGGGCGTATTACGATGACGGCACGCCAGTCGGCTCCAGGCAGAATAGCGAGTGCAAGATCGACCTGATCGCGCAGGCATGGGCTGTCCTGTCCCAGGACGAGGCAACCGACAGGGCGCGAAAGGCAATGGAGTCAGTCTACGAGCACCTGCTTAGCGAGGAGGCGCGGGAAGTCCTGCTGCTCGCTCCGCCGTTCAATCGCACCAAGAAGGACCCGGGTTATATCAAGGGCTATCCCCCGGGAATCCGTGAGAACGGGGGACAGTACACCCACGGTGCCACCTGGGCGGTGTGGGCCGCCGCCGCGCTGGGGCAGGGGGAGAGGGCGCACCAGTTGTTCAGCTACCTGAATCCAATCACCCACAGCGCAGACCCGGAGAGCATGGCCACCTACCGGACTGAGCCCTACGTCCTGGCCGGCGACGTCTACGGGGTCCCCCCCCATGTGGGCCGCGGTGGCTGGACCTGGTACACCGGCGCCGCTGGCTGGCTTTACCGCGGGGCGCTGGAAGCACTGCTGGGCCTGAGGATCCTTAACGGCGACAGCCTGGAGATACACCCCTGCCTTCCAAGGGCGTGGAACTCCTATCGCGTATCATTGCGCTTTGGCCGTAGCTCTTATGACGTTGAGGTGCAAAATTGCGGTGGTTGTCCGGAAAACCTGTCCGAATTGACACTGGACGGTGAGGGCTGCGCGGGAAAGCGCGTGCCACTGGTGGATGATGGCGAAAGGCATCGGGTAACTGCCGTGTTCGAACCCGTCTCAGAAGCGGTGCGCGAGTGATGCGCGCAGGTTCACGCCGAGCCTGAGTGCCGGCGGTGCACTCCCGGCGGGCAATCGTTAATGACCTGCCAGCAGCCCGCCCCGATGGGGCGGGTCATCAGTACTCTCTTCAACCAACGTCCGGCTTCAACCGACGCCCAGGTCGAAGCTGTAAATCACCTGGGCGGAATCATGTGGATCTGTGTGGCATTCCCATCCCATCGCGCGGGCCACCTCCTGGAGCTTGTGATTTTGCGCCGAGTCGACTGAATACAGGCGTTGGATGCCGCGAGTGCGGGCGGTCTCCACCAGCCGATTCAGCAGGACCGTGCCCAGCCCCTTCTTCTGCCAGTCGTCAGCCACGACGACCGCGCACTCGGCAACCTTGCGCTCCGGCTCCAGGGCGTAGCGGGACACCCCGATCTCCGTTTCACCGGCGACGCCGGGAATGGTGGCGATAAACGCCTCGCGCAGGTCGTGGTCGATGTCTGTCAGCTGGTCGAGCATCCTCTCGCTCGGCTTACCGACGCCACCGAGAAAGCGCTCGTGCCGGGATTCCGGCGACAGGTTGGTAATGAATTCGCGCTCCAGTTCCTTGTCATCCCGGGTCATCGGGCGAATCTTCACTACCTGTCCGTCGCGGAGTTCGACTGTAACGGGCTGCGAATAGTCTCCGCGGTGTTTGTCTTCGGACATTGTCACCAGCCTCCTCTCAGTGTTGGCGTGCGGTCTCTAGAATCTCGGTCAATGATAGATCTTTGTCACCGATACCGCCCAATGGAGTAGCGTATTTAGGCGCAGCTGATCCGCGGTGAGGCACAGCATATATGCAATCATTCATTCTCGAGGCTTGCCACCTGGACCAATTGATCCAGGCAATACGCCAACATGGCTTCCAACTGGTTGGCCCGAGGCTCCAGGACGGCGCGATCCTGTACTGCGAAATAACCGCTGCCGACCAGCTGCCCCGCGGGTGGACCGACGAACAGGAAAAAGGCCGTTACCGGGTGAGGCGGCGCGAGGATGATGCATTTTTCGGCTACAACGCAGGACCACATTCCTGGAAGAAATTCCTGCAACAACCCCGCCGGCCGGTGTGGCGGGCACAGAAGGCCGCTCATGCGATGCAGATCGAAGCAGTGGTGGAGGACGCACCGGCGATGGCCTTTCTTGGCGTGCGCAGTTGTGAACTGCACGCAATTGCGATCCAGGACCGAGTATTTGTCGACAACCGTTTTCGCAATGAAAGCTATGCCGGGCGGCGGGAAAAGTTGTTCATCGCCGCCGTCGAGTGTGCAACGGCGGCCCCGACCTGCTTTTGCACCTCCATGAATACCGGCCCGGAAGTATCCCTCCCCGCCGACCTGGTCATGACCGAGGTGATACATGACACGGAACACTATTTCCTCATCCGTGCCGGCTCTGCAAGAGGCGAGGATATCCTCCACCAGATACCGGTAGAGGCTGCCACAGCCAGGCAGCTCCGACAGGCCGCTGCTGCCGTGGAGCGCGTGCGACAGCAGGTGGAAGCCGGTCCCCGCAGTTTTGACAGCTCAGACCTAAAGGCATTGTTGTACCGCAACTTTGAGAGCCCTGCCTGGGATCAGGTTGCGGAGCGCTGCCTGTCCTGTGCCAACTGCACCATGGCGTGCCCTACCTGTTTCTGCTCCACGGTCGAGGATACGACCGACCTGTCCGGGGACCATGCAGAGCGCTGGGAGCGCTGGGATTCCTGCTTCACCGCCGACTTCAGTCATCTCACCGGTGGTCCCGTGCGCGCCGATACCCGCTCGCGTTACCGCCAGTGGATCACCCACAAACTGGCCACCTGGCACGACCAGTTTGGCACCTCGGGCTGTGTCGGCTGTGGGCGCTGTATCGCGTGGTGCCCGGTGGGGATCGATATTACCGAGGAAGTCGAGCGGGTGAGGCGGTTGGAGGGCTGATGGAAGATATCGAAGAGCTATTACGCCAACACACCTTTTTCCGTGACATTGCTGACGCCCATTTGCGCACCATCGGTGGTTGTGGCGTTGAAGTCCAGTACAGGCCGGGTGAGTATATCGCCCGCGAAAACATGCCGGCGGACTATTTTTTCCTGATCAGGCGGGGGTGTGTCGCCGTGGAAATACAGTTACCCAACAGCGGCCCCCTGTGCCTGCAGACCCTGCACGAGGGGGATATTTTCGGCTGGTCGTGGCTGTTCCCTCCCTACCAGTGGACATTCGATGCCCGAGCGGTGGATAGCGTGCAGGCTATCCAGCTTGATGGCCGCTGCCTGCGAGGCAAGTGCGAGGCGGAGCCGGAGCTCGGCTACGAGCTGATGAAACGTTTCGCGCGCATCATGACCGAGCGCCTGCAGGCGACGCGGCTGCAATTGCTGGACATTTACGGCGAGCGCCCGGGCCCGGCGGAGGGCTCGAGTTGATCCCTGCCGTCTATCGCATCGAGCGCCGGATCGAGGAGATGCCGGGGACTTTCACCCTCTCCCTGTTGCCAGGAGCCCGGGAGGAGGTCGTAAGTCTCCGACCGGGCCAGTTCAACATGCTCTACGCCTTCGGGGCGGGTGAGGTGCCAATATCTTCCAGTGGCACCGCTGACACGCCGGGGCTGGTGCACACCATCCGTGCCCAGGGTGCTGTCACCCGCGCGCTGGAACGCCTGCGCGAGGGTGACACGCTTGGCTTGCGGGGGCCCTTTGGCAACGGCTGGCCGGTGGCCCGCCTGGCCGGCCGTGAGCTCCTGGTGATTGCCGGTGGGCTCGGCCTGGCTCCGCTGAGGCCGATCATCTACGCACAGCTCCAGGGCTCAATGAACGTGCATTCGGTGCGGCTGTTCTATGGAGCTCGGCGGCCCGCCGAGGTTTTGTACCGGTCCGAACTGGAGCAGTGGGGTCGCGCACTGGAAGTGGTGGCAACAGTGGACCATGCTGATGTCAACTGGCCCGGCCGTGTGGGCGTGATAACCGCGCCACTGTCGACAGCTCAACTGGATCCGCAGCATACCGTGGCCTTTATCTGCGGACCGGAAATCATGATGCGCTTCTGTGTCCAGCTTCTTATGGGCAAGGGCATATCGCCCGCCAATATTTACCTGTCGATGGAGCGCAACATGAAATGCGCCACCGGTCACTGCGGCCACTGCCAGTGGGGGCCCAACTTTATCTGCCGCGACGGCCCGGTTTTCCGGTATAGCGATATCCGCGGATGGTGGCAGATTCCGGCACTGTGAGCGATCTGGCACGGCCGGGTAAATGGAGTCAGGCGAAATGGGGAAGCCCGGTAAGCCAAAGCTGGCAGTGTGGAAGTTTGCATCCTGCGACGGTTGCCAGTTGAGCCTGTTGGACTGCGAGGACGAGCTGTTACAGCTGGCCGATGCGATCGACATTGCGTATTTCATGGAAGCCAGCAGCCGCCAGGTGAAGGGCCCCTACGACCTCTCCCTGGTAGAGGGCTCGATCACCACGGCAGAAGACGAGGTCCGGATCAGGGAGGTCCGGGAGCAATCCCGTGCACTGGTCACTATTGGTGCCTGCGCCACAGCCGGCGGCATTCAGGCACTGCGCAACTTTGGCGACGTAAAGGAATTCACCGCGGTGGTCTACGCGCGGCCGGAATATATCAACACACTGGAGACGTCCACGCCCATTAGTGCGCATGTGCCCGTGGATTTCGAGCTGCAGGGGTGCCCGATCAACAAGCGACAACTACTGGAGGTGATCAGCGCTTTCCTCCATCGCCGTCCTCCGCAGGTCCCGGCTCACTCGGTGTGTATCGAGTGCAAACTCCGTGGCAACGTCTGTGTCTGGGTCGCCCACGGTACTCCCTGCATGGGACCGGTGACCCATGCGGGTTGCGGCGCTGTCTGTCCCGCATACAACCGTGGTTGCTATGGTTGCTACGGTCCCAAAGAAAATCCGAATACAGCATCCCTCAGTCACTGGTGGCAGGAAGAGCTGGGCACTGACAGGGTCACGCTGGTGGAAAACCTGCGCAACTTCAATGCGGCCGCACCGGCCTTTGCGGCGGAAAGCCGGCGCCAGGAGGCGGACGATGGGAAAGAGTAAGACCATCAAGGTCGACTACCTCGCCCGGGTGGAAGGCGAGGGGGCACTCTACATCCGCTATGATGACAGTGGCGTGCATGACGTGAAGCTGAAGATCTTCGAGCCACCACGTTTTTTCGAGGGATTCATGCGCGGGCGCGACTACCGGGAGGCACCCGATATCACGGCACGGATCTGTGGAATCTGCCCGGTGGCCTACCAGATGAGCGCGCTACATGCGATGGAAGATGCCCTCGGCCTTGCGCCTACGCCGGAATTGCGGGCACTGAGGCGGCTGATTTACTGCGGTGAATGGATCGAGAGCCACGTACTGCATATTTACATGCTTCACGCCCCCGACTTCCTCGGCTACGACAGCGCCGTCGCCATGGCCCGGGATCACCCGAACATTGTCCAGGACGGACTTGAGATCAAGAAAGCCGGTAACTCCATCGTCCGGTTGCTGGGCGGCCGCGAGATCCACCCCATCAATGTGCGAGTGGGAGGATTCTATCGCGTGCCCGACCCCGGCGAACTGGGCAAGCTGCGCGAAACCCTGGAGCGGGCGCAGGAAATGGCTGCCGACATGGTGCGCTGGGCGGCCTCGCTATCGTTTCCCCGGTTTGAGCGTGCAGGCGAGGAGACATATGAATTTGTGGCGCTGTCGCATCCGGATGAATACCCGATGAATGAGGGCCGTGTGGTGTCCAACAAGGGGCTGGATATCGCCGTTCACGAATACGAACAACATTTTCAGGAAGAGCATGTTCCTTACAGCAATGCACTGCAGTGCGTCCTGAAAGAGCGCGGAGCCTATTTCGTCGGACCGATGGCCCGCTACAACCTTAATTTCGACCGCCTCTCGCCACGGGTAAAGCAGCTGGCCGGGGAGATCGGCTTCCCGCGGTTCTGTGGTAACCCTTTCCAGAGCATCGTGGTGCGCAGCCTCGAGGTATTGTATGCCTTCGACGAGGCACTGCGCCTGATTGACAGCTACCAGCAGCCATCTGAGGCATACCTGGAGGCCGAACCGTATGCATCAAGAGGCTGTGCCGCAACAGAAGCACCACGTGGGCTGCTGTATCACCGTTACGGTATTGATGAGGCGGGGAAGATCACCGATGCCCGCATAGTGCCGCCCACCTCCCAGAACCAGAAAACCATCGAAGAAGACCTACGGCTGTTGTTACCGCAGTACCTCCGCTTGCCCGAGGCGCAGCTTCAGGGCCTGTGTGAACAGGCGATCCGCAACTACGACCCGTGTATTTCCTGTTCAACGCATTTCCTGCAGCTACACCTCGAGCAGGGCAGGGGGGCGTTGCAATGAGCGGCTGGACGATAATCAGCCTGGGAAGCCGGTTCCGCGGTGACGACGGCGTCGGTCCCTATGTGCTCGATCGCCTGCGGGGACGGTTCGCCGGCAGGGTGCCGCTGGTAGAGAACGGCGGCGACATGCCGCGCCTGTTACAGGACTGGAGCGGCCGGTGGGTCTGCCTCGTAGATGCGGTAATCGCCGAGGGACACGCCGTCGGCGACATCATACGGCTCGATGGGCTGGTCGAAGCCGTCGCTCCCAGTCCGTGCACCACCTCCAGCCACGGTCTCAACCTGGCCGAGGCCCTCGAAATGGGAAAGGTCGTGGGTGCATTGCCAGCGCGGCTGGAAATATTTGCCGTCTGTGGAGCGGATTTTACTACCGGCACGGCTCTCTCACGCGCCGTCAAAAGTGCCGCGGCCAGTGTCGAGATGGAGATCCTTGAACTGTTGGCAACCCCCCACGGAGGTCCAGAATGCACGAACACTCCCTGATCAGAAACCTGGTGGCGAAGATCCACGGAATTTCCAGCGAGGAGCAGGGCACGCCGATCGCCGCCCGGCTTCGCGTCGGCGCACTCGCCCATATCTCCGCCGAACACCTGCGTGAGCATTTCGAGAATGAGACAGCCGGCACCCCCCTGGAGGGCCTGCGGCTGGAAATCGAAGAACTGCCCGATATCCACCACGAGCTGGCGCAGGAAATCGTGCTGGACAGTCTGGAGTTCGCACAGGGCCATGACAACTGAGCGCCTCCGGATAGAGATCGGCGGCCTGGTACAGGGGGTCGGCTTTCGACCGTTTGTCTACCGGTTGGCCAATGACTGCGGCCTGCACGGCTGGGTGGCAAATGACAGCCGGGGCGTACAACTGGAGGTGCAGGGCAGCCCGAGCGGGATACGGGAGTTCATGCACCGGCTTACCAGGGAAAGTCCAGCCCGGGCCCGCATCACCTCCCTCGGCTCAAAGCCTGCACCGGTCAAGCCAGCGAAGGGTTTTTCGATCCGTACGAGCCGTGGCGGTGAAGCAGCCGCAGCAATACTCCTTCCGGACCTGGCTCCGTGCGATGAGTGTCTCCGGGAGATGGCAGATCCGGCCAACCGCCGCTTCCGCTATCCATTCATCAATTGCACCCAGTGCGGGCCGCGCTTCAGCATTGTCTCAAAGCTGCCATATGACCGTGCCAATACAACGATGGCGGGCTACGTGCTGTGTCCGGAATGTCGGCAGGAATATACGGATCCCCTGGACCGGCGCTTCCATGCCGAGCCAATCGCCTGTCCGGTCTGCGGGCCCCGGCTGATGTTGCGCGATACGCGGGGCAACCGGCTCGCCACTGGTGACGAGGCGCTGCAGCGGGCAGCAGATGCGGTCAGGGACGGAGGCATCCTGGCACTGAAAGGCGTCGGCGGGTTCCAGCTGCTGGTCGACGCTGCCAGCAGCCCGTCCATCGAGCGACTTCGCCGGCGCAAACGGCGGCCGGAAAAGCCGTTTGCCGTACTCTACTCGGATATTGGCCTGGTAGAGCGCGAGTGCCATGTCTCCCCGCTGGAAAGAACGCTCCTTTGCGGCGCGGAGCGGCCGATCGTACTGCTGGCCCGCCGCACAGGTTCGGAGGCGGGCGTGGCCGGGAATGTTGCACCGGGCAACCCGAACCTCGGTGTCATGCTTCCCGGTTCGCCCCTGCACCAGCTATTGATGAGCATGCTGCAGAGACCGGCCGTCTGCACCAGCGGCAACCTGTCAGGGGAGCCACTGTGCAGCGATGACACGGACGCGATCACCCGGCTGGGGGGCATAGCCGACATCTTCCTGACCCACGACCGCCGGATTTCGAACAGCCTGGATGACTCGGTAGTGCGCGAGGTTGACGGCGGCCCCTTACTGCTGCGCCGCGCCCGCGGCTATGTGCCTGCACCGGTGGAGCTTCCACCGGAAGCACCGGCCGTCGACCTGGTCGCCGTCGGCGCAGACCTGAAGAATTGCCCGGCCATCGCACGCGGTCGCCGGGTTTTTCTGGCGCAGCATATCGGCGACCTGGATAACCGTCGCGGCCTGGATGCCTTTGAGCAGACCATCGCCCGGCTCAGGGAAAGCAGTGCCTCCCCTGACGACAAACTGGTGTGCGACCTGCACCCCGGTTATGTATCCCGCCGGTGGGTACTGAAGCAGGGCGCCCGCGCTACCGGGGTGCAACATCACGTGGCCCATTTCTTTTCCTGTATGGCCGAGCACGGCTATTCCGGGCCTGCGCTGGGAATCTGCTGGGATGGTACCGGCTTTGGCAGTGACGGAACGCTGCGGGGCAGCGAGTTCCTGCAATGGGACGGAGCCTCAACGGTCAAGCATATTTGCTGCCTGAGGGAGTTCCCCTTGCCCGGAGGTGAGGCAGCCATCCGCGAGCCACGGCGCCAGGCGGCCGCGCTTCTTTTCGCATTGCCCGACGGGCAGGGCGCACTCCGGGAATTCCTGCAGAGCAACTTCTCCGCACAGGAGGGGCGCAATCTCAGCAGGATACTCGGGAAGGAGGAGCTCGCACCGCGCTGCAGCAGCGGTGGGCGGCTGTTCGACGCCGTCGCCGCACTTCTCGGCCTGTGCCAGGTCACCAGCTTTGAGGGCCAGGCAGCGATGGCGGTTGAGCATGCGGCCCAGGGCTCTGCCTCAGGGCGCTGTTACCCTTTTGCCCTGACCGCTGGGGCCAACGGCAGGGTCCTTGACTGGTCGCCGATGGTAAACGCCCTTCTCGAGGACCAACGGCGGGGTATCACCACCGGGGAGCGCGCGGCAGCTTTTCACAACACTCTCGCCCGGATGATGCTGGCGGTTGCGGAGGCAGCGGGGATCGACAACGTATTCCTGTCCGGCGGGGTCTTCCAGAACCGGCGCCTGGCAGAGACCACATCAGCGCTCCTGCGGGGGCGTGGCTTCATGGTGCATAGCCACCGGCTGGTACCACCAAACGACGGGGGCATTGCCCTGGGACAGATTTACTACACCCGCTGCATGGAACGCTGCGGAAGTGATGCCGCGGAGGGCAGGAGCGTATGTGTCTAGGGATCCCGGGACAGATCGAGCAGGTCACTGACAGCGCCCCGCTCGAGCGCAGCGGGGTGGTTCGTTTCGGGGGAATCTGCAAGCAGGTCAACCTCGCTTACGTGCCGGAAGCCGGAGTCGGCGATTATGTCATCGTGCATGTGGGCTTCGCGATAAGCCGGGTGGACGAGGCCGAGGCCCGCCGCGTATTCGATTACCTGGCGGAGATCGGCGATCTGGAACACGAACTGGGCCCAGCAGCACCACCTGCCCAACATAAAGAAAAGGGGGCGGAGCAATGAAATATCTCGATGAATACCGCAATCCGCAGGCTATCAGCAAAATCGCCGATGAAATTGCCCGCACGGCCAGTCGCCCGTGGACCATCATGGAGGTCTGCGGCGGACAGACCCACGCGATCGTGAAGTTCGGGCTGGAGCAGCTGCTCCCGGATGACCTCGAGCTGGTGCACGGGCCGGGCTGTCCCGTCTGCGTGACGTCCCTGGCGGTCATCGACCGGGCGCTGGACCTGGCCGCCCGCCCCGAGGTTATCTTCTGTTCCTTTGGCGACATGCTCCGGGTTCCCGGCAGCAGTCGCGACCTGCTCTCGGTAAAGGCGACCGGGGGCGATGTGCGCGCCGTTTATTCGCCGCTGCAGGCGGTGAAGATTGCGGAGGACAACCCCGGGCGCGAGGTGGTGTTCTTCGCCATAGGTTTCGAGACTACCGCACCGGCCAATGCGATGGCCGCCTGCCTGGCCCGGCGGAGGGGACTCCGCAACTTCTCCCTGCTGGTGTCGCACTTTCTGGTGCCGCCTGCGATTGAGGCAATCTGCACGGCCCCGGATTGCCGCGTACAGGGATTCCTGGCAGCGGGCCATGTCTGCGCGATCATGGGCTATCGGCAGTACCTGCCCCTGGCCGAGAGGTTCCGCATCCCGATCGTGGTCACGGGTTTTGAGCCGCTGGACATCCTGGAGGGCATCCTACTGTGCGTGCGCCAACTGGAACAGGGTCATTACGGCGTGGAAAACCAGTATGTCCGCACTGTGCAGGAAGCGGGCAATGCGCGGGCACGACAAATGGTGGAAGAGGTCTTTGATGTGGACAACCAGGATTGGCGCGGGGTCGGGGCAATCCCCGACAGCGGACTCCGATTACGCCCCGCTTACTCGCAGTTCGACGCAAGACTAAGATTTCCCAATGAAACAACACCGCCGGCGGATGACAGCGGCTGTATCAGCGGTGAGATTATGCAGGGACGCAGGAAACCGGCGGAATGCCCGTATTTTGCCGGGCGCTGCCGACCCGAGCACCCGCTGGGCGCGCCGATGGTGTCGACCGAAGGTGCCTGTGCGGCCTACTACCGTTACCGGAAGGCGGAGATTGTCGATGAACACTGAATGTCCCCTCCCGGTATTTACCGACGAGACCGTGCGCGTGGGACACGGTAGCGGTGGAGAGCTGAGCCAGCGCCTGATCAGCGAACTGATCCGCCCGCACTTTGACAACCCGTGGCTCCGGCAGGCTCATGACAGCGCCACCCTCTGCCCGGGTAGCGAGCGTATCGTCTTCACAACCGATTCCTTTGTAGTTTCGCCGCTGTTTTTTCCCGGTGGAGACATCGGCGAACTCGCGGTCTACGGCACCGTCAACGACCTGGCCATGAGCGGGGCTGTACCGCGCTTTTTGAGCTGCAGCCTGATTCTCGAGGAAGGACTGCCCATGCAGACCCTGGACCGCGCCCTGGCCTCCATGGGGCGGGCCGCCAGGGATACCGGTGTACAGCTGGTTACCGGCGATACCAAGGTCGTCGAGCGGGGTAAGGGCGATGGCCTGTACATCAACACCGCCGGCATCGGGGTTCTCGAACACAGCGAGGTCATCGCACCCGAACGCATCGCCCCCGGGGACCTGATCCTGCTGTCCGGCGACATTGGTCGCCACGGTATGGCGGTGATGGCAACCCGCGAGGGCCTCGAGTTCGAAAGCCCGCTGCGAAGCGACTGCGCCCCCCTGGCGGAGCCGGTACTGGCCCTGCTCAATGCCGGTATTACCGTTCACTGCCTGCGTGACCTGACACGCGGCGGTCTCGCCACAGCACTCGTCGAGCTGGCCGAGAGCGCGGGCAGGGAACTGGTAGTAGAGGAGGCCGCCATACCGGTATCGGAACCGGTGCAGGGAGCCTGTGAATTACTGGGGCTGGATCCCCTCTATGTGGCGAACGAGGGCAGATTCATCGCCTTTGTTCCCGCCGACCGCGCCGTGGAAGCGCTCGCCATCCTGCAGGGCACTGCTGTCGCCGCCGATAGCAGGGTAATCGGCTCGGCCAGCACGGGGCATAGGCCCCGGGTGATAATGCGCAATACCATTGGCAGCGAGCGGCTGCTGGACCGGCTGCCGGGCGAGCAGCTACCGCGGATCTGCTGAGGGCAATAGCGGCGGGGACTCGGGTGCCGGCCCACTGCCGACACGAGTAATCCAGTCGGCAAGCGTGGCATATGAGAGACCTGGTTTCACTGTTGATCGCACTGATGCTGTGCATCATCAATTTTACCCTGCCCAGGTGGAAGATTTTCCAGGGCGGGGCGCCCTCTGCACTCCTCAGTATTTCGGCGGGTACCGGCCTGACCTACGTCTTCCTGGTACTGCTGCCGAAGCTGGCCCAGGTACAGGCCACCATACCCGCGAGTACAGCAGGATCGGCGATTCCCGGGCAGAATCACGTCTATCTGGTCGCCCTGACGGGATTCGTAATTTTCCTGCTGCTGCTCCGGAAGGATCTTGCCGGGGGCGGCAGGAGAGGCCGTGGCTGGTCGACAGGCACGGTTTTGGTGGCGGTTATTTTCTCACTCTACAACGCCCAGGTCGGCTACTTTCTCGGGGACTGGCCCATCCAGGGAGTAGGGGGCTACCTATTGGCGGGGATCGTCCTGGGCCTGCATATAATGGGGCTCAACTATCATATCTGGCACTATTACCCGCATCATTATGAACGATCTTTCCGCAGTATTTTCTGCGTATTTATGCTGCTCGGCTGGCTGGCAGCCATTCTCACCGACCGCCTGTATGGAGTAATGACGGTAGCAACGGTATTCATCACCGGGGCAATCATTATCACTGCGATCCGGGAAGAGATCCCGGCCCGCAATGAAAAAGTCCATGTCCCTTTTTTCCTCGGCGCGATTCTTGTCTCAGCCTTTGTTATCCTGACCCTGCAAGAGACGAATACCGGCGGCGCCTCCTGATAAGCAGGGATGGTCGTAACGAGAAGGTGAGGACGAAGAAGCCTGGGACGAGCAAGCGAGACTGGAAACACGGGGGGGGAACAGCAGCCGTAGGCCGGCCAGGCCTGTTCCCGAAAAGCGCGGGCATAATATGTTCACGCAGGATATTCAGGCAGGGTCGGACAAGTCTCCCCCAACAAGCAGAAGAGAACGGGACAAGAAAAGCCACAGCGAATGGGAAAAGGGAAGAGCAAATGAAAGCGTCAGACCTGTTTGTACGGGCCCTGGAGGCAGAGGGCGTTGAGTACGTGTTTGCCATTCCCGGAGAGGAAAACCTGGACCTGCTCGAATCACTGCGGGGTTCAAAAATCGAGCTGGTCATCACGCGCCACGAGCAGGCTGCGGGCTTTATGGCGGCTACTTACGGGCGGCTCACCGGCAAGGCTGCCGTGTGCCTGTCGACCCTGGGGCCCGGGGCCACCAACCTGGTGACGGCCGCCGCCTATGCCCAGCTGGGTGCAATGCCCATGGTTATGGTGACCGGGCAGAAGCCGATCAAGAGCTCCAAGCAGGGCCAGTTCCAGATTATCGATATTGTCGACATGATGCGCCCGCTCACCAAGTTCACCAAGACCATTGTGAGTGGCGACAGCATTCCCGCCCGGGTCCGCGAGGCATTCCGCCAGGCCCATGAGGAGCGTCCCGGTGCCACGCACCTGGAATTGCCGGAGGATATCGCCCAGGAGCACTCGACCATGCCGGTGCTCGAACCCAGCTACACCCGCAGGCCCATCGCCGAAGAGAAAGCCATTCGCCAGGCCGCCCAGGCCATCGCCGCGGCGCGCCAGCCGCTGTTGCTGATCGGCGCGGGGGCGAACCGAAAACTGACTTCCAAGATGTTGCGGGAATTTGTCAAAAAGCTGGGCATCCCGGCGATTACGACCCAGATGGGCAAGGGTGTGATTGACGAGTCCGGGCCGCACTTCATTGGCAACACAGCGCTGTCAGACCACGATTTTGTCCACCGTGCCATCGATGAAGCCGACCTCATTATCAATGTGGGCCACGATGTCGTGGAGAAACCGCCTTTTTTCATGCGCCCCGGCGGGGCCGAGGTGGTGCATATCAATTTCAATTCGGCAGAGGTGGATCCCGTCTACTTCCCGCAGATTGAAGTGGTGGGGGACATTGCCAACAGCCTGTGGCAGCTCAAGGAGCGACTCGAGCCGCAGGAGCATTGGAGTTTTGCCCATGCCCATCGCATTCGGGATGCATTGCGGAAGCATATTGTCGACGGTGCCGGGGATGACAGCTTCCCCATCCGGCCGCAAAGGCTGGTAAGGGAAGTCCGCGACGTCATGCCGGAGGACGGCATCCTCGCGCTCGACAACGGCATTTACAAGATCTGGTTTGCGCGCAACTACCCGGCGCATTCGCCAAACTCGGTGCTACTGGACAACGCCCTGGCCACCATGGGCGCCGGACTGCCATCCGCCATGGCGGCCAAACTGGTCTTCCCCGAGCGCAAGGTAATGGCGATCTGTGGTGATGGCGGCTTTATGATGAACTCCCAGGAGCTGGAAACGGCGGTACGCCTCAAGCAGGACCTGATTATCCTGGTGCTGCGGGACGACGCCTACGGCATGATCAAGTGGAAACAGAAACAAATGGAGTACCACGACTTCGGTCTGGACTTTGGCAACCCGGATTTTGTCGCCTATGCCGAAGCCTACGGAGCACACGGTCACCGCATTGGTGCCACCAGTGAACTGAAGCCGCTGATTGAGAAATGCTGCAAGCAGGGCGGTGTACACCTGATCGATGTGCCAGTGGACTACAGCGATAACGACCGCATCCTGAACCAGGAGATACGGGACCTGGCGCGGAAACTGTAAGCAGTCACAGGGCGAGCTTCTGCCAAACCATTTTCTTCACGGAGGCCAGGTGAGACGCAGGAGAAAAGACCTCCCCAGCCCGCCGGGCTTGCCCTCAGCGGCTTTTTTCCTGCCACAATTCGCGGAGGCAGTGGACTTCCACCTTTAGGTCCGGTTGCCGCATTTCCTCCCTGACTATCCGGATGAGTTCACGACCATAGGCCTTATCCAGCTCAAATGGGGCGGCGAGAACCAGCACTACGTCGGATGGGTGGTGTGGAGAAGCCGGACGGCCCGCACTGAGGATCTCGACATCGGGATTCTCCTCAACGTAGTCCTTTAGCGCCTCGATAACCGACGCGGAGAGCGGATAAGAGTTAGGCTGTGGTTTGCCCTGGAGCAGCCCCTTTACGAGCGACACTTTTAATGGTCCCAGCAGTACGAGCGCTACGATCGCCAGCACAGCCACGGTCCCGGCCACCCAGCGGCGTTGCCTGCGTCGGGTCCTGCTGGTCCGCACACCCATCAGCCGAAAGGTGGCCGCGGCAAATAGTACGATCGCAACGAAGTTGGTGAGAAACAGCAGGGCGGCGCCGATCGCATTGCCAAGTTCGTAGTATGCCAGCGAGATACCGATCGAACATAACGGTGGCACCAGCGCCGTCGCTATCGCCACCCCGGCAATCGACCCCACCAGGTTGGGGCGTGCAGAGGCATAGGCGGCGGCAGCGCCCGAGGCTCCGGCTATCACCAGGTCCAGCACATTCGGGGCGCCGCGGGCATAGATTTCCGGCGTGAGCTCCACACCCGGCGTCAGCATACCAATGGCCAGACTGATCACCACGGTCAACAGCAGCCCGGCGGCGACGGACTGGAGGGCAGTATTACCCAGTCTCGGGTTGGCCTGCACCAGCGCCAGGCCGCAGCCGAGCATCGGCGTCATTAACGGTGCCAGCAGCATGGACCCTATCACCACGGCAGGGGAGTCCTGCAGCAGCCCCATAGAAGCAACCACGGTGGACAGCCCGAGCATTACGAGAAAATCCAGCGTCAGCATGGATCCTCGCCTCAGCGTCTCGAGCAAGTCGGCGTAATCCGCCGGGCTGAGAAACGGATTCCAGTACTCACCCATCACTGCGTGTCGCCAGGGCCGCAGGGCGGGTGCTCGCTTGGCCACCGCCACAGTAGGGTGCCTGGTCAGTTCCACCACCGACGCTATAAGTGGGCTGTTGGCCGCGAGCAACACCAGGTCGTGTGCGTCCATCAGTTGCGCATTGGCGGCAACGTCTCTCTCGTTCAACACACGACAGTGGATGCGCGTGCTGGACTCAAGCCCGGTGTCACGTAATAGCTTGCGCAGGTCGCGGAGCCCCACCTCGATGTCGACCTCTTCGTAATCGGCTTCCTGGCGGGCCAGGGTTACCTCGCCGCCACCGCACTCGGCCAGCTGGTGTGCGATGACCAGGGCGGCGCCATCATGGGCACTGTCCGTCGCTGAGACAAAGACTTTTCCCGGCTGCCGTGAACGCTTTGCCCCCCCAAAGAGGATCACGGTGCTGCAGCGACCTTTTTTCAGTAAAGTACTGGAGGAGAGTGTGGCACCTGTTGCGCCGGTCTGGTCTGGCGCCGCGGCGACAATAAGCTCTATATCTTCACGCTGTGCCACCGCAATCGCACATTCGTCCGCGTCGCGTTCACCGACTTCGAAGACCTCCAGGTTACCTGGCTCCTCCAGCCGCGAGATTGCGCGGATCCGCTGCAGCTTGCGTAAAAAACGCCCGAGGGCGGCCTCGATTGTCCGGTTGGAGAATTCCCCGTCCGGGATGGGGGCGGCGGCATAGTGCCAGCCGAGAACGTGAAGCGCGGTATTGCGGGATAATGCGATTTCCGCTGCCCAGGGGATGACCTGGCTGATCTCATCGGCGTTTCTGAGCAGGGCCAGGACTGCCATCCAGCACCTCGGGTTAGCCGTTGCCTTTTCGGGTCTGTCGCGAGTCCTGAGGGAAGTGCAAGCGATCCGGCCTCATTATAGCCCGGCCCACCAGGGAAACTGGTCAGGGGAGGGCGCCCGTACGGGGAGCGGCGGCCCAGTCAACCAACATGGCAGAACTAACCAGAGTGGCAGAATCAACCAAGGTGGCGCATCAGCATCGCGTAGCCGCCATCCGCGGGGAGTTCGACGTCGCCCGGCCTGGGGATCCGCACGACATGACCCGAGCCGGGTGCAGCTTCCAGGCCGTTGCCCCGGAGATCCTCCAGCGCCTCCAGGCGCAGTTCCTGATTGCCCCGGGGGGTAATCAATTCGAGCCGGTCCCCAAGCTCAAAGCGATTTTTAACCTCCAGCGTGAGCCACTCACCTTCGCATTCGCGCACCTCGGCGACAAACTGTTGCCCACTGTTACTCGAGTTGCCCTGTTCATAGTTCTGGAATTCACTCGGCAGGTGACGCCTATAGAAGCCTTCGGTGTAACCGCGATTAGCCAGGTGCTCCAGCTCATCCATCAACCCCATGTCAAAGCCCCGGCCCGCGATGGCGTCATCAATGGCCCGGCGGTAGACCTGGGCGGTACGGGCCACATAATAGTGGCTCTTGGTGCGCCCCTCGATCTTCAGTGAATGAATACCCATCTTCACCAGCCGATCCACGTGCTGTACCGCACGGAGGTCCCTGGAGTTCATGATGTAGGTGCCGTGCTCGTCCTCGTAGGCCGGCATGTAGTGACCGGGGCGACTGCGCTCCTGCAGCAACACGGGCTCCACGCTGCGCGCAGACGGGTCGAAGACCTGAGTCGGCCCATCCGTCGCAATCAGGTCTCCTACATCGTTCTCCCGTGCCGGGTGTGCGTTGTATTGCCACCGGCACGAATTGGTGCAGGCGCCCTGGTTGGAGTCGCGATGGGTCATGTAGCCGGAGAGCAGGCAACGGCCCGAGTAAGCAATGCACAGGGCGCCGTGCACGAACACCTCGAGCTCGACCTCCGGACACTGCTGGCGGATCTCCTCGATCTCATCGATGGAGAGTTCGCGGGACAGGATTACCCGGCTGATACCCTGGCGCGCCCAGAAACGCACGCTGGCCCAATTGACCGCGTTTGCCTGTACAGACAGGTGCACTTCCTGCTCCGGCCAGCGCTCGCGCACGAGCATGATCAGGCCCGGGTCCGACATGATCAGCGCATCGGGGGCCATGTCGATCACCGGCTCCAGGTCCCTGAGGTAGCTGCGCACCTTGTCGTTGTGGGGGGCGATGTTACTGGCCAGGTAGAACTGCTTGCCCTGGCCATGGGCCTCCTCGATCGCCGCCGCCAGGTTGTCCAGCTTATTGAACTCATTGTTGCGCACGCGCAGGCTGTAGCGGGGCTGGCCCGCATACACGGCGTCAGCCCCGTAGGCGAAGGCGTAGCGCATGCTCTTGAGGGTGCCGGCGGGGGACAGGAGTTCGGGAGTCATGGGCAGATACCACAGTCAGACAGTTCGTGCAGGCGCGCAATTGTCCCCGCTGGCGCCGCCGCCTGGTTGATCTAAATCAAGTTACCCAGCCTCAGGCCCGGACTGCGGGCCCACTGGGAGCCCCGTAAGCGCCAACAGCCGCACTGACCGGGCTCCCGGCTCGATCTGCCCGTCAATCACCATTCAACGCAGATCTTGCCGAAATGGCTGCCGCTCTCCTCGAACCTGAAGGCATCGGCAAGTTCCTCCAACGGGAAAGTCCGGTCGACGACCGGGCGAATGCCCGTCTCCTCCAGGGCAGCCACATAATCCTGCTGCTGTCGCCGGCTTCCCACCACCAGCCCCTGTAACCGTACATGCTTGCCCATCAGGGCCGCCGTGGGGACCTCTCCCTTGGTCCCGGTCAATACGCCGATCAGGGCAATATGCCCGCCCACACGCACGGCCTCGATCGATTGCGCCAGTGTACCGGGACCCCCAACCTCGATTACGTGGTCGACCCCGCAGCCACCGGTTAGCTTATGGACCTTCTCACCCCAGTTTTCCTCCTCCTCGTAATTGATCGTATGGTCAGCGCCCAGCTTGCGGGCACGCTCCAGCTTTTCGTCGGAAGAGGAGGTGATGATCACCGAGGCTCCCATGGCTTTGGCGATTTGCAGGGCGGTAATCGATACGCCACCGGTGCCCAGGGTAAGCACAGTATCCCCGGCCTTGAGCCTGCCGTCGCCCACCAGGGCACGCCAGGCCGTTAGCCCGGAAGTGGTAACGGTGGCAGCCTCCGAATGACTCCACCCATGGGGAGCATGAGTGAAGGCTGCTGCAGCCCGCACCGCGTGAGAGAGGGCAAATCCGTCTGTTCCATCCCCCGGTGTATCGCCAAAACTGCCCACCGGACTCCGGGGCGCGCCATCGGGCCACTGCGGAAAGAAACAAGAGACAACGTGGTCACCTATCTCAAACTCGGTCACACCTTCACCTACCGCCTCGATCACACCCGCGCCGTCGGACATCAGGACCCGCCCGTCCTCCGTGGGCAGCTGCCCGGATGCGATCAGGTAGTCATGGAAGTTCAGGGAGGTGGCATGCAGGGCAACCCTGACCTGGCCGGGCCCGGGGTCGCCGGGATCGGGAAGGTCACGGACCTCGAGCCGGTCGAGGCCACCGGGCTTGGGTACGACAAACGCTTTCATCCTTGTCTTTCTCCGTAATGGCGGTGTGATCGCAGGGAAGGGCGGTTCAATGGCTGTGAGAGCAGTCCTGTGCATTACCCATCGCAAACAGCGACCAGCCGATGATCTTCCAGCGGCCTCCCAGCCTGGCCAGCGAGAAGATATTGCAAAAAATTCCCGTCCCGGGCTTGGTGCCAGGATCGCGCCGGAATGCCACCAGCATGGCGGCACTGCCATCGTCGCCCATGGCCAATGTTTCAATTTCGTAGCTTGAAAAAGGCTGCGACAGAACGTGGAACTGCTCCCGAAAGAGCCTCAGCATGAGCGGCGCAATATCGGGGCTCTCACTGAGACCCGGCATTTCTCCGACGAAGAAGATGGGCGCCGACGCAAAATACTCCCTGGCCACTTCGTCGGGTTGTTTGCCGGGATCAGAAAAATCCTCCATAAAACCCCGGGCGAAATCGGCCAACTCTGGTCGATCCGCGCCAAGTGCAGGTGCGAAGGGCAAGATGCTGCACGCGCACACTGCGACCAACCGGTAGAACGTAGGGGCCTTCATGGCTTTTCCCGGGCTTCTGATTACGCTGCAGCTTGGCCGACCCAGGGCCCGAGCGCCAATACGGCGGTTGGATTGGGGGCCAGAATCTCGCTGGGCCGCGAGCCCCCGCTCCAATCATTGATTCTGGCAGCATAATTATTTATGTGTCTGCGGCATAATTATTTATGTCCCGAAAACCTAATCATCTATGAGTGTGGTGCATAATTATTTATGTATACTCCAGGCAGTTGCCGCACGCGAGCGACATAATTATTTATGGAAGGGGTTGGCATGGCATCAGTGATCATCGACGGCAGGAATGCAGACTTCACCCGAGTCTCCATCAGCCTGGACGAGTTCTTGTGGAGGCTGGTTTCTGCCGACTTTGCGTCAGAAGCCGACGCGCGCAGATGGGTCAGGGAATACATTTCTACATTACACGCCACCAAGGGGCTCACGGCGATCGTGCGCGATCACTGCCTGCATCGCATCGTTAAGCCGTCGCTCATTCGACGCGTTCAGGGCCTGGAGGGACAGATGGACATTGAAGAGGCGTGAACACGCGGCAGAGCTGTGCGCACCTGGAGCACACTGGCTTCCCGCATAGCCAATACCTAGTTCGCATAATATAGATTATGTTAAATTATGGTTATGGCTAAATAGCGCTCAATACCTGTGGCAGCCAGTTCGCGCACTGGAAGTCACTCGATTTAAATTCACGGCTGCTCTACTGCTCCTCCCACGACAGCACCGGCAATTCAACCGGATGCTTGCGCTCCTGTTGATCAGCCAGTTGGCCGTCATGGGTACGTTGACCTCGCTGTCGCCAGGCCAGCTCAGCCGCGCCATGCTTAGCGGAGAGGTCAAACGCGGGAGGTAAACCGGGATTCAGCTCCGGGCACGGGCAAGAAACTCCGGTATACGCGTCTCCAGCCAGTATTCCGGTCGCCACAGGCTACCGCTCACGAAACCGACATGCCCCCCCTGTCGCGAGATATCCAGTTCGACACAATTACTGCACTCGCTGGGGGCAGGTACGGCAGAGGGACAGATAAACGGGTCATCGATAGCGTGAATGATCAGCGTGGGGCGCCTGATAGCGCCCAGCAGCGGCTTGCTCGATGCCCGGGTGTAGTAGTCCTCCACATCCCGGTAGCCGTGAAGTGGCGCGGTAAACATATGGTCAAAAACGCGGAAGTTACTAAACAGGCGCCTGTCGCCTAAATCGGGCAGGTGGCTGGCCAGCTCCTTGTCAGTACTCTTTCGGAGCAGGCTCTCCCGGAGACTCTTCAGGAGGTGCCGCTGATAGACGCGGGACAGACCGCTGTTGATACGCCGGCTGCAGGCATGGAGATCCAGCGGGGCTGATATCGACACTGCCGCGGCAAGGGGGCTCCCCTCCCCGTCCTCGCCCAGCCACTTCAGGAGTACGTTACCCCCCAGCGAGTAGCCGACGGCCATCAGCGGAGTGCGGGGGAACTCTTTCCGCAGTTCGCCGGCCAGCCAGCGGGGATCGTCGCTGTCACCACTGTGGTACGCGCGGGGCAGCTTGTTGGGGATACCACCGCACCCGCGAAAATGCATGACGGCCACCTGGAAGCCATTTGCCTGGAGGGCTTCCATGATTCCCTGGGCATAGGGAGAGTTTACCGAACCCTCGAGGCCGTGAAGCACCAGCACCAGCGGCCGTTGCGGATCATCCCGCAATCGATGTGGCATATGTAGGGCAATCACGTCGCCATCGGGCGTGTGAAACCAGCGGCTGTGTGTACGCACCCAGGGCCTTGGGCGGTGGAAACGGGGGAAAACGGTCTGGAGGTGACAATTGCCCAGGCCCCTGGCCGGGCGGAACTTCTCAGTCATGCATAGCTATCCGGATAACAGGCGCGACACCTTACCGCGGCGGGCATCCGAAACCCAGCCCCTAGTCTTCTCCGACGGATCCGGTTGCACTCTCTGGTTCCTCGATACGGGCATAGAAACGGTAGTCACCATTGCGCATCAGCAGATAGACGATGTAAGGCTTGAAGCCCCCTCCCCCGTACATCCCCGGGCTGCCTTCCGGCATCCCGGGCACCATGAGCCCCAGGCTGTCCGGCGGAGGACTGGAGAGGAATTGGCGGATGAGGCGGGCGGGAACATGACCTTCAAATACATACTTATCCTGTACGACACCGGTGTGGCAGCCCTGCATGCCATTGGGAATCCGCCACTCTCCCTTCAGTACACTCAGCTCTTCATTGCTGGAATTAATAACCGGTACCTGCAGTCCCCTGCTCTCGAGGTGGTCAACCCACTTGCCGCAACAGCGACAGAACCGGTGCTTGTACACTGATACCGATAGCATTTCAGTAAGAGAGGCGTCCTCACTGGCAGGAGCGGCCGCTATGCCATCCGCGCCCTTGCCTTCCACGTGGGTGCCCTGCGCTGCAGTCGATGAAGGGCTTCTGTCGGCGAGCGAAGCCGAACTCAATATGGCACTGGCAAGCAGTACCACCAGGCGCAAGACCCGGCTAGCGAGGGATTTCTGCGTAGTGGAGCGCATACAACTCTTTCCCATCAACCCAATTACAGCGCGACTTGAAGCCGGCAGAGTCGAGCATGCTGGCGAACCCCTGCAGGGAGTACTTGTGGCTGTTTTCCGTATGGATTGTCTCGCCCTCGGAAAAACCGAACTCCTCACCGGAAATACGCACCCGCTGGGCCTTCAGGCTGACCAGATGCATCTCCACCCGCTGCCGCAGCGGGTGATAGAAGGCGCGGTGGGCAAACATTTGCGGATCAAAGTTACCTTCAAGCTCGTTGTTGATGCGCACCAGCAGGTTTTTGTTGAATTCGGCAGTGATATGCTCACTGTCGTTATAGGCTCGCTCGAGGACCACCGCGTCCTTGACAAGGTCTGTACCGATGAGGAGCCCGTCCCCCTGCCCCAACTGGGAGGCAAAGTCTTCCAGAAGCTGCTGGGCCTGTCCGGGATCGAAATTACCTATGGTGGAGCCGGGAAAGAAGATTACCCGGCGACCAGTGTATTTACAGCCGGCCCCCCGCCAGGCGCCAGGCTGCGAAAAATCGGCCACATGAGCTTCAACTTCCAGCTGTGGCAGGCGCGCCTGAATGCGCCCCCGTGCTGCCAGCAGTATCTCGGGAGAGATATCGATCGGGATATACGCCTGCGGACGCTCCAGGGCTTCCAGCAACGGCTCGACCTTTTCGCAGTTGCCCGCCCCCGGCTCGATCACAACCGCTCCCGGCCCGATCGATGCGGCAATTTCCTCGAGGTTATCGGAAAAAATCTGCGCTTCCGTGCGTGTAAGATAGTAATCCTCAAGCTCGCAGATTTTTTCGAAAATCCTCGAACCCGCTTCGTCGTAGAGGTACTTGCACGGGAGCGTTTTCTGAGGCTGGCGCAGTCCCGCGATAACATCGCGCAAAAATTCGCCCTGGTCAGCCTTGTCGCTCACTGGCGAAACAGCCATGTTCATACTGGATCTCCCGCCAGCCTGATACCGGTAAATTGCCATGCCTGATGAGGATAGAAGAAATTCCGGTATGTCATGCGTATATGATCAGCTGGAGTGACGCAGGAACCCCCGCGCAAAACTTTCTGGTTACACATGAACTTGCCGTTGTACTCCCCCACAGCGTCGGCGCTGGCGCGAAATCCCGGGTACGGGAGATAGGCGCTGGAGGTCCATTCCCACAGGTCACCGAGGAACTGGTTCTGCCCCGAAACGGCAGGGAGCGGACGGAACTGGCGTTTCTCCAGCAGGTTCGCTCTTGCAAGCTGGTCGGGCTGGCGAAGCTGGCACGCGGCAACCTCCCACTCAAATTCTGTGGGGAGCCTCTTGCCCGCCCAGGTAGCAAATGCATCGGCCTCGTAAAAATTGAGGTGGCACACGGGCTCATCCTCGATCAGAGGCTGCAGCCCACCGAGGGTAAACTGCATCCACCGGCCATCCCGCCACTGCCAGTACAGCGGCATCTCCCTCTGCCCGCTCTTCACCAGTGCCCATCCGTCGGAGAGCCACAGGCGCGGATCGCGGTAGCCACCATCCTCGATGAACTCGAGGAACTCGCGGTTCGTGACCAGGCGCGACGCGATCTGGAAATCCTGCAGCAGTTGCCGGTGCGCCGGGCTCTCATTGTCAAAGAAGAAGTGGTCGCCCTCGGACCCGATGGCATAGTTGCCGCCGGCAACGTCGAGCCACGTCATCGCAGCAGGCGCCAGCACATCCTCATCCTCTGGTTCCTGCACAGTTTCCGAGTAGGCGGGGAAGAGAGGGCTGATGGAAAAGGCATGCTTGATATCGGTCAGCAGCAGCTCCTGGTGCTGCTGCTCGTGATTCAGCCCCAGGGTAATCAGTGACTGCAGGGAATCTCCCACCGGATGATCGGCAAGCAGCTCATCCATCGCACCATCCACCGCCTGGCGGTAAGCAAAAACGCTCTCCAGATCGGGGCGGGACAACATCCCGCGGTGCGGACGGCTGAACGGCGTGCCCAGGCTGTTGTAATAGGAATTGAAGAGTTCGTGGTAGTCGCTGTCAAACACCCGATAGCCGGGTAGCGAGCTGCGCAGGATAAAGGTCTCGAAGAACCAGCTGGTATGGGCCAGGTGCCACTTGCTGGGACTGGCGTCCGGCATGGACTGCAGCTGCATGTCTTCAGGCGACAGTGGGTCTGCCAGCAGCTCTGTCTCATGTCGTACGCGCCGGTAGCGCGACAGCAGGTCAGCCTGGTTTTCCCGGTATACCTCCCGCTCCAGTAGCGTCATGCGATTGGTCACTGCTTATGGCTTTCAATGATCATACGCAGTTTTGGCGTGATTCCCATGAAATTGCCAGCGGTGGAAAGGTTTTTGGCGCGCCCTTCCCCATATTGTCCACTCGCCTGAAATGAAAAAGGCCGGCATAAGCCGGCCCTTTCCATTTGTCGTGAACGCTCGTGATCAGAAGCGCATAGTGACGTCCGCGCCGAACATCCGCGGCTGGAAACGCCAGCCGGTCTCGGAGCCGATCGCGCTACCCGGACCACCGTATGAACCCACGATCTCCTCATCGGTCAGGTTCTGGACCCAGGCCGACACAGTGTAGGTGTCGCTGGGGCTGTTGAAGGCCACGCGGGCATTCAGCAGCTGGTAGTCAGGTACCGTCAACGACGGGTCAGAGATGGTGCCTACACGCTCGCCGGTCCAGTTGTAGTCACCCCGCAGGACAACATCGCCGCCGGAGTTCAGGCCGATAACGTATTCCGCCATCAGGTTGAACTTGTTCTCCGGAGTGCCAACGCGCGGATCGCCGGTGCGGTCATCCGCCGCGGTTTCACCGGCAGCCTCGATGATCTGGTAGCGGGTGTACTCGGTCTTCAGGTTCGAGTAGTTACCGCCGATCAGCAGGTTGTCGGTAGCCGCGAACAGCACTTCCACCTCGGCGCCCCGCCCTTCGGCATCGGCGTTACGCAGGTTGTAGCTCGGGATCGGGAAGCCGATCAGGCTCAATTCCTGCAGGTTATCGTACTCGTAAGCGAACAGGGACGCGTTCAACTGCATGCGGTTGTCCAGCAGATTGGACTTCATACCGACTTCGTAGTTGGTGACGTTCTCCTGGTCGAAGGAGTTCTCGATATTTGCACCGTAGTTCAGGCTGTTGAAACCACCCGCCTTGAAACCATTCGACACTGAAGCGTAGGTCATCACGCTGTCATTCCAGTGATGGTTCAGCACGATGCGGCCGGACAGGTCTGACCAGCTGTCAGACGGCTCTTCCGAGATCATCGGCTGGCCGCCGCTGAAGAAGGCGATACCGAAAGGAATGCCGTACAGCTCGTTCTGGTACTGGGTATCGATCGAGAAGTCTTTCTCGTCCTGCGTGTAGCGCAGGCCGAAAGTGAGGTCCGTACGATCAGTCAGTGACCAGGTAGCGTCGCCGTAGATGGCTGCAGAGCGGTAGTCCCCGGTATTCAGCACATTCTCACCCCAGCTGGCATCGGTGCCCTGGACAAAGGCATTCGCACCGAGCAGCAGGCAGCCCTGCAGCTGGCTGTTATCGCCGGTACCCAGGTAGGTCTGCAGTTGTGGCGCGCAGTCGAAGCTGCCCATAAAGGCCGCCATGGCCTCAGGGGAGGTCTGCGCCTGGGCCAGCAGGCTCGGCAGCATGTAGGTGCCGAAGAAGTTGGCGATCATCAGGCCGTCGCCGCTGGCAGCCAGACCCGGAGCGAGGGGAATCTGGGTGTTACGCAGCATCTCGCGGAACATCGGCACCTGCTCCGCAACCTGGACGTCGGTCATTGCGTCGAGTGCAGCGATAGTCTCCGCCGGCACACCCAACGCACCCAGGGCCTCGGGGCTGTCCTTCAGAGCGGTGTACAGCGCGAAGCTCTCGAAGGTGCTCGGCGTGAAGAAAGCCTCGGTGTTGTGCTCCAGCTTCTCCTGGGAATAGGAAGCGCCCAGGGTCCACTTGAGGGTGTCTGTCTCACCGTTCAGGCGGAACTCCTGCGAGAAGAACTCCTGGTCGTCAGTGTTTCCGGAACCGAAATAGAAGTCCGGGTTATTGGCACCGTCCTCGTCCTGACCGATGTACGCCTCGAAGGTGCGGTACGCGGTGATGGAGGTGAGGGTTACATTCTCGAAGTCGTGGGTGACCTTCAGGGAGGTGCCGTACAGGTCGCGCTCTTCCACGTTGCCGAAATCGAACGCCACGTCACCGAAGAGATCGCCACCACCGACAGAAATAGAGTCGTTGATGGACACGCGGGTGGCGCCGTTCTGGTCAAGGCGGCTGTACTCGCCGCGCCACAGGATTTCTGTGTTGTCGGTCGGCAGCAGCGAGACCGCAGCGCGCAGGGTCTTGGTGTCCTGCCCACCCCAGTCGGAACCGTCGAGGGCGTTCGGATAATAGCCGTCGCGCTTGTCGGTGGACGCGGTCAGGCGCACCGCGGCACGATCGTTGATGGCGCGGTTAACGATCACGTCGGAGGACATGCGGCCGTAGTTGCCGGCAGTCAGGGACACCTCGGTCTGGTCCTCATTGAAGGGACGCTTGGTGATGATGTGGATGGCACCACCGGTGGCGTTGCGGCCAAACAGTGTGCCCTGCGGGCCTTTCAGCACCTCAACCCGCTCGATATCCGCCAGCGGCACCTCGGCGCCAGCACCACGGCCGGTGTAGACACCGTCGACGTAGACCGCTACCGCCGGGTCGGAGCCCACGGTGAAGTCGGAAGTCTGGATGCCGCGGATGTTATAGGTCGGCTGCAGTGCGGTGTCGTTGTTCATTTCGACACCCGGGGTGGATTTACCCAGGTCGGTCAGGCTCTGGGCACCCATCTTCTCGATGTTCTCGCCGGTGAAGGCGGAAATCGCAATGGGTACATCCTGCAGGTTCTCCGAGCGCTTCTGCGCAGTAACCACCACTTCCTCGATCTCGGCCGCATAAGCGGAGCCGCTGATCGCGGTGGCAAAGGCAACAGCCTGGGAGAGAATGGACAGACGGAAATTCCGGTTGCTACCGGTCTGATCGGCGTCGTGCATCATCGCGTCCTCGCGTTTGTTGTTATAGAAAAAGCGTGATGTTTGCTTCGTGTTTTTGTTATTGGGCGCCATATTACGTGCCAATGTGCGCTTTTGAAAGCCCGTTATGACTTTTTTCTAGTGACTGGTCAGTTCTAGTGGGCACCCCGGAGAGCCACCGACTTTAATGGCACATTATTCCTCTTTAAAGCAGTTTCTGTGACCAGCTTATGTCCCCCGGTAACTATTTTGGTGCAGGGCCCACTGCTATTATCGAGGTGCCGAGCAATAGAATAAGATTTGATGGAAGTACCCATGGCCCGTACCGCCCCCCTACGCCTGACCGCACGCGTCCTGATCATCCTCTGTGCCATCGCCGCCCTCCTCCTGGCCGCTGCCTGGCTGTGGCTGCGCCAGAGCCTCCCTCTGCTTGATGGTGTTCTGCACACCGGGCAACTGGAGGAGCCTGTGAGTATCCGGCGCGACGCCCAGGGCATTCCGATGATTGTGTCCGACAGTCGCGCCAGCATCGCCTTCGGCCTGGGCTTCCTCCACGGCCAGGAGCGCTTCTTCCAGATGGACCTGTTGCGCCGGAATTCCGCCGGCGAGCTTTCCGCCCTGGTCGGGCCGGCGGCCCTGGAGCACGACCGCGAGGTGCGGGTACACCAGTTCCGCAAACGCGCCGAGCGGAATGTCGCCGCGCTGCCCAGGGACCACCGCGAAGTGCTTTCCCACTACGTAAAGGGGGTGAATTACGGGCTGGCACAGCTGGGCAGCCATCCCTGGGAATACCTGCTACTGGGCAAGGAGCCACGTCCCTGGACCGAGGCAGACAGCTTATTGAGCGTATTCAGTATGTACCTGAGCCTGCAGAGCCCGATCGGGAAGTTCGAGCAGAGGGACACCGCACTCGCTGACCTGCTGCCCGGAGACCTGTACGGTTTCTTTTTCCCCGAAGGCGGCAATTGGGATGCGCCGCTGGTCGGTGAGGCTCGCGGCCCGGTGTCACTGCCCCGGACTGACATTGCCACCCTCCTGCAGGCGGATGACACCATTGCCTACCAGGTAATGGAAAGTGACGACCAGGTCTTCGGCAGCAACAACTGGGTCGTGGGCGGCGCGCTGACGGAACACGGCGGCGCCATACTGGCAGACGATATGCACCTGGGCCTCGACGTGCCCAACATCTGGTACCGTGCCGGCTGGAGCATTCCCGGCACCGACCGCAAGATGCGTGCGGCCACACTGCCCGGAGGCCCGATCGCAGTTGTCGGCTCCAACGGCCGCATAGCCTGGGGTTTCACCAACACCATGGGCGACTGGGGCGACCTGGTTAAAATCGAGGTCAGTGAGGACGGCAAACGCTATCGCACGCCGGATGGCTGGACGGAGTTCAGCATCGAGAAGGAGCGCATAATGGTGAAAGGGGCGGTACCGGAGACCCTCGAGGTTCGCAAGACCATCTGGGGCCCGGTGGTGGGCAGCGACCACCGCGGCACTCCCCTCGCCTACCGCTGGGTGGCCCATGATATTCGCGGCGCCAACCTGAACCTGCTGCAGATGGAAAAAGCCGAATCTGCAGAGGAAGCCCTGGACCTGGGTCCGCAACTCGGTATTCCCCACCAGAACCTGGTGGTCGGCGACAGCGACGGCAATATCGGCTGGACCGTAGGCGGCGCCGTTCCGCGGCGCGTGGGGCTTGATGGCAGCCGCTCGCTTTCGTGGGCGGACGGCGAGGCATACTGGGACGGTTACCTCGACAACTCCGAGCAGCCGCGGGTGTACAACCCGCCGTCGAATCGTATCTGGACTGCCAACAGCCGGGTGATGGACGGGCCCCGGCTCGCCGTAATGGGAAATCACGGCTATGCGCTCGGCGCCCGCCAGCAGCAGATCCGCGATGCCCTGTTTGCAGCGGATTCATTTACCGAGCAGGACCTGCTCGAACTTCAGCTGGATGATCGGGCCCTGTTCCTGGAGCGCTGGCAGCAGCAGCTGCTGGCGCTACTGGATCGCAATGAGGACTATGCCGACGTACGTCGGGAGCTGGAGCAATGGGGTGGGCGAGCCAGTGCGGATTCCGTCGGTTACCGCATAGTCCGCAACTACCGGCTGAAATTCCTGGAAATGGCCACGGCACCGGTGCTCACCTATATGCGCAGGTTCCAGGAAGACTTCTCCTTCGGCCCGATGAAACGACAGCTGGAATACGCGGCCTGGGAGATGAACAGCACGGAGCCCGCGCACCTGCTCAATCCGGACTTCGAGTCCTGGCGCGCACTGAAATTTACTGCCCTGGACAGGGTCCTGGAAAAGATGGCCGCAAGTGGCCTGCCGCTCGCCGAGCAGACCTGGGGCGTGCAGAACACCGCCCGCATCCGCCATCCCCTGGGGCGGGCGCTGGCACCGGTTAACTGGTTCACCGCCATGCCCGCCGACCAGCTCTCGGGCGACACTCACCTGCCCCGTGCGCAGTCCCCGACCACCGGCGCCTCGCAGCGCATGGTGGTGGCGCCGGGGCGCGAGGAGAATGCCATCTTCCATATGGCCACGGGACAGAGCGCGCATCCGCTATCACCCTTCTTCGGTAACGGTCACCACGACTGGGTGGAGGGCAACCCATCACCCCTGGTGGAGGGAGAGCCGGTTCACCGCCTTACCCTGGAATAACCGGGCCGCACTGGCGCAGTCCCGGTCAGGCGGTTTCATCGAGGATGGCAAACGACAGCAGGGATGTAAGCAGCCCCAGCCCCAGCACGAACGGCAGCAGGGGAAAACAGAGCATCAGGAGGGAGGCGGCAATCCAGAGGTTCTTTACCCAGCCGCGCTTCACCCGGTAACTGCGGGTGTAGCGCCGTGCATGGCTGTCGCCAGGGTCCGGCAGGCATATCTCTGCCTCCACCGGAAGGAAGCTCCGCACTAAAAGGGTGCAATAAAATCGGATCAGCGCGACAACCATGCTCTATACCACTACAGAATCTATGTAGCAGTATAGATAGCGCCCGCAGTCGGGGAGTCGGCCGTCGAGGCCGCAGCTGTCACTCAGTGAAGGGCGGGCTTTCCGGAACGGTTCAGCGGAACCACTGGAGCTTTTCGTGCAGGCTCACTACACCGCCGACGATGGCGAGCGCCGGCGCCTCGACACCCCCTGCCCGCGCCAGATCCGGCAGGGTTTCCAGATTGCCCACCACCACACGCTGCTCCGGTGTAGTGCCCTTTTCTACCAGTGCTGCCGGGGTATCTGTGGGCAGTCCGTGGGCAGCCAGCTTCGAACAGATGGTATCGATGCCGGTGAGGCCCATGTAAAACACCAGGGTCTGGCCCGGCGAAGCCAACTCACTCCACGGCAGCACCAGCTCCCCCTGTTTCAGGTGGCCGGTAATAAAACGCACTGACTGTGCATGGTCCCGGTGAGTGAGCGGGATACCTGCGTAAGTGGAGCAACCAGATGCCGCGGTGATACCCGGGACCACTTGGAATGGTATGCGCGCGTCCGCGAGCCGGTCAATTTCCTCCCCGCCACGGCCGAAAATGAACGGGTCGCCGCCCTTGAGGCGTAGCACCTTCTTGCCCTGCCTCGCCAGGTCCACAAGCAGCTGGTTGATATCGTCCTGGGGAACTGAGTGAAACTCTTTTTTCTTGCCGACGTAAATACGCTCGGCATCGCGCCGGACGAGTTCCAGCACCTGGGAGGAAACCAGCCGGTCGTACAGCACCACGTCCGCCTGCTGCATCAGGCGCAGGGCACGGAACGTGAGCAGGTCAGGGTCACCGGGCCCCCCGCCAACAAGGTAGACCTCGCCACTGGGCTCGGGGCTGCCGCGCCAGCTCTCCAGGGCCTCCAGCAACTGCTGCCTGCCCTCTTCCGGCCGTCCCGATTCCACCTTGGTGGCCACCGGCCCGGTGAAAACCCACTGCCAGAAATCCTTGCGCTGCGGCTCCGGCAGGGCCTCTTTCACCTTGTCCCGCACACCTGCTGCCAGCTCCGCGAGCGATGCCACGGCGGGCGACAGCAATGCCTCAAGCTGGGCGCGAATTCCCCGCGCCAGTACCGGCGCGGCGCCGCCGCTGCTGATACCGATGGACAGGGGCCCGCGTTCCACAATGGCTGGCACGGTAAAGGTACAGAGCTGTGGGGAGTCAACCACGTTAACCGGCAATCGCAGCGCCCGCGCATCGGCAGATACCCGGGCGTTTACCACTTCGTCCGAGGTGGCGGCAATCACCATCTCTGCGCGGTCGAGGAAGGGGGATTCGTAAATGGCCGGGAAGTACTCACCGCCGCTGTCCACGACCAGCTGGGCGAGTTCATCGGTGATATCCGGGGCAACCACCAGCAGGCGTGCACCAGCCTTGTGCAGCAGGCGGGCCTTGCGGGTGGCGATGGAACCGCCCCCTACCAGCAGGCAGGGGCGGTCGACGAGGTCAAATGCGAGGGGTAAATAGCGCAATCTGGTAATCCGTAATACTCAATTGGCCGGCCCCTGGCAGGGGGACTCAGCCTATGCTTTCGGCACCGCCCATGTAACTGCGCAGTACCTCGGGAACCTCAATGCTGCCGTCCTCGCGCTGGTAGTTCTCCAGCACCGCAATCAGGGTGCGCCCTACCGCCAGGCCAGAGCCATTCAGGGTGTGCAACAGCTCCGGCTTGCCGGTGTCCGGGTTGCGCCAGCGCGCTTTCATGCGCCGGGCCTGGAAATCACCCACCAGGGAGCAAGACGAAATCTCCCGGTATTTCTCCTGCGAGGGGAGCCATACCTCGATGTCGTAGGTCTTGCGTGCAGCGAAGCCGATGTCACCACCGCACAGCACCACGGTGCGGTATGGCAGGTTGAGTTTCTGCAATACCGTCTCGGCGTGGCCCGTCAGCGCCTCCAGCGCCTCCTCGGACTGGTCCGGGCGGGCGAACCATACCAGTTCGACCTTCTCGAACTGGTGCTGGCGAATCATGCCGCGGGTATCGCGACCGTGGGATCCGGCCTCGGAACGGAAGCAGGTCGTGTGTGCCACATATTTGTGCGGCAGCGACTCGGCATCCTCGACGATTTCATCGCGGTACAAATTCGTGAGCGGCACCTCGGCAGTGGGTATCAGGTAAAAACCACGCTCATCCTCAAGCTTGAACAGGTCCTCTGCGAACTTGGGCAGCTGCGAGGTTCCGTACAGGGAGTCGCTGTTGACGATCACCGGCACGTTGGCCTCACGATAACCGTGCTGTTCTATGTGTAAATCAAGCATAAACTGTGCCAGCGCGCGATGGAGCTTTGCCACCGGACCGGTCATCACCGCGAAACGTGAACCGGTCAGCTTACTGGCCACCTCGAAATCCAGCCCTTGCAGTTGCGCCCCCAGGTCCACGTGGTCCTTGACCTCGAACGGGAAACTGCGCGGCGCACCCCAGGTGCGCACCTCTACGTTGTCATCCTCGGTCTCACCTTCCGGGACGGATTCGTCCAGCAGGTTGGGGATGGCGGAGAGGATACTGTCGAGCTCCTCCTGCAATTCGCCCAGCGCCTGTTTGGCCTCACCCAGCTGCCCGCCGAGGGATTCCACTTCTTTCAGCAGGGGGGCGATGTCCTCGCCGGCGGCCTTGGCCCGACCGATATTCTTGGATTTGCTGTTGCGCTCGCTCTGCAGGCTCTCGGTGCGAACCTGCAGTTCCTTGCGCCGCTCCTCCAGTTCCTGGAGGCGGGCAGTATCCAGTTCAAAGCCGCGCTTCTTCAGGGTCGCGGCCACCTCGTCCATCTGGGTGCGAATGAGTTTTGGGTCGAGCATGGTGCTTTCTTTACCGCTTTATAGATATTTCATGGTCAGTGCGATGGCCGCGCCGGTAGCAGCCAGGCAGAGCACCAGGCTGATCAAAATATAGGCAAGCGCCATCAGGGGCTGCTCATTGTGCCACAACAGCAGTGTTTCCAGCGAGAAGGTCGAGAAGGTGGTCAGTGCGCCGAACAGGCCGGTCATCAGCAGCAGGCGCCACTCCGGGGACAACATGCCCCGCTCCACGATGGCCACGTACACCACACCGATCAGGAAGGAGCCGGTCACGTTGACAATCAGGGTCCCCAGGGGGAATTTTCCGCCGGTCAGGGGGTAGGTCCACACCGTTACCAGGTAACGGATGATCGCGCCTATCGCCCCCCCCAGGGCAACCGCCAGCAATTGCATTCTCTCGTCGCTCCCCTGCCCTCTATGCTCTACGGCCCGCCGGCCCCATTCACTTCCTGCGCGCGGGATACCGCTGGCGATCACTTTCCCGGTTCAGGCGGCGCAGGTTCTCCAGCTTGTCCGCTATCTTGAGCTCCAGGCCGCGCGGCACCGGGTGATAATACACCCGATCGTGAATTGGTTCCGGCAGATAATTCTCGCCCGCCGCGAAGGCGTCCGGTTCGTCGTGGGCGTAGCGGTATTCCGCCCCGTGCGCCATGCTCTTCGCCAGCTTGGTGGGCGCATTCCGCAGGTGGACCGGCACCTCGTAACTTGGATCGCGGCGCACATCCGCCAGCACCCGCTTGTAGGCGGTGTAGACCGCATTGCTTTTCGGGGCCACCGCCAGGTAGGCAATCGCCTGGGCGATGGCCAGCTCTCCCTCAGGACTGCCCAGCCGTTCCTGCACGTCCCAGGCGCCGAGGGCAACCTGCAGGGCCCGTGGATCGGCGTTGCCGATATCCTCGCTGGCCATTCGCACGGCACGGCGGGCGATATACAGGGGGTCGCATCCGCCGTCCACCATCCGCGCAAACCAGTAGAGCGCCGCGTCGGGATCCGAGCCCCGTACCGACTTGTGCATTGCAGAAATCTGGTCGTAGAAGTAATCGCCACCCTTGTCGAAGCGGCGCACGTCAGCGCTTAACACCTCTGTCAGCACCGCCTCGTCAATCCGGTAGCGACCGCCCTCCTCCCGGGCCAGGTCGCAGGCGATCTCCAGCAGGTTCAGGGCCCCGCGGGCGTCACCGTCGGCGGCCTTTGCCAGTTTTCCCAGCACTTCCTCATCCACTTCCGGGTCGAGCGCGCGCAGCGCCTCGTCCTCGGCCAGCGCCCGGTGCAGCAGCGCCAGGAGTTCCTCCTCATCGAGGCTGCGCAGCATGTACACGCGACAGCGGGACAGAAGGGCGTTGTTCAGTTCGAAAGCCGGGTTTTCAGTAGTGGCGCCGACAAAAGTGACAGTGCCCTCCTCCACGTAAGGTAGGAAGGCGTCTTGCTGCGCCTTATTGAAGCGGTGCACCTCATCGACAAACAGGATGGTTCCCCGACCGCTCTGGGCATGATGCTGCTCAGCCTCGGCCACCGCTGCGCGTATGTCCTTCACGCCCGCCAACACGGCCGAAAGGGTGGCGAAACGCGCATCGCATTCCTCTGCCAGCAACCTGGCAAAAGTGGTCTTGCCCACGCCCGGGGGGCCCCACAGGACCATCGAATGCAACTGCCCACGCTCGACGGCTTCACGTAACGGTTTTCCCGGCCCCAATAAATGCGTCTGGCCCATGTACTGGGCCAGACTGCGGGGCCGCATACGCGCGGCCAGGGGTTGGTGTCTCGGTGGAGACTGGAACAGGTCACTCATCGCGGATAATGTCGGTCCCCGCCGGTGGCTTGAAGTTGAACAGCGCAGCGGAAAGGCTCGGGTTGGCCTTTACCCGGCTGAACTTGATTTTGGTGGTCTGCCCCATGCTGTCACGCACAGTCATGGCCGCCGGCAGGCCGTTGTCAAAGCTGATCTCCATGGCGCGAAACGGCGCGGAGGCATTCTTGGGTGTCAATTCGTAAGCGCCGTTCTTGCTCGCCACGTTGAAGGAACTGCGTATCTCGCCGACCTTACCGCCCAGCAGCAGTGCGGGAGTCTCCTTCATGCGCTTGTCTACCGGGCGGATGGTCACCTGCTCCAGGTCCGGGTCGTACAGCCACAACTTCTTGTTGTTGGTAACCAGGAGCTGCGGGAAAGGTTCACCTGTCTCCCAGCGCAACTTGCCGGGACGCTCCACCGAAAAGGTGCCGCTGCTTTTCTGCAGCACCTCGCCGCGCTCGTCGGTAAGGGTCTGGTGAAACTTGCCGGAGATGGAAGCCAGCGGCTGCAGCAGCTGGCTGAGTTCGGCGGTGGCGTCGGCCCAGGCGGAACCGGCAAATAGCGCTGCGGAAGTCGCGAGGGCGGTAAGCATTCTTTTCATAACGGCACTCCAGTGCTGGGATTTTCCTTAAGCCTAGTCCCCGGCAGGTGAACCGGGACTGAACCGTCAGGGCAGTGGTCAGCTCAACTAGGCGGGCGGCGGCGCCAGGACTTCGCGGTTACCGTTGTGGCCGGCCGGCGACACTACCCCCGCCGCTTCCAGGGCGTCGATGATGCGGGCGGCGCGATTGTAGCCGATCCGCAGCTGGCGCTGCACCGACGAGATCGAGGCCTTGCGCGATTTGGTGACAAAGGCCACTGCCTCGTCGTAGAGGGGGTCCGCCTCGGGATCATCCTCCTCGCCCTCGGTCTGCAGGCCCGGTACGGGAATGCTGTTATTGGTGTCGTCGATGATGCCATCGATATAGTCCGGCTCTCCCCGCCGGCTCCAGTCGGCCACCACCTTGTGTACCTCGTGATCGTCGACAAAGGCGCCGTGGACCCGTACCGGCACACCACTGCCCGGCGGAAGATAGAGCATGTCGCCGTGGCCGAGCAGCTGCTCCGCACCGCCCTGGTCGAGGATGGTGCGGGAATCCACTTTCGAGGAGACCTGGAAGGCGATACGGGTGGGCACATTGGCCTTGATCAGGCCGGTGATGACATCGACCGATGGCCTCTGGGTGGCCAGCAACAGGTGGATACCGGCAGCCCGCGCCTTCTGGGCGATCCTGGCGATCAGCTGCTCCACCTTCTTGCCGACAATCATCATCATGTCGGCGAACTCGTCGATCACCACGACGATTGCCGGCAGCGGCTTCAGGTGCGGCGGGGTCTGCTCTGCCTCGGGAACACTGGAAGCGGGATCCGGTTGCCAGGTGGGGTCTGTCAGCGGCTCGCCTGCCTCGATGGCTTCCCGCACCTTGCGGTTGAAACCCGCCAGGTTGCGCACGCCCATTGCCGCCATCAGTTTATAGCGCCGCTCCATTTCACCCACGCACCAGCGCAGGCCGTTGGCGGCGTCGTTCATATCGGTGATCACCGGCGTCAGCAGGTGTGGGATGCCTTCATACACGGAAAGCTCCAGCATCTTGGGATCCACCAGGATCAGCCGGACCTCTTCGGGAGTGGACTTGTACAGGAGGCTCAGCAGCATCACATTGATGCCCACCGACTTGCCCGAGCCGGTGGTGCCCGCCACCAGGAGGTGCGGCATCTTGGCCAGGTCGGCAACGACCGGCTGCCCGGAGATATCGTGGCCAAGGGCCAGGGTGAGGCGCGACTTGGCGTTGTCGTATACATCGGCAGACAGCACCTCTGTCAGGCGTACCATCTGCCGGTTCTCGTTGGGGATCTCGATGCCCACCACCGACTTACCCGGAATGACTTCCACCACCCGCACACTGATGACCGCCAGCGATCGGGCCAGGTCCTTGGCCAGGTTGCTGATCTTGCTGACCTTGACCCCGGGTGCCGGCTGGATCTCAAAGCGGGTAACTACCGGGCCCGGCAAAACCGAGACCACCTCCGCCACCACGCCAAAGTCCTTCAGCTTTAGTTCCAGCAGGCGCGAGAGTGCCTCCAGTGATTCGCGGGAGAAGCCGGCTTTCCTGTTCTTGTCAGGCGCATCCAGCAGCGACAGCGGCGGCAGGGTCCCGGTGACCGGGCCGCTGGCGAAAAGCTCACCCTGCTTTTCCTTGGCCGCCCGGGGGCTGGGCTTGGGAGCGGGGAGTGTCGGCTCGATCTTGGGGGGGAGGCGCTTGGCGGTACGCTGCTTCTCCTCGGCAACAGCAGCCTTGCGCACAACAACCGCCTCCCGGGCGGCGCGCCGCTCTGCGCGCTCCTGGCGGGCTCGCTGGTAACGCTGGCCCGCCCAGGCCAGGAAGCCGAGCAGGTTACGACCGATCGCCTCCGCCAGCTTCAGCCATGACAGACCGGTAAACACGGTGATGCCGATGGCGAACAGGGCCAGAAGCAGGATGGTGGCCCCCACGTACCCGAGGCTGAGTTCAGTTGATTCGGCGATGGCGGCACCGATGATCCCGCCATTAGAAAACGGTAGCGGGTTTTCCGCCTCGGCGAAGCAGAGTGTAGCCAGGCCAGCGCCAGTAGTGAGCAATACCACCAGGCCGGTGACCCTCAGGGTGAAAAGTGGGCCGTGGAAACGCGCGTTGCGGTCCCGCAGGATCCCGAGCGCGCGCCAGCCGATCAGGAGGGGGAACAGGTAAGCCATCCAGCCGAGCAGAGACAGGCAGACGTCGGCGAGCCAGGCGCCGGTGGGGCCGATGGCATTCTCAACCGGCCCTCCCTGGCCGGTATGGGACCACCCCGGATCCTGGGGGCTATAGCTCATGAGGCTGATCGCCATCAGCAGGGCTCCCGCCAGCAGGGCAATCAGGGCTCCCTCCCGCAACAGTCGCGCGATCAGGGATTCCGGCAGGCCGCCTGCCTCATTATCGGGTGTGTCGGATGCGCTCTGGGCCTTCAATGGCTTACCTCGGGAATTATTGTCGTGTCCGCGGGGAGCGAGCCCCGGCCGGGAGAGGCCTGTGTACTACAGAGGAGCGGAAAATGCCACCGCCCACGCTCTTCACAATCCACTTTAACGGAATTCTAATCCATATAAATCAATAAGATAGAGAGCATTGCTAATATTTTTTGTGATGCGTGTCGCCGTTCTACCATCAATAGGGCACAGCCGGCACAGCGGCCCCGGATAGTGGCGCGCAATGATTTGAATAAAGGGAAACTATTTCGTTCCCCCCGCCCCTTCGCCTATGATATCGCTCAATTCAATAGTCTCGACTGATCATTTTTCGGTCAAACCCCGCTCGACCGCAGCGGGCACACTGTTGTTAACTGATTTTGGTAAGAGCGTTTTATGAGCAACAAGCACCATCAACTGATTATTCTCGGTTCCGGTCCCGCCGGCTATACCGCAGCCATCTACGCCGCGCGCGCCAACCTCAAGCCGGTGGTGATCACCGGCATGCAACAGGGTGGCCAGCTGACCACGACCACTGAAGTCGAGAACTGGCCGGGTGGCGTCGCGGATCTGCAGGGCCCCGACCTGATGGTGCAGATGCAACAGCACGCCGAACGCTTCGAAACCGAGATCATCTTCGACCATATCGAATCGGTGGACCTGAACCAGCGACCCTTCGTACTGAATGGCAACGAGACATACACCTGCGATGCCCTGATCATCGCCACCGGGGCATCTGCCCAGTACCTCGGGCTCCCCTCGGAAGAGGCTTTCATGGGCCGCGGCGTCTCCGCCTGCGCCACCTGTGACGGCTTCTTCTACCGCGACCAGAAAGTCGCCGTGGTCGGCGGAGGCAACACTGCCGTGGAGGAAGCCCTCTACCTGTCAAATATCGCCAGCGAAGTGACACTGATCCACCGCCGCGATGAACTGCGGGCCGAAAAAATCCTTCAGGACCGCCTGATGGACAAGGTGGAAAACGGCAATATCAAGGTCTGCTGGCACCACACCCTCGACGAGGTGCTCGGCGATGACAACGGCGTCACCGGCGTGCGCCTGCGGAGCACACAGGACGATTCCACCCGGGAGCTGGATGTGTCCGGGGTATTCATTGCCATTGGCCACAAGCCGAACACGGACATTTTTGCGGGCCAGCTGGAAATGAACGGGGGTTACATTATCGTGCAGAGCGGGCTGGAGGGTAATGCCACCCAGACCTCCGTGCCGGGCGTGTTCGCCGCGGGCGATGTATCCGACCACATCTACCGCCAGGCGGTCACCTCTGCGGGTACCGGTTGCATGGCAGCCCTCGACGCCGAGCGCTTCCTCGACAGCCAGTAACCGCTTGCCGGTCAGCTATTAAAACGGAAAGGGCGATCCTTTGTGATCGCCCTTTTCTTTTGTACGCTTTCAGGGAGAGCCCCGGCGCAGCCCGATGACGTCCCACCACGGGGGGCTGCATGAGTGATACGGTAGAGCGATGACAGGAAACAGCGACGAACACCTGACCCTGCTTCATGGGGAGAGACCGAACTTCCCGCCCACGCGCCAGGCGTTACATTCGCCCAACGGCCTGCTCGCCGTCGGGGGCCGGCTGACACCGGAGTGGTTGCTGGCAGCCTATCGTCGCGGGATCTTCCCCTGGTACTCCGATGACCAACCCATCCTGTGGTGGAGCCCATCCCCCCGATGCGTGGTCTTGCCGGAGCAGTTTTCCGTCGGCCGCACGCTCCGCAAGACCCTTCGCCGCGGCCGTTTCAGCGTCACTTTCGACCGGGATTTCGATGCTGTCATCAGCGCGTGCAGTGAACCCCGTGTAGATGGAGAGGGGACATGGATTACTTCGGAGATGCGGGCCGCCTATAGGGAACTCCACAGGCTGGGCCATGCGCACTCAGTTGAGGCCTGGGAGGATGGCCAGCTCGCCGGGGGGCTCTACGGGGTTGCCATCGGTCACGTATTCTTCGGTGAGTCCATGTTCCACCGTGCTACCGATGCCTCCAAGATCGCTTTTGTCCACCTGGTGCGACAGTTACAATCGTGGGGCTGCCCCCTGATCGACTGCCAGGTGAGCAACCCGCACCTGGCAAGCCTGGGCGCGGTGGAAATCGGGCGCGAGGAGTTTGAGCGGCGGCTGGCGCAGGGAGTAGGCATGGGAGACCTCCCCGCCCCCTGGGAGCCAACCTGGAACCTGGAACGGGACCTATGAGCAAGTATTCCCAGCTGGACTCGGTGCAGTTACTGGCCACCCTGCCCCACCCCTGTGGGTACCTGCCGGATCGGGAGGCCACCACGGTATTCATTGACCCGCAGACGCCAGTGGACCAGCGGCTGTACAGCCAGCTGTCGGCGCTGGGCTTCCGCCGCAGCGGCAACTACCTGTACCGCCCCCAATGCGCCAATTGCAACGCCTGCGTGCCCGCACGGGTCCCGGTCAGCCTGTTTGTACCCGACCGCAGCCAGCGACGCTGCTGGAAACGTAACCGGGACCTGGACGTATTCCATGTCGACGCCATCGACACCGACGAGCATTACGTGCTCTACGCCCGCTACATCGAGGAGCGCCACCGCGAGGGCGAAATGTACCCCCCGAGCCGTGAACAGTTCCGCGACTTCCTGGCGCCGGCCTGGGGCAGCACACGCTACATCGAGTTCCGCGCCCGGGGCAGGCTGGTGGCGACCGCTGTGACTGACCTGCTCACCAGCGGCCTGTCCGCCATCTATACTTTCTTCGACCCGGCCGAGCACCGGCGGAGCCTGGGTAGTTACTGCATTCTGTACCAGATCGAATGGGCGCGCCGCCTCGGGCTGCCGAGCCTCTACCTTGGTTACTGGATCGAGGAGTGCCAGAAAATGGCCTACAAGACCCAGTTCCAGCCGGTGGAATTGCTGGGCCAGAACCGCTGGCGCCTGAAGTCCCGGTAGCGGCCCTCAAACAGGGCGGTTTCCCCGGGCTTTGCCCTATTGCCTCTTTTCGTGCAAAATACGCGGCCGTCGCACCGCGGCCCGGCCTGCGTGCCGCCGGGGTAAAAGGTCTGAAAGTTATTTTGAAGGTTACTGCCGCATGGCGAAAGACGATTACATTGAGATGGAAGGCGAGGTGATCGACACCCTGCCGAACACCACATTCCGCGTAAAGCTTGAGAACGGGCACGTGGTGATCGCGCACATCTCCGGAAAAATGCGCAAGAACTACATCCGTATTCTCACGGGTGACAAGGTCAAGGTAGAGCTGACTCCCTACGACCTGAGCAAGGGGCGTATCACTTACCGCGCCCGCTGAGCGAGATCCGCTCAGCAGCCACAAAAAAGGCCACCCATGGTGGCCTTTTTTGTGGAACGCCCCTCTCTTCGGGGCAGTCAGGCAGCCACCGCGGTCCTGATCAGCAGCTCATCGCCATCCACGGTGACCTCCACCCGGCCGCCCTCTTCCGCCAGCTCGCCGAACAGTACCGCCTCAGCGAGCGGCTTGCGCAGCTTGTCGCGAATGAGCCTGGCCATGGGGCGTGCGCCCATCTTCTCGTCGTAGCCGTGGCGCGCCAGCCATTCGCGGGCCTCCTCGCTGACCTCCAGGGTCACACTGGACTCGTCCAGCTGGGCCTGCAGTTCGACGACGAACTTGTCCACCACGGTTTTCACCACCTCGAAATCCAGCGAACCGAACTGGATGATACTGTCCAGCCGGTTGCGGAACTCCGGGGTGAACATCTTCTTGATCTCCTCCATGCCGTCGCTTGAGTGGTCCTGGCTGGTGAAACCGATGGACCGCCGGCTCATGAGCTCCGCCCCGGCGTTCGTGGTCATGATCAGGATGACATTGCGGAAATCGGCCTTGCGGCCATTGTTGTCGGTCAGGGTGCCGTGATCCATTACCTGCAGGAGCAGGTTGAACACTTCCGGATGGGCTTTCTCAATCTCGTCGAGCAGCACCACACTATGCGGGTGCTTGGTCACCGCATCTGTGAGCAGCCCGCCCTGGTCAAAACCGACATAACCGGGGGGTGCGCCGATCAGCCGCGATACGGTATGGCGCTCCATATACTCGGACATATCGAAACGGATCAGCTCGATGCCCATCACCTTGGCCAACTGGCGGCACAGTTCAGTCTTGCCGACGCCCGTCGGGCCGGCAAAGAGGAAGGAACCGATGGGTTTCTCGTCGGCACCCAGGCCGGCGCGGCTGAGCTTGATAGCGGTGCTCAACGCCCCGATGGCCTCCTCCTGCCCGAACACTACCATCTTCAGGTTCTCATCCAGGCGCGCCAGCTGCTCCTTGTCGGAGGCGGAGACGCTCTTGGCCGGGATACGGGCGATTTTTGCGATCACCGACTCGATCTCCGGCACACCGATCACCTCTTTGCGCTCCTCCACCGGCAGCAGCGCCTGGTATGCGCCCGCCTCGTCGATCACATCGATGGCCTTGTCGGGCAGGAAGCGCTCGGTGATATGCCGGCTCGACAGCTGCGCGGCAGCTTCCAGCGCGGCGTCAGTGAAGCGCACCCGGTGGTGGTCCTCGAAACAGGTTTTGAGGCCGCGCAGGATCTCAACCGTCTCCTCCACCGAGGGCTCGTTGACATCGATCTTCTGGAAGCGCCGCGACAGGGCGCGATCCTTCTCGAAGATGCCCCGGTATTCGCTAAAGGTGGTTGAACCGATGCAGCGCAGGTGGCCACTGGAGAGCAGCGGCTTGAGCAGGTTGGAGGCATCCATCACGCCCCCTGAAGCTGCACCGGCACCGATAATGGTGTGGATCTCGTCGATAAACAGGATCGCCTGGTCGCGCTTGCGCAGCTCCGCCAGCAGAGCCTTGAAGCGCTTCTCGAAATCGCCGCGGTACTTGGTACCGGCCAGCAGTGAACCCAGGTCCAGGGAGTAGATGGTCGCATTGCGCAGGGTCTCGGGAACTTCCTCGTCCACGATGCGCCGCGCCAGGCCCTCGGCGATGGCGGTCTTGCCCACGCCCGACTCCCCGACCAGGAGCGGGTTATTCTTGCGCCGACGCGCCAGCACCTGTGTCACGCGCTCGACCTCGGGGCCACGTCCCACTAGAGGGTCGATGCGGCCCAGGATAGCCTCCTGGTTGAGGTTGGTGGAGTAGCTCTCGAGCGGGTCTGAGCCCCCCGGCTCAGCCCCGGGCGCGAGGTCCTCGTCGGTCTGCTCGGGTGCCGGTTCTGCGCCGTGGGCATTATTGCCGCTCGAGCCCACGCGGGAAATCCCATGGGTGATGTAGTTGACTACATCGATGCGGGCGACACTCTGCTGCTTCAGGTAATAAACTGCCTGGCTTTCCTGCTCGCAGAAAATTGCTACCAGAACGTTAGCTCCAGTCACCTCTTTCTTGCCGGAGGACTGCACGTGGAAAACCGCGCGCTGCAGCACGCGCTGGAATCCCAGCGTCGGCTGGGTCTCGCGCTCGGTATCCGACTCGGGTATCAGCGGCGTGGTTGAGTCCACGAACTCGAGCAGCTCGCGCCGCAGCGCACTCAGGTCGGCTCCGCAGGCGTGCAACACGTCAGCAGCGGACTCGTTGTCGAGGAGCGCCAGCAGCAAGTGCTCGACGGTCATAAACTCGTGCCGTTTGGCGCGCGCGCCCTTGAACGCCAGATTCAGCGTTACCTCTAAATCCTTGCTGAGCATCTAAACCTCGAACCCTTTATGCCAATTTCACCCGCCATTCACCTGACCAGTGCGCGCCGTGAAACGGCGTTGCGTGAGTGTGCCCGATTCCTTTCGGGCGACGGGACCTGTATCAATCTTCTTCGCTCTCATCAGCTTCGATCTCACACAGCAGAGGATGCTGGTGGTCCCTGGCAAATTGATTGACCTGTGCTGCCTTTGTTTCCGCTATATCTCGAGTATAGACACCGCAGATCGCTTTTCCCTGCGTATGTACCTGCAGCATCAGCCGGGTGGCCCGCTCCCGGTCAGCCCCGAAAAACGTCTCCAGGATCTCCACCACAAAGTCCATCGGCGTGTAGTCATCATTGAGCATGATCACCTTGTACATGGGAGGACGCTTGACCCGCGCAGGCGCCTCCTCGAGCGCCAGGTCGCCATCAAAATCGCCCCCGAACGGCAGGTCATCACCACCGCCCGAACTCAACTCTATAAGAAATTCTTTGCTCATAGTTTCTTTCAATACAGCTGTTGCTCCCGCTGGCGGCTGCAGGGAGGCAGCCGCCATCGACGTGCCCGCATTGTACCCTCATTTAACCTCGCAGGCAGGCGCGTACCCCCACTTGACATTGGCGGGACTGTTAGCTACAAGAGGTAGTGCAAGCGTCGATAAATGACGCTCTTACCGCAGGGACGCACGCGGTAATCAAGCGACAACGCTTCGATAACGATAAAAGACACTCTGTAAAGGCGGCCTGCAGTCGCCCCGGCAATTAGAGGGATTTCGCCATGCCTACCGGTACCGTCAAATGGTTCAATAACGCCAAGGGATATGGGTTTATTCTCGCGGACGAAGGGGGTGAAGACCTGTTCGCGCATTACTCCGCTATCCAGATGGAGGGCTACCGCACCCTCAAGGCGGGCCAACAGGTTACATTTGACATCATAAAAGGCGACAAGGGTTACCACGCCGCCAATATCAATGTGGACGCAGCGGCCCAGCCGAAGCAGGAGCGAGCGGCCGGCGAATCTTCCCCGCGAGAGCGAGAGGCCGAGGCCCTGGGCTGAGCGCCCGCGATCGCTTTCATTGTCCCACATGCCGCCACCTATATAGAGGGCAGCCGGGTTGCCAGTGCCCGTTTACAGGCGCGCAGATTCTGGACTTAGGTCTTATAGGCTTGGCAATTCAGCGCCTCACCACGCCTCCACAATAACGCGCAGCAAAAAAAAGCCCCGCTCCTTCCGGAGCGGGGCTTTTTCAATGACTTCAATGACAAGCCAGAGGCGATCACGCCATGTGCTTGATCACTTCATCACCAAAGTCGGAGCAGGACTTGAGCTCCGCACCTTCCATCAGGCGCTCGAAGTCGTAGGTCACGGTCTTGGCGGCGATTGCACCTTCCATGCCCTTGATAACCAGGTCGGCAGCTTCGTTCCAGCCCATGTGACGCAGCATCATCTCGGCGGACAGGATCAGGGAGCCCGGGTTTACCTTGTTCTGGCCGGCGTACTTGGGTGCAGTGCCGTGGGTCGCCTCGAACAGGGCCACCTCGTCGGAGATGTTGGCGCCCGGCGCGATACCGATACCACCCACCTGGGCCGCCAGGGCGTCGGACAGGTAGTCGCCGTTCAGGTTCAGGGTCGCAATGACGTCGTACTCGGCCGGGCGCAGCAGCACCTGCTGCAGCATGGCATCCGCAATCACGTCCTTGATCACGATTTCCTTGCCGGTGTTGGGGTTCTTGAAGCTGTGCCAGGGGCCACCGTCCAGCGGCTGTGCGCCAAACTCATCACGGGCCAGCTCGTAGCCCCAGTCGGCAAAGGCGCCTTCGGTGAACTTCATGATATTGCCCTTGTGCACCAGGGTCACAGAAGCGCGGTCCTGATCCACGGCGTACTGAATGGCCTTGCGCACCAGGCGCTTGGTGCCCTCCTCGGAAACCGGCTTCACGCCGATGCCGCAGTTCTCGGGGAAGCGGATCTTCTTGACACCCATCTCTTCCTGCAGGAACTTGATGACCTTGTTCGCCTCGTCGGTGCCGGCTTTCCACTCGATGCCCGCGTAGATGTCCTCGGAGTTCTCGCGGAAGATCACCATATCCACTTCGTTGGGCTTCTTGACCGGAGTGGGCACGCCGGTAAACCAGCGCACCGGGCGCTGGCAAACGTAGAGGTCCAGCTCCTGGCGCAGGGCAACGTTCAGGGAGCGGAAACCACCGCCCACCGGGGTAGTCAGCGGGCCCTTGATGCCAACGGAGTACTCTTTCAGGGCTTCCAGGGTCTCGGCCGGGAACCAGTCACCGGCATAGGTCTCTGCGGCCTTCTCGCCACAGTAAACTTCCATCCAGGAGATGGCCTTCTCACCGCCGTAGGCCTTCTCGACTGAGGCGTCGATGACCTTGCGCATTACCGGGGTGATATCCACGCCGATGCCGTCACCCTCGATAAACGGTACTATGGGGCGATTCGGAACATTCAGCGAACCGTCGGAATTGACTGTAACTTTCTCGCCGTCTGCCGGCACTTGGATATGACCCATATCGTTTAAACTCCCAAAACTCTTTGACTATTTCGGTCGGGTGTCGCTTGCCCCGCCCTGTTATTCCCGCTGGCGGGATGAAAAATCGGCGGGATTATATCAGTATCCGCCCAATTTTGTAGTTGGATTACATTCCTTTCCTGAGCCCGCCCATGAGTAAGATTATCCTATTCAACAAACCTTACGGCGTTTTGAGCCAGTTTACCGACGATAGCGGGCGGCCCACCCTCGCCGACTACATCCGCCACAAGGGTGTTTATGCGGCGGGGAGGCTGGATTTCGACTCGGAAGGGCTGCTCCTGCTGACCGACGATGGCCGCCTGCAGCACCAGATCAGCCACCCGCGCCAGAAGCTGCCCAAGACATACTGGGTGCAGGTGGAAGGCGACATCGGCCCGGACGCCCTGGCACGCCTTCGCCACGGTGTCGAGCTGAAGGACGGCCGCACCGCGCCCGCCCGGGCCCGCGCGCTGGCGCAACCCCCGGTCTGGCCGCGGACTCCCCCGGTGCGCGAACGCCTCGCGATCCCCACCAGCTGGCTGGAGCTGACCATCAGCGAGGGCCGCAACCGGCAGGTCCGGCGCATGACCGCCGCGGTCGGGCACCCCACGCTGCGGCTCATCCGGATGGCCATCGGCAACTGGAAACTGGACACCCTGCAACCGGGGCATTGCCGTGAGGAGGAGGTGTTCGCCGCCGCGAAAGCACCCGCTCGGCGGCAGCGGCGCCGCTGAGCGGTATCCGGGCTATAAGGGTAGAACACCACAACCATGGCCACGACGCCGTTTCGCGGGTAAAATTGCGCCCCTTTTAATCGACCCGAGCAGTAACAGCCAGTCCCATTCGCCATGCCTGAACCCTCTGTAAAACAGCCCCAGCGCGTCATCGTCGGTATGTCCGGCGGGGTAGACTCATCCGTGGCCGCCCTGCTGCTGCTGCAACAGGGCTACCGGGTCGAAGGCCTGTTCATGAAGAACTGGGACGAGGACGACGGTACCGAGTACTGTACGGCCAAGGCCGATCTCGCCGATGCCGAGGCTGTGTGCCAGCGCCTCGGCATCCGTCTGCACACGGCCAATTTTGCTGCCGAGTACTGGGATCACGTGTTCGAGTACTTTCTCGCCGAATACCGGGCTGGACGCACTCCGAACCCGGACATCCTCTGTAACCGGGAAATCAAGTTCAAGGTGTTCCTCGAGTACGCCGAGATGCTGGGTGCCGAGGCCATCGCCACCGGCCACTACGCCCGGCGCCGCGATATCGACGGCAGGGCCCACCTGCTCAAGGGCCTGGACGCCAACAAGGACCAGAGTTACTTCCTCCACGCCGTGGGCGAGGCCGAGTTTGCGCGCTCCCTGTTCCCGCTAGGCGAACTGGAGAAACCGGAAGTCCGCCGGATCGCGGAAGAGAATGGCTTCATCACCCACGACAAGAAGGACAGCACCGGTATCTGCTTTATCGGTGAGCGACGCTTCAAGGACTTCCTGGAACAATACCTGCCGGCCCAGCCCGGCAACATGGAGACCCCGGAGGGCGAGGTAATGGGTACTCACGCGGGTCTTATGTACCATACCATCGGCCAGCGCCAGGGTCTGGGGATCGGCGGCGTAAGTGGCGCAGGCGATGCCCCCTGGTACGTCGTCGGCAAGGACCTCGAGCGCAATGTGCTGGTCGTGGCCCAGGGCGCCCACCACCCCCTGCTGTACGCCACCGGCCTGCACGGGTCCCAGACCCACTGGATCAACGGCAGCCCGCCAGCACGGGAATTCAGGGCCGGCGCCAAGACCCGTTACCGCCAGCCGGACCAGGGCTGCACGGTCAGGGTACTGGACAACGGGGAGCTGGAAGTCAGCTTCGACGAGCCCCAGCGGGCAATCACACCCGGGCAGTCACTGGTACTCTATGATGGCGACATCTGCCTGGGCGGTGCCGTAATTGAACGCGCCACCGGCATCGGCGAAAAGGTACCGGCAAAATACCGATAAACGAAAACGCGGAAACCGGGTGCCGGCCACAACGGCCGTAAGCAACGCACAGCAGTTTTAAGGAGAGAACTTGAGTAAATGGCGGGACCAGGCACTCGCCCTGGCAGGGATTTTCCAGGCGTCCGTTCTCGTGGAGCGGCTGGCGAAAACCGGCAGTGCCCCCGAGGAGCAACTGCATACGGCTGTCCACAGCCTGTTCCAGGTCAACCCGGAGCGGACGGAGGACGTCTTCGATGGCATGGATAAGCTGCTACCGGGCCTGCGCGTATCGCGCGAGCTGCTGCGTACGCGCCAGCACCCTGAATACACCGATTGCCTGCGCTATGCTCTGTCCATACTGTACCTCCAGCGACAGCTGTCCAAGAAGCAGGACCTGCTGGCAATCATCGGCAGCCGGCTGGAGAGGGCCCGGGTGCAGTCAGAACATTTCGGCCTGAACCACGAAAACGTATTCTCGAACCTCGCGAGCATCTATACCGATACCCTCAGCACTTTTCGCTTCAGGATCCAGGTGCTCGGGGACTTCAATTTCCTCCAGCAACAGCGGGTTGCCAACCAGATCCGCACCATGCTGTTTGCCGGCGTGCGCGCCGCAACGCTGTGGCGCCAGCTGGGAGGCAGCCGGCTGCACCTTATTTTCCAGCGCAAGAAGCTGCTGACCGCGACCAATCAGCTGATCGCGGAAGTCGAACAAGCCAATTTGTAATTTCGGAGAGACGAACATGACAGTCGAGCTATCGGCACTGACCGCGGTGTCACCGATCGACGGGCGCTATGAAAGCAAGACCGCCGCCCTGCGCGACATCTTCAGTGAGTATGGCCTGATCAGGGCCCGGGTCGAGGTGGAAGTGCGCTGGCTGCAGCAGCTTTCCCGCCATGAGGAAATCGCCGAGGTGCCCCCGTTTACCGGTGATGCCGAAGAGCTGCTCGACGATATCGTCGCCAAGTTCTCCGTACAGGACGCCGAGCGCATCAAGGAGATCGAGCGCACCACCAACCACGACGTGAAGGCGGTGGAATACTTCATCAAGGAGAAGTTCGGCACCAACGAGCAACTGGCGAAGGTCAGCGAATTCGTACATTTCGCCTGCACCTCCGAGGATATCAACAACCTCTCCCATGCGCTGATGCTGCGCGCCGGGCGTGACCAGGTGATGCTGCCGGCGATGAACCAGATCGTGAGCAAGATCGCGGAACTCGCGCAGGACTTCGCAGAAGTGCCCATGCTGTCTCGCACCCATGGCCAGACCGCCAGCCCGACCACGGTAGGCAAGGAACTGGCCAACGTGGTCGCGCGCCTGCGCCGCCAGGTGAAGCAGATCCATGAGATCGAACTGCTGGGCAAGATCAACGGCGCCGTGGGCAATTACAACGCCCACCTCTCTGCCTACCCGGAGGTGGACTGGCAGGCAAACGCCGAAGAGTTCGTCACCTCGCTGGGGCTCGCCTGGAATCCCTACACCACCCAGATCGAGCCGCATGATTACATTGCCGAACTGTTCGATGCGATCTCGCGCTTCAATACTATCCTGATCGATTTCGACCGGGATATCTGGGGCTATATCTCCCTCGGTTATTTCAAGCAGAAAGTGGTCGCCGGCGAGGTGGGTTCTTCCACCATGCCGCACAAGGTAAACCCGATCGACTTCGAGAACTCCGAGGGCAACCTGGGGCTGGCGAACGCGGTATTCCAGCACCTCGCAGCCAAGCTGCCCGTCTCCCGCTGGCAGCGTGACCTGACTGATTCCACCGTGCTCCGCAACATGGGTGTCGGCGCCGGTTACTCGGCCATCGCCTACGCCGCCACCCTGAAGGGACTCGGCAAGCTGGAAATCAATCGCGAGCGCCTGGCGGAGGACCTGGACAACGCCTGGGAGGTGCTGGCGGAGCCGATCCAGACGGTCATGCGGCGCTATAACATCGAGGAGCCCTATGAGAAACTCAAGGCCCTCACCCGCGGACAGGGCATCAACCGGGAAACACTGAAGTCGTTTATCGATAACCTGGACATTCCCGCAGAAGCCAAACAGTCACTGCACGAACTGACGCCGGCCACCTACATCGGTAACGCCGTCGCCCAGGCGAAAAAGATCTGAGGAGCTTAGGGTGACCGCTTCCCTGCCCCGCCCGCTTACCCACCTGGGTGACATGCCGGTAGACGAGTTTCTCCGGGATTACTGGCAGCAGAAGCCGCTGCTGATCCGCAATGCCTTCCCGGGCTTCGAGTCACCGGTATCCGGCGAGGAGCTGGCGGGCATGGCGCTTGAGGAGGCGGTGGAGTCGCGCCTGATACAGGAGCGCGGGGAGGATGGACCGTGGCAGCTCCGCAGTGGTCCCTTCACCGAGGAGGACTTCCTCTCGCTGCCGCGCAGCCACTGGACACTGCTGGTGCAGGCGGTGGACCAGTGGATGTCCGAGGTGGCGGAGCTCAAGGAATATTTCCGCTTCCTCCCCGAGTGGCGGCTCGACGATGTGATGATCAGCTACGCGGCTGACAAGGGCAGTGTCGGGCCCCACTTCGATTATTACGACGTGTTCCTGCTGCAGGCAGAGGGCAAGCGCCTCTGGCACCAGGGAGCGCGCGTTGACGACCAGAGCCCGCGCATCGAAGGCACGCCGCTCAAGATTCTCAGGGATTTTGAGCCCGAGAACAGCTGGGTGCTGGAGCCCGGGGACATGCTCTACCTTCCCCCGCAATACAGTCACTGGGGCATCGCCGAGGGCAGCTGCACTACCATTTCCGTGGGCTTTCGCGCCCCGTCGGCAAAAACCATCCTCGAAGACCTGGCCGCGGAGCTGGCACACGCCCTGCCGGAGCACCTGCGCTACTCCGACCCGGGTCTCGAGCCCGCCCGCGTGCCAGCGGAGATCGACGCCGCCTCGGTAGCCCGCCTGCAGGAGCAGCTGGGAGAGTGGCTGCTGCAACCGCGGAATATCGCCCAGTGGTTCGGCGCGATGATGACCGAGGCCAAGTATCCCGATACGGTGGCCCTGGATGCCGGGGACGCCTCCGACTGGCGCGAGCAGCTGCCGTCGGGAGCCACACTGGTGCTCAACCCGGCCTCGCGTTGCGCCTTCTGCAGGGATCCGGAAACCCTGTTCGTCGATGGCGAGAGCTTTCCGGCTCCGCCCGGCTTTGCCGAGCGCTTCTGCAACAGCCACTCGATCGACGCGCGGGACCTCGAGGATTTCCCCGAACTGGGTGCTGGCGAGGGGCTGATCGACCTGCTGGTCGCCCAGGGCACCCTGATCTACCCGCCGGAGGACTTCTGAAATGGCAGTCGAGATCCGCCCCGCCGACTGGGACCGCGACCGCGAGGCACTGCGCAGCATCCGCGACACGGTGTTTATCCGCGAGCAGGGCGTGCCGCCAGAAATAGAGTGGGACGACCAGGAGGAAGTGGCCCAGCACTTCCTGGTTCTGCGGGACGGCACACCGGTCGGCACCGGGCGGATCCTGCCGGGCGGCAAGATTGGTCGCATGGCGGTACTGCCAGAATTGCGGGGCACCGGCCTTGGCCTGCGTCTCCTGCAGCATATCTGTGAGTTCGCGCGCAATCGAGGGATGGCCCGGGTCTACCTGCATGCCCAGCGCCATGCCGAAGCCTTCTATCGCCAGGCGGGCTTCCTGCCCGTGGGTGAGGAATTCGAGGAGGCAGCCATCGCCCATATCCGCATGGAGCGGGACCTTGGCTGACGAGCGCGATGATACCGCGGACGACCGGGAGGCTGCTGGGCTCCGCACCCTGGAGTCGGCTGCCGGCTTCCGCGAAGCCCTGCTGGAGCTGCTACAGGGTGCCCACCGGCAGGTGTGTATCTATTCAGAGAACCTCTGCCCCACCCTGTACAACGACCCCCGGGTGACGGAAGCGCTCTCGGCTTTCGCCAGGCGCAGCCGCTATACCGACCTGCAAATCCTGGTCCGCGACAGCGAAACACTGGGACGGGAATTCAACCGTACCCACCACCTCGCCCAGCGCCTCTGCAGCCGCATCCAGTTACGCAGCATCACGCCCACCAGTGAGACCCCGCAACAGGAATTTGTGCTGGCAGACGGCAAGCAGGTACTGCTGCGGGAAGATCGCGACCAGTGGCTCGGCATTTACGATCCCCGCGACAGGGTCAGGGCCCGCAGGCTGGAGGAAGTGTTCAGGCAGGAGTGGGAGCGCGCCTCGCTCGATCCCGCACTGCGCCGCCTGGACCTCTGAGAGCCGGCAGTATTAACCGGCCAGGGGCCGCCCCGGCATGGGCCGCCCCGGCATGGGCCGCCCCGGCAATTCCCGGGGCACCGTACGGGCAGCAGGCAACCCCGCGACTCAGCTGGCGAGCTTTTGCTTGAACTCGCGGCGGCGGCGGTGCAGGACCGGCTCGGTATAGCCGTTCGGCTGTGCGCAGCCATCGAAGACCAGCTCACAGGCTGCCTGGAAAGCCACGCTGTTGTCGAAATCCGGCGCCATATCACGGTAGTTTTCATCGCCGGCATTCTGGCGGTCCACCACTGCGGCCATGCGCTCCATGGTCTCGCGCACCTGTGCCTCGGTGACGATACCCTGCTTCAGCCAGTTGGCGATGTGCTGTGAGGAGATGCGCAGGGTGGCGCGATCCTCCATCAGGCCCACATCGTTGATATCCGGCACCTTGGAGCAACCCACGCCCTGCTCCACCCAGCGCACCACATAGCCGAGTATGCCCTGGGCGTTGTTGTCCAGCTCGCGCTGTATCTCCTCATCACTCCAGCCGGTGTCTTCAGCCACCGGAATCGTCAGGATATCGTCCAGCCTGGCGTGGTCCCGCCCGGCGATCTCTTCCTGGCGCTTGCCGACATTCACCCGGTGGTAATGCAGTGCGTGCAGGGTGGCAGCGGTCGGCGACGGCACCCAGGCGGTGTTGGCCCCGGACATGGGATGGCCTATCTTGGCCTCCATCATTGCCGCCATTTTCTCCGGCATGGGCCACATACCCTTGCCGATCTGGGCGCGGCCCTTGAGGCCGGTCTCCAGGCCCACATCCACGTTCCAGTCCTCGTAGGCATTGATCCAGGTTGACTGTTTCATGTCTCCCTTGCGGATCATGGGCCCCGCCAGCATGGAGGTGTGTATTTCATCGCCGGTGCGGTCGAGGAAACCGGTGTTGATAAAGACCACCCGCTCCCGCGCCGCGGCGATGCAGCCCTTCAGGTTGACGGTGGTGCGGCGCTCCTCGTCCATGATGCCCATCTTCAGGGTATTCCGCTCCATACCCAGGGCATCCTCGATACGGTCAAACAGCTCGTTGGCAAACGCCACCTCTTCCGGCCCGTGCATCTTCGGCTTGACGATATAGACACTGCCGGTGCGGGAATTTTTCAGCGAGCCGGAGCCGCGGAGGTCGTGCAGGGCGATCAGGCTGGTGATCATGCCGTCCAGGATCCCCTCCGGGACCTCGTTGCCGTCGCCATCGAGAACCGCATCGTTGGTCATCAGGTGGCCCACGTTGCGCACGAACATCAGGCTGCGGCCCGGAAGCGTGAAGCGGCTGCCATCGCGAGCCTTATATTCCCGGTCGCTGTTCAACTTGCGGACGAATGTCTTGCCGCCCTTGTCGATGGATTCCTCCAGGGTGCCATTCATCAGCCCCAGCCAATTGCGGTAGACCACCACCTTGTCCTCGGCGTCGACAGCGGCCACGGAATCCTCGCAGTCCATGATCGTAGTCAGGGCCGACTCCATCAGGATGTCCTTGACGCCGGCGGCATCCGTCTTGCCGATAGGGCTCTCGCGATCGATCTGGATCTCGAAGCGCAGTCCGTTCTGCTGGAGCAGGATAGCGCTGGGCTCGCTGGGATCCCCGTTGAAACCCAGGAACTGGCCGCGGCTCTTCAGGGTGGCGATGTCGCCGTTGCGCAACTGGACCTCCACCAGCGGCCCGTTGATGTGGTACTCGACAGCGTCGCGGTGGCTGCCCTCGGTGAGCGGCGCAGCCTGGTCGAGAAACTCGCGGGCATACTGGATAACGCGCTCGCCGCGCACCGGGTTGTAGGCGGTTCCCTTCTCGGCGCCGCCGTCTTCGCTGATCACATCGGTGCCGTAGAGGGCATCATAAAGGCTTCCCCAGCGAGCATTGGCCGCATTGAGGGCATAGCGGGCATTCATCACCGGCACCACCAGCTGGGGCCCGGCCATGGTGGCTATTTCCTCGTCCACGTTTTCCGTGCTGGCAGTGAAGTCGGCCGGCTCTTCCAGCAGGTAGCCGATCTCGCGCAAAAACGCCTTATAGCGATCCAGGTCGCGATAGCCTCCCGGGTTATCCTGGTGCCACTGGTCGATCTTCGCCTGCAATGCGTCGCGTTTTTCCAGCAGGTCACGATTGCGGGGTGCCAGGTCGGCGACAATTTTGCCGAACTCGGCCCAGAAACTGTCGGCATCCACGCCGGTGCCCGGGATTACCTCCTCGTTCACCATGCTGTAGAGTTCGGGGGCAATCTTCAGTTGGCCGACTTGGACTCGCTCCGTCATATCCTGACCTCTTGCTGATAGCGTCTTGGGAAATTGTTTCACGGCATTCTAAACAGGCGCGGCGCCATACCGCTAATTTATAGCCGCAATTTCCGCTATTCACTCGCCTGATTTTGGTGAAATCGGCGACCGCTCATCCCTCCCGCCGGCTCAGAGCTGGCGACCCACATCCAGGATCAGCCGCCGCAGCCAGCGGTGTGGTGCGCTCTGCTGCAAAAGCGGGCTCCACGCCATCTTCAACTCCAGGGGCGGAATATCCAGCGGCGGCTCCCGGCGCGTGATGCGGGGGTTGTCGCTGGCCAGCTGCGCCAGCCGGGTGGGTACCGTTACGATCAGGTCGCTCTGTTCCGCCAGCAGCATTGCGACCTGGTAGTGGCGGGTGAATACCGAGATATCGCGCTTCTCGCCGAGGCGGCCAATGGCCTCGTCAACCCAGCCGAGCCGCTGCACGTCCTCGGGGTTGACGCCCACACCTACCCCCATGCCGGTCTTGCTCACCCAGATGTGCTGGGCCTTGAGATAGCTCTGCAGGGTATAGTCCCCAAGCACCGGGTTGTCCGCCCGCATCACGCAGGAAAAGCTGTCCCGCCAGACGGTGGCCTGGTGAAAGCTCTGCGGCATGCTGTCGAAGCGGTTGATGACCATGTCCACCTTGCCCTGCTCGACATCGACGAAACTCACGTCACTGGGCGTCATGATGTCGAGGCTGATACCGGGCGCCTGGTCCCGCAGGCGCCTCAGCAGTGCCGGGATCAGGGTCGATTCAGCGTAGTCACTGGCCATGATACGGAAGGTGCGTCGCGCCGCCCCCGGCTCGAAATCCCGGTTGGGCTGGATAACCCGGTCGATGGAGGCCAGGGCCTCGCGCACCATGGGCTGCAGTTCCAGTGCCCGCTCAGTGGGCATCATTCCCTCCCGGGTGCGCACCAGCAGTGGGTCGCCAAACAGCTCGCGCAGGCGCTTGAGGCCATTGCTCATGGCGGGCTGGGACAAGCCCAGGTAGTTCGCAGCGCGGGTGACATTGCGTTCCCGCAGGAGCACATCCAGGTAGACCAGCAGGTTCAGGTCGGCTCTTTCCAAACTCATAGTATTTATCTGACTGATAGCGAAAATAATGGCAATAAATTAGCCAAATTATGCCAGCGCTCGTAGCATATGCAACAACAATTCGAAGTCACCTTTCTTTTCGAGGGAATACAGCCATGTCCACTTACTCGCAAGAAATCGAAGCGGCAGCCAAGCTCCGTAAAGCCAATGGCAGCTCCTGGGATGCCATCAACCCGGAATCTGTGGCGCGCATGCGGCTCCAGAACAAGTTCCAGAACGGCCTCGAAATCGCCAGATATACCGCCAATATCATGCGCAAAGACATGGAGGCCTACGACAAGGATTGCACCAAGTACACCCAGTCACTGGGTTGCTGGCATGGCTTTATCGGTCAGCAGAAGATGATTTCCATCAAAAAGCATTTCGAAGGCAACACCGACCGCCGTTACCTGTACCTCTCCGGCTGGATGGTCGCTGCACTGCGCAGTGAATTTGGCCCCCTGCCCGACCAGTCCATGCATGAGAAGACCTCTGTCGCTGCGCTGATCGAAGAGCTGTATACCTTCCTGCGCCAGGCTGACGCCCGTGAGCTGGGCGGCCTGTTCCGCGAGCTGGACGCAGCCCGCGAAGCCGGTGACAAAGATGCCGAGAAAGCGATCATCGACAAGATCGACAATCACGTAACCCACGTCGTGCCGATCATTGCCGACATCGATGCCGGTTTCGGCAATGCGGAAGCGACTTACCTGCTGGCCAAGAAGATGATCGAAGCCGGCGCCTGCTGTATCCAGATCGAAAACCAGGTTTCCGACGAGAAGCAGTGTGGTCACCAGGACGGAAAGGTGACCGTTCCGCACGAGGAGTTCCTGGCCAAGATCCGCGCGGTCCGCTACGCGTTCCTGGAGCTGGGCGTGGATAACGGTGTGATCGTTGCTCGTACCGATTCCCTGGGCGCCGGCCTGACCAAGCAGATCGCCGTGACCAAGGAGCCCGGCGACCTGGGGGACCAGTACAACTCCTTCCTGGATTGCGAGGAAGTGGCTTCCGGTGACCTGGCCAATGGCGATGTGATCATCAACCGTGACGGCAAGCTGCTGCGCCCGAAGCGCCTGGCCTCCAACCTGTTCCAGTTCCGCAAAGGCACCGGCGAAGCCCGCTGTGTCCTCGACAGCGTGACCTCCCTGCAGAACGGCGCCGACCTGATCTGGATTGAAACCGAGAAGCCCCATGTCGGCCAGATCGGCGCCATGATGGACGAAATCCGCAAGCAGGTTCCGAACGCGAAGCTCGTATACAACAACAGCCCGTCATTCAACTGGACCCTGAACTTCCGCCAGCAGGTATTCGATGCCTGGCAGGAAGAAGGCAAGGACGTGTCCGCCTACAATCGCGACAACCTGATGAGTGCGGAATACGACGATACCGAGCTTTCCAGGGCGGCCGATGACAAGATCCGTACCTTCCAGGCTGATGCTGCCCGCGAAGCCGGGATCTTCCACCACCTGATTACTCTGCCGACCTATCACACCGCCGCCCTGTCTACCGACAACCTGGCGAAGGAGTACTTCGGAGAGAAAGGCATGCTGGGTTATGTGGAAGGTGTACAGCGCAAGGAAATCCGCCAGGGTATCGCCTGCGTCAAACACCAGAACATGGCCGGATCCGACATCGGCGACGATCACAAGGAATACTTTGCCGGTGAAGCCGCGCTGAAGGCTGCCGGTAAAGACAACACCATGAACCAGTTCGGCTAAGCGCCGTCAGCAAGCAGGAGTTGGGTAGACCTGAATGCTGCCAACTCCCGGAACTTATTCACTCACTTTCGGGGTCACTTTGTGGCCCCTTTTTTATGGGCGGCTTGAAAGCCACGCTCCCCGCGCACTTGAGCCCAATAGCGCCCCCCTGGTTCTGTCGGCCCAGAACAGGGATAACGCGCCAAATTCGTCTAGCCTTAAGGGATGACGGTGGTTATTTGGCGGATTGTATTGCCGCGCCAGGGCGTGTTCTGGTCTTTAATTCTGGCTGTTCCTCGCCCGAATTTACGCTGCTCGGCCTCCTCAGTCACAAACTGTCCCCGGGCGGTATCGGCGAGGCACAGTGACGCCACGCGAGGGCTATCTCCACGCAGGCGCGCGCGAGTGCGATGAATCATTTGCGGCAGGTCAGCGAGTGGTTCCCGGCGATAAACGGTTCGCCCACCGGGCCCTGGTCGACGAACAGGTCATCGATGCCACCGCCGCCCGGTCTGCCCAGGCGCCCGATACTAGACACCCAATTGCAGCCAACATTTCGAGGGGAAGCAAGAGATGACTACCGGCAATTATGACCGCAAGGCCGAAATCGCTGCCATCGAGAAAGACTGGGCGGAGAATCCGCGCTGGAAGAACGTGAAGCGCACATACTCGGCCGAGGACGTGGTACGCCTGCGCGGCTCCATCAAGCGCGAGAATACCATCGCCCGGCGCGGGGCTGAAAAGCTGTGGCAACTGATCAACGAGGGCGGCCGCCCATCTTTCCGTCCTGACAAGGACTTCGTCAATGCCATGGGTGCGCTGACCGGTGGCCAGGCCGTGCAACAGGTGAAGGCCGGCGTGCAGGCAATCTACCTGTCCGGCTGGCAGGTGGCCGCCGATGCCAATACTTCCGAAACCATGTACCCGGACCAGTCCCTCTACGCGGTGGACTCAGTGCCGACCGTTATCCGCCGGATCAACAACGCCTTCGAGCGCGCCGACCAGATCCAGTGGAAGAGCGGCAAAAACCCGGGTGACGAGGGCTATATCGACTACTACGCCCCCATCGTGGCGGATGCCGAGGCGGGCTTCGGCGGCGTCCTGAACGCCTACGAGCTGATGAAGAACATGATCCGCGCCGGTGCTGCCGGTGCGCATTTCGAGGACCAGCTGGCCTCGGTGAAGAAGTGCGGCCACATGGGCGGCAAGGTGCTGGTACCCACCCAGGAAGCGGTGCAGAAGCTTACCGCGGCGCGCCTGGCGACCGACGTTGAGGGCGTGCCCACCATCGTACTGGCGCGGACCGACGCCAATGCGGCGGACCTGATGACTTCCGACCACGACGAGTACGACGAGCCCTTCCTGACCGGCGAGCGCACTGCCGAGGGCTTCTACCGCGTCAAGGCCGGCATCGACCAGGCCATTTCCCGCGGCCTGGCGTACGCGCCCTACGCTGACCTGCTGTGGTGTGAGACCGCCACCCCGGACCTGGAAGAGGCCAAAAAATTCGCCGAGGCTATTCACAAGGAGCACCCGGAGCAGCTGCTGTCCTACAACTGCTCGCCCTCCTTTAACTGGAAGAAGAACCTGGACGACGAGACCATCGCCAGGTTCCAGCGGGAGCTGTCAGCCATGGGCTACAAGTTCCAGTTCATCACCCTGGCCGGCATCCACAACATGTGGAACAGCATGTTCAACCTGGCCTACGACTATGCGCGCGAGGATATGTCCGCCTACGTCCGCCTGCAGGAAAAGGAATTCCAGGATGCGGACAAGGGCTACACCTTCGTGGCGCACCAGCAGGAAGTGGGTACCGGCTACTTCGACGACATGACCAATGTCATCCAGGGGGGCCAGTCTTCCGTGACTGCACTGACCGGTTCTACAGAGGAAGACCAGTTCAAGTAAGGCAACCGCCGGGTGAGCCACCTCGACTCAGTTTTCGGGCCGCTACGCGGCCCGCTTTTCATTCTGCGCCGGGGCCGGTCAGGGGGCGGCGGAGATCTACAAACTCCCTCAGCGCCCCCGCCACCAGGTAACCTTCCAGTTTGTGCTCGAAGGTATCCGTTTCCTCAAACCCCATTCTTTCAAGACAGCGATGGATGTAATCGGCTGAGGCCGACCGGTCCCGGTACGCCCGGTAGCCCGCCAGGGCCAGCGGCAGAACTTTCCACCACTTCTTGCTGTGGACCTTGAGCCGACCCAGTGCTGCCGCCAGCAGCGCCTCCTCCTCGGTGAAGTCGGTGCCGAGGGGATAGTACGGCAGCAGGGCCAGTCGCTCATCGGTACTGTATACCGCCCGGATATGCGCGGGGGTATTCTCGGTGAATTGCAGCGGGATACTGTAATCCTGCTCCACCTTGCCGGCGCTCTTGGCCTTCTCCAGCAATTCTTCCTGGAAACGCGAATCGCAGATTGCAAGCATCGCCACGATCACGTCACGATCGGACCTGCCCCGCAGGTCGGCGACACCGTATTCCGTCACTACGATATCCCGCAGGTGGCGCGGGATGGTGCAGTGGGGGAACTCCCAGACGATATTACTGCGCGTTTCTCCGCCACTCTCACGTGTGCTGGGCAGGGTAATTACCGAGCGGCCGCCTGGCAGCTCATGGGCCTGGGCGACAAAGTTGTATTGCCCCCCCACCCCACTGACCACCTGCGCATCGGCGAGGCCGTCCGAAATCACGGCGCCATTAAGCGTGACCATCATGGCGGCATTGACGAAGCGGGCCTGCTGGCGCTGCGCCACCTTCAGGCTGTAGTCGTGCTGCAACTCGTTGATGTAATCAATGGCCGTCATATTGATCCCGGCCCACTCTTCATCGTCCAGCTGGCGGAGCTCCCGGTACATGGCCGAAGGCCCCAGGTAAAATCCACCATGCAGCCAGATGCCGCCGCGCAGCTTCTTCCCCGCACAGCTGCCAAGTAGCCTCTGCCGGCCGTGTGCGCTGTGCAGGTCGGCCTCCTCTTGCTCGCCATCGGGGCTCAGGAACCTGTGGCCGCGCCAGCTGTAACTCGGGTCCACCGCCCCGATAGACTGCAGGAAATCGGTGTCTTCTTCCGTCAGCGGACAGCTGATACGGCCGCTTTCTTTCAGCGCCAGCAGCAACTTCTCGTCCGCAACCGGCTCAACCTCACCCCGATTCAGTAGTCCTTGCAGAGCCTCGTCAGGATATACCTCGCGTTTGAGCACACCCGCACGGCGCAGGTTCAGGAAGCCAGGGGGCACCATCTCACTCACGCCATACAATCCGCGCTCGAACTTGTCCTGCTGGGGGGGCATGCGGTGGCGAAATTCCAGTGAGTCATCGACCGTGAGGTCGCGCAGTATCCCGCCAAACTCTTTGTTGTGTGTATGTCGCAGGCGCAGCGCGTGGCAGACTGCATCGCCCAGTGCACCGATCCCCACCTGCAGCGAACCGCCGTCCGGCAGCAGGCTGGCAACGTGCATTCCAATGCTGTACTCGGTAAGCCCCACCGGCGTCGTCGGCGCACAGAACAAGGGGGTATCGTACATATCCCCTTCCAGCAGGAAATCAAATCTCTCCGCCGGCAGGATGGCGTCGCTGCCGAGATACGGCAGCTGGGGATTGACCTCGCCGAGCAGGTACAGCTCATATCCTTCCCGCGCCTGCGCCTCGCGAAGAATCGGGAGGGTGAGATCGGGATTGCTGCTCAGGCTGAAGCTTTCCCGCGAGTCGCCAGGCGCAACCATCTGTGCGATCAGGTTTACACCCCGGTCAAACAGGTCGCGCGTCACGTGGGTGTAATTGGCGCTGACGTAGGCTTGCTGGGCGGTGGGGTTATGCAGGTAAGCACCCGGCTGCATGAAGAATTCACAGACTTCGATATTCGGCGGCAGCTGGCCCCGGTGACGGGGCGCGGTATAGGCCAGGTCCTGGTAATGGTTGTAAAGCCGGTCGAGCAACGGCTGGATAAATCGCCGCTGGATTTCGCCCTTGCCGACCGGTCGCTCGAGGGTAAGCGCGGTAAATATTGTCAGCGAAATCGAGCTGTCGGCCGCGGCGCGCGCATAGAGCGCATTGGCAAAGTGATTGGCCTTGCCGATGCCCAGGGGCAGGCCGAGCACGATCCGCTTGCCTACTCTCTCCAGGACAGCATCGACACAGGCCTCGACACTATCGTAACGCTGCCGCTGTCTCTCCACACAAACTCTCCTGCCCTGTTAGCGCGGGTGCCAGGGGCCACTTTACGGCTTATTCCCCGTGTTTCGCCTTGTCCTCACAGGGACTCAGGTGGTCGAAGTGATCTACCTGGATGGCGAGGTGAACCGCTTCAGATGTCTCGTGTAATTTTTCGGCCTCTTCCTCGGAAATGAGCCCCTTCTCCCGTGCCTTCTCGATGGCGTCGCCGTTCAACTGGCGGATTCCGCCTTTTTTCATCTTGTCGCGTGCCTTCTGCGTGGCACACACCTTATTGAAGGCCTGCTCCACAATATCGACCCCGTCACCGGGATTGCCGAGGTACACGCCCCGGGTGAGCCGGTCCCGGGTTTCCGAGGGTTCCATCAGGAGTTCCGCGCAGGCCCGGGCCTGCCGGTCGGAGGCGGTATGCACACTGTGTCCCCAGGGCATGGTCAGGAAATGCATCACCTGCCCGAGGAAGCGCCGGGGGAAATTCTGGTAGACCTCCAGCAGGCTCACCTCGATCTTGTGCAGGCCCGCGCGCATTGCGAACTCCAGCAAAGGCCGATCTTCCTTGGGACTGCCGTCATCCTTGAACCGCTTCAGGGTGCAGCTGAGCAGGTAGAGCTGGCTCAGGACATCGCCCAGGCGTGCAGAAATCAGCTCTTTGCGCTTCAGCTCGCCGCCGAGGGACATCAGGGAAATCTCGGTGGCCAGGGTGAGTATTGCCGAATAGCGGTTCAACTGGCGGTAATATTTTGCTGCGTGCCCCACTCCCCGTGGACTGCTGGCAAAGATTCCCACAGTCCAGCCGTGGAAGAATCCGCGGGCCAGCGTCTTGATCTGGAACCATGCATGCTTGGGCAACAGCTCGTCGAGCTGGCTGACACCCTCTTTTGTGTCCTCGTGTTCAGCCGCGAGCATTTCGTCGAGGAGGTACGGGTGACACCGGATCGCGCCCTGGCCAAAAATCATCAGGCTGCGCGTCAGGATATTGGCACCCTCCACGGTAATGGCCACCGGCACCGCCCGGTAGACGTTGCCCAGGTAGTTCAGGGGACCATCCATGATGGCCTTGCCGGCATGGATATCCATGGCATCGTTGATTGCCTCGCGCAGGCCGAAGGTCGCATGAGCCTTCATGATCGCCGACACGACGGCGGGTTTTAACCCTTCGTCCAGGGCCCTTGTGGTGGTCTTGTGGGCAGAATCAAGTACGTAGGCAATGCCGGCAATTTCGGCCAGGCGCCGCTGGACCCCCTCAAATTTTCCGATCGGGATCCCGAACTGCTCCCGTACCCGGGCATAGGCGCCAGTCAGGCGAGCGGCCATCTTGGCACCGCCGGTGGACAGTGACGGCAGTGAAATGCCGCGGCCGGCTGCCAGTGCACTCATCAGCATGTGCCACCCGCGCCCCACATTTTCCTGGCCGCCTATGATCCACTCCATGGGAATGAACACATCCTTGCCCCAGTTCGGACCATTCTGGAATGCCTGCATGGCCGGAAGGTGGCGCTGGCCAATGGTCACACCCTCGGTATCTGTCGGTACCAGCGCCACAGTGATCCCGAGTTCCTCCTCGTCGCCGAGGAGGTGGTCCGGATCATACAGCTTGAACGCCAGCCCCAGTATGGTCGCCACGGGCGCCAGGGTGATGTAGCGCTTGTGCCAGTTGACCCGCATGCCAAGGGTTTTCTCGCCCTTGTACTCGCCATAGCACACGATACCGTGGTCTGTCATCGAGGCGGCGTCTGAACCAGCCTCATCACTGGTCAGGCCGAAACAGGGCAACTCGCGCCCGTCCGCAAGCCGAGGCAGGTAATAGTCCTTCTGCTCCTCGGTGCCGTGAGCCATCAGCAGCTCACCGGGACCGAGCGAGTTTGGCACCATCACGGTAACGCCCACCGTGGTGCTGCGCGTGGAGATCTTGGTGACGATTTCCGCATGGGCTGTCGGGGAAAAGCCCAGCCCTCCGTACTCCTTGGGAATGATAATGCCGAAGAAACGCTCCTTCTTCAGGAATTCCCAAAGCTCATCCGGCAGGTCACGGTCCTCGAAAATGATCTGCCAGTCATCGATCATGCTGCAGAGTTCTTCCACGGGCCCCTCGAGGAACGCCTGCTCTTCCTCGCTCAGCTTCGGCGGCCCCATCCCCAGCAGCTCCTCCCACCGCGGTTTGCCGGAGAGCAGCTCGGCATCCCACCAGACCTCTCCCGCCTCCATCGCCTCTCGCTCGGTCTCTGAGATCGGCGGCAACACCTTCTTGATCAGTTTAAGCAGGGGTCCGGTTATCCATTTTTTTCTCAGGTCGCTCATTGTTTCCTTCCGGGTGCTTGTGGGCAGGCACTGAACGTCCCCGCCGTTGCGAGATGGCTTCAGGTCACATGATAGGCGAGGGATCTCATTGAGAGCGCTGTGAAGTGTCGCTCCATATTGGATTTGGCGCTCAACTCGACAGCTGGCGCTCTCCCTGCCAACGCAGGCCCCTCCAATTGCTGTGTTGGGGCACCTCGCCCGGGATCTGGCAACGAATACCGCAGGCCCTCATCAGCCTGCGTTCACGGCGTTACATCCATCACTCCCTGTGCCCAGCCTAGGGACTAGGTACGGGTCGAGTCAAACAGCAGATCAAACTGCTCCGGATAGGGTTCACAGCAAGGCACTGGAAGATACGATCACGCCGTTGTTGTCCGCGTATACGAAACTCCCCGGGTGGAAGGTAACGCCGCCAAAGGATACCGCCAGGTCTCGCTCTCCGATCCCTTTTTTCTCGGTTTTCATGGGGTGAGTCCCGAGCGCCTGTACGCCGAGATCCAGTGCATTGATTTCATCCACGTCACGGATGCAGCCGTACATCAGGATTCCCTCCCAGCCGTTCGCAGCCGCCTTCTCCGCCAGCTGGTCGCCCAGGCAGGCCCTGCGCATGGAGCCGCCCGCGTCCACTACCAGTACACGCCCCTGCCCCGGCTCGGCAACCGCCTCTCTCACGAGAGAATTGTCCTCGAAACACTTGATGGTACTTATGCGGCCGCCGAATTGTTCGCGCCCCCCATAATTGACGAACATTGGCTCCACCACCTCGATAACATCGGCATGTTCGTCACACAGGTCCGGAGTGGAAACTCTCATTGGTTGTCTCCCCAATCTGGTCAGGATACTGATCGACAGCAGGGTCAGTATGCGTGCGCCGGAATGACATGCAAGCCCGGCACCTGAATACCGGGCATTACTTCACTGTATATACGTGCTGTCTCCACATGCAGGGCCAGCTGGGATCCGGGTCAGTAGGTGACCCGGACCGGGGTGCCTACGCTTGCGTAACGATAGAACTTCTCCGCCATATGTCGCGGCATGCGGACGCATCCATGGGACGCGGGATAGTCCGGCACATGGCCCGACGCGTGCAGGCCGATACCGCCGTTGAAGCGGATGTAATAGTGCATCTTTGCGCCGCGATAATAGGTACCGGGAGGACGACGGTCTGTGCGGGTATTTACATCCGCCTTGACCACACGCCCGGTCCGCTTGTCGACGTAGCTACCGTAGATAGTTGAACGATGTCGAGGATGTTTCGAAAGGACGCGGAAATGCCCCGGGCTGGTACTGTAACCTCTCTTACCAGAGGATACTTTTGAGACGCCGATCAGGCGCCCCCCCTTGTAAAAATACGCCCGTTGTTCACTGAGGTTAATCTGAATCGAGGCAGCGCCGGAGGTGTTTACGGCAGCCTGGTCGTCGAACCAGTTTACACCGCGGGTATTGGCAGTATTTGCACTCACCGGTAACGTCAGGAGTACGAGCAGGAGAAACAGCAAACCGGCACATTCTTGGGGATTCCAGGTTCGTCTGATCGTGTACATACGACACCTCGCGCTATTCGGCAAAAAATTCTGACCGCCTGCCAGTCTGCGCTGGATCCCGGACCCTGCCGCCCCTGAGGTGGCGAGCCCCTGCCGGCCGCTTCCCACGTCGCGACTCAGCAAATTCCATTTTTTGTGAAAGTAAAGCCACGGGTGAGCTTTTCACTATTCGATTCTATTGCGCTGCGGGAGCGGTTTTAGACGGATTGCTTCTTTTAGAAGACACTTTTATTGAGAGCCATGAGGGACGAATTGAATATGCCCGAAAGCCCGGAGAGTTGAGCAAGGTGGGCGAGCGCCCGCACAGACCGCGGGAAGAAATGGCTGACTTTCCAGCAAAGGGAAAATATATGGCCGGATTACGTACCAATTCCCACAAGAGAAAGCTTGCAGGGATTTACAGGCCTGGCTACAGGCATGCTTGAGCAACCTGTGGCCCGACAGCCGTAACCAGGGGCACGGCTGCGGTGCCGGGAGTGGATCGCAGAAAAGAAAAAACGGCCCGAAGGGCCGTTTATGGATTATTGGGCATCGGGATCGTTGGCCAGGAACAGCCAGGTATCCACTGCCGTGTCAGGATTCAGGGAGACGCTGTCGATACCCTCGTCCATCAACCAGCGGGCAAAGTCCTTGTGGTCGGATGGCCCCTGACCGCAGATACCGACATACTTGCCGGCCTTCTTGCAGGCCCGTATCGCCTGCGATAGCAGCGCCTTCACAGCCGGATTGCGCTCATCGAACAGGTCCGCGACAAGGCCGGAGTCCCGGTCAAGCCCGAGCGTCAGCTGGGTGAGGTCGTTGGAGCCAATGGAGAAACCATCGAAGTGCTGCAGAAAATCCTCCGCCAGCAAGGCATTAGACGGCAGCTCGCACATCATGATCACCTTGAGCCCGCGCTCACCCCGTACCAGGCCATTTTCGGCCATCAGTGCCACTACTTCTGAGGCCTCTTCCGGAGTGCGCACGAAAGGTACCATGATCTCCACATTCTCGAGGCCCATCTCCTCCCGCACTTTTTTCAGCGCGCGGCACTCCAGGGCAAAGCACTGGCGGAAATCACGCGAACGGTAACGCGCGGCCCCGCGGAACCCGAGCATCGGGTTTTCCTCGCTCGGTTCATAGAGCTGGCCACCGATCAGGTGGGCGTATTCATTCGATTTGAAGTCCGAGAGCCGTACGATCACGCGGTTCGGCGCAAAGGCCGCCGCGAGCGTAGAGATCCCCTCGACCAGCTTCTCTACGATAAAGTCTTCCGGCGACGCATAGCCACCGATACGCTCGCGGATTGTCTTCTGCAGGTCTTCCGGCAGCTTCTCCAGCTCCAGCAGTGCCTTGGGATGGATGCCGATCATCCGGTTCAGGATGAACTCCAGCCGCGCCAGGCCGACACCCTCGTTGGGCAGATGGCTGAACGCGAAGGCACGGTCCGGGTTACCCACATTGAGCATGATCTTGAACGGCAGCTCCGGCATATCCTGCACTTCAGTCTGCTCGCGCTCGAAATCCAGCTCACCGGACATGACAAAACCGGTATCACCCTCGGCACAGGAGACGGTCACCGGGGTTCCGCTGTGCAGCAGCTCAGTCGCATTGCCGCACCCCACCACCGCAGGGATACCCAGCTCACGGGCGATGATCGCCGCGTGACAGGTGCGCCCGCCGCGGTTGGTGACGATAGCGCTGGCTTTCTTGAGCACGGGCTCCCAGTCCGGGTCGGTCATATCGGTGACTAGCACCTCGCCATCCTGCATCGAGGCCATGTCATCGACAGACTCCAGCACCCGTACCTTGCCCGCACCTATGCGCTGGCCGATTGCACGCCCCTCGCACAGGACATCACCCCGCTCGCGGAGGTGATAGCGCTCGATGCTGGTACCCTGGTCACGGGAGCGGACAGTCTCGGGACGGGCCTGCACAATAAAGAGCTTGCCGCTGTCACCATCCTTGGCCCATTCGATATCCATCGGGCGGCCGTAATGCTCCTCGATCCGGCACGCCTGTTGCGCAAGGCTCGTCAGCTCGTCATCGGTCAGGGAGAATACCCTGCGATCCTCGTCGGCCACGGGCACGGTCTTGACCGAGCGGCCACAATCGCCACTGCCGTCATAGACCATCTTGATCGCCTTGCTGCCGCGGTTGCGGCGCAGGATGGCCGGGCGACCGTCCTTCAGCGCAGGCTTGTACAGATAGAACTCATCCGGGTTGACCGCCCCCTGGACCACGGTTTCCCCAAGCCCGTACGCAGAGGTGATGAAGACCACATCACGGAACCCGCTCTCGGTATCCAGGGTAAACATTACCCCGGCCGCGCCGGTTTCACTGCGCACCATGTGCTGGATGCCGGCTGACAGTGCCACGCCGGCATGCGCGTAGCCGGTATGCACCCGGTAGGCGATGGCGCGATCGTTGTACAGCGAGGCAAAAACCTCCTTCACCGCGTCCAGGACCGCGTCGACACCGCGAATATTCAGGAAGGTCTCCTGCTGGCCCGCAAAGGAAGCGTCGGGAAGGTCCTCCGCAGTTGCAGAAGAGCGCACTGCCACGGCCGTGTCGCCGCCGCCCAGGGCCTGGTAGCCGTCCCGGATCTCCTGCTCCAGGGTCGCGGGAAAGGGGGTTTCGAGAATCCAGCCGCGAATCTGCTCGCCCGCCTCGGCCAGGGCCTTCACGTCCCCTACATCCAGGCTCTTGAGGCGCGCTGCGATCCGCTCCTCGAGCTGCTCGTGGGCGAGAAACGCGCGGAACGCATCGGCGGTGGTGGCGAAGCCGCCCGGCACACTGACACCCGCGTCGGCAAGGGAGGAGATCATCTCGCCGAGAGAGGCGTTCTTGCCGCCGACCTTGTCGACATCCCCCATGCCCAGTTGCGCGAAGTTGATGGTAAAGCTCGTCACGGAAACGCCCTCTGCAGCAGGATTTGAGGCGCCGATTATAAGGATGGGTTTTGTAAAAAATAGCCCGTAAAATGCAGCGAAAATGTTGTAATTTTTCTACACGGGCGCAGATGCAGACTACCGGTGGAGAAACCAGTAGCATAGGGCCACACTCATTTCCGGCCCGAACAGTGATTATGGCGAAAGACAAGCGCACGGCATTCTTCATCTCCGACGGCACCGGCCTGACGGTGGAAGCCATCGGCCACAGCCTGCTGGCCCAGTTTCGCCAGGAGCACGTCGAGCAGGTCACCCTGCCCTATATCGATTCAACAGAGAAGGTCGGCCTGGTCATGCAGCGCATCGAGCACTCCGCCCGGGAATCGGGGCTGCAACCGATCGTAATCAGCAGCATCGTCGCGGATGAGATCCGCGCGCAGCTGCATCGCAGCTCCGCGCTCATGCTCGACGTGTTCGAGAGTTACCTCACCCCATTGGCCAGTCTCTTCGGCACCGACCCGGCACAGTCTGTCAATGTATCGCACGGTATTGCCAATGACAGTCGCTACAGCGAGCGTATTGAGGCAGTGCATTTCGCGATGGATAACGACGACGGCCGGCGGGTGCGGGAGTTTGACCGCGCAGATGTGATCCTGGTGGGCGTTTCCCGGTCCGGCAAAACCCCCACCTGCCTCTACCTGGCCCTGCAGTTCGGTTTGCGGGCAGCCAACTACCCGATCACCGAAGAGGATATGGATTCCACCGCCCTGCCGAAAATTCTGCGCCCCTATCGCCACAAGCTCTTCGGCCTGACCATCGACCCGGAGCGCCTGATGTCGATCCGCCAGGAACGCCGGGCCAACAGCCGCTACGCTTCACGGGAACAGTGCGAGTTCGAAGTGCGCCAGGTGGAGCAGATGCTCAGGCGCTCCCAGGTCCCCTATCTCAACGCGACCCAGCTGTCGGTCGAGGAACTGGCGACACGCCTGATGTCCCAGGCAGGTATCGAGCGGCGCGTCGACTGATTTTGCGGTAAAGTAGCCGCCATTTTTTCGGCCCGGATACCTGTCATCGAAACCCGGACGCCGACTGGTGCGTATAAGAAGTTTGCATGAAATCGCTGCAGATCGTCTCAGTCCCCTACTCCATCAATACACCGGTGGCCTTCCAGACCGTGGCAGACCTCCCCGCGCCTGTCTGGCTCGACAGCGGCAGGCCCGTTGCCCCCGGCGGTCGCTTTGACATCATCAGTGCCGACCCGCTGGCGACACTGGAGTTGCAGGCCGATAGTGCCGCACCATTTGCCGAGCTCGACGACCTGCTGTGTGAGCTGGCGCCGCTGGACAGCGACGCGCAACTGCCATTCTGTGGCGGTGCCATCGGTTATGCGGGCTATGAGCTGGGGATGGCGGAGAATTTCCTTGCCCCTGACAACCGCGCCACCCCGCTGCCGGCCGGTTTTTTCGGCCTCTACAGCTGGGCCCTGGTGGTGGACCACCAGCTTTGTGCCAGCCACCTCGTTTTCCACCCGGCCTGCTCGGAGGTCCAGGTCAGGGACCTGATCGCGCGCTTCAGCGCACTGCCCTGGCAGGATGCTGCGCGTACCGGGCCATTCTCCCTGTGCGGCCCCTTTGAGCACGAATTTACCCGCGAGGAATACTGCCGGCAGATAGAGCGAATCCTGGACTACATCCGTGCCGGTGATATCTACCAGGCCAATTTCACCCAGCGCTTTTCCGCGCCCTTCGAGGGTGATCCGCTGGCAGGCTACCTGGCCCTGCGCGAGCGGGTTGCGGGGCCCTTTTCCGCCTACCTCGACCTGCCCCACGGCCAGGTTCTCAGCCTGTCACCGGAGCGTTTCATCCACGCAGACGGCTGCGCCGTGCAAACCGAGCCCATCAAGGGCACTGCGCCGCGCCACAAGGATCCTGTTGAGGACACCCGCGTTGCCGATGCCTTACAACACAGTATCAAGGACCGCGCCGAGAACCTCATGATCGTGGACCTGCTACGCAATGATTTCAGCAAGCGCTGCCGACGCGGGACGGTTCGGGTGCCCGAGCTGTTCGAACTGGCAACCTTCGCCAACGTCCATCACCTGGTCAGCCGCATTACCGGGGAATTACCCGAGGGCGCCTACTTTACCGACCTGCTTGCCGCCTGCTTCCCCGGCGGATCCATTACCGGCGCCCCCAAGCGCCGGGCGATGGAGATTATCCGGGAACTCGAACTCAGCCCCCGCGGCATCTACTGCGGCAGCATCGGCTACCTGAGCAGCTGCGGCCGGGCAGACACCAATATCGCCATCCGCACATTCACTGCCGGCAATGGGGTCATCTCCGGGGCCGCCGGCGGCGGGATAGTCGCCGACTCTGTGCCGGCGGCTGAATATGACGAATGCCTGAACAAGGTAGGAATGCTGCTTGAGACGCTCGAGGGCATGCCCCGATGATCAGTGACAATTGATCGGGCTACCAATTTATAAAACGAATAGTTATAAAAGTATCAATTAACGGTATTTTCGCGTTATTAACCGTTTTGCTAGATTCTGCGTCACAGGGGAAGTACCAATCCCACCCCACGCACGACAGAAGCAGGAAAAGCGATCATGCGCATCACCCTGGTAAAGAAGGTTCTCGCCGATGGCAGCCCATGCGCCAAATGCCACGATGTAGAGCAGAAATTGCTTGAAAAAGACCAGATGCGCTTTATCGATGAGGTGTTGGTCGCCGACGAACGCGATCCCGGCAGTGCGGGCTTCCAGTTAGCGAGCAAGCACGCAGTGTCGCGCGCACCGTTTTTCGTCGTGGAGAATGCCGGAGGCCGTGGCGATGTCGAGGTGTTCACGGTCTATTTCAAGTTCGCAAAGGAAGTACTGCAGCCATTGGAGAACGCCGCCGCGGCCTCCTGACCCCCTGCGACCAGGATGTTGTGCCGGCAACCGGTGCTTCCTGGTACCCCATTCCCGGATGCAGCCACTCGTTCGCCTTGCGTCTTCCCCCTTTCACCAGCGCCCCGCTGGCACCGCGCCGGGTATTCAGTAGACCGGCAGCTCCAGATTGGCAAAGAGCTCGTCCAGTTCCGCGCGCGAACTTGCGTGGGCCGCCTGGTCCACCAGCTCACGGGTGAGGTGCGGGGCGAACTGCTGGATAAAGTCGTACATGAAGCCACGCAGGAAAATTCCCTTGCGGAAACCGATTTTCGTGATGCTGGATTCAAACAGCTCACTGGCATCCAGCGCCACCAGGTCCTCATCGGCGTCATCTACCGCCATATCCGCCACAATGCCAATCCCCAGCCCCAGGCGAACGTAGGTCTTGATCACGTCCGCGTCCGCTGCAGTGAAGACCACCTTGGGCGTCAGCCCTTTCTCAAGGAAGGCCTCGTCCAGCTTTGATCGGCCGGTAAAACCAAATACATAGGTCACGATGGGGTACTGGGCCACCTCCTCGAGGGTCAGCTTGCCCAGCTGGCACAGGGGATGGTCGCGCGGAACCAGCAGGCAGCGATTCCAGCGGTAAACCGGCATCATCACCAGGTCGCTGAACAGCTCCAGTGCCTCGGTGGCAATGGCAAAATCGGCGGTGCCATCGGCGGCCATTTCGGAGATCTGCATGGGTGTGCCCTGGTGCATGTGCAGGGCAACCTCGGGATAGCGCGCGATGAATGACTTGATCACCGGAGGCAGCGCGTAACGCGCCTGGGTGTGGGTAGTGGCAATCGCCAGGTTGCCTTTCTGGTCGTTGCTGAACTCCTGCGCCACCTGCTTGATATTCTCGACCTTGCGCATGATCTCACCCGCGGTCTTGAGGATAGCCTCGCCAGCCGGGGTGACGCGCGTCAGGTGCTTGCCGCTACGGGCGAAAATCTCGACCCCGAGCTCATCCTCCAGTAGACGGATCTGCTTGCTGATGCCGGGCTGCGAGGTGTAGAGACTCTGTGCGGTCGCGGAAACATTCAGGTCGTGGTGGGCGACTTCCCAGATATATCGCAACTGCTGCAGTTTCATGGTGTCTCCCTGACTTTAAGCGGCCAGGCGGGCAATCATCCCCCAATTGCCGCCTGCACATATCGCAGTTATAAAAACTATAAAAGGTTATGCGAGAAAAGAATAGCAGCCCTGCCCGCCTGTCGGCAAAATGAAATATCGGGAAAAAGCACGCCCTGTGACAGGAAACACGGGATTGGTATAAGCAGGCGCCAGCGACCTATCCCTTCCATGGGCTGCCAGCGGGCGGCCATAGCGACCGGGCCTGGCTCAGGAGTGGCTTTCGAGATTGGCAATACCATGGGGCACATGCCCGGTAGCCACGTGCTCGGCCGCCGAAGCGCAGTGCGCCGGCTGGTCATCGAAGAATACGTCGGCACCGAAAGCCCGCAGGAACTCGCCCTTGGGCAGGCCCCCAAGAAAGACCGATTCATCGATGCGTACGTTCCACGCTCGCAGGGTCCGGATCACCCGCTCATGAGCCGGTGCGGAGCGCGCGGTGACCAGTGCGGTGCGAATCGGGCAGGTATCGGCGGGGAATTCGGCCTGCAACTGCTGCAGAGCCTCAAGAAAACCCTTGAACGGGCCGCCGCCGAGGGGCTGCTGGGCCGAGGCCCGCTCCGACGCTGCGAATGCCGCCAGGCCGTCCCGCTTGAAGATCTGTTCTGCCTCATCGGAAAAGATCACCGCATCGCCGTCAAATGCGAAACGCAGGGTATCGTCGCGCCGTTGCTGTGCGGTGCCGGCCACCAGCGTGGCCGCCGCAACGCCCTGCTCCAGCGCCCGGCGCACGTCCTGGCCATCAGTCGACAGGAACAGGTGACAACCGAACGGTGCGATGTAACGGTACGGGCTCTCGCCGTTGCAGAAGGCGGCGCGGGTAATATCGAGTCCGTAGTGCTCGATTGAGTTGAATACGCGCAGGCCTGTGTCGGCGCTATTGCGGGAAAGCAAGATCACCTCGACCCTGGGGCTGCCGTCCAGGCGCTCGTTGATCTGCAGGAATTTCTCCACCAGCGGGAAAGCATCCCCTTTTTCCAGCACATCGTTTTCATGGTCGATCTGGTAGGCCGAGAATGCCTCGAGCCCCTGCTCCTCAAACACCCGGTGACTGTCGCCCAGGTTGAAGAGCGCCCGCGAGGAGATCGCGATCACAAGCTTGTCATTGCGCGGCATCAGGGCTCCTCCACGTCATCGAGGCCTCCCGGCCGCGAGTCTGCCCGGCGGCCATCCAGCAGGGTGAACAACATCCGCTCGAGATCCTCGCGGGTACGCTCCGAGCGCACACCCCGCTGGTTTACGATCACCAGGAACAGCGCATGGCATGTTTCCAGTGTCGCGCGGGCCAGGCGGCCCATCTCGTTAGGGGGAGAGCTAAACCCCATGCGCCGGAACATGGCACTCAGATGCGTAATGATGAGTTCATCGTGACGCTCATCGAGTTCGTGCAGCTCCGGGATACCCCACATGGCCTGTACCAGCGGAAGCAGGCCGCGCTGCTCCCGGTAAACGGCCAGCAGCCGCTCCACCAGCTCATGGATAAAGCCCTCCAGGGGCATATCCTCCAGCGTTGACCCGCCCAGCTCCTCAAGGGCGTCGGTCATGCTGGCCAACCACTGTTCACCCATCGCATAGAGGATCGCATGCTTGTTGGGGAAATAGTGATACAGGGAACCAACCGACACCCCGAGCTCCTTGGCGATCAGGATAGTGGTGAGGTCATTCAGTCCCACCTCCTCGAGCAGGCGGCCAGTAGTGTCCAGAATCCTGCGGGTGCGCTCACGTGCCCGGGCCTGTACCGGCTCCCGGCGCGGTGCGAGCTGGCTCTTGCGCTTGCGTTGTTCAGAGTTAGACAAGTTCATGCCCCCATTCTCGGATAACCGCAGTCTACCATCAATAAGATACCGGTACCGGCTACCTACCGGCATGGCCGCCGCCCACAAAAAAGCCGGCGCAGGGCGCCGGCTTCATGTTCCCGCACTGGGGAGGTGGGACCATCAGAAACGGTAATCCAGGTTTACCCCCACTACCCTGCCGCGCGACGGGTCCGTCTTGGTGGCAGGCAGATTGTACAGCGCCTCGGCATAGCCCCAGTGGTAATACTCCTCACCGGTCAGGTTTTCCGCATACACTCCGGCGGTCCAGCTGTCCTCCGGGGAGGTAAGGGAAAGGCGCAGGTTCATCACGTTGCGCGCATCCAGCCTCACCGCCTCGGTATTCTCCAGGTCGGACCACTGCTCACCAGTGAAGGTGTATTCACCGGATACCGAGATCTCACCCAAACCGGTCATGCGGCTGTAGGTAAGGACAGTGGCCGATGAGAACGCCGGTGAAAATGCCATCTCATTCCCATCACAGCTGTCGCACAGCTCGGCGGGCGCACCGGTGAACTCTGTATCCAGCCAGGCCATCCCCAGGTAGAGGTCCAGGTTGTCAGTCAACAACCAGCGCGCATCGACCTCCAGGCCCTGCCCCTGTGATTCGCCCACATTCCTGGTGATCGCGGCCGCGCCCACCCAGAATGCCTGTTGCAGGTTGTCGTAGGTGTACTGGAAGGCAGCCGCGTTGAGTGCCAGCCGGTTACCAAACAGCCTCGCTTTCAGGCCCAACTCGTAGGACAGGACATTCTCCTCGTCGAACTTACTGGGTTCGGCATTGCTGGCATCCACCTCGTAGCCCTGCTCGTCCAGCCACGCATACTGGCTGTCGGCGTCATTGCCGTAGGTGGGGTCGGTCACATTGTATGAGAGGTAATCGAAGCCGCCCGACTTGTAGCCAGTGGCAACACTCGCATAGGCCGTCAGCTCGTCGCTCAGGACCTGGGTCAGGGTCGCGCGGCCGGAAATGTTGTCCCAGGTGTTGTCACCGACAATTGGCCCATTGGTATACATGGCCTGGTAATTCCAGCCTCCGGTCCAGGTGTCGGGCCAGGGGGAATCCACACTGTACTGTTTGTCATCCTCGGTGTAGCGGACACCCAGGCCGAGGGTGGTGGCCTCACCCAGGTCATAAGTGGTGTTCGCAAAAACGCCCCAGCCGGAGTATTCCCCAACAGTGTCGGCCTCCTCGATGGAGAGCCGGCCCGGTGCATACTCCCAGGGCTCGCCCTCAAAGCCGAAGGCCTCGTCCAGGACGTCCTGCGGCAGGCTGTCGCAGCTCACAAAGGAGTCGAGCCCTTCCTCCCACTCATCGGCAAAGATGCCGTCGCAGATGAAGTCCTCATTGTCCACGCCGGCAAAGTAGGTGTTCAGCTCTTCCTGGTAGTAGGAAGCCCCCAGCACGTAATTGAAGGGACCGGCGCTGTTGGAAGTCAGGCGAAATTCCTGGCTGAAGAAATCCCCGGACTGGTCCCGGAAGTAGGTGTCGATCGGGTGGGGAGTACCGTCGAAGTCCTCGATGTAGCTGTAGTTGTGGGTCTTGTAACCGGTAATGGAAGACAGTGTGGTGCCATTGGCGAGATCGTGCTCGACGGTAAGGACCACGTCGCCGATTTCCGACTCGTCCTTGCCCTGGGCATCGTTGAAGACCTGGTCGTAATCGCCCTCGGGGATCGGGTAGTTGTAACCGGCACCGCTATCGAATGCGCGGTAGATGGTGCCGTCGCTGATACGATCCTCGTACTGGGCCATGAGGGTGACGGTGGTATCCTGGATGCCGTCATAGACGGTAGTGACGCGCATGGCATTCAGCTCGCTGGCGCCCAGGTCGCGGCCGCCGGCCAGGTTCTCCACGTGGCCGTCTTCCTGGAAGTGCTTGCCGGCAAAGCGCACGGCCAGGTCTTCACCGAGGGGCATGTCTACGCCGCCCTCGAATTCGCTGCGCCCGTACTGGCCGGCACTGACGGAAACTTCACCGGTAAAAGTGTCGCCGGGCTTGCGCGACACCATCGAGATGGCGCCGGAGGCGGTGTTGCGGCCGAACAGGGTGCCCTGGGGTCCCTTGACGATTTCGACCCGCTCCAGGTCGTACATGCTCGGTGTGGCACCGGTGCGGCTCTGGTAGACGCCGTCGAGGAAAATGCCGAGGGCGGGGTCGCTGCCGCTGCCGAAACTGTTGTTATTGACCCCCCGCACCGATACCGAGTCGAAGTAGGAATCGGTCGTTTCGCCCGACACCCCCGGCGTAAGCGAAAACAGGTCCTTGAAGTCACTCAGGTTGCTGTTCTTCACCGTGTCGCCCGTGAACGCGCTGACCGCCATCGGCACATCCTTGAGGGATTCCGCCCGCATCTGGGCGGTTACGGTGACCTCTTCAATCTCGGCGGCGCTGGCGCCGGTACCGATTGCAATGGCTGCAGCCCCTATCGCCGAGGCCAGCAGGTGTTTCCGCATTGGTAGTGTCTTGTATGTATCAGGCATGGTAATCCCCGTCTTTTTCTTATTCAGGGTCGCTCATCCAATACCACCGGTGGCAGCACCCCATCCGTAGGCTCGAGATCCTGTTATCCCACAAACCGAATTATTGTTCAACTTTAATTTGGGACACCCTCTAGCCCCTTTTGGCTCCTCTGGACAAGCCTTTCTCAGCCACCCAGCTTGTCTTTCAGGCTGTAATAGAGCATCCCGGCCACAAGTCCCGGCCATCGCAGCAGGGTGCCACCGGGAAAGGTCGGCGTCGGAATCTGCGCCAGTACGTCGAAACGCTCTTCGGTTCCCGCCAGTGCTTCTGCGATAACCTTGCCGGCAAATGTCGCGGTGGGCACGCCGTGCCCGGAGTAACCCTGGCTGTAGTAGATATTGGGCTCCAGCCGCCCCAGGTGCGGCATGCGGTTCATGGTGATGGCAAGGGTCCCGCCCCAGCCGAAGTCGATGCGGGTGTCCGCCAGCTGCGGATATACCCTCAACATGTACTTGCGCACAAACGCGCGGATATCCTGGGGGAAGCGCGAGGTGTAGTTCTCGCCGCCACCGAAGATCAACCGGTTGTCAGCGGACAGCTTCCAGTAGTCGATCACGAACAGGGTGTCCTGCAGCGCATAATCATTGGCAATGAGTTCCCGCGCGAGAGATTCGGGCAGGGGTTCGGTGGCCAGCACAAAATTGTTGATGGGCATGATCTTGCCCGCCATGCGGGGCTCCAGCTTGCCCAGGTAGCCGTTACAGGCCAACACCACGTTCTTTGCCCGCACCTGGCCCCCGGCGGTTTCCACTACGCAGGGGGAACCGCCGCGATAGCGCGTCACCCGGCTGTGCTCAAAGAAAGTAACCCCCGCCGCGGCAGCCGCATCGGCCAGGCCCAGGGCAAAATTCAGGGGGTGCAGGTGCAGGGAGCCATCGTCAACCTGGGCCCCGAAAAAGCGTTCCGAACCGACCAGCGATCGCGTCTCCGCCTCGTCGGCATAGCGTATCTGCTCGTAGCCATAGCGCTCCTGCAGCAACTCGGCTTCCTGCCTGAGGTGTTCGTTGTGACTGCGCTTGGCGGCCAGGTGCAGGATCCCTCGCTTCAGGTCACAGGAGATATTGTGCTTCTCAATCAACTGCTCCACCAGGTGCACGGCCTCGACACTCATACCCCAGAGCTGCCGGGCGGTGTCCAGCCCCAGCATCTTCTCGAGGTCCTCCTGGCCACGGCGCTGCCCTACTCCCACATGACCGCCGTTACGTCCGGAGGCGCCCCAGGCCAGGCGCTCGGCCTCCAGTACCACCACCCGGTAACCGCGCTCGGCAAGGTGTAACGCAGACGACAGCCCCGTGTAACCGCCCCCGATCACACATACATCCGCCTCTTCCGATCCATCGAGGGCGGGATATACCGGGGCCGGATTGGCACTGGCTGCGTAATAGGAATCGGTATGCCCGAGCAATTTTTCCACTGTACCTCTGGCCGTCATCTCATCATCTCCGCATAGGGTTCGCGCAACGACTGCAAACCGAATAATAATTCAATTTATATTGAATGATAATTCGGTTTTTTGCCATAATCAAAACTCACGACGGGAACGGTCAGGAACCATCCCATTACCAGCCGCGAGCCCCATCCTCATAAGGGCGCCAGCGGCGTATACTAATGCATTCCCGCACGGGGGCAGACCTTATTCAGCAAGGTGCACAATGGACAAGATCAAGCAGTGGCTCGCGCAACACGAAATTTCGGAAGTGGAGTGCCTGGTGCCCGACATATCCGGCAATGCGCGGGGTAAATTTACCCCCACGGACAAATTCCTTACCCAGGACAGCCGCCTGCCCGAAAGCATCCTGGTACAGACGGTCACCGGCGATTATGTGGACGAGCACAATGAGCTGGTGGATCCGGCAGATACTGACATGCTGCTGGTGCCCGACCCCGATTCCATTCGACTCAATCCATGGGCCAATGAACCCACGGCGCAGATCATTCACGATTGCTATACCCGGGACGGTCGACCACACCCTATCAGCACCCGCAATATCCTCAAGTTCGTGCTGGATAAATATGCGGCAAGAGGGTGGAAACCGATCGTGGCGCCCGAGGTGGAGTTCTACCTGGTCAAGCGAAACCTGGATCCGGACGAGAAGCTTTCCGCCCCGGTCGGTCGCTCGGGACGCACGGAAAAAACCCGCCAGTCCTACAGTATCGATGCCGCCAACGAGTACGAGCCTATCATCGAGGACATGTACGACTTTTCCGAAGCGCAGGGACTCGATGTGGATACCCTGATTCACGAGTCAGGCACCGCGCAAATGGAGATCAACTTCCTTCACGGCGACCCGCTAAAGCTCGCCGACCAGGTTTTCACCTTCAAGCGCACCGTAAGGGAAACCGCCCTTCGCCACGGTATATACGCCACCTTCATGGCCAAGCCGATGGAGCACGAGCCCGGTAGCGCGCTCCATATCCACCAGAGCATTGTGGACGCGGAGACCGGCCGGAATATCTTTGTCGACGAGAATGGCGAAGAGAATGACACCTTCATGCACTTTATCGGCGGCATGCAGAAGTTTACTCCCGGGTTTATCAGCTTCTTCGCGCCCAATGTGAACTCCTATCGCCGCTTCACGCCCGAGATTGCCGCCCCCACCAGCCTGCACTGGGGTTACGACAACCGCACTACCGGGCTGCGGGTGCCTGACAGCTCACCGCAGGCAAAGCGCCTGGAAAACCGCTTTCCCGGTGCCGACTGCAACCCTTACCTGGCGATCGCCACCTCCCTTGCCTGCGGCTACCTGGGTATTGTCAACGAGGTCAAGCCCAGTGCGCCCTACCAGGGCGACTGCTCGTCTGAGCCCATTACCCTCCCGCGCACCCAGGAGCACGCCCTGAGCCTGCTGGCGGAATGCGCCGAGGCGCAGGAGATGTTCGGAGAAAAGTTTGTACGGGCCTGGAGTGCCATCAAGCGCGATGAATACGAGGAGTTCAATCGCGTGATCAGCTCCTGGGAACGGGAATACCTGCTCCTGAACGTCTGACGCTATTCGCCTGCGGGAGTTACAGGGCACCAAAAAGCCTCCAGCGACCGCACTGGCACCCACGAAAAAGGGCAGCAAACGCTGCCCTTTTTCTTTGCCCTTCCGGGCCCCTTCGCGATCCCGGATGGCCTCCGGAATCGCTTTCACTACTTGTGACTGGGATCCTTCCAGTAATCCTTGACGGTATCCTTCATTTCCCGCGCGAGGACACTGATACCGAAGAGGTTGGGCAGTGTCATGATGACGATTGCCACAGCCGACAGGTTCCAGATGATTGTCGTATCCTCGATAGCCGCCCAGAAGAATGCCAGCACATAGACCAGGCGGTATGGCATGACTGCACGCGGGCCGAGCAGGTAGATCATCGAGCGATCGCCGTAGTAAGACCAGGCGATTGCGGTAGAGAAGGCAAACAGCAGGATGCCCAGCGTAACGATCAGGCTACCGTATTCACCGAAGAAACCACGCTGGAAAGCGACGTTGGTCAGGGCGACAGAGTGAACCAGAGAGTTACCCCAGACCTCGATGTTGGGATTGGCAAAGCGTCCATCCCTCACGGTCAGCACGCCGCTGAAAGTGTCCTCCCCGACACGGAACTCGATATCCTCGGCGATGGAGCGCGCATTGATCAGCGTGAACTCACCCTGGTTCAGCGGGCGGCCATCGGCCACTACGATAGAGCCGTTGAAGGTTTCCACCTCGGTGGGCTGGCCGCTCAGGAAACCGAACAGCTGCTTCACGTCCCCGGGCTTCTCATCGGTATAGTTGCCCGCAAGCGCGACCATATCGGCCCGCTCAAAGCGGTTGAAGTGCTTTTCGGTCCACACGCCGGACGACAGGATAACCAGGCCCGTCAATGTACAGATAATCAGGGTGTCGATAAACGGCTCGAGCAGCGACACCATACCCTCGGAAACCGGCTCATCGGCACGGGCCGAGGCGTGCGCAATCGGTGCTGAACCCTGCCCGGCCTCGTTGGAGAAGAGCCCCCGGTTGACGCCGCGGTTAAACGCATAGGCAAAGCTGGCGCCGAGGAATCCACCGGCTGCGGCAGAGCCGTTGAAAGCATCCCTGAAGACCGCAACGAACGAGGGAATGATATTCTCGACGTTGTAGAGAATTACTCCCAGGGCACCGATTACATACAGTACCGCCATGATCGGTACGATAGTGGAAGTCACCTTGGCAATGCGGGTGATGCCGCCGATGATCACCAAGCCGAGCAGGATAGCGAGCACCCCGCCGGTCAGCGCCTTGTTGAGGCCGAAGGTGTCGTACATGGCCTGGGCGATATTGTTCACCTGCGGCAGACTGCCGGTACCGAAAGAGCTGATCACCGTGGCAATGGCAAACAGGACCGCCAGCCACTTCATGTTGAGGCGACGCTCCATGTAAAACATCGGGCCGCCCGCGTAATAACCATCGGCCGCCTTGACGCGGTACTTGTGCGACAGCGTAACCTCGACAAACTTCGTGGTCATACCGAGGAAGGCCGTCACCCACATCCAGAAGAGAGCCGCCGGCCCACCGAGGAAGATGGCCAGCCCCACGCCACCGATATTGCCCGTGCCGACGGTACCGGACAGGGCTGTCGACAGGGCCTGGAAGTGGGAGGTATCACCGGGATCACCCGGCTTGTCGTACTTACCGCGAACGATCTTGATCGCATGGCCGAAATACCGCACCTGCGGGAATCCCAGATACAAGGTGAAGAACAGGCCGACTCCCAAAAGCACCCATGGAAACCAGGGCGCCGAGCCGAGCAAGCCATCCAGGCTCAACAGCAGTTGATTGAAGGATTCCAAATTGACCCCCACTACTCTGTAATTATTTACGTTTATTTTTACAGCTCTGGCTGCAGATAGCTGCGCAGATTAGCAGTTTCCGGCAACGTAGAACAGTAACCGTTACCCTACTCCAGGAATGCAAAGTGAGCCCTGTGTGGAAAGAGCCCGTAGTGGCCGCCCGTGTGGACGAACACCAGGTTGTCGCAGTCGCGGTAACGTCCCCGGCCCAGCTCCTGTAGCAGGCCGTGGAAAGCCTTGCCGGTATACACAGGGTCCAGTACCAGCCCCTCCAGCGATGCCGCTTCCGCGATAGTCCGGTAAACGGGCTCATCGGCCACTGCGTATCCCGGGCCGATATAATCGGCATTCACACTGACATTGAGCGTTTTTTCATCAAAGCCGTGACCACCATCAGCGGACCAGGCTGCCACATCCTCGTGGACCTTGCGGATGAAATACTGCTCATCATCACAGACCGCATACCCCTCCACGACCGTGGCCGCCCCGGCCAGGTGAAACCCGAGTGTCAGGCCCGCCTGGGTTCCCCCGCTGCCGGTGGCACAGACAACGTACTCTGGCCTGAAGCCCGCGCGGTGGCAGTCCTGCAACAGCTCCTGCGACCCGGCCAGGTAGCCCCAGATGCCCAGGCCATCACTGGCGCCAGTGGGAATCAGCAATGCCTTGTGGCCGTGATCCGCGTAAACCTTCTCCCAGTGGGCAAAAATTTCCTGTTGCTCGCGGAAATACTGTCGCTGTGGATAAAACGACACCTTTGCGCCGGCGAGCCGGTCCAGCAACAGGTTGCCGTCCATTTCACCGCTGTGCTCACCGCGAAGAATAAGGTGGACGTTGAGGCCCAGTCGGGCCCCCACCAGGGCGGTGGTACGACAGTGGTTGGACTGCAGGCCACCACAGGTAATGAGGGTGTCACAGCCTCGCTCCAGCGCCGCCCCCGCAATAAACTCCAGCTTGCGCAGCTTGTTCCCGGACATGGCGGCTTCTGTAAGGTCATCGCGCTTGACCCAGATGCGCGGGCCGTCAAACGGGGTGGAATATTTCTCGGTAATACGATCGAGGGGCTGCAACGGGGTCGGAAGACGGGCGAGTTCGACTCGGGCTGGGAAGGCAAGAGTATCCATGGTCGATCCGTCGGCCTTTCCGGTTTGCTACTGGCCGGGCCCGCCATGCAAAAAACCCGGCATCACGCCGGGTTTTCACGGAACCGTCCAGAGTGGTCCTAGATTTTCTTGATGGTGCCCTTGGGCAAAATGGCGTGCACTGCCACCTTCTGGAACTTGAGTTGCATATTGTCGGCAACCTCAAGCACCAGGTAGTCCTCATCCACCTTGTCGATGCGACCCAGCATGCCGCTGGTCATAACCACTTCATCGCCCTTTTTCAGGGCGTTGACCAGTTCCTGATGCTCCTTCTGCCGTTTGCGTTGCGGGCGGATAATAAAGAACCACATGAACGCAAACAGGCCGGCAAACATCAGCAGGGTCACCATGGGGTTACCCTGGGGCGCAGGTGCAGCCTCCTGAGCTACGGCGGCAGGAATGAAAAAGCTCATCAATCAACCTCGAAAAGTCAGCCATTTAATTGTGGCCAACTCTAACGGGTTTACCCTGCCGAGGCAATCTGCCGGAGGCGGCCTGCCCGAGGCACTATACGGGCCCGCGCTGGCAGGCCCGGATTTCCATCAGAAGCGCTGGCGGACCTGGCGGCGATAACCGGTCGGTGACATTCCGGTCCAACGCTTGAAGGCACTGGTAAAGCTGGTCCTGTCGGAGAAGTCCAGGATTCTGGATATGCCGTCAACACTGAGCGCGGTGTCCTTCAGGAAATGCACTGCGTGGCGGAAACGCACGTGGTCTCGCAGGGAAGCAAAGCTCAGGTTATGTTCCTGCAGGCGGCGCTGCAGGGTACGGGTAGACATGCTCAGGTCGGACGCCACAGGGCGAATGGCAAGGGATGCCTTGCCGATGCGCTGTTCCAGCACGTCGATCACGCGCGCGGCAATACCGAAGCTGGTGGCTTCAGGCGGGGCCAGTAGCTGATCGAGAATATTGGGATCGCCCGAGAGCCGGGCCTGCTGCAGGGGCTTGTCTTCAGACAGGGAGGTCTGATCTGGCTGAATATGATTCATAGAGCTGCTCCTTATAAGTTCCGTGAGCCGCGGTTATTTTTTCTACGTCCGCTTCCTGCGAATCCCTGAATCTTTACCTGCCCCTACCACTGACTTCAAGAGCCGATTACCAACCGGTTACGGGGAAACACTTGAAACAGACTTCGAATCCATCGCAGAACTGTACAAAAATTAACCTTACACCCGGCTACTTCCTTTCAGGGGAACCCTGTGCCGGCGCTTCTTTACACAAGCCAGTATAGACCAATCAGAGAGAATGCAAGGCGCGACAGGCAACTTTTTTTTAATTTTTTAAATGACACCTTGCCAGCGTCCGCCGGTGTTTACTCCGCCGCCGGATCGATGATGCACAGAGGGGCGCTAACCAGCCACGCAACGCGGAGGACAGCCGCGGTAAGGCCGCACCGCGGCTGGCGGTCAAACCGAGGGAAGGTACCTCAGTCGAGGTTTTCGGAAATCCAGTTCAGGACATCGTCATGGTGGGTCTTGGTCTTGACCTTGTCGATGATATGACGCAGGCGGCCACCCTTGTCGATGATAAAAGTGGTGCGCAAAAGGCCCATATACTCACGCCCCATGAACTTCTTGAGGCCCCAGCACCCGTACTTGTCAGCCACCTTGTGGTCCTCATCCGCCAGCAGGTCAAAGTTGAGTTCGTGCTTTTCGATGAATTTCTGCAGTTTGCCTTCCGGATCGGGGCTAACCCCAAGCACCACGGTGTCGTGCTCGGCAAAACTGTCAATACTGTCACGAATGCCGCAGGCCTGGGTGGTGCAGCCGGGGGTCAGCGCCTTTGGATAAAAATACAACACCACGTTTTTTTCACCCCGGAAGTCCTTCAGTGAAACCTTTTCACCATCCTGGTTTTTCAGTGTAAATGCCGGAGCCAGGTTACCAATCTTGGGAAATGACACAAAACCCCCTGAATCAGAAGTTAAAGTTGCTGTGGAAGAAGAAAGCCGGGCAATTATACCGAACCCGGTCGCTGCGATGGCAGTCACCACCACACTTCCCGAAAGGGATTTAGGAATGCCAGATAAGCCTTTGATAAATTTATATTTTTTCGCGCCAACCCCAACGGTCAGAATTGCACCACACCGTACCCCTTCTCCTTGCGGGCAAAGATACCGCAGCTGCTGAGCTTTTCGACCAGCGCGGCACGCTCGGCATCGGTGAGGAAGCCCCCCACCTCCAGGCAGCCCTCGGGGCCGGAAAAGCTTACCGAAGCCGGCTCGGTCGCCGTGTCCATGCGCACCAGCACCCGCAGGCTGTCGCGGTCAAATTCACGATGGTAGACAAACTGCTGACGATGCCCGCGGGAGCAATCCAGTACAACACGCTCGCCGTTTATCCGGATCACCTCCCTGCGCGAGCCCTCCAGGTATACGTAAGTGAGAAGTCCCCCCAGCAGCAGCATCTCGAGGCTCGCGAACGGGAGCACCATCCAGGCTCCCGCCAGCGCGAAGGCCACACTGATCCCCAGCGAGACAGCCAGCAGCGAGATGAACACCCACAGGTTTCCGGTGACAGACAGGGACTGGTTAGGCTGCAGGAGGATACAGGTACTGCCGCGGGAGGTGCGGCCAACTTCAGTTACCATAGTCGCGGCTTCCTGGTACTACCTGCCATAAGTGTAGTCAGGGCACTTCAGCGACCAAAACGCGCGCCAGGCCTGGCATCGCGTACAGCCGGCCATAAAAAAACCCGCGCAAAGCGCGGGTTTTCGCGTACCAGGCCGGGATACGGCCCGATGTGCTTATGGCAGCAGGTGTGCCACTGCATCACGCTCTTCCGCCAGCTCCTGCTCGGTGGCAGTCATTTTCTCGCGGGAGAAGTCATTGATGTCGACGCCCTGTACTATCTGCCAGTCCCCACCCTTGCAGGTGCAGGGGAAGGAGTAGATCAGGCCTTCCTGGATGCCGTAGGAGCCGTCACTGTAGACAGCCATGCTGGTCCAGTCGCCATCCGCGGTGCCCAGTGCCCAATCGCGCATATGGTCGATCGCCGCATTGGCCGCCGAGGCCGCGGACGACGCACCGCGCGCCTTGATAATGGCCGCGCCGCGCTGTTGCACGGTCGGAATGAAGTCGTTCTCGTACCAGTCCTGCTCGATCTTCTCCATGGCGTCTTCACCGGCCACCTTGACCTGGTGCAGGTCCGGGTACTGGGTGGACGAGTGGTTGCCCCAGATGGTCATGTGGGTGATGTCATTGACACTGCTATCGGTCTTGTTGGCCAGCTGGGACAGGGCACGGTTGTGGTCCAGGCGGGTCATCGCAGTGAAATTGCGCGGGTCCAGATCCGGGGCGTTGCGCTGGGCGATCAGTGCGTTGGTGTTGGCCGGGTTGCCCACTACCAGCACCTTGACGTCGCGGGACGCGACATCGTTCAGCGCCTTGCCCTGCGCCGAGAAGATCGCCGCGTTGGCCTCCAGCAGGTCCTTGCGCTCCATACCCGGGCCGCGCGGACGCGCGCCCACCAGCAGGGCATAATCCGCGTCCTTGAACGCAACATTGGCGTCGTCGGACTGGACAATACCAGCCAGCAGCGGGAAGGCGCAGTCTTCCAGCTCCATGGCGACGCCTTTCAGCGCTTCCAGGGCCGGGGTAATTTCCAGCAGTTGCAGGATTACCGGTTGGTCTTTGCCCAGCATTTCGCCAGAGGCGATGCGGAACAGCAGCGAATAACTGATCTGGCCGGCGGCGCCGGTCACAGCAACACGTACAGGTGCTTTCACGATAGTTCTCCCTCGTCTGTAAGCGGCCCGCATTATAGAGACTTGCAGATAAATTTCACCTTCGGGCGCCGGGCTCCCGCGCCGCGGGGGTCATGCCGCGTGTTTACACCGCAGCCGTATTCGCTTCGGCGTAACGGCTGGCGAGCGCGGAATACAGCAGGTCGCTGAAGTCGCTGCTGGAGGCGTCCAGGGACTCACTCAGCTCTGCCAGGTGCTCATTATCCTCACGCCCGGCCCAGTTCTTGATGTAACTGCCATCCTGGTAGCCGTGATCCTGGCGGAATCGATTCAGTACATTCTTGCCGACATAACGCCGATAGAGTTCATCGAAGGACATGCCGGTATCCGCCAACAGCTGGGCAAAGCCGACCAGGTCAAACTGGCGGCTGGCCAGTGTATTCAGCGTGAACACCTCGAGGTGCTCACGGAAATCACCCGGGGCGGCCTGCATCGCAGCCAGTTCCGCGGTCATATCAGCCGCCACCTTCTCCGGCCTACCCTGCTGCAGCTCGAGACTGAGGCCAAAGTGCCAGATATCCACCAGCTCGAGTTTTACCTGGTCCATATCCGGTTGCTGCTTCTTCCACCACTTCCAGCCGTAGTGGTCCAGCAGCTCGGCACTCTCCACCCAGATGGCCCGGTACCAGGCAAACTCCTGCTCACGCCAGTTGTCATTCACCAGCGTATTGATCTCGTCTTGCAGTGCCAGCATGGCCTGCAGCTGTTGTTGCATCATCGGGAATACTTCCTGCGTGCGGGCTCAGGCGGCCCGCGGGAAAAGTCGGTAAAAGTTTTCTGTGGTGATTTCGGCCAGTTCCTCCAGCGCCAGCCCGCGGAGCTCGGCGATGAACTCTGCCACCTCCCGCACGTAGGCAGGGATGTTGGGCTTACCCCGATAAGGCACCGGCGCCAGGTACGGCGAGTCCGTCTCCACCAGCAATCGGTCGAGCGGCAGCTTGCGGGCCACGTCCCGGAGCTCTTCGGCGTTCTTGAAGGTCACGATACCGGAAAGGGAGATATAGTAATTCAGGTCCAGGGCCGCCCGGGCCATCTCCCAGCTTTCGGTAAAGCAGTGGAGCACGCCGGCATGGTCAAGCGAGCCATGGGTGCGAATGAGTTCCAGGGTATCCTCACGCGCATCGCGGGTGTGCACGATTACCGGCAACCCTGCACGACCGGCAGCACGCAGGTGCGCAGCAAAACTCTCTCGCTGGGTATCTTTCGTATCGGTGCTGTAATAGTAATCCAGCCCGGTTTCGCCGAGTGCCACCACGCCGGGTTTCTTTGCCAGCTCCACGAGGCGGTCCTCGGTGGCGAGCCCGGAATCCACGTCCAGCGGGTGGATCCCCACCGAGCAGACCACGTCGGGATACTGGCCGGCAATTTCCACCACCCGGTCCACGTTATCCAGGCTGATCCCCACGCAGAGGAACTTGTGCACCCCCCTCGCGCGCGCCAGGTTCAGCACGTCACTGAGGTCTCCGCCGAATTTGTCCAGTTTGAGCCGGTCGAGGTGGCAATGGGAATCTACTAGCATCAATCACTTACAATGTATGGGTGGGGCGGCTGGATTCCAGGGAGCCCGCCAGGTACGTTTCGATTTTGCTCTGGGCAAGGTTGTCCTTGTCGGTAAACTGTAATCCCACTCCGGGGGAGCGGTTGCCCTGGGCCCCCGCCGGGGTGATCCACACAACCTTGCAGGCCACCGGCACCTTGTCAGGCTCGTCCATCAGGTTCAACAACAGGAAGACTTCATCCCCCAGGTTATAGGGCTTGTCCGTCTTCAGGAACAGGCCACCGTTTTTGACAAACGGCATATAGGCTGCGTAGAGCACCGACTTGTCCTGAATCTTGAGCGTCAGGATACCCCGGGCGCCCCCTCCCATGGCGGTCATATTCCATCCTCAGTATTGTCGTTGTAATTGTCGTTACGGTAGCCGAGCACACCGGGCCTGTCCAGAATGGCCAGGGTGCACGGAAGTTGCCACGCGGCAACCATTCGCCTAGCGGCGATTGTACAGCCGCCCCCAGCGGATCATCAGCTCCTCGACCAGCAGCCGCTTGTTCGGGTTCGCCGTGCCCATCAATGCATTCCGGGCCTCCAGCAACTGGTCGCTGAATGCGAACAGCGGGCGCAGGCTTTCCGCCCCTGCACCCGGCAATCGTTGCAGCAGGGCCACCACCTGCTCGTCGGGGGTCAGGTCGCAGCTGCGCGCCCGCATCATCAGCGACACCCAGTGCTGCCAGAACTGCAACAGCTGTGGCAGTTCCACCCCTTCCGGCGGACTCTCCCAGCGCCCCGCCAGGGCCACTGCGCTGGCCGCGCCCCGGGTAAGCTCGGTCAGGTCCGAGAGAAACTGTTCCCGCGCCTCCCGGGCCTCAGGCTCGGCCAGGTTAACCGCCAGCAGAGGCGCCCCGCCGGCAAGCTCGAGGGCGCGGGCCGCACCCGTGCCGTCCAGGCCGCCCTCCTTGAGCCAGCGCAGCGCCACATCCCGGGCCGGAGCAGGGAAAGGCACCGTCTGGCAACGACTGCGAATGGTCGGCAAGAGCCCGGCAGGCGCGTCCGACACCAGCAGAAAGACCACCGACGGGGCCGGCTCCTCCAGGTTCTTCAACAGGGCGTTGGCCGCATTCACGTTCATCGCCTCGGCCGGTGCCAGCCACACGACCCGCGCCCCTTCCCTGCCGCTGGTACGACCGACGAAGCTCCCCAGCTGACGCACTTGCTCCACCTTGAGGGGGCCGCCCGGTTTTTCCGGCTGCACCCGCAGGAAATCAGGGTGTGAGCCCGCCTGCCAGAGGCGGCAGCCACGGCAGTCCCCACAGGCGAGACCGTGACGAGGTTGTTCACAGAGCGCCAGCGCAGCAAACGCCTCGGCAAAGCGACGCTTGCCGAGGCCCGGCGCACCGCTCAGCAGCAGCGCGTGCGGACAGCGCCCCGCGCGCCACTGGGCTCCCAGGCGCTGCCAGGGCTCTGCCTGCCAGGGTAGCGGGGAGGGAATGCTGGTAGCTGTTTGATCAGTTTCTGACACGCCAGTCCTGTTGCTGTTGCAAAAGACCGCCCCTCTCAGTCGAGGAGCGACTCCAGTTGTTCACCCAGGTCGCGCTGGACACTTTCCAGTGCCTGAGCGGCATCGATCACCGCATAGCGGGCGGGGTCCGCTTCCGCGCGCGCCAGGTAGGCTTCACGCACCCGGCGAAAAAACGCCAGCTGTTCGCTCTCAAAGCGGTCTGCCGCGCCTGTCCGCGAGGCGCGTTCAAGGCCCACTTGCGGGTCGAGGTCCAGCAACAGGATGCGATCGGGACGCAGGCCACCCTGCACAGTCTGCTCAAGTTGCGCGATCAGCCCAAGATCCAACTGGCGGCCACCGCCCTGGTAGGCGTAAGTGGCGTCGGTAAACCGATCGCACACTACCCATTCGCCACGCTCCAGGGCCGGCAGGATAACTTCTGCCAGATGCTGCGCACGGGCAGCAAACACCATCAACAGCTCGGCCGTGGGGTCCACTCGCTCTTCACGCCGGCACAGCAGCAGCTCGCGCAACTGTTCTGCCAGCGGGGTTCCCCCTGGCTCGCGAGTCTGCACAAAGGGAATTTCCCGCGCGCGCAACCAGTCGGTCAGGTAGCGGAGGTTGGTGGATTTACCGACCCCCTCACCACCTTCCAGCGTAATGAACTTGCCCCGGGCCAAGGTCAGTTCTCCTTGCCCGGGCTGGAACGATAATCCGCACGGCGCTTCAGCTGGTACTCCCGCACAGCGCGGTTATGCTCGGCAAGGGTGGCCGAGAAGTGGTGGTAGCCATTGCCTTTGGCGACAAAATACAGGGTGTCCCCCGCCTTGGGATTGAGCGCCGCGCGGATAGCCTCCCGCCCCGGCAGGGCAATGGGTGTCGGGGGCAGCCCTTTGATCACATAGGTGTTGTATGGGTTTGCCTGGCGCAGGTGTACACGCCTGAGGTTCCCGTCGAACTCGTCACCCAGCCCGTAAATCACCGTGGGGTCGGTCTGCAGGCGCATGCCCTTGTTGAGCCGCCGCACGAAAACGCCGGCGATCTCATCGCGTTCCGAGGGCTGGCCGGTTTCCTTCTCGACCAGCGAGGCCATGATCAGGGCCTCGTAAGGGCCGGCATAGGGAAGGTTATCGCTGCGCGCCTGCCACTCCTCTTCCAGCACCTTCTGCATGCGCTGGTAGGCCTGGCGCAACAGCTCGATATCGGTGGTGCCGGAGCGATAAATATAGGTATCCGGGAAAATCCAGCCCTCGGCGCTCTCGCCTTCGAAGCCCAGTGCCTCGGCCGCGCTCAGGGTATCTGCGGCGGCGTCGGTTTTGACTATATTGCGGCCCGCCCGCACCTGGTCCAGGGCCTGGGCAAAAGTCCACCCCTCCACCAGGGTCAGCCGATAACGCGTGACATCACCGGTGTGAAGCCGCTCCACCAGGTCCATTGCGTTACTGCCATAAGGTATCAGGTACTCCCCGGCATGAATGCCGGTCTTTTCCTGCCAGTATGCATACAGCAGGACGGCTTTGGGGAGGGTCACGACACCCTGCTCGCCCAGGCGGTCGAGTACTTTCGACAGGCTGCCGCCACTGGCCACCTCAAACCGGAGACCGTCTTCGCCGATCGCCAGTGGTTCCACGAGGCTCTTCTGGTATGCCCAGAGTGACCCGGCCGCAGCCACCACCAACAGCAGGCTGCCCAAAAACAGGTAGCGCCAGCGGCGCCCGGCTGCAGGCTTGGCCGGCTCACCTCGCTTGTTCTTCTTTACCACAACTCTTCCGTCACTAACTGCTGTAACTTACGGGTCTCGGGCCCGGGAGTTCCCAGGGACCGCCCATCCAATTCGGCAACCGGTAACACGCCCCGCACACTGTTGCACAGGGCGAGTTCAGCGGCGTGTTCGAGCATCTCGACCGATATATCGACTTCGCGTACCGGGACTCTCTCCCGGAGCCAGTCTCGCATTACACCGCGCACACCGCAACGACTAAGGTCCGGCGTCAGCCAGCCCGCCCCGGTGCGTACCAGCAGGTTGCAGCGCAGGGTCTCGATCGCCCGGCCGGCTGTGTCGAGCAGCAGGCCATCGCAGGTGATGCCGGTAGCGGGCAATTCGGCCAGGGCGCGATTATACCGCGGTCGCTGCAGCAGTTTGCAGCCAGGATTCGCAATTTCGGAGGGTTCCAGGCGGGTGTGGCAGAGGCTCAGGCATACGCCCGACTCCAGCCCCTCGCCGGGATCCAGTGACTCGACAGCCATATCCCAGCTGCGGCGAGGTCCCGGCTCGGAAAAGCGCAGGCGAACCCGCGCAGGGCCGGGAAAATGCCCAAACTGGCCCAGGGTGCTTTCTACCGGCTCCAGGTCGCCGGGGGTCACAGCGCCACTGCGAAGCAGTCGCGCTCGATGAAGCCGCCAGAGGGGCACACGCCCACCCTGGAGACGCATCGTCTCCAGCTGTCCGGCACCGAGTGACGCATCGGGCGGCAATTCGGCTACCGGTAGGCCGTTGCGGAAATAGACCGGAAGATTCATGGCGGAGGGGGCAGTAGCCGGAAAGGAGCGCCCCGCTGCCGGCTGGCAGCGGGGCGGGCGAGATCAGACACGCCCGAATACAAGCGAGCCATTGGTGCCCCCGAACCCGAATGAGTTCGACAGGACCGAGTCTATCGTTAACTTCTGGGGCTCTGCCGGCACCAGATTGATACCGCCACAGCTTTCATCCACATTCTCGAGGTTGATGGTGGGAGGGGCCACCTGGTCGCGCAGGGCGAGAACCGAGAAGATCGCCTCGATGGCTCCGGCGGCGCCGAGCAGGTGCCCGGTCATCGATTTGGTGGAGCTCACCGCAAGCTCTCCGGCCTCTGCACCGAAGACAGACCGGACGGCCGCGATCTCGGCCTTGTCCCCCAGCGGCGTCGAAGTACCGTGGGCATTGATGTACTGTACGTTCCCCGGAGCCAGCCTGGCATCACCCAGCGCATTGCGCATTGACAGGGCCGCACCGGCACCATCCTCGGGCGGGGACGTCATATGGTGGGCGTCACCGCTCATACCGAAGCCGGTCAGCTCGGCATAGATCTTCGCCCCGCGGGCCTTCGCGCGCTCGTACTCTTCCAGCACCAGTACGCCGGCGCCCTCCCCCAGGACGAAGCCATCGCGATCCCGGTCCCATGGGCGACTGGCGGCCACAGGATCGTCATTGCGGGTAGACAGTGCTCTCGCAGCGCAAAATCCACCCAGTCCTACCGGGGTAGTCACCATTTCAGCACCGCCGCAGACCATCACGTCCGCGTCGCCATACTGGATGGTGCGCAGGCCCAGGCCGATGGCGTGTGTGCCCGTGGTGCAGGCGGTGGTAGTGGACAGGTTTGGCCCTTTCAGGCCGTATTTGATCGACAGGTTACCGGCCACCATATTGATGATGGCTCCGGGAACGAAGAAAGGGGAAACCCGGCGGGGCCCCTTTTCAGCGATCAGCTTGGTGTTTTCCTCGATCGCGGCAATGCCTCCCATGCCGGAACCGATGCAGGCGCCCATGCGCGGCGCATCCTCTTCGCTGACTTCGAGACCACTGTCCTCAATGGCCTGGATGCCCGCCACCATGCCAAACTGGAGGAACACATCCATCTTCCGCGCTTCCTTCGCAGGCATATACGGTGTCGGGTCAAAATCCTTCACGGTAGCCGCAAAGCGGGTGGAAAAAGCGGAGACATCAAAAGATTCAATCGGCGCGGCACCGCTGGTACCAGCGAGAACAGCCGACCAGGTCTCATCCACGGTATTGCCCAGTGGACTCACCATACCCATGCCGGTTACGACAACTCTTCTGCGTGACACTCTTGTTCCCCCGAAAATCTCTGCTGCACTGGCGGACTGTTTACGTACGGCTTACCGACGGAGATCAATCCGGCAGTCACATTTCCTTGTTCGCAATAAAAGGAGAGCCGTACTATGCAACATAGAACGGCTCTCGCAATATTCGTGCGGCAAGGGACGGCTCTACACCGCCCTAGCCTATTTCCATCCGGCTCGGATTAACCAAGGTTCTCCTTGATGTAATCAATCGCGAGCTGGACGGTGGTGATTTTCTCCGCTTCCTCGTCCGGAATTTCGGTCTCGAATTCCTCTTCCAGGGCCATTACCAGCTCAACTGTGTCGAGTGAATCAGCGCCCAGATCTTCAACAAAAGAGGCTTCAGGCTTTACGTCTTCTTCCTTAACGCCCAGTTGTTCAGCAACGATCTTTTTGACGCGTTCTTCAATGCTGCTCATGATTCAATTTAACTCCTAGTGGATGAAAATCTGTTATTAGTCGTTATTGTTCCCAACCGCTGATTCATGCGGATATAACGACCAGCTCACACAGCTTATGGTTAATGCGAGGCGGCATTGTACCCTGATTTCCACGGGATGTAATGCACCGCCGGGACCAACCCCAAGCTACCCTACAAACTCTTTGTTTTTCAATCTGTTATGAACATTTTCTGAGAAAATGCTCAAGCCATATACATGCCGCCATTTACGTGGATCGTTTCACCGGTGACGTAGCCGCCGGCATCGCTGGCCAAAAATGCGACAACAGAGGCAATCTCTTCCGGCTGACCCAGGCGGCCCAGCGGTATCTTGCCCATCAACGCCTCGCGCTGCTCTTCCGGCAACACGCGGGTCATATCGGTATCGATAAAGCCGGGCGCCACGGTGTTCACCGTGATGCCGCGGGAACCCACCTCGGCGGCAAGGGAGCGACCAAAGCCGGCCACCCCGGCCTTGGTGGCCGCGTAGTTGCTCTGGCCCGCATTGCCCATGCTGCCAACTACCGAGCTGATATTGATGATACGCCCCCAGCGAGCCTTGGTCATATCCCGCAGGCAGGCCTTGGTCACGCGATAGACGGCGCTCAGGTTGGTGTCGATCACCGATGCCCACTCCTCGTCTTTCATACGCATCAGCAGGTTATCCTTGGTGATGCCGGCATTGTTGACGAGGATGGTCGGCGCGCCGAACTCTTCCTTTACGCTGGCCAGCAGCGCCGCCAGGCTGTCAGCGCTGGTGACATCCAGAACTCTGCCTGCGCCTTTTACACCCTTCTCCGCCAGGCGCGCGCTTATCTTTTCCGCACCCGCCTCGCTGGTGGCGGTGCCGATTACGATAGCTCCGAGACTGCCCAGGGTGTCGGCGATAGCTGCACCGATCCCGCGGCTCGCGCCAGTGACCAGCGCAACTTTGTCATTCAGGGACGTTGTTATTGTCATTACTACTCCAGGTTCGCCTATCCAGCGGTTGCCAGCGCAGCCTCATTGAGCTGCGCCGGAGTTTCGATGTTGTGGCAGCTCAGGCTGCGATCGATACGCTTGGCCAGGCCGGCCAGCACCTTGCCGGGACCACATTCAACCAGCTGATCGATACCGTCCCTGGACATCTCCTGCACGCAGGCAGTCCAGCGCACGGGACTGTAGATTTGCTCGACCATCAGGGCCTTGATGGCCACGGGATCCAGTTCCCTGCGCGCATGGACATTGTGTATCACGGGGATTTCCGGCACATGGAACTCCGCCTGCTCGATCTGGGGGGCGAGCTTTTCCGCTGCAGGGCGCATCAGTTCGGTATGGAATGGGGCACTTACCGGCAGCGGCATGGCGCGCTTGGCGCCGGCGGCCTTGCAGTTCTCGATCGCACGATCGACCGCGGCCTTGCTGCCGGCGATTACCACCTGGCCGGGAGAGTTGTAGTTGACCGCTGCCACAACCTCATCTTCCGCCGCCTCGCTACAGGCCTTCTCCACCGCTGCATCGTCCAGGCCGATTACCGCAGCCATGGCGCCCTCACCGGCCGGAACCGCCTCTTGCATCAGCCTGCCGCGCTCCCGCACCAGGCGCACGGCATCCACGAAGGCCAGGGTGCCGGAGCAGACAAGCGCCGACCACTCGCCCAGGCTGTGACCGGCCATCAGCGCCGGGCGCGCACCACCCCGGGCGCACCAGGCCCGATACAGGGCCACGCTCGACGTCAGCAGGAGGGGCTGGGTTCGCTCGGTCAGGTTGATGTCTGCCTGCTCACCGCGCTGGCAGAGTTCCCAGAGGTCGTAACCGAGCACATCGGACGCCTCAGAGAAAGTAGACCGGATCTCGGGAAATTCAGCCGCAGCCTCGGCCAGCATGCCTATTTGCTGGGACCCCTGGCCGGGAAAGACGAATGCGAGCCTTGCATTGGTCATGGGACATCCTTACACCTGGTTGCGTTACTGGTGAGAGACGCGCGCCTGCAACCTTGCCATGGCGTCACCCAGTCGGGCGGCGAGGTCCGCGTCGGCACACTCTTTGGCAGTGATCATCGCCCGGTAAAATGCCTCACTGCTGGCACCACCATGACTCTTGATCACATTGCCCTTCACCCCTAAAAAGCTGGCGCCATTATAGCGGGAGGGCTCCACCTGTGTACGCCATTTTCGCAACAGCTTTATGGCTAACTGGCCAAAAAAGCGCTTGAAAGGCGTCTTGTCCTCAATCGTAAACGCTTTTTGACCCATCAGTCTAATGACGCCCTCGGCCGACTTCATGGCAACGTTGCCGAGCAGGCCGTCGCAGACGACGACATCCACGCAGCCGGTGAAGATATCGTGCCCCTCGACAAAACCCGCGTAATTGATCTCCGGGTCGGACTCAAACAACTCGGCCGCCCGGCGAATTTCCTCGGTACCCTTGTGGGCCTCGGCACCAATGTTCAGCAGCGCCACCTTCAGCTCGCACTTGTCCGCATGAACCCTCTGGGCCTCGATACCCATCCGCGCGAACTGCAACAGGTCTTCCGCGCTGCAGCCGATATTCGCACCCAGGTCGAGCAGGAAGCAGGAGCCTCGCTCGGTTGGCACCGACTTGCCCAGTGCCGGGCGCCGGACACCATCGATAGTACCGAGAATACTTCGGGACAGCGCCAGTAACGCACCGGTATTACCGGAACTGACCACCGCCTGGACCTGCCCGTCGGCAAGTGCCTGCAGCGCCCGCCCCATCGACGAATCTCGCTTGTGGCGCACCGCCTGGATCGGGTTACATTCCTGCGTAATCTCCTGCTCGCAGTCGACCAACTGCAACCTGGTGGCGAGGGAGGATTTTTGCTGCTCGGTAAGGAGGCTGGAGAGGAGGTCATGGGGGCCGAACAGCTTCAGCTCAGCACCTGGAAACCTCTGGAGGAATCTGACACAGGCCGGAACGACAGAGCGGGGACCTAAGTCCCCGCCCATCGCATCCACGGCCAATCGCAATTGGCTGGACAAGACTTACTCTTCTTCAGAGCCGCCGACTTCGATCACTTTGCGACCGCGGTAGAAGCCGTCTTTGGTCACGTGGTGACGAAGGTGCTTTTCACCGGTTGTCGGATCGACGGACAGAGCCGCACCAGCACCGAGGGCGTCGTGGGAACGACGCATACCGCGACGGGAACGGGTCTTTTTGCTTTTTTGAACAGCCATGGCTTGCTCCTAAAATCAACAAGTTACACTGGAACCGGGGCGCCTACCGGCGAGCCCTAACTCGGCGGGAGTCGACTAAGACTTGCCCGACGAACCCTTCAACTGTTCCAGCACTTTAAAGGGGTTTTCACGCTGCTCATCCTCCCCTGCAGGCTCTTCCCCGGCGCGGAAGTGCTCGCTGGCGACGCACTCCTCATCGTGGTAGGCCACCATGGGCAGGTTGAGCAAAATCTCATCTTCCAGTGCTTCGTACAGGTCCAGCTCATCGCTGTCCTGAATCACTGGATCCAATTCCTTGGGCAGCGCCTTGCCCTGCTCCTCGGACCAGACAATACCCCACTGGAAACTGCACTCCAGCGGCGCAGGCATCGGCTGCAGGCAGCGCTGGCACAGCAGCTTAACCTCGCCGTCGAGTTGCCCGGTCACCGTAAAGTGCCCCTCCAGGTCCCTGCTGAAATCCAGGGTCGCCCGGACATCTCCTGCGACAGACTCTACCACGCCTGCCACACGCTCGAGCCCGGTCGCGGGCAGAGTGCCCGACAGCTGCTGCTCGCGCTGGGCCAGCTTGCGGGCATCCAGGCGCCGCGGCAGCTCTGATTTAGAGGGGGGTATCGACATAAGCGCGCAATTCTATGGACTCGCCCCACCCTTGTCAAAACAAATCAGCAGCCTCAAACTCGCCGCCGTGCACCTTTATTCCGAGCCACTCGTGGAGAGCCCGTCATCATGGCCCACCCCCTGATTCTAGCCTCCAGCTCACAGTACCGCCGCGCCCTGCTCAACCAGCTTGGCCTTACCTTCGAAAGCGCCTCCCCCCATATAAATGAAGCAGCATTGGAGGGCGAGCCCGCACGGGACCTGGCAGCAAGGCTGGCGAGACAGAAAGCTCTCGCGCTGGCCGAGCGCTTCCCGCAGGGCATCATTATCGGCTCCGACCAGGTGGCCGAATGCGGCGGCAGAACCCTGGGGAAGCCCGGCAGCCCTGAGCGCGCCGTAGAACAGCTGATGGCCTGCAGTGGCAAGAGAGTGCACTTCCACACCGGGGTGAGCGTGCTGGACGCAACTTCCGGCCGCCAACTGGCCGAAGTGGAGCAGTTTGATGTCGTGTTCCGCAGCCTGCGGGAAGACCAGATCCGCTATTACGTCGAACAGGAAAACCCGGTCGACTGTGCCGGATCATTCAAAGTAGAAGGGTTGGGCATCGCTCTTTTCGAAAAAATGGAAGGGACTGACTACAATTCCCTGATCGGCCTTCCATTAATTCGACTGATAAGCATGCTGCGGCAGTTCGATATCGATGTCCTGGGGCCGGCCGCAACGGACTGAACCCGTCACGGAACCAGCGGCGGCCACTCCAGCAGCTGGGGAAACTCGTCGATAATGGCCTGCGGCTTCCAGGCCCTGAGCCTGTCCGGCTCGTGCACACCGTAACTCACGCCGATGGAGGGCATTTCCAGCGCCGCGGCCATCTCCAGGTCGTAGACCGTGTCCCCCACCATTACCGCCTCCCCGGCGGGACAGCCCACCTCCAGCAGGATCTCTTCCAGCATCCGGGGATGTGGCTTGGAGGCGGTTTCGTCGGCACAGCGACTGGCCACGAAGAGATCCCCCAGCCCTCGCTCACCCAGCTCGCGGTTCAGGCCCCGCCGGCTCTTGCCAGTGGCTACCGCCAGCTGGTGGCCGCCACCGAGCAGCCGGTCAAGCGTCGGCAGAACCCCCTCGAAAAGGGGCAGCGGCTCGCCCCGCGCCGCCAGCCACTCTTCCGAGTAGAGCTCTCGCACCCGCTGTCGCTGGTCACTGGCAGCCTCGGGGAACAGGCTGGCCACCGCCTCCGGGAGGCCGAGGCCGATAATATTGCCGATGGCCTCGGGGTTGAGCACCGGCAGGCCGGCCCTCTCGGCCGCCCGCTGCATGCAGTGGATGATACGCTCCGCGGAGTTGCAGACGGTTCCGTCCCAATCGAGAATTACCAGCATCCCAGTTACCTGCCTTGATCCAAAACTTACCAACTACTACCGGATCAACCCTGGCGCAGTGCCGCGAGGACGGATTCGAGCTCCTCCGGGAGCGGCGCCGCCACCTTCACCACCTCCCCGCTCGGCAGGGAGCAGGAAACGCTCGCTGAATGGAGGAACAAGCGCTTCAACCCGAGCCCGCGAAAACGGCGGTTTTCCTCGTCCGGTGTGTATTTCACATCGCCCGCCAGCGGGCAACCCACAAACTGCGCATGCACCCGGATCTGGTGCGTCCGCCCGGTCACCGGCTCGGCAGCGACCAGGGTCGCGCCACTAAAGCGCTCAAGGACCTGGAAGCGGGTCTGCGATGGCTTGCCGTCCGGGGCCACCGAAACCATGCGCTCCCCGCTCTTGAGGGTATTCTTCCGCAGCGGGGCCTCAACGAGCTTCCGTCCCCGCGGCCATTTGCCGCTGGCCAGAGCCAGGTAGGACTTGCCCACCCTGCCCGCGCGCAGTTCCGCCTGCACGTGCTGGAGCACGGAGCGCTTGCGAGCCACCATAATGGCGCCACTGGTATCCCGGTCGAGCCGATGAACCAGCTCAATGAAAGGGCTGCCGGGAAACATCTGTCGCAGGACCTCGATCAACCCGAGCCGCACCCCGCTGCCACCATGCACTGCCAGTCCGGCCGGCTTATTGATCACCAGCAGGCCATTGTCGTCATAAAGTATGGATGCCTGCACCAGGTTGCGCAGGGATTCCCCCGCAACTGCCGGCGGAGCCTGCTCCGTCGTGCGGATTGGCGGCACGCGCACGACGTCCCCGGCTCTCAGCCGGTATTCCGCCTTTACGCGCCCCTTGTTGACGCGCACCTCTCCCTTCCGCAGGATGCGGTAGACACGTGAGCGCGGCACGCCTTTCAGCCGCGCCTGCAGAAAATTGTCGATTCTCTGACCAGCCAGTTCAGCCGGAACCGTAAGGAACTGAACGCCAGGAGACCCGTTACCGGGGGACTTGGAAGCCGCTGGGGCCTCATCGGAGGGGTGATTACTTCGCATGGGCGCATGATAGCGGTACCACAGGCGCAATTGAAGCGGCATCGACCTCGTGCTATATTCGAGCGGCTTGAATTGGGCTGGTTTTCGGCGATGCGCGGCTCCCCATGCTGTGAGCTCAGGCATCGCTCAAGAGAAAATACCGCCAATCGGCCGGTGCGCGGACATCCGCGACATCAACAAAACTCTGTCGACGAGGTGGGGCCCATCACCAGAAAGTAGAGGGCGCCTCGTCGGCCTTCGACTCCCGCCAAACCGGCGGGTATTTATCGCGAAGGTAAGACGGGCTGAGGCCCGCAGCGCTTGAAAGAAACGACTCAGGACACTTTACGTCCCACTCTGTAACAGCAGGCCAGCGATCGAACTGGCCCTCCGGGAGGCGAAGACCAGGACTCCCGGACGACACAACTACATAGATGAAGGGGCCCGGCCACAAGCCGGAAATTACAGAGCCGGAAGACAAAAGTAATCCCCGCCGCCGGGTTCGCAGGTAACACGAACCCTTAAAGAAGGCGGTTCCGCCTGCAGTGGTATATGCCACTGCCCGGCGGGCGGCGCCCTGTCCAGAGACTGGGCACGAGGCGCCGGAGGTCGAAATGGCAGCACCGCCCGTTGCGGGCTGCCAAAGGTATCGCAGTGTGACTGCCGGGTCGATGCGACCCTGCCCCACCGGGCAGCGGGCCATCCCCCCTTTCCCTGCACGACCGCGTGGCTGCCACGTGGCACCCTACAACAAGCCTGCGACTTCAGTGTCTTGCCTTTGTGCAACGCAAGGACATTAGACACGCATGAAGAGAATGCTGATCAACGCAACTCAGCCCGAAGAGTTGCGCGTAGCCCTGGTCGATGGCCAGTGGCTCTACGACCTGGATATCGAAAACCGCACCCGCCAGCAAAAGAAAGCCAATATCTACAAGGGAAAAATCACCCGCGTAGAACCCTCCCTGGAAGCGGCCTTCGTCGATTACGGCGAGGAGCGCCACGGCTTCCTGCCCCTCAAGGAAATCTCCCGCGAATACTTCAGCAAGCAGCCCAAGGACATCGACGGCCGCGTCAAGATCAAGGACGTGGTCAAGGAGGGGATGGAAGTCATCGTCCAGGTGGACAAGGAAGAGCGCGGCAACAAGGGCGCTGCCCTCACCACCTTCATCAGCCTCGCCGGCCGCTACCTGGTGCTCATGCCAAACAACCCCCGCGCCGGCGGCATCTCCCGCCGCATTGAGGGCGACGAGCGCTCCGAGCTTCGCGATGCCCTGTCCAGCGTGGAAGTGCCTTCCGGCATGGGCATTATTGTACGCACCGCCGGCGTAGGCCGTAGCGGCGAGGAACTGCAGTGGGACCTGAACTACCTGCTGCAGCTGTGGGATGCGATCAAGACAGAAGCCGATGACTCCAAGGCGCCGCACTTCCTGTTCCAGGAAAGTAACGTCATCATCCGCGCCATTCGCGACTACATGCGCGACGATATCGGTGAAGTCATTGTTGACGACAAGGGTGCCTACCAACTGGCTGCCGAATTCGCGCGCCAGGTCATGCCCCACTATGCCAGCAAGGTAAAGTACTACGAGGACGCCATCCCGCTGTTCAATCGTTACCAGATTGAAAGCCAGATCGAGACGGCGTTTGAGCGGGAGGTAAAACTGCCTTCCGGTGGCTCCATCGTCATCGACGTCACCGAAGCGCTCGTTTCCATCGATATCAACTCCTCCCGTGCCACCAAGGGCGGCGACATTGAGGAGACCGCCCGCTCCATCAACCTGGAGGCAGCGGACGAGATCGCCCGCCAGCTGCGGCTGCGCGACATGGGCGGCCTGGTGGTGATCGACTTTATCGACATGCAGAGCAAGTCCAACCAGCGCGAAGTCGAGAAGCGCATGGACAAGGCCCTCAGCATGGACCGGGCCCGGGTCCAGATCGGACGCATTTCACGTTTCGGCCTGCTGGAGATGTCGCGCCAGCGACTGCGCCCCTCGCTCGGCGAAACAACCTTCCGCGTCTGCCCGCGCTGTAGTGGCCAGGGCACCATTCGCGGGACCAAGTCACTGGCCCTGTCCATCCTCCGCCTGGTAGAGGAAGAGGCCAAGAAAGAGCGGAGTGCGGAGATCCGCGCAATCTGCCCGGTGAATGTGGCCACCTACCTGCTGAACGAGAAGCGCAAGGCGATCTCCCAGATCGAGTCGCGCAACAACACCCGCGTGGTGGTAGTGCCCAACGCCGATCTGGAGACTCCCCACTTCGAGGTCCAGCGGCTGCGCGACGACGAAACCGCCACCCTGGAAACTTCCTACAAGATTTCCGGCACCCTCGAGGAAGCTGCCGACAGGGACGAGGAGCCGATGCGCGCACCGGCCCAGCCGGCTGTACAGCAGCTCGCCCATACCGCGCCGGCCCCGACGCCGACCCCGGCAGCGGCCCCTGCGCCGGCTGCAAAGCCGCAGCCCGGACTCATCAGCCGCCTGATCAGTGCCATCAGCGCCCTCTTCTCCGGAGAAGAAGAAGACAAGGGCAAGAAGAAGCACAAGAAAACCAAGGATCGCGGCAAGACTTACGAGAAGCGCGGCCGGGGCCAGCGCGGTAACCGCGGTGGCCGCTCCGGCCGCGGCGGACGGCGCCGTGAGGACGATCGCCCGGAGTCCAAGCGCGAGGACAAACAGGCCCGCAAGCAGGCGGAAAAGCGCGAAGACAAGCGCGAGGCGAAGCGCGAAGAGCAGCGTGAGGAGAAGCGCGAGGAGAAAGGTGCCGCCAAGCGCGACGAAGCACAGGGTGCCGAGCGCCCGCAGCGCCGTCGCCGCCGCCGCCGTGGCGGTGAGGGTCGTCGCCGTCGCGAGGAAGGCCAGCAGGTTGCAGAGCAGTCAACTACCGCCGAACAGGCTGAAAGCCCGGCAACCGAAGCCGAGCCTGAAAGCCGCGAGCGCCCGCAGCGCCGCCCGAGCAATGTACGCGGTCGTCCGCAGGCCCGCCGTCGCGGCCGTCGCGGCGAGAACGCTGCTGCTGCCGCCGTGGCCCAGGGACAGGAGGAGCTGAACCGCGAGGTCAACGAGGCTATCGACGAAGCCGAAGGCGAAGCGAAGAAGTCTGCGGACAGGCAGCCCAAGCCAGCAGAAACCACCACTGCGGCACAAGAGGCCGCACCTGCAGCCGAGAAAGCAGAGCAGGCGCAGCCCGCGGAAGCCGAAACGCAAGCGGCGAAAGAGTCATCCACGACCGCAACAGGTCAAGCCGCTTCTGCTGAAGAAGCCACCCGCAAGCCCCGCCGCAAGGCCGAGGCGGGCGAGACCGGCGAGGTGGAGAAGAAGGCCCGTCGCAAGCGCGAGCCGGAAGCAGCCGGTGAAAAGCCCCAGGCCGAACAGGCTGCAGCTGCAACCGAAAAGCCGCAGGGTGAACAGGCACCGACTGCAGGTGAGAAACCGGCTGTGTCAGCGCCGAAGGAAGAGACTCCTCCGGCTGAGCCTGCCACCGCTGCAGAGGAAGCCGCTCCCGCGCAGAAGGAAGAGCCTCGCCAGCCGCAAGAAGCAGTGAAAGAGGCAGCCCCGGAAACGCAACAGCAACCTGAGCAGGAAGAGCAAAAGCCTGCCGCAGAAGCTCCGCAAGAGCCCACTGTCGGCAAGGAACGTCAACCGGCGGAAGAAGCCGTTGCCGAAAGCGCTCCCCAGGAAGAAGAAGCAGCAGCCGAGCCGGTAGCGGAGGAAGCAGCCGCGGTAGCGACACCTGCCGCCACCGCACCCGGTCGCGCCAGCAATGATCCCCGGGTCAACCCTCGCCCGCTGGGTGAACTGGCGATCGTCACCGAGCAGCGCGATATGGGGCTCAAGCAGCCGCTGGACACCTCCAGGCCGGCCGCCATCGAGCACCAGCCCCGCGCCCTCGCCCGCCCGGCCAACGACCCGCGCGTCGCTCGCGAGGCACCCCAGGCAAACGACGAGAGCGACAGCTCCGCCGAGGCGAGCTGATCGGGAGGAAGGCCTGCCACCACGCAGGCCTTCCATCCCCGGACGCTGTTCAAAATTGCAGCTAACCTATTGAAGTTCCTAAAAAAATTGCCCACGCCCTTGTACCCGGCAACCACGTCGGTATAATGCGCCGGACAATTTGGTGGGGTGGCTGAGTGGTCGAAAGCGGCGGTCTTGAAAACCGTTGACTGTAACAGGTCCCAGGGTTCGAATCCCTGCCCCACCGCCATATAAAAGAACCCGGCCTCGTGCCGGGTTTTTTTATATGGTGCTGGGGTGGACCCGGATAAGAACCCCCGTTCGACTCGGAGGGCGCCAGCCCGGAGAGCCGCGAGCACAGCGAAGCGCATCCCTGCCCCACCGCCATATAAAGAAACCCGGCGCCATGCCGGTTTTTTTATATGGGGTTGGGGGAGACCTGGATGAGAAACCCGGTTCGACTCGCAGGGCGCCAGCCCGGAGACCAGCGAGCGCACCGAAGCGCACCCCTGCCCCACCACACACCTGCCCTAACCTGCGTCCAGTTCCACATATCAGCCAGCCTGGGACACGCAGCACCCCCTATCTCCGATCCTCAATCAGGAAGCGAAAAACCGCCGCCCTGACGTGGGGCGGAGCGTCATACACCAGTGGGCCCCAGGCACCGGAAGCCCCGCCCCACTTGCGACCAGCCACTCCCGGATAGTCTATGCTCTAGTCACTGAAAACTCTGGGTGACTCCCATGCACGAATCCAAACCCTCGCTGGAGAGCTCCAAGGCTTCTCCCGAAGAGGCCAAGATCAAGTGGATTGTTTTTGCCACTTCGGGAATAGGCATCGTCGTTTTTTCTCTCTGGGCGATGATTTTCACCGAGCAGGCCGGCACCTACCTCAACGGGGTGCTGGGCTGGATCTCTGGCAGTTTCGGCTGGTTCTACTTTATCGCGGTGGTCGTCTACCTGATCTTCGTGATCTTTATCGCTGCCTCCAAGTACGGCGATATCAAACTGGGGCCGGCGCACTCCGAACCGGAATTTCCCCTGATTACCTGGGCCGCCATGCTGTTCGCGGCAGGCATCGGCATCGACCTGATTTTCTACTGTATCGTCGAGCCGGTCACCCAGTTCATGGAACCACCGGTGGGAGAGGGCCAGACCGAGGACGCGGCACGCCGGGCAATGGCCCTCACGTTCCTGCACTGGGGACTATCCGGTTGGGGGGTCTATACGCTGGTAGGCATGTCCCTCGCGTATTTCAGCTTCCGCCACGGCCTGCCCCTCACAATTCGCTCAGCCCTCTATCCGCTGTTTGGGAAACGGATTTATGGGCCCATCGGGCATACGGTGGATATCGCCGCAGTGCTTGGTACCGTGTTTGGTGTGGCCACCAGCCTGGGGATCGGCATTATCCAGCTGAACTTTGGTCTCAATTACATGTTTGGCATTCCCGAAGGCACGATGACGCAGGCCGCGCTGGCCACGATCATCGTGGTATTCGCCGCGATTTCTGCATGGACCGGGGTGGAAAAAGGCATCCGCCGCCTCTCCGAGTTCAACATGTTGCTGGCCGTGGTGCTATTACTGTTCATACTGTTCGCCGGTGAAACGCGCTTCCTGCTGAACGCATTTGTCACCAATATGGGCGACTACCTGCAGAATTTCGTCGACCTGTCATTCAACACCTACGCCTTCGACCCGCCCACGGAATGGCTCAATGCCTGGACCATCTTCTTCTGGGCCTGGTGGATCGCATGGGGCCCGTTCGTCGGACTGTTCCTGGCGCGGATCTCGAGGGGACGCACGATTCGCGCCTTCGTGTCGGGCACCCTGATACTGCCATTCCTGTTTATGTGTGCCTGGATGGCGATCATGGGTAACTCCGCCATCGACCTGGTGATGGGTGGCGCCACCGAGTTCGCCGAGAAGGCAGTAAACAATCCGGGTTCGGCAATCTACCTGTTCCTCGAGCAGATGCCCTGGACAATCGTCACCACTATTGTGGTCACCATTCTCGCCATAGTCTTCTTTACCACCTCCGGCGACTCGGGCTCCCTGGTGCTATCGAACCTGACCAGCCGCCTCACGGATCCCAATCACGATGCCCCGCCGTGGATGCGTGTCCTCTGGGCGGTGATCATCGGTATCGTCACACTGGCGCTGTTGATGACCGATGGGCTCTCGGCCCTGCAGAGTGCTGTAGTCATCATGGGACTGCCTTTTGCTTTCGTGCTTATCCTGATGATGTTCGGTCTGACCAAGGCGCTGCACCTCGAGGGCCTCAAGGCCACCAGTGTGCAGGCTGCACTTTCCGGCCAGCTCTCCGGCCGTACCATGGGCGGCGAGGACCGCGCCAACTGGGTGCAGAGGCTTTCGCGGGCGGTCAGCTTTCCCAGCAGGAAGCAGGTGGAAGAGTTTATAGAGGAAACCATCCGACCCGCATTTGAGGCAGTGAAGGAAGAGCTCGAAGAAGAGGACTATCCGGTGGAGATCTCCGGGGAGAAGGGCGACAACCTTCACCTGCGACTCGACGTGGGCCTGAAGGAGGAGGTCAACTTCACCTACCAGGTCTGGCCGCGGGAGTGCTCGATGCCAAGCTTTACCGTGCGTGCCGAGAAACCGCGCTCCACCTATTACCGACTGGAACCCCACCTGCGTGAGGGCGGGCTTACCTACGACCTGATGGGCTACACCCGCGACCAGGTAATCGGGGATATCATCGACCACTTCGAGGCCCACCTGCAATACCTGTTCAAACGTCGCGAACTGGGTGCGCCGTCTCCCGGCGACCAGGACGAGCCGGGTCCGACCTAGGGAGTGTTGATGAATACCGAATCCTTCGACCAGACATTCGACTACATCGTGGTAGGGGCCGGTTCCGCCGGCTCAGTGGTCGCCAGCCGCTTGACCGAAGACAAGGACACCAGCCTGCTGTTACTGGAGTACGGCGGCAAGGACAACTCCATCTATATCCAGATGCCGTCGGCCTTCTCGATTCCGCTGGGCATGCCAAAGTTCGACTGGGAGTTTTACACCGAGCCGGAGCCGGGACTACACGGGCGACGGATTCACCAGGCGCGCGGCAAAGTCATCGGGGGTTCTTCCTCGATCAATGGCATGGCCTACGTGCGCGGCTGCAAGGGCGATTACGACGAGTGGGTCGAGAAAGGCGCGGAGGGCTGGGGCTATGCCGACGTGCTGCCCTACTTCAAGCGCTCGGAGGACTGTGTCTACGGTGGGGACGAGTATCGCGGTGAAGACGGGCCGGTGACCACCTGTAACGGCAACAATATGCAGAATCCCCTCTACCGCGCGTTTATTGAGGCGGGCAAGCAGGCTGGCTACGGCTACACAGAAGATTACAACGGCTATCGCCAGGAAGGCTTCGGGCGCATGGACATGACCGTACGCGACGGTGTCCGCTGCTCCACCGCCCTTGCCTATCTCAAGCCGTCCCAGAACCGCAGCAACCTGGAACTTAAGATGCATGCGCTCACGACGCGCATCATCATGGAGGGCAAGAAAGCGATCGGTGTCGAGTACGAACACGGCGGCAAGACGTTCCGCGCGCGCGCCAACCGGGAGGTGATTCTCTCGGCCAGCTCGTTCAATTCGCCCAAGCTGCTGATGCTCTCGGGTATCGGCCCGGCGGAGCATCTCAAGGAGCATGGTATCGACGTGGTGCATGACCTGCCGGGCGTGGGCCAGAACCTGCACGACCACCTGGAAGTCTGGGTGCAGCAGAAATGCAAGCAGGACATCACCCTGAATGGCTGGCTGGGACCGCTGGGCAAGGCCTGGATCGGCATCAACTGGCTGCTGTTCAAGCGCGGGCTCGGCGCGTCAAATCACTTTGAGTCGAACGGCTATATCCGGAGCCGTGCCGGGCTCAAGTGGCCTGACATCCAGTATCACTTCCTCGCCGGTGCCATCGCCTATGACGGCTCGAGCGCGGTGGAGGGACATGGGTTCCAGGTTCACCTGGGCTGCAACAAGCCGCTGAGCCGCGGCTGGGTAAAACTGAAGTCGGCCGACCCGCGCCAGGCGCCGGAAATGGTCTTTAATTACTTTTCCCGCGAAGAGGACAAGCAGGCTTTTCGCGCGGGACTGCACTTCACCCGCGAAATTTTCGCCCAGGCAGCCATGGATCCCTATCGCGGCGACGAGGTATCGCCCGGCCCAGACGTGCAGAGTGATGACGAGATCGACAACTGGCTGGCCGAAACCGCGGAAACCGCCTATCACCCGGCGGGCAGCTGCCGGATGGGGACAGATGAAATGGCGGTGGTGGACCCGGAATGCCGCGTCCACGGTATCGAGAACCTGCGGGTGGTGGATTCGTCAATCATGCCGACGGTGACCAACGGCAACCTGAATGGGCCGACAATCATGATCGGCGAGAAAGGCGCCGACCATATCCGCGGCAAGGGCATGCTTACGCCTTCAACAGCGGACAGCTATGTGGCCCAGGGCTGGGATGAGAGCCAGCGTGAGGGCAGCCCGGCACGCCCGCTCGAGAAATGACCTGCCGATTCCGGCAGGCCGGTGCGGCCACCTAATGGTACGTGATCAGTAAGGAGCATCCACGTCGCCCTCGGCGACATAAACGGTCTTCAGGCGGGTATAGTATTCGAAGGCGCGGCGGCTGTTTTCCTTGCCCATGCCGGACTGCTTGATTCCACCGAAGGGCATCTCCACAGGTGTCAGGTTGTAGTGGTTGACCCAAACGATACCCGCATCGAGCTTCGCCGCCACCCGGTGGGCGCGCTGCACATCGCGGGTAAACAGCCCTCCCGCCAGGCCAAAGTGCGTGCGGTTGGCCCGCTCCAGCACCTCGTCTTCGTTGTCGAAACTGAGCAGCGAAAGTACCGGGCCGAAAATTTCTTCCTGCACGATAGTCATGTCGTCGCTGAGCCCGTCGAAGATTGTGGGCTGGACAAAGTTACCGTCCGGAAACCCTTCTACCTTGGCCCTGCCACCCCCTGTCAGTAGCTTGCCACCCTCCTTCTTGCCCTTTTCGATATAGTCCAGGACACCATTCATGTGGTCGCGGCTGATCAGGGGGCCGAGATCGGTATCCGGATCCAGCGGGTCTCCCAGCTTCAGTTTTTCGGTTCGCGCCACCAGCTTTTCGACAAACTTCTCCCTGACCGACTCATGCACAAAGACCCGGGTACCGTTGGTGCATATCTCGCCCTGGGTGTAGAAGTTGCCGAGCATCGCGGCGCCGACCGCGTTGTCCAGGTCGGCATCCTCAAAGATTATGAGCGGCGACTTGCCCCCAAGCTCGAGCGTAACGAGTTTAAGGGTCTCACTCGCGGCGCGCATCACTGCCTTGCCCGTCTCCACACCTCCGGTCAGGGAAACCTTGGCAATGCCAGGATGTGCAGTCAGGGCCTTGCCGGTGTCAGAGAGCCCCGGCACTACATTGAAGACGCCATCGGGCAACCCGGCCTCCTTGAACAGCTCGGCCAGGCGTAGGGCGGAAAGGGGCGTGAGTTCGGCGGGCTTGAATACCATTGCATTCCCTGCAGCGAGCGCCGGGGCAGATTTCCAGGCCGCTATCTGGACGGGATAATTCCAGGCGCCGATTCCAGCGCACACGCCGACAGGCTCCGGGCGCGTATAAAAGAAGCCCCCGGGAACCGCCTGGTATTCCCCCTGTACCGAGGCCGCCTGGCCGCCGAAGAACTCCAGGCAATCAGCCGCAGAGCCCACGTCGGCCTCCGGGGTCTCGGCGATGGGCTTGCCGCCATCCAGCGATTCGAGCCGCGCCAGCTCATCGCAGTTCTGGCGCAATAACTGGGCAGTGCGCACGAGTATGCGCCCGCGCTCGGCGCCACTCATAGCTGCCCATGCCTCCTGCCCCTCCCTGGCGGATTCCACCGCCCGGTCTACGTCTTCCTTACTGGCCTGGGCCACCTTGCAGATGGCCTTACCTGTAGCGGGATTGAGTGTCTCGAAGTACTCCCCGTCTGCGGGAGCAGTATATTCACCGTGTATCCAGAGGAGTCGGTCACTTGAATCCGACATGGTTTTCTCCTGCAGGTCAAAGGGTCCGGTCAACTGAGTTTAGGAAAAGTCGGGCGGGAATAAACACACTTGGACAACCGGCGCAGGCGAGCAAACGGCCAGCCCGGCCCATATTATCCGGGCTGCGCCTGCGGTCGAGGCGGGCATGCTAGAAGCTGCGATTGATACTGAACACCACCTCGCCGTCTGCGAGTTTTGGCCGGGCCAGGAATGGATCGATGCCATCGGTGTCATACCAGCGCAAATCGAAAGTCCAGTCCTCGATCGAGTAGTCTATGCCGAGGTCGTAGTAAACATAGTCCAGGTTGTCAAATGCGTCTTCGAAGGTCTGCTCCCCTACCCGCACAGATATGGAAAAATTGTCGGGAAGCTCGTAAGCCAGGGTTAACTCATAGGCCAGGGCCGACACCTCATCGAGGAAATCCTCGCCGAAGTAGTTGTCGGCATACCAGACACTCGGGGTTAGCGAGAACTTGTCCTTGGTCCAGGTGAGGTAGACATAGACTTCGCCATAGTCCAGGTCAAAGGGTGACTTGGGGTAGTTATATGACCAGTAACCAATGTCATAGCTGAAGTTGCTCTCACCAAAGTTACCTGCCAGCCCAATGTAGGGGTCGAGCTCCATGCTGTTGCCGGGGCCGCCGAAATCCGTGTTGGATGCCCAGACACCGACGTAAAAGCCCTTGTCATGAGACCAGTTCATGTCCCCCTGGACCTGTGGCCCCAGGTTGGAATTGGAAATACTGCGGAACATATAGTCGGTGGCAAACATCAGGTTGCCGCCGAATGTCCCGAAGGACTCTTCCTCCTCCTCAGCTTCCCCTTTGTCCTCCTGGGCCAGGGAAGCAAGCGGCGTTATGGACGCAGCAAAACTGCCTGCCACAGCAAGCACACGCAACACACGCAACACACGCAAAAATGACCATTCCATGGAATCTTCCTTGACCGTCCCCGTGGGGAAACCTTTCTCCGTTAAGTAGGCTAGATATAGGCAAGTTACGCCGGTTTGCAAGATACTGGCGACAACAGCCTCTTTTCTGGTGCTCCCGTGGCACCAGGCGATAAACAAAATAGCCGTCACTTGGCTAGTCTTAGTGGAAGAACGCGAAAACCACACTAGCGCGCCCGATTGAGCGAGCCTATGGCAGTCAAATACTCACCGGTCTGGATAATCCTCCTCAGCACTATCGTGGTGGGTATCGCCGTGGGCCTGCTGCTCTACTTTGACCTGGATGACCGGCTGATCGAACTACTGCAGTGGTTGGAAAGCCAGGGCTGGCAGGCGAGCCTGTTGTTTATACTGATCATCGCCCTGGCAATCGTGGTACTCGCGCCCGGAGTCATTTTCACCATGGGCGCCGGTTTTGTCTTCGGCGTGGTCAAGGGAACCATATTTGTGGTTGTCGGCACCGTTCTCGGTGCCACCATTGCGTTCCTGATTGCCAGGTACCTGTTTGGTCCGCGACCGTCGCGATGGCTGATGGGGCACATGCGCCCACCCCACCTCGGTGAGGTCATCAGGGATGAAGGGTGGCGCCTCGTGATGCTGACAAGGCTGGTGCCCCTGTTCCCGTTCAAGCTGTCCAACTATTTTTTCGGCCTGACACCGGTGCGGCTGCGGGATTTTGTCATCGGCAATGCCATCGGGATCATCCCGATCAGCCTGCACAATGTCTACCTGGGCTCCATCGCCTCGGACCTGGCTACCCTTGGCGCCATGGAATCAGAGCGCACCCCGGTCCAGTGGGCATTTTACGGCCTCGGATTCGTTCTCGCCGTGATCGGCGTGATTGGGATTACGCGCATCGCGCGACGCGCCCTGGCTCAGAAAATTGACAGAGAGGACCTGTAATGCCCTGGATGAAATGGCTGCCGTGGCGCTTCTTTGTGCGCAAGTTCGCCACCTCTCACGGGTTCCTGGATCCGCTATCCGTAATGGCGCACCTGCAGCGCTTCGCCCAGCCTTCGGAGGTCGCCGAGCCCATTGAGCTGCTGCGCGCCGGGGTGATTTTCCACGCACGGGCCCTGATCAACAGCAAGGTTATCCAGCACAACCTCGACTGGGTGTGGCCCTATTGGGTGGAGCGCCAGTTTGACCCGTTGGACAGCTCCTTCATTCCCCGGGCATTCTCCATCACCCACTGCAACCTGAGCCATCGCAACTGGACCGCGGTAGGCCTGCCCGATTGCGAGGAAATGCCGGTCATCGATCCCCGCGGCCTGCTTACCCCCCATTACGACGGCTGGTCGATAGATACCTGGGTGGTGAATACGCGCGGCGAAAAACTGCTCCCCTCCAAGCTGGACCAGTGTCGCCAGCAACTGGAGTTCGGTGAAAATATCAGTGTGCTGACAGAAACCGCCCACGCCGACATGCGCCTGCAAAACCGGGCATTTGTCGAGCAGGAAGATGGCGCTGCGCACTGCCGGTTGCGCCTGCAGGCCGAGAGTGCGTCGGGAGGTTGGCTGATTGTTGCCTTGCGTCCCTACAACCCCGAAGGCGTGAGTTTCGTTCACAAGGTGCGCCTCGACAATGATCGCCGCAACTGGCTGATCGAGGACAAGTACGCAGTGGAATTCGACCGTGCGCTGGAGAGGCACCTGGCCTCTGATTACCATCACGGCGATATCTTCCTGCACTTGCAGGATGAAGGTGGCCGCACGCACGGCGAGTGCGAGGTCGGGATGGCCACCGCCGGGGCCATGTTCCGCATCGAGCCGGGCCAGGCGCTGCCGGTGGAAGTCAGGATACCGCTCAAGCCTGAAAAGCACAGGTCGCCAACGCCCCTGCACTGGGGCGATACCCTGACCAACCACTGCGCCATGTCGATCCCCGACGAAAAGCTCCAGTTTCTCTATGACGCCGCCATCCGCACCCTGATCCTCCACTCACCGAAGGATGTCTATCCCGGCCCCTATACCTACAAGCGTTTCTGGTTCAGGGATGCCGCCTTCATGATCCAGTCACTGCTCTACGCCGGCCTGGTCGAGCGCGCGGAACGCGCCCTCGACCAGTTCCCGCACCGGCAGAAACGGGATGGATTCTTTCACTCCCAGGACGGCGAGTGGGACTCGAATGGCGAGGCGCTATGGATCTTTGACCTCTTCTGCCAGCTTACCAACCAGCCGCTCAAGCAGGGCTGGCGCGACCCGGTGCTGCGCGGCGCCAGCTGGATCGACAGCAAGCGGCTGCCGAAGGACGGCAGCCGCTGCGGGGGACTGTTACCGGCCGGCTTCAGCGCCGAACACCTGGGGCCCAATGACTGCTATTACTGGGATGACTTCTGGGGCGTGGGCGGACTGCACGCGGCCGCCGCCATCTGTGAGCGCGAGGGCATGCACAATGACAGCAGCCGATTCGCCGGCCAGGCACGGGATTTTCAGCAGACCATCGACGAGAGTCTCGCCGCTGCAGCAGAACGCCTGGGCCGGGCGGCCATGCCGGCGTCCCCCAACCGGCGACTCGACCCTGGCGCCATCGGCTCTGTCGCAGCCGGTTACCCCCTGCATCTCTATCCCGCCGACGACCCGCGGCTGCTAGACCTGGCGGAGTTCCTGATGGACAACTGCTTTGTCAGCGGCGGTTTCTTCCAGGATATGATCCACTCCGGTATCAATGCCTACCTCACCCTGCATATCGCCCAGCTGCTGTTGCGGGCCGGCGATGCCCGCTGTGTCGAACTGATGCGGAACGTGGCACAACTGGCCTCACCCACCGGGCAGTGGCCCGAGGCCATTCACCCGCACTCCTTCGGTGGTTGCATGGGCGACGGCCAGCACGCCTGGGCGGCGGCGGAATGGGTAGCGATGCAGCGCAACTGCTTTGTGCGCGAGGAGGGTGATACCCTGGTGCTGGTCTCCGGCCTGCCACCGGAGTGGCTATCCGACCAGGCGTCGGCGCACCCGATCCACTTCGGCCCCGCCTTGACCCGGTTCGGGCGTATCTCCCTCGAGGTCGCTCCCGGCGCATCGCCGCGCGTGAGCTGGATGGCGGAGTGGCACCGGGATGAGCCACCAATCGAGGTGCGGGCGCTCGGCTTCGCGCCGGTGCGGGTTCCACCCGGCAGCCAGGAAGTGGAGCTCACCCCGCAGTGAACATCGTGATGCTCACCAATACCTATCTTCCGCACGTGGGCGGTGTGGCCCGTTCGGTGGCGGCCTTCGCCGAGGAGTACCGTGCCCGGGGCCACAGGGTACTGATCGTTGCGCCCGAGTTTTCGCAGTACGTGAAGGGTGAGCAGGATGTGGTGCGAATCCATGCAATCCAGAATTTCAATGGCAGTGACTTCTCGGTTGCCCTGCCCTTCTCCCCCCACCTGAGTGAACGGCTCGATGAGTTCCAGCCCGATATTGTCCATTCCCACCATCCATTTTTGCTCGGCATGACAGCGGTGCGCATAGCCCGCTCGCGGGAGCTGCCGCTGGTGTTCACCCACCACACCCTCTACGAGCGTTATACCCACTATGTCCCCGCCGATTCACAGGCACTGAAACGGTTTGTCATCGAACTGGCCACCCGCTACGCCAACCTCGCCAGCCTTGTTTTCGCTCCCAGTGAAAGCATTGCAGACATCCTCCGGGAGCGCGGGGTGACCACGCCGATCGAGGAAATGCCTACCGGCCTGCGTGAAGAGCAGTATCTCCCCGGCGACGGGGCCGCCATGCGCGCCGAGTTGGGCATTCCCCCCGATGCGCATGTGCTCGGCCACCTGGGTCGGCTGGCGCCGGAGAAGAACCTCGAGTTCCTCGCTGCGGCAGTGGCGGACTTCATGCAGGAGCAGCGCGAAGCGCACTTCCTGCTTGTCGGCAGCGGTCCCAGCGGCAGTGCCATCGAAAAGCTGTTTGAGGCGCAGGGACTGGCGGACCGACTGCATATGCCCGGCACCCTCCAGGGCAGCAGGCAGAGAAACGCCTATGCGGCAATGGATACCTTTGTGTTTGCCTCGACCAGTGAGACCCAGGGCATGGTACTCACCGAGGCCATGGCCGCCTCGGTGCCGGTGGTGGCCCTCGATGCCAATGGCTGCCGGGAAGTCGTGCGCGACCGCGTCAACGGGTGCCTCGTCAAGCGCGAAGACCGGTCGGAATTTGTCGCTGCCATTGACTGGCTGTACCGGCAACCGGCACCCCAGAGAAGAGCCCTGTGCGACGCTGCCCTGGCAACAGCACGCCAGTTCTCCATGGAACGCTGCGCCAGCCACGCACTAGAACTGTACCGCCCACTGTTGAAAAAAAGATGGCAGCTGGACGATTCCGTCTACGCCCAATGGATGCGCCTGCGCAACCTGATTGCGGCGCAGTGGGACATCTTCGAAGGGGTGACCAGCGCCGCCGGGGCCGCCTTCGGGCAACCGCCACGGCGCTGAAGGGGATAGAGCAGCGTCATGTTTGACCGTATAGAGACTCGCCTGCGCCGCCTGCGCCGCCGTTTCAGCCGCAGTGCCTGGATGGCGAAGCTGCTCAAGCTTTCCACCAGCGAAAGCCATCCCACCGATCACGGCCTGATTCTTATCCAGGTCGACGGCCTGGCCTATCCCCAGTTGCAGAGGGCGCTGGCCAAGAAACGCATGCCGTTCCTGCGCAAGCTGATTCGCAAGGAACACTACCAGCTGGACCATCTTTTCCCGGGTGTGCCCTCCACCACTCCCGCGGTGCAGGCGGAGCTCTTTTATGGCGTGCGCGCCATTGTGCCGGCATTCGGTTTTATGATGCGCGATACAGACCAGCTGGTGCGCATGTATGACCCCGACGCCGCCTGCGCGGTAGAGAAGAAGCTGGAAGCCAGGGTAGATGACCCCCTGCTCAAGGATGGCAGCTGTTACCTCAGCCTGTTTCGCGCCGGTGCCGCTGACGGCGAGGCCCACTTTTGCCCTGCGTCGCGGGGCTGGGGACCGGCGCTGCGCGAGGCGTCCCCACTCACCGTCCTGCTGCTCCTGCTGAGCAACGTCTGGGGCCTTATACGCACCGGGGCCCTTCTGGTGATAGAGGTTGTGCTCGCCATCATCGACTCCATTCGCGGGGTCGTCCACGGCGAAGACTTCTGGCGGGAACTGATGTTTATCCCGACACGCGTCGCGGTAACCATCCTGATGCGCGAGCTCTGCACCTTCGGCGTCAAGATCGATATCGCCCGCGGCCTGCCCATCATCTACGTCAACCTGCTCGGCTACGACGAGCAGTCCCACCGGCGCGGCCCTGACTCCGCCTTCGCGCACTGGGTTCTGAAAGGTATCGATGACGCCATCGCTCGGATCTGGCGGGCCGCGCACCGTTCCGAAAACCGCCAGTACGATGTATGGATTTTCTCGGATCACGGGCAGGAGCAGGCAGAGCCCTATGAGGTACGCCACGGCCGCAGCCTCGGCGAGGCGCTCTCGGAGGCATTGCGCGACCTGCCGGGCGACAGTGACCGCTATCGCAGCACCGGCCGGCGCGGTGTGCAGCTGGAAAGGGCGCGGATGTTCGGCAGTGAATGGATCGAGAAAATGATCCCCAGGGACGAGCCGGGCGAGACCGAGCCCGAATCGCCGCTGGCACTGGCGGCACTCGGGCCGGTGGCCATGCTCTACAACCTGCGCACCAATGGTACGCCGCGCCAGGAGATTGCACGGCTGATCGTCGAACGCGCGGCGGTGCCACTGGTGCTCTACCGGTCATCGGATGAAGAGGATACCCCTGTGCACGGCTGGTGGCGCGGTGGCGCGGTGGAACTCCCCCGGGACGGGCTGCGCCTGATGGGCGACGAGCATCCGTTTGCCGAGCAGACAGCCGCGGACCTCGCCCAACTCTGTCACCACCCCGATGCCGGCGACTTCATCATGAGCGGCTGGTGTGCCGGCGAGAAACCCATGACCTTTGCGGTGGAGAACGGCAGCCACGGCGGGCCCGGTCCCAACGAGACCAACGCCTTTGCCCTGCTGCCCAAGGATATCCGCCGCCCCGAACAGGGATACTGGCGCGCGGAGGACCTGCGCCGGGCAGCCCAGGAATTCCTGGAGCTATACCATCCGCTGGTACTGGTACCCACTCCGCGGGCCCATGCGACGAAGACGCTGCGGGTCATGACCTACAACGTGCACAGCTGCCTGGGGGTAGATGGCAAGTATTCCGCCCGGCGTATTGCCCGCGTGATCGCCCGTTACCAGCCGGACGTGGTAGCCCTGCAGGAGCTGGACGTCAGCCGGCCGCGCAGCGGCGGGGACGACCAGGCAGAGCGGATCGCGCGCTACCTGGAGATGGACTTCCAGTTCCATCCCGCCATCAACCTGGAAGAGGAGCGCTACGGCGATGCCATCCTGTCGCGGCTGCCGATGCGGGTGGTCAAAAAAGGCATATTGCCGGGGCCGCCGGAGGCAGCCAGGCGCTCCCTGCTTCCCACTGTGGACGAACCCCGCGGGGCGGTCTGGGTGGAGGTAGAGCACAATGGCGAGAAGGTCCACATCGTCAATACCCACCTGGGTCTGGGCAAGGCCGAGCGGCTGCGGCAGGTCGATGCGCTGCTGGGGCCCGACTGGCTCGGCCACCCCGAGTGCGGCGGCTACAAGGTGCTGCTGGGCGATTTCAACGCCCTGCCGAATTCTGCAGAGCACAAGCGGCTCTCCGAGCAGTTGCACGACGCGCAGATGCACCTGGCCAACCACCGCCCGCGGGGCACCTTCCCCAGTCGCCTGGCGCGAGCACGTATCGACTATATTTTTACCGGCCGGCGCCTGAAGGTCAGCAAGGTGGTGGTGCCCCGCACCGAGCTGACACAGGTGGCCTCGGATCACCTGCCCCTGATTGCGGACCTGGAACTGCCCGGTCGAGCTGAGAAATCGAGCGCCAGCGGGCCGGAAGGTAAAGAAAGCTGAAGTAACTTGATGGGCCACCCCCGCAGCTATATGATTTGGCCAATCGTTCAATAGCAGGAGAAGCTAATGCAACCGCAAGTCTATTCACCCTCAGGCGCCCTGGACCGCGCTGAATCGGCCAAGGTGCTGCGTAATACCTACGCACTGCTCGCCATGACCGTGCTCTTCAGCGCGTTCACTGCCGGGATTGCCATGGCACTGGGCATGGGGCGTGGCATGGGCCTCATCTGCTCCATTGCCGCCATCGTGCTGGTGTGGTTCGTACTGCCCCGCACCGCCAACTCCGGCGCGGGCGTCGGCGTCGTATTTGCGTTCACCGGCCTGCTGGGTGCCTCCCTGGCCCCGTTGCTGAATTACTATGTGGCCGCCGGCATGGCCCAGGTCATCACCCAGGCGCTCGGCACCACGGCGCTGATCTTCTTCGCCCTGTCCGCCTACGTGCTGACCACCCGCAAGGACTTCAGCTTTATGGGCGGCTTCCTGTTCGTGGGCCTGATCGCGGTACTGGTCTGCGCCCTGGGCATGGTGATCGCCGGCTTCTTCGGCGTGCATATGCCGCTGGCCAGCGTGGTACTGAGTGGCGTTATCGCCCTGCTGTTCTCCGGATTCATCCTGTACGACACCAGTGCGATCATCAATGGCGGTGAGACCAACTACCTGATGGCCACCACCCGCCTGTACCTGGATATCCTGAACCTGTTCACTGCGCTGCTGCATATCATCGGCTTCGCGTCCGACGATTGATCCAGCCACTGGCTGAACAGTTCCACCGGGGCCCCGCTTTGAGCGGGGCCTTTTGTATCCGGCCATTTCTGATACCTGCAACCGAGCTGCCATGAAATTTTCCCTCGCAGTCTATTCCGCGCCCCACTCCAGCCAGTCTGCCGCCAGCGCCCTGCGGTTTGCACGCGCCCTGCTTGCGGAGGGCCACGAGCTGCACCGGGTGTTTTTTTACTGCGACGGCGTACACAACGGCAGTGCACTGGCGGCTCCCCCCCAGGACGAACCGGACCTGCTGGGCGCCTGGCAGGCGCTGCAGGCCGAGCACGGCCTCGACCTGGTGGTCTGTATCGCGGCCGCGCAGAGACGTGGCGTCCTGAGTGAAAGCGAGGCCCGGCGCCTGGAGCGGCCGGCGGCCAACCTGGCCGAGGGTTTCGAGCTGGCCGGGCTGGGACAGCTGGCCGACGCGGTAGCGCAGTCGGACCGGCTGGTGACGTTCGGCGGCTAAAGGACAAGATGAGGGAAAACGAGATGGCAAAGCGATTTCTCGCCCTGTGCCGCCAGGCACCCTACGGCAACGCCCTGGCCCGAGAGGGCCTGGAGGCGGTGCTGGCCGCCTCCGCCCTGGAACAGGTGCCGGACCTTCTGTTTTGCGGCGACGGCGTATTCCAGCTGCTGCCGGAGCAGTCACCGGCGGGAATCGAGCAGAAGAGCCTGCAGCGCAACCTGCAGGCGCTGCCGGTGTTCGGGATCGAGACGGCCTATGTCTGCGAACGCAGCCTGGCCCAGCGCGGCCTGGACCTGGGAATGCTTGCCAGCGGTGGCCCGGAATTGCGCCCGGTCAGCGACACCGGCAAACTGATCGCCGGTTACCACTCCGTATTAAATTTCTAGCGCCGCCAAATCAAGCTTATGAGCCTGCATATCGTCAGTAAGTCCCCTTTCTCCAGCACCGCCCTCGCGGACTGCCTTGCCGCCTTCTCCGAGGGCGATGCCCTGTTGCTGATAGAGGACGGCGTCTATGCCCTGAGCGGGCGCATGAGCGAGAGCCCCGCCGTGCGACCGGTCTACTGCCTGGAATCCGACGCCCGCGCCCGCGGCCTCGAGATCCCGGGGGCCGTCGAGGCAATCGACGACGCCCGCTGGGTCGCCCTGTGCACGGAACACAACCCCATCGTCAGCTGGTTCAAGTGATGAGCAATATTTCTGTGGAAGGGCGGGAGATCCCGCTGGACAAAGAGGGCTTCCTGCGCAACCTGGACGACTGGAGCCCGGCAGTCGCCGACGCCCTGGCCAAGGCCGAGGGCATAGAACTGACCGATGCCCACTGGGAAATCATCGAGCTCCTGCGTGACTTCTACCACGAGTTCGAGCTTTCGCCCGCCATGCGCCCCCTGGTGAAGTACGTTGGCCTGCAGCTGGGCAGCGACAAGGGCCGCAGCATCTACCTGATGAAGCTCTTTCCCGGTAGCCCCGCCAAGGTCGGCAGCAGGATAGCCGGCCTGCCAAAGCCCACCAACTGCCTCTGACCCGCACAGTGCGCCCGCGCCACAGGGACGCCTAGACGTGCAGGATTACCCGCCGGCGCCCCCGGTGGTGGCGGTGTTCCCACAGGTAAATGCCCTGCCAGGTACCCAGCATCAATCGCCCATCTTTGACCGGCACTGACAGGCTGGTGGCGGTCAATGCCGCCTTGATATGGGCTGGCATATCGTCGGGCCCCTCCAGCGTATGGGTATAGATCTGGTCATTTTCCGGCACCAGCCTGTTGAGCCAGTTCTCCAGGTCGTGCCGCGCCGATGGATCGGCGTTTTCCTGGATCAGCAGGCTGGCCGAGGTGTGCTGGATGAAGAGGGTGCAGAGCCCCTCTGTTACGCCCTGCCCCGCCAGCCAGCGCTCTACTTCACCGGTAAATTCATGCAGCCCCTGGCCGCTGACTGAAACTTCCACCTGCCCCACCGGCATGGCTAACCTCCTGACTGGTATTCCCGGGCGAGAGATTCTCGCCAGTGACCTTATCCTGCTATCGCGGAATTATGGGATTATACGGCGGTGCCACAGCCCGTTATAATCCGCGGCCTCTGAATTCCCGACATACGTCCCTGCAAGACTGGATTTCCCATGGCCCTGCACCGAGTGAACCCCGAAGACTACAGCCAACAGCTACAGCAGAAAGCCGCCCGGCTGTGCGAGCGCTTCCGGGAATATACTGACCTGGAGCCGGAGGTCTTCCCATCGCCGCCCAGCCACTACCGCCTGCGGGCCGAGTTCAAGGTATGGCAGGAAAAAGGCAAGGCCCACTATGCCATGTACCGCCAGGGCGAATACAAGCAGCCGTTTATCATCGAGGAATTCACCGTAGGCTCGGAGCTGATGAACCGGCTGATGCCACAGGTGCTGGAGGCGGTGAATGCCAGTGAAGTGCTGCGCAGGCGCCTGTTCTCGGCGGAATTCCTCACCACCCTGGACGGCGATGCGCTGGTGACGCTCATTTACCACAAGAAGCTGGACGAAGAGTGGGAGCGCGAGGCGCGGGCACTGCAGGACAGGCTCGGCTTTCCGGTACTGGGCCGCTCGCGCAAGCAGAAGCTGGTGCTGGAGCGGGACTACGTCATCGAGCGGCTCCAGATCGGCGACAGGACCTATGAGTACAAGCAGGTGGAGGGCAGCTTTACCCAGCCCAATGGCGAGATCTGCCGGGCCATGATCGGCTGGGCCAAGGATGCCTGCCAGGACAGCGAGGGCGACCTGCTGGAGCTCTACTGCGGCAATGGCAACTTCACCATCCCCCTCTGCGAGCACTTTGACAAGGCCCTGGCCACGGAGATATCCAAGGTCTCCGTCGCCTCCGCGCAGGAAAATATCCGGGCCAACGGCATTACCAACCTCGATATTGTGCGGCTCTCCAGCGAGGAATTCACCCAGGCCATCGACCGGGTGCGCCCCTTCCGGCGCCTGCGGGATATTGACCTGGACAGCTACGATTTCTCCACCGTGCTCGTTGACCCGCCGCGCGCGGGCCTGGATGCCGATACCTGTGCCATGGTGGCGCGCTTCCCGCGTATCCTGTACATCTCCTGCAACCCGGATACCCAGCTGGATAACCTGGCGGAGCTGAGCAAGACCCATCGCATCGAGCGCTTTGCCCTCTTCGACCAGTTCCCGTATACCGACCATACGGAAACCGGGCTGCTGCTGGTACGCCGCTAGGCCAGGCAGGGCAGCCGTAAGGCGTTACCCTAGAACCGGCGGCCGAGGATGCGCTGCGCCGCGTCAAGGGCGAAATCCCGGTACTCAGTTTCCAGCGCCGCCATCTCCTTCTCGAACCTGAAGCGTTCCTTGGGTGAAAGCTTTTTCCACTCCTGCAGGATCGGGATATGGGCGGCCTTGTCGGCGACGGTATAGAAGGCCACGAATTCCTCCTTTACTCCCGCCTCCACCTGTAGCGCGTCCAGCAGCACCCGGATACGGATCGAGGCCTCGGTCAGGCCGACGCCCTCGTCCAGCAGGGTGCGCGCGATGATCTGGATACTGTCGTTGACGCGCTGGCGCTGATCTTCGGCGGCCCGCTCCAGTTCCTCCAGCTGCTGCTTCTGTGCCCGCGTGGCCAGCTGCAGGCGACGCAGGTACCAGCCCGCCACCGCGGCCAGCGCAAAAACAATCAGCGCTGCCACTACCAGCAGCCAGGTCGGGAAAACGGACATAACAACCTCTTCTAGGACAGGATGGACTCCAGCACTACCAGCCCCAGGCTGGCGGTGATGATGGAGAGCAGTGTACTGAGGGCAACGATATTTGCAGCCAGCCGGCTGTTGCCCCCGAGCGCGCGCGCCATGATAAACGAAACCGTCGCCGTCGGCGCAGCCGCCATCAGGAACAGCACCCCGAGCGACTGCCCCGGCAGGCCCACCAGCCAGCCGCACGCCAGCAGTACCACTGGCACCAGTACCAGCTTGAACATTGAGGCCCCGACCGCCGCCAGCGAACTGCGCTGCAACCGGCCCAGGTCCAGGCTGGCCCCGATACACAACAGGGCCAGCGGCAGCGTGATGGAAGCCAGGTAATCACCGGTCTGCAGGAGTATCTCCGGCAACCGCAGCCCCAGCTCGCGGCAAGCCAGCGCCAGCACAATGGCGATAATCAGGGGGTTTTGCCCTATCTCGCGCAACAGCCGGGACCAGCTGAAACGGGTTTCCTGGCGGTAGGCCGCGAACAGTGACACTGCGGCCAGGTTATAGAGAATGGTGACCACTGCCATCAGCAGCGCCGCCTGGGCCAGGCCGCTGCTGCCATAGGCGTTCAGTGCCCATGCGAGCCCGATGATGCCCAGGTTGCCGCGGAACGCGCCCTGGATAAACGCACTGCGATCGCCCCGCTCCAGCGGCCGCGCCGCCAGCCAGGCCAACGGCATGGTCAACAGGGTGCCGACCGCGCCCGCCAGCAGCAGCGGCCACTGCTCGGCCAGCTCGGCTTTGGAAGTGAAAATACTGGTGAACAGCAGCACCGGCAGTGTGACCAGGTATACCAGCCGCGACGCATCGTCCACGAAGGACTCCCGCAACAGGCCAACCTTTACCAGGCCGTAGCCGATCAGCAGCGTCAGGAAAATGGGCCCGGTAACCGACAGCGCAAAGGCGAAGGTTTCCATGGGCGATCAGGTGCCTTCGGTCTCTGTTTCGGCAGCCTCTGTATCTTCCGTCGCCGGCTCCGGCAGCGCCGCCTGATGGGCATCGTTGGCCTTCTCGCGCAAACCGGTATCGATCTGCTTGCGGGTCTTGGCGCCCAGCTTGCGCAGGCTGTCGATCCGCTTCACCGCATTGCCGCGTCCACTGGCCAGGCGCTTGTAGGTCTGCTGGTAGGCGTCCTCGGTCTGGCGGATGCGGTTACCCAGCTCATCGAGCGACTCCAGTACCATGGCGAACTGGTCGTGCAGTTTGCCAGCCTCGGCCGCGATCTTCTCGGCGTTGCGGTTCTGCTTCTCGTAGCGCCAGATATTTTCCACCGTGCGCAGGGTCGCCATCAGGCTGGTGGGACTCACCAGCACGATGTGCCGGTCGTAGGCGTAGCGGAACAGCCCCGGATCCGCCTGCATGGCCAGCATGTAGGCCGCCTCGATGGGAACGAAAATGAATACAAAATCCAGTGAGCGCACACCCTCGAGCTGTTCATAGGCCTTCTTGTTCAGGCCGGCGATGTGCCCGCGCAAGGAATTCACATGCTGCTTCAGTGCCTGGGCCCGCTCCTCGTCGGTCTGCGCCGAGGCGTAGCGCTCGTAATCCACCAGCGAGACCTTGGCGTCGATGATGAGATCCTTGTTTTCCGGCAGGCGCACGATCACATCCGGCTGGCGCCGCTTGCCGTCGCTGGTAATCGTCACCTGGGTCTCATACTCGCGCCCCTTCTGCAGGCCGGACTCCTCCAGCAGGCGCTCCAGCACCACCTCGCCCCAGTTGCCCTGCACCTTGCTGTCGCCCTTCAGGGCCGAGGTCAGGTTCAGGGCCTCGTCGCTGATGCGCTGGGTCTGCTCCCGCAGGGCCTTGATCTGCCCCAGCAGGGAGTTACGTTCCGCGTTCTCGCGGTCATACACGTGCTCCACCCGCTTGCGGAAATCCCCCAGCTGGCGCTCGAGCGGATCCAGGCTCTTGCGCAGGCTGTCTTCACTGCGGCGCACGAAGGCCTGCTGTTTTTCCTCGAAGATCCGGTTGGCGAGGTTTTCGAACTGCTCCGCCATGGCCTTGCGCGTCTGTTCCAGCAACTGGCGCTGCTCGGCCAGGGCAGCCTCGCTCTTTTCCACCAGGACCTGGCTGCGGGTCAGGCGCTGGGCCTTGTCTGCCAGCTCGGCCCGCAACTTCTCCAGTTCCGTCGCCAGCTGCGACTCGCGCTCGCGGCTGCCCTCGAGCCGCGCCTGGGCTATCCCCAGCTCGTTGCGACAGGCTTCGAGCTCAGTGCGCCGCGCCTCCATATCCGCAAGCAGCGCATCCGCGCGGCGCCGTGGCCCGCGACGGCCGATTACGGCCACCGCGGTGAGCAGCACCACCACGGCCATTACCGCAGCCGCGGCCTGCTCGATGGTTACCTGGAGGGGAAAGATTTCCATAGGTGTTCCTGGATGTCCTGTTACGGCCTCTGTTGCGACCCGAGTGTCGTGGCCTGTGCGCGCCTCAACCGGGGCCCGTGGGCATTCTCCGGGCCGGTAATTTGGTATGCTTTCCGCAAAGCAAACCTGAGTGATGCAATTGGTAGACGCGCATTCTAACAAGGCGGGCGATCGGCCCCCAAGTGCATTGATATTTGACTCCGGGGTGGGAGCCATCAGCATCGCACGGGAGATCCGTGCACTGCTGCCGGGCCTCACCCTGCACTTTGGCGTGGACAATGGCTTCTTCCCCTACGGCGACAAGACCGAGGAACAGCTGCGACCGCGCATCGTCACCTGTGCCAGCGCCATGATGCACCAGAGTCACGCCGACATTCTCGTCGTGGGCTGCAATACTGCCAGCACCCTCGCCCTGCCCGAATTGCGCGCAGCCCTGGGACAGCCGGTGGTAGGAGTGGTGCCCGCGGTAAAGCCGGCGGCCCGCGCCAGCCGCACCGGCACCATCGCGCTGGTGGCCACCGAGGGGACCGTCAATCGCGACTACACCCGCGGACTGATCCGCGATTACGCCAACGGTGCCCGCGTGATCAACGTGCCCGCTCCCGAGCTGGTGCGCCTGGCCGAGGCAAAGCTCCGCGGCGAGACGATTACCCGTGACCAGCTGGCCCCTGTACTGGCTCGTATCTTCGACACTCCCGGCGGGGACGAGGTGGACACTGTTGTCCTGGCCTGCACGCACTTCCCCCTGCTGCGGGAGGACCTGGACCGCTACGCCCCGCGCCCGGTAGAGTGGCTGGATTCCGGTGCCGCCATCGCCCGGCGTGTGGCCTGGTGGCTCGGGGAGCTTGGCATTGACCTGCCGGCAACGGCCAGTACGGGCGCGCTGCTGGCCACTGCGCCCGACGGTGAAAATGCAATCGCCGGCGCTTTCGGCGAATTCCCGCTGCGCGCATTAGAGGTCACCGGCGATCCCGCTGCGCGGTCGAGCGGGCAGAAACCGCGACATAACCACAAATAAACCACCGGTCGGGGACCCATCATGTTGCAACCGGCTTTTCCCGCGTTGGAAATCCTCGCGCAGTTGCCCGAGGGCGGGCTACTGCTGACGCCCAATAACCGCCTGCGCAACCGCTGCCGGCAGGTTTACGCGGCGGCGCGTGGCGAACAGCGGAACTGGGCCCCGCCGCCAGTCGAGTCGCTGGGAGGCTGGCTGGAGCGAAACTGGTTCCAGCTGCAGCAGCGGAGCTGGCGGCCCTCCTGGCAACCGGTGCTCAACGCCGAGCAGCGGCAACTGCTGTGGCAGCGGGCCCTGGACCGGACACTCGACCGACAGCTGCTCAACAGTGCCCAGCTCTGCCGGGACGCGGACAGCGCCCTGTCACAGCTGATCCAGTGGCGCCTGCTCGACATGCACCAACTGGAGGGCGAGGCACTGGAAGAGGCGCTGGCCGCACCACTGCAACAGTTCGCCCTGGACCGGAGTGAATTCCCGCTGTTTGACATGATCGCCGCCTTCATGGGGGAGCTCCGCGAGCAGGACGCCATCACCCCGGATATGCGCGACCTGCTGATTGCGCAGGCATTCGCAGGCGGCGAGCTCGTCACCCTCCCGTGCATTGCCATGGCGGGCTTCGCCCAGGTGTCGCCGCTGGCCCGGCATATCATCGATACCGCAGCCACTGTCGTGGACCGGCATCCAGTGTCGCGCCGCGACAGCCTGGTGCAGGTTGCGGCGTGCGACAACCTCGAAGAGGAGCTCTACAGCGCCGCCTGTTGGGCGGCCGGACTGCTAGAACGGGACCAGCACGCAAGCCTCGGGATTGTGGTGAACAATCTCGGCCAGTGCCGCAGCCAGGTGGAAACCATCTTTACGCGAGTGCTGGAACCCCAGCTGCTGGACCCGGCACAGCCGCGCTATACCCTGCCATTCAACTTCTCCGCCGGTACTCCCCTGGCGCAAACACCGGTGGGGTCCGGCGCCCTGCAACTCCTCGAGCTACTGCGCGACCAGTGGGACTACTCCCAGCTGCGCAACCTGCTGTTCAGCCCCTACTGGGGCCACGCCCCGGCCGGTGTACAGACTGGCGAGGACGTCGACGACGCCGGTGAGCTGGCGCTGCGCAGTGCCCTGTTCCGCCAACTGCAGAAACGCGAACTGTCCCAGGTGAGCGGCGACACCCTGCGCTACTGCGCCGAGCAACTGGCCGAGCGACTGGAACTGGTACAACCGGTCCTGCCCCGCCAGCTGGAGGCGGTGGGCGACTGGGCCCGCCGCTGGCAGAAAGCGCCGGCGGAAGTCTGGGCCGAGCGATTTGCCAGGGTATTGGCGACACTCGGCTGGCCCGGGCCGCGCAATCCCGACAGCCAGGAGTACCAGCAACTGGGCCTGTGGGAAAGGGTGCTCGAGGAACTGGCGGCCCTGTCCGGCTTTACCGGCACCCTCACCCTCAACCAGGCCCTGCAGCACCTGCGCCGCATCGCCAGCCGCACGCCGTTCCAGGCCGAGACGCGCGACGGCCCCGTACAGATCCTGGGGGTGCTGGAGGCAGGCGCCCTTTCTTTTGATCACCTGCGCCTGGTGGGCTTCGGCCAGCAACAGTGGCCCCCGGCCCCGGCGCCAAACCCGCTGCTGCCGGTGCAGTGGCAGAAGCACTGGCAGATGCCGCGAGCGAGTGCCGAGCGTGAGCTGGAGCTTGCCCGTGAACTTACAGCCGACCTGCTGGGGGCCAGCAAAGACGTCACCGTGAGCTTCGCCCGGGAGGCCGACGGTGTCGAACAGGGGCTGAGCGCCCTGTTCAGCGACGCTGCCGCAACCGCCGGGGAGGCTCGGATGGCGTCTGGGGCCCACGCTATCGGGAGCTTTTATCTACAGGTGCAACAGTCTGCCAGGCTGGATACCGTCCCTGACCCCAGCTTCCCCCCGCTGCACCCGGATGAGTGCGCGCCCGTGCGCGGCGGCTCCGGCGTACTCAAGGCGCAGGCGCTGTGCCCGCTGAATGCCCAGCTGCGCTACCGGCTGGGCGCGGCGGTTTTCAATGCACCCACGCTCGGCCTCAATCCCGCCGAGCGCGGCAAGCTGATGCACGAGGCACTGGCCGAATTCTGGCAGCGCTGCGGAGATTCCAGCCGGCTGCACAACCTGGCCGGAGAGGAGCTGCAGGACACCATCACCACTTCCGTGACAGAAGCGATTCGCTCGGCACGCAAATACCAGTCTCACCTGCCGGAGGGCTTCTGGCAGCTCGAGCAGCAGCGCCTCGAACGCCTGGTTGGCCAGTGGCTCGACCTGGAAAAAACACGGCCCGCCTTCGCCGTGGCAGCTACCGAGTTCCAGCAACCGACCGAGATCGGCGGGCTCCGCTTTGAGCTGCGACTGGACCGCCTCGATCGCCTGCCCGATGGCACCGCCATGGTCATCGATTACAAAAGCCGGCAGCCCTCCATCAAGGACTGGCAGCAACCACGGCTGCGCGAACCCCAGCTTCCCATGTATGCCCTCGCCCGGCCGGAAGCCCGGGCCATCGCCTTCGGCCAGGTGCGTTTCGGCGAGTGCAGCTGGAGCGGCACCGGTGAGCTGGAACAGCCCATCAAGGGGATCAAGGCGGTGGGCGACCTGGAGAAGGACGGGCCTTTTGGAAACTGGGCCCAACTGGTCGAGCACTGGCAGGAGAGCCTCGAAATGCTCGCCACCGAATACCGCACCGGCCACGCCACGCTGCAGTTCGACCGCATCAAAAGCGATAACGATGAGAATCTCTGGCCCCTCAACCGCTGGCCGGAGCGGGAGCAGTCCTGACCATGAATGAATTTGTCTCTACCCCCGAAGCGGGTTCCAGGCCTGCCGTCAGCCAGCCGGCCGACGCCGACGCGCGCGCAGCGGCACTGGATATCGGCCGCAGCTTTGCCGTATCCGCCCCGGCCGGCTCGGGCAAGACCGGCCTGCTCACCCAACGGGTGCTGAAGCTGCTGGCGCACTGCCGCCAGCCGGAAGAGGTGCTGGCGATTACCTTTACCCGCAAGGCAGCCGGCGAGATGCGCGAGCGCCTGCTGAAGGCACTCTTGCAGGCGCGCGACCGGCCGCGGCCGCAGAATCCCCACGAGGCGGTGACCTGGGACCTGGCCCGCCAGTTACTGGAACAGGACCGGCGCCACAACTGGCAGCTGCTGCAGGCACCCCAGCGCCTGCGCTTCCAGACCATCGACGGCCTCTGTCGCAGCCTCGCCAGCCAGCTGCCCATCGACAGCGGGCTGGGGGCGCCGGGAGAGCCCCTCGAGGAACCACAGCTCGCTTTCCGCATGGCGGTCTCCCGGCTGCTCGACGATCTCGCCAGCGAGAATCCCCCACCGTCACTGCTGCGGCTGCTGTTGCACCTGGACAATGACCTCGGCCAACTCGAGAAGCTGCTGCTGATGTTGCTGGAAAAGCGCGAGCAATGGCTGGGCCAGCTGCTGGATATCGGCCAGGGTGATCGCGACGACGCAAGGGAGTACTTTCACTTCGTGGTCGACGAGCTCATCCGGGAGAGACTGCAGCAACTGCACGCCGCGCTCGGCAGTGCGACCGGCGAACTGCTGGAGCTGGCCGATTACGCCGGCAGTAACCTGGCAAAAGATGACCCCGCCCATGCCCTGTGCAACTGTGCCGGCATCGTGTCAGTACCGCCGACAGAAATCAGCGGCCTGCCCACCTGGCTGGCGCTCACAGAGTTACTGGTGACCGGCAAGGGCGAGTGGCGCAAGGGTGGCGGGCTGAACAAGAAGCTCGGCTTTGTCTCCCCGGACAAGAAAGACCCCGATTACGATCGCGCACGCTCCTACAAGGCACGAATGAAGGACCTGCTGGCGGAGCTGGCGGGCGAGGACCAGTTGCTGGCCGCCGTCAACGAGGTGCGCCGCCTCCCCGCCGCCCTGCCTCGCGACCAGTGGCAATTGCTGGAAGCAATGGCAGAAGTATTGCCGCAGTTGGTGGCCCAGTTGAAGCTGGTGTTCCAGCAACTGGGGGCAACCGACTACACCGAGGTTGCCCAGGCGGCGCTCGTGGCACTCGGCGATACCGAGGCACCCACGGACCTCGCGCTGAAACTCGACCTGCAGGTGCAACATATCCTGGTGGACGAATTCCAGGATACCTCGCAGATGCAGCTGCGGCTGCTGGAAAAGCTCACCGCGGGCTGGCAGCCCGGCGACGGCCGCACCCTCTTTATCGTCGGTGACGGCATGCAGTCGTGTTACGGCTTCCGCAACGCCAATGTCGGTATCTTTCTCCAGGCGCGCGCACGGGGCATAGGCGAAGTCGGGCTGGTGCCACTGGACCTGCAGGTGAACTTCCGCTCGGACAACGCCGTGGTGGCGTGGGTCAATGAAACCTTCCGGCGGGCTTTCCCGGCGCAGGACAACATCGGCCGGGGCGCCGTGCGCTACCTGGACTCCATTGCTTTCCGCGACGACAGCTGGCCGGCATCGGCGGTGCAGTTCCACGGCTGCATCGACGACCCGGAGCGGGTCGCAGAAGCCGCGCGGGTAGCCGCCCTGGTAAAGGAACTGCGCACGAACGACCCCGGCGGGCGCATTGCGATCCTCGTGCGCAAGAAGAAGCACCTGGACCAGATACTTCCCGCCCTAAGTGAGAGCGGAGTCGCCTACCAGGCACCGGAGCTGGCGCCGCTGGCGAGCAAGATGGTCGTCCTCGACCTGCTTTCCCTGACCCGCGCCCTGCTCGATCCCAGTGACCGCCTCAGCTGGCTGGCGGTCTTGCGCGCGCCGTGGTGCGGGCTCGACTGGGCAGATTTGCTGGCAGTCGCAAACTGGGGCAATGAGAACCGCTCCGCCAGCGATGCCAGCGCCCGGCCTCTACTGCAAGCCATCGAACACCTTCAGGAAATCGGGCAAATCAGTGATGAAGGGCGCGAGCGGCTGGGTAAGGCCGGCAGGCTCTTGCTGGGTGCCTGGCAGGAGCGCGGACGCAAACCCCTGCGCCTGTGGATCGAGGGCCTGTGGCTCGCCCTGGGCGGGCCCGCCTGCGTCGCCCGGCCGGCTGACCTGGACAATGTGGAGGATTTCTTCCGCCTGCTGGAAAAGCACGACCAGGGCGGCACCATCGGCGACTGGCAGCAGTTCCAGCTGGCCCTGGAAAAACTCTTTGCCCGGCCCGGCCCGGATGCGGGCGTGCAGGTGATGACCATCCACAAGTCCAAGGGGCTGGAATTCGAGCACGTACTGATACCGGGACTGGACCAGGGAGGCAAACCCGGCGGCGACCAGCTGCTGCGCTGGTCAGAGTGGCTCAACAGTGAGGGCGAGAGTCGCTTCCTGCTCGCGCCGAAAAGCCCCCGCGGCGAGAGGGAGCCGCTGTTCGACTACCTGAAATATGACAACAGCGAGCGCGAGCGCCTCGAGGGGACCCGGCTGCTCTACGTGGGCTGCACGCGAGCGATCAGGTCACTGCACCTGCTGGCCTGCGTCGAGCGCGAGGAAAAGAAGCCCGGCTTCAAGTCACCGGGCAGCGCCGCGCTGCTTGCCGGGATCTGGCCCTCCCTGTCGGAATCCAGCGACTGGTGCCACTGGCTGGAGCCACGCGCGGAAAGCGTTGGCGACGAAGCCGGTCGCGCGGAGAAGCGGGACTATTTCCTGCGACTGCCCGGTGACTGGCAGGCCCCGGCGATACCGGTAATGGAATGGCTGGCGCCCTATCGCATGGCCGACTACCAGCCGCGGGAAACCGCCGAACCCAATATCCCCGAGCTCGGCCAGGTAACCCGGCGCTGGCTCCGCCATGCAGGCACGGTGGCCCACGAGACACTGGCAACCATCGCGGAGAGTGGCATCGAGCACTGGGACGATGCGCGGGTGCTGGAGCAGCGCCCCCTGTGGACCCTGCGCCTGCGCCAGCTGGGCCTTGTCGGCCAGGGCCTGGCGAAAGCGACAGACAAGGTCGAGCAGGCCATACGCAAAGCCCTCGCCTGCCCGAGCGGGCGCTGGCTGCTGGACAACCGGCACCGCGACTCGGCCTGCGAGCTCGAAATCCACAGTGGCCAGGGACAGCTGCGCCGTTACATTATCGACCGCACCTTCGTCGATGACGGCGGTTTGCGCTGGATAGTGGACTACAAGACCACCGAACCCGGCGAGGGCGAGGATCCGGAGGCGTTTATCGCCGCGCAGGTAGAGCGCTACCGCCCGCAGCTGGAGGGCTATCGCCGCCTTTTCTACGACCGCGGAGAGCGCAATATCCGCTGCGCCCTATACTTGCCTCTGCTGCAGCACCTGGAGAAGTTCTGACCAGCCAGGCTGGCATGGCCACGCGGGCAATGCGCATCCTAAGACATGGCATAAATTTGGTTTCACCTGAAACACTCGCCCTGCCTGCCGCCTGTTAGTAGGATATACCTTCTTTCACGGCCGCAGGGCGGCCAGGAATGGCAAGCGATAAGTGATACCAATGACCACACAGCAGTTCGACGACCTGAATGTCGTCTCCCAGGAAATCCTCATCAGTCCCGCGCAGCTCAAGACCGAGCTACCGGTCTCCGAAGCAGCCGAAACCACCGTGGCCGCCGGCCGTGCCGCGGTACGGGACATCCTCGATCGCAAGGACCACCGCCTGATGGTGGTGATCGGCCCCTGTTCCGTCCACGATGTCGATGCCGCCATCGATTACGCCACGCGCCTGAAAGAACTCGACGACAAGGTCTCCGATACCCTGCTGATCGTCATGCGCGTCTATTTCGAGAAGCCGCGCACCACTGTCGGCTGGAAGGGCCTGATCAACGACCCGTTCCTGAACGATTCCTTCAAGATCCAGGATGGCCTGCATATCGGTCGCAAGCTGTTGCGGGATATTGCCGAGCTGGGACTGCCCACCGCTACCGAGGCGCTGGACCCGATCTCGCCGCAGTACCTGCAGGACCTGATCTCCTGGTCTGCCATCGGCGCACGCACCACCGAATCCCAGACCCACCGCGAGATGGCTTCCGGCCTGTCCTCGGCGGTCGGCTTCAAGAACGGCACCGATGGCAGCCTCGACGTGGCCATCAATGCCCTGCAATCGACGGCCAACCCGCACCGCTTCCTGGGTATCAACAAGGACGGCCAGGTCGCCATCATCCACACTGCCGGCAACAAATACGGACACGTGGTGCTGCGCGGCGGCAATGAGAAACCGAACTACGACTCGGTGAGCGTGGCCATGTGCGAGCAGGAGCTGCAGAAAGCGGGACTGGTTCCAAACATCATGGTGGATTGCAGCCACGCCAACTCCAACAAGAACCATGAACTGCAGCCGCTGGTGGTGGAGAACGTTGCGCACCAGATCCTCGACGGCAACCAGTCGATCATCGGCATCATGGTGGAAAGTAACCTGAAGGCGGGCAACCAGAAGATTCCCGAGGACCTGGACAAGCTGGAGTACGGGCTGTCGGTCACCGACAAATGTATCGACTGGGAAACTACCGAATCCCTGTTACTGAAAATGGCTGAACAGCTGCGGGAACCGCTGAGGAAGCGCACCAGCGACTGACTACAGGGGTACATGGATGGCGGCACCGGCACAGCCCGTGCCGCCACCCTCCTCTGTCCCCGCCAATAGCCGGCTCACCGAACCGGTAGCAGTCCCTCCTTCACACAACTTTCCGCGCAACGCCGGATTCGGCCCCTCGCGTGACAGCAACCATTACACTGTTCCCTGCAGCCACGAGCAAAGTTCCGGGAGCTATCCCATGCCCGACAACTCCCCCGTAAAAATCACCTGTCCTGCATGCAGCGCCATTAACCGCATTCCCGCCGAGCGGCTCGGCGACCGTCCCCTGTGTGGAAAGTGCCGCGGTGCCCTGCTGCGCGGCGAGCCGCTGCAGGCGACAGACGGAGACTTCAACCGCCTGGTCCAGAACACCGACCTGCCGCTGGTGGTGGATTTCTGGGCGCCCTGGTGCGGCCCATGCCAGCAGTTTGCCCCGGTTTTCGCCCAGGTAGCGGCCGAAATGCCCACCCGGGCCGTCTTTATCAAGCTCGATACCGAGGCCAACCCGGCAACCGCCAACAAATACCAGATCCGCTCGATACCCACGTTGATGGTGCTCTACCGCGGGCATGAGATTACGCATCTTGCCGGGGCCCTGCCCCGCTCCCAGCTTCAGCAATGGCTGACGCAGCAACTGGCCGGGCTCGGCTTATAAGGCTCCAGGCGCGTGGTCCCCCGCACCAAACGAGCCTGTGTCCCCTGCGGGATTTCACGACCATGACGTGGTCCCTTGCTTCAGCCCTGAATCACCGTTTACCCTCACAGACGCATAAAAACACGAAGGGTTATCTGGTATGACATTACATCTCGAGCTTGCCCCGGTTCTCGCGCTATTGGCTGGCGTGGGCATCCTGATCATGCCCAAGCTGCTCAACTACATCGTTGCGGGTTACCTGATCGCTATCGGCCTGATCCAGATTCTCAATATTTAGGCTCGTCCCCGTTGCGCCGCGCCCGCTGTCACGAGGGCCGGCGCATACCGGCCACGGCAGCCCGGAGGACCTGCGCCAGGAGCGGAAACAAGGGCAGCAGAACCGATACCTGATCCTGCCATCAGGCAGGTAATTGGCACCATTTCCATCGCCGCCCCTCTCATGGCACTCAACGCTCCCTGCTGCCCTCCCAACTCTCCAGGTTGGGAGCAGCGCGCCAGACAGAAAGCCGCACTCAGCCTGGATTCGCCGGGACCGGTAGTGTGCGCAATGTCGCGCCACATCGTAGCCCGGCTGTTAACGTTGCAGGCAGCTATGATATCGAAACCGACAGGCCGGCCCTGGCACAAATCGGCGACGGATTGAGAGCGCCACCGGGAGCCGATATAAGAGCCGGAGAGAACGGTTACCTGCACGGAAGCACGCCCCCAAGGACCGGTACAGGGAGGAGAAAAAAATTGAATAGATACCTGGCACTGTTGCTGGCGCCGCTGCTATTGGTCGCCTGCGAGTTCGACGACCTGCCCGAACTCACCTTCCAGAGGGAGGTCCGCGACTTCCGCGCAGACATGCGCGAACTGGTGCGTGACATCGCCATATACGCCCGGGAGCGACGCGAGAATTTCATTGTCGTGCCGCAGGATGGCGTGGAGCTGGTCACCACTGATGGCCTGGCGACCGGGGCGCTGGAGATTGAATACCTCGACGCAGTGGATGGACTGGGCGCCCAGGGGGTGTTCTTCGGCGCAGCCGGGGTGGACCAGCCTACCCCAATCACCCAGACGGACCGCCTGATCGAGCTTATAGACCTGGCCGTGGAGACGGGCGAGTTTCCGGTACTGGTCACCGATTTCGCCAATAGCCGGCGGAATATCGACGAAGCCTACGACTCCATCGCCGAAGCCGGCTTCCTGCCGTTTGTCGCCCCGAACCGCGAGCTGGACACTGTGCCCGGTTTTCCCCTGGAGGTACCGGGTACCAACTTTGCTGATATCGACGACCTGGGACTTGCCCGAAACTTCCTCAACCTGGTCAATCCCAGGCTCTTTTCCACCCGTCAGGAATTCATCGATGCTCTGGTGCTCACCGACTACGACGTATTGATCCTGGATTTCTTCTTCAACGGCGAGCCCTTCACGGCGGCGCAGCTGCAACAGTTACGCTTCAAGCCCGGTGGCGGTCGCCGGCTGCTGCTGGCCTACCTGAGCATTGGCCAGGCAGAGAGCGACCGCTTCTACTGGCAGAACAGCTGGTTCAGCAACCCGCCGGTATGGCTGGTGGAGCAGGTCGCCGGCGATCCCACTAATTACCATGTACGCTACTGGGAGCCCGGCTGGCAGGCGATCCTGTTCGGTTCGCCCGACGCCTACCTGGATCGAATCCTGGATACAGCTTTCGATGGGGTGTTTCTCGACCATGTGGATGAGTACGAGTTCTTCGAGCGCAACTGACAGCTGGGGGCACGGACCGGCGCAACCTGCATAAAAAAAGCGAACCGGCATCGGTTCGCTTTTGTGGGAGTCCAGGCCGGGTCGCTGCCTGTCAGTAGTAAGCCTGGGACTTGTCGGTGTGGTCGGTGACGTCCTTGACTCCGGTCACCTCCGGCACCTTCTCCTTCAGCGTCTTCTCGACGCCCTCCTTCAGGGTCATATCCACCATGCCGCAGCCCTGGCAACCACCGCCAAACTGCAGCACCGCATAACCGTCCTCGGTGAACTCCACCAGACTCACCTGGCCGCCGTGGGCTGCCAGGCCCGGGTTGATGTCGTTGTACAGGACATAGTTGATGCGATCCTCGATGGGACTGTCATCGGTGATCTTGGGCATGCGGGAATTGGGCGCGCGGATGGTCAGCTGCCCGCCCATCTTGTCCGAGGAATAGTCCACCTTGGCCTCATCCAGGTAAGGCACGGACCGGCCTTCGAAATAGGCTTTCAAGCCGTCGAGCTCCATTACTACGTCGTCTTCCTGCTCCTCACCGGGACGGCAGTAAGCGATACAGGTCTCTGCATTCGGGGTGCCCGGGTTGGAAACAAACATGCGGATGGCGATGCCCTCGCAATCCTGCTTCTCCAGCAGCTCGCGCAGGTACTCCCGGGCCGGCTCCGTAATCGTGACGTTCAGCTCTGCAGGTTGTTGTGACATACAATCTCTCAAATAACCGAGTTTCCTTGTCGGGTATTTTACTCTCACTTGGACCGAAGTTAAACCGGCCCGCACATATCGTAAATAACCAGGCTGAACCCTTTAAGATCAAGCAGTTATAACGCACTGCATCCCTCGCAGAGCGATGCAGTGCGCGGCTGGCGTGTTAAACTTGCCGCCCTGAAATGACTCCCGGACCACTGTCATTCAGGTCCACCCGGAATACAAAGGAAGCTTCAATGTCCCAGCAGTCCCGCAGTCAACGCCTAAGCCAACTCCAGTCAGCGCTCGCAGAGCGCATCATCATCCTGGACGGCGGCATGGGCACCATGATCCAGCGGGAAAAGCTGCAGGAGGAAGATTTCCGCGGAGCGCGTTTCGCGGGCCATGAAGGCGACCTCAAGGGTAACAACGACCTGCTCAGCATTACCCGGCCCGACCTGATCGAGCGACTCCACCGGGACTACCTGGAGGCGGGCGCCGACATCATCGAGACCAACACCTTCAACTCCACCCGCCTGTCCCAGGCCGACTACGACCTGGAAGACCTGGTACCCGAGCTGAACCGCGCGGCCGCGGAACTGGCCCGGCGGGTGGCAGACGAAGTCGCTACAGCGGACCGCCCCCGCTGGGTGGCGGGCGTGCTGGGGCCGACCTCCCGCACCGCCAGTATCTCGCCGGACGTCAACGACCCCGGAGCGCGCAATGTCACCTTCGACCAGCTGGTGGACAACTATCGCGAGGCTGGCCGCGCCCTGGTCGAGGGTGGCAGTGACCTGATCCTGATCGAAACCATCTTCGATACCCTGAACGCCAAGGCAGCCATCTACGCTCTCCACAGCCTGTTCGACGACCTGGGCTACGAGCTGCCAATCATGATCTCGGGAACCATTACCGATGCTTCCGGCCGTACCCTGTCGGGCCAGACCACCGAGGCATTCTACAATTCCGTGGCCCACGCACGTCCACTCAGCGTCGGCCTGAACTGCGCCCTGGGTGCCACCGAGCTGCGCCCCTATATCGAGGCCCTGTCCGGGGTCTGCGCAGCCCATGTCTCCGCCCACCCGAACGCCGGCCTCCCCAACGAGTTCGGCGAATACGACGAGACGCCGGAGGAGACCGCCGCGATCGTGGCGGAATTCGCCCGCAGCGGTTTTATCAATATCCTCGGTGGCTGCTGCGGCACCACGCCGGAGCATATCGCGGCCATTGCCTCTGCGGTCGCCGGCACCGCCCCGCGCAGCCTCCCGGAGATCAAGCCCGCCTTGCGCCTGTCCGGCCTGGAACCCTTCACTGCGGATGAGAACTCCCTGTTCGTCAATGTGGGCGAACGCTGCAACGTGACCGGGTCGGCGCGATTCAAGCGCCTGGTCCTCGAGGAAGACTACGACACCGCGCTCGAGGTTGCCGCCCAGCAGGTGGAGGACGGGGCCCAGGTCATTGACGTCAACATGGACGAGGCAATGCTGGACTCGGTCGCCGCCATGCGCCGCTTCCTGAACCTGGCCGCTACCGAGCCGGAAATCGCCAAAGTGCCGTTTATGGTGGATTCCTCAAAGTGGGAAGTCATCGAGGCCGGCCTGCAATGCATCCAGGGCAAGCCGATCGTCAACTCCATCAGCCTCAAGGAGGGCGAGGAAGATTTTGTGGAGAAGGCCAGGCTGTGCCTGCGCTACGGCGCCGCGGTGGTGGTGATGGCATTCGACGAGAGCGGCCAGGCAGACACCTTCCAGCGCAAGCGGGAAATCTGCGAACGCAGTTACCGCATCCTGGTGGACCGGGTGGGCTTCAACCCCTCGGACATCATCTTCGACCCCAACATCTTTGCCGTCGCCACCGGGATCGACGAGCACAACAATTACGCGGTGGACTTTATCGAGGCCACCCGCTGGATCCGCGAGAACCTGCCCGGCGCCCAGGTCAGTGGCGGCGTCTCGAATGTGTCCTTCTCATTCCGCGGCAATAACCCGGTGCGCGAGGCTATCCATTCGGTGTTCCTCTACCACGCCATCAGGGCGGGCCTGAATATGGGCATCGTCAATGCGGGCCAGCTGGCGGTCTACGATGACCTGCCGGACGAACTGCGGGAGCATGTCGAGGACGTAATCCTGAACAAGCGCCTCGACGGCACCGAACGGCTACTGGAAATCGCCGAAAAATATCGCGGTGACGGTGGTGGCCAGGTCCGCAAGGAAGACCTGGGCTGGCGTGAGTGGCCGGTCAACAAGCGGCTCGCGCACGCACTGGTGAAGGGCATCACCACCTATATCACCGAGGACACCGAGGAGGCGCGCGAAGCCGCCAGCCGGCCACTGGATGTGATCGAGGGCCCGCTGATGGACGGTATGAATGTGGTCGGCGACCTGTTCGGAGAGGGCAAGATGTTCCTGCCCCAGGTGGTCAAGTCCGCGCGGGTCATGAAGCAGGCAGTGGCCTACCTGCAACCCTATATCGAGGCGGAGAAAACCGCGGACAGCAAACCCAATGGCCGTATCCTGATGGCCACGGTAAAGGGCGACGTACACGATATCGGCAAGAATATCGTCGGGGTGGTGCTGGCGTGCAACAACTTCGAGGTGATCGACCTCGGTGTCATGGTGCCCGCCGAAACCATCCTGCAAACCGCCCGGGAGAAGCACTGCGACATCATCGGCCTGTCCGGGCTGATCACCCCGTCCCTGGACGAGATGGTGCACGTGGCGGCGGAGATGGAGCGCCAGGGCTTTGACGTCCCGCTGCTGATCGGCGGCGCCACCACCTCCAAGGCGCACACGGCCGTGAAGATCGAGCCGGAGTTCAAGCGCAACCAGGTGGTCTATGTACCCGATGCCTCGCGCGCGGTGGGCGTGGCCAGTAACCTGCTGTCCGACGACCACCGCCCCAACTATGTGGCAGGAATTCGCGAGGAATACGAGAAGGTCCGCCACCGCACCGCCAACCGCAAGCGCAACGACAAGCGCCTGGGCTACGAGGAGGCCCTGGCGGCAGCCCCCCGCTTTGACTGGCAGGACTACACACCCGCCGTACCCCGGAAGCCGGGCGTTACCGTGATCGATGATTTCCCGCTGGAGAAGCTGGTGGATACCATCGACTGGACGCCCTTCTTCATCTCCTGGGACCTGGCCGGCAAGTACCCGGCCATCCTCAACGACGAGGTGGTGGGCGAGGCAGCAACCGACCTGTACAAGAATGCGCGCATGATGCTGCAGCAGATCATCGACCGGAAGCTGCTGCGCGCCCGCGCAGTGATTGGCCTGTGGCCGGCCAACAGCGACGGCGACGACATCATCGTCTACCAGGACGAGAGTCGCTCCCGCGAGCTGGCGCGGCTCCACCACATGCGCCAGCAGGTGCAGAAACGCGGTGGCGACGGCCTGTGCCGCTCGCTGGCCGATTTCGTCGCGCCCGTGGGCTCCGGTGTGGCCGACTATGTCGGCGGCTTCGCCGTTACCGCGGGTATCGGCGCCGACGAACTGGCAGCGGAATACGAGGCCGCCCATGACGACTACAACGCAATCATGGTCAAGGCGCTGGCCGACCGGCTGGCGGAGTCCTTCGCCGAGTGCCTGCACCGGCAGGTGCGTACCGACTACTGGGGCTATGCCGCGGAAGAATCACTGAGCAACGAGGAGCTGATCCGGGAGAAGTACCGCGGCATCCGCCCCGCCCCCGGCTACCCGGCATGCCCCGACCACACCGAGAAAGGCACGCTCTTCCGACTGCTGGATGCGGAGGAAAACGCCGGGGTCAGCCTCACCTCCCACTTCGCCATGATGCCGGCGGCGTCGGTGAGCGGCTGGTATTTCGCGCACCCGCAAGCCAAGTACTTCAATGTCGGCAAGATCGGTCGCGACCAGCTGGCGAGCCTGGCCGACCGGAAGGGAATGACTGAGCAGGAACTGGAGCGCTGGCTGCGCCCCAACCTCGAAGACTGAGCGGAGACAAGCGATGGATAAACAGCGGGAAGAGCGTACGGGTCAACCGGATGGCCCCACCGGGAAGGCACCCTCCTTCGGCCAGGTGGTGCTCAGCACCCTGGCCGCAGCCATCGGCGTGCAGAGCAACCGGAACCGGGAGCGGGACTTCCAGGGGGGCAGTATCAAGACCTACATTGCCGCCGGCATTATCTTCACCGCGCTGTTCGTGCTGACGCTGGTACTGGTGGTAAAAACCGTACTGGGCAGCATGGGCTGAGAGACCCGCCCTCGGCACACCGGTCAGGCACCGGCGCTCGCAGCGGAATCCCCGCAAACTTCGCGGGTGGTTTCAGGAAGGGGAACGACTCGCCCGGTACGGCAGGGACCCGGGCGGCGTGTTGGCGGGCGCTACTGGGACGCCACCCAGTACACGCAGGTCACCACAAAAATGGCCACCAGCGCCACGGCGGCGATAGCGTCGACAACATCGTCTTTATGATCAGATACAACAACTACTTCTTCACTCATCGGAATACTCCGTCTGCGCATTATTGTTATTACGGTAGCTGTGCCGTCATGCAACGGTGTCCCCAGTAGAGCAAATCCCCCACGGCAGCGCAAGCGTGTCGCGCACACCCCGGGCCGCCCGTAATCCCGGGCTGCACAGGGCGGCGCCCATATAACTAATAGTTACTGCGATAGCAAAAAATATTGTTATTTTTTGCATAAGCGCGCTGGTATGTTAAGCGCCATCGGAGAATCCGCGGAGCTCTACCCGCGCTTTCCCCCTTCGCGCAAGAAAAGGCAATGGAATCAGGCTGTTATGTATCGATACGACGAACGGGACCGGACCATTATCGGCGAGCGGGTGGCCCAGTTTCGCGGCCAGACCGAGCGTTACCTGGCCGGTGAGCTCAGCGAGGAAGAGTTTCTGCCCCTGCGCCTGCAGAACGGCCTGTATATACAGCGCCTGGCGCCCATGCTGCGGATCGCGGTGCCCTACGGGCTGCTCAACAGTGCCCAGCTGAGGCGGCTGGCCCGAATCAGCAGGGACTACGACAAGGGCTATGCCCACTTCACCACCCGCCAGAACCTGCAGTTCAACTGGCCGCAGCTGGAAGATGTGCCGGACATCCTGTCCGAGCTGGCGGAAGTAGAAATGCACGCGGTCCAGACGAGCGGCAACTGCATCCGCAACACCACCTCCGACCCCTACGCCGGAGTGGCCCGCGACGAGATCGCCGACCCACGCCCCTACTGCGAGCTGATTCGCCAGTGGTCCACCTTCCACCCGGAATTCGCCTTCCTGCCGCGCAAGTTCAAGATCGCGGTCAACGGCGCCGAGGCGGATCGCGCAGCCATCCGGGTACATGACATCGGTGTGCAGATTGTCGAGCGCGACGGGGCAATCGGCTACCAGGTGTACGTCGGCGGCGGCCAGGGCCGGACCCCCGTTATTGCCGAGCTGATCCGCGACTTCCTGCCGGAAGAGGACCTGCTGTCCTACCTCGAGGCCATCGTGCGCGTATACAACCAGCTGGGTAGGCGCGACAACAAGTACAAGGCACGCATCAAGATCCTGGTGAAAGCGCTGGGGCCGGAGGAGTTCTGTCGCCGCGTGGAAGAAGAGTGGGCGCAGATCAGGGACAGCGCCGACAGGCTCACACCCGAGGCACTGGCCTGGGCCAGGTCCTTCTTCCCGGAGCCGGAGTATCGCCAGCTGGACGCCGCGGTGACCGAGGCAGCACTGCGGGACCAGGCGGACAGCGACCGGGCCTTCTCGCGCTGGCTGGAACGCAATACCTTCCCCCACCGGGTCCCGGGTTACCGGGCCGTGCGCCTGTCCACCAAGCCCACCGGGGTACCGCCGGGCGACGTGACCGACACCCAGCTGGAGGCCATAGCCGACCTCGCCGACCGGTTCAGCTTCGGCGAGGCGCGGGTTACCCACGACCAGAACGTGGTGTTGGCAGACGTGCGCCAGGATGCCCTGCTGGATCTCTGGCAGGCGGCGCGCAAGCACGGCTTCGCCACACCCAATATCGGCACCCTGACCGACATGATCTGCTGTCCCGGGGGCGACTACTGCTCGCTGGCCAATGCCAAGTCCATCCCCGTGGCGGAGGCAATCCAGCGTCGGTTCGACGACCTGGACTACCTCTATGACCTGGGCGACCTGAACCTCAACATTTCCGGCTGTATGAATGCCTGTGGCCACCACCATGTGGGCCATATCGGCATCCTCGGCGTGGACAAGAAGGGCGAGGAATTCTACCAGGTGCAACTGGGTGGCAGCTCTTCCGAGAACACCAGCCTCGCCCGGGTCCTGGGTCCCAGCTTCTCGCGCGCGGAAGTGCCCGAGGTGATCGGCAAGATTCTCGACATTTATATCGAGCAACGCCGCGCGGACGAGCTGTTCCTGGATACCTACAACCGCATCGGCCTGCAGCCGTTCAAGGAGAGAGTCTATGCCAAAGCCAGCTAAGGGCACCGGGCCGCAACCGAACAACCCGGAGCGCCTGATCCTCGACGGGGCGGTGGTCGCGAACGAATGGCGCCTTGTACCCGCCGATGAGGCGAACACGGAAATTACCGCCGCCAGCCTGGCCCCGGGCAAGGTCATTCTGCCCCTGTCCCTGTGGCAGAGGCTACGCGCCGACCTGGCCGGACGCGAGAGCGAAATCGGAGTCTGGCTGGACAGCGACGAAACCGCCGACCAGCTGGGGCCATCCGCCAGTGACCTGCCGCTGGTCGCGGTCCATTTCCCCACCTTCGCCGACGGCCGCGGCTTCAGCACGGCGAGACTGCTGCGGGAGCGTTACGGTTACACCGGCGAGCTGCGTGCGGTCGGGGCCTTTATGCGCGACCAGCTGACCTACCTGCGCCGCTGTGGCTTCAATGCCTTCGCCTACGAGGGGGCACAACCACTGGAGCAACTGCTGGACTCGATGCACGACTTCAGCGACAGCTACCAGGCCGCGGTGGATGAGCCCCGGCCAATCTTCCGCCGCCGGTCCCTGGCCGGCTGAACAGTACCCTCCTCCACCACCGGGTATTCATCGGCCCGGTGGCCCGCTCCCCCGACCGCGCGTCGCCTCGCCCGCGGCGGCGGGGGCTGGATTTCCGCCCGCCAACAGTCCAATATGCCGGCCGTAATTGACCGGCGCGTTGCTGTGCAAAAAGCAGGCACCGCCAAGACAAGCCAATGCAGAGCGAGAACAATGCAAGTCGAGTCTGTAGATACTCTTTTGAAATCCACCGGCCGCGAGGGTGAACAGGCCCGGGTACAGGGCTGGATCCGCACCCGCCGCGACTCCAAGGCCGGGCTGTCGTTCCTGGCAGTCCACGATGGCAGCTGTTTCGATCCGCTGCAGGTCGTAGTCGAGTCCAGTATCAGCAACTACCAGTCCGAGGTCCTGCGGCTCACCACCGGCTGCGCCGTTGACATCATCGGTACCATCAAGCCTTCCGAGGGCAAGGGCCAGGCCATCGAGCTGCTGGCCAGCGAGGTGCATGTACTAGGCTGGGTCGAAGACCCTGACACCTACCCCATGTCCCCCAAGCGCCACACCATGGAGCACCTGCGCGAGCACGCCCACCTGCGCCCGCGCACCAATGTCGGCGGGGCCGTGGCGAGGGTACGCAACTGTATCGCCCAGGCGATCCACCGCTTCTTCCACGAGGAGGGCTTCAACTGGATTCACACGCCCATCATCACCGCTTCCGACTGCGAGGGTGCCGGTGAGCTGTTCCGGGTCAGCACGCTGGACCTGGAGAACCTGCCGCGCACAGACAGGGGCGCCGTGGATTTCGGCGAGGACTTCTTCGGCGAGGAGACCTTCCTTACCGTATCCGGCCAGCTGAACGTTGAGAGCTACTGCCTGGCGCTGTCGAAGGTCTACACCTTCGGCCCGACCTTCCGTGCAGAGAACTCCAACACCACCCGCCACCTGGCCGAGTTCTGGATGGTGGAGCCCGAGGTCGCCTTCGCCGAACTGGCGGACATCGCGGCGCTGTCGGAACAGATGCTGAAATACGTGTTCAGGGCGGTTCTCGAAGAGCGCGCCGACGACATGGCATTCTTTGCCCAGCGGATCGACAAGGAGGCCATCAGTCGCCTCGAGAACATCATCGAGAACGACTTCGCCCGCATCAATTACTCGGAAGCGATCGAGATCCTCGAAAACTGCAAGGAGAAGTTCGAGTTCCCGGTGTCCTGGGGCATCGACCTGGCGTCCGAGCACGAACGCTACCTGGCGGAGAAACATTTCAAGAAGCCGGTCATCGTCATGAACTACCCGAAGGACATCAAGGCCTTCTACATGCGCATGAATGACGACGGCAAGACCGTGGCGGCAATGGACGTGCTGGCGCCCGGTATCGGTGAGATAATCGGCGGTTCCCAGCGCGAGGAGCGCCTCGACAAACTGGACGCGCGCATGGACGAGATGGATATCCCCCGCGAACACCTGGACTGGTATCGCGACCTGCGCCGCTACGGCACCGTGCCACACGCCGGCTTTGGCCTGGGCTTCGATCGCATCGTCTCCTACGTCACCGGTATGGGCAATATCCGCGATGTGATTCCGTTCCCGCGCACGCCGCGCAACGCCGCCTTCTGAGGGAACAGCGCTCGCCAGCACCAGAGCCCCGGCATATGCCGGGGCTTTTTTTATGGGCCCATTGGGCCTTTCCCGAACCGGTATTGAGCCGCGGCTTTCCTCATGGCCTGTTGCTGCACTGGGCAAAGTCAGTGCGGCGCCCAGTTTCGCTGCCCTGCTGGCTACTCGGCTGGCATTTCAACGACGATTCATTCCTGCCACTCCGGTGCAGCAGCAATAGCCCTGGCTGGATCGACACTGACAGCGACGGCCCAGAATAGCGGTTTGCCGCACTGTCCCGGTCACGCAGCATGAATACTTCCCGGCCTCGAAAATCGACCGTCAGCGCGGGCACGCTGGTATCGTGGAAACGCAGCGTTAGCACCTGGTCCCGGCAAAGGTAGTGCACCACCCGCGAGGTGCCGGCCAGGGCCACTTCCACTTGTAGTTCCGCGATAGAGCGGCGGTACAGCTCGACGACGCACTGCCGGGGATTTTGCGCCCGCCAGCACTGGTGTCGCCTCGCGCGCCATTTGCCCGCCCTTTCCTGCAGGCGCTTGCCGGCTGGTTGACCGGGAGCGCGCTCCCCCACCACATCGTCCATCAATTTCCGGAGTAACCGGTCCAGGCGGGTCAACTCCTCGTCCTGGCATACCAGGTTTTCGATGGCGAAGCCGGACACATTTCCACAACTGACCCTGGCCGCAGCGCCGCGGGCATCCGCCGCAATCGTGCCCAGCAGAAGTGCCGCAATTACCGCCAGCAAAGGTCTTCTCCCGATGCGGGAGCCAAAGACAGACATCACATTTCACCGTCTTCGAATTTGCCCTTAATCAATCTAGCACTGGCGCGTGGATCTTTCCTGCAGGAGCGCCTTTTGCCCGAACCGGGAGACGGCGCGACTTGCCCGGGGCCTTCCATCCCGGGCAATCGTGACCTGCTATGCTGGCTGAACGTAGCGTTGATAAGAACCTGCCAACGGGGAGCATACATGTCCAGGCAGTTTTTTGTTTTCGGGATGGCCCCGATGCACCGGGAGTACCTGAATGCCGTGCGTGGCGCCGAGAATTTTCACTGGCTCAAACTGTTTACCGATGACGAGATTGTCTGGTTCCCCGAACGCCCCATGGCGGAACTGCTGGCGCTGGCCGAACAGCAGGTAAAGGCTTACAACGGCGACGTCGCGGGCATCATCAACCACTGGGATTTCCCCTCCAGCACCCTGCACCCCATCCTCTGCCAACAGCACGGGTTTCGCTCTGCCGACCTGCTGGCGGTCCTCAAGTGCGAACACAAATACTGGAGTCGCCTTGAACAGCGGAAGGCCCTGCCGGACTGGGTGCCCGACTTCTGCGCGGTGGATCCTTTCGCGGAAGACCCGCTGGAGCAGCTGCAGTTCGGCTTCCCCTTCTGGCTCAAGCCGATTGTCGGCCACTCGTCGCAGCTGGGTTTCCGCATCGATGACGAGGCCGGTTTCCGCCGGGCGATCGATATTATTCGCACCGAGGTACGGCAGCTCGGCGAACTGCTCAATTTTGCCCTGGCAAGGGTGGAAGTGCCCCCGGAGGTAGGTGCGGTGGACGGCAACTGGTGCGTGGCGGAAAAACTGCTTACCGGCAAGCAGTGCGGTATCGAGGGGACGATGGTCAACGGCCGCTACCGGGTTCACGGGATCGTCGATACGGTCAAGGACAGCCGCAACCAGAGCTTTACCCGCTACGAGTATCCCTCCGCGTGGCCGGAATACGCGCAGGAAAAGATCTGCGCCGCCGGGGAAGCCCTGTTGCGCCAGATCGGCTTCGACAACTCCGCGTTTGGCATCGAGTTTTTCTGGGATCCGGCCAGCGACACCTTCCGGGTACTGGAACTCAACACGCGCATTTCCCAGTCCCACAGCGACCAGTTCGTCAAGGTACACGGCGTCTCCAACCACGAGGCCGCCCTCGACGTCGCACTCGATCGCGAAACGGATTTCTCGGCGCTGCAGGGTGAGTTCCGCTGTGCCGCCAAGTTCATGCTCAGGCGCTATCGGAACACCGTGGTCACCCGGGTGCCGGACGAGGCCGAGCTACGCGCGCTCGAGCGATCCATCCCAGGCTGCCGGATCCATCCGATTGTGACCGAAGGGCAGCAACTCGGGGACCTGCCGGGCCAGGACAGCTACAGTTATGAGATAGCGGATATCTGCCTTGGCGCACAGTCCCAGGAGGAGCTGCTGTCGACCTACCGCGACCTGGCACAGCAGCTGCACTTCGAATTTGCAGATGGCAAGGGCTTTGAGGCGTTCCAGTTTGACAGCGTCCGCTATTGACCCCTCCTGCACGTAGGAGTGCCAATGCGGGTAGTAACCGATTTTCCCCACCAGGTCACGGCCGTCGAACATTTCGAGATTCCGCTGCAGGACGGCGGCTGGCTGGCGGCGCGCATGTGGATGCCGGAAGACGCGCCCCGGCGTCCGGTGCCCGCAATCATGGAATACATCCCCTACCGCAAGCGCGACAAGACCCGCCTGCGCGACTCCATCATGCACCCCTATTTCGCCGGCCACGGCTACGCCTGCGTGCGCGTGGACCTGCGCGGCAGCGGTGAATCCAGCGGCATCTTGAGGGACCAGTACCGCGAACAGGAGCAGTGCGACGCGGTGGAGGCAATCGAGTGGATTTCGCGCCAACCCTGGTGCGATGGGAACGTGGGCATGATGGGCATTTCGTGGGGGGGATTCAATGCACTGCAAGTGGCTGCCCGGCGCCCCGCCCCCCTGAAGGCGATCGTTTCCTGCTGTTCCACCGACGATCTCTACGTGGACAACATGCACTACATGGGGGGCTGCCTGCTCACCGACAACCTGTCGGAAGCCACCACCATGTTCTCCATCAATACCTGCCCCCCAGACCCGCAGCTGGTGGGAGAAAAGTGGCGTGAGATGTGGCTCCAGCGCCTGCGGGACAGTGGCCTGTGGCTGGACACCTGGCTGCGCCACCAGTACCGCGACGGCTACTGGGAATACGGCTCGGTCAGCCAGCACTACGCGGCCATCCAGTGCCCCACCCTGCTGGTGGGCGGCTGGGCAGACGGCTATACGAATGCAATATTCAGGCTATTGCAGCACCTGCAGGTGCCGCGCATGGCGCTGATCGGCCCCTGGGGGCACAAATATCCCCACCAGGGCGTCCCCGGTCCGGCGATCGACTTCCTGGGCGAAGCCCTGCGCTGGTGGGACCAGTGGCTGAAGGGAAAAGACACGGGCATCACCGGGGAACCCTGCCTGAGGGCATGGATGCAGGACAGCGTGCCGCCAACCACCTATTACCAGCAGCGGCCCGGCCGCTGGGTGGGAGAGGACAGCTGGCCTTCCGACAACATCATCGAGCGGGTCTACAAACTTTCCGCCTACCGGATCCTGTTTGGCAACGAGCCCCCCTGCGTCATGGAGAATGTCCTGCGGGTGCAGTCACCGCTGAGCGTCGGGCTCTTTGCCGGCAAGTGGTGCTCCTATACCGCCGCCCCGGACCTGCCCCACGACCAGCGCCAGGAGGACGGCGGCGCACTGGTGTTCCAGAGTGCCCCGCTCCAGGATGACATCGAGATTCTCGGGGCACCGCGCCTGGAAGTGGAGCTCGCCTCCTCCGAGCCAGTGGCGATGATCGCCGTGCGCCTGTCTGACGTCTCACCCACCGGTGCCGCCACGCGGGTCACTTACGGCCTCTTCAACCTGACGCACCGGCATGGTCACGACAAGCCCGAGGAGCTGGTGCCAGGGCTCAAGTACCGCATCAATGTGCCAATGAACCATGTCGCGCAGGTGTTCCCCAAGGGCCATCGCCTGCGTGTGAGCGTCTCCACCTCTTACTGGGCCCTGGCCTGGCCACCGCCACGCCCGGTCCGGCTGGATATCTACTGCGCCACCAGCAACCTGGTCCTGCCGCTGCGCAAGCCCCGCGCCACCGATGAACAGATCAAGTTCGGTGAGCCCGTCGGTGCAGAACCGGTGCACATGGAGTATCTGGAGTCGCAGCACCACAACTGGCTGGTGAATTCCGACCTGGCCGAAGACATCTGGACCCTGAAGGTGATCAAGGACGACGGGCTGGTACGTATCGACGAAATCGACCTGGAGTTCTCCAGCCGTATCTGGAACTGGTATACCTTCCAGGAGAACGACTTCAATTCACTGAAGGGCGAAACCCGTACCGAGCGCACTTTCGCCCGCGGCGACTGGTCGGTGCGCACCAGCACCCGCACCGTCCTGACGGCCGATGCCGAGCACTTTTATATTCATGCCCACCTCGACGCCTGGGAGGGGGACGCCCGGGTCTTTGCCGACAACTGGCGCAGGAAGATTCCGCGGGACTTCCTCTGAGCGGCGCCGCCGGCGGCGGGTTCAGACGATATCCTGCCTGCGCAGGGCCTCGATCTCTTCCGGTCCCCTGTCCAGGATCTCCCGCAGCACTTCCTCGGTATGCTGGCCGAGCACCGGCGGTGCCTGCTCGTAATCCAGGGGCGATTCCGAGAACACCACCGGGTTGCGGACCGTGCGCACACTGCCCGCCGTCGGGTGGGGCTGTTCGACCACCATCTCCCGGGCCTGCACCTGCGGATCGCTGAATACCTGCTCCAGGTTATTGATCGGGCCGCAGGGCACGTGCGCATCGCTGAGCTTTTCCAGCCACCAGTCGGAATCGCGCTGGCGCGTGGCCTCCTCGATGATGGGGACCAGCTGCTCCCGCGCCAGGACCCGGGCGGCATTGGTGGCGTAAGCGGGCTGGTCGGCTACCTGATCGAGTCCCGCGATCTGGCAGAAGCGCCGGAACTGGTCATCGTTACCCACCGCCAGCATGAAGTAGCCGTCCCGCGACGGCACCGCCTGGTAGGGGACGATATTCGGGTGCCCGGTGCCCTGCCGCTCGGGGCTGCGCCCCGACGTGAGGAAGTTCTGGGCCTGGTTCGCCAGCCACGCCACCTGCGTATCCAGCAGTGCCAGGTCGATATACTGTCCCCGCCCTGTCTCCTGTCGGTGAATCACGGCGGCCAGCACAGCCGAGACCGCATACATCCCGGTCATAAGGTCGGCGACTGCCACACCCACTTTCTGGGGGCCGGCGCCGGGCTGCCCCTCGGGCACCCCGGTCACGCTCATGAGGCCGCCCATCCCCTGGATCATGGCGTCGTAACCGGCGCGCTGTGCATAGGGACCTGTCTGGCCGAAACCGGTAATCGAGCAGTAGATTATGCCCGGGTTGATGTCGCGCACGGCGTCGTAATCGAGCCCGTACTTTTTCAGGCCGCCCACCTTGTAGTTTTCCAGCAGGATATCGCAGCGCGCGGCCAGGTCGCGCACTATCTGCTGGCCCTCTGCCGTGGTGATATCCACCGTCACCGATTTCTTGCCGCGGTTGGCGCTCAGGTAGTATGCCGCCTCGCTGGTGTCGGCGCCCTGGTCGTCCTTCAGGTAGGGAGGGCCCCAATGCCGCGTGTCGTCGCCGCGACCGGGGCGCTCGATCTTTATCACCTCGGCGCCAAAGTCGGCGAAGACCTGGCCCGCCCAGGGGCCGGCGAGAATCCTGCTCAGGTCGAGCACTTTCAGGTGGGAAAGCGGGCCGGGCATAATCCTTGTACTCCTCAACGCTTGTATCACGGCCGGCAGACTACCAGATTATCCGGCGGGCGGCCCTCTCCTGCGAGTTGGAGTCCCAAGGGAAGCGGCGTAAACTGGCTGGCAGAACAATAAGGAGCATGCCGATGACGACCCAACCCCAGCCAACACCCGATGAACAGGACCAGCGCGAACAGCGCGCTTTCCATTCGTTTGCTGATTTTTACCCCTATTATCTCCAGGAGCACAGCAACCTGACCTGTCGACGCCTGCACTTCGCCGGCACCCTGCTGGTGATAGGCCTGCTCGTCACAGCCCTGGTTACCGGCGACCTCCGCTGGCTGATCGGCATGCCCATCGCCGGTTACGGTTTCGCCTGGGCGGGCCATTTCTTCTTCGAGCACAACCGCCCTGCCACCTTCAAGCATCCCCTCTACAGCCTGCGGGGTGACTTTGTCATGTTCAGGGACATGCTCCTGGGACGCATCGAGCGCTGAGGAGGCAGCGAGAGCCATGTGCCAGCGGCTCAGGGCTCTCGTGAAATCCTGAATTTTCGCAGCTTGTTGGCTATGGCGGTGTGGGACAGGCCGAGCCTCTGCGCCATCTCCCGGGTGGACAACTGCTCCGCCGCCAACTCCCGCAACAGGCCTTCCTCCACCTTTTCCATCGCTTCCCGAAAGCTGAGCCCCCTGGCCCAGGCCATCGGCAGGCCGGTGGCTCCGCCGGCGTTCTCCTCCACGTCCGCAGCACTGATCACCGAGTCACCGCGCACCCGGCAGCGCTGCGCCGCCAGGACAAGAAAGTCCTTGAGCCCGGAGAAATTCTGCGGCCAGTCCCGGAGGCGCAGGTAATCCACTGCCCCATCGTCAAGCGTGAGGGATGGCGGACCCTCGCCACCAGTCTCTTTGCGCTGCACCTCGCGCAGCGCCGCCCCGGCAAAGCGACCAATGGCCGGCCGCATAGACCGCAGGGGCGGCAGGGCGAGCACCAGACCGGAAAAAAACTGCGCCAGCCCCGGCTCGAGGCGCTCTGGCCGGGAGCTGGTGGCGACCGCGCGTACCCCACCCGGCAGTTGGCGCAGGCCGCGCAGGAGTGCCACCTGCTCACCGGGCGACAGCTTTTCCGGCTCTTCCAGCACCAGGGTGCCCCCGGCCGGCAACCGGTCCCACAAGGGCCTGGAGTCGGTGAGGCCCACAGCGTCCAGGCAGCGGTATTCCCCCCGGGACGCCAACGGCGAAAGGTAGTGCACCGCCGCAGCGAACGTACTCTTGCCGCTTCCGCCCTCGCCGGTGATCAGCAGCGGCGAACTCAACCGCGCCGCCGCCTGGAGCTCAAGGCAGCTGGCCCGTCGCCGGTCAAAGTCCCACAGGGCCACAGGGGGCGGCAGCCGGGAAATTTCGTCCCGTCGCTCGACCTCCTGCAGCGTCAGCACCGCGCCGGCCAGGGAGCCGACTTCCTCGGCATCCGGCAGGGAGATAGGCACCCACTCGAGACGGTAATCGCGCCCGCGAACCTCAACCGGCATGCCGAAGCGGGGAACCGCGAAATCGCGCAGCAACTCGGCCACCTGCAGCAGTGGCAGGAAGCGCTGCAACTGGAGCCCCGGCACCCGGTCGATACTCACCCCGAAAGCCCTCGCGGCGGCTAGGTTTGCTGCAACCACCCGCCCCTCGCGGTCCACCGAGAGCACGGGGTCGGTCACATGGCGCAACAGGGTGTCCAGCTCGAAATGACGCCGTTCCGACGGAATCAGGCCGATCCGCCGTACCCGTTTCACGCCCGGTACCTGGAGCAGGGACTTCTCGATGGCGCGGAACTGGGTGTGCAGCATGCCCGGCACCGCCAGGTACACCTTGTCGCCACTGTCCCCACCCAGCTCACCGGATGTCACGTTAACCCTGAATTCGGCAAAAATCTGCGTTATTTCATGCAAGATGCCGACACGGTTATCACAAGTTATTTCAACACGCATCGCTTTCTGTAAACTTTGGTTTACAAAAATCTTAGCGCTGACGCACCTGTTTCGGCAAGTTTGGCCGCCAGGCGCTCCCTTTTGACCGGCCTGCTGTCTAAGAATGTACGGACGATAAAAACAACGGATGGGCGCGCACTGCGATCCAGCACGAGGACACTCCAGGTGCGTCCGCAACAGAGAGAAGAGTCATGAAGCAACGCGATTCTCAAGCCAGCGGCAAGAAACCCAGCAAATACGTGGCCCGTGAGCCCGATGCCAAGGGTTACATCCATTACACCGATGTGGAGCACCAGACCTGGCAGCGCCTCATCGAGCGGCAGCTGGAAGTGGTCCCCGGCCGCGCGTGCGATGAATACCTGCGCGGACTGGAACTGCTCGACCTGCCCCGCGACCGGATCCCGCAACTGGAAGAAATCAGCAGCGTGCTGCGCCGTGAGACCGGCTGGGAAGTGGCACGGGTCCCGGCCCTGATCGGGTTTGAGACGTTTTTCGGCTTGCTGGCGGACCGCAAGTTCCCGGTTGCCACCTTCATCCGCACGCCGGAAGAATTTGACTACCTGCAGGAACCGGACATCTTCCACGAGATCTTCGGCCACTGCGCCATGCTCACCAACCCGGCATTTGCCAATTTCACCCAGAAATATGGCCAGCTGGGCCTGGCGGCCTCCCCGAAAGAGCGCGCCTACCTGGCCCGCCTGTACTGGTTCACCGTGGAGTTCGGGTTGCTGCAGACCGATGACGGGCTGCGCATCTATGGTGGCGGCATACTGTCATCTCCCAAGGAAACCCTGTATGCGCTGGGGAACGAGCCGGAGCGCTTCGAGTTCGATGAGCTGGACGCCCTGCGCACTCCCTACCGGATCGATATCGTCCAGCCGGTCTACTACGTGCTGGACAATCTCCAGCAGCTGCAGCAGCTCACCGAGATCGACCTCATGAGCAAGGTGCGCGAGGCCATCGAACTGGGCCTGTTCGAGCCGCGCTTCCCGCCCAAGGACGCCGCCTGAGGGCGGCAGCGCTGCAGCTCCTGCGCTGCAGCGCTTCTTTCCCCCTTCACTCCGTTCCCTCTTCCACCCCCTTCCCCTCCCCCACCCGTGAAGAGAAAACCCGGCTACCGAGTTGCCTGGCGGGAGACTAACGTTACAGGCGAGGGTGAAGCGGGAGCCCAAGTGTCCCCGAAAGTCGGACAGTTCCCGCTGCACACAAATCACTCGGGGTACTTTTTTGCCAGTGAGGGCAGCCAGGCCATCGGATATGGATACAAACCCCGCGTTATAGGGAGCTCTGTAGAACAATGTCCTCACTTGACGCGATCGACAGACAACTTCTTGCCATCCTCCAGTCAGATGTTAGCCTTTCCATCGAAGAGCTGGCCGAGCGCGTGGGGCTGACCAAGACACCCTGCTGGCGCCGGATACAGAAGCTGGAGAAAAGCGGCATCATCCGTCGCAAGGTAGCCCTACTGAACGCAGAGATTCTCGGCCTGCCGGTCTCGGTATTTGCGCAGGTCAAAACTGACCAGCACACCGCTGAATGGGCCGAGTCTTTTGCCGCGCTGGTGGCAAAACTGCCGGAAGTGGTGGACTGCTACCGTATGGCCGGTGAATACGACTACCTGCTGCGCATCGTGGTCAGCGACATCGCCGCCTACGACCGGTTTTACAAGGAGCTGATCCGCCAGGTGGGGATCAGCGATATTGTCTCCAACTTCGCCATGGAACAGATCAAGAGCACTACTGAACTGCCCATCCCCTCCGGCGAATAAGGCCAGGCCGCTCGGGTACAACAGAAGATAACTTTAACAATGAGTGACGGCGGGCCGCATGGGTAATGACCCTCGCACGGCCCGCAAACGTCAGGCAGTAGAGGTCAGCATGAGCGACTGTGCCCCCCTTCTCGAGCGCATCCGGAATAATGTGATTGGCGAGCGCCGGCCACTCACCACCCCGTTCGGCATCCGCCCACTGGTTTACGCCGACTACACGGCATCCGGGCGCAGCCTTGCGTTCATCGAGGATACGATCCGCCACCAGGTACTACCCTGGTACGCCAACACACATAGCGAAACTTCGGCCACCGGCCGCCAGACCACCGCCTTTCGCGAGCAGGCACGGGCAGCAGTGCGCAAGTCGGTCAACGCGGGAGAACAGCACGCGGTCATATTTTGCGGGTCCGGTGCCACTGCGGCCGTCAACCGGATGGTGGAATGCCTGGGCCTGCGGGCAGATCAATACGAACGCTTCGGTGCGCAGGGCCCGGAAATCCCCGAAGACAAACGGCCGGTAGTGTTCATCGGCCCCTACGAGCACCACTCCAACGACCTGCCCTGGCGTGAGTCCGTGGCCCAGGTCGTAACCATCCCGCAGGGCGAAGAAGGCGGTGTGGACCTGGCCGCACTGGAGCATTCATTGCAGGAATTTGCCGGGCGCCCGCTCAAGATCGGCAGTTTTTCTGCCGCTTCCAACGTCACCGGTATTCGTACCGATGTGGATGCCGTCACTTCCCTCCTGCACAGGTACGGGGCACTGTCATTCTGGGACTATGCCGCCGCCGGCCCCTATGTCGCCATCGATATGCAGGGAGACGGCGGGGCCACCTGCAAGGACGCACTGTTTATCTCCCCGCACAAATTCGTCGGTGGCCCGGGCACCCCGGGCGTCCTGGTGGTGCGCAAATCCCTCCTGCCGGCTGGACAGCCTGCAGTACCCGGTGGTGGCACGGTGTCGTGGGTGGGGCCGGAGAGCCATACCTACCTGCCTGCCGGCGAGCGCCGGGAGGAAGCCGGCACGCCGGCAATTGTCGAATCGGTGCGGGCAGGACTGGTATTTGCCCTGAAGGACCGCGTGGGTGCCGCGGAAATCGAGGCGCGCGAAGCCGCGTGGCTCGACCGCGCCTTCAGTCGTTGGGGCGAGAACCCCAACATCGAGATTCTCGGCGGCACCGCGGCGCCGCGGGTCAGCATCGTTTCCGTGCATATACTCCGGGATGGCAAGCCCCTGCACCATGGCTTCGTGGTGGCACTACTGAATGACCTGTTCGGGATCCAGGTGCGTGGCGGCTGCTCCTGCGCGGGCCCCTATGGCCACCAGCTGTTGCACCTGACCAGCGAACAAAGCGCCGCCCTGGAGCGACTGGTGAGCGAGGGGGAGAGCATCCTCAAGCCGGGCTGGGTGCGACTCAACTTCAATTACTTCCTCGATGAGGAGACCGCCGACTACCTGATTGAGGCAATCGAAATCATCGCCGCCGAAGGTTACCGGCTGCTGCCCTACTATCAGTATGACGCCGGTAGCGGGGTCTGGCGCTACCAGGGCGAGGCGGCGGAACCTCCGCTGCAGCTGGACCTCGACAATGCCGGCACCGAACTTCCCGCACCGGTGGCCACCCGGTTGCAGGACTTCCTCGCCGAGGCACGGGAAATCCTGCGCGCGCCCCATGGCAAAACCTGCGCGCAACCGATCCTGTCGGAACGGGCCGAGCACCTCCGCTGGTTCAACCTCTGAGTGTTCCGCCCGGGCTTTCCCGGGCCCGAAACCCGGCGGTTTCCGCTGCACCGGCATCCGTGGATAATGTAACCCATGGACAGGCCCCGGACGGGTAAGCACACAAGGAGCCACAGTGGCGGAAACCTCCCTCTTCCAATCGTTCTTCCTGATCTTCAGTGGCGCCGCGCTCATTGCCACCGCGGCTCTCTATGGCCGCCAGCCCCTGCTGGTGGCCTACATCGCCCTGGGTGTCCTGCTGGGCCCCTCAGGTGTGGGCGTGGTGGACAATGTGCAACTCCTCGCCGACATGTCCACCATCGGCATCATCTTCCTGCTGTTCCTGCTCGGCCTGGATATGCAGCCCAGGGCACTGGTATCGGTCATGCGCAAGGCCACTTTCGTCGGCCTGGTCAGCTGTGCCCTGTTTCTCGGCCTCGGGTTTGGAATCGGCCAGCTGTTCGGGTTTACCAATATCGAGTCCTGGGTGATCGGCATGGCGATGATGTTTTCCAGCACCATCATCGGCATCAAGCTGTTGCCGACAACGGTGCTGCACCACAAGCACCTGGGCGAGATCATGGTGGGGCTGCTGCTATTCCAGGATTTCGTGGCCATCGCCTGCCTGATGATCCTCCTCAGTGGCAGTACCGGTCAGGTGGATCTCGCTCGGCTGGGCATGTCCTTCGCCGCCCTGCCGCTACTGGTGGTCGCCGCCTGGGTGGTAGTGAAATACGTCCTGTTGCCACTGCTGACACGCTACGACCGCTTCCACGAATACGTATTCCTGGTGGCGCTCGGCTGGTGCATGGGAATGGCGGAAATGGCGGAGGTGGTTGGCCTCTCCCGGGAGATCGGGGCCTTTATCGCCGGTATCACCCTGGCCACCAGCCCCATCTCGCAATATATCGCGCTCAGCCTCAAGCCTTTGCGGGATTTTTTCCTGATCCTGTTTTTCTTCAGCCTCGGCGCCCAGTTCAATCTGTCGATGGTCCCCGAGATTGCACTGCCGGCGCTGGTGGCTGCGGCAGCGGTGCTGGTGGTAAAGCCGGTGGTCTTCCGCTACCTGTTGGGGAACCAGAGCGAGCACAATGTGCTGTCCTGGGACGTGGGCTTCCGACTGGGACAGATCAGTGAGTTCTCGCTATTGATCGCATTCCTCGCCGCCAGCCAGCAACTGATCGGGAGCGCTGCATCGCACCTGATCCAGGCCACGGCAATCATCACCTTCCTGGTGTCTTCCTATATCGTCGTGATGAATTTCCCCAATCCCATTGCCATCAAGGATCACCTGCGGCGGGACTGAACCCGGCCGGCCAGACAGCACCCGCTGGGCAGCGGGCTGCAGACACCCCGTGTCCGCAGCATGCCGGTGGTGCCTCTCCCCTGCCCGGCAATGGCGAAACCCCGTGGCTGCGCCAAAAGGTTCCGGCCTGCCCGGCCAGCCTGGGAAATTGTTGGCGAGGACCGGCCTGTTGCGGGCATATCCGGGCATGGTTACGGGGTCAGGGGAATTTTGGTCCCGGCCGCGCACAGGGGGAGTGCCCTCGCGGCAGGAGTTAGGTATCATGGGCCCGCCGAAAATAGTGATCACAAATTTCACAGCCTGGCGGACGGCACCGCCGCGCAGTGCCAATTGCGGCACAACTGATTAAGATGCACACAGTGCTGCCCGGAAGTTCCCCGGCCAGCAACCGACAGCGAAGGTAGACGAGACAAATAATGAGCAAGCACCAACCACTCGCCCACTGGGACGATATCCTGCTCCTTGACCGCCAACTCACCGACGAGGAGCGCATGGTGCGCGACACCGCGCGCGAGTATTGCCAGACCCGGCTGATGCCGCGGGTACTCGAGGCCAACCGCCACGAGCAATTCGACCGCCAGATCATGAACGAGATGGGCGAACTGGGCCTGCTGGGCTCCACCATCGAAGGCTACGGCTGCGCGGGACTCAACTACGTTTCCTACGGCCTGGTGGCCCGCGAGGTAGAACGCGTGGACTCCGGCTATCGCTCCGCCATGAGCGTGCAGTCGAGCCTGGTGATGTACCCCATCTCCGCCTACGGCAGCGAGGCGCAGAAGGAGAAGTACCTGCCCAAGCTGGCCACCGGCGAGTGGGTCGGATGCTTTGGCCTCACCGAGCCCGATGCCGGTTCGGACCCGGGCGGTATGAAGACCCGTGCCAGGAAGGTCGACGGCGGCTATCGCCTGAGCGGCTCCAAGATGTGGATCACCAACAGCCCCATTGCTGACGTTTTCGTGGTCTGGGCCAAGGACGACGAGGACGTAATCCGTGGCTTCGTGCTGGATAAAGGCATGGAGGGCCTGAGCGCGCCCAAGATCGAGGGCAAGTTCTCCCTGCGCGCCTCCATCACCGGTGAGATCGTGATGGACAACGTCTTTGTACCGGAAGAGAACAAATTCCCCGATATCGGCGGCCTGCGCGGTCCGTTTGGCTGCCTGAACCGCGCCCGTTACGGTATTTCCTGGGGCGCGATCGGTGCGGCGGAGTTCTGCTGGCATGCGGCACGCCAGTACGGCCTGGACCGCAAGCAGTTCAATCGCCCGCTGGCACAGACCCAGCTGTTCCAGAAAAAACTGGCCGATATGCAGACCGAAATCGCCCTCGGCCTGCAGGCCTCCCTGCGGGTGGGTCGTATCATGGATGAGGGCAAGGACTTTGACCCCACCATGATCTCGCTGGTGAAGCGCAATAACTGCGGCAAGGCACTGGATATTGCCCGGGTCTCCCGCGACATGCACGGTGGTAACGGTATCTCCGACGAGTTCCACGTCATCCGCCACGTCATGAACCTGGAAGCGGTCAACACCTACGAGGGCACCCACGACGTGCATGCACTGATCCTGGGCCGGGCCCAGACCGGGCTGCAAGCTTTCTTCTGATGCCTGCCTGATGCCTGTATGATGCGCCTGTAGCCCGCCCGGGCTACAGGTAGCTACGCAACACAGGCTCTCCCCGATGGAACAACTGCTGTACTGGTTCGACCTTATCGGCATTGTGGTCTTTGCCTTTACCGGCGTCCTCGCCGCCGGTCACAAGCAGATGGACCTGTTTGGTGCAGTAGTACTCGCCTGTGTCACCGCCACTGGTGGCGGCACAACCCGCGACATGATCCTCAATGTTCCGGTATTCTGGCTGCAGGACAGTCACTACCTCTGGATTGCCGCAGGCACCGGCGTTGTGAGTTTCTACCTGATCCGCTACCTTCAGGTTCCCATGCGACTGCTCAAGATCGCCGACGCCATGGGGCTTGCGGTGTTCGTAGTGATCGGCACCCAGAAGGTACTCGACCTGGGCCATTCCCCGGCCATTGCCATGGTGATGGGCGTAATGACCGGCACCTTTGGCGGCCTGATCAGGGACATCCTGGCCGGTGATATCCCCCTCCTGCTGCGCCGTGAAATCTATGCCACCGCAGCCCTCTCCGGTGCCGCAGTGCTGGTGCTTCTCGATGCCAGCGGTAAACTGCCCGGAGAACTGGTGGTCGCCATCGCGGTGCTCACAACCCTGGCCATCCGGCTGGCCGCAATACGCTGGAACCTATCCGCGCCCATCGCACGCTTCGGTCAGCACTGAGCGTGACCGGAGGGCCGGGCGCCCGACAGCTGAACAGGTAAATACGATTGAGACAGCTCCCCACAATCAAGGTCATCCTGCTCCCCCTCCTCTGCGCCCTGCTCTGGGCGTGTGACGGGGATGCCCGCAAGTCCGCCGCAGAAGCGGGGCCAACCAGGCTGATACCCAAGCCCTGCTGGTTCGAGACCGACGACAGCTGGCCGCTGGCGCAGTGCTTCATGATGGAAGTGCCCGAGGATTATGCCAAGCCGGAGGGGCGCAAGCTCCAGTTTCCGGTGGTGCGCTTCGTAGCGTTCGAGCCGGACCCGGACAAGGCTCCCCTGCTCCACCTGGGTGCCGGTGGCCCGGGAGCCGCGCTGGGACTGGAGCCGGAAAACGCCACCGAGTGGCTGTGGGTCAACTATGCCGAGATGACCGTGGACGACGGTCGCGACCTGATTGTCATGGACCCTCGGGGTACCGGCATGGCCAGGCCGCGCCTGACCTGCGATGAATTCATCCAGGACGCACAGACCGCCTTCCAGCGTGCCCTCTCGCGGGACGAGGAGGCACGGGTATTTACGTTCAGCATGGAACGCTGTTACAGCCGTCTCAGCGACCAGGCGGACCTGGCGCAATACCACAGCGCCAATGTGGCCCGGGATGTGGAGGCCCTGCGCAAGCAGTTGGAGGTGGACAAGCTGAACCTCTACGGCGTGTCTTACGCGTCCCGCTACGCCCTGACCCTCGCGCGCGACTTCCCCCAGTCTGTACGCGCGCTGGTACTCAACAGCGCGGTATTCCCCGATATCAAGTACACCCAGCAACTGGCGGGGGACTCACTCGCCGCCTACCGTCGCGGCCTGGCATTCTGCAGCGAGGACAAGCAGTGCAATAGCCGCTACCCGGACCTGCAGCGCCGGTTGGAAAACCTGGTCCAGACCCTGGACGAAAACCCGCGGACGATTACCGTCAAGCACCTCTACTCCGAGGAGCAGTATCCGTTTGTCCTGACCGGCCAGCGCCTGCTGCGGGTTCTCTTCCAGGCCCTGTATGACGAGAACTTCTACCCCGACCTTCCCCAGGTTATCGAGGGGCTGGAGAGTGGCAACGATACGCCGGTGCGGGCAGCGATCGCCAACTTCATGAATATCCTGCTCGACCCCTACTTTGGCGACGCAGCAGGTGTGAGCCACTTCTGCTATGAAGAGGCACCGTTCGTCGACTTTGACAAGGCCCGGGCACAGGCGGCGGATTCGGGGATTCTCGGTGGTGCAGTCCGCGCCGATCTTGAACTCATGCAGGTCCAGTGCCGGATCTGGGCCATTCCTTCCGCGCCGCTGAGTGAATCCCGCGCTATTAAAACGCCGCTGCCGGTCCTGGTGCTGCACGGGGCGCTGGATCCGGTTCTTGCGGTAGAAGATGCAGACAGGGCCCGCCAGAAACTTCCGAACCACCAGTGGCTGCTGTTCCCGAACCTGGCCCACGACGTCATCTCCGCCAGCAATTGTGCCGAGAATGCCGCCGCCCGTTTTCTCGACAACCCGCGCGAGGAAGTCACAAAAGGCGTTGCCGAGTGCCGTCGCGAGGAAATGGCGGCCAGTAACTCAACCGACGGCGCTGGACAGGTTCCGGAGGCCGGTGCAGCCCAGGGCAATAGCGAGGCATCCGCCGCCGAGCCGAACCAGGATCCCGCGCCCGCTGCTTCTCCCGCGAGTCGAGGTGCCCTGCCGACACAGTAACTCCTGTTCCGCGGGCCCGCCCCAGGGCCCGCGCCACAACCTCGCCTCTCCCTCGCCTCTCCCCCGCCTCTCCCCCCGCCTGTACCCGCTCATGTTGCCTGGCACCCCACCGGCGCTTTGTCATGTTCGTCCACACTGTTCCCGGGCGGAGTTCTACACTGAACGGTACTTTCAGCCCCTATCACCTCTCTCTCCGCCCCTAAGGGTCCTTTCTGAACCAGAGTGGAGTTTTCCAGATGGAACCAATAAATACCGGCAACTGGACAGACTTGCCAACCTCGAAGAAAGTCCGTCGGGCCAGTGCGGCAACCGTCGCAGCTCTGGTCACGGCAATCGGCGCAGTAACACAGGCTCAGGAAAGCAGCGTGCCAGAGGACGCCCTCTTCAACGACTCGCATTTCCACCTGACCAATTACATTCAGGAAGGTACGGACATAGAGGACTATGTGCAGATGATGGGTGACACCATCGGCCGCTCGACCCTCTTCGGGATTCCCCTGCAGCAGACATGGTCCTACGAAAATACCGGGGACTCGGCACCCACCTATTACCTGGAGTCGGACGCACCGCTCTATTATTACTCGTTTACCGATGCCCACATCGCCGAAGCCTACCAGGGCCTCCCCAAGGACAAACAGGCCAGGCTCGACCCCATGATCACCGGGTTTAATCCCGCCGACATGTATGCCGCCGACCATATCCGGCGCGTGCTGGAGACCTATCCCGGTGTCTTTTCCGGCATTGGGGAATTCACCATTCACAAGGAATTCGTCTCTTCAAAGGTGGCCGGAGACACGGCCAGCCTAACCGATCCGGCCCTGGACCGGATTATGGAGTTCGCCGGCGAGACCGGCCTTGCGGTCATCCTGCACAACGACATCAACACCCCCTTTCCCAAATCGGACAAGGAGCCTTTTGCCCTGAAGCAGATGAAGGACCTGTTCACACGTCACCCCAATACAACCATCATCTGGGCGCACATGGGTCTCGGGCGCGTGGTGCGGCCGGTAAAGGACCAGCTGGCCATCGCCGAGAAAATCGTAACCAGTCCGGATCTCAAGCATGTGTATATCGATATCTCCTGGGATGAGGTCGCCAAGTACGTGACGGAAACGCCGGAGGCAACGAAGCGGACGGCAGACCTGCTGAACAAATATCCGGACCGCTTCCTGTTCGGGTCCGATGTGGTGGCCCCGGATACCGTCGAGGCCCAGAAAAAGGTCTATGAGATGTACCAGCCGCTCTGGGAAAAGCTGAACCCAGAGGCAAAAGAGAAAATCACCAAGGGAAATTACGAGCGTATCTTCGACAGGGCCCGGCGCAAGGTGCGCGACTGGGAAAAGAAAAACGTAAAGCAGTAAAGCCAGCCGCCTGCCGGGGAGCCCCGGCGGGTACCCGGTCACCGCCCTGCCCTTCAGCAAGGAAGTGACCCGGGAACGAAGTTCACTACCAGGGCGGCCGCACGACCCCGGCCGGTCAGTTAATGACAGCCAGCGCGCAGGCTCAAGACGTCAGGGACGACAAATGAAGAACCCTCCCAACCGGTCCCTCGCACACCGGGGGCACAGCCGGGTTATCTACCTAGCCTCATTGTTCCTGGTTCTCCTGCAGCCACTGCCGGTGGAGGCCGACAACAGGGAGCTGCTGGGTGCCCCACACCTCAACATCTACACTACCGTGCAGCTCGACATGGGCTACGAGAAAAACCAGACCCAGGAAGACTGGTTCGATGTCATGCGCCCCACCAAGCTGCCGGCATTCGAGAACGAATTTCCGCCCAGCGGCAACTACTACGCCAGCGTGCGCCAGACCCGCATGGGGTTCAAGGGCAACTGGCAAACCTACTGCGGGGAAGTGAACACCTGGTTCGAATACGAACTGTTTGGGTCGGGCAGCAACGTCGGTGAAACCGCTTTCCGCTTCCGCCACGGGTGGGGGGAGTTTTGCCAGGTGGGTGCGGGCCAGACCTGGACATTGTTCATGGATTCGTCAATTTTCCCGAACGTCGTCGAAAAGTGGGGCCCCAACGGCATTCCCTATTTCCGCAATGTACAGCTCCGCTGGACGCCATGGAGGGACGAAGGGTCCCACTTTGCTGTGGCCCTCGAGCGCCCCGACGCCACACGCGATGACAGTCCCTACGATGAGTTCATCGAGCTCCAGGGTGTGGTCGGCCACTTCCGGCTCCCGGTTGTGACAGCCCAATACCGCCAGGAGACCCACTGGGGGCACTTCCAGGTAGCGGGGCTGGCGCGCCGGATCGAATGGGAGGACTCGCTGAGGGATGAATTCAGCCTCTCCGGCGATGTCACCGCCTGGGGCGTCAGCTTTTCGTCCATCATCGAGATGGACTACACCGAGCTCAACCTCAGCGCCACCTATGGCGAGGGCGTGGGAAGCTATATGAACGACGCCCCGGCGGACATCGGGGTAGTGGAAAACTTCGACAACCGCGAAACCCCGCTAACGGGCGAGCCCCTGCCGCTACTGGGGCTTATGGCCTACCTGGATATCGACTGGAACGATCGCTGGACATCCAGCGTTGGCTGGTCGGTACTGGACATCAACAATAGTGACGGCCAGCTGGATCGCGCGTTTGAGCAGGGCCAGTACGCATCGGTAAACCTGCTTTATCATCCTGTGGAGAGCGTGATACTCGGTCCCGAACTGATCTGGGCGGAGCGGGACAACGCCCGCAATGGGTTCAGCTCTGAAGACTGGCGGCTGCAGTTTTCATTCAAGTACAAATTCAATATGGACCTGGTGGGGGATTGAGACTCGCGGGCGGCCGGCTGAGACTCTTCCGGATCATATAGCAAGCCTGCCAGGCTGGCCGGGTAGGAACACCTGAGAGAGGATATCACCCAGGGCGCTGCCGGTAAGATACATTCCTTTTTGTGGGTGGACAGCGCGGCTATTTGCCCGTAGCTTCAAGCGGTAACCAAGGACAACAAAATACCCCGTAACAATGAACACCCCGGCCTTGATCGAACCTGCTGACCTGGCAGGACTACTGCATGCCCCCAACGTGGTAATCCTGGACTGCCGCTACGACCTGTCCCGCCCGCTCGCCGGCGAGGAGCAATTCGCCGAGGCCCACATTCCCGGCGCACACTATGCCAGCCTGCACCGCGACCTCTCCGCACCGGTCCAGGAGTTTGGCGGTAGGCACCCGCTGCCATCGCCGGCCCAGTTCCAGTCTTATGCCCGCCGTATCGGGATCAATAGCGACAGCCACGTGATCACTTACGATGACCAGCGATTGGCATTTGCCGCGCGCGCCTGGTGGCTACTGCGCTACTTCGGCCACCGGCAGGTCTCAATCCTTAATGGGGGTTACCGGGCCTGGCGCGACGCGGGCCTGGCCGTGGAGGCTGGTTCGCCCCAAACGGTTCCGCCAACCGGAAATTTCATCGCCAGCCCGGATCCGGGCGCCATCGCTGAGCACAAGGAAATCTCCAGCGGCCTGGGCCAGCACGAGTGGCAGCTCGTTGACGCACGGGATCCCGCACGCTTCCAGGGCATCGAAGAACCGATGGATCCGGTGGCCGGCCATATCCCCTCCGCCATCAACAAGCCCTGGCAGGAGATCACCGACAGCTCGGGTAAGGTAAAATCCCAGCCGGAGCTCCGGGACCACTGGCAGGACGTGGGCCCAGGCAAGCCATTAATCTGCTACTGTGGCTCTGGCGTGACCGCCTGCGTCAACCTGCTGTCCCTGCACCTGATCGGCCGCGATGACGTGCGCCTGTACCCGGGTAGCTGGAGCGACTGGTGCGCCCACAGCCTGTACCCTACCCCACACGGGGCCAGCTGAACGCCCCCCCTGAAACAACTGCGGCCGGCCCATCCCTGAAAGAGATACGGCCGGCCGCATCGGGCATTCCCGGGTCCAGGGAAAGACGTTCAGCGAATAAGGCAGGCGCCGGTGCCGGCCAGGCCACAGTAGCCCTCGGGGTTTTTCGCCAGGTACTGCTGGTGATCTTCCTCGGCGTAATAGAATTCCGGCGCCATGGTGATCTCCGTGGTGATTTCACCAAACCCTTTGTCTTCCAGCGCCTGCTGGAATTTCTCCTTCGACCTCTTCGCCTGCTCCAGCTGGGCTTCATCGAAACAGAAAATACAGGAGCGGTACTGGGTACCAAGGTCATTGCCCTGCCGCATGCCCTGGGTTGGATCATGCTCCTCCCAGAACCGCTTCAGCAGGTGTTCGTAGCTGACCTTGCCGGGGTCAAATACCACCAGCACTACTTCGGCATGGCCCGTACGCCCGCTGCAGACTTCCTGGTAGTTGGGGTTTTCGGTACAACCATCCGCATAACCGACCGCGGTTACATAGACGCCGTCGATCTCCCAGAACATCCGCTCCGCGCCCCAGAAACACCCCATGCCGAACATGGCTTTCTGCATACCTTCGGGGAACGGCGGCTTCATCGGGTTGTCATTGACGAAGTGAACCCCGCTGATCTCCATCGGCTCCTTGCGGCCCGGCAGTATCTGGTCGGCGCAGGGCATCTTGAACTTATCGTATTGCATTGTCTCTCCACCTCAGATGGGAAGCTTGTATCCCAACTTGAACGAATCCGAAAACAGGGCTCTCTCTCCGGGCTCACTTGGGCCCGGTCTCACCGGCCACCATGATGCAGCCACTGGCCTTCATTGGCCGGCGGACCTCCCATTCCCGGTATTCAGCCGCCAGCGTTTCTTCTGCCCGTTCGGCGAGCCTGCGGAAAGGAGAGCGTCCCGGGTCCGCCAGTACCACGCGCTGCACCCCCGCTCGCAATGCCCTGCGGGTCAGGTTGTACAGGGGCGCCTCCAGCTTGTCCCAGAAACAGATATCAGTGCCAATCACCGCGTCAAACGCCGACAGGTCCTCTGTGGTCACCCTTTCATAGCGGCAGCGCCAGGTCTTGACGCTCACCCCGTTCAACTCTGCATGATAGTCCACGAACGGGAACACACTGGGATCCGCGTCGAGGCCGGTTACATCGGCATCGAACTGCCTGGCACAGAAGATCCCGCCCAGCCCCCAGCCACAACCGAGGTCCAGTACCCGGGCGCCCTTTTTCAGGGGGTGACGCTTCAAGTAGTCCATGGTCAGGCAGGAGCTTTTCCAGAACTTGTTGCCGTGCAGGCTGGGATCGCCCGCCTCCCGACGCAGCCGGCGCATGTCCGGGTGTGCATTCTTGCGCACAGTCAGGCCGAACAGGCGACGCGAATCGTTGCTTTTGCCTTTCACCTTTTTCAGCTCCTGTATTCAGTCGGCTCAACCAAAACAAAGTAGCAGCTGTCACTGGGGCGCAAGTTTAACCACTCACTACGCCGGTTTCAGCCCACTGGACTACTTTTCTTCAATCAGCGGCGAAATTGCGGCCGCCCCAGATAACCACAAGGAATACGTGGAATTGATGATGCATAAGTCCCCAGGGAAATGGATTGCAGCTGCGGTGCTACTCGGCTCAACCACGGCGCACGCCGTGCCAATCTACGAGTCCGACCAGGTAACCCTCTATATGCAGGGCTACTTCAGTGTGAACCAGATAAATGTCAACGGTGACACCCGCCTCCAGGACGGCGTCTCGCGTATCCGTTTCAGCCTCAGCGTGCCCGCCTATTACCAGTGGGACGTGGGCTTCAATGTCGAGTGGGGCATCAATGCCATCAGTACCGCCCGCCCTGTCGAGATCTCGGGTAACCAGCAGGCCGCGGTGGGCGATGCCGGGGATACCCTGTATATCCGCCACGGGCACATATTCGCCAAGCACGACCTCTGGGGGGACTTCGCCTTCGGCAAGCAGTGGAGCGTCTACTATGACGTCGCCAGCTACACCGACTGGTACGAGATTTCCGGCGGCCTGGGCAGCGGTGCCTTCTCGCTGGGTTCCGACGGCGGCATAACCGGCACCGGCCGCGCCGACGGCGCGCTCAGCTGGCGCAAGGAGTGGGATGGCCTCGGGGGTGAGCTGCAGTTCGGGGTTCAATACCAGGCCCACACCTCGCCGTTCGTCATTTCCGTGGAGGACGTCATCGGCGAGGACCTGCTGGTGGAGTGCCCGGACACCGACTGCGAGTTCGGTATCAGCCATGGCGTATCCCTGCAGTACCGGGCCGACATCGGGGAGGGGCTGACGTTTGGCACCGCCTACAACCGCGTGAAGCTGGATCTCGAGACCAGCCGGGGCATAGTGACCGATATCAGCGACCCCTTCGATCCCGTCGTTATCGACACCAACTTCCCCATCAACGCCAGCAGTAACATCTGGTCCCTGATTGCCGGCGTCAATTACGGGCGTGGGCCTTACCAGCCGGGGTTTTATGGCGCCGCGGTGGTGCAGAAATCCCAGAACAACGACCTGGCACCGCCCGGGTCGGTGGAGGGTATCACCAACTTCTTCGACGCTATCGGCAGTGAATCCCTGTTTACCTACACCTGGGGCGCCAGGAACTGCTACTCATTCTATTTTGGCCACAACGACCTGCACTCGAATGACCCGGGATTTGAGGAGGCTCTCATCGACGCGGACGAGGTCAGGCTGACCAAGTATTACATCGGTTTCAAGTACAACTGGGACGAGCGCATCCACATCTACACCGAGAACACCATCGACAACAGCAATTCCCTGGGACGCGCACTGACCGCCGGTGACGTGATCGCCGTCGGCATGAGAGTCGACATCTGATAGGCTATTGGCCCGGATTTTGTTTTCGCAAGGACTCTCCAGTGGCCAGACTCATATTGCTGATTGCGCTCGGCATCTTCGCCTGGATTGCCTGGCAGAAGTTCAGCGCCAGCCCGCCCCGCCAGCGTCGCAAACTACTGCTCCAGTGGACCCTGGTAGTGGTAGCAATAGCCGCGGTATTGCTGGCGGTTACCGGCAGGTTGCACTGGGTCGGCGCCGCCATCGCACTGGTGCTGCCGGTACTTGGGCGCACCCTGGGCTGGCTGGGCCGCCACCTCCCCTGGCTGGCCCCCCTCATCGCCCGGCACGCCCAGGCCCGCCAGCAACGGTCGCAACAGCAGGGCGGGGAAAGTGCAGGCCAGCAGCAGTCACCGCCGCACGGCGAAGCATCGCTGACGGTGGAGGAAGCACGGAGAATCCTCGACGTGGGGAAAGATGCGAGTCGCGACGAGATCCTTGCCGCACACCGGCGCCTGATCCAGAGAATGCATCCCGACCGTGGCGGCAGCGACTACCTCGCCTCCCGCATCAATGCTGCCAAGGAGCTGCTGCTCCACCAGCTGTGACCACCAGCGGGGACAGGCTGGTCCCAGGGCAGTCAGGCCCGCCGGCACAGCAGGTGCACGTAGCGCGCCAGCTGGCGATAGGGATCCCGCTGCGAGTAGGCCAGTTCCTTTTCCACGATAGCCTGCGCCGGCAGCTTATCGCGGATTGACGGGGTCATGTAGTCGTTGAAGCAGCGGATGCCGCTATGTGCCACCACTGCAAGCCCCGCCTGGGCAACCCAGTCCTGTACCCACTCCGGCAGCAACGGGTTGTCGGGGGTCAGGCTGCCCGGATGCCCACCCCAGTATCCGCTGTCGACATTGCGGTCCAGCTGGCGGAAGCTGCCGCGCTGCAGCAGCCGGAATTCCAGTGCGCGCCGGTTGTAAAACGTCAGGGACAGGTATCCCCGCGGGCGCAGCAACTGTGCCAGGTGCAGGAGCGCTTCCCGGGGCTGCTGCAGCCACTCCAGCACCGCATGGCAGAGCACCAGGTCGTTATCGCCGTCCCGGCCCGACAGCTCCTGCAGGGGGCCATGAACAAAGCGCACCGCCTGCTGCACGCGCCGCTCTGCAGCGAGTTCCTGTGCCTGGGCCAGCATCTCCGCAGATATATCGGCCAGGGTTACCTGGTGGCCCGCAGCAGCCAGGTCGAGGGCGAACTGGCCCTGCCCTCCCCCCGCATCGAGCACCTTGAGGCGGGCGCCGTCGGCATCCAGCAGTGGTTGGAGGTCCCGGTTTAATACCGCGAGGCGGATATCCCCCTTGAGGCCGCCGTAGATACGCTTGCGAAAGCGCTCTGCCAGGTCATCGAAATTCCGGTCAGCCATGGGTGTCAGTCGCCTTTCCCGCCTGCGCCGGCAGAGAGCCGCCGGCGGTTTTCAGCCATCTTTGCCTCCAGCGCGTCTTCCAGGTCGATGCCCATCGTGCTCGCCAGCTTCAACAGGTACATCTGGATATCTGCCAGCTCTCCTGCCAGCTCTGCCCTGGCCGGCCCGACCAGCAGTTGCCGAATCTCTTCGTCGGAACTCCACTGCAGGTGACGGCCCAGCTCGGCCACCTCCACTGCCAGGGCCATGGCCAGGTTCTTCGGGCTGTGCAGGGTCTGCCAGCCGCGGGCGCAGGCAATGGCGTCGAATTCGCGCAGTATCTTCCCTGTATCCATGTCAGTCGCCCGTGGTCTGTTCAAGCACTTTGCCCTCTGCCGCGAGAATGGCCCGCAATGTCCGCGAGCGGAACTCGCGCAGGAACAGCACCAGGGCCACCACCAGGTAGCTGGCGATGAACAGCAGCGGGTGCACGAACCATCCCATCACGGACATGGCGAAATAGTAAGAGCGCAACCCGTAGTTGTAGCTGTGCCCTGCCTGGTCAATCACCTTGGCGGTGCTGATGGCAAAGCGTCGCCGCTCCTCCTCCGAGGTTTCGCGGTCGTCGGCCAGTGGCGCGGCACCGATCAGCACATTCGCAAACGAATACTGGCGCAGTGACCAGGTGAAGTTGAAGAAGGCAAAGATGAAGATCACGATCAACAGCATTACCTTGAGCTCGAACTGCTGGACCGTGGTGGGCTCGGCAAACGGCAGGGTACCGAGCACCTGGATAGCCGCCTGGTTGGCCGTAAGCGCGGTGACAAGGCCTGCGAGGATCAGGATACTGGTCGAGGCAAAGAAACCGATCACCCGCTCGAGATTACCGATGATGGCAGTATCTGGCATCCGCATATCGCGCTCGAGCATGCGCAACATCCACTCCACCCGGTACCACTGCATCGAGGATGCCAGGCACCAGGACACCTTGGCCCTCCTGCGGGCGAAGATGGTATAGCCCGCCCAGGTAATGAAAAAGCCAGCCACGCTGGCGATATCCAACCAGGTCAACGTCTGTCTCCGTATTCGTCTACATTTATCCTGCCGGAACTTCGCTTGCCGGACCGGGGCGCCAGGTCGCGAGGGAAGAAGCAGGTGTCCCCGCAGTCTTTGCCCTGCTGTCACCCTTGTCAACACTGTTTTTCCCGCACGGCGAGGCGGTAGAATAGCGCCCAAATTCAACCCGGCCCGCCCGCATCAGCCGGCGCTGCCGGCCGGACACCAATCCCACGGAGCTGTCTTTTGAGTAATTCACATCCCGCTTTCGAATTGGTCACCAGTGCAGAGATCGACTCCCTCGGCGTGCGCGTTGAAGAGTACCGCCACAAGGTCACCGGTGCCCAGCACCTCCATATTGCTGCGGACAACCGCGAGAATGTGTTCCTGGTAGCGCTGCGTACGGTACCGCAGGACTCCACCGGCGTGGCGCACATCCTGGAGCACACAGCGCTATGCGGCAGTGAGAAGTACCCGGTCCGCGACCCCTTCTTCATGATGATACGGCGTTCGCTTAACACCTTTATGAACGCCTTTACCAGCTCCGACTGGACCGCTTATCCGTTCGCCAGCCAGAACCGCAAGGACTTCGACAACCTGCTGGATGTCTACCTGGATGCGGTATTTTTCGCCAAGCTGGACCCGCTGGACTTTGCCCAGGAGGGGCACCGGCTGGAATTCAGCGAGCCCGGCAACCCGGAAAGCGAGCTGGTCTACAAGGGCGTGGTCTTCAACGAGATGAAGGGCGCAATGAGTTCAGTCAGCTCACAGCTGTGGCAGGCCCTGAGCCGGTACCTGTTCCCCACCACCACCTATCACTGGAATTCCGGTGGCGAACCCACTGACATTCCCAAGCTCACATACGAGCAGCTGCAGGCGTTCTACCGCACCCACTATCACCCGAGCAATGCCACCTTCATGACCTTCGGTGACATTCCCGCCGCCGAGCACCAGGCGGCTTTCGAGGAGAAGGCACTGCACAGGTTCGAGAAGCTCGACAAGGTGATCGAGGTGGGGCGCGAGGACCGCTACCTGGCACCGGTCTCTGTTGAGGAGTTCTACCCCCTCAGCGACTCGGACGACACCAGCGGGAAGACCCATATCGTGCTGGCGTGGCTGCTCGGCGATGTCACTGACCTCGAGGAGGCGCTGACTGCCCACCTGCTCTCGGGTGTACTGCTGGACAACAGTGCCTCGCCCCTGATGAAGCTGCTGGAGACCACCGAGCTCGGCAGCTCGCCCTCCCCCCTGCTGGGGCTGGACGATACCCAGCGGGAAATGGCTTTTGTCTGTGGTATCGAGGGCAGCGAACGCGATCGCGCCGATGAACTGGAAAAGCAGGTCATGGATGTGCTGCGGGACGTGGCGGAAAACGGCGTGCCCTATGAGCAACTGGCCGCCAGCCTGCACCAGCTGGAACTGCAGCAGCGCGAAATCGGTGGTGACGGCTTCCCCTACGGCCTGCAGCTGATCCTGACTGCACTCACCGGCGCCACGCACCGGGGGGACGCCATCGGCCTGCTCAATATCGATGCGACCCTGGAAAAGCTCCGCGAGCGAATCAAGGACCCGCGTTTTATCGCCGACAAGGCACGCGAGCTGCTGGTTGAGAACCAGCACCGCGTGCGCGTAATCCTGCGACCGGACACGGAACTCGCCGCCCGCCGGGAGCAGGCTGAAAAGGACCGTCTGGCGGAGCTCCGCTCGACACTCGGTGACGGGGAGAAGCAGCAGATCATCCAGACCGCAAGGGCCCTGCAGGAACGCCAGGAGCGGGAAGACGACGCCTCGATCCTGCCCAAGGTGGGAGTAGAGGACATCCCCGCCGAAATGCCCCGCGTCGAAGGCGAGACAGTGCCGGTGGGCCGGCAGAAACTGACCCGTTACAGCGCCGGTACCAATGGCCTGGTCTACCAGCAGGTAGTATGCGCCCTGCCCGACTTCAGCGAGGAAGAGAAACAGCTGCTGCCGTACTACTGCCAGGTACTGAGCGAGGTCGGCCTGGGCGAAAAGGATTACCTGGAAGTGCAGCAGTGGCAGGCGCGGGTCTGCGGTGCCCTGCACGGCTTCACCAGCAGCCGCACCGCCATCGACGACCTGCACCAGCTGCGCGGCCATTTCGTGCTGTCGGGCAAGGCCCTGGCTGCCAACCAGGAACCCCTCACTGAGCTGATGGAGGCAACGCTGGAGCAGGTGCGCTTTGACGAGCTGCCGCGCATCCGGGAACTGCTGCAACAGACTCTCGCCCGGCGCGAGCAGGGCGTCGTGGGCAACGGCCACGCCCTGGCCATGGCGGCCGCAAGTTCCGGCTTCAATCGCGCCGCCTACGAGAGCCACGCTACCGGCGGCCTGCTGGGACTGCGCCACCTCAAGGGGCTGGTGCAAGGTTTCGGGCAGGGCGGGCTCGACAACCTGGCGGAAAAATTCCAGGCGATCCACCGCAAGATCCTGTCGGCGGAGCGGCAGTTCCTGCTGGTGGGTGAAGAGGAAAAACTCCCCGATTTCACCCGGGCGCTAAGCACCCTGGGTAACGAGGCCGTCGGCACCAGCGGTATTATCGACGGTCCGTTCGAACCGCGCCGGGTTCAGGAACTCTGGCTCGCCAACAGCCAGGTCAACTTCTGTTCCAGGGCGTACGCCACCGTTCCAATGCAACACCCCGATGCTGCACCCCTTGCGGTCCTGGGCGGCTTTCTGCGTAACGGCTTCCTGCACCGCACCATCCGCGAACAGGGCGGCGCCTATGGCGGCGGCGCAGGGCACGACAGCAACATCGGCGTGTTCCGCTTTTTCTCCTACCGCGATCCACGTATGGGAGAAACCCTGCAGGACTTCGATGACTCGCTCAACTGGCTGGCCGATGGCACCCACCAGGACGCCCAGGTGGAGGAAGCCATCCTCGGGGTTGTCGGCGGGCTGGACAAGCCCGGCTCCCCCGCGGGTGAGGCCAAAAAGGCCTTCCACTCAGAACTGTACGGCCGCACACACGAAATCCGTGAGGAATTCCGCCGGCGTGTGACCGAGGTGAAACTGGAGGACCTGCAGCGGGCTGCCGCAACCTATCTCAAGCCCGAGCTGGCGAGCACCGCCGTGGTTACCGGGAAGCACGGCCGCGAGGCCGGCCTGGCACTGGGCCTGGCGGAGGAAAAACTCTAGCAGGCCGCTGGCTGCGCCAGGGGCAATTGGACCATGAGCAAACAAGACAACATTTACGCTAACCCGCTCGGCGAGGTGTCCGGCTTCCGCTTCGACCAATCGGTGGTGGATGTCTTCCCGGACATGATCCAGCGCTCCGTGCCGGGTTATACCACCATCGTTGCCATGATCGGGACGCTCGCCGAGCGCTTCGCCCAGGCCGGCAGCCGTTGTTACGACCTGGGCAGCTCTCTCTGTGCCGCCACCCTGGCGATGCGACACCGCATTCCCGCTGCCGGCTGTGAAATCGTCGCGGTCGACAACTCGCCGGCCATGGTCGAGCGCGCCCGCACCGTGCTGGCTGCCGACAGCGGCCAGCTACCGGTGCAACTGGTCTGCGACGACCTGCAGAAGGTGCAGATCGAGAACGCCTCCGTGGTGGTGCTCAATTTCACCCTGCAGTTCATCCCGGTAGCCGAGCGCGAGCGTATCCTGCAGCGGATTTACGACGGCCTGCGCCCCGGTGGCGTCCTGATACTGTCGGAAAAGGTGGCCTTTGAGGACCGCGATCATGAGGAACTGATGATCGACCTGCACCACGCCTTCAAGCGGGCCAACGGCTACAGCGAACTGGAAGTGGCCCAGAAGCGGGCCTCCCTGGAAAACGTATTGATCCCGGAAACACTCGGCGTGCACCGCGAGCGCCTGAAGAACGTGGGCTTCAGCAGTGTCGATGTCTGGTTCCAGTGTTTCAACTTCGCCTCGATGATTGCCATCAAGGCCGATACCTGACCCGGGGCACAGCGATGATCGACTACTCCCAACTCTACGAGGGGCTCAGGCACATCCCCGCACTGCGCGGCTGGCTGGCCGAGCTCCCGGCCCAGGTGGCCGCAGGACTGAGTGAACACCGTTGGGGCGACCTACCCGACTGGCGCGCTGCGCTCAGTGGGCTACCCGAGATCACCTGCGACTCGACAGAGTTCGTCGACAGCGTGGTCATCGGCCAGGCGGGCGATGCCACGCCGGAACAGCTGGAGCTTCTGGAAAGGCAGTTGCGCCGCCTACATCCCTGGCGCAAGGGCCCCTGGGAGGTGTTCGGGCTGCATATCGATACGGAGTGGCGTTCGGACTGGAAATGGGAGCGGGTCCTGCCCCACCTGGAGCCACTGGAAAACCGGCTGGTGCTGGATGTGGGCTGCGGCAACGGTTACCACTGCTGGCGCCAGTACGGTGCGGGAGCCCGCCGGGTAATCGGCATCGACCCCTCGGCAAAATTTGTCGCCCAGTTCTATGCGCTGAAAAAATATATCGGGGAGGAGTTGCCGGTCGACTTGCTGCCGCTCGGGATCGAGGCTGTACCGCCAAACCTCCGGGCCTTCGACACGACATTTTCCATGGGCGTGCTCTACCACCGCCGCTCCCCCATGGATCACCTGCGTGAACTCCGCGACACCCTGCGCCCGGGCGGCCAGCTGGTACTGGAAACCCTTGTGGTGGACGGGGACCTCGGCCACTGCCTGGTGCCCGAGGGGCGTTATGCCAAGATGCGCAATGTGTGGTTCCTGCCTACCTGCGCCACGCTCGAGAGCTGGCTGCGCAAAACCGGCTTTGCCAACCCACGTACCGTGGACGTCGCTCCCACCAGCCAGGGGGAGCAACGCCGTACCGACTGGATGCGGTTCGAATCCCTGGCCGACTTCCTCGACCCCGCGTCCCCCGATCGCACTGTCGAGGGTCACCCTGCGCCCAAAAGGGCCATCCTGGTCGCAAATGCGCCGTAGCTTGTGCCGCGAGGAGGCAATTTAGACGCTTAAACTCGGTCAAACAGACAGGTGGTAGGATATTCTGCGGAATACCGACAGGCATCTTGAATGTCTCTGCCAAATGGGCAGAGTTGCAGCATCAACACCTAAACAGACCTGCCAGTCACGGAGTGCCAGAGTCAATGAGCATCAGTGTTTTCGAACTGTTCAAGATCGGTATCGGCCCCTCCAGCTCGCATACCGTGGGCCCCATGGTGGCCGCGCGGCAATTCGTCGAGGACCTCGCCGGCCGCGGGGAGCTCACCCGCACTGACCGTGTGCAGGTGCACCTGTATGGCTCGCTGGCCCTTACCGGTATCGGCCACGGCACCGACATGGCAGTGCTGATGGGGTTACTGGGTGAGTCCCCGGATACCATAGACGTCAACTCGATCGACGAAAAGCTTGCCCGGATCGAGCGTGGCGAACAACTGCGCCTGCACGGCGATCACGACATCCGTTTTGTGCGCGAGCACGACCTGGTTTTCCACGAGGACGAATTCCTGCCGCAACACGCGAACGGCATGACCTGCCGAGCCTACAGTGCGGGCGAACTATTGTTTGAGCGCAGCTATTTTTCCATCGGCGGTGGCTTCGTGCTGTCCGAAGAGGATTTCGCCCACAAGGACCAGATTGCCACCCTCCTGCCCTACGATTTCGGCAGCGCCGCGCAGTTGATGTCCGTCTGCGAGCGCCATGGCTGGACCATCGCCGAGCTGGCAATGGAAAACGAAAAGGCCTTCCGCAGCGAGCAGGAGGTCAAGGATGCGCTGTGGGAAATCTGGGAGGTGATGGACGGATCCATCCAGCGCGGCTGCCACCAGTACGGCTTGCTGCCGGGTGGCCTCAAGGTACGGCGCCGGGCGGCTGAACTGTACAAGGAACTGAGCAAGCAGAGCCGGGAGGAGCGCGAGGACGGCCTTGCCATCCTCGACTGGGTGAGCCTCTACGCCCTGGCCGTAAACGAGGAAAATGCAGCGAGGGGGCGGATCGTCACCGCCCCCACCAATGGTGCTGCCGGCGTGATACCAGCGGTCATTGCCTACTATGTGCACTTTGTACACGACCCGGAAAAACACGGGGACCTGAAGGACCAGGTGGTGAAGTTCCTGCTTACCGCCGGCGCTATCGGCATGCTGTTCAAGAAAAATGCCTCTATTTCCGCAGCGGAAGTCGGCTGCCAGGGAGAGATCGGGGTGGCCTGCTCCATGGCCTCGGCGGGACTCGCTGCCGTTCAGGGCGGAAGCAACCAGCAAATAGAAAACGCCGCTGAAATCGGCATGGAGCACAACCTGGGGCTGACCTGCGACCCGATCGGCGGCCTGGTCCAGGTACCCTGTATCGAGCGCAATACCATGGGCGCGGTCAAGGCAATCAACGCCGCTCGCCTGTCCCTGCGGGGGGATGGCGCGCACATCGTGCCCCTGGATAGCGTGATCGAGACCATGCGCCAGACCGGTGTCGATATGCAGAGCAAATACAAGGAAACGTCCCAGGGGGGACTCGCGGTCAACGCGGTGAATTGCTGATACCGTCGACACGGGGCTCCGCGCTGACTTGTCGTGTTGCCCCGCTCAACCGGGCACGCCGTGGCGCGTATAGATGTCGAAACGGCCGGACTTTCCCTCAAGGGACAGAGCCGGCTTTTTCCCTGCGAGCCAGGGGGCGAGCCGCGGGCGCTTGACCACGGTGCGGTAGTAGCAGGCTGCGTAAGCCGGCTCCAGCAGCGCGTCGGCATCCTCGTCACTGCCCACCAGCTGGTGGAATGCCACCATTTCCTTCTTGACCTTGGCGCTCTTGCCACGGGGCGGGAACATCGGGTCGAGATACACCACAGGAATTGACTCGGGCGCCTGCCCTGCCAGCCAGCCGGCCGAGTCGTCCACGTCGTCTGCCAGCTGCAGCCGCCCAGCGAGCGGCGCCAGCTCGGCATCCTGTTCCGCCGCTTCGCGCAGTCGCCGTAGGCCATCCGCCAGCAGAGCCCGCACTATCGGGTTGCGCTCCAGCACAAGCACTTCACAGCCCAGCGAGCACAGGACAAAGGCATCGCGCCCAAGCCCCCCGGTGGCATCCACCACCCGCGGGTAAAACCCGCTCCGCACACCCACCGCTTTCGCAATCTGCTGGCCCTTGCCACCGCCATACTTACGCCGATGTGCTGCGGCACCGGAGACAAAGTCCACCTCGACCGGGCCCGGCGCCTTGCGCCCGGTCGCGCACAACTGCAGCGCGTCCCCGCGCCGGAGCACATAAGCCGGATGCTCCAGTCGCGATGGCTCTGTTTCTGTCAGTAGGGGGAGATCCAGTTCCTGCGCCAACTCTCGAGCGGCAGGCTGCCACTGGGGCGCAGCGGCGATCACCGCCAGGGATTGTGGGGAGTGTTTCAAAGCGATTCCGTGAAAGCTGACGGTTGGGCAGTTGCGGTCGGCTAGATGCTACCCCGGCTCGGACAGCCATTCCAGTGCGCGCTGCTTCTCAGCCCGTGGAAACGGACGCACATCGGCGCTCACGAAATGATCCACAAGCCGGGGCATGTAGCCCAGCAGGGTCTGGTCGGACACCACCGCAACCTTGTGCACATGGCGATGGTGATCGCGAATAAAAGTGCAGTGTGAAACGAGAGCGGCGAAGTCCTCCCAGCCGGGGAAACTCTCCGCATCGATGAGGATACCCGCCAGGCTGCCGTGTTCCTCAATAACCGGGTCCACCTGCGCGGCAAGCGCCTCGAAGTCCTTCGCTTGCAGTGGTGCCCGTGGCGAGACCTCGAGCACCGAATGGTTGTGGTACCAGTGGTGGTCAATCATGGCCAATACATACACCGGCGCCGCCCATGCGGGCGGCGCCGGCTTGACTGATTAGCGACGGTTTAGCGGTTCTGCGGCTCGTCACCGGCTTCGGCATCCCTGTCGGGTTCGTCGGAAATATCCTCCATGACGTCTTCAGCTGCCTCCTTGGTGGCCTCGCCGGCCTTCTCGATCGCCTGCCCGGCTCGCTCGGCGGCACCCTCGATTGCCTCGCCGGCCTCGGACGCGGCCTCCTTGGTGGCCTCGACGGCCTCTTCAGCCTCGCGTTCGAGCGCCGATTCATCCTCCACATCTACATCCACATCGGCATCCACATCGGTCTCGGGAGGAACTGTATCCGGCTGGTCGGGTTCCCGGGGCGTGCCGGTATCCGGGGATTCCATGGTTCCCATGCCATCGGGCGGCGTACCGGTTTCATCGGGTGTAGCCTCGGGCCTGGTGTCGTCCATGCGCTCTTCCTGGGGAGACTCGAGCGAATCGTACGTATCATCGGCCGTGTCATCGCCATTCCGCGACATGAAGTAACCGACTACCAGCAGCAGAATAATCAGCGTGATAAGTAGCGTTTTCATAAACCCACCTTTGACCCCTGGCCATTACTTGATTCGAGATACCGCCGCTCAGTGTCGTCGGCCCTCTTCCGGCAGCCATCGGGACAATCGAGCCGCTGTGGCTGGCTCCGCTGATTGGCCCGTAACCGGCTCCGGTCGATGGCGCCAGGCGGACATTCGCCAAATCCTCCAATTCGGAAGATGTTGACGCCAATATTGATAAGAATAACCCGGTAGACCGGTTCTTCAAGGAACATTGTTCCTCAGTATAAGTCAGTCTTGCTGTAATCAGGCGGTGAGTTATTTCTTTAGGAAATAATTGTGGCGGGAATGCGGAATTGGAATGCGGGAAATATCATAAGGCGGGCGGTAAAGAGGCGCGGGAAAGCCCGCCGTCAACCTGCCGCCCCAGACCGCTTCAATTGCGCCAGCAGCGGTGCCGCTTCGGCTTCCGGAATAGCGGCTTCACAGCTCAATAGTTGCAGCCGGCCGTAGCTATCGGGAGAGGCAAAAATCAGGTAACGCTGGCCTTTCTCCAGCTTGTCCTCGCAGGCGTCCAATCCTCGCCGGAAAGCGACCAGCCCGCTGGACTCACCTTTCCAGGTCTGTCGGGATACCGCGGAGTACACATACCCCTTGATGGCTACCATCCCGGGTTCCGATAGGGCGCGATCAACATCGCGATGAATACCGGCGATCTGGACCTCGGCGACAAACGCGGCTCGCTCGTAACGCTCGACCACGCCTCGGTCTTCAGCGGTAATACCCGGGGCAGTAAGGCTTTCAGCTGCGCCGCTCTCAGTGGCGTCACTCGCCTGTGCGCAGGCCGAAAAAAGGAGATATAGGACCAGCGGCAAAACACTGACCCGGGCGATATAGTGAAATTGTTGGCGCTGCTTGCCCTGGTTCACTCAACAAACTCCTTTTTGATGTCGCCGGGCGGTCAATGCCCGGCGGCCTCCCTGCCCCTGTCCGGCTCTATTTGCGTCGTAGGCATCAACAAAAAAGGGCACCGAAGTGCCCTCTTTTTCTCACATTATTTCAGTGGTAGCAACTCCAGCTCCACCCGGCGGTTGGCCTGTTTACCGGCCGCCGTGTCATTGGCGGCGATCGGGTAGCGCTCGCCGTAACCCACGGCCTGGACACGACCGCTAGCAATACCATTGCTGGTAAAGAAGCTGGCGACAGAATTGGCTCGGCGCTCGCTCAGCGTCTGGTTGTAAACATCAGAGCCGGTGCTGTCGGTATGACCACTTACGCGGATTGCGGTTTTGTCGAATTCCTTCAATACGATCACCACAGAATCCAGGGTATCGTAAAAGTCGCGGCGGATCTCAGCCCGGTCAGTTGCGAAGGTAATGTTGCCCGGCATGATCAGGCGGATGTTGTCACCCTCACGCTGCACGCGCACCCCGGTGCCTTCGAGCCGCTCCCGAAGGGCCATTTCCTGGCGGTCCATGTAGTATCCAACGCCGCCACCAATGGCAGCACCACCCAGGGCACCTGTAATAGCGCCCTTCTTGCGGTCATCCTTGCTGGCTGTCGCCGCGCCGATGATAGCCCCCGCCACAGCCCCGGCACCGGCACCCTTGGCCGCACTGCTGGTCTTCCTTTCGCCAGTGTAAGGATCCAGCGTGGTACAGCCAACCAGTGAGCCCAATGCGAGAATAGCGACCCATTTTTTCATGTAAGGTTCTCCTAACGCTTTTTAGTGAACGGGTATTGCTTCACGGGAAGACTGTCTGCCCCCCGCGCTGAGGGAAATGTTGCCTGGGCCCAGCTGACTGCCAGCTGAACCGGTCCCCTTTTTCCCAAGGAGCGAAGACTAGGAGGAATCTCCCCCTGCGTCCACAAAGCAATACGCATTTATGGACAACAAAAGTCGTGAGTTTCTGCATCCTGCCTCGGTCACCGCAGGCGCTCGCCAGCAGTACCAAATAACCATGCGCCAGGGGATGGCCGGGCATTACTCCACAGCTTCTGTGGATAACTCTGTTAATGAATTGGCAAAAGGCCGCCCGAGCGGGCACTATCTCTTGCAATCAGCATTTTGCGCACTTTTTAAACTCCGATTTTTATCATTAAAAAACAATGACTTACAACAAATTCGGAAATTTCCGTACCAGCTAGCGATCGATGACCAAGTATTCACGACACCCCCTTCGCCATGTGGAAAAAGTTTTGTCAATACTTGACTCGGCCCAGGCCGGCAACTTTTTGCCAATTTATCTGCATACTGGCCTGCTGAAGTGGACACAAGCGGCAGGGGTATAGGCGAACTCGCGGCCAGCTGGCGCGCAATTCTCTCGGCTCCACAACAGGAACCCGACCAGAACTCCTGGCCGAACTGGGAGCTCAGTAATGTGGCGGCTTCTCGTCCTGCTGCCTGCCTGGCCCCTGACCCTCTTCCGACAGGTCCTGGTAGCGGTCGGCCAACTCCCTAAGCCGGGCGACCAGGGCGCGAATATCCTTGTCCTGCGCCGCAATGACATCATTAAGCTGTGACAGCGTGTCCTCCTGGAACGCCAGGCGACTTTCCAGTTCCTCCACGCGGCTGCGCAGGTCATTCAGCTGTTGTTCCATTTCGTTTCCGGATTTATTCAGAGAAAGGAATAAAGGAGATCGACCAGTGCCACCGCACGCCGATCCATAAACAGGCTTTGGCCCAGCCTCGAGGTCACATAACCGACACCGATGCCCGCCTCCGGGTCGGCGAAACCAACCCCTCCGCCAGCCCCGGGATGACCAAAGCCGCGCTCCCCGCCGAAGCGCAGGTCGGCGGCGCGACCGCTGCGGATAAAGCCACAACCAAAACTGATTTCTGCCTGCAAGACCTGGTCTCGCTCACGGCTCTGCTCCCTGACCGCCTCTGCCAAGGTGTCACTGCCAAGCAGCCCCGGCGTATCAGAGGCCAGCTCGCCGTAAACCGTGGCCAAGTCGAGTGCACTGAAGTGCCCATTTGCCGCAGGAATCAGCGCCCCGCGCCACTCCGCACTGTTACTGCTCATCATGAGGCTCATGGGATTTGAGAAGGCTTTGGCCACCGGCCCGTCACGATCCTCTTTCATTGCCCGGCCCACAGCATTTTCCCGTAACTCGGGAAGGGGCTGTTTCAGGGGCGCCACATCGGCAATACGATCCGAGCGGTGGCCCAGCGCACCGAAACCACCATGCAGTCCCAGGGGCCCACCGAGAAACTCCCGGTACAGGTCGCGCAGGTCCCGGCCGCTGACCCGCTCGAGCAGGCCTCCCAGGGCCCAGCCGAACAGGAACGGGGAGTATCCCTGGCGGCTCCCGGGTTCCCACCAGGGCTCAACCGCTGCCACAGTGGCACAGGCACGCTCCCAGTCGTAAATCAGGGTATCCGGAACCCGCTCGCGGAATGCAACCACCCCGGCGCGATGGCAGAGAAGCTGGCGAGCGGTGACGCCCCCTTTACCTGCCGCGGCAAACTCCGGCCAGTAGTCCGCAACCGGGCGGTCCAGCTCGAGTTTTCCGCGGTCCACCTGCTGCAAGGCCAACAGGGCCAGCACTCCCTTCGAGCAGGAAAAGACATTGGCAAGGGTGTCCTCGGTGTAGGGTACCTCTCCATTGCGGTCGGCCCAGCCAGCCCAGAGCGATACCACGGTTTCGCCGTCCTGGCGGACCGCAAATCCCGCACCAGTGTCACCGTGGTGGCGGAAGTTCTCGGCAAAACAGTCATACAGGGCTTCCCACCCCGGTGCGCAGTGTCCGTAAATCTCCATCGAAACCCGTCCAGCGATAAAACGAGGCGCAAGGGTAGTTTCTTCCCCTGTCCCGCGCAAATGGTTAGCATTGCCGACCACGATTTTACGCTTTCTAAGGGGGGAGCCATGTCAGAACAGACCGCAATCCAGGACCAGATTCCACACAACCACTGCTTTGGCTGCGGACCGGAAAACACTGAGGGACTGCAAATCAAGAGCTACTGGACCGGCGAGGACAGCAGTCGCTGTGAGTTTGTCCCCAGCCCCCATCACTGTGCCGGCCCCACCCATTACCTCAACGGCGGCATCATCGCCACCGTGATTGATTGCCACACCATCTGTACGGCCATCTCCGACGGCTACCGCCAGGCGGGGCGCGAGACGGGTGTCGGTGACAAGATCTGGTATGCCACGGGCAAACTGGATATCCGCTACAAGGCACCCGCGGCGATAGGCAGCCCGGTGGTACTGGAGGCCCGAATCATCGGCCGGAGCGACCGGAAGACCGAGCTCAAGTGCACCCTGTCCAGCGATGGGCGGGTGTGCGCGGAAGCCGACGTGGTGGCGGTAAGGGTACCTGACAACTGGTGAGCCGCGCGAGGGCTCGCTCAGCGATCCTCCCCGGCACTGCCCGGGCTGCTGTCGGGGCCCTCACCCTGCCGCCTGCTCTCCTCCTCCGCACCGGAGTGCGGTAACCCGTCGGACCTCGCCTCCCCGGGTTCTGGCTTGCGCACCTTTTCCTCGGCCTTTTTTTTCTCCGCTTTCTTTTCCTCGGCTTTCTTTTCCTCGAGCTTCTCTGCCTCCCGCTGCACATCCTCGAGTTTGTAGCCGCAGTGCTTGCAGTATTCCGCGTCGCGATCGTGCCCGGCCCGGCTGCAATTGTCGCAGCGGATGAGCAGCTTTTCGCGTCCGAGTTCCTGTGCCAGTTCCGCTGTCACAATCCCCGTAGGCACTGCGATGATGGAGTAGCCAATGAGCATGGTCATGGACGCGATGGTCTGCCCCAGCGTGGTCTGTGGGGTGATATCACCAAACCCCACCGTAGTCAGGGTGACGATCGTCCAATACACACTCTTGGGAATGCTGGTAAAGCCGTGAATCGGCCCCTCCACGACGAACATCAGGGCGCCGAAAATAATGCAGATCACCAGCACGCCGGCATAGAAGACCAGGATCTTGCGGCGCGCCTGCCAGAGCGAGCGCAACAACAGGTTGGCATCCTGCAGGTAACGCACGAGCTTGAGGACGCGGAAAATACGCAAGACCCGCAACAAGCGGATTACCAGTAGGTAGCCCGCCCCGGTAACCATCAGGGCAAGGTAACTGGGCAGGATCGCCAGCAGGTCAACAATGCCGTAAAAACTGAAGATGTAGCTGCGCCGGTCTACCGCGCAGTAGATGCGCGCCGCGTACTCTATGGTAAAGAGCGCGGTAAAAAACCATTCGAGGGCAAACAGCAACTCACCATACTGGCCGGCAATACTCTCGACCGATACCAGCAGCACCAGTGCGACACTGATCAGGATGGCCCAGATCAGGACAACATCAAAGCCCTTCCCCGCCGGGGTATCGGTGCCAAAGATGACTTCGTTGAGCCACTTTCTCTTTCCGGTTAATGCCATATCCCCTCCACAACGAGACATGACTATAGCGCCACAACAGCTTCGCCGCCACAGGGTCATCCCCGAATGGCATCGGGCAAATTTTGCCTGTAACCTTGCCGCCACCAACCGGACAGAGACCGAACAGAGCAAGCCATGGGGAAAAACAGCCGCCTCGTGTACTCCACTGACAGGGGCAGGATAAAAGAAGAGTCGCAGCCACAAGAGCGCCACGAGGGGGACGGCATCGTCCGCATCCAGCGCGAGACCAAGGGCCGCAAGGGGAAGGGTGTGACCTGCGTGCGCGGGGTACCCGGTACTGACACCGAGTTGAAACTTTTACTGGCCGAACTTAAAAAGCGCTGTGGCTGTGGGGGTGCCCTGAAAGATGGGGTCATCGAGATCCAGGGCGACAAGCGGGCAGAGATCAAGGCCCTGCTCGAGGCAAGGGATTACCGGGTAAAACTGGCCGGAGGCTGAGCGCCGGCATCGTGTGGCGGCCGACTGGCAGCCTAGGACAACTCGCCCACCAGCCGCAGAGGCTTAACCCCAAGGGACTTCTCAGTTTCCAGGCACTGCTGCAGCAGCCGGGCGAGGTGCTTGCGATATTGGTCGCTGACAGTGGCGCTGGCCGTCTTGCAGCACAGTTCCATTTCCTGCAGCCTGTCGACCAGGGCCTGTCGCTCACGCGGTAGGGGCTCCACTTGGCGGTTTGCCATACTCCCCGCCAAACGGGCCTGGAGAGCACTCTCCAGACCGATATTCACCAGAACCTCATTGCCCTGAACCTGCTGGCTGACCGCATCGAGGGCACGCTGGGCGAGATCGTAAAACTTTTGCAGCACCTCTCGCTGGGCCGGCTCGAGCGACAGCCGGTCCATTGCATACCCGAGTATCATGGCGAACTCGTCCAGCTTGTCCACATGAGGGGCAAGAGAGTCGAATGCCTGCGTCTCGCCGAGCGCAGCCTGCGCCCAGGTACGGTCATCGCTGCCCATCGACCCGATGGCCCGCTTCATGCGCAGTACAAATACCCCCTGGATCTGGTGGTACTGTCGCAGGGCGGCATCCCGCCGTGCGCGGAGGTCACGCAGCGTGGCATCCGCCGCTGCCGCATCCGCCACCTCCAGGCGAAAATCACCCGGCGGGACTTTTACCGCCTGGCGCATTAGCTCCGCGCCCAGCTCAACCATGGTGGCCCGTGAGGACAGCTCATCGAGGTTTCGCGTGAGTTCGCGCAGCTCGACAAGTTTGTTCCGCAGCCAGTCTACACACTCCTGTAATCCCATCGCTGCCAGGGTCTGGTCTCCCGGTACATCTGCAGGGAGGAAGCGGCGTGGCGGTATGCGGTTGAAGTACTCCCCCATTACCTGAAGTGCCCGCTCAGCATCCTCAGTGACGCACAGCAACTGCTGGTTATCGACGGGACGGGTATCCTCTGCCGAGACCGATGCGCTCGCCTCTGCGGCCAGGCCGTGCAGGTCTTCAACCAACTTGTGAACAGAGAACTCATTGCCCACGGCAGGCGCCAGCCCGAGATCTTCGACCAAGGCGACCCGGTCATTATCCGCCGGGGACGTGCTGTCCCAGTAATCGGAGGGCTGCGCCATCGCCAGTTCGAGGTTGGAGACAGTCTCCCGGTCAAGGTTGCGCATGGTCCACACGATGGCGCGGGGATAGTTTTCCAGGCGCTGCCCGGCGATCGCCGCCTCGCGATTGACCTCCGACACCAGCAGGTCCGCGTGGACCAGCTGCTGCCACTTTTCCGCGAAAGGCGCGAAGGCATCGCTGCCAATTACCTGGGCGGCACAGCGATCTGCCTCCCGCACCAGCAGTCGTGCCACCGGCCCGCCCACTACCTGGTGCAGGGCCTCAAGCCGGTCCAGGATCGGGATCACACCGCGACCGCACAGGGCGAGAAGTTTATGTAATGGCTTCAGGGCTGCGGGCGCCCCTCCCCTCTGCACGCTCCGGGAGCTGCCGTGGGAGAGCACGGTGCGGTCGTTCTCCAGCGCCCACTGGAGCCACTGCAGTCGGCGTGGAGTCTCCAGCGCCAGCCAGGCTGCCAGTGCCCGGATTCGCCCGCGGTGGGTTCCCAGCTGTCGCGCCACCAGTGCAAGCAACTCGTTTCCCGATAGTGAATAGGCGGCGCCCAGGCCAAGCACCAGGACGGGAGACTGCTGGAGGCTCTCGGCCAGCCCTTCGGAGTCCACCCGCACTGTACTGCCGGCGGCGATACGGATGCCCGATACCCGGGGCAATGCCAGTTTGTCAGCGAGTACGTCCAGCAGCAGGTAGAGACCCTGCCCCTCGGCGCGTGACAACGCGCGCGTTACCGGCTGGGCGTCGGCCGCCAGCCGCCGTGCACTAAAGAATGGCCATACCAGCAAAGCTGCTACCAGCCCGCTGAGCGTCAGGGATGCGACCAGGCCGACTACCGCCCCTGGCCCGGCTTGTGCCACCAGTATCGCCTCACCGAAGCGCCAGGCTGCGCTGCCGGCACTATACACACACAGGGCCAGTAACAGGACGAAAAACGCCGGTACAAGCGCCACACCAGGCAGCCCGAGCAACAGGCCGGTACGAGCCGAAAGCGGGTCGGGGACCCGATTATCGCCTCCGGCGAACAGGGCCTCGAGTTGCTGCCGTGCCCTGGAGGACGGGGGGGAGCTGGCCGCTCCCTTAATGGGCCTGGCGCTGGCGGCCGTAACTGCAGCTGGAGAAGCCGCCGGGACCGGTTTTTTTTGTATGCCTGCGCGAGCGGTGTCTTCAGCCTGGCCGGTTGCAGCGGGGGCATTTAGCGCCCCACCGGCGCGCCGTTTCCTGGCGTACTCCATCCGGGCCAACAGCGCCTTGTTGTTGTATTTACCAGCAGGGAAAACCTCGACACGCAGGCCGATTCGCTGGAGACGGGAGCGGTATTCCACCACTTGCTGGGAGGAAAGCCCATCCTTGATCACCCAACCTTTCACCAACAGAGGCCGCGCCCTGGGCACCGGAATGGAGAATGCCTTGGCCGCGGCTTCCAGTACTTCAGCCGGCGGCTTGTCCCGCAGGGTCTTTCCGGCAGATACAACTTGGAACAACTGGGCTGACATCGATGGCTCCGGTGCAGGTAGTTATTGGTATTTCCCGGTGGGCTGGGTGCTAGCCGCCAAAGCCTAATTTATTATCCTGCACCAGTGTGGGGACTGGTTCTCACCGCCCTCGCCCCACTGGCACGCCCTGCGCCAAAAGAAGGGGTGCCGCACACTCATAGTGATAACCACATCTCACCCGGTGGTGCGATGAGCACTCAAGCTGGCTTCGGCCGCGAAAACAGTACTACCAATTCGTCGGCCAGTTCCCCCAGGGAAAGCCCCCCGTCTTTCTGCCGGAACCAGTGGTAAGTATGGGAGAGCGCGCCCTGGAGCAAACGCCGGGCCAGGGCCGGGTCAGCCACACTCTCCGCCTCCTCGAGCACCTCGCGCCACAACTGCTCATATTCCTCGCGCAACGCCAGCACAACAGCCTGGTTCTTCCCACTGAGGCTCCGCCATTCCGATACCAGGATAGTGAAGCCGGGCACCGCGCGGCCGTGGATCGCCTCGAGTTCACAGAGGATGCACGCACGTAACTTTGACGTGGGCGAACTCGCCTGAGCTGCCGCCTGGGCCATCCGCGCGCGCGCGAAGAGTGTGACCTCCCGCATCACCTGGCACAGGATCTCTTCCTTGCTGCGGAAGTGGTGGAAGATGCTGCCAGAAAGAATCCCGACTTCCCCCGCTATGTCACGTACCGTGGTGCGGGCGAATCCCTTTTCCACGAACAAATGCGCTGCGGCATTCAGCAGGCGCCCGCGCGGCGACGAAGGATCCGTGAGTTCCCCGCACGCCACCAGTGAATCCATGAGCCCTGGTGACCCGCCCGGCGCAGGCACGGACCTTACCCCTGTAATGCTGCTTTCTTCCGCCAATGATTCCCCCAACGTGAAACAGTTGATAACCAAGCGCTTGCTTGGTAGCGTTGGGGAATGATGCTTGCCGGCAAGTAAACCTGCAAGCCCCGACAATAAAAATAGCGACAACGGATACGGCACAAGGAGTCCGCCATGCCCTACCAGAGCCAGCTGCGCCCGGGCAGTTTCGCCGGGCAGGTTCACATCGTCACCGGCGGCGGCAGCGGTATCGGCCGCTGCATCGCCCACGAACTGGCCAGCCTCGGGGCTCATGTGGTGCTGGTCGGCCGTACGGGGGGAAAACTGCAGCGTGTACTGGCCGAGATAGAGGAAGACGGCGGGACCGGAAGCTGGCACAGCCTCGACATCCGCGACGAGGAACACGTGACGGAAACCGTGTCCGGGATCCTGCGTGACCACACCGCTATCCACGGGCTGGTGAACAACGCCGGTGGGCAGTTCCCCTCTGCCCTGGAACAGATTTCCGCCAGGGGATTTGAGGCAGTGGTGAGAAGCAACCTGCTCGGGGGGTTTCTCATGGCGCGCGAGGTCTACAAGCAGTGCATGAAAGACAGCGGCGGCGCCATTGTCAATATCACCGCAGACAATGCAGGTGGTATGCCACTGATGGGACACTCCGGGGCCGCCCGCGCGGGCATGGACAACCTCACGGAAACGGCCGCGGTAGAGTGGGCTGCCAGCGGCGTGCGCGTAAACGCGGTCGCTCCCGGCTACATCCTCTCCAGCGGCTTCGATACCTATGACCCGGAATTCCTGCGGCAACTGCTACCGGGATTTCGCGACAGCATTCCCCTCTACAGGCTCGGCGAGGAAGCCGAAATCAGCGCAGCCGTATGCTTCCTGCTGTCGGATGCCGCCAGTTACCTCACCGGCCAGACGATCAGGATAGATGGCGGCTCCAGCCTCAAGCATCACTCACCGCTTTGGCAAACCACGCCGGCCCGCAATCGCAAGCGCTTTGACGGATTCCATCGCCGCGAGAAACCCGCGGTAGTGACCGAACTCGAAGCCGAGGGCAAGCTCTGATGCAGCCATTCGAGTCATGCGTGGATACCGGATCTGCCGAGTTTGCGGAAAATCGCGCGGCCATGCTCGATGCCATCGCGCAGTTCCGCGATGCAGAGCGGCGACCGCTCGACGTGGCCGCAGAGAAGAGTGATCGCTACCGGCAACGCGGCTGGCTACTGCCCCGGGAGCGGCTTAACCGGCTGCTGGACCCCGGCAGCCCTTTTCTTGAACTTTGCGCCCTGGCGGGTTACAGGCTGTACGACGACGCCGACGGCAGCGGTGCCGGCGGCGGCGCCATCTGCGGCATCGGCCGCATAAGCGGGCGGCGCTGCATGGTGCGCGTGGACAATTATGCAGTAAAGGGCGGCACCATTTCCCCGGCGGGAATGGACAAGGCCCTGCGGATGCAGCAGATAGCGCTGGAGAACCACTTGCCGGTGGTCACACTCGCCCAGAGTGGCGGCGCCAACCTGATGTATGCCAATGAGACCTTCGCCCCCGGCGGCAGGGGATTCGCCAACCAGGCGCGCATGTCGGCTGCCGGCATCCCCCAGGTAACCGTGGTGCACGGCGGCGCCACGGCCGGGGGCGCATACCAGCCGGGACTCTCGGACTACGTGGTGATGATACGCGGGCAGACCGGCATGTACCTGGCCGGCCCGCCGCTGCTCAGGGCCGCAACCGGCGAGATCGCGGACGAGGAAACCCTCGGCGGAGCCGAGATGCACTGCCGGCAGTCCGGCAGCGGCGACTACCTGGCAGAGAACGATGCAGACGGCATTCGCCTGGCCCGGGAAATCGTTGCCACCCTTCCCTCCGAGCCCCGGCCGCAAACGGCCCGCGACTGGTGCGAGCCCCGCTACCCGGAAGAGCAATTGCTGGGCCTGGTCCCCGCCGACAGCAGGAAACCTTACGATGTGCGCGAGGTGCTGGCGCGTATCGTCGATGACTCGGCTCTACTGGATTTCAAGCCCGAATTCGACCGGCAAACAGTCTGTTGCCATGCCAGGATCGAGGGCCATACTGTGGGCGTGATCGGCAACAACGGCCCCATTACCCCGGCCGGTGCCAGCAAGGCTGGCCAGTTTATCCAGCTGTGCGAGCAGAGTGGCACGCCGCTTCTGTTCATGCATAACACCACCGGCTTTATGGTCGGCACCGAGGTGGAGCGCGCCGGTATCATCAAGCACGGCTCCAAGATGATCCAGGCAGTGGCCAACGCCAGTGTGCCCAAGCTCAGCATCGTCATCGGGGGTTCGTACGGGGCCGGGAATTACGCCATGTGCGGGCGCGGCTTTGACCCGCGCTTTATCTTTGCCTGGCCCAATTCCCGCACGGCCGTGATGGGTGCGGCCCAGGCGGGCAAGGTGCTGCGCATCGTAACCGAGCAAAAGATGCGGCGCGCCGGCGCGATCGACGAGGCCGCTCTCGACCGGGTGGAGCAGGATACCGCCGCATTTATGGAGGCGGGTTCCGGGGCGCTTTCCAGCAGTGCACGGCTCTGGGATGACGGAATCATCGACCCACGGGATACCCGCAGGCTGCTGGGCATGCTGCTGGAAATATGTCACGGAGCTGAACTGGCATCACAACGCACGAATTCATTTGGGGTCGCCAGGTTCTGAGGAGCATCGCCAGGGTGCTCAGAGAGGTCGAAACACTCAAGGAAAAGGGTACATCGCCATGGTATTGACCGACGAGCATCGCGAGCTGCAGCGCACTGTACGCAACTTTGTCGAGCGTGAAATCAATCCCAGGGTCAGCGAGTGGGAGGCCGCAGGATACTTTCCCAGCCGCGAGCTGTTCGCCAGCCTCGGGGAATTGGGCCTGCTCGGCATTAACAAGCCCGCAGAATTCGGCGGGCTTGCTCTCGACTTCAGCTACGAGGCGGTCTTCCTCGAGGAACTCGGTGCAGCCCACTGCGGCGGCGTGCCGCTGGCCATCGCCGTCCAGACCTCCATGGCGACACCTGCGCTGGCCAGGTTCGGCAATGACGCGCTCCGCCAGGAATTCCTCACCCCCGCCATTCGGGGCAGCATGGTAGGGGCAATCGCAGTCTCCGAGCCCGGCGCCGGCTCTGACGTAGCCGGTATTGCCACAACTGCCACCGGCGACGGCGACGATTATCTGGTCAACGGCAGCAAGATGTGGATCACCAATGCCCCGAGCGCCGATTTTTTCTGTACCCTGGTCAATACCGGCGAAGGCAAGCCACATCGCAACAAGTCGCTGCTGGTGATCCCCGCGGATGCCCCGGGAGTGCGCGTGGGGGAGCGGCTCAAGAAACTGGGCATGCGCTCTTCCGAAACCGCTCCGGTATTCTTTGACAATGTGCGCGTGCCGAAACGCAATCGCATCGGCAACGAGGGCGATGGCTTCCTGCTCCAGATGCTGCAGTTCCAGGAAGAACGGCTTGCCGGTGCGCTGTTGACAATCCGCGGCCTGGAAAACTGTGTTTCCTCAACCATCGACTATACGCGCGAGCGCCAGGCCTTTGGCGGTGCCCTGCTCGACAACCAGGCTGTTCATTTCAGCCTCGCGGAAATGCAGACGGAAGTGGAGTGCCTACGCGCACTGACGTGGCGGGCGATCGAGTCCTACGTGGCAGGCGAGGATGTCACCACCCTCGCCTCCATGGCGAAACTCAAGGCCGGGCGCCTGGGCCGCTCCATTCCCGACCAGTGCCTGCAGTTCTGGGGCGGCATGGGTTACATGGAGGAGACGCCCATCAACCGCGCCTATCGCGATTCCCGCCTCACCGCGATCGGCGGGGGCGCCGACGAGGTGATGCTCGGCATTATCTCCAAACTGATGGGCATACTTCCCGGGCCACATGCGCCCAGGCCCCACGGTGGAAACGCGTCTCGCAAAGAGGAGACCCAGCGTGAACACTGAGGATACCGTTACCGCGCCAGTGCTCAGCCGCCGCGAGGGGCATGCGATTTTTCTCACCCTGAACCGGCCCGAACAGCGCAACGCACTCAGCCTGCGAATGGTGGATGCCCTTCTCGAAGAACTGGAATCAGCAGGGAATGACCCCGCGATTCGGGCCCTGGTACTGCGGGGCACCGGCGGCCACTTCTCGGCCGGGGCGGACGTGAGCGACATGCTCAATGCGCAACAATTAGTCGAGCGTGGGCAGGAGGACGCCTTCGAAAAACTCAACCGCCGCTTCGGCAACCTGCTGGAGCGCTTCGAGAGATCCCCGCTGGTGACCATTGTTGCGCTCGAGGGCTCAATCATGGGCGGTGGACTGGGACTTGCATGCACCGCTGATATTGCCATCGCCAGCAGGAATGCACGCTTCTCCCTGCCGGAGGCGCGGCTGGGCCTGGTACCGGCACAAGTGGCGCCGTTCGTCGTGGCCCGTATCGGCCAGTCACAGGCCCGCAGGCTGGCACTGGCCGGTGCCAGCATCGATGCCGCCGAGGCCCTGCGCCTGGGGCTGGTACATTCTACCGTTACTGATTGCGCGGCCCTGGATGCCGCCGTGGCCGAACAGCTCACGGCGGTCGGCCGTTGCGCCCCCGCTGCGCTGGCGACTACCAAGCGCCTGCTGCTCGACAGCGACCCGGCTGCCGCCGGGCCTGGTCGCGAGCGATTGCTGGACCACGCCGCACGCCTGTTTTCCCGTGCCGTACAGGGCGCCGAGGGCCGTGAGGGCACCCGCGCGTTTATCGAGAAACGCCCGGCCGGGTGGCAACCGCAATGAAGCACAACAACAGCCCCCGCCGCCCCACCCTGTTGGTGGCCAATCGTGGCGAAATTGCCATGCGCATCATGCGCACGGCGCGAGCGGAAGGTTACCGGACCATCGCCATTTACAGTGACCCCGACCGCAACGCGCCCCATACCCGGGCGGCCGATGTGGCAATCGGGATCGGTGGCCGCGCACCACAGGAGTCCTACCTGGATATAGAGCGGGTGATCGCCGCTGCCATCCGGGGCGGTGCCACTGCAGTGCATCCCGGCTATGGTTTCCTGTCGGAGAACGCGGGGCTTGCACGAGCCTGCATCCGCAGCGGGCTGGAATTTATCGGCCCACCGCCCGAGGCCATAGAGGCCATGGCCAACAAACGCCGTGCCAAGGCGCTGATGGAACAGGCCGGGGTGCCATGTATCCCCGGCTTCGCTCTCCCTGAGCAGCACTCCAACGGCGAAAGTGAAATGCTGCATGCTGCCGCCGCGATCGGTTTTCCACTGATGGTCAAGGCCGCCGACGGCGGCGGCGGGCGGGGCATGCGCCTGGTGGAGAATGCGGAGGAGCTGCCGGCCCGGCTGCGCAGCGCACGCAGTGAGTCGAAAAGCGCATTTGGCAGTGACGAAATCATTCTCGAGAAAGCGCTCGTCGATGCCCGCCACGTGGAAGTGCAGGTGTTCGCGGATTGCCACGGGAATATCATCCACCTGGGTGAACGGGATTGCTCTATCCAGCGCCGTCACCAGAAAATCGTGGAAGAGTCCCCCTCCCCTGCCGTGGGAGCGGATCTCCGCCGGCGTATGGGGGAAGCCGCCGTGGCGGCAGCCCGCGCGTGTAATTATATCGGCGCCGGTACCGTGGAATTCCTGCTCGACCGAAATGGCGATTTCTATTTCCTGGAGATGAACACCCGCCTGCAAGTGGAACACCCGGTGACCGAAATGGTGACCGGGCTCGACCTCGTGGCCTGGCAACTGGCGGTGGCGCGGGGCGAGCCCCTGCCAATCAGCCAGCAGGAAGTGAAGCTCGCCGGCCACGCCATCGAGGTGCGACTCTATGCCGAGGACCCGGACAACCACTTCCTGCCGCAATCCGGCGAGATACTCCACTGGCAGGAACCGGCCGCTCCCGGCATCCGCTGCGACCATGCCATAGCAACCGGCGGTGCCGTAACCCCGTTTTACGATCCCATGCTGGGCAAACTGATTGCTCACGGTCGCGATCGTGAGCAGGCACGCATGCGGCTGCTCAATGCCCTCTCCCGCATTGAGTTTATCGGGCCGCGCAACAACTTTGCGTTCCTGCAGCGCGTGATCGACAGCCCGGTGTTTGCCGCAGGAGGAGCGACCACCGCTTTCCTGGCTGAGCAGGAGGAACTCAAACCCACTGGGAATCCGGACCACATAGATTCCGCCCAGCACAGGGAAGCGGCAATTGCTGCAACAGTGATGTACCGATGCGCGCTCGATCCTGCCGATTGCCGAAGCGGCCGGGCAAACTGGCGCAACGGCGATAACAGCGTCCCGGTTTATTTTTGCCTCCAGCGAGATGGCAGGCTTTTCGAGTGTCGTCTCCGGGTACACCAGGGCCGCTCCGGAATCAGGGTGGAATCCGGTGGGGAGAACTTCGACATCGAGGTTGTGCACATGGCCGGGGATCGCGCCCGCCTCGCCGTCGATGGTATCGAGTGCCTGACAACATTCAGTCTGCGCGGCGCCCGGCTGCACCTGCTGATGGATGGCCAACAGGCGCAGTGGGAAGACCACTCTCACTTCCCCGCCAGCGCAGCCCAGGCCCGCAGCGACGGGCTTATCCGTGCGCCCATGGACGGGACCCTGGTGGAACTCTGCGTGACGGCGGACCAGGCGGTGCAGTGTGGAGATACAGTGGCGGTGATCGAGGCAATGAAAATGGAACACCCGCTGAAAGCCGATTGCGATGGAACGGTCGGCGAGCTGGCAGCCCGGCCCGGTGACCAGGTGCGCGGCGGCCAGGTGCTGGCGCGTATCGAGCCAGTGCCCCAGCCTACCCCGTCGATAACCTGAATAGGGGAAACAGGATGTACGACATCGATAATACCCGGCTGTACAGCCCGTTTCTGCGCGAAGAACACCACCAGTGGCGCGAACAGATGAGGCGCTTCGTGGAACGCGAGATCTCCCCCCATATCAACCAGTGGGACGAGGAGGGCCATCTTCCAGCCGGCCTCTGGCACAAGGCCGCACAGGTCGGGCTGTTACAGCTGGGTTATCCGGAGTCCTACGGCGGTGTGCCGGGCGATGTATTCCATACCCTCGTCGCCGCCGAGGAACTCGCCCGTTGCGGGGCCGGCGGCCTCTACGCCAGCCTGATGGTGCATGGAATCGCACTGCCACCATTGGTTCACTATGGTTCCGAGGCTCTGAGGTCGGCCGTGGTACCGCCCGTTCTGCGCGGCGAGAGGCATATCTCCCTGGCGGTAACCGAACCCGGTGCCGGCTCCGACGTGGCGAATATCCAGTGCCGGGCCAGGTCCAGCGGAGATCACTACGTGGTCACCGGCGAGAAAACCTTCATCACCGGAGGCATGCGCGCCGACTGGTTCACCACCGCCGTGCGCACCGGGGAAGAGGGCTTCGGCGGGATATCCCTGCTACTGATCCCCGCCGCGGCCGCCGGTGTCGAGCGGCAGGCGCTGGACCGGAAACAGGGCTGGTGGTGTTCCGACACCGCCAGTATTTTTTTCGATGAGGTCAAGGTTCCGAGGAACAACCTGATCGGTGAGGAAAACGGGGGGTTCCTGCCGATCGTGCACAACTTCAACGGCGAGCGCCTGGGCATCGCGGCCTCCTGCGTCGGCTACAGCCGGGTCTGCTTGCAGGAGGCGATCGAGTGGGCCCAGGCACGCAAGACCTTCGGCAAGCGCCTGGCTGACCACCAGGTGATCCGCCACAAATTCGCGGGGATGCAGCAGCGCATCAATGCCACCCAGGCCTACCTGGAGCTGTGCGCCTGCGCGGAGCAACAGGGCCAGCTGAAGGTTTCCGACGTGTCCCTGCTGAAGGTCCAGGCCACCGAAACCATGGAATTCTGCGCGCGGGAGGCGATGCAGGTAATGGGTGGCGCCGGCTACATGCGCGGCAGCCGGACCGAGCGTATCTATCGCGAGGTGCGGGTCAATGCCATTGGAGGTGGTTCTGAAGAAATCCTCCGTGACCTGGCCTCCCGGCAGATGGGCATCTGAAAGGCCGGCGTCGCGCTCCCCGGCCGGCGACGCCGCTGGCACCACACGGCCAGTCGCTCCAGGCTCTCACTCGGGGCGAGCAAAAGCTCAGAGAAATATTTCCCTCGCCCGGCCTGGCGATACCACCTTGCGCCCGCACTCTTCGGCAACTCTTACCAGCGCCTCGATGAGCTGGCCGTTGCCATTGGCGCGGGAGCCGTCAGGTAGGTAAAAGGTATCCTCCACACCGCTGCGCAGGTGCCCCCCGAGTTCCGCGGTGCGGCGATGCAGCTGCCAGATCTCCTGCCGTCCGATCACGGTACTCTGCCAGAGCGCGCCCTCGTGCATGTAGCGCGGCAACAGTGCCAGCAGGTCCGGGTCGGCGGGCATGCCGGAGGCAACGCCCATCACCAGGTTGTAATTGGGCCTGTCGACCAATCCCACGTCCCGGAACATCCCGACCGAGCGCACGATACCCACGTCGAAACACTCGAACTCCGGGCGCGTGCCTGTCTCGCGACAGACTTCCAGCAGTTCCTCCACCTTTTCAACCGTATTTTCGAACAACATTGGCGGCCAGGCCCAGTTGCCATTGGAGCGCGCCTTGAGGTAATTGAGGCTGCCTGCATTGCAGGCGGCGATTTCCGGGCGCCCGGCACGGATGCAGTCGAGTGGGCCCTGTTGGTCACGGCCGATAGTACCTGTGGAGAAATTCATGATGACCCCGGGACAGGCGTGCCGGATTGCCTCGGCAATGGCAACCGCCACCCCCGGCTCCCAGCTGGGCAGGTGTCCCATACCGGGCTCCTGGCAGCGGAAATGCACATGCATCACCGACGCACCGGCATCGAATGCCTCGCGGGCGGACGCGGCCATTTCTTCGGGCGTCACGGGCACCGGGTGCTGCCGGGGGTCGGTGAGCACACCGGTCAGTGCACAGGTAATCACCACTTCATCAGACATGGGCAGGACTCCTGGATTATCTTTGTCGGGACGGGACTCGCACGAGTCGGAAGTGTTCACCGACAAAACCAAGCAATTGCTTGGTTCCCTCAGGCTAACACAGGCCCGCAGGCGCACAAAGCCGACTTGTACCCGTTTCCGCACGGCGGCAGAATGCGCGCCAGCGAGACACATTCGTTACGCTGACAAAGCCTTTCGATGGAACACCAACAGGGGGATGCGGGATGGTTGATATTCCTGCGAATGGAAATCAGGACAAACAGGTTGCACCTTACGGAAGCTGGAAATCTGGTGTCACCGCAGACCTGCTGGTGCAAGGCAGCGTGCGCCTCAGCGAGGCGAGCCTGGTGGACGGCTGCTTTTACTGGCTCGAATCACGCCCGGCCGAAAACGGCCGCTCGGTGCTGGTCCGCCATTGCCCGCAGCACGGCAACAGCGATATCACCCCCGCCCCCATCAGCGTGCGCTCGAAAGCGCACGAATATGGTGGTGCCAGCTACCTGGTCGCCAACGACCGGGTTTACTTTGTCCAGGCTGCCGACCAGCGCATCTATCACATGCCTCTCAGCGGTGGTGAAGCGCGCCCCCTGTCCAATGAAGGCCCCTACCGCTACGCCGACCTGCAGCTGGACCGCCGGCGCAACCGCTTACTCTGTGTGCAGGAGGACTATACGCCGTGCGATGCCGGCGAAGAGCCCGTGGCACGAATTGTTGCCTTCAGGCTCGATGATGCGGGCGACAGCGCTGGCACCCGTCCGCGCGTCCTGCTTGAGGGCGCCGACTTTTATTCCAACCCGGCGCCCAGCCCCGATGGCAACCAACTCTGTTTCCTGCGCTGGTTTCACCCGAACATGCCCTGGGACGGTACCGAGTTGTGCATTACCACCCTCGACGACGATGGCCGGGCCGGTGACATCGAGGTCGTTGCCGGTGGCGAGCGGGAATCGGTTTTCCAGCCGCAGTGGTCACCGGCAGGTGAACTGTTTTTCGTTTCCGACCGCAACAACTGGTGGAACCTGTATCGCCGCGGACAGAGTGCACCGCTGTGGGAGCGGGCTGCAGAGTTCGCAACACCCCAGTGGGTGTTCGGCATGTCCACCTACGGCTTCCTGACCAGCGACGAGATTCTCTGCACCTTCACCGAAGGCGGCCGCTGGCGACTGGCCCGCATCGACCTGGAGAGCGGTGGCCACACGCTACTGGAACAGCCTTACTGCGATATCGAGAGCCTGCGCTGCGAAAGCCACCAGGCCGTATTCATCGCCGCCTCACCGAGCGAGTTTCCCGCCGTGGTGCGCTATGACAACCATTCGGGGAAATTGGCAACCATAGCGCGCAGCAACAGTGCTGGCCTGCCGGCAGAGACCTTCTCCTTCGCACAGGAAATCGAATACCCGGTCGGCGAGCGCAACGTATTCGCTTTCTACTATCCCCCGGAAAATCCCCATTACTGCGCGCCCGATGGCGAGCTGCCGCCTTTACTGGTATTGAGCCACGGGGGCCCCACCGGAGCCACTTCCGCGGGGCTTAACCTTAAAATCCAGTACTGGACCAGCCGCGGGTTCGCCGTGCTGGACGTGAACTATTCCGGCAGCACCGGCTACGGTCGCGAGTATCGCGACCGCCTGCAAAACGGCTGGGGCGTACTCGATGTAGAGGACGTGTGTGCAGGCGCGGAATTCATGGTTTCCAGGGGTCTCGCGGATCCGGAGCGGTTGCTGGTCAAGGGCAGCAGTGCCGGCGGTTACACGGTCCTGGCGGCACTCACCTTCCACAAGACTTTCCGGGCCGGTGCCAGCCTGTATGGCGTCGGTGACCTGACCACACTCGCACGGGATACACACAAATTCGAGTCGCGCTACCTGGACAAACTGGTGGGCCCCTGGCCTGCTGCGGAGGAAACCTACCGCGAACGTTCCCCCATCAATTATGTGGAGGAACTCGACTGCCCGGTGATCGTCTTCCAGGGATTGGAGGACAAGGTGGTGCCCCCCAACCAGGCCGAAGCCATAGTGGCTGCCCTGCGCAGGCAGGGCATACCTGTGGCCTATATCACTTTCGCAAACGAGGGCCACGGCTTCCGCTCGGGCGACAGCATAAAAATGGCGCTGGAGGCAGAGCTGGAATTCTACAGCCGCATTTTCGGCTTTCCCCTTGCCGAGCCGGGCCCCGGCATCGAGATCGAAAACCTCGCAAGTCAGCCACATAGCGACTGACAGGAGCAAGCACATAAATGGGAAGATGGAGACCCCCGCGCCCGCGCGGTTCGCGATATATCACTCCGGAGGGTGCCCGTCGGATGCGGGCCGAGGTCAAGTACCTGTGGGAAGAAGAGCGGCCCCGGGTCACCAGTGCCGTCAGCGAGGCAGCCAAGCTGGGCGACCGCTCGGAGAATGCCGACTATATCTACGGCAAGAAACGCCTGCGGGAAATTGACAGCCGGGTGCGCTTCCTCACCAAGCGGCTGGAGGAAGTCACCGTGGTCGACCGCATCCCAGAGGACCGGGAGCGGGTGTACTTCGGGGCCTGGGTCACCATCGAGGATGATGAGGGCAACACGAGCACTTACCGTATCGTCGGGCCCGACGAGTTCAACGTAAAAGAAGGACTTATCTCCATGGATTCCCCAGTGGCGCGGGCACTACTTGGCAAGAGACTCGACGACGAAGTGGATATCCGCATCGAGGAACGCTGGGTTACCTATTACGTGCTTGAGATAAGTTACGAGACTTCCGCAGACTGATGTTCAGGTACCCCGGCCCACTCGGTGCCTGACAGATGTCCCCCGGAATCCCGATCAAGCCGTACCCATTCAATTACGGGGACTCGTTTCCCTGTCACATGCGTAGCGGCTCGACCTGACTTTCCCGGCACGATTGACGCGACTCGGGCCGGGCAGGTTTCTCCTGCTGTATTCCGTCAAACTTACCAGCCATTGAACTTCTCTTCCCCTGTTTCGCCGGCGGCGCAGTCAGGGTGCGATACCTTTTTCTCGCAGTTGCTCCAGGCTCGCAGCAGACTTGCGCAGGCCGCCTGCCCCCAGCCGGGCCAGTACCTGTTCGTGCTTGATAAACTGCACCTCGCCGTACTCCACTACCTGCCAGCGGTTGCCGGAGGGATCACGGAAATCCAGGAACCTGTCACCCACAATTGGAATACCGTTTTCCCGCAGGCGCGCTTCCACAGCCTCTCTGTCATCCACAACCAACCCGAAGTGACGATGGCTGTCTTCCCCGGTATTCGACGACTCCAGCAATGCGATAAACTGATCGCCGAGTTCAATGAATGCCATATTTTCCTCGCGCCCGCGCAGGCTGAAGCGAAACAGGCGACCCAGGAAATCCAGTTCCTCTTCCAGATCGCGCACCTCCAGCGCTACATGGTTGATGCCCAGCGCAATCGCTTTCGAATTACCGTTATTCATTTCCATCACCCACTGTTTGTGGCCGTCGAGACACATGCATGTCGCACAACTGGAGTTCCCCGCGCAGGGCCCCGGCATGCTCTCCCGGGCCACGCGGTAATAATGGATTCAGGTTAGACGACGGGAAAAAGTGTGCGGCGGTAAGGGCCCCTCCCCGCCCACCACCTCCCCGCCGCCCGAGACTGACTGCATATCTCGCCCGATACCAGGTCGATCAATTTTTGCACAAAGAAAACAAAAAGCATGCAATTGGCAAAATGATTCTGTATGATTTTGCGTCAATTTGGTCCCACGCCCCGGGCGCGGTGACGAGCGAAAGCGCTGTATAAAATTTGCCCACCCGATCAACAGGGAGTCAGGAATCGCCGTGAGGCGACTTAGAGGTCATTGAAGGCTGAAGGTGTTTGGCGGACAACGCACAGTGCGCTTCCGCGTGATGTACAAAAAATAACCGTTAGATGTGATTTCAATGACCTCACTCTCTTGCCGCAACCTGTTGCTGACGCTCTCCCTTTGCCTGCTCACCGCCTGTGGCGGGGGCGGCGGCGGTGGAGACGACTCTCCCACCCCGCCTGCCTCGAGCTCCTCCGGCAGCTCCGGCTCATCTGGTAGTTCCGGTTCCACCGGCAGTTCGGGAACCAGTAGCAGTGGCGGCACGGACCTGCTTCCGGGAGAATATGTCTCCGTGGGCAACTGTGTACCCTTCGAGGGCAGCGAGAACGCCGAACTCAAGATTTTTTTCCTAAACCTCAATGACGCGCCCTACTTCGACGAGCTGGTCAACGATGCTGTCTACGAGCAGTTCCAGGCCATCCCGCCTTTCAGCGAGTATTTCAGCCATCTGGCCTTCTACCGCCTCGATATCGGCAACGGTGAGGACTTCAGTTGTAAGGGACTCAACAAGGGACTGAACGGGGGCGACCTGCTCCAGTGCGACGATGACAAGATTCACCAGGCTATCACCGCCCAGTGTGATGTCAGTGACGTGCACGGCCTGATCAAGGTGGTGTTCGCCGACTCCTCATACGGCGGCTCGGCCGGTGAAGTGATCTACGTGGGCTCAGACTCCGGCAAGGACCTGGCAACCGTACTGGACAAGCAGACCAATACCGTGATCCACGAGGTGGGCCACAACTTCGGGCTGGCGGATTTCTACGGCGGTGGCATCAACAAAAATGGCGACGCGGTTGAGGGCTGGCCCAGCGAACGCTCGCGGGAGTGGCGCAACCTGGACGGACCGGGTTGCTCCAAGTGGTGTAACTCTTACAAGCCGGCCTCCGAGTACACCCAGTCGGAGACCTCGGTCTGCCCCACCTTCACCACCCGCGACCAGTGCGTCAGCCACAACCGCCTGGAAGACGGCGACTGCACCAAGGATGAAAACGGGGTCTACCAGTGCTGCGGCTGGTCGGAGACCAAAGACGACTATTTCGATTCCAACTGCACCCCGGTCTGGGGTACCGAGGACATCGGCCTGGATTGCGAGGCGGGTGCGGGCTGCTTTTACGGCGGCGCCTACGGCAACAACTCCTGGCGACCCGTGAAGTCGTGGGAGGACAGCATCATGTATGGCCCGGACGATTCCACCGCCTTCGACAGCGTCTCCGAGCGCGAACTCAGGCAGGCCCTGACCTGCTGCGCGTCGTCAGAAGACGGGACTGCGGCCTGCGAGAGCTTCCGCGCGGAGTACGCCGACTTTCTCGCCAACGAGCAGCTGTGGAAACAGCGCCTCGGCTCCTGCGGCGTAAGCGGGTAAATACAGGGCGGCCAGGCCCTGGTCCCCTGCCATACCAGCGAAGCCCGGCGCCAAACTAGCGACCCCGTGCCGGTTCGCCTGCTCCGTCGGCTACAGTTGCAGGATCTCAAGTACCGGGATCCTACAGCGATGGCCGATCAGCAGCAGCCGGGCGCGCCCACCATCGGCAGCCGGCGCCGGTTCCTCCAGACGCTGGGCGCCGGCATTTTCACCACCGGCGTCAACGCAGTTTTTCCGCTGGCTTCCTGGGCGCTCACGTCCCCGAAACACATCCACGATGGGATCGGGGACTACCGGCCCCAGAATTATTTCGACCTGGCGTTCCGCTATACCCCGCTCGCGATCAACGGCAGGACCGGCACATCCACCGCCATCAACGGCACTGTTCCGGGGCCGCTGATCCGCTGGCGGGAGGGCGACACGGTGACCATGGATGTCTCCAATTACCTGCCCGACACCAAGCATGCCTCGATCCACTGGCACGGTATTCTCGTCCCTTTCCGCATGGACGGCGTACCCGGGGTGAACTTCAACGGCATCCAGCCCGGCGAGACCTACCGCTATCAGTTCAAGGTGGTGCAGGCCGGCACCTACTGGTACCACAGCCACTCCCGCTTCCAGGAGCAGACCGGCTCCTACGGCCCGCTGGTAATCGACCCGAAGGACGGCGAGCCCTTCCACTACGACCGGGATCACGTGATCGTGCTGTCGGACTGGGCCTTCACAGACCCGGAGACGCTGTTCCGCAATATCAACCTCGACCCCCACTACTACATCTATTACAAGCGCACTGTGTTCGATTACCTGCACGACATCCGCAGGATGGGCTTCGCCGACGCCAACGCGGAGCTGCTGCCCTTCCGCAAGATGAACATGAGCCCGCGGGATCTCTCCAACGTCACCGGCTATATCTACACCTACCTGATGAACGGCCACTCCCCGGATATGAACTGGAACGGCAGGTTCCTCCCCGGCGAGACGGTCCGCCTGCGGGTTATCAACGCCTCGTCGATGAGCAACTTCGACGTTCGTATTCCCGGGCTCGACATGGAAGTGGTGATGGCGGACGGCAAGGCCGTGCAACCGGTCAGGTGCCACGAATTCCGCATCGGCGTGGCGGAAACCTACGACGTGTTGATCAGGCCCCGCGAGGCGCGCGCCCATACGCTGTTCGCAGAGTCCCTCGACCGCAGCGGCTATGCCCGCGGTACCCTGGCCCCGGAGCCGGGCATGCAGGCGCCGGTCCCCCCCCTGCGCCCCGCGCCCGATCGCAAACTGGAAGACATCGGCATGGGCATGATGAAGGGCAAGTACTTCGGCGGCATGAGCGATGCCATGAAGGAGAAGCTGTGGCGCAAGCGCATGCAGATGCAGGACCCCGGCATCCCCGGCCCGAACGGCCCCATGCCCTTCCTGCCGGACAAAGACAACCCGAACGTGGCCATGGTGGTAATGAACCCGCAGGACCGGCTCGCGGAACCGGGTGTAGGCCTGGGCAAGGACGGCTGGAAGGTACTCACCTACAAGGACCTGGTGTCGGCCGAGCCCCAGCCCTACAAGGCTACCGTCGACCGCGAGATGGTCATCAACGTGACCGCGAACATGGAGCGTTTCATCTTCGGCCTGGATGGCAAGAAGTTCACCGAACAGCCGGCGCCGTACCTGTTCAGGCACAACGAGCGGCTGCGGCTCTTCCTGGTCAACCACACCATGATGGAGCACCCGATGCACCTGCACGGCATGTGGATGCAACTGGAAAATGGGGGGGATAACGAGCAGATACCCTTCAAGCACACCATCCTGATCAAGCCCGGTGAGGCGCTGTCGGTACTGATAACGCCCATCGAAAAAGGAGACTGGGCCTTCCACTGCCACCTGCTCTATCACATGGAAGCCGGTATGTTCCAGGTTATCCGCGTCGCGTGAGTCCAGCTATGAAATATTTTGTTCCCTACCTGGTCATGCTGCTTCTCTCGCCGTCCCTGCTGGCACAGGAGCAGCCGCCGAAGGACGTGCCGATCCAGGCCTCAGACGACGGCACCGAGCCGAAACCGGAAGATTACCGCAGCCCTCCCCTGCCGCCACCGCCAGGCAATGAGATAAGGAAGTATGCCGAGGATACGCCGGGCAAGCCACAGGAAAATTTCGGCGTGGTCCCCATCCACGACAACCAGAAATTCTTCCAGGTGCTGGGCAAACGACTGGAGTACCGCCGCGATGGCGACCTGGAAAAACAGCTGTGGGAAATCGACGCCTGGTATGGCGGGGATCACAACAAGCTGTACCTGGAGTCTGAAGGCGAGCGCGAAGCCGGGGGCAAAACGGAATCGGCGCGGCTGGAGGTGTTCTGGAACCACGCCATCCGCCCCTTCTGGGACCTGCAACTCGGGATGCGCCACGACTTCAACCCCAACGAAAGCCGCTCCTTCCTTGCGGGGGGCCTGCAGGGCATGACCCCTTACGGATTTGAAACCGACCTGACTGCCTATGTCAGCGAGGATGGCGATGTATCATGGCGGCTGGAGATGGAACGCGGCTTCTATTTCACCCAGCGCCTGGAACTGGAGCCCCGCTTCGAGACAGATTTCTCGTTTTCGGATGTCCCCGCCTACAACATCGGTACTGGCTTCACCGGCGTGGAGCTGGGGCTGCGCCTGCGCTATATGATCACACCAAAATTCGCGCCTTATATCGGCGTATCCTGGGAGCGCAAAATTGGCGAAACCGCGGACCTGATCGAGGCCGATGGCGGGGAAACCGAGTTTACTTTTGCACTGGCAGGCTTCCGCTTCTGGTTCTGACCTGATCCCGTCTCCTGCCTTATGTATCGCCCAGTCTCATCCCGGTCCGCCCCGCCCTGTCGGCGGCCGGCAGTCCATCGCCGGCGCAGTTCGGCACTGGCGCCACAGCGACTATATTGGAAGGTGACTGAAGCCCGAGCCGCTGGCGAGCGGCGCCGGGGTACGCCCGCCCGGCGGGCGTAATAATCCAAATAAACGGACTCTGCCTTGCAAGGAACCACCGGCTCTCCCGACCAACAAGTTGATGCTGCTGCCAGTGCCGCGAGTGACGGCCAGCTCGCCGCGCCCTATGTCGACGTCGACAGCGCCATAGCGCTGGGTATCGCGCTCAGCCTGGGGTTGCTGGTGGGGCTGCAGCGGGAGCGCACCACCGATCGCATTGGCGGTATCCGTACATTTCCCCTGATCGCCCTGTTCGGTGCCCTGGCCGCGCGTATTGGTGACGTGCACCAGGCGCAATGGATGGTACCCGCGGGCCTGCTGTGTATCACCATCGTGCTGATCCTTGGCAACCTTGGCAGGCTGCGGGGCGAGGGAGAGAGCAGCGGTATCACCACCGAGATTACCGCCCTGATGATGTACCTTGTGGGGGCCTATGTGATGCTGGGCGAACAATCGATCGCGGTGGCGGTTGGCGGTACTGTCGCCATCCTCCTGCACCTGAAGCCCACCATGCACGCTTTCGCCCGGCACCTGCAGGAGAAAGATTTGCGCGCAATCATGCAGTTTGCGCTGATCTCGCTGATCATCCTGCCCATTCTGCCCAACCGCACCTTCGGGCCCTACGATGTGCTCAATCCATTCAAGATCTGGCTATTGGTCGTGCTGATCGTCGGGATCGGGCTGGGTGGCTATGGCGCCTACAAGATCGTGGGGGCTCGCACAGGGACCCTGCTAAGCGGCGTGATCGGCGGGCTGATTTCCTCCACCGCGACAACGGTCAGCTATGCGCGCCGGGCCCGCAACCAGGCCGCGCTGGTCAACCTGGCTGCGCTGGTGATACTGATCGCCTCCACCAGCATGTTCGTGCGCATGTTCGTGGAGATTGCGGTGGTGGCTCCGCGTATGGTGCTGCAGCTGTTTCCACCCCTGGCGGCGATGCTGCTGGTGAGTGCCGCAGTCTGCGGCGTGGGCTACCTGCGGGTGGGCCGCCAGGAAGATGAGATGCCCGAGCAGACCAACCCGGCGGAGCTCACCCCGGCACTGGTATTCGGCGGTCTCTACGCTATCGTGATCCTGGCCGTCGCGGCCGCCAAGGATTACTTTGGCAACCAGGGGATCTATGTAGTGGCGCTGATTTCCGGGTTTACCGATGTGGATGCAATTACCCTGTCCACCGCGAACCTCGCCGGCAAGGGCACACTGGAAGCCGCGACCGCCTGGCGCTCCATGCTGATCGCGACGCTCGCCAACCTGGTTTTCAAGGCCGGGGCCGCCGGTGCCCTCGGCGGGATGAAGCTGTTCCGGCGGGTGCTGCTGCTATTCGCTGCACCTTTCGTGGCCGGGTTGGCGGTGATTGCTTTCTGGCCCGCTGGTTAGGCGCGGGCAATTCAGCTAGCGGACATTCTGCAACGCGTCACGATACTTGTTCGGCAGGTCCTGGCCCCGAAATTCGATATTCTCGGCGTCCTCGGGCAGCTCGACGATCTTGGTGAATTCCGACTTGCTGGCGGGCACCCTGGTCGGCTCCACCTCATACTCGGTGCCGGTATCACTGCGCCTGGCCGTGTAGCCCGAGCGCTCATAGCCCTCCCGGGTCTGCTCATACTCGATCTTTACGCCGAATACTTCCTTGCCAGACTGCTTTTTGAAGCGGCCAACTTTCCAGTCGGTCACCTCCCCGGCGATATAGACACGTTTGACCTTGGGATACATCGCGGTGGTATCGCCGCGGGTCTCCTGCTCGAGGTCGTAAGTTATGTACATTTCGGCTGCATTGCCCTTGTACTGGGATTCGGTTGACTTGTATTCGCGACCGCTCTTCCCCGTGCTCATTTTCTCAGTCTCCCCAGCTTTCATCGTAATCGGCCTCGGTGCCAATATCCTCGGCACGGCGGTTAACCTTGCGGGCGGTCTTGGCAAACTCCTCCTGGGCCACTTCACGGATTTCACCGATATCATTGCCAAATTTCTTTTCCCAGGACTGTGCATGGGAAAGTGTCACCAGATAGCCTGCGCGTCGATAGAGTTCCGTCAATTCATCCCGTGAATCGGCGTCATCAACGTCCTTGCGAATCATCAATGCGACATCGCGCAGGTCCGTCTTGTTATCGATGTCATCGTATATATTCCTGTCTTTGGCCATAGCGGGATCTCCCTCATACCTGTCAATAACTCACAGGTACGCCGCCCGTTCCGGGCTGTTTGCTGGCGCACCCTGCCTGAACTGCCATGAGCCTAGTCGAGCAGCGCAGGTCTCCACCGCAAGCAAACGAGTTTTGTCATGCTTTTGCACACCAGCACCTAGACTTGGGTCAGGACATTCACCGGGGCGAAGCTCCTGTTACACCGGGCCGACTGGCAGCAGCTGCAGGCCACGACCAGCAGGCAAGATTGAGATGAACAGAGCCGACTACCCCGCCTTTCGCGCTGAAGGACTGACAAAGGTTTACGGCAGTGGTGAGGCAACGGTGTACGCCCTGCGCGGCGTGGACCTTGAGGTCGCGCGCGGGGCGATGGTAGTGCTGCTGGGGCCTTCCGGCAGCGGGAAATCCACCCTGCTGAATATTCTTGGCGGGCTCGACTCGCCAACTTCCGGGCGCGTGTTTTTCGACCGGCGTGAGCTCACCGCTTTCGACGATCGCCACCTGACCCTGTTCCGGCGCGAGCATGTAGGCTTCGTGTTCCAGTTCTACAACCTGATCCCGAGCCTGACGGCACGCGAGAATGTTGCCCTCGTGACAGAGATTTCACAGAACCCGATGTCACCGGAGAAGGCCCTGGGCCTGGTGGGCCTGGAGCAACGCATGGATCACTTCCCGGCGCAGCTGTCGGGTGGCGAACAGCAGCGGGTAGCCATTGCCCGTGCAATCGCCAAGCAGCCAAATGTACTTTTTTGTGACGAGCCCACCGGGGCGCTCGACAGCCAGACCGGTATCGTGGTTCTCGAGGCCATCGCGCGGGTAAACAGTGAACTGGATACCACTACCATGATCATTACCCACAACGCCGGTATCGCCGCCATGGCTGACCGGGTCCTGTACATGGCCGATGGCCAGATCCAGCGGAGCGAAACCAATCCGGAGCCGTGCGCGCCTGAGGAATTGAGTTGGTAGCTGGCCCGCGCACAAACAGGAAATACTTTCCATGCTGGTCGAACTGCTGAAGCCACTGGACCGGAAGCTGGTCCGCGATCTCTGGGCCATCAAGGGCCAGGCACTGGCGATAGCGGTGGTCATCGGCTGCGGGGTGGGTATGTACGTGATGTCGCGGGGCATGCTGCTGTCACTGGCAGAGACCCGCGCTGCCTATTACGAACGCTATCGTTTCGCGGACATTATCGCGCCCGTGAAGCGTGCACCCACCGGCCTGCTGGACGAAATCGGCGCACTGCCCGGCGTGCGGCGCGCGGAAACCCGTATCCGGGCCGGGGTAATCCTCGATGTGCCCGGTGCCAGCGCCCCGATCACGGGCGAGATACAATCGCTGCCCGAGATCCCTACCCCCCATATCAACGATATTGTCCTGCGCCGCGGCCGCTACCTGGACCCCCAGCATGAGGAGCAGGTGCTGGCGCTCGATGCCTTTGCCGAGGCGCACGGGCTGCAGCCGGGCGACCATATCCATGCGATCCTTAATGGCACCCGCAAACGGCTCACCATCACGGGTATTGTCCTGTCGCCAGAATATATCTACGCCATATCTCCCGGGGAGATCGTGCCGGACAAGAAGCGTTTCGGTGTGCTGTGGATGAGCCGTGATGCCCTGGCCCATGCCTTCGACCTTGACGGCGCCTTCAATGAGGCGGTGCTGCTCACCTCCGCCGGCAGCAACGAGGACGCGCTGCTCGAGCAACTGGATACAATGCTCAAGCGCTACGGGGCAACCGGGGCCTACGGCCGTGACCAGATGATCTCTGACCAGTTCCTCGTCAATGAGATCAACCAGCTGGAAACCATAGGGCGCATACTCCCACCGATATTCCTGTTGGTGGCCACTTTCCTTCTCAATGTCGTAGTCGGGCGCCTGATCGACACGGAGCGCGAGCAGATCGGCCTGCTGAAGGCGTTCGGCTATACGGACCGTGCTGTAGCCCTCCACTACCTCCGCATGATTGGTGTCATCGTAATCCTGGGTATTTTCATCGGTGTCGCCCTCGGCACCTGGCTGGGCCGGGGCCTCGCCAACATGTACCAGGATTTCTTCAAGTTTCCCTTCCTGATTTTCCGTGCCCCGGCACAGGTCTACCTGGTGGCGGTCGGGGTTAGCCTGCTGGTGGCCGTGACAGGCACCTTTTCCTCGGTGCGGCGCGTCATGCGACTGGAGCCGGCAGTGGCGATGGTGCCGCCCCCACCGCCGGACTACAGTCGCTCGGCACGCTGGTTAGAGAGACTGTCGGGTTGGATCGACCAGCCCACGAGAATGATCCTGCGGCACGTCTACCGCTGGCCCCGCCGTGCCGCCATGGCCGTGCTCGGTATTGCCATGTCGAAGGGGTTGCTGATCGGCGCAAGCTTCTCAATGGATGCCATGATGTACATGGTGGATATCAGCTTCAATGTCATCGACCGGCAGGATGTGACCGTGAACTTCTTCGACCCCCGCAACGACCGGGCCATCCAGGATGTGTTACACGCCCCCGGAGTCATGCACGCAGAGCCCTTTCGCGCCATCCCGGTGGTACTGCGCAACGGGCCGCGAACCCGCCGCGAGAGTATCGTCGGGATACTTCCCGGGGCGGAGCTCAGCCGGATCGTGGACACCGGGCTCAACCCCATTCCGGTAGCACCCCAGGGGATCGTGCTCTCGGACAAGCTCGCGGAACTACTGAAAGTCACCCCGGGCGAGCTGCTACGGGTCGAAGTCCGCACCGGACGCCGCCCTGAGCTGGACATCCCGGTCAGCCAGGTCGTCAAAACCTATATGGGCACCGGCGCCTACATGGACCTGGACTACCTGAACCGCCTGTTGAAGGAAGATACCGCCATCAATGGCACTTACCTTCTTGTGGATCCGGAACAGACAGACGCGCTCTACGCAGAACTGAAGAACACACCCCTCGTCGCCGGCGTAAGCCTGCAGGAGCAGGCCCAGAACGCCTTTTACGAAACGTTACAGGACAGCCTCGGGACCTTCGTGTTCTTCAACACCCTTTTCGCCGGGCTCATCGCGGTGGGGGTGGTATACAACAACGCGCGCATATCCCTGTCCGAGCGCGCCCGCGAACTGGCCAGCCTGCGCGTGCTCGGTCTCACCCGCGGTGAAATATCCTACATCCTGTTGGGTGAACTGGCGCTGTTGACGCTGCTTGCGCTGCCGCTCGGCGCCCTGCTCGGCTACCTGTTGGCGGCAACGCTGGTACTGTCGTTCGATACCGAGCTATTCCGCATACCGCTGGTGATTGCGCCTTCAACTTACGGCTACGCCGCCCTGGTGGTCCTGCTCGCGGCACTCGGATCGGGGCTGCTGGTCAGGCGACGCATCGACCGGCTCGACCTGATCGCGGTCCTGAAGACCAGGGAATAACATGCGCGCGAAGCTCCTGCGTCGACTGGTGATCATCGGGCTGCTGGCGGTCCTGGTCCTGTTCTTCGCCTGGGCGTTCCTGCCCAAGCCCGTGCCCGTGGACCTGGCCGGGGTGTCCCGCGGCCCCATGGAGGTCTATGTACGCGACGAGGGCTACACAAGGGTCAAGGACGTGTTCGTGGTCTCAGCTCCGGTGACCGGCTACCTTTTGCGCGTCGACAAGGAGGTCGGCGATACGGTAACCGCCTATCGCACCGAACTGGCCCAGCTGCTTCCAACCCACCCGCAGTTCCTCGACGAGCGCACCCGCAACCAGGCGATGGCCACAATACGCAGTGCACAGTCGGCGCTGGAGCTGGCGCGTGCGGAACGGCGCGATGCCGAGGCACAACTGGAGTTTGCCCGGGCAGACGCCCGGCGCTTTCGCCAGCTGGCAGAAAAGGACTTCGTGTCGCAATCGGAGCTGGAGCGTGTCGAGCTGGCGCTGGACAGCGCTGAAGCTTCCCTCGCCTCGGCCAGGGCAGCGGAAAAAGTACGCCAGGGTGAGCTGGAAAATGCCCGCGCCGCCCTGATCCCGCCCCGGGAGGGCAAACCGCCCAGCCCGGAGGACATTGTCAAGGTGACCGCCCCGGTCAGCGGCCAGGTGCTGCAACTACGCCAGGAGAGTGAGAGCGTCGTCGAGGCGGGTACGCCCCTGCTCGACATCGGCAACCCGTCCCAACTCGAAGTGGTAGTCGACCTTCTGTCCCGCGACGCGGTGCAGGTCAACCCGGGAGACTACGCGCGCTTCACCCGGTGGGGCGGGGACAACCCGCTGCACGGCACCGTGCGGGTAGTGGAGCCGTTCGGCTTTACCAAGATCTCGGCCCTCGGCATCGAGGAGCAGCGTGTAAATGTCATCATCGAGTTAGACGATCCACGCAGGGAATGGCAGCGACTGGGGCACGGGTACCGGGTGGATGCAGCCGTACGGATATGGCGGGGTGAGAAGATCCTGCAGGTTCCCACCGGAACGCTGATCCGCTACCGGGGAAAATGGGCGGTATTCCGCGTAAGGGGCGGGCAGGCCGAGCTGGTGCCAGTGGAGATAGGCCACAATAACGGGCAGGTGGCGGAGGTTCTTGATGGTCTCGTGGAGGGCGACACCCTGGTGCTGCACCCGAGCGAGCGGATTGAGGACGGGGTGGCAGTTGAGAAGCGGGCACTCTAGCCCCCTGCCCCGGGAGTCCGCTTCCTGCCCTCAACAGGCATAGCCCGCCGACTGCGTCTAGACTGCCGGGCGATGGCCGCGCGGAATGCCGCCGATCCCTCGCAGCTATATCCCCAGTGCAAAAGGCGCATACACCGAATATGTCGAACAAACTGAATCCCTTATCTGTGTGGGCGCTCGCTGCCGGCGGCATGGTCGGTGGCGGGATATATACGGTGCTGGGCGTGGTGATTGCCGTCTCCGCGCAGTGGAGCTGGCTTGCGTTTGCATACGTGGGGATTCTGGCCCTCACCTCCACCTACAGTTATGTCTTTCTGTCCAACAAGTTTGCGGAGAGTGGCGGCGCTTTCGCCTTTCTGGAAAAGACCGTAGATGAGAGCCTGGCGGGGAGCCTCGCCTGGATGCTGATACTGGGCTATGTACTCACTATCTCTGTCTATGCCTATGTATTCGGGCACTACCTGTCGTTTGCCTTCCATGGCAACCCCCTGCTGATACGCCTGCTGGCAGCCGGAGTCGTGGCGCTGCTGATCGGGCTGAACCTGGCGGGCGTCGGCAAGATGACCAAGGTGGAGATCACCATCGTCTCTGCCAACCTCCTGATGCTGCTGGCACTTGGTGTTTACGGCCTGGGACAATGGGATACCACCAAACTGGTGGCCGGGATCGAGCCGCGCCCAATATGGTCGAGCCTCTTCGGCGGGGCTGCCATTTTCATGGCCTATGAGGGATTCCAGCTGCTCAGCTACGAGTACGACAAGATAAGGGATCCGCAGAAGTACTTTATGCCGGTGCTGGTGAGCGCAACGGCGTTTGTGGTAGCGCTTTACGTCATCGTGACCCTGGGCGCCACCTTCCTGGGCGGCGCCACCTCGCTGGTGGACTTCAAGGAGATTGCCCTTTCCATCGCTGCCAAGAGAGCCTTCGGTACCGCAGGCGTCGCGGCGATCACGGTGGCCGCCTGCTTCGCGACGGCGGCGGCGATAAACTCCACGCTCTTCTCGACTGCGCAGCTGGCCAAGCGCATCGCCCACGACAGGGAACTGCCCGGCTGGTTCCGGCATACGAACGGCAACGATGTTCCGGACCGCTCCATCCTGTTGTTGGGAAGCATGGCTGGTGTGCTCGCCGTGATTGGTTCCCTGAGCTCCCTGGTGGAAGCTGCGAGCCTCGTATTTATCACCACCTTTGGCATCGTAAATTGGCTGTGCTTCAAAGAGCGCGACAGCAAGAAGTGGATCCCGTGCCTGGGCATGATAATAGCGGTCATCACCGGCCTGTCACTGCTGCTTAGGCTCGCCATTTCCAAACCAGTCCCCCTGGCCGGCCTCGCCCTGCTGATCCTGCTGATCCTGCTGGGCAGGCCCCAGCTGCTGAAACATACCGAGAGCTGAATTACATGGCCATAGTGAACGGATACCCGCCGGCCTGCGCCGCCCGCCTGTTAGTCATTTTGCTGTTCAGCCTTGCGCTGGCGTCATGCAGCGATCCCGCGAAGGAAAACGCCACACGGCTGCGCCTTGCCAACTTCCTCTGGGGGACAGACCAGGTGCAGGTGCTGCTGTACAGGGGTGAAAAACAGGAGAAAGAGGTCAGGTTAAGTTATGGAAGCCTGTCGAAGTACCATTCCCTGGAGCCGGGCCGGTACCGGCTGCGGGTTGTCACAGGAAAGCAGGCAATCCTGGAAAAAACCTTCGGGCTCGGCACCCGGGAATCCTATACCCTTTTTATCGCCGGTATTTCAACGGGGCCGCAGAAGCTCAACAGGCAGACCCTGGATAACAAACTGCATACCCTGGTAGAAGGCAGCGCAACGCGGACCGACAATGGCTACCTGCCACAGGTGCTTCTGGTGAACGATTTCTTTGTAAAAGAGAAGCATAAAGGCCAGTTCCGCGTGATCAACCTGATGCCGGGCGCTACCCACCTCGAGGGAAAGTTAATAAAGGGTGACAGCAAGGAATTCTCCTCAACCCTCAAGTATTTCCACAGCAGCCATACGAAACCGGTACCTACCGGCGAGCTGCAACTGGAGCTGCTGTTCAGCGGTTCACCACTAAGAGTCATACGGGAACCGGTAACCATCCGCCAGCAGGTGCTGAACAGCTTCTTCATTATCCCGCGGAAAGGGCATTACCTGACATCGCCGATGATAGTGAACGGAATAACGGAAGACTTTCCCTGAGCCAGGCCGTGATCCAGCAACGGCCTGGATCACGCTCCCGGTCTTTCCCGTCACAGCCTGCTCCCCTATTTCTATTTCCATTCTCACGCACCCCTTCATCCCGATGACGTTTTCCTGTTACATTCGGTAAAAAAGACAAGTGCGGAAACTCCGCCTGGGGAAGCGCCATGAAATTCTGGAAGCACGCAATCATCACCGGGGGTGGCAGTGGACTCGGGCTGGGCCTCGCCCTGCGCTTGCTACGGCGGGGTTCGTGTGTATCGGTACTCGACCTCCGGCTTCCTGAGGATGCCCGCAGCCAACTGGACTTCGCCGCAAGTGAGGGCGGGGGAACCTGGCAGTTTCAGCCTGTCGACGTAACCGGGCTGGCCGAGCTGCAGGTAGCAGTCGACAGGAGTGTCAGCGAGTTGGGCGAGCCCGACCTGGCCCTGAACTCCGCTGGAATCGTGGTGAATCGTGCGTTTACGGAACTGTCCACACAGGATTTCCATCGCGTGGTGGACGTGAACCTGCATGGCAGCTTCCACTTCGCCAAAGCGGTGATGCCGCACCTGCAACCGGGGTCTCGCCTGGCCCTGGTGGCATCGCTGGCCGGCCTGACCAGCAATTACGGCTACGCAGCCTACGGCGCCTCCAAGTTTGGTGTCGTGGGGCTCGCAACCACCCTGCGGTTTGAGTACCAGCCGCTCGGTATCGGGGTCAGCTGTATCTGCCCCGCCGAGGTGCGCACGCCGATGGTAGAGAAGGAGAAGCTCGACGGAGACCCGGTTTCCATGGAGTTACGCAAGGTGGCCGGCTCCCTGGACGTAGACACCGCCTGCGACGAGATCCTGGCCGGCCTGGATCGGGGCAAGTGGCAGATTATCCCCGGCACCCGCGGCAAACTGACCGCCCTCGCCAACCGCCTGTTCCCGGGCATTTTCTTCAGGGTGTGCAGCCTGGTGCTGCTGAAAGTACTGCGCAGGCAGGCAGCAGCAATCGAGGGATCCTGAGGACCAGCCCTTGCCAGGCGCCGGCGGCTGCAATCAGCCAGCCGGCCAGGACACTCCACGAATCAGCCCATCGTATGTCTTCCTGAACTCCCGGGCCAGTCCCTCGAGGTACCCCTGCGCCAGGTCCTGCTCCTCCTTGACCATAAACGCGGCCAGAAAGGCATCCCCGGGATTCAGGGAGACCGAAGGGCGATAGCAATTGATTTCGAAGCCATAGTCCACCGGATGGTAGGCATTACTGATCTTGATCAACCGGTCCCTTTCACTGTTGGCGAAGGTAAAGGTGTCGCGGATCACGCTGCCATTCGGCTGTGTGCTAGCCCTGGGGCCCTCGCTCCGATAGCCGAAATCGGTTTGCAGGAACAGGAACCAGCCCTTGACCCCATTACAGAAATTCTCACGCTTCACGCGGTGTGCCTCTGCAGGTGTCATGTTTTCCTCCAGTGTTGCAGCTGGAAGCCGTGAGTCCATGAAGGGGCTGCCCGGTTCAGAAAGATCGCCGGCGATACTTGCGGTATCCCGGGTACCAGAAATTCCGCTCGATGGAAGCCGACAGTTTCTCTTCACTGATGCCCGGCGCCACACCGTCTTCCTGCGCCTGCTGGCCCACCTTCAAGGCGATATACCGGGTGATTTCACGGATATCGGACAGCGCCGGCAGCAGTGATCCCTCACCGCGTTGCACCACGGGCGCATGCTCTGCCAGGGCATTGGACGCGGCCATCAACATGCCGTCGGTAACGCGCGAGGCACCGGCCGCGATAACCCCCAGGCCGATGCCCGGGAAGATATAGACATTATTACACTGGGCCACCCGGTAGGTCTGGCCTTCCAGCTCTACCGGCTCGAAGGGACTGCCGGTGGCCACCAGCGCCTCGCCCCGTGTCCAGGTAAGGATTTCCCTCGGCGTGGCCTCGGCGCGGGAGGTGGGATTGGACAGCGGCAACACCAGCGGTCGCGGACAGCCGGCATGCATGGCCTCGATCACTTCCTGCGTAAACAGGCCGCCCTGTCCGGATACGCCGATCATGATGGTGGGTTTCACCTGCTGCACCAACTGCAACAGGTCCCACTCGCTCACCCCGGGATACTTTTCCGGATCCTGCGCCAGGCGGGCCTGGAAGGTGTGCAGGCCCTTCATATCACTGGTGACCAGGCCATAGCGATCGAACATCAGCAGGTGCTCCCGCGCCTGGGCCTCGCTGGTGCCCTCTTCCTCCATGGCCTTGACGATTTGCTCGGCGATACCGCAACCGGCAGAGCCGGCACCCACCACCAGCACACACTGGTCGCTCAGCCGCTCTCCCTTGGCCTTGCATGCCGCCAGCACGGTGCCCAGGCAGACTGCGGCAGTGCCCTGGATATCGTCGTTGAAACAACACAACTCATCGCGGTAACGGTCCAGCAGTGGCATGGCATTGGTCTGGGCGAAGTCCTCGAACTGCACCAGCACCTTCGGCCAGCGTCGTTTTACCGCGGCAATGAACTCCGCCACGAACTCATCGTATTCCTCCTGGGAGATGCGCTCGTGGCGCCAGCCCATATACATGGGGTCATTCAGCAGGGTGCGGTTATTGGTGCCCACATCCAGCATTACCGGCAGGGTGTAGGCGGGACTGATGCCACCACAGGCGGTATAGAGTGAAAGCTTGCCGATGGGGATGCCCATGCCGCCAATGCCCTGGTCACCCAGCCCGAGGATGCGCTCACCGTCGGTGACCACGATCACCTTCACATTATCCTTGGTGGCACTACGCAGGATGTCGTCCATGTAATCCCTGTCCGGATAGGATACGAACAGGCCACGGTGGTTGCGGTAGATATTGGAAAACTCCTCGCACGCCTTGCCCACGGTGGGCGTGTAGATGATCGGCAGCATCTCCTCGATGTGCTCCTCGATCAGGCGGAAAAAGAGTGTCTCGTTGTCGTCCTGGATGGCGCGGAGGTAGATATGCCGCTCCAGGTCACTGTTGCACTGCTGGTACTGGTGGTAGGCGCGGCGCGCCTGCTCTTCGATCGTCTCAACGTTATTGGGCAGCAGCCCAACCAGGTTAAACTCCAGGCGCTCCTTCAGGGTAAAGGCACTGCCCTTGTTCAGCAGCGGCATCTCCAGCAGGGAGGGGCCGGCGTGGGGGATATAGAGCGGACGCTTGTCTTCGTTGGTCATCTGGTATTCGTATGTTCTGGGTATATCGGCTCGACACCGGCCGTGAGCGGCCGGCGGAAAGTAATCTTTACTTGGAATTCGGGAAAAGTGCGGCTCCTGCACAGCGCCTGAACAGAAAACATGAACAGGTAACCGCCCGCGGTCACAAAGATATCCTTTTTCTCCTGCAAAAAAGCCGGATTCCGGCACCGTCACCGCGCGAGCGGGAGCCTACCGCGGGCCGCTCAGGATAACAACTCTCCCGGCGCATCCAGCGCGGATTCCGCAGCAATCCCTTCCACCTCTACCGTCAGGTGAAAAACCTGCGGGCAGCGATCCTTCAGTTCCGTCTCCAGCTCGTCGATAACGCGCTCGGTGCGCTCCAGGGTGGCCTGCACCACTGCGCGAATCTCCGCGTACTCCCGTACCCGTTCGGTACGGCGCTGCTCGGGGACCCGCTCCAGCAATGCCTGCTCGTGGGCGTGAATGCGTTCCCGCATATCAGTCACCAATACCTCTTCGCGCAGCTCGACTTCGGCCACCACCACCACATGGGTCTCATCGACGACAATCGAGCGCAGGTCGTGAAAACGTTCGATGTCCCGGCGGCGCTCGCAGATTTCCGCAAAGGCACGCTCCGCATCGGCATCGCGGATGCTGGTGAGGTAGCGCATATTGATCATGCCGAGGAAGATTGCCGTGATCCCCAGCATCACCGCGATGGCGACCGAGAACCAGATATCCCAGGATTCATCGCCGGTCAACTGCGTCAGGGTGATACCCGTCGCAGCAAGGATCACACCGGTAACCGCGATGGAATCTTCCAGCAGCACCGCAATCAGGGTCGGGTCATCCGCCTCGCGCAGGAAGCGAAACGGGTTGCTGGCACCCTTGGCACGCATCTGGGCCCGAAACTCCCGCGTCGCCACAAGCAGCACATAGCCCTCTAGTACCAGCGCAATGGTCAGCACCACTGCCGAGATCAGTATGGGAGCAATCTCCATCCCGAGTAATGAGACTGCCGTGGGCCGCTCGACGCTTCCCAGTTGGTGCCAGGCATGCCAGGCATGCGCCAGGCCCAGGCCGCAGCCGATCGAAAACAGGCCGATCGCACTCCAGAGGTTCCAGAGGTATTTCTTCTGGCCGTGGCCGAATGCGTAGGTCCTGTCGACTCCCGCGCCGCCACGGATCAGCCCGATCATGAGGAACACCTGGTTAAGGGTATCCATCAGGCTGTGCACCGCCTCGTTCATCATCGAGGCCGAATGCGTGGCGAGTGCCGACAATCCTTTCAGCACCGTGATGATGCCGTTAACGAAGATGGCGTAAAGTACAGCTTTCTTTGATCCCTGGGCCATTTCTTCCCTCAATTTATATTGCGAAAATCCTACCCGGCATCATGGACAACACGGAACGTGCGCCGGAACAATTTCTCAGCCTGCCGCATCAGCGCTTAACCTCACGCATATTGCCTGGTCGCCCGGCGTTTATGCCGGCTACCGCCGCACGGAACAACGCGTCCTCGTCTACTGTTCTTGCAATCGCCCGGGCTGGGCAGTTACCCGGGTCCGGCAGCATGGACAGCGGCATCTTCGCCATAACTCGGGCGAGGTATAGCTGCTCACAGTATCAGTGAAGGTGAGCAATGATGAAAGGATTCGTACTGGCCATTTCGCTAACCTGTATCGCAGCCCTGCTGAACGCCTGCGACCAACCCAATGCAACTACCCCGCCCTCTGCAGACAATAAACCGGACCCGACATCGAAGGGGCAAGCCGACGCCCGGCAACCTGACATGCGCAAGGCGTCACGGGAAGAAAAGCAGGCCGCGCAACGCGGGCCCCATACTGGTGCGGCCTATCCCCGCGAAGCGTACTTTGGCGACAGCCACGTGCACACCGGCTGGTCCGCCGATGCCGGCATGGACGGCGCCACCCTGACGCCGGAGGACGCCTACCGCTTTGCGCTGGGCCGGGAGGTCAAGTCCAACAGTGGCCTGAAGGCCAAGCTCGCGCGCCCCTACGACTGGTTTATGATCACCGACCACTCGGATGGCATGGGAGTGATTAATGAAATCGTTGCCGGCAACCCCGAGATGATGGCAAACGAGACCATCAAGGGCTGGCACGATGCCCTGGCCTCCGGGGATGAAAAAGCTGCGGCGGATGCCAAGAGTGAGCTGATCGTCATGCAGTCGGAGGGCCGGCTGCCCAAGGAGGTAATGGACCCGAAATGGATGAAGTCCGCCTGGCAGAAGACCATTGAGGCGGCAGAAAAGTATTACCAGCCCGGTGAGTTCAGCACGTTTATCGCCTTCGAGTGGACGGTCAACGCGGACGGCGGTGACAACCTGCACCGCAATGTCATTTTCCGCGACGGCGCCGAACGGACCCGGGATATCCTTCCCCTGACCACCTTCGAGACCCAGGACCCGGAAAAACTCTGGGCCTGGATGAAAGCCTACGAGGACAAGACCGGCGGCAAGGTGCTTGCCATCCCCCACAATGGCAACCTGTCCAACGGCCGGATGTTCGAGGAACAGCGCTTCGATGGCTCGGCCATGACGCCCCAGTGGGCTCGGATGCGCGCCAGGTACGAGCCCCTGTTCGAGGTGACCCAGATCAAGGGCCAGAGCGAGGTCCACCCTTCCCTGTCGCCAACCGACGAATTCGCCGACTGGGACCTGTGGGACCGGGGCAACCTGATCCTGAAGCCCAAGCCCAAGGGCGCGCTCAAATACGAGTACTGGCGCGAGGCGCTGAAGTCCGGCATGCGGCTGGAAAAAGAGCTGGGCACCAATCCCTTCCAGTACGGCGCCAATGCCGCTACCGATACCCATACCGGGCTATCCACCGCCGAAGAGGATAACTTCTTCGGCAAGTTCAAGACCCTGGAGCCCAGCAACAAGGAGCGCTGGAAATTCCCCCTGCTGTCTGGCCCGGCCGGTGAATACGTCGGCTGGGAGCAGGCGGCTTCCGGCATCATGGGTGTCTGGGCCAGGGAGAATACCCGCGAGGCGATCTGGGACGCCATGAAGCGCAGGGAGACCTTTGCCACCACCGGGCCACGCATGAAAGTGCGCTTCTTCGGCGGCTACGGTTTTTCCGATGCGGACGCCAGAGGCGACCTGGCTGCCGCTGGCTACAAGAAGGGCGTGCCGATGGGAGGCAAGCTGCCCTCAGCAAAGAAAGGCCAAGTGCCGACCTTCCTGGTGGCGGTCATGAAGGATCCCGAGGGTGCCAACCTCGACCGGGTCCAGGTCATCAAGGGATGGGTCGACAGCGATGGCGAGACCCACGAGAAGATTTACAACGTCAAATGGTCGGGCACCCGCAAGGCGGATGCACAGGGAAAAATCCCGGCAGTGGGCAACACCGTGAACCTGAAGACCGCCGAATACACCAATGATATAGGCGCGCCACAGCTGGTCGGGGTATTCAGGGACCCGGACTTCGACCCCGGACAGAAAGCCTTCTATTACGTGCGGGCACTGGAAATACCTACCCCGCGCTGGACGCTGTACGACAGGGTTCGGTTCGACGTGGAGATGGACAAGAAAGTACCGATGACTCTCCAGGAGCGCGCCTTCTCCAGCCCCATCTGGTACACGCCCTGAGCCAGGCTCATTTACGGGAATATATCGTGGCACCAGGCTGCGAGCGGGAAACCCGGACGGATAATCAACCGGTATCAAACGCGGTAGCAGCCAAGCCAACCAAAACTGCCCCCGGGGGTTTTGGCGGGTCAAGGCTGCGCCCGGTAACAAGGCGGAGACCTACCAGGAAACGGCGCTGCCCAACGACCTGGGACTGCTGGACCCGGAGGCTGTCCGGCACCTAGTTACTGCCGGACGCTCCCTCCTCCAGCATCTTCTGTACCTTCTCCAGGTTGAAGGAACCCGGTGTCTGGCTCGGCGGATATTCCTTCAGGGTCTTGAGGAAGTCAGTGGCCAGCTTCTGCATGGGCACCAGCACATACGCCCGGTCCAGGAACCAGTCGTTGTAGGTATTGGCATTGTGCTGGGCCCGCTCGAACGGGTCGCGGCGGAGGTGAAAGAGCAGTGGCACGCGCAGTTCGGTGAAAGGCTCGCGCCAGACCTCGAAGGCCTCGCCCCGGTTCTCGAGAAACACCGCCTTCCAAGGCTCGTAGCGCATGGCCACAATCTGCCCGTCATCGTTTACATAGATGAATTCCTTACGGGGAGATTCGCTGGCCCTCCCGGTAAAGAAATCGACCATGTTATAGCCGTCGATGTAATTCCGGTACTTGCGCCCTTCCAGCTTGACCCCTTCCCTGAGTTGCTGCTTGATCTGCGGGTTTCCACCGATAGCCGCCAGTGTCGGTAGCCAGTCCTCATGGGAGACGATACCGTTCAGGACCTTGCCAGCGGGGAACTTGCCGGGCCAGCGAACGAATGCGGGAACCCGATAGGCGCCCTCCCAGTTGGAGTTTTTCTCGCTGCGAAACGGCGTGGTGCCGGCATCGGGCCAGGTATTGAAATGTGGGCCATTGTCGGTCGAATAGAAGACGATAGTGTTCTTGGCAATGCCTAGCTGGTCCAGCGCATCGAGCAGCTGGCCCACGTGCTGGTCATGTTCGACCATGCCGTCCTGGTACTCGTTGCTGTTGGGCCCGGCCAGGTTCTTGTGCTCCGCCTTCACATGGGTGCGAAAATGCATGCGCGTGCCGTTCCACCATACGAAGAATGGCTTGCCCGCCTGGTGGGCGCGCTTGATGAAGTCGATGGCGGCCGTCACCGTCTCGTCATCGATGGTTTCCATCCGCTTTTTGGTCAAGGGGCCGGTGTCCTTGATCTCGCCACCCGCCCTGGCGTGGATAACGCCCCGCGGCCCGTATTTCTTACGAAACTCCGGATCCTTCGGATAGTCCCGGTGCTCCGGTTCCTCCTCCGCATTCAGGTGATAGAGGTTGCCGAAGAACTCGTCGAAACCGTGGTTGGTCGGCAGGTGCTCGTCCCGGTCGCCCTGGTGGTTCTTGCCGAATTGGCCGGTGGCATAACCCAGGCTCTTCATCACGGTGGCAATGGTCACATCGGACTCCTGCCAGCCCTCCTTCGCCCCGGGCAGTCCCACCTTGGTCATCCCGGTCCGAATGGGCACATTGCCACCGAGGAAAGCCGCACGCCCGGCCGTGCACGACTGCTGCCCGTAGTAATCGGTGAAGGCCAGCCCCTCTTTCGCGATACGGTCGATATTCGGCGTCTCGTAACCCATCAGGCCGCGGCTGTTATAGCTGATATTGGTGATACCAATATCGTCGCCCCAGATCACCAGTATGTTCGGTTTCGACTGGGCCCAGGCGGAGCCCTGGTAGAGGAGCAGTGCCGCCAGGGTACCCAGCAGGGACAGGCGCAATGAACGAGACAGCATTCCTTTTCTCATGTGCTTCCACAATCGCAGGCGGGTCACGTGCCCGGGCGAGCTGAGCCAGTGACCGGAGGGCATTTCAACAGTAAGACTAGCCGCTGCTCACTTTTCAAAAGGAAACACCACCCTCCAGTCATCCTGCATATCGACCACCGTCCATCCCTTTTCCGGCGCCTGCTTTAGCGCCTTATCCAGGCGCCCGACGGCTGAATGCCGGTCGTAGGCCCACTCACGACCAGAGTCGGTATGATGCAATAGCAGCCCGAAGCTGGGGCCGGCACCTGCGGTCGTGTACTCCAGCATCTGCAAATCACCATCGGAGTTCCCGGCCGCGAACACCGGGCGACGGCCAATGTACTGGTAGATACCAACCGGTTTGCCTTCCTTGTCGTCAATCAGGGCAACTTCCGCCTGCTTGACCAGCACCGGCGTTCCATCGCGCAGCTCGTAGCCGGCCTTCAGGGTACTCCCCACCACCTGCTCCGGTGGGATACCGTAGGTTTCCTCGGAAAAGGCTCGCAAGAAATCGATGCCACCACCGGAGACGATATAGGTTTTGAAACCGTTGGCCCTGAGATGCCTCAGCAATTCCAGCATTGGCTGGTAGACCATCTCCGTGTAGCGCTTCTTCGTTTTGGGATGCCGTGCTGTCTCCAGCCATTCGCTGACGCTGCTCCTGAATTCCTCGCCGGTCATACCGGTGTGCGTGGCCGCCATCAACTTCATCAGGGCCGGCTTCCCTCCCTCCAGGGCCTTCTGGGGATCGCCCTTTAATATGGACGCAAAAGGTTCCTGGTCTTTCCACTCCGGGTGCTCCGGGGCCATCTCCCTGACCTTGTCCACCGCGTAAACCAGCTGGAAGTAAATGGGCTTTTCGGCCCAGAGCGTGCCGTCGTTATCGAAGGTGGCGATCCGCTGCTCCGGCGGAAGGTAATCCTTGCCGCCCTCCCTGGTCACCTTCGCGACAAACTCCATAATGGCATCCTTGGTGCCATTGTCCTTCCAGGATGGCAACGGGTCCGCAGCCTTCACAGCCACCGGACAGGCTACCAGGACCAGGGTCACAACCAGCGAGAGCAGGCCTGACAGCTTGTATCTCATGCGCATGAGCACTCCCGTTCCGCGAACTTTCCGCAACGGAAAGCCCCGCATCCAACACCGACTCCATTTAACTTTAGCCGCTCGTCCTGAGGTGCCAATGGCTGACGTCACAGATGCGGCACGGTAAATGATTCCGTCGTGCAAACCTCTCGGCCCTCCCTCCGGGGAATAAAGGCAGGCTGTACCAGGCGTCCAGGGACAGTCATTAGATGGTGGAAGAGCCTGCTCTGGCGCAGGTGAAACCGAAAGGCGCCCGACTCCACCGAGCAACCGGAAAGGTGGCGCACGCATCGCTATACTGAAACGCGGTTCGGCCTCTTCAACAAGAGCGGGGACCGGCCATGCATAACAACAACGACCGCACCCAGAGGCCCCATGCCTGTCGCCCTGCCCGTATTGCTGGTAATGCTACTGATCGCCGGTTGCGACCGGCACAGCGGGCCCGCGCAAAAAGCGCCAGCATCCCCTGGAGCGATAAAGGAAGCCACTGCTGAACCTCCTGCCGGCTCCAGCCCTGCAACCTATGTGGGCACCCGCACATGCGTCGGCTGCCACGCAGAGCAGTTCAAGCGCTGGCAGGGCTCACATCACGACCTGGCCATGCAGGAAGCCAACGCCGACACGGTGCTCGGCGACTTCGATAATGCGGAGTTTAATTATTACGGTGCCCGCTCCCGTTTTTTCACGCACAACGGGCGCTATATGGTCCGCACCGATGGCCCGGACGGCAAGACAGCAGATTACCCGATCGCCTACACCTTCGGCGTCCATCCGCTGCAACAGTATCTGGTGGCACTTCCCGGCGGAAAGCTGCAGGCCCTGGGCATAGCCTGGGATAGCCGTAAAACTTCGGAGGGCGGACAACGCTGGTTCCACCTGCATCCGGAAGAGCACATTGAAGCCGGGGACCAGCTCCACTGGACCGGGCTCAATTACAACTGGAATTTCATATGCGCCGACTGCCACTCCACCAACCTGCAGAAGAATTACGATCCCGCCAGCCATACATACGCAACCAGCTGGTCAGAGATGGACGTGGGCTGCGAGGCCTGCCACGGCCCCGCCTCACGGCACCTGCAATGGGCCGCGAATCCTGATCGTGCCGTTACGCGAAAGGGGTTCGCGGTATCATACCGCGCAGGCCAGCAGGCGGCCTGGGTGATGGACGCCGCGGCCGGCACCGCCCGGCTGAGTGCCGCGGCCGAGACGCAAACCGAAATCGAAACCTGTGCCCAGTGCCACTCCCGCCGCCGGACCAGCTTCCCCGGCGCCCGGGCCGGCAGCGAGCTGCTGGATCACTTCAGCCCGGCACTGCTCACTGAGCCGCTCTACCATGCTGATGGCCAGGTCAGGGACGAAGTCTATGTATACGGCTCCTTTTTACAGAGCAAGATGCATGCAGCAGGGGTGAGCTGCAGCAACTGCCATGAGCCCCACAGCCTGCAGCTCCGCGCGGAGGGAAACGCGGTGTGCGCCCAGTGCCACCTGCCCGGCAAATTCGATACCGCCGCGCATCACTTTCATCCCCGGGGCAGCGAGGGCGCACAATGCGTCAACTGCCATATGCCGGCCAAAACCTACATGCAGGTGGATGCGCGCCGGGACCACAGCTTGCGTGTACCGCGGCCGGATCTGTCGGAGCGGCTGCAGACACCCAACGCCTGTACCGGCTGCCATACCGACCAGTCCAATCGCTGGGCAGCCCGGGTCCTGGCAGAGAAATTCGGTCCACCCACTGAAACGCATTTTGGCGAGACACTCTACGCCGGCCGCCATGGCCTCCCGGGCGCCGAACGGGCCCTGATGGCGCTGGCCGTCGATGACACCCAGCCCGCGATCGCCAGGGCAACTGCGGTAAGCCTGCTGCCACGCTACCTTTCCCGGCAGTCGGCACAGCTGCTCCAGGCGATAGCCCAGGGCAATGAGCCGCTGCTTAACCTCGGCCTGGCACAGTCGCTGGAATCCGTCCCTGCGCCTATCCGCCCTGCCCTCGCTATCCCCCTGCTGTACGAGGGCAAGCGGGTCACCGAATCCCTCGCCGCGAATGCCCTGGCGGCCCACCCGGTCGAGCAGCTCCCGGCGCGGGTACAGCAACAGTACAGCCGGGCACTGGCGAGCTACCGGGAATCCGAGCGCTTCAACAGTGACCGGCCGGAGTCACTGGCCAACCTTGCGGGGATCCACGCCCAGTGGGGCGATCAGCGGCAGGCCGAGCTGCTGTACCGCCAGGCAATCTCGCTGGCGCCCTACTTTACTCCAGCCTACGTCAACCTGGCCGACCTCTACCGCAGTTCCGGCCGCGAGAGCGATGCCGAGTCGCTGCTGCGGGAGGCGCTCGACAGGGTTCCGCAGAAAGCCCCCGTCCAGCACGCCCTGGGCCTCTCGCTGGTGCGGCAGGGCCAAAGAGGAGCGGCAATTGAGTTGTTGCGCCAGTCGGCGACGGCGGAGGCTGCGCCGGCCCGCTACATCTACGTTTACGCGGTGGCGCTCAACTCGGCGGGCCGCCCAGAGGAAGCCATTGCCGAGCTGGAGCGGGGCCTGGAGCACTATCCGGCGGACCGGCAGATCCTCTCGGCGCTGGTGGCCATGCACCGCGAGGCCGGCGACGAGACGGCGGCCCGCAAGTACCTTCGCGCGCTGCAGTAACGCCAGTTCCAGGCGCTATCAGGAGCTAATGAGGCAGCGGAGCCCCCGCTGCCGCTGTTACCGACCCACGTAATCCGCTATCGTTGGGGCCATCGACAACAGCGCATACACAGCCAGAACAATCCAGAACAATAAAGACACGATATCCCATGACACAGCAGCACTACGATGTACTGATCATCGGTGCCGGGCTCTCCGGCATCGGCACGGCCTGCCACCTGAGCCGGGACTGCCCGGACCGGAAGTTTGCGGTGCTCGAGCGCCGCGAGCGGATCGGCGGCACCTGGGACCTGTTCCGCTACCCGGGAATCCGCTCCGATTCGGACATGTTCAGCTTCGGCTTCAATTTCCGCCCCTGGAACGGCTTCAAGGTCCTCGCCGAGGGCGAGTCCATCCGCAAGTACATCAGTGATACCGCCGACGAATACGGGGTCTCAGAGCGTATCCAGTTCGGCGTTGACCTGCAGGAAGCCAACTGGGACAGCAGCCGCCAGTGCTGGGAGCTGCGGGGGCAACAGCGCGGCAACCCCGTCAGCTATACCTGCGACGTGTTGATCTCCTGCACCGGCTACTACGACTACCGCCAGGGCTACCTGCCCCGGTTTCCGGGCATCGACCAGTTCACCGGGCAAGTCGTCCACCCGCAGCAGTGGCCCGAAAACCTGGACTACAGCGACAAGCGTGTGCTGGTAATCGGCAGCGGCGCCACGGCGGTGACCCTGGTTCCAGCCCTGGGTGAAAAGGCGGCCCATGTCACCATGCTGCAGCGCTCCCCTACCTACGTGCTATCGGTGCCGGCGCGCGACAAGATCTCCGCCGTACTGAAGAAGTTCCTGCCGGAGCGGTGGGTGTACCGCATGGCCCGCAAGCGCAATATCAAGCTGCACCGCTGGATCTTCAAGGCGGCCCGGCGCTGGCCCAACCTCGTCCGCAGGCTGATGCTGCGCGGCGTACGCAGGGCGCTGGGCAAGGATTACGATATGCGCCATTTCGCGCCCGACTACGCTCCCTGGGACCAGCGCCTCTGCGCGGTCCCTGACGGCGACCTGTTCGAGTCGATCCGCTCCGGCAGGGCATCGGTGGAAACCGACGAGATAGATACCTTCACCACCACCGGCGTCCGGCTGAAATCCGGCCGGGAGCTGGAGGCAGACATCGTCATCACCGCTACTGGCCTAAAGGTGCAGGTACTGGGCGGCATGGACCTGAAGGTCGACGGCCAACGCGTGGAAATGAACCGACGGCTCACCTACAAGGGCGTGCTGATGGAGGGCGTGCCCAACATGGGCTGGGTGTTCGGCTATACCAACGCGGCCTGGACGCTGAAGGCCGACTTGTCGGCGGACTACCTCTGCCGCCTGCTGAACCATATGCAGCGCGAGGGAAAGGCGGTATTCATGCCGATCGACCGCGAGGGCTGCAAGGAGCAGGAGTCCGTCATGGCGGCGCTGAAATCAGGCTATGTGCAGCGTGCCGACCCGCTGTTGCCCCGACAGGGCAGCAAATACCCGTGGCGGCTGGTGAACGACTATGAGCGCGATGCCCGGATTCTGCTGGAAGACCCGATCGACGACGGCATCCTCACCTTCTATGCCCGGACAGGAGGACGCGCGCCACTTGCAAAGGAGGCTGCCAGCGAAGCAGCCTGTTAAGGATAACGACCCGGCTCACTCAGCGCGTGGCTCCCGCAATTGAGTCGCGGTCTACCCTGACAGGGGGCCGCTAATAGGCGAGCTCCCGACTCCGCTTACATGTCGCGCGCCGTCCCATCCCCCTGTCGCCAGACTGACGCTCAAAACAGCGGGTGACAGCCGGCATGTCACCTTCTGCCTGCTGCGCTGGAAAGGGTCCGATCATTCTTCCCACCTGACCTTCCTGCACCATTTGGTTTACCCCCGTCACGGGACCATTCCAGCCCCCTGGCCAGGGGAAAAAAACCGCCCCGCTCTTTACTACACTCTCAATAGCGAGCCACAGGTAGTGTCCATCCTTGTGCTATGCACTGACACGCCGTACAGCCCGCCCTGTGACATATTTCCCTGCCCAAGAGAGTGTCCCGCGAGCTATGGCAAACCACCTTTACAGGCTGTACAAAAAGCTCCAGAACAAAAGAGCCAATACACTGATGTTCCTGGGGGTTTTCTCCTTATTCCTGATGGTGGTCACGGCACTGATACTGATTTCCAGTGCCGTCAGCGTGGCCGCCTACGTGATCATCGAGGGCTTCACTTACCCGAACAACGAGATACCCGAGGTGATAACCAATGCGATCAGCAACCTGATTGTCGCCCTCGCAATCTACGAGCTACAGCGCGCACTTTCCCACGAGCTGCGCAAACCGGCCATCGGCGAGGTGACTCATATATTGCGGCGATCCACTCCCCGCTTTATTGTGGTGGTCTGCGTGGCACTCTCGCTCGAGGGCCTCATTTTCGTAATCAAGTTCGGGCAAACCGGCAAGGCGGAACTACTGGTGTACCCGGCGCTTATTATTCTCGCTGCCGCCATACTCCTGATCTGCCTCGGCCTGTTCCTGCGATTCGCGCCCGAGGAGACTGTAGCAGGACACCTTGTTGAGGAAGTGAAGAACCCGGAACCGAACATAGCAATCAGTACCGAGAAAAATCCCGGCCCACCTAAAAAATGAACGGAAGGATTGTCCGGTTGCCCGGGGCAGGCCGGCTAACTACTATTATTCAGTACCCTTCCCCCTTCCATTGCCAAATACTGAACCGCTGCCTCGACCGCCGCGGTGATTGCCGCCGGCTTTTGGGACGAAAGTAGACCGGTTAACAGAATGAACACCAGCTATACCCCAGGACAGTTACCGCTTCCGGTGATGGTATTCACCAGCTTTTTGATCCTGCAGGCATGTAACAGCGGCGATCAGGGCTATGACCCGGAAGAACGGGCCGCCTCCCACGCTCTGCCACCCGCGACTCAATCTCCGATGGCACAAGCCATCACCAGACACACAGATCAACAGCCGGGCGAGCATTCGGGATTCCTGCTCCTCCCGGAGGGACCTACATCCTTTGTCGCCCGACTGGTGCTGATTCAGCAGGCCCGGGTCTCACTCGACGTGCAGTATTACGCTTTTGCGGATGACGTCTCCGGCAACCTGATCGCCAGCAAACTTCTCGAAGCCGCAGATCGGGGGGTCCGCGTCAGGCTACTGGTGGATGATGTTGCCACCAGGGTCGGCAACCCGAATATCGTGACGCTGACAGAACACCAGAATATGGAGGTGCGGGTGTTTAACCCGGTGGCCGGGCGCAGCGACCTTGACCGTGCGCTTGAGCACATCAGGAATTTCGGCCGGATCAATCACCGGATGCACAATAAATTATTGATTGCCGATGGAGTGGCGATGATCACCGGCGGCCGCAACATCGCAGATGAATATTTTGCCGGCGACGGCAGGCAGTTCCTGGATACCGACGTGCTCATCGTGGGCAACCTGCTGCCGCGGGCAGCGTCCGCCTTCGACGAGTACTGGAACCACGACAGGTCGGTCCCCGTGGCGGAATTAATGCTGGATGACGACGACTCCCTCAGCCTCGAGGAAATGCGGACGCGAATAAAGGAAAACTTGCAGGAACATGCGGACAGCGAGTTCCACAAGGCGCAACGCGACTCCGACTTCTCTCAGCGCCTGCTCGCCAGTGAGCTCGAATTTGAGTGGGGCCCCGCCACCCTGTTCACTGACCCGCCGGCCAAGGCATTTAGCGAATCTGATATCCCGGAGGAGGAGCTGCCGGCATATGAGCTGATGCAAGAGCTATCCCGGGCAAGCTCGCGGATCAGGATGAGCTCGGCATATTTTGTACCGGGCGAACGCGGAGAAGACTTTTTCTCCGACCTGACAAATCGCGGTATGGATATCGGGGTGCTCACCAACAGCCTCAGCAGTACCGATACTGCTGCGGTTTACAGCGCCTATTCCCATTCGCGGCGTCCCCTGCTCGAGGCGGGTGTACAGCTCTGGGAGCTACGCCCCAGCGCCGACCAGGAACGCAAGCTGCACTGGTTTGAGGGCAGTAGCAGCGCCAGCCTTCACGCCAAGACTTTTGTGATCGATGACGATCGGGTCTTCATCGGGTCCATCAATATGGATAGTCGTTCGCGCCGGCACAATACCGAAATCGGCGTGCTGATCGAGAATGCGGCCATCAATAACCAGTTGAATGCGCTGTTCGAGGACTGGGTGGCGCCAGACTCGGCGTGGCGACTTACGCTGGGGGAAGGGGACCGGCTGACCTGGACCGGGAAGGACGACGGCCAGAGACAAACCTGGTACAAGGAACCGGAAACCAGTACCTGGGACCGGTTCGTGGCCTGGCTGCTCTCATGGTTGCCAATCGAGTCACAGGTGTGAGCCCCATTCTATAGAGTAACGAAGTTCAGGCAGAAGAGAGCCGTGAGCGCACAACGTTCTCCGAGGTCAGGGTCCGGTGTACCGGGCAGCGGTTGGCAATATCTAGCAACTTCTCCCGCTGTTCAATGGTCAACTCCCCCTCCAGGGTTATCTCCCGCACGATTTCGTCAATTTTCCCCTCTTTCGTCTCGCAGTCCTCGCAATCTTTTGCGTGAACCCTCTGGTGAGACAGGATGACCCGAACCCGCTGCAAGGGAATCTTTTTGCGGTCGGCGTACATGCGGATGGTCATGCTGGTACAGGCGCCCAGCCCCATCAGGAGGTACTCGTAGGGCCCGGGCCCCCGGTTGTCACCGCCAAAATCCTCCGGTTCGTCGGCGACAAGCTGGTGGGGACCGGACTGCATGGCCTGGGTGAATTTACCCTCCCCGGATTCTTCGACAGTTACAACGGTTGGTGTCGGCCCGCTCATCAATCCACCTCGTCAGTTTTCCTTGCGGACAATATACACGCCCTCGCAGTCAAAGAGGATGTCCCCTGGCCGGTCGGGCGACGCTCCGCGCCATCTCAGCTTTGTTCTGAACTGGTAACTGGGAAACCCGGGTTTTCAGGGTCAAACAATGTTAAAGCATGAGCCGCACCAGCCGCTCAGGGAACCAAAAAAACCAACGCAACCATCATTACCGCAGCCAGTCGTCAGTCTGCCTACAAAGTGCGTCACTCGCGACTCTCGCTCGACGGTCAAGCGCGACCACGGGCTGAGATTACTATCAGAGCTCGAACTGTAATGAGGCACCGAAGAAATTCAGAGAGTAATCGTCATAGCTGCCCTGTAACCGTGGGCTAAACGGCGGCGCACCCTGCTGGTCGATAGGAACATCTCCCATCCACACCAGGGTGTAACCGAGATCCAGCCGCAGTCCCGGACAGAGTTCCTTTTGCCCTCCCAGCCCCAGGCGCCACTGCTTGTCGACAACCACATCTGCGGTGCGAGAGCCCAGGTCCTCGATACTGCTGTCATAGGCAATACCGGCCGACAGCGCCCACCCCGCCAGGGCACCGGTCCGGTACTGGTGCCGCAGGCCCAGGGCACCGTGCCAGCTGTCGTCGTATTCCCGATTGATAGTGGCGCTGGTCTGGTTGGGGTTATCGATTTCAAAGCCAATCAGCCCAAACTCCGACCACTCCTGCCAGTTCACATTGGCATACATCGTGGTCGATCCAGTGAGATGCTGTTGCAGGCTGATGGTCAGGGTCTGGGGCGCATTCATATCAAAGCCAGTGCGCGCACCATCGAGTCGCTCTACCAGGCGAGTGAACAGCGGACCGAAACCATCCAGCCGCAGGTCATCGCGGAACTCCCAGTCGACCTGCGATGTATAGCTGAACCCCAGGGTAGTGGCTGCAGTGGGCTTGTAGATAACGCCCAGGTTGCCGCCGTAGCCGATATCCCTGTCATCGTATTTCAGTCGCGCATCGCCGCCCGCCAGGCCGGCGCGGGGGCGCGACTCGTATTTGTAATAGGCGCCCATCACATTCAGGCCAAGACCGATTGACAGGCAGTCGCTCGCTTTCCAGCTCAGTGAAGGCAGCAGGCTCATACCGATCAGGCTGGTCTCGGTCACGAAGCGGCGACCTTTCCAGTCACCGTCATAGTCCAGTACCCCGCCGAAATTGCCGGCCATGGCGAAGCCCCAGCCGATTCGGTCGGTGAACCGGCCCGCGGCAAAGAAGCCGCCGCCCGGGAACCACTCGATGGCGTTGCCGCCATCGTTGCCCGGAACGTTGCTCGCGCCATCATCATTGAACTCAAGATGGCCGTACAACAGCTGCCCCGCCGCCATCAGTTCCGTATTGTCCCGCCAGACGGTACCGGCGGGGTTCGTGTAGGCAGTGGATGCATCCTCCGGCATCGCCGCCCAGCCGGCGCCGGCGGTGCCCAGGGTCGGCGTACCGATTTCCCACACCATGAGTCCCCCGGCAGAACCGGAGTGTGACCAGCCAATAGTGAGCGCTGCGAGGGGCAGCAGCAGCGAATGCCTATACGACTTTACCATCGACATCTCCATGTCCCGGGACAGCACATTCCCTGTGGCTCGCTTTAAGGTCCTTTTATGGAGGGCGCCGGCCCTACCCGGGCGGTGCTGAACGGCCCTGTAATCCGGTCAAGCGGTGCACAGGTTTCCAGGCAGGCGTCCATATTCACGGGTCCCGCAAAACTCAAGCAAGTGCAGGTTTAAGCCTAGCCGAGCCTGGAGGGAAGCAGAAAAGGAAAGGCACGCCGGGAAGGGATCGGCCGCGCCGAGCGGGGGATAGGGAACTCGGCCCGCCGGATCGGCAGGCCGTGCCGCAAGTCAGGTCAACGGAGACCGTCGAGCAGGTGACGGGCAATGATCAGCCGCTGGATTTCACTGGTGCCCTCGTAGATGGTGGTGATACGCACATCGCGCGCCATGCGCTCCAGCGGGTAATCGCGGGTGTAACCGGCGCCGCCGTGCATCTGCAGCGCGCGGTAACAGGCCTCGTTGGCCTTCTCGGTGGCATACAGCTTGGCCATGGACGCGGCGGGGCCGAACGCCATCCCTGCGTCTTTCTGCCACGCCGCCTGCATCAGCAGCAGTCGCCCTGCCTCCATTTCCGTATAGCAGTCGGCCAGTTGCCACTGCAGGCCCTGGAATTTTGCCAGCGGCTGCCCGAATTGTTCGCGCTCCTGGATAAACGCGCGTGCGCAGTCCAGTGCCTCCAGGCCGATGCCCAGCGCCAGGGAACCGATACCGATGCGCCCGCCGGCCAGCTCCCCGGCGGCGATGCGGAAACCGCGATTCTCCTCGCCCATGAGATTGGCGGCGGGAATACGGCAGTCGTCAAAGGAAACCTCGTTGGTCACCGAGGCTTTCTGCCCCATTTTTTCTTCTGCCTTGCCGATCACCAGGCCGGGCGTATCCGCCTCCACCAGGAAGCAGGAAATGCCCTTCCCTTTCGGGGCTTCCGGATCGGTCACCGCCCACACCACAAACACGCCGGCGAACTCGGCGCTGGAGATGTATAGCTTGCTGCCATTCAGCACGTACTCATCGCCATCCTTCACCGCGCGGGTGCGCATGGCGGCAGCATCGGAGCCGGAACTGGGCTCGGTGAGGCAGAAGGATCCGGCGGCATACTCACCACTGCAGATCTTCGGCAGGTACTTCGCCTTCTGGTCCTCATTACCCACCGCCTGGATAACCTCGGCAACCATATTGGTCACGGAGGTGGTAGTGGCGGTGGAGGCACAGCCGCGGGCCAGCTCGGTAATGGCCAGGCTGAAGGCCACGGTTCCGGCGCCGGTGCCGCCGAAGTCCGGATCAATGTTGATCCCCATAAAGCCCAGCTCCGCCAGCTGGCGCAGCTTTTCCAGCAGCAACTCGCGGTTGCCGGTCTTGTCCAGCTCCGCCGCCACCGGCTTCAGCTCGCTGTCGGCGAACTGGCGCGCGGCATCCTGGATCATCTGTTGTTCTTCGGTGAGGGAGAAATCCATGGGGTACCTGCTTATCTTTATCGCTTTTCAGTTTCTCTCGATCATCGTAGGAGCGGACGCTGGCCGCGATATGCACCTGGTTCGTTCGTGACCAGTTCGCGGCCAGCGGCCGCTCCTGCGGATTCTTTATCGTTTCAGGAGCCACCGACGCAGCGCGCCCTGCTGCACGGCGACCCCGAGCATAATCAAAACCAGGCCAACAATGGTTGCCATCTGGATCGTTTCGCCCACCAGCAGCGCAATAAATACCAACGATAGTGGCGGCGAGAGATAAATAAGGTTACTGATGCGGGCAGCGTTATCACAGGCCATCAGGGCTCCCTGCCACAGCAGGAAGGCGATCCCCATTTCGAACAGGCCCACGTACACCGCTCCGGCCCAGCCCGCCAGTGGTGGCCAGTGCCAGTCGCCCCACATCAATAGCGCTCCTGCTAGCCAGGGCAGCCCGCAGAGGAAAGTGAGCAGGAGGTTCACCGGTGCACTGCCGCCGATACGCGTATTCAGCAGCCAGAAACAGCACCAGATCAGGGTGCTGAACAGGGCCAGGCCAACCCCCAACGGGTCGGCGAACTCCAGCTCCAGCGGGTTGCCGCCGGTGGCGATCACCAGCACCCCGCTGTAGCACACCAACGCGGCCACCAGGTCGCGGGTACGCAGCTGGTGGCCCAGCACCGGCACCGACAACAGCGCGAGCAGCACGCCCCAGGTGTAATTCAGTGGCAGTACCTGCTGGGCCGGCAGGAGGTCATACGCGTTAAACAGCACCAGGTAATAGAAGAAAGGATTGCAGAAACCCAGTGCCAGGTACCAGCGCCAGTTGCGCCGCCACGCGCGCCCGAGCCCGCTCCATTCCCCCTGCTTTGACACTACCGCAGCCATCAGCAGCGTGGACACCGCGGCCGCTATACTGACCAGCTGCAGTGGGGACACATACTGCAGCGAGAGCTTGAAGGCACTGGCCACTGTCGACCAGCAGAGAACCGCCGCCAGGGCCAGCATTACGGCGCGGCGATTGTCGGGTACGGATAGCGTGGTCATCGGGGCCAGTTGTTCGCTCGACATACTGTTGAATTGCCGGGGGGCGCGCTAGCGCTTGCCGGACTTGGCTTTCTTGGGCTCGGGGTCGGGCACCGCCACCGCGGTATCGGTCTTTACTTCCTCTATCACCACATAGGTATGGGTCTCGCGCACCCCGGGTATGGACGCCAGCTTCTCGCCCAGGAAACGGCGATAGCCCAGCATGTCCTTGATGCGGATCTTGATGAGGTAATCGAAGCCGCCGGCCACCATGTGGCACTCCTGCACTTCCTCCAGGCTGGAGACGTGGGAGTTGAAGGCCTCCAGTGCCTCGGTGGCCGTATCGGTGAGCGTAACCTGGATGTAGACCACCAGGCCGGCGTGGACCTTGAGGGGATCAAGCAACGCCACATAGTCGCGGATGAAGCCCTCGCGCTCCAGGCGCTTGACCCGCTCCAGGCAGGGGGTGGGACTGAGATTTACGCGCCTGGCCAGCTCGACGTTCGGCAGGCGTCCCTCGCGCTGGAGGATGCGCAGAATCTGGCGGTCGATACGGTCCAGGTCTTCCATCTGACGTGACATAGCAACATACCCTACTGGTGATCATGCAAATAGGCGCTATATTTAACCACAACTGTTTGCATAATGGCGATTAATTCTGAGCAAAATCGCACATAATCCGACTTTTCTTCTGGTATCAATCTAGAGTTTTGGAGACAGCATGCCAACACAATTCGCCGGGGACCTGCACAGCGCGCGCGAGAAGGCCCGCCAGTACCTGCACGCCGACGAAAACCAGTGCGTGAGCGAACTGCTGGCCGCCCCGCGGCCCAGCGACACACTGCGCCAGAAAATCCTCGCCACCTCCCGTGAGCTGGTGGTCGAGTCGCGCAAGGAGCGCAGCAAGCGCGGCACGCTGGACGCCTTCCTGCAGCAGTTCGGCCTCTCCAACAAGGAGGGCGTGGCGCTCATGTGCCTGGCCGAGTCCCTCCTGCGGGTACCGGATGCGGATACTGCCGATAAACTGATTGCCGAGAAAGTGCATTCCGGCAACTGGTCCAGCCACCGTGGCCAGTCCGACTCCCTGTTCGTAAATGCCTCCACCTGGGGCCTGATGCTTACCGGCAATATCGTCGAGCTGGACCCGGATATCACCGAAAAGCCCTCTCACTGGATGCGGCGCATGGTCAGCCGCATGGGCGAGCCCATGGTGCGCGCGTCCATGATGCAGGCGATGAAGATCATGGGCGGCCAGTATGTCCTCGGCCGCACCATTGAGGAGGCGTTGAAGCGAGGCCCGGCCGAGAATGTCCCCGGCACCCGCTTCTCCTTCGACATGCTGGGCGAAGGCGCCCGCACCATGGCCGATGCCAAGCGCTATTTCGATGCGTACATGAGCGCAATCGAGACCATCGGCAAGCACAACGACAAGCGCGATGTGATCGAGGCCAACGGCATCTCCATCAAGTTGTCCGCCCTGCACCCGCGCTACAGTGTACTGCAGCGCGAGCGCGTCATGACCGAGCTGCTGCCCCGCGTCAAGGAGCTGTGCATTGCCGCGGCCAAGTACGACATGGGCCTCAACATCGACGCCGAGGAAGCGGACCGCCTGGATGTTTCCCTGGATATCTTCGAGGCCCTGGCGCGCGCGCCGGAGCTGGGCAACTGGCAGGGCCTGGGCTTTGTACTGCAGGCCTACCAGAAGCGCGCCCCCTACGTGGCCGACTGGCTGATCGCCCTGGGCCGCGAGACCGGCCGCAAGATCATGGTGCGCCTGGTCAAGGGCGCCTACTGGGATACCGAAATCAAGCATGCCCAGCAGCTGGGCCTGCCCGACTACCCGGTGTACACGCGCAAGTGCCACACCGACCTGTCCTACCAGGTCTGCGCCAAGAAGCTGCTGGACAACCGCGACGCCGTGTATCCGCAGTTCGCCACCCACAACGCCTACACCGTGGGCCTGGTCCTGGAGATGGCCGGCGACGAGAACAACTACGAGTTCCAGCGCCTGCACGGCATGGGCCACCTGCTGTACGCGCAGCTGGAAAAGGTGTACGGCAAGCGCGTGCCGGTGCGGGTATACGCCCCGGTGGGCGCCCACAAGGACCTGCTGCCCTACCTGGTACGCCGCCTGCTGGAGAACGGCGCCAACAGCTCGTTCGTCAACCGCTTCATGGATGAGAAGACCCCGGTGGAGGAGCTGGTGGGGGACACCATCGAACAGAGTGAGAACTGCAAGCCCTACCGCCACCCGCAGATTCCGGTGCCGGAGGACATCCTCCTGGGCGGCGAGCCCCTGCCCCGGAAGAACTCCCACGGCATGGAACTCACTGACCCGCTGGCGGTGGAACCACTGCTGGAGAGTGTCGAGAAGATGCGCGGCAAGCAGTTCAAGGGAGGGCCGATCATCAACGGCGCCATGGGCAAGGTCGATGAGCCGGTTTACAACCCGGCTACCGGCGAGGTGGTGGGGCATACCGCGAACGCGGACAAACACCAGATCGACACCGCCTACCGCACAGCCACTGAGGCGCAGGTGGCCTGGGACCGGCTGGGCGGCAACGCGCGCGGAAAAATCCTCGACCGCATCGCCGACCTGTACGAAGAGCACATCAACGACCTGACGGCACTGATCTGCCTGGAGGCCGGTCGCACCCTGAACGACGGCATCTCCGAGGTGCGCGAGGCAGTGGATTTCTGTCGCTATTATGGCAACGGGGCCCGCCGCCACTTCAGCGAGCCGCAGGAACTACCCGGGCCCACCGGCGAGAGCAACGAACTCTACCTCACCGGGCGCGGCGTATTTGTGGCCATCAGCCCGTGGAACTTCCCCCTGGCGATCTTTACCGGCCAGGTGGTGGCTGCCCTGGCCGCCGGCAACGCGGTGCTTGCCAAGCCCGCCGAGCAGACCCCGCTGATTGCCGCCCGGGCCATCGAGCTGATGCACCAGGCCGGCGTACCGAAAGAGGTGCTGCACCTGATCACCGGTACCGGGGCCGCAGTGGGCCCGCTGCTGATCGAAGACCCGCGCCTCTCGGGCGTGGCCTTTACCGGCTCCACCGAGACCGCGCGCCTGATCAACCGCCAGCTCGCCGACAAGGAAGGGCCCATCATCCCCCTGATCGCCGAGACCGGCGGCCAGAATGTGATGATCGTGGACTCCACCGCCCTGCCAGAGCAGGTAGTGGACGATGTCATCCAGTCGGCATTCCTCAGTGCCGGCCAGCGCTGCTCTGCCCTGCGCGTCCTGTGTGTGCAGGACGTGATCGCCGACAACCTGCTGAAGATGCTCAAGGGTGCCTGCGAGGAGCTTTCCCTGGGCGACCCTGCCCTGCTGTCCACCGACATCGGTCCGGTGATCGACGCCAAGGCGCTGGGCACACTGCAGAAGCACCGCGAGCGCATGCAGCAGGAAGCGAAACCGCTCTTCTCCTTCGACGGAGACAAGGTGCCGGCGAAGGGCACCTTCTTCGGCCCGCAGGTGGTTGAGATCGAGGACTTCTCCGTACTCGAGCGCGAGGTGTTCGGTCCCTTCCTGCACGTGGTGCGCTTCAAGGCGGGCGAGCTGGAGGATGTCATCCGCCGGATCAACGCCACCGGTTACGGCCTCACCTTCGGCCTGCATTCCCGCATCGAGGGCCGCGCCGGCGCCGTGTTCAAGCGCGTGAACGTGGGCAACTGCTACGTCAACCGGGACATGGTGGGTGCTGTCGTTGGCGTCAATCCGTTCGGTGGCCAGGGACTGTCCGGCACCGGGCCCAAGGCGGGCGGGCCGCACTACCTGTTCCGTTTCGCCGACGAGAAGACCAAGACCATCAATACCGTGGCGACCGGCGGCAACACCCAGTTGTTCTCGCTGGCCCAGTAGAGCCTGGTATCGCACCCCAGGGGGCGGTTTCCAACCGGAAACCGCCCTTTTTTATTTCCCCCTTTTCACCCACTCCCTGCCCTTTCTCCTTGCCCTTTCTCCTTGCCCTTTCTCCTTGCCCTTTCTCCCTGCCGCCGATACCCGCACGCATATTCATTTTCATTGCACGCTGCTTTTCATCCATGGTGGCTACCGCCACCCCGACCGTCATGCACAGGTGCCGGTGCGGGATGTACAAAACACAGTGGGAATAGCGGTAGAATCGGGGTTCGCACAAGGAGAACAAAAATGTCCAATAATCCCTACAATGCGCCGTTCGACCCAATGAGCGACAGCATCGCAATCACAATCCCCCGCTTCACGCTCAAGAAGCATGCGGACTCGTCATTCCAGAACTACAACGAGCCCTACATCGTTTCCATGGCCATAGACGAATCCGGTGTTGCGAGTCCCGCAATTGATTTCAATATGATGCCGTTCCCCAAAGTGCGTCGGGGTGGCACGGTAAAAATGCTCGGCGACGGGCACCTGGTTTACGGGCCCAGGAACCCGGGAAAGTTCGTGGCCCTGTCGGTACTGGTGATGGAGAGCGACTCCGACCTGAATAGCATCGGCGGGCAGGTTGAGGAAATTGTCAGCAGCAAGGCGGTGGAACTGGGAATCGATACAATCGTCAGTGCAAATCCCGGCTCCGCTGCGATCCTGGCCGTGCTCAAGGAACTGACCCAGCTGGTCGCCGGCCACCTGAAATCAAACAAGGACGATGAACTGTTCCGTATCGAGGGAACTTTCCTGCGGGACCACGCCACGCCCTATCACGTCAACCGCGAATACGACAATCTCGGCAATGACTATATCGACATGTCCATGCGTATTCTCGCCCTTGCTTCGCCCAACGGCCAGGGCCCGGCCACCAGGGCGATTTCGCTGTCCAGGTAAATGCGTCTTGCGGATCGGCCAATGCCGGTCTACCAGTAATCTGCAGGCAAAAAAAAGCCGGGCTCATGCCCGGCTCAAGCCAAGTCCTGTGAGATTGCCGAATATCAACAGGCTCTGTTGAAACTTTGACCACACACTGTACGAAAAGATCAATTCAGCACGCGATATCCGCGACCGCGCAGACAGTTCCTGACAATGTACCTCTCCTCGGAGTAGGAACTGCCCACACCCGACACGCCACCAAGCAGCGCACCGGCACCGGCGCCGGCTGCCGCGGCGCTGCTGGAATCGCCCACGATGGCCCCCAGCGCGCCGCCCAGCAGGGCACCGCCCGCGGCCCGGGTTACCCCGCGGCGCCCGGCGTCAGCCCTGGCGTAGCTGGCCGTAGCGCGGCAGTCCGCCAGGTCGAGCTGGTACTGGCGCATGTTGACGCCGTAGGTATCGATCACGATGCCGCCCGCGCCCGGTACCTGTTCCTGGGTAACACACCCGGTCGTCATAACGGCGTAGATTCCTACAGCGGAAAGAATTGCAGACTTCATCTCGTTACCTCGGTTCAAGAGTTGACCCTCGCCGCCGTGCGTACAGTCACCGTACGGCGCGGCCAGCCCAAACGTGTCGCCTCTTTCCCTTTAGGTTTAGCTGCAAGTTGAAGGGTGCGCCAGTTGGCGCAAGAAAATTCGCCGACCGGGAAGTCGCAGGATTACTGGTGAAAATGGTGAGAATGGAGAAAGGTAGAGCTCGCAAGAACCGGGCACTGGCGACACCGCCGGGAAGCACGGGCAATCACCGCAGAAGTTCGCTCACGGGTAGTGGTAATCTATCCGCAGCCGCTGGCTCTCACCCTCGCTATCCAACAGGTTGACAATGCCGTCGAAGGTCCGGAGCTGTCGATTGCCAACCCCGTAGACCAGGTACAGGTTGCCGGCAAACAGCCGCAGCAGCGGTTGCGCCAGGTCAACCTGCAGGCAGAGAGTACCCTGCCCTCCCTTCTTACATGTAACCTTGCGGGCGCGCAGTGTTACCGCCCGACCGTGTAAGGGTGAGGCAAAGCTGAATTCCACCGGCTCCCCGGCCGCCAGGCGGCTCCAGTTCTGGCGCACGAAAGCGTCGAAGCCCGCGTCGACCACGTCGGCTTGGTGGGCCTCAAGCCGTGCACTCTCCCAGCTGGCACCACCGGCCTGCCGGTAGCGCAACTGCCATACACTCCCCTTCCACAGCACCTGGCGCTCCTCGCCATGGCGGTAGTCCTGCTGCCGAACCTGCGGCCGCGGAGTATTGTGTGGGGAACCTCCGCCCCGGGATTCCAGTTTCTTTTCCGCTATGCGATGGCCCGCCGGGCTGTAGTAGAGCACGCGGCTACGCTGACCCCTGGCAGGCAGGTGATACTCACAGTAGACGAGTTCGCCGCTGCCGGGTTGCCGGGCCAGTCCGATCGCGCGGACCTCTCCCTCATATCCACAGTGGACAGCGGTATTCAGGGCCAGTGCCCCGATCAGGTTAAGCATCTTGAACCTCGCTGAAAATACGCCGGCGCGACAGCCAGGTCGTGAACGGCAGGAACAGGGCCCATAGTATTACGAGGACAGAGACAGACAGGATCACCGGCTCGCTGAATTCCACCGTGCCGTTCAGCCAGGCGCCGGTCCAGTAACTGAAGGGGCCGAAGGCTCCCCCCAGCACCACCGCCAGCCAGGCGCTTTTCTGCAGGAAGAACATGCTGTAGCGCAGGGCCATGGCAAAGTTGGCCCATAGCAGCAGGAGCCACGCAGGTGGAAATGGCGAGCCGTCGTCATTGACGAGCACGCCGCTGGAAAATACGAGCGTGTCCATGGACGCACCGCAGAGCCAGATGGTCCCCACCCAGAGCCACTCGTTGGGCTTGTCAGCTACAATGCGCAGATGGATAAACAGGTTGGCCAGCGTGAACGCGACAATTACGGCTACGCTGTCTACCAGTACACAGAGCGGCCAGGCGATATCGAAAAGGAGGGCGTTGACGATGATGCGCCACATATCCCCTCCGCCCCGCCAGAAGCTAGGCCGGCAGCGCCTTGCAGCGCGGCTTGGCGAAAATGAACTGCGCCGTGCTGATCACTCGCTCGAGGAAACCGCCCTCGCAATAACACAGGTAGAAGTCCCACATACGGATGAAACGGCTGTCAAATCCCTGGCGCTTCACCTCGTCGAGCCGCGCGAAGAATGCCTGGCGCCAGGCATTCAGGGTGCGAGCATAGTGGAAGGTAATATCTTCCAGGCCGACTATCTGCATATCGGTACTGTCAGCAATATGATCCGCCACCACACGGTTGGAAGGCAGGCATCCACCGGGGAAAATATACCGCTGGATAAAGTCCACCTCTTTCCGGTAGCGGTCATAACGCTGGTCCTGGATGGTGATGGCCTGCATCACCATCAACCCGTCTTCCTTCAGTAGCCGGCTGCACCGGGAAAAGAAATCGCGATAGTACTCATGCCCCACGGCCTCGATCATCTCGATCGAGACCAGCTTGTCGAACTGTCCTTCCAGGTCGCGGTAATCTTTCAGCAACAGGGTGACCTTATCTTCCAGGCCCTCTCGCTCCACCCATTCCCGGGCATGCTCATACTGCTCCCGGGAAATGGTGGTGGTCGTCACCCGGCAACCATAATTCTTTGCTGCATAAACGGCCATGCCACCCCAACCGGTACCGATCTCCAGCAGGTGATCGGTCTCGCTCAGCTGCAGCTTGCGGCAGATCGTCTCCAGCTTGTTCAGCGACGCAGCCTCCAGTGAGGCATCTCTGGCGGGGAAAATCGCCGAGGAATAGAGCATCGTGGAGTCAAGGAACAACTTGAAAAAGTCATTGCCCAGGTCGTAGTGGGCCGCGATATTCTTGCGTGAACCGCTGCGGGTATTGGCATTCAGGCGATGTAGTACGCGAAGTGCCATTTTCTGCAGGAAACTCCAGCGGGAATCCATGTTCTCCAGCATCGCCATGTTGTTGACCATCAGCCGGATCACGTCAACCAGGTTAGGGGAACTCCAGGCGCCCTGCATATAGGCCTCGCCGGAACCGATAGTGCCGTTGAAGAGTACCTGCGTGTAGGTACTGTCGTCATGGACACAGATACGGGCACAGACATCGGCATCCCGTTCCGGCTGGCCAAATTCGAAAACTTCGTCACCGTCCTCGACCACCAGGTGGCCCCGCTCCAGGCTCTTCAGCTTGCCCAGTACCAGTCGCCTCGCGAGCTGGGTAAACCATGCGGACTGATCCTGTACCTCGACGCGGCCGGCTGCGCCTGCTCCTACAGATTTCATTGGCGTTTTTCTCCTGCATCGGCCCGAACGCTGCGATTCGGATGGGTAAATATCGGTACGCGCTTGAGCCACAACCTGAAAGCCTGCCAATAGATAGCAGTTATGACTTTTACGGTCATCAGCGGATATCGGATCAGGATTCGGTTCAGGGCGCGCGAAGAAATCTCCTCGCGCCGGAGGCTCAGGATCGCGTCGAAGACCACCTCCCCGCCCTGCAGGTTCTGCAGGGAAACAGACAGGCGATCGGCGGGGGTAACGCTGCGCCAGCGATAACCCTGATCCATCGGCATGAACGGGGAGACGTGAAAGGATTTCTGGAATTCGCCCTTTTGCACCGTTGCCGGGCCGTCGCGGCAATCCAGCACGTAACTGTGCCGCTCGTTCCAGGGGGTGTTGTGCACGTCCAGCAAAACCCAGCGCACTTCGCTGCCAGTGCGATCAAAACAGTAATAGGTACTTATGGGGTTCATGTTATAGCCAAAGTAGCGCCAGTTGGCTAACAGGCGCACCGGGCCATCGGGTCTCTCCCCACACTCTTGCGCCACACGCCGGCGCACAGCCTCATCGATGCCCAGTGCAGGGTCCCCAAAAAAGTCCTCCCGCCGGAAACGCGCAGGCGCCCAGGGATGCCGCGACCATAGGGGACTTATGGACAGCACCTGTTCCAGCTCCGCCAGGTCCAGGTAGATCATGAATACCTGGTAACGGAAGCGGTGCTCACGGGGAGCGCGGCGCCGATGCTGGACCCAGCCACTGTATATAGCGCTCTCCATCAGAGCGTCACCCCGAACGCTTCCGCCACGCGCAGCGCACTGTTTACGCCGTCCTCGTGAAAACCGTTGTGCCAGTATGCACCGCAGTACCAGGTGTGGTTGTGACCATTAATCTGCTCCCACTGTTGCTGGGCCTGCATGCCTGCTACAGAGAACTGCGGGTGGGCGTACTCGAAGCGGCGGATGACTTTCTCCGGATCGATCTTATCGTCTGCATTCAGGGTGACACAATAAGTCCGCTCGCTATCCAGGCGCTGCAGGATGTTCATATTGTAGGTGAGGACCGGCAACCGGGTGGAATCGTCCTGCAGGCGGTAGTTCCAGCTGGCCCAGCTGCGGTGGCGCTCCGGCAGCAGGCGCGTGTCGGTATGCAGTACCACCGAATTGGCGGCATAAGGGATAGCACCGAGCAGTTCGCGCTCGGCCGTCGATGGATCATCCAGGCATGCCAGCGCCTGGTCCGAGTGGCATGCGAAGACTAGCGCGTCGAAATGGTGTGTTTCCCCCCCCGCAGTCTCGAGGGTGACGCCGTTCGCTCCCCGTACCACCCTCTCCACCGGCGTGGACAACCGGACGCGGCCGGTAAAGTCCTTCACCATCGGACCAATGTATTCCCGCGACCCGCCCTTGATGACACGCCACTGGGGCCGGTTGAAGATGTTCAGCAGCCCGTGATTGAAAAAGAAACGGATAAAGAAACTGACGGAAAAGTCGAGCATCTGCGACATGCTTGCCGACCAGATCGCCGATCCCATTGGTACCAGGTAACGCTCGGAAAACTCGCGGGAATAGCCGTTACGGTCCAGGTATTCCCCCAGTGTCGTGCCGTCGTCCAGCCTGCCCGCCCGCCAGTCCCGAACCGCGGCGCGGTTGAAGCGCACGATGTCCCGCAGCATACGCCAGTGACCCGGACTGAAAATATTGCGGCGCTGGGCAAAGAGGCTGTCCAGGTTATTGCCGGCGTACTCGAAAGATTCACGGTCGGAGCAGACACTGAAACCCATGTCTGTTGGCTGGGACTCTACTCCCAGCTGGTCCATGAGCTTGATAAAGTTCGGATAGGTCCAGTCATTGAAGACGATGAAACCGGTATCGATCGGCAACTCGCGTTCCCCGTCTTCGACATCGATAGTGGCCGTGTGGCCGCCCAGCCGGTCGCTCGCCTCAAACAGGGTAATCTCGTGCTTCCTGTTCAGGAGATAGGCGGCGGTCAGGCCGGAAATACCGCTACCGACAATCGCAATTTGCATCAAGGATTCCTTATTCTTTTAACGCCCAGTACCCGGGCAGTGCTTATAAAACAGTTCGCAGATATCCGGGCCGGTCAGTGCCTCCCCACATCCTGCCGCTGGATGGGCTGCTGCCTTGGCCGGCTTCCCATGTCACTGTCGTGATGCCAGTGACCGTATCCTGGTCATCCGCGGTGCCGAGATCCGGAACCAGAGCGAGCGGAAAAAGCCGAAAAACCGCAACGACCAACTCAGGCGTTTCGGGAAATCGATTGTGGAGTGACCGCGAGCCAACCCCCTTTCAATGCGCTCGGCGGCCGCCTCCGGGGTCATCAGGAACGGCATGTCAAAATCGTTGCGCTCGGTAAGCGGCGTATCGATAAAACCGGGCCGGATGTGCACGACCTTGAGGCAGGTACGGGACAGGTCCGCACGCACCGCATCGAGAAAGTAACCCAGGGCGGCCTTCGACGCCCCGTACGCCTCCGCGCGCGGGAACCCCACCACCGAGGACAGGCTGCCCACGGCGGCAAATACCGGGGCCTTGCTACGGGCGAGCAAAGGCAGCGCCTGCCGCAGTGTATTGACCACACCGAAGAAGTTGGCGTCGAACACACGGCGGTAACTGGCGCTGTCGAGCTGCAGCCCGTTGTCGTACTCGCAGGTACCCGCACAGGCGACCACCAGGTCCAGCTGGTCGGTGAGTTCCGCGAGCTCCCGGCCCGCCTGGTCCATGGCTCCGTCGTCACTTACATCGCAGGGCAGTACACGGATTCGCTTGGGTGATGCCTTCTGTACGTCGAGCAGTGACTCGCGACTGCGACTGCTGATGATGACGAAATTGTTGTGGTCCGCCAGACGCTGTGCGAGCGCCTGGCCGATGCCGGAACTGGCTCCGGTAACCCAAATGGTCTTGCCTTCGATCACACTCACGAGCGCATCTCCTGTCTCACCGGTGACTAGCCTGCTCCCGGGGCCATGCGTGACTTGATCCTGCGCACCACGGCTCCCAGCAGCGGAACATGTTCATAGACCATCGCTCCCATATCGTAGAAGTCCTCGTGGTAGTGAATCTTTTCCCCGAAACGCAGCAGGCTGCAGCCTCGCAGCGTCATCGGCTGCCCGCCGTTCAGTGCGCGGTGGGCGTAGTGCATCACCCAGGGAAGGCAGGCACTGCCGGCCCCCTCGACGGCGTTTTCAAACTCGAAGCGGCAGCTGGCCAGGCCCTGGCTCACCGCCTCAAAATAAGCTTGCAACGCATCCAGGCCTTCCACGCGGTGGATCGGGTCAGAGAAAACGACCGATTGGTCATAGATCTGCCCCAGCTTTCCCGCGTCTACGGTCAGGAAGTCCTGGTAAAACAACTGCAGCTCGCCAATGACACCGCCCATACTTTGCCCCCCTCCTGGTTTGCGAAATGTTACGCCGGGTACGAATTATCGGATCATCACCGGACTGATAGCCCATAAACACACAAATTCCCATATAAATGGTGATCCGCCTGTCGCCGGCATGCGTAACCGGGGATCGACAATCATCGAAAGACAGATATGATGGCCCAGGTAACACGGACAGACTTCAACGGGAAAGCTGTGCAACAGACCCAGACCCGCGACGATGACTGGAGCAGGCTGCTGGTGCAGGTGGGCACCCACCGCGACCGGGCAGCCTTCGAGCGCCTGTTTCATCATTACGCGCCCCTGATCAAGGGCTTCCACTACAGCCGCAGCGTCCAGGCGTTTTCCGCCGAGGCGGCTGACGAGCTGGTCCAGGAGGTAATGTTCCGGGTCTGGCGCAAGGCCACCAGCTTTGATCCTGCCAGGGCGTCCGCCAATACCTGGATCTACACCATCATGCGCAATTGCCGCATAGACATGTTGCGACGAAACAGTCGCCGCCAGGATGCCGATGGCTGTGATGTGGAAGTGGACGACATCTGGGACGAATCCCCCGAGAGCCAACCGCTGGTGGTCCTGCAGCACAAGCGCAGCCAGAGGGATATCGCCGAGGGGCTGCGCGGTCTGCCCCCGGAACAGAGCCATGTACTGGAAAAGGCCTACATGGAAGGCAAGTCACACAGTGAAATTGCCGAAGAGCTGGGCCTACCGCTGGGTACTGTGAAGTCCCGCGTACGCCTGGCACTGAAGAAACTTGAGACCATTTTGAGCAAGCGGGGTGCACCATGATCAGACACCATCCCGACAGCAATATGCTGCTTGAATACGCCTCCGGCAGCCTGCCGTGGGCAATGAGCCTGGCCGTGTCCGCCCACCTGCAGCTGTGCCCGCACTGCCGCAGGGCCAGCGAACAGCTGAACGAGATCGGCGGCGGCCTGCTGGAAGACAGTGCTCCGCAGGCTACTTCCGGCGCTGCCCTGGCGCAGCTGATGGAGCGTATCGACCAGGAGCCACAGCAAGGGGAGCCACAGCACGCGGATTCTCCGGCTGGTGAGGGCGCCCCGGTGAGCAGGCGCAACACCCGCGACGACCGCGACCCGGCCCTTGCGCGGCTGCCACAGGTGATCCGCAAGCTGCTCGGTGGCAACCGGCCGCTGAAGTGGCGGCGCGTATCCCCGGCACTGAAGATGTCGCGCCTGCACACCGGCCAGGACCAGTACGAAGTGGCCTTCCACCGCATCTCCCGTGGGGGCAAGGTGGCCGAGCACGACCATCGCGGCCGCGAGGTGACCCTGGTGCTGTACGGCAGCTTCTCCGACGCGGACGGGGTTTATTCCCCGGGAGACTTCCTGTTGCGCGAGCCGGGCGAGGTACACCGTCCCATCGCCACCCAGGACCAGGAATGCCTGTGCCTGTCGGTGGTGGAGGCTCCGGTATCGGTCACCGGCCCGCTGGGCTGGCTGGTCAATCCACTGCTCTCGTTCCGGCCCGCCTGACGCCAGGATTTCGGGCCCTGAAACGGAAAAGCGGCAACCCGGTTAACGGGTTGCCGCTTTTTTAAGGTTACGTACCGCTGCCCATTACCGGCGCACGCGTCGCCTAGGGGGCCTTTTCCTGCTCAGCAGGCGAACGGCTCATGACCGTGGCACCGCCACGAGCCTCGTGATCGCCCGTCGTGAATCCCTGCAGCAAACGGTCCCAGCGATCCCGGACAGCGGCATACTTGCGCTCGCGAACATGTCCGTAACCGCGCACCTGCTGGGGCAGCCCCAGTAGCTCCAGCGCCGCAGAAAAATTGTCCGGCCGCAGTTCCCGCGCTACCGTAACCACCGCCCGTTCCACCTGGCGCGCCCACAGGCGTTCCTGGCGGCGTTCGCGGGTGTAGCCGAAGATATCGAATACGGTACCCCGCAGTACCTTGCCCTTCGCCAGTAGCGGCATCAGCTTGCCCACCCACGGACCGAAGACCATCTTGCGCACCCTGCCCGCGCTATCGGGCCGGGCCAGTACCGGCGGGGCCATATGGAAGCGCAGGCGGTAGTCGCCGGTAAAGGTCTCGCGCAGCTGGCGCTGGAAATCCTCACCGCTGTATAGCCGCGCAACCTCGTACTCGTCCTTGTAAGCCATGGCCTTGAAAAGGCTCAGTGCAGCCGCCCGGGTCAGGCGACCGTCGCAATTCGGCATGCACTGCTCAGCCCGGTGCAGGCGCTCAATAGCCCGGCCGAAGAAACCGGCATAGGCAGCACTCTGGTAGTCGGTGAGTTCCGCCTTCAGGCGCGCCACCAGTTGCTCGGTGCTCTCTTCCGGCTCCTGTATTTTCACCACCTGCACCGGCATCAGCAGGCGGTCGATGGCCGCAGCATCAGCCGCCAGCAACCGCCCGGCGCGAAAGGCGCGCAGGTTGTTCTCCACCGCCACGCCATTCAGCTCGATCGCCCGCTCGAGCGCTGCGTCGGTAATGGGCAGCAGCCCTCTCTGGCAGGCGTAGCCCATCAGCATCAGGTTACTGGAGACGGTGTCCCCGAACAGGGCCTGGGCATACCGATTGGCGTCGAAGGCGAAATATTCGGCACACAGCGACTCGATACTCTCCTGCGTAGCGTCTGCGGGGAACGCCAGCTCGTTATCGCGCACGAAAGCCGCCACCGGCACCTCGGCGGTGTTTACCAGTGCCCGCACCCTGCCCGGGGCCATCTTGGTACGCTGGCCCGCGGCGGTAACCATGTCACAGCCCAGTACCAGTTCCGCAGCCCCGTCGCGGATGCGCGCGGTGGTGATATCCTCCGGCTGCGCCGCCACTTTGACGTGCGCCACCACCGCGCCGTTCTTCTGGGACAGGCCGGTGAAGTACAGTGTGGTACTGCCCTTCTCCTCCAGGTGTGCGGCCATGCCGAGCAGCGCCGCCACGGTCAGCACGCCGCTGCCGCCGATACCCGCGACCAGGATGCTGAGAGGCTGCTCCAGTTGCGGCTGCGGCGCCTGCGGCAGGCGCGCAATCTCCGCATCCAGCGCCTCCGCCAGCGACTGCACTGGCGGTTTCTTCAGCTCACCACCCTCGACGCTGACAAAGCTGGGGCAGAAACCGTCAGCGCAGCGCATGTCCTTGTTACAACTGGACTGGTTGACCTGGCGCTTGCGGCCGTAGGCGGTCTCCAGCGGCTCCACGGCAATACAGCTCGACTGCTCGCTGCAGTCGCCGCACCCCTCGCAGACCCGGTGGTTGATCAGCAGGCGGGTATTGGGATCCGGCATCTGCTTCTTCTTGCGCCGGCGACGCTTCTCTGCGGCGCAGACCTGTTCGTAGATGATCGCAGTGACGCCCTGCACCTCGCGCAGGCGGCGCTGCACTTCATCGAGTTCGGCGCGCGGAACCACCTCCAGGCCGGGCGGCAGCTCACCGCCGTGCACGCCCCAGTAGTCCATATTCTCCGTCACCAGCACCACCTCGCCGACACCCTCCGCCAGCAGCTGTGCCGCCAGGGTGGGTGCAGTGACCTCCCCATCGGCTGGCTGGCCACCGGTCATGGCGACCGCGTCATTGAGCAGGATCTTGTAGGTGATATTGACCTTGCTGGCCACCGCCTGGCGGATCGCCAGCAGGCCCGAATGGTTGTAGGTACCGTCGCCCATGTTCTGGAATATATGGCCGGCGCTGGAGAAGCGGTGCAACCCTACCCACTGGGCCCCCTCGCCGCCCATGTGGGAATAGGTATCGGTGCGCAGCCCCTTGCCGAGCGCCATGATATGGCAGCCGATACCGGCACTGCCCAGGCTGCCCTCGGGCAGCTTCGTGGAGGTGTTGTGGGGGCAGCCGGCACAGAAAATCGGCTCGCGCGCCAGCAGGCCGGTGGCTTTCGCCGGAGTATCCGCGCCCAGCTTCTGCGCCGCTGGCAGCAGCTTCGCCGCCAGCTCGGTATCCCCCAGCCAGCGGGCGATGGCCTTCGCCACCTGGTCCGGCCCGAAGCCCCATATCGCCGGCAGCAGGTCGTTGCCGGCCAGGTCCTTCTTGCCCACTACCCGGGGGCGCTCGCCGTCCGGCCAGCCGTACATCAGGTTCTTCAGCTGGTCCTCGACCAGGGGGCGCTTCTCTTCCACCACCAGCAGCCGCTCCATGCCGGTGGCGAATTCCCGCATGCCGCGTGGCTCCAGCGGCCAGCTCATGGCCACCTTGTAGATGGAAATGCCCGCGCGCTGCAGGTCTTCCTCTGTCAGGTTGAGGAGGCGCAAGGCCTCCAGCAGGTCACCGTGGGCCTTGCCCACAGTAACGATGCCAAAGCGCTTGCGCGGCGCCTCAACGACGGTCCGGTCCAGGCGGTTGGCATAAGCAAAGGCCTGGGCCGCCGGCAGGCGTTCCTCCACCATGCGGCGCTCGTATTCGAGGCGCTCGGCCGGCCAGTTGAGGTGCGGGTCATAGTTGAGGCCGTGGGGCGGCACGGTAAAGTCTTCGGGCAATACAAACCGGGGGAGGTCCGGCACCTGGATAGAGGCGCCGCTCTCAACGGTCTCGGTAATGGTCTTGAAGCCTACCCACAGCCCGGAAAAACGGGACAGCGCGATGCCCGCGAGGCCCAGGGTCAGGTATTCGTCTATGGTTGCCGGAAACAGCAGGGGCATCATCACCGACTCGAATATCTGGTCGGTGTTGTGGGAGAACATAGAGGATTCCGCTGTGTGGTCGTCGCCACACAGGGCCAGCACGCCACCCAGGCGGGAGGTGCCCTGGACGTTGGCCTGGCGGAACACATCGGCACTGCGATCCACGCCGTGGCCCTTGCCGTACCAGATAGAGAAGACACCGTCGCGAGTGGCCTGGTCGCGGTAATGGTCCAGTAGCTGGGTGCCCCAGATGTTGGTAGCACCGAGATCCTCATTGATGCCGGGCTCGAAGTGGATGTCGCGCTCTGCCAGCAGCGCCTTGTGGCGCCAAAGCGCCTGGTCGTAGCCGCCCAGGGGCGAACCGCGGTAGCCGGAGATAAAACCGGCCGTATTGTGCCCGGCGAGCTCGTCCAGCTTCTTCTGCATGAGGGGCAACCGCACCAGTGCGTCGATGCCGGTGAGAAATACGCGGCCCTGCTCGCGCGTAAACGCCGCCCTGAGCGAATACTCGCGATCGAAGCCCAGCTCCTGGTCGCTCTCTACCATTGCCATGGGTACACCTGCTTATGATTATTGCTCTGCGCACAAAATTACCACCGCGCGCGCAAGCAGGTCATACCAAATTGAGCAGGATTACGGCATAATACAGCCACAAGTCACCAAAGACTGCCGAGTATCAGCAACAAATCATCAAATTAAGGCGCCCTGCCGACACTTGCGACAGCAGGGGCAACGGCCGGCGCCGCCTGGAAAGAGACACTGCGAAACTATGGCCTACGCCCTGGATGCCATCGACAAGAAGATCCTGGAAATACTGCAGGAAGACGCCACCATCCCCAACATCGAGCTGGCGGAAAAGGTGTGCCTGTCCCCCTCCCCCTGCTCGCGCCGGGTCAAGAACCTGCACGAACAGGGCTTTATCAAGCGCGCTGTAACCCTGCTGGAGCCGCAGAAAGTGGGCCTGCCGGTGAGCGTGTTCATCCAGGTCACACTCAACCACCAGGTAAAGAAAGAGCTGCAGGATTTCGAGTCCGTTATCGGCAACTGGCCGGAGGTCATGGAGTGCTACCTGATGACCGGCGACTTCGACTACCTGCTGCGAGTGGTAGTGCCCAACCTGCAAGCCTACCAGGAGTTCCTGGACAAGAAGCTGACCGAGCTGCCCGGCATCGACCATATCAAGAGCAGCTTCTCCCTGAAGCAGGTACGCTACCGCACCGAGCTGCCGCTGGAGCAACTGCTGGAGAACGAATAACGACTGCTATGCCGGCGCGCCCCGGGGCGCCGGCGGCTTGCCTACCCTCACTGCCACCTGTCCACCCTCCCATACTCTCCTGTCCTGCCAACTTCCCGATCAGCACCTGGCCCGGGTTACGCGACGCGCCGCGGCAAGGAGGTGCGATCCTCTTAGCGCCGGAAAATGTTAACCAGGAGGCTCAGTACCACACTGAGAATGATCATGGAGGTAATGGGAATGTAGATCCTGCTGCGTCCAGACTCCATGCGGATATCACCGGGCAGACGGCCAAACCAGTTGAACAGGCCGGGCACAAAGTGCATCAGCACGCCGAGCGCCAGCAGGACACACCCCGCAATAATGAACCAGCGCGCCATGATTCCTCCCGATTGCCAGCCAAATCAGACCATTGCTACTATCGGACAACCCTTTCCGCAGGTCAAAAACAAGGCTAACAATCATGCACCTACCCACCCCGCTCAAGCCGCTTGCCGCCATCCTCGCCCTGGCGGTTTGTCCCTCCACTGCCAGCGCCACCACCCTGGTGCACAATGTCAGTGGTTACCAGGCCACCGCCACAGAGTTGCAACGCTTCAGCGCACTTGCGTTCGACGAGGGCAAGGTCCTGGCTACCGGCGACTTCAGGGAACTGGCAAAGCGGTACCCCGATGCTGACAGAATCGACGGCCGGGGCCGGACACTGGTTCCCGGACTGATCGACGCTCACGGGCATGTGCAGGAACTCGGCCTGCTGCAGCAACGACTGGAACTACGGGACCTGGGGCTGGAGGAAACCCTCGCCGCCATCGAGGAGTTCTCGGCACAACTGGAACCGGGCGAGTGGCTGATCGGGCGCGGCTGGAACCAGGTATTGTGGCCGGGCAAGGACTTCCCCACGCGCGCCCAACTGGACGCCCTGGAGATTGACAACCCCATCTGGCTCAGCCGCATCGATGGCCACGCCGGCTGGGCAAACAGCGCGGCACTCGAGCTCGCGGGTATTAACCGCAATACCAGGACGCCTGCAGGAGGGGAGATCCACCGGCTGGATAACGGCGAGCCCAGCGGGGTACTGGTAGACAACGCCATGTCCCTGGTGCAGAAGGCGATTCCGGCACCATCCCTGCAGGACAAAAAAGAAGCGCTGGCGAAGGCATTTGAGCTTTCGCTCTCACTGGGGCTGACCGGCATCCACGACGCCGGAATCGATCGCGAGACACTGGAGGCTTATCGCCAGCTGGCGGCCGAGAACCGCATCCCGCTGCGCGTGTACCCGATGATCTCCGTCGAGAGTGACAAACTGGACAAGCTACTCAAGGCCGGCCATATCGGTGAACCCCGGGACAGGCTCTACGTGCGCAGCATCAAGCTGTCGGCCGATGGGGCGCTGGGCAGCCGCGGCGCGGCCCTGCTCGAGCCCTATCACGATCGCCCCGGCGAGAGCGGGCTGCTGCTGTACCCGGAAAGCGAGATTCTCGCACTGTTAAGGCTCGCCACCGGCAATGGCTTCCAGGTAAACGTGCATGCCATCGGCGACCGCGCCAATCACATCGTCCTGGATCACCTGGAAACGCTGGACAAAGAGCGTGACCAGACCCCCTTCCGCCACCGGGTCGAGCACGCCCAGGTGCTGACAGTAGATGATATAAAACGCTTTCCCAGGCTGAACCTGGTCGCTTCCATGCAACCCATCCACGCAACCAGTGACAAAAACATGGCCGGCGACCGCCTCGGCGAAAAAAGGCTCGAAGGGGCTTACGCCTGGCAGAAGTTCCTCGACCAGGGAACCCGCATCGCCGCCGGCTCCGATTTCCCGGTGGAGCCCGTCAACCCGCTATATGGCATCCACGCCGCAGTCACTCGTCGCGATCGACAGGGACATCCGGCCAGCGGCTGGAGAAGCGAAGAGGCCATGAGCCTGGAGGAGGCGTTGCGCTCCTTCACCCTGCACGCAGCCTACGCCAGCCACCAGGAACAGTTCATCGGCAGCCTGGAACCGGGCAAGTATGCCGACTTCGTGCTGCTGGAGCGGGATATTTTCTCTATCGACCCGCAGGAGATCTGGCAGGTGAAGGTGGAGGAAACCTGGGTGGAAGGCGAGCGGGTGTATCGCCGCGCACGATAGGATTACCTCACAGGTAGGAGCGGCCGCTGGCCGCGATACCAATGCACCAGGTGCCGGCATAGCCAATCGCGGCCAGCGGCCGCTCCTACCAAATAAACAGCCCCCCAAATAAAAAAGCCGCGGCGCTCTCGCGCCACGGCTTTTTCTCAGGATAAATACCTCGTCAGTCTTTCACTGCAATAGTGGTATTTTCCTTTTCGGTTTTTTCACCCGGCACCGGGAAACCGCGATCACGCATCAACGCACCGATCTCCGCATCGCGGCCGCGGAAAGCGCGGTAGGCCTCCGCCGGGTCCACGGCGTTGCGCGGTGCGAACAGGTGCTTGACCAGCTTATCGGCCACTACCGGATCATAGAAGCCACCCTCGGCCTCGGCGAAGGCTTCGGCGGCATCTGAAGTCAGCACGTCAGCCCACATATAGCCGTAATAGCCTGCGGAATAGCCCTCACCGGAGAAGATGTGCCCGAAATGCGGAGTGCGGTGACGCATCACCAGCTCGTCAGGCATGCCCAGCTTCTCCAGGGTCTCACGCTCGAACTTGTCGGGGTCGATGCCCTCCGGGTCCGCAGTGTGGAGCTTCATGTCCACCAGTGCGGACGCCAGGTACTCGGTGGTGGCAAAGCCCTGGTTGAACTTGGAGGCTTTCTTGATCTTGGCCACCAGCTCGGCGGGGATCGGCTCGCCGGTCTTGTGATGGACCAGGTAATTGTCGATCACCGCGTCGGTGGACAGCCAGCGCTCCAGCAGCTGCGACTGGAACTCGGTATAGTCGCGCACGCCGCCGTTCAGTGTCGGGTAAGTGACGTTGGACGCAAGGAAATGCAGCGCGTGACCGAACTCGTGGAAGAAAGTCGACGCATCGTCCCAGCTCACCAGCACCGGCTCACCCGGGGCACCCTTGATGAAGTTGGAATTGTTGGAAGACAGGACATTCGTCTTGCCGTCAAAGGTGGTGTGGTCGCGATACATGGTCGCCCAGGCCCCGGAGCGCTTGCCGGCCCGCGCGAAGGGATCCAGGTACCACAGGCCAATGTGCTCGCCGGAAGTCTTGTCGGTAACTTCCCAGACTTTCACGTCCTCGTGGAATACCGGCACGCTGCCCTCTTCCACCGGGCTGAACTCAAAATTGAAAAGTTCACCAGCGACGTAGAACATTGCCTCGCGCAGCTTGTCCAGCTGCAGGTACTGCTTGACCTCGTCGGAATTCAGGTCGTATTTCGCCTTGCGCACCTTCTCGGCGTAGTAACGATAGTCCCACGGCTTGATGGTGATATCCGCACCTTCCTCGTCCGCCAGCGCCTGCATGTCGGCGACTTCTTCCTCTACGCGGGCCACCGCTGCCGGCCATACCGCTTCCATCAGCTCCATGGCACGCTCGGGGTTCTTGGCCATACGGTCCTGCAGGCGCCACTGGGCGTAATTCTCGAACCCGAGCAACTCTACGCGTTCGTCGCGCAGTTTCAGGATCTCGGCGATGATGGCATTGTTGTCGTGCTCGCCACCGTTGTCGCCGCGGTTGTAATAGTTACGCCAGACCTTCTCACGAAGCTCGCGGTTCTCGGAATAAGTGAGGAACGGATCCATGGAAGAGCGGGTATTGGTGATGGCGTAATTGCCTTTCTCGCCCTTCTCTTCTGCCAGCGCCGCTGCGGCCTTCACGAAGGACTCAGGCAGGCCTGCGAGCTGGTCGCTGCGGAGGAACAGGGTGTAATCCTCCTCGTCCGCCAGCACGTTGTTGGCAAATTTCGTATGCAGCTCGGCCAGGCGCTTGTTGATCTCTGCGTAGCGCTCCTTGGCTTTCCCTTCGAGGGTGGCGCCATTGTTGGCGAACTGGTTGTAGACCAGCTCCACCACCCGCTTTTGCTCACCGTCCAGGTCGGATTTTTCACGGGCATCGTAGACCGCTTTCACACGCTGGAACAGGGCATCGTTCTGGATAATCTTGGACTGGAAATCAGCCAGTTTCGGGGCAAGCTCACCCTGAACCTTGCGGAACTCCGGAGTGGACATGTTGGACGCCCAGATCCCGTAGTAGGCAAATACGCGATCCAGCTCTTCGCCACTGCGCTCAAGTTCTGCAATGGTATTTTCAAAGGTGGCCGGCTCGGGATTGGCAGCAATAGCGTCGATTTCGCGCAGGTTCTCGGCCATCGCGAATTCGATCGCAGGCTTCAGGTCCTCGACCTTCATCTTGTCGAATGCCGGGACACCACCGTAGGGACCAGTCCACTCCGCCAGCAGCGGATTGCTGGCTACGATTGAACTTTTGGCATCGGCACCTGCAGTGGCCTGGGCCTGTGCATTCTGCTCAGCGGTCGGGGCCTCGGTGGCCTCCTTGCTGCACCCTGCAGCGGCCGCAATCGCCGCGGCAACGGAAAGCGCGATCAGTGATTGACGCATCGGCTGTTTCCTCTCTTTTGTTGGAATACTTTCGTCAAACGCCCGAGTTTAACCGCATCCCGGCGCCCACCGCCACGCCCCAGCACCCGATCCCCCGCACCCCACGCTAAAACGACAGTTTTTCAGGACAGCTCCCCTCCAACTGGTTAACAATTGCGCGAAAGCCTGATTTTGGTTTCATTCCTGCCTTATGATAACGACTTAACAAGTGCCTTATCTACCACTGCAGGAAACCCACTGCGCCGGCTACCGGCCGCCCGCCAGCGCAAGAATTGCCACCTTCACCACTGGGCACACCGGTGGCACCGGGCCCAGTCCGCCGTTACGGCGGGTACCGGCGAGACTTCAGGGCCGCTCGTACAGCGACTGCGCCCCGCCCGGGAGGCCCTGTCCTGTATATCCTCAGGCCGCCGACTGCTCAGGCTGCGCGCCCCACCTGCCTGAACAACTGCAGGTACTGCTCGACGATCACTTCCCGGCTGAATTTCTTCCAATAGTGTGACCGGGCCTCTTCTGCCAGCTGATACCTTGCGGCCTCGTCGATAACCAGCTTGTTGATTGCATCAGCCAACGCCCCCGGCTCATCGATGGGGGTCACGATACCGGTCACTCCCGAATCGATTAACTCAGCCGGTCCCTGCGAGGCCGTCGCAATAATCGGGCAGCCATGAGCCCAGGCCTCCACGACAACGGATCCCAGCCCCTCATGTCGGGAGGGGCAGATGAAAATATCAACGGTACTCATCAGTGCAGTCACATCATCGCGCCATCCGAGAAAGCGCACCCGCTCCGTTAACCCGAGTTCTTCACACAAGCTCTTCAGGGCCTTTTCTTCCGGACCGGACCCGGCCAGCCAGAGTATGCCCTCCGGAACCCTGCTGAAGGCGCGCAATAGCGTATCGAAGCCCTTATTCCTGTGCAGGCGTCCGGCAGCGAGCAGCAAGGGGCAATCAGTGGGTGTATCGAAGCTGTCCCGCGGAAGGGGCGACACCTCAGCCTCATCGGCAAAGTTCGGGATGTGGAATATCCGCTCCGCGGGCATCCCCCCTCGCACCAGGTGATCGCAAATCCCTTTTGAAATACCGATCCAGTAGTCGGCATGTCGATAGTATTTCAGGTTGTAGTAGTGCCCCAGGCGGCTCACCAGGGTGTAATCACCAGGCGGCGTCAGTATGCTGGCACGGCTCATCCACGTGAGTACTATGTCCGGGTGAAAGGCACGTAAGGCGCGACGGAAGCGGAAGTGATCTATCTGGTGCAGCGGGCCACCAAAACGGAAGCCTTCTGCTGTTACACCGCCATTCTTCAGGGATTCCAGCCGGTGATGGTGACCACGGATAAACGCCTTCTGCGCAATGGCGCCGGTCCGCTGGAGGCCGGTTGCCAGCCGGGTAAAAAATTTCTCGGCACCGCCTTCAGACGCGCCCGCCAGGGCCTGGGCGATGCGCAGCGGCTCCCTATTAACTGCCATGGAGATTTCCTTATCATTGGGAAGACGAGCCATCGTGCAACAGCAGCCCGTGATAACCGGGGAATTCGGCCTCATGCCGCTGGCCCAGTAACATCTCGATGCGTCCGTGCATGGTGGCAACTTTCTTTTCCACTTTCTTCCGCTGCACTGCAGCCGGGAAAAAGTGCATGGGTATCAGTCCGGGGCTGCCGAGGCCGTCAATAACAACCAGCCGGTAGATCCGGTTTTGCCTGTTTCGCTGGACGACAATATTGTGGAGTAGCAGATGCCTTGACGGGATCAGGTTCGCCTGCCAAAACCGTCCGAGCGCCGCCACCGCCTGCCGGCAGTCGTCTGTTAGTGCCTCATCCCAGATAACCTTCTTCAGGGTCTGTGATATCGCTCCATTGTCATCCCGGATCAGCTCTGAAACCAGTCCGCGTCCCATGTCCGTGTCGACAAAACCGAAGCAGCGGCTCACATGGCGGAATACAAGCTCACCGTATCGAGCCTCCAGAGCGGCCATTACCCTCGACTCCTCGAGATTGTCATCGAAGGAGGAGAGGGGCTTCAGGTTCTTGGGGAAACCCTTCTTGCGGCGACAATCTGCCAGGGTGAAATCGGGACGGCGTACTTTGATGCACAGTGAGCTGTCGTCAGGGTGGACATAGCAAAGTCGGTTGCCACCGCGCGCGAAGGGCTTTTCAGAGGCCAGCGAGATGGTCATTTACATGTTCCGTCCAGCTCGATGTCCCGGGCCCAGACATAATCATGGGAGAAAGGTGTCAACAGAGAGGCCTCGACTATGTACTGGGCGTATAGGCGGGAGTTCATCTCCGTATGGAAGAACTCGCGTGCCCGTCCGGCCCAGGAACGACGCTTTGCATCATCGTGATGGAATTCGCGTACTTTTCCCACCAGGTCTTCCTGGTCTTCAAAGTACACTATGGACTCCGGAGGAAGCAGCTCGTCGAAACGCGGACTGCTGTGGGTGAACTGCAGGATGCCGTTACCCGCCAACTGGGCCATGCGGGCAGACGAATACCAGTAGTAGCCCTCCTGGCGATTGAGGTTGAGCCCCATCCGGGTGCTGGCCAGCGCCCGGTCGTAGTCGCGGCCCCAGACCGGCGGCTCCCCGAAGCTGCCATAGGTCTTGAAATTGAGCTCGCCCTGCAGCGAGTCCTTCAAGCCTCCTACCAGCTCCAGGCGCCGGGTGAGGTTCGTGCTGTTACTGCAAAAGAGCAGGTCGATTTCCAGGTCGGTCCGGGCGGCATTGTTCATGCTCTCTTTTGCCGGGTCCACAGGATTGGGCATGTGGTAGACCCTTGCCCCGAGCCCCTCAAACTGGCGGAGTTCCGGGCGCCCGGTGGAGACGAACACCGCATCCGCCACCCGGGCACGATGCCGGATACGCTCCACGTTACTCGGCACAAAGAGGGGGTCGTTATTGCAATGGGCAATCGTGACGGACGGCTTTCGCCTGCGAATCTCGGCGAGGGTGTCGTTGGTAATGATATCGCAGTGACCGGCGATAACGAGATCCGGGTCAACGGCCTCCACCATCTCGAGAAGTCGACGGTTTGCCCTGGCCTTACCCAGGTCGCGAATACCCAGCGGTGCCTCAAAGGCGGCGACATCCCGGTCGCTGAAGGTCTGGACGAAATGATCGTTCTTTATCAGGCCATCGGTAAGTTTTTGAGCCCAACTGATCCTCGTCTTGCCGTACCGGCGCAGCTGCTGGTATGCAATGTGGAGTACGCGCATGAACCGTGGTCCCTTTACGGTGGAAAAAAACGCTATCCGGCAGGTGATTTAACCGGATTTCTTCGCGAAATGCCACCTACCGGTCAACTGTTGCCCCGCCCTCCCCCGTGCGGGCCAACCTTCAGGATGTCCTCCGGCACTGGTGACAGTTTTCCCGAAGGGTTAATCCCGGCTTGCGCCAGGCTTAATGATAACGACTTAACAAGTACTATAATTATCCCGGCAAGCGCACTGATCCGGGTGCCAGGGGCCGGTAACCGTTTATTGGCAGGGAGTACTCAGGGGGAAATTTCAGGGAGGTGTGAGGGGGGGCTTCGCAAATAGAACTGCCAGGCAAGCAGCCAGTAAGGATACAGGCCAGGCCAGGTAAGGTCAGGTCAGTGGGGCCCGTCGGTCCTCGATAACGAAAGCAGACGCCAGCATCTGGCGCTCCTCGCCCTCATCGCGCCAGGGTTCGCGCAATGCCTCCGCAACCCAGTCCTTCATTGCCGGCAGGGCCAGGAGGTGCTCCGCGTATACCAGAGCGGCTGAGTCCAGGGGCAGGCGGTAACCGGCCGCACGCACCGCCACCGGGGCGAAAAATGCATCGACCGCAGTAAATTCCCGGCCTGCAAGGAAAGGGCCTCCGAAGCGATCAAGCCCCTCGCCCCAGATTTCATCGATGCGCGCCAGGTCACACGCCAGGGCTGGGGATACATGTCGCATCTCAAGCTGCACGCCACAGTTCATCGGACACTCAGCGCGCAAGGCGGCAAAGCCAGAGTGCATTTCAGCGGTAACGCTCCGCGCCCAGGCCCTGCTGGCGGCCGACGCCGGCCATACCCGGCCATGGGTTTCCGCGAGGTACTCGATGATAGCCAGCGAATCCCAGACCCGGACATCCCGGTCCACCAGGCAGGGGACACGGCCGCTCGTGGAGAACCGGCGGAACCTGTCCCAGTTTCCGCCCGCTTCGAACGGAACCAGCTGCTCCTCGAACGGGATTTGCAACTGGCGCAACAACAGCCACGGCCGCAGGGACCAGGAGGAATAGTTCTTGTTGCCGATAAAGAGTTGGTACAAGGCTTCTGCTCCTGACCTGGCTGGAAGTGCTTTGCCTTAGCCGGTGCGCAGCCAGTCCGAGATCCGGAAAGCCAGCTCCAGCACCTGGTCGGCGTTCAGGCGCGGGTCACACTGGGTCTCGTAGCAGGTGGCCAGGTCATCCTCGGAAATTTTCCAGGCGCCGCCAGTGCATTCGGTCACGTGCTGGCCGGTCATCTCCAGGTGGATCCCCCCCGGATGGCTGCCCTCCGCGCGGTGAACGGCGAAGAAGTCGCGGATCTCGCGCAGGATCTTGTCGAAGTCCCGGGTCTTGTAGCCACTGCTGGCCTTGACGGTGTTCCCGTGCATCGGGTCGGTGCTCCACACCACCTTGCGCCCCTCCCTCTGCACTGCCTGCACCAGTGCCGGCAGCTTGTCGCCGAGGGTATCGGCGCCCATGCGGGTAATCAGGGTGAGGCGACCGGCCTCGTTAAGCGGATTCAGGCGGTCTATGAGTCGCAGCAACTCGTCGGGCTGCATGCCCGGCCCAACCTTGACACCGATGGGATTGCAGATTCCCGACAGGAACTCCACGTGCGCACCGTCCAGCTGGCGGGTTCTCTCGCCAATCCACAGCATGTGGGCCGAACAGTCGTACCACTTGCCGGTCAGGCTGTCCGTGCGGGTCAGCGCCTGCTCGTAATCAAGCAACAGCGCCTCGTGGGAGGTATAGAGTACCGTTTCGCGGATCGCGGGCGTGTTCTCCGAGGTCACCCCGCAGACAGCCATGAACTCGAGCGCATCCTGCAGGCGCCCCGCGAGCTGCGCGTAGTTCTCACGCTGCGGGTTGTTCTCCAGGAAGCTCAGGTTCCAGCCGTGCACCTGGTGCAGGTCGGCGAGACCACCCTGGGCAAAGGCGCGCAACAGGTTGAGGGTGGCCGCCGACTGGTTGTAGGCGGTAAGCATGCGCTGGGGATCCGGACGCCGGGCCTCGGCAGAAAACCCGATACCGTTGATGATGTCGCCGCGATAGCTTGGCAACTCGACACCCCCAATCACCTCCGTATCAGAGGAGCGCGGCTTGGCGTACTGGCCAGCCATGCGTGCCACTTTCACCACCGGCAGGTTGCCGGCGAAGGTAAGCACCACCGCCATCTGCAGCAGCACCTTGAAGGTGTCGCGGATGCGGTTGGCGTTGAAGTCGGCAAAGGATTCGGCACAGTCACCGCCCTGCAGCAGGAATGCCCTGCCCTCGGCCACCTGGGCCAGCTGGCGGCGCAGTTCGCGCGCCTCTTCCGCGAACACCAGGGGCGGGTAACCGGCTAGCTGGCCGGTCACCAGGCCGAGCTCCTCCGCGGATTCGTAGGTGGGCTGCTGGTGGGCGGTAAAATTGCGCCAGCTATTCGGACTCCACGCTGTATCTGCCGACCGGGACACTTGCGACCCTACCTCCACTTCCATTGCCAACCTCTCTCCAAAACGGCTTTTCCCGCGGCGCCGGAAGCGCCGCGCTATCGTGAACCGGCTGGCGCCCACCGCGCCACCCGGACACCGATATTACAACACGCTGGCGACGGCTTTGCAGAAGTATTCCATATTGCCCTGGCTCAGGCCGGCGATACTGATCCGGCTGGAGTCCACCATGTAGATGGAATATTCGTCCTGCAAGCGCTGTACCTGCTCGGGAGTGATGCCGAGGAAGGAGAACATGCCCTTCTGCTCACGGATGAAACTGAAATCACCGGGTGCGCCGGCCGCCGCAAGGCTTTCCACCACACCCGCGCGCAGGCCGTTGATACGCTCGCGCATTTCGGTCAGCTCGGCTTCCCAGTTGGCGCGCAGACCCGCGTCCATCAGGATGGACTCCACGATCGCGGCGCCGTGGGACGGCGGCATGGAGTAGTTGCCGCGGATCGCACTCAGCATCTGGGTATGGGCCTTGTCTGCGGCGACGGAATCGTTGTAGATCACCATGGCCAGGCCGACGCGCTCACGATAAAGGCCAAAATTCTTGGAACAGGAAGCGGCCACCAGCATTTCCGGTACCGATTCCGCCATCAGGCGCAGTCCCCAGGCGTCATCATCGAGGCTGTCGCCGAATCCCTGGTAGGCCATATCGATAAACGGTGTGAAACCCTGGGTCTGCGCCATTTCCACGATCACCTGCCACTGTTCACGCGTCAGGTCTGCACCGCACGGGTTGTGACAGCAGGCGTGCAGGAGGACTACTTCACCCTCGCCCACATTCTTCAGGGTCTCCACCATGGCATCGAACTGCAGGCTGCTGGTGGCCCGGTCGTAATAGGGATAGCTCTTGATCTGCAGGCCAGCGTTGCCGAGCAGCGGTACATGGTTGGCCCAGGTGGGATCACTCACCCACACGGTAGCACCGGGCTTGGCACGGTTGACCAATTCAGCCAGCACCCGCAGCGCGCCACACCCGCCCGGCGTCTGGGCAGAGCGGACACGGTTCGCCACCAGCGCGGGATGATCGGCACCCAGCACCAGTTCCTGCATGGCGGCATTGAAGCCCGGGGTGCCCGCCGGCCCGATATACGCCTTGGTTTCCTCACTCTGCAAAAGGCGGGTCTCGGCCTCCTTCACAGCCTGGAGTACCGCGGTGTGCCCGGACTCATCCTTGTAGACACCCACCCCCAGGTCGATCTTGTTGGGGTTTTCGTCGGCACGGTAACTCGCCAGTAATCCCAGGATCGGATCCGGCGGCAGGCTGCTCAGGTGTTCAAACATGCGGGTACTCCTCGGGTACTTATCTGTGTAACTGTGTAATTTGGTAGACGGGTGGACTCAGTCGATCAGGCCACGCTCGGCCCAGTCCTGCGCGCGGTCCATCAGTTTTTCGATAATGCTGTCGAGCTGGGCCCGCTCCTCCGGGGTGAGCGAGCTCATCAGGTCGTTTTCGTACTGCTGGGCGAGCGGCACGATGCGTTCGTAGACTTCCCGCCCGAGCGGCGAGAGATTCAGGACCTGGCGCCGACGGTCCGCCGGGTCCTCGCTGCGCGTGATGTAGTCGTTGCGCTGCAAAACCGAGACGGCGCGACTGATAGCCACCTTGTCCATCGCGGTCTGTTCCACCAGCTCCGCTGCGGACAGGTCGGGGAAGCGTCCCAGTATGGCCATTACCCGCCAGGCCGGAATCGTCAGGTCAAAGCGACTGCCATAAGCCTGGGCGATGGCATTGCTCACGCGGTTTGAGAGCACCGAAAGGCGGTAAGGCAGGAACCTCTCCAGTTGCAGGTCGTCCCGCACCGCTTCGTCCGGCCCTCTCTTCTCGGTTGTCATACAACTGATCCACTCGTTATATTCATAGCGGTTACAAATGTAACCAATATTGGTTTCAATTGTAACCGCTACTGCCAGAATAAAGTAGCGGCTCCGGAACGGCCGTCAACTCCCTGTCCATGCGGGCCATGATGCCCCGCGGCCACGGCGCCCGCCCCGGAAAACTGCCGGGCATTATACGGCCATGCTCTGGTGCGGGACAGCCGCCAACGGGAGGCCGACTGGCACGGGCAGGTGACAGATGTTGAAATAGCCTCAGGCAAACGACTCAGAATATATCCCGGAAGCGATCGCTCCGGGGCCGGACGAAGGACCCCAGTCTATGGAATTACACGGTTATTTTCGCTCCTCAGCCAGCTACCGCGTGCGTATCGGGTTGAACCTCAAAGGCCTGCAGTACGACTATCACGCGGTAAACCTGCTCAAGAGTGAGCAGCGCGAGGACCATTACCGCAAACTCAACCCGCAGGGACTGGTGCCCGCACTGGTGGATGGCGACCAGGTGCTGACACAGTCCCTGGCAATCCTGGAGTGGCTGGACGAAACCCACCCGGAGCCGGCGCTGCTGCCATCGGATCCACTACAGCGTGCCCGCGTCCGCGCGCTCGCCTACAGCGTTGCCAGCGATATCCAGCCGCTGCAGAACCTCCGTGTGTTGCGCTATCTGCAGGGGGAGTACGGGCTTTCGGACGAGCAGAAAACCGACTGGATCCGGCACTGGATACACGAGGGCTTCAGCGCGCTTGAGCAACAACTCGAGCCGGCCCCATTTGCCGCCGGTGAGCAGCCCGGCCTGTTCGAGTGCTGCCTGATGCCGCAGATATACAGCGCTGACCGCTTCGGCATGGATATATCCGACTACCCGGCAATCCACCGGATCATGCAGGCCTGCAACGAGATTCCCGCTTTCATCGATGCGCGGCCGGAGAACCAGCCGGACAGCACCCTCTGACCCCTGGGGCCCGCTGCGAATCCCGGGCGGCGGGCCCTCTCACTGGTCGTCTTCCAGTAGCTCCACCAGGGCCCGCCCCAGGGAACCGATCAGCATCAGGAAGGAGCCGACGATAAACAACCAGACCCCGATAACTTTGTAGGGCTCCAGTTGTGGCAGGAAAAGAATGCTGCCCACGAAGAACCCCACATTGCCCAATAGCCCGAGCGACAGGTGGACCCAGCCGTAGTCCTCGACAATGGTCTTGATCAGTTTTCGCATAACCGCGTGTAAACGTCTCCAGAGCTGGGAGCCTCGCTGGGAAACCGGCAACCTGGGTCAGTCGACTTCCTCCCGCAGGCGCAGAGGCTCCTTGAATGTAAGCGTCCGGTAGGGGAACGGAATCTCGATACCGGCCTCGTCCAGCGCCTTCTTGATTGCGGTAACCACCTCCCCTGTCGACTGGCGGATGGCGAAAGGCGTGGAGCCGGTCCACCAGGTCACCTCGATATCGATACTGCTCTCGCCGAATCCGGCGGGAAACACCTGGATGGGATCGTCCTGCCGCACCGTCTTGCAGGAGGTCATTGCCTCTTCCATTACCTCCACAGCGCTGCTGATATCCTCGCCGTAAGCAATGCTGGCGGTAATGGTTACGCGCCTTTTGATGCGGTCTGTCAGAATCTCGCATGGGTTCTGGAACAGGAACAGGTTTGGCACCACAACCAGTTCGCCGGTGACGCGCCGGATGGCGGTATTACGCACCTCCACCGCTTCCACCCGGCCACAGACGCCCTCGCATTCGATTACATCTCCCTCCTCGAACGGAAAGCGCCACAGGATCAGGATGCCGGCAAAGAAATTCTCGAAGATATCCTTGAAGGCCAGGCCTATCGCCACCGACAGTAAACCCACCGCGCCTAGCGCCCGGGCAGGAGTCAACCCGGGGAACAGGACCATGGCCGCGAACAGCAGTCCCACTAACCAGATGGCAATAGAGAGCAGGCGCACCATCAGGTCCTGGAGCGATTTGCGCGAGGCAAAGCGACGGAAGATCCGCCCGCCAAAGTGGCGCACGCACAGCACAATAATCCAGGTGACGAACAGGACCATGAAACTGGCGATCAGATAGGGCGTGTGATCGAGGAAATCGCCCCAGACCTTGTCCAGGGAATCAGCCACCGTCACCGCTGCTTCCGAGACGGTTTCCGGGGTTATTTCTTCCAGGTTTTCGCCCAGCGCCGGCTCCTCCTTGCCCTTCCCTTCCTGGTCCTGTACCAGGGAGGGGAGGCGCCACGGCGCTGCCGGTAGAAATTGGGACAGGACAGATAGCACGGGGGAGGCAGCTCCAGTTGCGTCGACCACCCTTGTTTATAGCTGAAGGCCGGGAGTTTCCTGCCGCATCAGGGGTGCGAAACGAGGCAAAGGCGCCAGTATCGACCCTTTCCACCCTGACACGTTACCGGGCTCAGGACGCCGGGAGCTGCGCCAGGAAAAAGTCCCGCAGGTTTTCGCCCATCACCCGGCGGATCTCGAACTCACTGAAGCCCTGGCGCAGCATTTCCGCCGTGAGCACCGCCAGCTCCCCGGTATCAAACGCGACCTCTACGGTTCCGTCGTAATCGGAGCCCAGCGCGACATGCGCCACCCCCAGCAGTTCGATCGCGTAGCGAATGGTACGCACAATATTTTCCGGGCTGGGATCGCAGACGGCTCCGTCCCAGTAGCCGATACCGACCAGCCCCCCACCGGCAGCAATCGCTTTCATCAGGCTATCGCTGATATTACGGGGTGAATCACACATCCCCTTGAGCCCGGTGTGGGAAACGATCAACGGCCGGTCCACCAGCGCCAGCACCTCGCGCACCACCGCCTCGGACGAATGTGCCACATCGATCACTATCGAGCGGGCCGCCATTTCCCGTACCGCCGCCCGGCCAAAGTCGGTCAGGCCCGCCGCACTGTGACCGTGCAAGGAGCCGCCGAGCGCGTTGTCGAAGAAATGTTGCAGGCCCATCACGCGGTAACCTGCATCGTAAAGGCGGGCGATATTCTGCAACCTGCCCTCGAGCGGGTGTGCCCCCTCAATGCCGAGAATGGCCGCCAGCTGGCGACTGCCCTCTTCCCTGCCCCTCAGGACCCGGCGAAGATCGGCGGCGCTGCGCACCACCTGCACCTGGTCGGGCACCTCAGCCTGCAGGTCGTGGACCCTGTCGGCGTGATACAGCGCACGCTCGAACAGGCTTCCCCAGGTTCGCGGTGGCCAGGCCTGTGCGACTGCCAGCAGGGTGATATTGTCCGGCGCATCGCTGGCATTGCTGGTGTAGTTCAGGCCCCGCGGTGCCTTGGTAACAGCGGTAAACACCTGGATTGCCAGGTTACCTTCCCGCCCGCGCGGCAGGTCCACGTGGCCATAGCCGGCGTGCTCGGACAGGTTTCGCGCCCACAGGAAGCTGTCGGCATGCAGGTCCCCCACTACCAGGGAACCGTGCAGTTCGCGCGCCTGCGCAGAAACCGGTGGCAGGGGCTGCCCGGTGCGGGTGTTCATATGCTTTTCCACTGCCGGTAACAGCAGCCAGTTCCAGCCTGTGAACAAAAGCAGCGCCAGGGGGGTCAACAGGATGAGAAACTTCTTCATGGGACTCGTCGCCTCACAAGCTTATTATTCGCATCCGCGGATTATTCCACGGACCGGCGATGGCAACACCGTCCCCCGCGGACACCAACAGAGGAAATTTGCGTGCAGATCCTGCAGAACTTCAACCGGATTCTTGTGTTACTGATGATGGCGGCCCTGTTCCAGGGCTGCACCGTGCTCACCCCGGACTTCGAGGAGCCCTCGGTCCAGGTCACTGGCCTGGAGCCCCTGCCCAGTAGCCGGGGCGGCGACCTGCGTTTCCGCATCCGCCTGCGCGTGGACAACCCCAATTCGGTACCCCTGTCACTGGCGGGGCTCTACTACACGCTGGAACTGGCGGGCCACAAGGTAGTGACGGGCACCGCCAGCGACCTGCCGCGGATTCCCGCCTATGGAGGTGACGATATCGTGGTAGACGCCTCCGCCAACCTGATGGGTTCCTTCATGGCCGCCGCTGAACTGATGTCGATGCGCGGTGACACAGTGCCCTACACCCTGGAGGCCAAACTCGGCCTGCAACGCACCTTCCCGCCCTCCATCCGGGTGCGCAAGAGCGGCGAGATCCGGCTGGCCCGCTGAGGCGCAGCGACGGGGGGGCATTGCTTCCCCTGCCTGCCGCCAGGATCAAGCCGGAGGTATCCGGCGGCAGCGCTCCCGGGCAGCGGTCGCTCGCGCGGCCCGGAATCGACTAGGCTCAACTGAACCAGCCCGGCTCAGGAGCCTGCCCCCATGGTCAGCAGCGTCTTTTCCCAGCTTGTCCTCCCCATCTGCCTGTTTGTCATCATGTTTGGCATGGGGCTGGCACTGACACCCGGCGACTTCACCCGTGTGGCGCGCTATCCCAGGGCCGCTTTCCTCGGCACCTTCGGCCAGATGGTGATGCTGCCCCTGGCGGGCTTTGCCATCGCCTTCCTGTTGATGCCAACGCCGGCGCTGGCCGTGGGCCTGGTGCTGCTGGCGGCCTGCCCCGGAGGAACCACCTCCAACCTGGTCGCCTACCTCGCCCGGGCCGACCTCGCGCTGTCCATCAGCCTCACGGCCATCAGCAGCGTACTGACGATCTTCACCATACCGCTGATTGCCGCCCTGGCACTGGCAGCCTTCACCGATACCCAGTCAGCAGTGGCGATACCCGCGGAGCGCATGATCAAGATCCTGATGCTGATCACCCTGCTGCCGGTGGGCCTGGGCATGCTACTGCGGGCGCATGCGCTGCGCCTGGCCCGGTGGCTGGAGCCCAAGATCAACCTATTCGGTGCCCTGTTCCTGGTATTCCTGATTGTGGTGATCATCGCCCAGCAGGGCGAGGGCTTTATCGGCCAGTTACGCAGCAGCGGCCCGGCCACCCTGCTGCTGAACGGCTCTATGGTGGTGGCGGGCTACCTCACCGCCCGTCTCGCGCACCTGAACGCCGACCAGGCCACCTCCATCACCATTGAAATCGGCATCCAGAACTCCACCATGGCCATACTGGTGGCCACCACCCTGCTGCAGGCCCCAGCCATGGCCGTGCCGGCGGCAGTCTATTCGCTGGTGATGTATGTCTCCGGGGGAATCATCGTGGGAATACGGCGCTGGCAACTGCGCCAGCGGGCGCTGCCGCAGGTCGCAACCCAGTAGGCAGGAGGGAGCAAGCCGGGGCCCGGACAGGCCCCGGGGAAAGCTGGGACTAGCGGCGCGCCGCGACGATACCGCCGAACATGGCCGCCAGGGAAGACAATAAACCGATCCCCACCAGGCTGTAGAGGCTGATCGACTGGCGCGCTGCCTCGGCCAGGACTTCGCCGAAAGGAAACTGCCAGGCCACGATGGTCGATGCCATTGCAACCGCGGCGTACTGGGTGCGGGTCACGCGGCGCTCTGACCGCGCAGTGGGGGCCGGCAGCCGCTCCATGACCTGGTCACAGAAACCGTCGTCGTCCAGGTAGGGCTCGCTGAACTGCAGCTGCTGACCCAGCCAGGCATCGAAATCCGGGTCACTGTTGCGTAACTGGGCTTCACTCAAGGTTCCAAACCCCTGTACGCCCTCGCGGGCACTATGTTCAAACTTATCCACTGACCACCTCCTCGCGCCACGCCTGTAGCAGCGTCTGCAATTTGGCCCGCGCGCGGTTAACGTGGGACTTTACCGTACCAAGTGGCAGCTTCATGATACTCGCCGCCTCCTCGTGTGAAAAGCCGCGGTGCATGCACAGGTGAATGGCCTGTCGCTGCGGCTCGCTGAGTTCCTGCATGGCGGACTCCAGGTCCCGGGCCATTCCCAGCTGCTGGGCCTCTTCCACCGTCTCCTGGGCCTGGGCCCGGTCCACGGCCTCCTGGTCAACCTCCGGCGCGTTCTTGCGTCGGTAACTCATGACGAGATTGTAGGCGATGCGGTACAGCCAGGTGCTGAATCGCGCATCCCCGCGGAACGCCGGCAGCGCCTTGTAGGCCTTGATAAAGGCCTCCTGCGCCATGTCGTCGGCCAGGGCCTGGTCACCATCGCACAGCTGGCGGAGCGAGAAACGCAGCTGTGACTGATAGCGCCGGACCAGCTGGGCATACGCCCGCTGGTCCCCGTCGTCGACGACACGCCGGATTAGATCCTTGTCATTGAGGTCCATAGACCGCTGTCCCTAGCCTGCCCGGTTGCCTTCCTGGTGTTCCATCTTCCAGTTGATAAACCGGGCGATGCCGATAAACAGCGGGATCAGGCCCAGGCTTCCCACGCCGACGCCACTGGCAATCGTGAGCCAGATGAACAGCGCCAGGCCTACCGCGATCAGGGTGAAACCCCTGTCCTTCACATTGCTGGGCGATTCGCCCTGCATGGCATCGAGCAACTCTGGCGGAATATCGCGTCCCTCGGCCACCATGCGGTTGATGTTGTCCATCACCAGCTGTTTCTTGCGGTAGCTGTTGCGGGTCACCAGCCACACGATCAGCAGCGGCGTGCCGAAGACCGAGAGTATTGCAATCACGGCAATGACAAAGTTGTCACCGTCATCGTCGTCATGGTGGGCATGGCGGTGCCTGTCACGGGTGCCCATGTCCCTGGCAATATCCCGCGAAACCTCCCGGGAAATGCCGATGCGGATGTTTTCGGGCACGCCCTCCATGGCCTCCTCGACCACCAGCCCCGATTCGTCCAGGATGCCCTTCTTCTCCAGCTTCTCGTAGATCCGGCGCGACAGGGCCCCGCCGAATTCCTCGCCCAGGTCCACCTCGACCTCGGACCGCTGGCCGTTCTCGTCACGGGTCTTGATCCGCAGCTTGCCATCCTCTCCACGGATGATGCGCACCTGTTTCTCGACCTTTTCCTCGACCTCCTCTTCCCACTCCCGCGTGGGCGGTTCGGGGGGCGCCGGGGGCTGCTCAGTGCGGGCCTCGGGGGCCTCTGCCGGGGTTTCCTGGGCCCAGGCGCTGCCGGCGGCCAGCGCCGCCACCAGGCCCAGGGCCGCCGTGGATATCAGGTTTCTCGCTCTCATTTATTGCTCTCTCTCTAGTGTTCTGCGCTAGCTGTCGATGTCGCGCCCGGGGGCGCCGACGTAGCCTCTCAGGGCGCGGCAGCACTCATCCCTGCCACGATCGGGCCGCCGATGCTGTGGTGCATCTCGGCGATCCGCACCGGGTAACGGGGCACGTCCCCGTCCTCGCGCACCTCCTGCTTGCACTCACGGAGCTTCTGCGCAACGGCCTGTTCGGCTTTCTCGCTCAACTCCTGCTGCACCTTGGCGATAGGGAGGTCGATTTCCGCCGCCATGGCTGGCGCGGCACCAAGAAATGCCACCAGCACGACGTAGAATTTAACCTTTTTCACACTTCCTGTCTCACGGGTTACCATGTCAGCCTCCGTATAATTTCCGTATTCAGCCATAGGATGCCGCCCGGAGGCCGTCTGGATGCACCGGCGCAGAAAAAAATTCAGGAACCCCCTATGACCCAGCCCGCCGACATATTGCGATTCTGGTTTGGCAGCGACCGCCTGAATGCCCCGGTGGACGACGCCCACCGCCAGCTGTGGTTCAGCGCCCAGGAGGAGCTGGACCAGCAAATCGAGGAGAACTTCGGTCACCTCGTCGAGGCGGCGCTGGGCGGCGAGCTGGAAGGCTGGCGCACCAGCCTCGCCGGTGAGCTGGCGCTGGTGCTGCTGTGTGACCAGTTCACCCGCAACATTTACCGGGATACCCGCCGGGCCTTCGCCGGCGACGCCCTGGCCCGCAAGGTGGCGCTGGAAGTCATAGAGCGTGGCGACGACGAGCAACTGGGGCTTTACCAGCGCGCCTTCCTGGGCATGCCCCTGGAACATGATGAGAGCCTGGAGATGCAACAGCGCTCAGTGGAGTTCTTCGACCGGCTGCGCAAGAGCCACCTGGACGGAGCCGAGGGCGCCGCGCAGGCGGAGAACTTCTACCAGTATGCCCTGGCCCACCGCGAGGTCATTGAGGAGTTCGGCCGCTACCCGCACCGCAACGCCGCCCTGGGGCGGGCCTCGACGCCGGCCGAACAGGCCTGGCTGGAAAAAGGAGGCGGCTTCTGATGGATACGCTCGCCTGGCTTTCCCTCGCCGGTATCTGCGCACTCGGCGCCATGTCGCCCGGGCCCAGCCTGCTGATCATCCTGCGGGCCGCCGCCTCAGGAGTGCGCCCCGGGTTGGCCGCGGCGCTGGCCCACGGCGCCGGCGTGGGCATCTACGCCGGCCTGACAGCCCTGGGCCTGGCGGTGCTGATCACCCAGTCGCCCTTCCTGTTCGGGCTGCTGCAATGGGGCGGTGCCGCCATGCTTCTCTACCTGGGCTGGAAAGCCCTGAGCGCCGAGGCGCCCGGCACTGGCGGGAAGGCCACGCCCACTGAGCCAATCAGCACCCGCCGCGCGGCCCTGCAGGGCTTCGGCGTGGCTTTCTTCAACCCGAAAGTTGCTGTGTTCTTCACCGCGTTGTTCAGCCAGTTCGTGGCCGAGCAGCAGGCGGTCGTCACCAAGCTCGGTATGGCTGCCCTCCCCGCCGTCATCGATGCCGTATGGTATTCAGTGGTGACCCTGGTCGTCTGCGCCGGGCGGCGCCGCAACTGGAGGGGCGGCAACCTGGCCCATCGCCTGCAACAAGTGTTCGGCATCCTGCTGATGGCACTGGCGGCGCGCCTGGTGATTTCCATCTAGCCAGGACCACGCATAAAAAAAGCCCGCCTGGTGGCGGGCCTCAATCTCACACTGCGGGTTTACTCACGGGCGCCCTGTTCAAGGGGGGGAGAAAGGCGCCCGACAACAATTCCATTATGGCAGCCGCCACCGGTAGCGGCACTGCCGCACACCGCAGCCCGTCATCAATTCACCGCAATTGTCACCGCTTAGCCACCACCGGGTTTCCAGGACCGGAACAAACTGGCGACTTTACAGTTGACACTGGAAACTCATACAGCTACTGTACATGCAAACAGTATCAATACTTAACAATAACCGGAGGCACTCATGGCTGTAGTTGCTGTTTGGAAATGCGATAGAGACGGAGCAATGTTCGACAACAAGAAAGATGCCGAAGAACACGACAAGATGCTGGAGCTGGCCGCCAATATCACCTCGCTGATCGAGCGGAATATTGATGGCATTTCCGAAGCGGCCAGCGAGGAAATTGGCCTGCTGCTGGCCAAGCGCCGCGAAGTGCTGGCGAAAGCCTGCAAGGGCAAGCCGGAAATGCTGCTGGAAGCAGAGGAAGAGAAGGCTCACGAGAGCACCCAAGAGGGCGCCCAGGGGAGCTCCGGAGAACAAGGCGAGTCCGACGATCGCGTCACCCAGCTGGCCGCCAATCAATAAGTTCCCCGCCTGGATCCCCGCCCCGGGGATTCACGCAAACCATCCCTGTACTGTGCCCGGTATCTGCCGGGCTTTTTTTTGCACTGATTGCGATCCAACCCGAAAGCTGAGCATCCACATCGCCCAGCCTTTGCCCCCTGTGTAGGAGCGGCCCATGGCCGCGATCACTAAAGGGGCATGCGGATCACGGCCAGGGACCGCTCCTGCAGACCGATTCGAGGAATGTCTTGGGGTCAGAAAGCCCCGACAATATTGATCGACGCAAAGGCAATGATCACCGTCCACGTCAGGGTCGTGCCCCAGAAACGGCCGAAGTGATAGCCTCCCCTGCCCGCCGTCAGCCCCCAGGCGTGGAGGAAGCGTGCCAGCACCAGCGTCCCGCCCAGCAGGTGCAGCCAGAAGGCCGAGAGACCGTTGATTTCTGCCACCAGCATCAGCACCAGCGCCAGCGGCACATACTCGACCGCGTTGGCGTGCGCGCGGATCAGGACCTCGGCATAGTGCTTGCCGCCACTGCCCACCCCCACCTTTTCTCCGCGGCGGAAGCGGACCACCCGAAACGCCAGCGCCAGGATCAACAGCGCACAGATACTGGCATAAAGCCCTGTCAGGGGAACCATCATGGTCGATTACTCCAGGTTAAAAAGTGCGGGCCGCATACCAGCGACCCATATGGAATCAGGAAGGCGAGCGGCCGGGGAACGCCGGCCGCTGCCGGCTCAGAATTTGTAACCCATCTCATGGCCCTGCTCGGGCTTGAGGTACCGGTCCCGCAGGCGCGTGGAGCGATTCACCAGTGACTGGGGCTCGCCGCCGATCAGTACCTGCTCCGGGTAGCTGGTGACTTCCAGCGGGTCACCGCTCCAGACAACCACATCCGCTACGCCACCGGGGCTGAGCACCCCACCCTCGATACCGAAGATCCGCGCCACATTGGTGGTAATCGCCTTCAGTGCCTCCTCGTAGGGCAGCCCGTGAACTACCGCATTGCCGGCAGACTGGCGCGCCAGGTGAACCAGGTGCGTGGAACCGTAACCCGGGCCGCTGATCGCCACGGTCACCCCGGCCTTGTGCATACGCGCAGCATTGTCGAAGCGGGCACCGAGGCTCTCGAAGCTGATCGGCAGGTTGTTCACCGCGTCGATCACCACGGGCACCTTCGCTGCCGCCAGCTGGTCAGCCACCATCCAGCCTTCGGCCGCGCCCTGGATGATCAGCTGCAGCTTGTACTCCTCCGCCAGCTTCAGTGCCTGGAGGATATCGCTGGCACGATTCGCGGTGACTACCAGCGGCTGCTGGCCCTGGATCACCGGCTGCAGGGCCTCGAGGTCGGCCAGCGAGTGGCCCAGCTCCCGCCAGTTGCCGCGCCGGATCGCGTCGCGGTTATTGAGGTACTCCCTGGCCTCAGCGAGCGCGGTCTCGATTCGGGCAAAGGCGTTGGCACGGCTGCCGCCGGCCAGCTGGCTACCCAGCTCGCCAAGGTAGGCCTTCTGTCCCAGCTGCTCTGCCACCACACTGTCGAAGTTACCGTTCAGGGCAATGGCGAATCCCTGCCCGGCAAATACACGGTGCAGCTCACCTGCGCCCTCGCCCCAGGTACTGATGGACGGGAATACCACCGCCCGCGTCACGCCGTGGGCACGGTTGTAGGGGATGAGCGTGGACTTGGGATTGTACGCCGGGCGCGGGTCGAAGGCGCTGCCGATGCTCTCGCCACTGACGGCGTAGTCGTTGGTCGCGCTGGCGGCACTGACCTCAGTGAGACCGAGCTCAGACAGGGGCGCGATCATCCCGGGCGTCACCACCTTGCCGCGGGCGTCGATAATGCGATCGGCACGCTCGCTGATGGACGGCGCGATGGCCTCTACCTTGCCGTCGCGCACCAGTACGTCGCCCTGGGCCAGGGTGCCCTGGCCGGACAGGGTGTATACCTTGCCGCCCTTGATCAGCAGCGTCTCTGCATGTGCCGCCCCGGCGAAAAGACCAAGGCACAGCAGTTGAATCAGGAACCTTTTCATCACAGCCGCTCTCCCTCTGCTTCGATAATACCCAGCTCGAAATCACTGCGCGGCTGTCGCGCGGGATTGTCGCGGTCGTACATCAGTTCACCGTCGATGAACACCTTCTCGGCCTGAGAATAGACGCTGAAGGGATTGCCGGACCAGACCACCACGTCGGCCATCTTGCCCTTTTCCAGGCTGCCGGTGCGGTCAGCGATACCCAGGGCTTTCGCCGGGTTGAGCGTCATCCAGGTGACAGCGTGTTCCGGGCCGATATCGAAGCCGGCACGCTGCGCCGAGACCATCGCCTTGGCCGTCTCCTCGTTGAGATGCTGGATGCCAACCGCCGAATCGGAGTGGATCATGGCGCAGGCACCCGCCTGGTCGACGATGGCGATATTCGCCTCGGTCATGTCGAAGGCCTCGTGCTTGAAGCCCCACCAGTCAGCCCACATGGCTGCGCAGACGTTGTTCTTGGCCAGCAGGTCGGCGACCTTGTAGGCCTCCACGGCGTGGTGGAAGGTGGAGATCTGGAAACCGAATTCCCTGGAGATATCCATCATGACGGCCATCTCCTCACCCCGGTAACAGTGGTTATGTACCAGGATATCGCCGTTGAGCACACCGGCCAGGGTCTCCAGCTCCAGGTTGCGCTCAGGCTCCTCGCCGCCCTCGGCAGCATACTTCTCCCACTTCTCCTTGTAGTCCTGCGCGGCAATCCAGGCCTTGCGGTAACCGGCCACGTTGCCCATACGGGTGGAGGGCGCCTGCCCCTTGCCACCGTAAACGCGCTTGGGGTTTTCACCACAGGCCATCTTCAGGCCGTAGGGGGCACCGGGGAACTTCATGTCCTGCACCCGCCGGCCGGGTACGTTCTTCAGGGTCACCGAGCGGCCACCGAACAGGTTGGCGGAGCCGGGCAGGATCTGCAGCGTGGTCACGCCGCCGGCCAGGGCCAGGGGAAACTGGGGGTCCTGGGTCCAGACTGAATGCTCGGTCCACACCTCGGCGGTGTTCGGCGCGGTCATCTCGTTGCCGTCCTGGGATGACTCGATGGCCGGGGCCGGATAGTTGCCCAGGTGGGAGTGGACATCCACGATGCCGGGGGTCACCCACTTGCCCTTGCCGTCCACCACCAGCGCATCGCGCGGCGCCTTGATACCGTCATCGATACGGGCAATCTTGCCGTCTTTGAGCAGCAGGTCGGTGTTCTCCAGCTTTTCGCCGGTACCGGTCAACAGCGTGGCGCCGGAAATCAGCACCGGCCGGGACTGTTCGATGGAATAAGTGGAGGGGAAGGCATCAAGCCGGGCAAAGTCTGGCCCGTCTTTTTTTCCGGCGGCATCGTCGCCGCCACAGCCTGCCAGCAGGAGTGCGGCACATACGGTGGCCGCCATACCGCGGAGCGACAGGAGGCCGCCACGGCATAAAACGCGAAACTGCATAGCGATTATTTCCGTTGTTATGGAATTGGTCTTGGTAACGGTCGCCAATGCTATCAGAAGTGCGTATCCGCCCCCACTGCCGGACGCCGGGGGGACGGAAATCTGCGTTCTACGGACACCGGGCCCCTACCCGGCCTCTGACTCCTCGGAAACCCTGCGCGGCGCCGAGGCCCGGCGGCGCTCGCTCACAATTTCGTCACTCTCCCCTGCCGCCTCGTCGGCGAGCTGCGCGAGGAATTCATGCAGGCGCTCACCGTACCCCAGGGCCCCCAGCAACTGCACCATTGCGGAAAGGTTGCAACCCCGGCCGTTCTCGAGCCTCTTGACCGTGCTCAGCCCCAGTCCCGACGACGACGCCAGGGACTCCTGGGGGATATTCCGGGCCAGGCGGAGTCGCCGGAACTGCTCACCGAGCCGCTCGAGGGTCTGCTGTTGATCGGAAGTACTCATCTTACCTTTTCCAGATTCCACGCAAGTTAGTTAGCCCGCGCGGGAGCCGGTGGGACTGCCACCGGTTCCCGCGACCGGGAGAATTGACTGAAAAATACCGGCTCACAGAGCGACGTGTATACGCCGCCATCCGTGTAGCGCTTGATGTCGTTGGTTGTTATACGCCCGGCTGGCGGTATTGGATGACCTGGGACCCCACGGCAGGGGTCGCTGTGTGGGTCGCGCTAGTAATGCATCAGCTTTATGATTTTCTCACCGTTGTCACACTCACCCACGACCTCGGGCTCGCTGATCTTCGCCCCGGCCTGGATGACCTTGTTTGACGGGAAGGACACGAAACAGGCGAAATTGAAGTTCACCGCCCAGTTGCACCGCAAGAGCCCGTCATCTTCCTCATAGAAACGCTCCTGGCAGAAGCTCAGGTAGGGGCTGCCGGATGCCCCCTGCTCCGGGCCGATCGTAATCTGCGTAGCGTAAGCCGGCTGCACCAGGAAAGCCGCAGCCAGGAACCACTGCCTCATGCCACTCACCTCCAGTTCAGGCTCCAGCGCGGGATCTACCGGTAAGCTTAGCAGCCTGTGGCGCGCTTTCCCTCCTCCAATAACCGGGTTCACCGGCGCACCCGGCCTGGCCATGCAGGGCCTGCATGCGCAACCCAGTGACCCCCCGTTCACGAACGCGATACACCCGGATCCCCAACATATCAAACTTCCCCTGCAGTGCCGGCCCGCCCACCCCCGCCAGCGACAGCCCTGCGGCCACAAGGGTATCGGCCTCCAACCGAAATTCCTGTCCTGCATACCCGCGTTGAGGATTCGCCCCAGCACAGCGTCGACACTTGTCTTCTTATCCCCACGGGACATATTCGGGATCGCCGCGGTCTACCAACACAGCGTGTAACAAAGCGTGACCATAAACCGGATACATACGCCTCTGCGGACAGAGGCCGACCGGCTGGAATTGATTGACCCCTACGGGTGCCATCCCTAAGATCCCGCCGCTGGTGTTTACTCAGGAGGTATTGATGCTGGCCACTCCCGTCACCCTGCCCAATGGGCTTTTGCTGCCCAACCGCTTTGCCAAGTCCGCCATGGAGGAGGAACTGGGCAGGCTGGGCGCCCCCACCGATGCCCACATCAACCTTTACCATAACTGGAGCTCGGGCAACCCTGGCCTGCTGGTAACCGGCAACGTGATGGTGGACCGGCGGGCGATGACGGACCCCGGCGCGGTCTTCCTGGAGGATGAATCGAACCTGCAGCAGTTCCGCGCCTGGGCCAGCGCCGGCCGCCAGGGCGGCAACCTTTTCCTGATGCAGATCAACCACCCCGGACGGCAGATCCCGAAATACCTGTGTGAGCGCCCGCTGGCACCCTCCGCCGTGGGCGTCGAAGTGCCGGGCGGCCGCGGCCTGTTCAATACGCCCCGGCCCATGTCCGATGAAGAGATCCGCGAGCAGGTCCGGCGCTTCGCGCGCACCGCATCGCTGGCGGTCGAGGCAGGTTTCGACGGGGTGCAGGTGCACGCGGCTCATGGCTACCTGATCAGCCAGTTCCTGTCCCCGCTCACCAATCGCCGCGAGGACCGCTGGGGTGGCTCACCGGACAATCGCGCCCGTTTCCTGTTCGAGGTGCTGGCGGCCGTGCGCGCGGTCCTGCCCAGGGGCAAGGCGCTGTCGGTCAAGCTGAATTCCGCCGACTTCCAGTCCGGCGGTTTCGCCGAGGAAGATGCCCTGCAGGTGATCGCTCGGCTGGCGGAATTCAGGGTCGACCTGCTGGAAATATCCGGCGGCAATTACGAGTCGCCGGCGATGATGGACGGCCGAGGGGCAACCTCCGGCAGGCATACGGCGCAGCGCGAGGGATTTTTCCTGGAGTTCGCCGAGAAGGCCCGCGCAGTGGCGCCCATGCCGCTGATGGTGACGGGAGGTTTTCGCACCCGCCGGGGTATGGAAGAGGCGCTCAAGTTTGGTGCCGTGGATGTGATCGGTATGGCCAAGCCGTTTTGCCTGGAGCCCCTGCTGCCCCGGAAAATGCTCAACGGCGAACTGACCGAAGTGCATTACCCCACCCGCAGACTGCGCACCCAGGCCATGAGCAGCCTCGGCGTCATGGCATCGGCTCGTACCCATATCCGGCGCATCGCCCGCAACCGACGCCCCGATCCTGGGCTCAATGTCGTCCTCAACCTGGTGCGGGACTTTCTCTCCACCCAGTTGCACGCCTGGCGCTACCGGCGCTGGCTGCGCAAGAACCCGGGCCCGGCCGCCCCCTGAGCTGCCTGCGGGGAATCAATCGATCCCCGCCGGCTCTCTACCGTCACCTTCGAGCTTGGGGATGTCCTCTTGGACGGGAACCGGTGCGCCTGGCGTGCAGGCGGGAGGTGGCGACAGCTGGTAGACTTTCCCCTGCCGCCAGTTTCGCCGGCCGTTACCGAATGGCCAGGACCAGTGGAAATCCGGCCAGCGGTGAAGCAAATCCCATGGAAGCTAGGCCATGCCGTCCCTGCGAATTCTTGCCCTGACCGCCCTCGCGATGATCGCCTTCGCCGGCAACTCACTCCTGTGCCGCCTGGCACTGAAGGAAACCCACATCGACGCAGCGAGCTTTACCACCCTGCGCCTGGTTTCAGGGGCGCTGGTGCTGTGGCTGCTGTCCCTGCGCAAACCCGAAATCGACACCAGCACCGTGGGCGACAAACGCAGGCGCGACTGGATCTCAGCCGTGGCGCTTTTCGCCTATGCCGCAGCTTTTTCCTTCGCTTACCTGAGTATGAACGCCGCCACTGGCGCATTGCTGCTATTCGCTGCGGTGCAGGTAACGATGATCGGCCACGCCCTCTGGACTGGCGAGCGGTTCACGCGAATGCAGTTCGCAGGCACCACCATCGCCGTTACCGGGCTCGCCGTACTGCTGTTGCCGGGGGCCACCACTCCCCCGCCGGTAGCGGCGATCCTGATGCTCGGCGCAGGCGTGGCGTGGGGCATCTACTCGCTGCGGGGCATAGGCCAGACCGATCCCACCCGGGTCACCGCAGAGAATTTCATGCTGGCCGCTCCCCTCGCCCTGGCCCTGAGCGCGATCCTGCGCGAGCATATTTCCCTCGACCTAGTCGGCGCGGCCTCCGCCATTCTCTCCGGCGCCGTGGCCTCGGGAATCGGCTACGCCGTCTGGTACGCCGCCCTGCCCGCACTGAAGGCAAGCACCGCGGCCACGGTGCAACTAAGCGTTCCCGTGATCACCGCCGCCGGAGGAGTGCTGTTCCTCGGTGAAGCGCTGGATCTGCGCATGGTAGTGGCATCGGCTGCAATCCTCGGCGGCATTGGCGTAGTGTTAATGAAACGTAATTCGTGATCGGCAGCGGGGTCGCTCGAGCGCCTTCCACTCCACCATGGTGGAAAAAGGAAATAAAAGCGCGTTATTCTCGACCGACTTTCGCTGGATCGCGTTAACCCGGGAGGCCACTCAACTTGTCCAGTTCCATCTTGTCCAGTTACATCTCTTTACTTGCCGGCTCTTCTTCCTCCTTGTGGCTTACCCTGGTCACCGTCATTACCATTTTTGAACTCGCTGATGCGGGCGAGATCACCGTTATATACGCTTGAGGCGTGAGTTCCCTGAGGTGAATATCCCATGACCACCGCCATCGTCATCGGCGCCACCGGCCTGGTGGGCAGTGCCCTGGTCGACGATCTCGCCGGCAGCGAATCCATCGAGTCCGTGACCACCCTCACCCGCCGCCCTGCTCCTCACGAATCTGGCAAGGTCCGCAATCAGGTGGTGGACTTCGGGCGGCTTGGGGATCATGCGAACCTCTTTACCGGCGACCTGCTGTTTTCCTGCCTGGGCACCACCCGCAGGAAAGCGGGCTCATTGGAGGCGCAACGCCGGGTGGACCTCGATTACCAGCTACAGGCAGCCGCACTGGCAGCGAAAAACGGCGTGGCCCACTACCTGCTGGTATCCTCGAGCGGCGCCAACCCTGACAGCCGCAGCGGCTACCTGCAGATGAAAGGGGAGCTGGAGCAATGCGTGCTACAGCTGGGTTTCCCACGGGTCAGCATCTTCCGGCCGTCACTGCTGCTGGGCGAGCGTGACCATTTGCGGGTAGGCGAACAGCTGGCGGCCGCGGTCCTGCCGGCCCTGTGCCGGCTGCCGGGCCTGCGTCGCTACCGTCCCATCCGCGGCGAGCAGGTGGCGACAAAAATGCTTGAGGTGGCGCTATCCCCCGGCGCGGCCGTCGAGACCTTCACCCTCGACCAGGTATTCCCCTCCCCCTCCGCCGATACGAGTCCCCGGGACCACTCGCCGCCCTGAGCAGCCCTGAGCCGCCCCCTGGGTCGGTGGACTATCCTTAGGGGTCCGTCCGCCGACCCGATAACAGCTAAGAGGGGGAGTGCTTCGCCTTATGCGCCACCGTCGGGCCAAGAGTTTCCACCTTCTGTTGTCAGCCCTGGCGGGAATCGCCACGATGTGGATGGCCCAGGCCCAGGAGGCGGGGCCGATCGCCGTCGAGGCCATTGCCGCCCGCTCGCGCCCCATTGTTGAATCCATCCCGGTCAACGGCACCCTCACACCGCCGCGCCTGGCGCTAATTTCCACCGAAGTTGCCGGCCTCGTCAGCAAAGTCCACGCGGATCTCGGCCACCGCATCCGGTCCGGCGAGCCGCTGCTGGAACTGGACCGGGAACTGAATAGCATCGCCCGCGACGCCGCCCTGGCGGATGTTGAACGTCGCCGCACGCTGCTCGCGGATGCGCGCCGCCGGCTCGGCGAGGCGCAGGCGCTGCTGGGGGATAACTACATTGCCGAAAGCGACGTGGAGACGCTGACCTCCCAGGCCCAGGTGGCGCAGGCGGAACTGCGTGCGGCTGAAATCGAGGCCCGCCGACAGACGGCGCTGCTGCGTCGCCACCAGGTCAACGCCCCCTTCACCGGCATTGTCAGCCGCAAGCTGGCGGAGGTGGGCGAGTGGGTGGAACCGGGCACGGAGCTGTTCGAGGTGGTCTCGACGGAACACCTGTACGCGGACCTGCAGGTACCGCAGCGCTACTACGCGCGCATCGGCGAGCAAACGCCGCTGCGGCTGGCATTCGACACCGGTGACGATCGCACCTATCGAGCCACCATGCTGCGCAAGGTGCCCCTGAGCGGCAGCGGCGCCCGCACCTTCGTTCTGCGCACCGAGATCGTTGACGAGGGCCAGCCGGCGCTGATCCCCGGCATGTCGGTATCGGCGCAACTGCGCCTGGGCACCGAGCGCCAGGCGGTGGCCATTCCCCGGGACGCCCTCACCCGCTACCCGGATGGACGCATTACCGTGTGGGTAGCTACGGACTTCGGCGGCTGGGACAAGCCCGCCAGCGTCACCGAGAAACTGGTGACAACGGGGCTGGGGTTCGACGGCCTGGTGGAGATTCGCTCCGGGCTCAGTCCCGGACAGGTAGTGATCACCCGGGGCAACGAGAGCCTGCAGGAGGGACAGCGCGTGCTGGTGCGCCAGGCGGCTACAGCGGGGGATGGCTAAGCCGTGTTCGAGGGCATTATCCGCAACGGTATCCTGGTTACGGTCAGCGTGCTGATTGTCACCATCCTCGGCATCGTCGCCGCGCTACGGGTGCCGGTGCAGATGATCCCCGACCTGGAAGTGCGCACCGTCACCATCGTCACGCGCTGGGCCGGCACGACACCGCAGGACATCGAAAAGGAGATCCTCATCGAGCAGGAGGAATACCTGCGCAATATTCCCTACCTGCAGGAGCTGCGCTCCACCGCCAACCTGGGCTCGGCGGAAATCGAACTGGAATTCCCGTTCGGGGTGGATATCACCGAGACCCTGATCCGGGTCAACAACGCGCTTACCCAGGTGCCCTCCTACCCGGAGAATGTGGACGAGCCCCAGGTTTACGCCACCTCCTTCTCATCCAATTCCTTCATGTACTTCCGTGTCTCGCCACTGCCCGGCAATCCCCGCAAGCTGGATATGGACATGATGCGGGACTATATCGAGGACAATGTACGTCCGCGCATGTCCGGCGTGCCCGGCGTGGCCCAGGTGGACGTGTGGGGCGGCGCCGAGCGGCAGATACAGATTCGCCTGTTTCCCGAGCGGCTGACCCAGCGCAACCTGACCCTGGGCGACGTGCGCGCGGCCATCGCCGAGCGCAACCGGGACATTTCGGGTGGCGAGGTGGAGAGCGGCAAGCGCCGCTACCTGCTGCGCACCTTGGGCCGTTTCGATGACCTCGAAGAGCTGCGCGGCCTGATACTGCGGCGCGACGGCGACGGCATCGTGCGTCTCGGCGATGTGGCCGGGGTGCAGCTCGACCACTTCAAGATCCGCAGCAACTCCTATGTAAACGGCCGACCGGTAATCACCCTGGCAGTGAGGCGTGAGAGTGGTTCCAACGTCATCGCCATCAAGCGGGCCATGATGCGGGAGGTCGAGCGCATCAACGCTGAAATCCTGGAACCCGCCGGTATGGTGCTGGAGCTGACCGCCGATGACGTGGTCTATGTGCAGGCATCAATACTTAATGTGTGGAAGAACCTGGCCATCGGTGCCCTGCTGGCCACCGCCATCATGTACCTGTTCCTGCGCTCCGTACGTGCTACCGCCCTGGGAGTCGTGGGCATTCCCATCTGTACCATCGCCGCCTTCATCGGCCTGCTGGTGGCCGGGCGCACCATCAATGTGATTTCCCTCGCCGGGGTGGCCTTTGCCATCGGCATGACGCTCGACAATAGTATCGTCGTGCTGGAGAGCATCGAGCTGGAGCGCCGCCGCGGACTCAACCGCCTGCAGGCCGCCGTCGCGGGGGTGCAGCGGGTGTGGCCGGCGGTGCTCGCATCCACCCTCACCACGGTAATGGTATTCCTGCCGGTGGTGTTTATCGTCGAGGAAGCTGGACAGCTCTACTCCGATATTGCCATCGCGGTTTCCGCCTCTATCCTGATGTCGATGCTGGTGGCCATCACCGTGATTCCCACCGCCAGCGCGCGACTGAAATTCAAGGGATCCACCAGCGGGGCCATCGCCCACAGCCGGCTGCGTAATGGCGTACTGGACCGTATCAGCTGGCTGATTTCGACTCCGGCGCGACGCCTCTACTGCATCGGCATCACCGTGGCACTGAGCCTGGCCATTGCCCTGCTTCTCACACCACCCGCCGAATACCTGCCCGAGGGCGAGGAGGCCAAGACCTTCGCCACCATGAATGCCCCGCCGGGCTACAACCTCGAGACCATGGAGCGCATTGCGGACGAGATCCAGGCGTACTTCCTGCCATTCGTGGAGGACCAACCGGAGGCCTTCGAGCGCGGCGAAACCGAGGTGCCGGCGATGAAGTACCTCAACCTGCGCGTCTCGCCCCAGAGCCTGCGCATTATCTCCGAGAGCAAGGACCCGGCGCATATCGACGAGCTGATGGCAGCCATCGTACGCAAGTACGAGAGCTATCCCGGCATGCGCGCCTTCGCCGCGCGCGGCTCAATTATCAGCAGCAATGACGGCGGCACCCGCAGCGTCAACCTGGATATCTCCGGGCCCAACCTGGCGGACCTCTACCAGGTGGCCCGCGCCGCCTACGACCGCGCCGAGGAAATTTTCGAAGACCCAAGCATCCAGACCCGCCCTTCCAGCCTCTCACTGTCGCAGCCCCTGCTGCAGGTGCGCCCCCGCTGGGACCGCGCCGCCGAGGTGGGCATGAGCGCGGTGGATATCGGCTTTACCGTGGCCGCGCTTACCGACGGTGCCTTCGTCAATGAGTTCTTCCTGGACGACGACAAGATCGACATGTACCTCTACAACCGCGAGGGACCGGCAGCCACGGTAGATACCCTGGAGCAGCTGTTCGTCTACACCCCGATAGGCCAGGTACTGCCGCTGTCGGAACTGGCCGAAGTGCGGGAGACCGTGGACACCGCCACAGTCCGCCGCGTGGACGGCCGCCGCACGGTGACCCTGAATATCATCCCGCCGCGCTCGGTGGCCCTGGAAACCGGGGTCGAGCGGGTCAAGACACAGCTGGTGCAACACCTGCGCGACACCGGCCAGGTGCCCGCCGGCGTGAGCCTGACCATCTCCGGCGCCGCCGACCAGCTGGATGCCACCCGTGCCGCGCTGGGCAGCAACTACGTAGTGGCCCTGCTGATCGTCTACCTGCTGATGGTCGCCATCTTCTCCCATTGGGGCTATCCACTGCTGATCATGACCACCATCCCGCTGGGCATCGCCGGCGGCATTGCCGGGCTGGCACTGCTCAACCTGGTGGGCGCCACCCTGCGGGGGATGGGCTTGGAGGGCTTCCACCAGCCCTTCGACATGATCTCGATGCTGGGCTTCCTGATCCTGATGGGCACCGTCGTCAACAACCCCATCCTGATCGTGCACCGGGCAATCGACAATGTGCGCGAGGACGGCATGGAAGCGGTAGCCGCCGTGGAAGAAGCCGTGAGTTCGCGGCTGCGGCCCATCGCCATTTCCAGTATCACCACTGTCTGCGGGCTGGCGCCGCTGGTGTTCCTGCCCGGTGCGGGCACGGAGCTCTACCGGGGGGTGGGCGTGATTGTGATGGGGGGAATTATCGGGGCGACGCTGGTGACACTGACCATGTTGCCGGCGTTGACGGTGATAGTGCTGAAGTGGCGCCGGGCGGGAGCGGGAGCGAGTGCGGAATCGCACGGCTGAACATTGCTGCGAGAGCGGAGGACGCAGGCGCTCGGCTTTTACCTACCGTCTCCGCCGCGGCCGATAAGCAGCAACAGCCAGGCGAGCATTGCCACCCAGGAGACAAAGGCAAGCCCCAGCAGTCGCTCCACCGCCCCATCCACAGTGGTCGGCACCAGAAACATAAACAGGGGCCCGCCGACCAGCCACAGGCCGGCGAAGCTAAGGCTGAACAGGAAATACCTGCGGCCGATTTCTCGCAGCTCGAACGCCAGGAAAATAGCCAACAGGAAGACCAGGGCATAAAGGCTAAAGGAACATGCCCGGTGCACCTTGCCGCCAAAATCGTCATAACCGCGATACTGGTTGTATTCAGAGATCACAAAAATAACGCCGGCGATCAACAGTAACAGTGCAGCTGAGACCCATCGACGCCAACCGCCGAAATCCCAGCGCAGCAGCGCGATCGCGGCGGCAATCAGTCCAACTCCGAAGATGTCCAGGCCGAGGTCCTGGATCCAGGCATATTTCCCGATGGCCAGGGTGCTGATCGTCTCGGTAATTGGGTTGTGACGGTCCACCACCAGCCAGCCGATCACGTCAGAGAGAACCACCAGCACGCAGGCCGCCAAGGCGATGTATGCCAGGGCCAGAACCAGGCGCGAACCCTCCCTTGGAGAGGAACTTTCGTCCATATTGCTATCCTGCCATCCCCGGCCTGCCCTAGGACCCTCTTAACTCATAACTGTTTCAAACCCCAGAGAGTCTAGATAACAATCCGCGTCTATGGCGCCTCTGCCTGGACGGCCGCGCTAGGTCTCCCCGGTAGAGAAAGCTGCCATACATCAGGATACCGACGCCGCATGGCGGATAACCATAACCATCAGTGCCACGAAACCGACAATCTGGAGAAAAAAGAACGCAAAACGCACCGCCACCACGGAATTGGTCTGGGTAAACCCCACATGTACGAGTGACTGGAGAATGCGCGCGGCCAGAATGATTATCGAAATCCAGTCAACGAGAAAGCCTCCGGCCCCACTCACATACAGGGAAAACACAATCGCGCCAAATACAGGAAGGTTTTCCACACAGTTCGCGTGGGCCCGCATCGAGCGGCGGTACCAGTCATCCCCCTCAACCTGATCGGCCCGGAATTCCCGAATGGGCACCCGTCCCGTAAGGATACGACTCCAGCGATACACCCCGACTGTAAACAGCAGCAGGAACACGGTCCACGCGGCGAAGCCGAGCAGCATCCATATTGGCAAAGTCATCGATCAATCTCCCATACTAGATTCCCCTACGTTGATCTTCACAACTATACGGAATATCTACTGTTCGTTGGTGGATAAGTCTTACACCTAACGCCTAAAGCCGAGGCGCATTTATTCGCGCGGCTGCCTTTTCTTGTTACATTTTAATTTCTGCCAAACAGAATAAAGAGCCATGAATGAACCGCAAATTATTACCGAAACCGCTAAGTTGCCCAAAAATGAAAAAGGGCTAATGATGATGTTATGCGACTGCTTGCTGATTTCGAAGATGAGTAGTCCAGTTTCGTCATGTGATGGGAACACTAAAGGATATGGAAATCCCATTGCACGTCCTGCAACGCAGTATTCCCAAGGAATTACACTGAGAACAGCGGCCAACATTACAGGTATAGCACTTAGTTTCTTCATAAAAATTAAAATAAGCCACGTATTTTGCGTTCGCTCTTAATACGCTCGTAATGGATTTTCATCGTCATTTCTATGAAAGACAACTAGCTTATTTCCATCTAAATCACGAAAATACGCCGCAAAATAAGCTCCATTGCCTCTAGGACCCGGAGGACCTTCACATTTGGAATTTAGTCTTATGGCTAATTGATAAACATCTCGCACGGCTTCCTCACTCGCGACCTTCAGCGCAACCATTGTACCATTGCCATATGTTGCATAATCGCCATTATAAGGATTAGCAATAGCCAGCTTTGTGTCTGAGTTTGGAAATTTATAAAACACAACATCACTTGTTTTTGCCACTTGCTTAGCGTCAAGAAGCCCTAAAATCTGATCATAATATTTGACCGAAGCATCGAGATTATTGGTACCTAATGTCAAATGTGAAATCACTCTCAATGCCTCCTTGATGCATAACGCTGAGCACAGCGGCGCCACGACAGCGGCGTCCGGCGGTCATCGGCCGCGACTGATGCGGTGGATTATACTTTGCTGGCTTCGGCTTCAGGCTCGCGTCCACCACGCAGCACCAAATATAGCAGCGGGCCTGCAGATACAAATACAGCTGTCAGTAGGAAAAATGGTATGACATAGCCCACTCCTTTCCCGCGACTTCTTGCGTCTTGGTACATCCAAACACAAGCCAACACGGCGAGAATGTAGAGATCTATAACAACCTGGGCGGTATCCGGACTAGATATCAGCTGAGCTCCAAAGGCCAGAAGCGACTGCTCGGCGCCCGTCATTACCCAGAAGGTAAAGCCCATGAACAGGCAGAGAATGACTAGAGGGAATATCGATACTCTCATGATCTTCCTTGATTGAGGTTTAAGAAATACAACTCTCTTGTTTAGCGGCGCTGGTGCTGTGCAGCGAAATGAGCGTCCGGTGCAGGGCCGAAAGGCCCGAAACGTACTACAACTATTTGTTAAAGGTTTTTCAGTCAGCTCTCGGTAGTCACGAAAACGCCGAGGATATCGTCTGTAAGCTGCTCACAGCTGTCAGGATCCCTCCAATGACGATCAGTCTTCTTTGTGAGAGATCGACACCCTGAATCAGAATAAAGGTCCCAACCGCGCAGCTGAAAAAACCTCCGCTGAACTGTGAGCCACCAACCGAGTAAACAAACACCAAGTAAATCACTGCCAAAAAATACAGCAATACCCGCAGCGGCTTGACCTCAAAACGCTTGTAGTAGGCCTGGTCCTCTGGGGAAAGATCTTCCTTGTTCACTGAAAACGCCCCTGAGCCTTTAACGCCCGCAGCACGCGTGGTTTTGCAGCGAAGGCGAAGCCGCAGCCGAAAAGCCATCGCTGTGCCTGCGATTGTTAGGCGCTATTACGTTGGCCACGCGACTTCGCTCTTTACTTTTTTTTCTAGTTCAAATTCGGTCGATCTTTTTGCCTCGGCACGGTCAATCCAATTTAGCCGCACCTGAAGGCTACGCGCTTCAGAGAACTGTCCCGAGGAACCGGCATCCAGAATACGATAACGGAATAGATGTAGACCATTCTCCAATTTCTTCGGTGAAGTATTTATGTCTATCGCCACCTCACGCACTTCACCAGTTTCTTCAGATTTGACCTCAATCGATTCGAGTCTGAGCGGGTCTTTATCCCTTTGAATCACATACAAGTATGCTGTGGCTGAATATCCAGGCCAGAATCTATGGAAATCTACTACAAAATATGGTAGCTCGTTTACCGTGAGCTCCGAACCTAGTTTTGGGTCGGATTTTGACCATTGCAAGTTTTTCCGGTCGGACTCCGTCTCTTCATGGACGAAGTGGTGTACTTCCGCCGCTTTGCACCCCCCCCACGAGACCGTAGACAATAAGATGAGTAGAACTCGAAATAGCATGGTGATCACCTAACGTTGCCAAGCACGCGCTTATCGCGTGCTTGGCCTTGTTATGAGTTTTATCCCAGGAGCTTACGGTCAATTTTCAAGCCCTTTCTGGTCTGGACGGCCACATAAAAAGCTTTATTGAGCGCATCAATTAGCTTCGCTTCTCTTGGATCGATCTCCCGCACGACATAATGCCCAATAGTGAGATCAAATAGCCTTCTTCTCTCGACAGACCGACCTTCGAAATAATCTATAAGATATTTCAACTGGGCCTCTATTGAATCATATAGCTCCGGAGCGAGTGCGCCACGGCCATCAAGGAGAATCGAAAGAGCCTCCTTACACACAGCCGTTTTTATATCCTCATCGCTCACTCGTGTTGACCTCATAACGTTCGCAACAGGGGCGGCCGAAGCGTAGCGTAGGCCGTCCCGCGGAGGACCGAAAGGCCGGAACAAACTGCTTGCGCTTGTTATGTGCCGTCTACTCAACGTTGTAAATACGTATGACAGCAACTTTGCCGTCCTCTAGCTCTAAAACCTCTAGCCTTTGGTTGCTGTAACTGTTGTATTTACCGCTGTCAGGATGTACACCGCTTGCTTCCTGCTTGTAGCGGAGTGCCACGCCGCTCTTGCCAAATGAGACTATATCGATAAGCTCAGCTTTGTACTTATCACGGGAGGCTAAATAGTACGTCATGCCTTTACGTATCCTGGCTTTACCGTCTGGCATTCGAGAGTCATCAGTATCAAATGGTATATGTTGACTCCCTACATCATCCTTTAGTAAGGATAGATAATTTTCAATATCTTCTGGCTTAGCATTTGGCCTTTGAGTGGCTACAAAAGCCTGAAAGTATTCATTTGCAAATTTTTTGGCATCAAATTCTGATTCTTTTGCCGACGACGTAGCTGACAACAGAACTACAACCACATAAAAAAATATTTTATTCATCCTATTTCCTTTTTATGTTGCACATAACGCCGCAATCAGACGCGGCTTACTTTGTGTGTTTTTTGCACAAAAATGGAAGCGCAGCGACCGTGCAAAACGCGCACAAAGTAAGACGTCGGCTGCATTGCTTTGTTAAATTAGTTTTGGCACCGTGATTTCTACTGGCTGATTGAACTCGGTCAACTCCCCGGACTTGATAATTGAACCACGATGTATGAATTTGCAATACACCTTCCAGTGCTCATTGCCACCCCAGGTGAGCGGACCGAATTCATTATAGGTGCCGCCCACCTCGTACCCACTATGCGATAACTTTAGCAATCCAGTTGGGTCGGATTCTTTGTACGCTTCATTTATTTCTTGAGCAATTTTCTCACTTGGCCATACTCCATTTCCGCTGCAACTAGCACTTACGCCGGAAACAGGGTTTTCATCTTGATCTTTAAAAGTAATTTGGTAGCTCTTTGAGGGAGTAAATCCATCCCAGGTTACTGTCGCTACACAGCCAGAGAGCATAAAAATGCTAGTTATAAGTATGAATTTTGGCTTCATAATTTAACGCTTCACATAAGCCGCGCGAGGTGCGAGCGTCGGACGAAGTGAGCGTACTTGATGTGATTGTTAAAACAGGTTTGCTCTCCCCACATTAGACAGCCTCCTCGGCAGGGGCCGAAAAGGGTGCCTTCATGAGGGCCCAGGCAACGCCCACTAGCGCGAGAAAAAAACCTACGAAAAACCAACCAAAGCCTTTTCTGTTCTTGGTTCGTGCAATAACAGCGCAGATGATGCCGTAGGATACCATGTTGAATAGAAGAGCAGCTCCTCGACCGAATTGCCCAAAGTAAATTGTCCCAGCGAACAGGATAATTCCGAGGGCGACTGCAATAGCTATATTTAGGAGCGATTTCACAAAAGCCTCATCCTTTTAACGCCCAGCGCAGGCGCAGCCAGCGCGGAGCAGCTTTTGTGTTAATGTTTGAGCGCCAGCGAGTAACACAAAAGGTGCGTAGCGTTGGCTGTCGCTCTGCCGCTGTTTGTTATGCATTTGGCCAGAGCGACAGTAGATACGCTGCCCCTGCTGCGATCCCCAGCCAAACGATAGTATAAATTAATTGATACCTTTCAGCGAAGCGAGCTTTGATCGATATTTCTGCATATGAAAATCCGCTCGGCGGAATGAGCATAAAACTAACACGAGAAGTGCTATCTGGAAGCACTGGGTCCGATTCAGTAATATCAAACTCGTGCCCTAATTCTTGCCCCTGGCTATCGTAGTAATATAGATATGCCATGACGTCTTTTATTTTTCTATTGCTCACCGATTTAATCGTTAGTTGAAGATTATCTGTCTTACGAATTAAACCATCTTCCCACTTCTCAGCTACAGGCTTAATCACCTCATTGGTAATCTCTAGCCCCTCAAAAACATCTCTATTTTTTACGTCAGATATCTTCATATTTTTATTGCATAACGCCCGCAACAGGGGCGACCAATACTATGCACGTTTTGTGCGAAAATGGGAGCGAAGCGACCCGCACAAAATGTGCATAGTGTTGGGCGTCCCGCGGAGGACCGAAGGGCCGTAGCATCCTGCTTGCGTTTGTTATGTGTATTTAGACGCAAGTAAGGTCATCCGGACTGCTAACATTACAGGGCTCTGCCGAAATTATTCGATAACCGATATTAGTAGTTAAAACCTCGAATTTATACTTTACTGTGCTTTGTGGCGGCATATCATTACCGGCACATACGCGAAAATCACCTGGAAATTCCGAAGACACTCTACTTAAATAGTCGGGTCCTTCATATCTATACGCACAATCTAGCCGTGCTTTTTTCTTTCCAACTCTATGGACGAGCTTAAGCTCAGCGAACTTCACTTCTTTTACGCCAACAAAATCAGAATAAATTGCACCAACCAGAGTTATTTGGGATTGATAAAAATAGAAACCACAAAACGCGGACAACATAAATGACACAAACATGATGCCAAGAGGCCCCTGTTTTTTAGTTCCCTTTTTCCTTGAACTTCGGTAATGATTCGGCGCATAAACAGCTAACGCATAAAATATTATTGAAAACGTGACTACGCCATAGACAATCGCTAGAAGAAAGAAAATGTTATCTGCGAATTCAGACGTAAGCGAGAACTCAAAGGAACTAACGGTCAATGACATTACGAGCGGGAAAAGAAGCAAAGGCAGAGATATTTTCCAAAGATGTCGATCTAAAAATTTATTCATATTTTCCTCTGATTGAACACATAACGCCCGCATTTGGGGCCGGAGTGAAGCGCACCGGAACGAAGGTCCCAGCCCACGCAGTGGGCTATCAACATGCGCTTGTTATGTGGATCCTACCCCTTCACTTTTTCGGAGTTAATTTCATTTCCGTTAATAATCCACCTCCAGGTTTCCTCCTGATGCAAGGCAGAGTTGTACGACTTACTCATTATTACAATATTTTTATTTTCTAATCGAACAGATACTATAATATCACCAAGAGATTCACTTGGCGGTACAATGAGGTGTGAATCATTTCCATCGAACAAGAATCCTGTATAAGAGGATCCAGTTGCACCACTCCAAAAGCTGCTATTTCTTACAAAATATATTTCTCCAGCTTCCGCAATTGAGAAATACTCCAAATCCCCATGGCTTTTCAAAATTTCTTTAATTTCTTTAATGCTATTGGCATTAAATAGTTTTTCACGTTCTTCAAGAGAATAGGTTCCACTTAAAATATCATTTTCTGAATCTACTCTATGAATTTCACGCGCCAAACTATGTTGAGCATTGGCGTCAATACTTGCCAGGGCCGCTATCAACAAAAATATCGTGGTTTTCATGATCCAATGATTTTCCACATAACGTTGCCAGCAGAGGCGGCCGTAGCGCTTTTTGCGCGAAGCGCATTGCATAGGCCGTCCTGCGGAGGCGCGCAGCGCCGGAGCGTACTGCCTGGCCTGGTTATATGCCCCACTCCACTTCTTCAATGTGGCCACACAAACTATATAAGACTTCACCATTTTCATTCTTTCTTGGCTTAGGTGTGTAAGTTAAAGCTAGCTTACTGCCAGAAAATATTTCCGATGTTCCAAAAAGTTCGAAAATTTCCACCTTTGGATCTTCATCTGTAAAACTAGCAAATGGTATTTGACTTTCACCTTTTATGTACGCGCCACCAGAAAGCTCCCAACCTTGATATTCTTTAGGCACGATCACTCGTAAGATGATCGGATTTTCTTTAGTTGGTACTTTATTCTGCCCAAGTATCTCGATTTTTGTAGGGATATGTAGATCATCACAAGCAATCGCAGTGCTAGAAATTAGTAGAAATATTGATATCACAACATTTTTCAACACTGCTCAGATCCTCGGAGGCATATAACGCCGCAATCAGACGCGGCTTACTTTGTGTGCTTTTTGCACGAAAATGGGAGCGCAGCGACCGTGCAAAAAGTGCACAAAGTAAGACGTCGGCTGCATTGCTTTGTTAAGCGGGGTCTGGCTCCTCACCCTTTTTTAGGAAGTGGTTTACTATCGAAGGACCATATTGATGGTAAAGATCCATAACCTTATGAGTTACATACCGGACTAGAAAACAGGAAATAACAATCCCTGGAACAATTACCCACCAATTGAAGTTGTATTGGTCCGGGTTTCTGAAAATATGCACTACTGAACCAAGCCCTAAACCGCCTAGCGCGCCTCCCACCATGAGCGAAAATAGGCCAAGCGCTCCATAGATTGCTCCCGATACCCACCCTATAGCTCCAAACACCACGAAAAATGCTAAGCCAGCGAGAGCACCAACGGTTCCGCCACCCAAGATATCGGCGAACATTTGGAAAAATGATTTTTTTCTACACCAAATGTAAGAATTATCTGAAGACAGACCCACGTCGATGCACCAAGCACCGAATACCTTACGATTTTTTCTGCGATTTTCTTTTGGTTCATTTTTATACTCGCTTAACGCCGTTGTAAAAGGCGCGGCGAATGCCGCGTCCAGTGGAGCGCAGCGGAACGGTTTTTAACAACCTTGTTAGGACCCTGCAGTACCATTTTTGCTAACGCCGATCGAAAAGACAAGGAATGCTATTGAGCCGATATATATACCTAGGTTTACGAATAGCACTCTTAGGTTATTGTAAATATCGAAATACTTTGGCATTGAGTACACGCCAGCGGGATTAGTATAAGTATTGAGGTGAATACGAAGGAAAAGATCAATGAGTGCACCGATAACCATAATCCAAAACCCGATTGAAGTGATTAGCAAAGATCTATTTCTTAGCTTATGCAAAAGGATACTAGCCCCTAAAGCTAACAATATGGGCAGTACTAAAAACGAATACGCAGCCATATTTGGATTCCTAACGCCCGCAACAGGGGCGACCAATGCTATGCACGTTTTGTGCGAAACTGGGAGCGCAGCGACCCGCACAAAACGTGCATAGCGTTGGGCGTCCCGCGGAGGCCCGAAGGGCCGTAGCATCCTGCTTGCGTTTGTTATGCATTTTTTGGACCTCTAGGACGAACCGCCCCGCCCAAATATGCACCCAACAATGAAGCGACTACAAGCGAAGCTCCGTAAAGTAGTTTTAAGTAAAAAGGAGCATCTGAGAAGTTCAGCAACCCAAACAATACAAACGAAGGTAAAACTTGCAATAAAGCAAGACCAAAAGCTGCCTTTCCGAATAAATACCCTGTAATAAGCCCCATCACTAAAAACATGATTTGGAACGGGCCTACAAATGTCAGAAATTCACCGCCGAAAATTTTCGAAAGATGATTGGACAATTTCTGTGCGTAGCCGATGAATGGCGGCCAGAAATACCAGATTAAGATAACCCCTAGTCCAATAATAAAATGAATTAATGGTGTAAGACGCCTCATGCTTACTCCAGCTTAGCTTTCGATCTCAGATGCATAAC
>NZ_FNFH01000002.1 GCF_900100355.1 Microbulbifer yueqingensis | reverse complement strand
CCAGAGCAGTAGTTGCTCATCTTGTGGATGTAGCTACCGCTGCTTACATACGGCTTGGTGGCCACCAGGCCGCCGTCGGCGAACTGGCTCATGCCGCGGGTATTGGGCATTTCCACCCATTCGATGGCGTCGATATAGATGCCGAGGTACCAGGCATCGACCTGGTCAGGGTGCACGCCCAGCAGCAGGGCGAAGTTTCCGGTGATCATCAGGCGCTGGATATGGTGGGCGTAGGCGTGGTCCAGGCTGTTCCTGATGGCGTGGTGCAGGCAGTTCATGTCGGTCTCTGCCGTCCAGTAGAACTCGGGCAGGTCTCTCTGGTTGTCCAGCCGGTTGCAGCGGGCGTAGCCGGGCATCTCCTTCCAGTAGACGCCGCGCATATACTCCCGCCAGCCCAGAATCTGCCGCACGAAACCCTCAACCTCGTTCAGCGAGATGGTGGACTTGTTGTCTTCCCAGTGTTCGATCACCGCCCGGATTACTTCCATGGGGTGCAGCAGCTTGCTGTTCATGGCGAAGCTCAGGCGGCTGTGGAACAGGTAGACTTCATCCGGATCCATCGCGTCTTGGTAGTCGCCGAAATGGACCAGCAGGTGCTCGCAGAAATAGCGCAGCACCTTGAGGCAGTCTGCCCTGGTGGTGGGCCAGCTGAAGTCCTGCGGGTCGATATTGCCGAAGGTCTTTACCCCCGACTCCAGGATGCGCTTGACCGTCTTGCGTACATCCTTGCGGAAGCCTTTCTCGTGGGGAATCTGCGGCTGGCCCTTCCACTTCTTGCGGTTGGACTGGTCGAAGTTCCACTCGCCGCCCTCGGGTTTACCATCCCTGGTCATTAGCACATCGTGCTTTTTGCGCATATGCCGGTAGAAGCTCTCCATCAGCAGGGACTTCTTGCCCTCGAAGAACTCCGCCAGCTCGTCACGGGTGGTGAGGAAATGCTCAGTGTCGTAAACCTCGGTGGGGATGCTCAGGTCGTCCGCCAGCTGCCTGAGCTGCTGGTCCAGCCGGTACTCGTCCGGCAGCTGGTACTCGAACTTCTCGATACCGCGCTCCTCCACCAGCGCGGCGATATTGGTGCCCAGCTTCTGGGAGTTGTTCCTGCCGTCCAGCTTGTAATACACCACCTTCTTGCCATGGTCCCGCAGCCACTCCACGAAGGCCTCCATGGCTTCGAAAAAGGCCACCACCTTCTGGATATGGTGCTTGACGTAGTCGGTCTCCTGGCGCATCTCGGCGATGAAGTAGAGAGTGTCGTCATCGTCGTTCCTGTACCAGCTGTGCTTGTGGTAGAGCTGGTCGCCCAGGATCAGTCGCAGGGTTTTCAAGCGTATTCCGTCCGTTGTCGGGTGGTTGGATGCCGTGTCTTGCCGCCATGGAGCTACGGCGCCTGGCAGCTTTTAGATCTCCACCGGACCCCGCGACGTATATCCTAGTCCAGAGGGTAGTGTCGGGTGGGTGGTGCCTGTTGCAGCGGTCGACGATATGGCCGCCACGGTCTATGTGAACGAAACGGGGAGGCAGAAATGGAGGAGCGGGCATGGAAGTGAAGGGGCAGCAATCCGGGGGCGGTTTTATCACCCGTTTCCTGCAGATGGAATCGGCGGGGGGCATACTGCTGATAGTGGCGGCGCTGGTTGCGATAGTGCTGGCCAATTCACCGCTGGGTCGCTACTACGCGCTGCTGCTGCAAACGCCGATGGAAATCACTATCGGTGAGTTCAGTATCGACAAGCCCTTGCTGTTGTGGGTCAACGACGGCCTGATGGCGGTATTTTTCTTTATGATCGGGCTGGAGCTGAAGCGGGAGCTGTTGGAGGGAGAGTTGTCCCGCCGCTCGCAGGTGATTCTGCCGGGGCTGGGCGCCATTGGTGGTATGCTGTTCCCGGCGGCGATCTACGTGGCATTCAACTGGGACGATCCGGATGCGTTGAAGGGTTGGGCTATCCCGGCCGCCACCGATATTGCCTTTGCCCTGGGTGTACTCTCCCTGCTGGGCTCGCGGGTGCCGCGCTCTGCCAAGGTCTTCCTGACTTCCCTGGCGATTTTTGATGATATCGGCGCCATCATTATTATCGCCCTCTTCTATACGGAAAATATCTCGCTGTTTGCGCTGACAGTGGCGGGTAGTTGCCTGGGTGCGCTGACCGTAATGAAGGTGGTTGGGGTGGAACACCGCCGCGCCTATTTCGCCGTGGGGCTGGTGATGTGGGCGTCATTGCTGAAAAGCGGTGTGCATGCCACCCTGGCGGGCGTACTGTTGGCAATGTTTATCCCGCTCAAATCCCGGCACCAGCCCGGGATCTCACCACTGAAGGACCTGGAACAGGGGCTCCATCCGTATGTGATCTACATGATCCTGCCACTGTTTGCCTTTGCCAATGCGGGGGTGGATTTCGGTGCGATGGATGAGCGGTATTTCCTGCATGGCGTGCCACTGGGTATTGCCGTGGGGCTGTTTGTCGGTAACCAGGTGGGTATCTTCAGTATGTGCTGGTTGGGGATCCGGCTGGGTCTGACAGAGCTGCCCCGGGGGATGTCGTGGCTGGCGCTCTATGGGATCGCGATTATCTGCGGTATCGGCTTTACCATGAGCCTGTTTATCGGCTCGCTGGCATTTGAGGAGACGGGGGTAGACCGGTTCTTTGATGAGCGGGTCGGTATCCTGGCGGGTTCCCTGCTGTCCGGCGTGGTGGGCTACCTGGTATTGCGCCATGCCCTGGGACGCAGCCAGGTGGCGCAGGGACAGGGATAAATGTCCTGGTATTAGCTGGAGCGCGACGCGCCATCCAGCCATAGGCGCCGGAAGGCGTGGTCCGGGTCGTAGCGCTCGGCCTGGCTGCCGATATTGAAACGGCGGTCGCGCGGGTCATTGCCGACGCCGCTGTTGTACATCCAGTTGCCGTAGTTGCTGTGTACATCGTAGTCCAGCAGCAGGCTCTCGAAATAGGCGGCGCCGATACGCCAGTCCTGCTGCCGCTCGCGGGCAAAGTAGCTGGCGACGTTCTGCCGGCCGCGGTTGCTCATCCAGCCGGTGGCGGCGATCTCACACATGTTGGCGTTAACGAAATCGTACTCGCTCTCACCGTCGATCCAGCGGCGGATTTCTTCCGGGTTTCGGTGCCATTCGTAGTTCGTCTCCATGATGCCGCCGAGGTGGAAGATGCGGTCGCCGTGCTTCAGGCTCACGTACTGGAAGAAGTCCCGCCAGAGTAGCTCGAACACCAGCCAGTAGGTGTCCTCGTTGGCGATTACCTTTCGTTCGAAATCCTTAACCTGCCAGTACACTTGTCGCGCCGACAGGCTGCCGTTAGCCAGCCACGGAGACAGCTTGGAACTGTACTCTGTGCCGATCAGCCCGTTGCGGGTGTGCTTGTAGCGGGCCAGGTTTTCAGTTTCCCAGAAATATTCCTGGATGCGTCGCTGCGCCGCGCGTTCGCCGCCGGCGAAGGGAAATGCGCTGCGCGGGTCAGGATCAAATTCCTGCAGGCCCAGCTGCGCGAGGCCGGGGAGTGGTTGCTCGTCACCAACCAGGCTTTTCGCCGGGAGCGGCTGGGGGCGAGGGGTTTCAGGGCGCACGCTCCAGTCTGCCTCGCAGGCCTTGCGGAAGGCGGTGAACACGCGGGGCAGGTTTTCAACGGCGAAGGGAATATCGTCCGGGGGCAGCAGGAACTGGTCGTAGTATTGGTGAAGCTTTACCCCTTGCATGCCCTCGGCACGGGTGATCCGCTCCAGATCCTGGCGCTCGTCGCGCGTCCACTCCCGCTGCAGGTACAGGTCGGTGATGCCGTGCTCACGGACAAGCGCCGGGATAGCGGCTCCGGGATGATCACGAGCTACCAGCAGGGGGATATTCAGTTCGGCCAGTTGTTCCCGCAGGTCCGCGAGGGTCTGCAGCAGGAAGCGCGCACGGAATTTTTCCGTGCGGCGGAAGCCGTATTCATCACGTTCGAACTGGCGCGGGTCCAGGCAGTAGACGGCCAGCAGGCGGCGGTCGTTGCGGCGGGCACTGCGACACGCCTCCGCCAACATGTGGTTGTCGTCGGTGCGCAGGTCATTACGGAACCAGATGAGGTTCACCCCTGGCGGTCCTCCTTCCCTGCAGCCCGGTCGTGACTTTTGCGGCGGTTGCGCCGGCAGCGCTCACTGCAGTATTTCACTCGCTCCCAGCAGGCAGCCCACTTTTTCCTCCAGCGGAACGGGCGGCCGCACACGGGGCAGGTCTTCTGTGGCAGCTCCGGCGTGCGCTGGGCCATGATCGGGCCTGGCGTCAGGCGATGGCGCCCCGGCGGCGCATCTCCTCGATCTCCTCCGCCCCGTAACCCAGTTCGCGCAGGATATCGCGGGTGTGGCTACCGAGTGGGGTGCCGGCCATATGGCGCCGGGGTTTTTCGGGGCCGAAGGCCAGCGGGGTGTTGATCTGCTGCAGGGTATCGCCGCTGGGCAGCTCGGCCTCGCACAACATGCCACGCTCCTGCAGCAGGGCGCTCTGTGTGGCCTCGTAAAAGCCCAGCACCGGCTCCACGCAGGCGTCGGTGTCGGCGAAGACGCGCTGCCAGTGTTCCAGGCTGCACTCGCCGACGGCGGTGGCGATATCCCGCTTGAGCGGTTCCTGTTCCTCCGCCACCAGCACGCGCTCCAGCCACTCCGGGTGGCCGATGCCGAGGAAGAACTGCTCGGCGAACTGTGGCTCCAGGCTGCCCACGGACAGGTAGCGGCCGTCGGAGGTGCGGTAGTAGTCGTAGAAGCTGCCGCCGTTAAGCAGCTCCCCGCCCGGTTGCGGCTCGCCGGCGCCGGCCAGCGCATTGGCACCGCTGATGGCATTCATGGCAAAGGCACAGTCGGTCATGCTGATATCCACATGGCTACCCTCGCCGGTCTTCTCGCGCCGGTACACGGCGGCCAGGACCCCCATCACCGCGTGGTGGGAGCCGCCGGCGATATCCGCCACCTGGGTACCGGCCAGCACCGGGCCGGTATCGGCGCGGCCGGAATAGCTGGCCAGGCCGGACAGGGCCAGGTAGTTGATGTCGTGCCCGGCGCGGCTTTTCATCGGGCCAGTCTGGCCGTAGCCGGTGACGGAACAGTAGATCAGCCCGGGGCATACCTTGCGCAGCGTCTCAAAACCCAGGCCGAGCCGCTCCATCACGCCGGGGCGGAACTGCTCCAGCACTATGTCGTACTCTGTCAGCAGCCGCCGCACGATTTCCCCTGCGCGCTCGTCCTTGAGATCCAGCGCCAGGGATTTCTTGTTGCGGTTGATGCTGGCGTGGGCGGCCGATACGGCCTCCTGGCCCGTCTCCCGCCCGCCCACCATGGGTGGCAGGCCGCGCAGCATGTCCGGGCGCGACGGCGATTCGATGCGCAGTACCTCGGCGCCCATATCCGCCAGAAGCATGCTGGCGTACGGGCCGGGCAGCAGGGTAGAAAAGTCCAGTATTTTCAGGCCCTCAAGCGGGCCGTTGTTGTCGCGCATGATGGGGTATCCGGATTTATTTTTGTGGCGGATCGTTGGCAGTGATTTTCCTCAGTCCTTGAGCAGATCCCGCCCGATAATCAGTTTCATGATCTCGTTGGTGCCGGCGTAGATGCGCTGCACCCGGGCGTCAGCCCAGGAGCGGGCGATGGGGTATTCCCACATGTAGCCGTAACCACCGTGCAGCTGTACGCACTCGTCCAGCAGCTTGCACTGGAAGTCGGTGGCCAGCAGCTTGGCCTTGGCGGCGGTACTGATGTCGAGTTTTTTCTCGTAGTGCAATTCCATGCAGCGGTCGATGAACACGCGCAGGGCGGTGAGTTCGCTGGACAGCTCGGCGAGCTTGAACTGGGTGTTCTGGAAACTGGCGATGGGGCGGCCGAACGCCTTGCGCTCGCGCACATAGTCCACGGTCCACTGCAGCGCGGCCTCGGCGTTGGCGATGGCGCCGATGGCGACACCCAGGCGCTCCTGGGGCAGTTCCTGCATCAGGTAGATAAAGCCCTGTCCCTCGCCACCCAGCAGGTCTTCGGCCGGCACACGGACGTCATCGAAGAACAGCTCTGAGGTGTCCTGGGCCTTCATGCCCACCTTTTCAAGGTTGGTGCCCTTCTTGAAACCTGGCAGGCTGGCGTCCACCAGCAGCAAGCTGACGCCGCCGGCACCCTCCTCGGGGTTGGTCTTGGCGACGACAATGACCAGGTCGGCGTGCTGGCCATTGGTAATGAAAGTCTTGGAGCCGTTCAGCACATAGTGGTCGCCATCGCGGATGGCGGTGGTGCGCACGTTCTGCAGGTCGGAGCCGGTGCCCGGCTCGGTCATGGCGATGGCGGTGACTATCTCGCCGCTGATGCACTTGGCCAGGTATTTTTGTTTCTGTTCCTCGGTGCCGTAATTGACGATGTAGGGCACGGCGATATCCGAGTGCAGGCCCCAGCCGATGCCGCTGAGGCCCAGCCGGCAGATTTCCTCGTCGATGATGGCGTTATAGCCGAAGTCCAGTTCCAGGCCACCATAGGCCTCCGGCACCTGCGGGCACAGGAAGCCCATCTCGCCGGCCTTGTTCCACAGGGCGCGGTCCACCTGGCCGTCTTTCTCCCACTGGGCGTGGAAGGGAGCGGCCTCATTCTCGAGGAATTTGCGCACGGTATCGCGGAACTGTTCGTGCTCCGCATTAAAGACTGTTCTTGGAATCATTTTATTTCTCCGCCTCTGGTGAGCGTGTGTTATCTGGCCCGTAGGAGCGGCCGCTGGCCGCGACTGGGGCTGTATCTTGTCTCGTTATCGCGGCCAGCGGCCGCTCCTACGCAAACGATTTTCCCTGGTTTATTCATCGGTGAGTTTGTTGCCGGATTGCGCCATCTCGCGCAGCAGTGCCGGCGGCGCGAAGCGGTCGCCGTAGTGCTCCGCCAGTTCTTCGGCGCGGCGGCAGAATTCCTGCGGGCCGTACTGGTTGATGTATTGCAGCGCGCCGCCGGTCCAGGGCGGGAAGCCGATGCCGAAGATGGAGCCGATATTGGCGTCGCGCACGCTGCGTAAAACGTTCTCCTCGTAGCAGCGCAGGGTCTCCACCGCCATGGCGAACAGCAGGCGCTCTTTCACGTCCTCGAATGGCGGCTGCTCGCCCTGTGGGTACTCGTCCGCGAGCCCCGGCCACAGGTGCTTCGCCCCGCCCTCGGGATAGCTGTAGAAGCCCTTGCCCGCGGCCTTGCCGGCGCGGCCCAGCTCCAGCATATGGTCGATCACCTTGTCCGCCGGATGGGACGGCGGTGTCTTGCCCTCGCGTTCCAGGTCGGCGATGGTCTGCTGGCGGATCCTGCCCATCAGCGTCAGCGACACCTCGTCGCTCACCGCCAGCGGTCCCACCGGGAAGCCGGCAAGGGCGGCGGCGTTCTCGATAGTGGCCGGGGTCACGCCCTCGCCCAGCATGGCGATGCCCTCGTTGGTGAAGCAGCCGAACACCCGCGAGGTGAAGAAGCCGCGACTGTCGTTCACCACGATCGGTGTCTTGCCGATCTGCAACACAAAGGCGAAGGCGCGGGCTAGGGTCTCGTCACCGGTCTGCTCGCCGCAGATGATTTCCACCAGCGGCATCTTGTCGGCCGGCGAGAAGAAATGCAGGCCGATAAAATTGCGCGGGCGCGCCGAGGCCTTGGCCAGCCCCGTGATCGGCAGGGTGGAGGTGTTGGAGGCGAAGATGGCGGCATCGGCCAAGTGGTCCTCTGCCTCGCGGGTCACCTGCGCTTTGAGCTCGCGGTCCTCGAACACCGCCTCGATCACCAGCTCGCAGCCCTTGAGGTCATCGGCGCTGTCGGTGGGGTGGATGCGGTCGAGGATTTCCGCCATGTGCTGCTCGCTGGTGCGACCGCGCTCCAGGCGTTTCTGCAGGGATTTTTCCGCGTAAGCCTTGCCCTTTTCGGCGGCCTCCCGGGAGACGTCCTTCAGCACTACCTCGACACCCTTCATGGCGCAGGCGTAGGCGATCCCCGCGCCCATCATGCCCGCGCCGAGGATGCCCACTTTCTTTACCGGGTCCGCTTTTACAGTGCGCGCCTCGTCGGGTAGCGACTGGCCGGCCTTGATGGCGTTGAGCCCGAACCAGAAGGTGCCGATCATGTTCTTGGCCACCTGGCCGCAGGCCAGCTCGACAAAGTAGCGCGATTCGATACGGGTGGCGGTGTCGAAATCCACCTGCGAACCCTCCACCACCACCGCCAGGATGGCCTCCGGCGCGGGGAAGACGCCCTTGGTTTTCTGGGTGAGCATGGCCGGTGCAATCGCCAGCAGCTGAGCATTCTTCGGGTTTTTCGCGTCGCCGCCGGGCATGCGGTACCCGGGCTGGTCCCAGGGCTGCAGCATTTCTTCGCCCTGGTTGGCAAGGATGAACGCGCGGGCGTGGGCCAGCAGTTCGTCGGCGTCTTTGGCCAGCTGGTGCACCAGGCCCGCCTCGGCCGCCTGTTGCGGGCCTACCTGCCGTCCCTCCAGCAGGTAGGGCAGCGAATCCTGCATGCCGAGCAAACGCGGCATGCGCACGCAACCGCCGCCGCCGGGCAACAGGCCCAGGGTGACCTCGGGCAGTCCGATCTTCACCGCGCGGTCCTCGATGGCGATGCGATGGTGGCAGGCCAGTGCCAGTTCCCAGCCGCCGCCGAGGGCGACGCCGTTGATGGCGGCCACCACCGGCTTGCCCTGGGTCTCCAGCCAGCGGAGGTCGGTCTTCAGTTGCTGGCACTCGTCGAAGAACGCCTGCGCGTCCTCGATCTTCGCCGCATAGAGGCCCTTGAGGTCACCGCCGGCGAAGAAGGTTTTCTTGGCCGAGCGCAGGATGATGCCGGCAAAGTCCCCACCCTCCAGCTGCTGCACCACTTCGTGCAGCGAGTCGGTGAAGTCCCGGTCCATCACGTTGGCGGATGCATTGGGATTGTCGAGGATCAGGTGGACGATGTTGTCGTTGTCTTTTTCGATGTGGATGGATTTCATTATTCTTTCTCCCTGGCTCACACGCGCTCGATGATGGTGGCCACGCCCATGCCGCCGCCCACGCACAGGGTGGTGAGGCCGTAGCGCAGTTGGCGTTGTTCCAGTTCGTCCAGCAGGGTGCCGATCAGCATGGCGCCGGTGGCGCCGAGCGGGTGCCCCATGGCGATGGAACCGCCGTTGACGTTGATTTTTTCCGGGTCGATTTCCAGCTCGCGCTGGAAGCGCATCACCACCGCGGCAAAGGCCTCGTTCACCTCGAACAGGTCGATATCCTCCACCGACAGTCCGGCAACTTTCAGGGCCTTGGCGGTGGCCGGTGCCGGGCCGGTGAGCATGATGGTGGGGTCGGTTCCCACTACTGCCGCCGATACGATGCGCGCCCGCGGCGTGAGTCCCAGGTTTTTGCCCGCCTGCGCGCTGCCCACCAGCAATGCTGCGGCGCCGTCGACGATGCCGGAGGAATTGCCGGCGGTATGCACATGGTCGATGGCCTCCACCTGCGGATAGCGGGATTTGGCCACGCTGTCGAAACCGAACTCGCCCATGCCGGCAAAGGAGGACTTGAGTTGGCCCAGGTCCTCCATGGTGGTATCCGGGCGCACCAGCTGGTCCCGGTCGAGTATGGTGAGGCCGTTCTGGTCGCGCACCGGCACGATGGATTTTTCGAAGGCACCGCGCTCCCAGGCGGCGGTGGCCTTCTCTTGTGACTTGAGCGCGAATGCGTCCACATCCTCGCGGCTGAAGCCGCCCAGGGTGGCGATCAGGTCGGCGCCGATCCCCTGCGGAGCGAAGCCGGTGTCCAGTGCGGTGCGGGGGTCCGCGGCCCAGGCGCCGCCGTCGCTGCCCATGGGCACCCGCGACATGGACTCCACGCCGCCGGCCACCACCAGCTGCTCCCAGCCGGAGCGCACCTTGGCCGCCGCCAGGTTGACCGCCTCGGCCCCCGAGGCGCAGAAGCGGTTCAGGGTCACGCCGCCCATATTCCAGTCCCAGCCGGCCGCCAGCGCCGCCGTCTTGGCAATATCGGCGCCCTGGTCGCCGATGGGGGTGACGCAGCCCATCACCACGTCGTCCACGGTGGCGGTATCCAGGCTGGTGCGTCGCTGCAGTTCCCGCAGCAGGTCCGAGAGCAGGGTTACCGGCTTCACCTCATAGAGGGCGCCGCCCGGCTTGCCCTTGCCGCGGGGGGTGCGGATGGCATCGTAGATAAAGGCGTCGTTCAAAGTGTCAGTGGGCATAGGGTGTGCCTCTTTATTATGTGTCTGGGGCTATAGCTGTCTGTCCTTTACATTAGCCTCATCCCGGTGGCGTGCAATGACAAAAAGCGCCGGCGACCGTGACTGGCGCGACAGCGCCACTTTTATTGCTGCCCAGGCGCCGGCTCCGGATCGCGCCATAAGTGGCCGTGTCGTCGGAAGCATTCTGTTATTCAGAATCGGACTAATATGGAACGCTGACTGCCATACACTGATTAAAGACGTGAAGAAGTTTTCAGCGACGAGGTATTCCCATGTCAGAGAACCTCCTGGAGTTGACTGAGCGCCAGTTGGGTACCTCCGGGTTCGATGCGCTCAAGGACCAGCTCGGGCTGCCGGAAGAGAAGAAAGAGGCAGCGGTAAGTACCGGTGTGGCCACCGTGCTGGCGGGCATGCTGAACAAGGGCGAGAGCAAGACCGGCCTCAATAACCTGTACAACCTGGCGACGGATAGCACTGCCGTGGATCCGGGAGCGCTCCCGGAGACGCTCGGCGACCGGGCGCAGTTCACCAGTGTCCAGGAGGCGGGTGGCAACCTGGCAGAGGCTATTTTCGGGCCCAGGGCCGGCGACGTGGGACAGCTGGTGGCAAAGTCCCTGGAGATCGACGGCGATCGGGGCACCAGCCTGCTCAAGATCCTGGCTGCGGTGGTGACCGCGGTGGTGGGCCGGCAGGTGAAGGGCAAGGGTATGGATCCCGGTGGGCTGGCCAAGCTGCTGTACGCACAGAAGCCGCATATCAAGGGCAAGTTGCCGGATGGCCTGCTGAAAAGCCTGGGCGTGCACGATTTCGATGACCTGGGCCAGCACCTGGAAAGTCACGGCCATAGCGAGCCGCAGACGGCGCGCCCGAAGAAAGCCAAAGTCGACAGGCAGCGCAGCGCATTCGCCAAGTGGTTCTGGCCGCTGCTCATTGCACTGGCGGTGCTCTATGCCCTGAACATGTGCTCGAAGAAGGAGCAGATGGAGGAATCGCCGGGAGAGGGTGTCCTGGATGAGGAGATCATCACCGACGAGCCCGGCAGCGGCCGGGCTGGTGATCGAGAACCGCAGGCCACCGGGCCCAATGCAGCCGGCACGGAGCGCGGCGCGCAACAGGGCGACGCAACCGTCGGGGACATGACGGAAAACATGGGCTCCGAGGAGGTCCTGGACTTCGGCGTGCTGATGCAGCAGTACATCGATGACAGCGCGCGCGACCCCAACCGGGAGTTCCGCCTGCCGATCGAATTCAAGGAGGATACGGCGGAACTGGTCAGCGGCGCCGAAGCAGAAGTGCAGGCGCTGGCCACCATCCTGAACAGGAACCCGGAACTTGAAATCGTCATCGAGGGCCACACCACCGGCAACGGCGACGAGAATCGGAAGAAGGCGCTGTCGCAACAACGCGCCGACACGGTGCGGCAGATGCTGCTGGAAAAGGGAATCGGCGAGGGCCGCATCACCGCGATGGGTATGGGCTCCACCAAGCCCCTGGCCGATGCCAATAGCGAATCCGGCATGCGCCAGAACCAGCGCATTGTGGTGAAAATAGTGAAATTCGAGTGACTTCCGTGCCCCAGTGCCCAGGAAAAATCCCCGCCGCGGCGGGGATTTCTATGTGGGAATCGCGGCGCCGTGAAGTGTCAGCTGCGGAACTTGTCCCGGTAGGCACCGGGTGCCAGCCCGGTCCACTTCTTGAACGCGCGGTTGAAGGCGCTGGGCTCGGAAAAGCCGAGGCGCTCGGCGATCTCGGCCACGGCGGTTTCCTGCTGCTTGAGTTGGTAAACAGCCATGTCCCGGCGCACCGAATCCTTGATGTCCTGCCAGCTGTTGCCCTCTTCCTTGAGCCGCCGGCGCAGGGTCTGCGGTGAGATATGCAGGCGTTCGGCGACGTCGTCGAGGGACAGGTTTTCGATACCGTTCTGGGCCTGCAGCATGCGCCGGATGCGCCCGGTATAGCTGTTATCCGATTTGTACTGTGCCAGCAGGCACTCGGGCGCACGCGCGAGGAATTCGCTCAGCTGTTGCGGGTCGCGCACCAGGGGCATCTGCAGGAAACGGGTACTGAACACCAGGCAGGTCTCGCGCTGGTGGAAGTAGTGCCGGCAGGGGAACATGTCGCTGTAGTCTTCGTTATAGTCCGGCGGCGGGAAGGCCAGGTTGATACGCTCCAGCAGGATGGTGCGGTCGATCAGCCAGCTGAAGAACCGCAGCCAGATAACCGCCAGCGACTCCACGAAAATCTGGTTGGGCAGCTGTTTGTCGTTGCCGTGGTGGAAGATCAGCCGGGCCTCCTCGCCATCTTCCACCAGCCGGATACGCAGGTCGTCGCTGACCATGGATACGAAGCGGCCCGAGCGAAGCAGCGCGCGGCGCAGGTTGGGACAGCTGATACAGGCGTGCCCCATCATGGCGAAGGTGCCTGGCATCCACGGCCGCGCCAGGAAGCCGCCGGACTCGTCGCTCAGCAGGTCCCACTCGCGCCGCAGCAGGCCCGCCACCGCTTCGCGCCCCAGGCGGGCGTCGGGGTCATCGAGTATTGCCGGGGAGATGCCGCTATCCAATAGCAGCTGGGTGCAGTCGAGTCCTGCGGCCCGCGCACCGGCCAGCTGGGCGCGGATGGCGGCGGCGGGAATGCCGGCATCCCGTGCGGGAAGTCTGGGGGTCTCGCTGTCCACTCTGTCATCCCTCTGGATTATTGGTATATCAGCGTGCAACGCAGTTGTGCAGGGGATTATGCGCAATGCTGGCGGGAAAGTCAGGGGCGCCCCGGCGGTTGGTCGCCATTGTCGGTGAATTTGGCCGATGCGGTCACCACCAGGGGGGCTTGCCTGCTCGCGCAGAGGGGGCGGTGGCGGAAAACCTGTGGTACAAACACAGGCTGTACAGCCACGGAAAAGAACCATGCCCGACACCCCCGAGCTACAGCTCAACCCCACCATCTGCCGGCGAATGCTGATCGCCTACCTGATCGAGTCGCTGCCCAAGCCCAACAATCCCGCGCTGGAGGAGGCGACTGGCTGGCCGCGCCGCACGGTGCAGGACATCATCGCCAAGGGGCTACCGGGACACGGTACCCTCGTTGAGTTTGTGCAGGAGGGCGTGCGTAACAACGACGGCTACTACGTGTTGCACGACTGGGGATCATTCGACCGGGACTGGGTGCAGCGACATCTGGCGGAGATCTGCGCAACCCTGGGGGTGGCCCTCGGGGAGGGGGCGTGACGGACGGGCCGGATGGCCCGCCCGGGGGGCTTACTGGCCTTCGCCGTGCTGTTGCAGCATGCCGTTGATTTTTTCCACCAGCTGCGGGTTGTCCTTCAGGCTGCCGGCGATCTGCTGGTACTGTTCCTTGGTCAGGCCCGCCTGGTTGATAGCGGCCACCATCTTGCCCTGGGCTTCCTTGTTGATCGCCTCCGCCTGCTCGATATTCTCGGCGGCCTTCAGCTTGGGGGCGTACTCCCGGCTCAGGATGACGATCGCGCGATAAGCCTCGGCAAAGCTCTTGAGCTGCGGCTCGGTGTATGACACCGCCTGGGCGGAGGCCTGGTTACCCTGGGCGTGGGCGAGCGGCAGGGCCAGCAGCAGTGAGAGCATGGCAATGCAGATGGCGGGGATTTTCATTGAACACCTCTAATGGGTCTTGGGAGGACGCTTTTGCGGTCTGATATGCGCCCAGCGTCGCGGTGGGGCTACAAACGCTATTCCTTCGCTTCGGCAAAAGAGTGGTGCTGTCCGACCAGCTTAGTTGCTGCTGCCGGGGTAGTTGTGGTTTTTGCCGCCACTCATTCCTTTTTCGTCGGTAAAGCGGCAGTGAGCGTCTGTAGGGGCCTGTGACAGCTGGGCCTGCGGGCAGTTCAATCCGCTACCGGGCCCCGCTGGCGGCCATGGGGCCGGATTAGAAGATGCCGAGGAACTTCTTGCGCCGCTGCAGCGATTTCTCGCAGCTGTTGAGTTGTCGCTGGTAGGTACGCGCCTGGGCAGAGACCTTTTTGGCGACATTCTTGAGCCACGGCTTGCGGTTGAAGGTGCGCCGGTTGAAGCCGCCGTGGCCCTCGTGATAGGCGAGGTACAGGTGGTAGGCGTCGTCCGGACGGATGCGGCACTGGGCCTGGCTGGTGTTGTTATACCAGCCGACGAAGTCGATGGCGTCGGCGAAATCGTCACGGTCGGCGCCGTAATTGAAGGTGGTGCGCTGGTAGCTGCGCCAGGTGGTGCCGAGCGCCTGCGGGTAGCCGTAGGCATCCGAGGGCCGGGGACCGGGGAAGATCCACAGTATCTTGGTGCGCGGCGGGCGGGCATCGTGCACGAACCGGGATTCCTGGTGCAGGAAGGCCATCAGGGTGGCCACCGGCGTGCCCCACTTCTCCTCGGCATCCTTGGCATCTGCATACCAGTCGTCCTTCTCGCGGAAGATACTGCAGATATCCTCGGTATTGCTCGGCGGCGTGGTGGCGCAGGCCGCCACCAGCAGGGGTAACAGCAGCAGGCCCAGGCGCCAGTAGCGGCGGTCGGCGGGGCGGCGGTTATCGGTAATGGTCAGGGCGTTATTCTTATCTGGCATGTTCTCGGGCTTATTCAGCGGTAACGGTCTTGACCCCGGATTCGGTGCCAAGCAACAGGACGTCGGCGGGACGCAGGGCAAAAATGCCGTTGGTCACCACGCCGGTGATGTTGTTGATCGCCTGCTCCAGGGCAACTGGCTGGGCAATCTCCAGATTGTGCACGTCGAGGATGACGTTGCCGTTGTCCGTGGTCACGCCCTGGCGGTAGACCGGGTCACCCCCGAGCTTGACCAGCTCGCGCGCCACCAGTGAGCGGGCCATGGGGATCACTTCCACCGGCAGGGGGAAGTTACCGAGTACCGGCACCCACTTGCTCTCGTCGGCTATACAGACGAACTCATCTGCGCAGGCGGCGACTATCTTCTCCCGGGTCAGTGCTGCGCCGCCCCCCTTGATCAGCTGCAGGGCGGCGTTGGTCTCGTCGGCACCGTCAACATAGACCTGCATGCCGTCGACAGAGTTCAGGTCATAGACGGGGATCCCGTGGCTCTTCAGTCGCTCCGCTGAGGCCTGGGAGCTGGCCACAGCGCCGTCGAACTGTCCCTTGATCTCCGCCAGGTAATCGATAAAGAAATTGGCTGTGGAACCGGTACCGACTCCCACAATGGAGTCGTTCTCGAGCTTGGGCGCTATGTAGTCGATGGCGGCGCGCGCGGTGGCCTGCTTGAGTTCATCCTGGGTCATAGTGAATGGGAAGTCCTTTGCAATGATTTTTAACGTTTGGCGCTTTTCAGCTTTAAAATTCGCGTGAAACCATGTTTTTTGTAGCAATGCTGCTAGCGGGCGTTTAGACTGACCTGTCTGTGACGCGTTCCCGGAGCGCCAGCCAGCCCCGGCGGGCAGCGCCCGGTACGCGATGTATCTGAGGTCCAACTGTCACGGCAGCCTGATTTCGCCATGCCCGAGTCCTATATCAAGCGCATTTTAGACGCGCGCATCTACGATGTCGCTACCGAGACGCCCCTCGAGGGTATGCGACAGCTTTCGCACCGCTTCAACAACCGCATCCTGCTCAAGCGGGAGGACCTGCAGCCGGTCTTCTCCTTCAAGATCCGCGGAGCCTACAACAAGCTGTTGCAGTTGCCCCCGGAGGAACGCGCACGCGGGGTGATCGCTGCCTCTGCCGGCAACCACGCCCAGGGGCTGGCAATGGGCGCGGCACAGCTGGGTGTGCGCGCGACCATTGTGATGCCGACCACCACGCCCCAGATCAAGGTCAATGCCGTGCGTATGCGCGGTGCCGAAGTGGTGCTGCACGGCGATACCTTTGACGAGGCCAAGACCCGCGCCCAGCAGCTGGTGGATGAGCGCGGCCTGGTGTTCGTGCACCCCTATGACGACCCCGACGTGATCGCCGGGCAGGGTACGGTGGCAATGGAATTGCTGCGGCAGCATTCCGGCAACCTTGATGCGGTATTCATTCCGGTGGGCGGCGGCGGCCTGGCCGCGGGGATGGCCGCCTATATCAAATATGTGAGGCCGGAGGTCAAGGTCTATGCGGTAGAACCGGAGGAAGCCGCCTGCCTGAAGGCGGCGCTGGCAGCGGGCGAACGGGTTTGCCTGCCCCAGGTGGGGTTGTTCGCGGACGGGGTGGCGGTGGCGCAGATCGGCGAGGAGACCTTCCGTGTGCTGAAAGACACGGTGGATGGGGTGATCACCGTGTCTACCGACGAGGTCTGCGCGGCGATCAAGGACATCTTCGAGGATACCCGCTCGATTGCCGAACCCGCCGGTGCCGTGGGCCTGGCCGGCCTGAAGAAGTTCGTGGACCAGAGCGGCTGCCGCAATGCCTCGCTGGCCACGGTCTGCAGCGGGGCCAACACCAACTTCGATCGCCTGCGCTATATCAGCGAGCGCACCGAGATCGGCGAGAAGCGCGAGGCGGTGCTGGCGGTGACCATCCCGGAACAGCCCGGCAGCTACCTGCGCTTCTGCCGCGACCTGGGTGACCGGGCCATCACCGAGTTCAACTACCGCTATGCCAACGGCGGTGAGGCACACATCTTCGTCGGCCTGCAGGTCAGTGCCGATGAGGATCGCCACGCGCTGGTAGACCGCCTGCAGGGCGGCGGCTACCAGGTCACCGACCTGACCGATAACGAGATGGCCAAGCTGCATATCCGCCACCTGGTGGGCGGGCGCGCCCCGGGACTGCGGGACGAGGTGGTATACCGCTTCGAGTTTCCCGAGAGGCCAGGTGCGCTGCGCAAGTTCCTGGAGCAGCTGGCCGGGCGCTGGAACATCACCCTGTTCCACTACCGCAACCACGGCGCCGCCTATGGCCGGGTGCTGGTGGGTATGGAGGTGGCCCCGGCCGAACGGGAGCAGCTGCGCGAGCTGCTGAACCAGCTGCACTACCCCTACTGGGATGAGAGTGACAATCCGGCCTACCGTTTCTTCCTTGCCAGTTGAGTTCGTCCTGGCAGTCACGGCAGGTTGCCCGGCGGGCCAAACAGATCAGAAAGGGATTGTTGTCGAGAGTTATTGGCCAAAAATGGGACATACCTCTCAAAAAATGTACGACCATCGGTTACTATTTGTCCGACTTTAAAGTATCTTCCCCGGTGTGGAACTTTTGCGTTAAAGCGAATCTAACGCGGGGTGAAGTGCTCATAACAAGAACAGTCGAACTTACAGGATGGTCCCAATGAAACCCGATGCACTGACAATCGCCGTGGTTGTCTTTGTTGCGGGCGTGCTGCTGAGCAGCACCGGTCTTACCGAGGTATTCGCCTCGGATGAGCCGGAGCCGCCGGCGGCATTGCAGCAAGGAGTGGTAACGCGCTGAGCGAGCCCCCTGCCCGCAAGCACGACATGAAAAGGCCGGACGCGAAAGCGCCCGGCCTTTTTCATATGGGCAATGGCTTCAGCGGCAGCGGTACAGCCGCCGGTCGGTGACCACCGCGTCCAGGGGAATATCCCAGCTGTCGGTGGGTAGATGTTCCACGCACTGCAACTGGTGCGCGGCACCGATCATGGCCGGGCCGGCCCCTGGGAAGTGACGCTTGAAGGCGAAGGTACGGTCATAGAAGCCGGCCCCCATGCCCAGGCGGGCCCCGGACGGGTCGAAGGCCACGAGCGGCACCAGTACCAGGTCGAGGCCCAGCGGCGACCGGCTGTCGCCTCGCACCGGCTCGGGGATGCCGAAGCGGTTGCGGAAGGTGAGTGCCCCGCCGCGCCAGTGGCAGAAACGCAGGTGAGGCCGCGGCTCCCGGGGTAGCAGTGGCAGGTAGAAACGCTTGTCGGGAAAGCGGCGCGCCAGCCCGAGCAGGTTGAGCTCGCCGTCCATGGGCCAGTAGATGCCCACCCGCCGTGCCGTGCGGAACTCGGGCGCAGTGCGCAGGCTGTTGATGGCGGAGTGTGCGGCGAGGCGCTGCTGGTAAACAGACAGTCCGCGACGGGCGTTTCGCATGGTGCGGCGCAATTCCGCTTTGCTCTCGCTCATTTCTTCTCGCGAACCGGGAGGGAAATTAGAGCCCCGAAGTGCGGCTGTAGACGTAGCCTTGAACCGTAGGGTTCAAGGTGGCGGCTCCCGGGGCGTATCAGGCTTTCCGCTGCGTGGCGGACTTGCTCAACAACGCCCTCTGGTTGCCACCAGGGTCAAAGTATCGGCTCGAGGACATAGTCAACTGGCCAACACTTCAGGGTAAGGAAATTATAACAACGAGGGCGAAAAAACGCTAAGCGGGAATATTGCAGCGAAAGGCTGTGGCGGCAAATGTCAAGCCGCTTCAGGCCTCGTTCGGGTCGATTTTGCTGAGGGCGGACTGGACCTTGTCCTGCAGCCGGTCGAGCATTTCCTGCTCGAGGGGCACGCGCGTCAGCTCGGCTTTTGCCTGGATCAGTTCGTGGGCGATATTCAGCGCGGCCATCACTGCAATGCGCTCGAGACCGATGACCGAGCCACTGGCGCGAATGCGTGACATGCGCTCGTTGAGCAGGCGAGCGGAAGCCTGCAGCTCAGCGCGCTCTTCGTCTGTGCAGGCAACGCGGTACTCCTTGTCGAGGATCGTTACCGTCACTGTTTCCTGCGTTGCTGCTGACTCACCCATCAGGATTCTTGTGCTAGCCCCTTGAGGCGGTTGATCATGGCTTCCACCCGGGAGCGGGCGGCTTCATTATTCTTTACCAGGCGCTGGCGCTCGCGTTGCCACTCGGCTTCCTGCTGGCGCAGCTCGAGGTTCTGCTCGGCCAGCTGCTGGCAGCGGGAGATGAGCGAATCCACAGTGCTTTCTAACGCTTCTAGTTTATCCATAATTCCTGCGTTCTAGGCGTGCGCCCTGCATAGACTCCCGCCACGACAGACCGCGCGAGATTCCGCTACTATATTGCCGGTGTAATGGTGGGTCAATTATCCCACCCGCGCAGGTAATCACAAATTTACACTGCGGTCGTTGCTGTTTAACGTGAAGCCGCTGTCGCCGGCGTGGCCGCACGGTGCAGAAAGCAGCGAACTGCACAAACTCTGAGCAAATCTGACTGGAATCGACCTGTAAGCATGAAAAATTCCGCTCCCGACTTTCACTCCCTCGCCAATTCGATTGTGGCCGCCGGCGGCGCGGCCGATCCCAGTGAGACGCACGGTTTTATCTGCGGTGTGCTGGCGGCGGGGGCGCGCCCCGACAAAAAGCGCTGGCAGCAGGAGCTGGCCACCCAGCTCGACCTCGAGGCGGTACCGGCGGAGCTCAATCGCGCACTAATAGAGCTGGCACAGGAAAGTCAGGCACGCCTGCAAGACAGCGATTTCGATTTCCAGCTGCTGCTGAGCGATGACCCCGACCTCACCGCCCGCACCCTGACTCTCGGCCACTGGTGCCAGGGCTTCCTGCACGGTTTCGGTATCGGCAACTTCAAGGGCAAGTTGCAGCCCACCAGCGAAGAGGCCCTGCGGGACCTCGGGGCTATTGCCCAGGTGGATGAAACTGAACTGGACGATTCCGAAGAGGGTGAGAACCAGCTGCTGCAGGTCGAGGAATACGTGCGCGTGGCGGTGCTGAATATTTTTACCGAGGTCGCCGCCGTGCAGGAGTCGAGTCGCCCGGCCACTACCGGGGACGAGGGCGGCCCGACGGTGCACTGATGGCCATTGCCAAAGCGGAGTATGCCCGCCGGCGCGCGCGCCTGGTGGCGGGGCTGGAGCGGGATGGGCTCGCGATCGTGCCCGCGGCACGCGAGCAGTTGCGCTCGCGCGACACCTATTTCCCGTTTCGCCAGGACAGTGATTTCCTCTACCTGACCGGCTTTCGGGAACCGGAGGCGCTGCTGGTGCTGGTGCCCGGCCGGGCGCAGGGGGAGTCATTGCTGTTCTGCCGCGAACGCGATGTGGACAAGGAAATGTGGGACGGCCCTCGCCTGGGGCCCGAACGGGCTGCGGAGCATTGTGGACTGTGCGATGCTTTCCCGATCGGCGACCTGGACGATATCCTGCCGGGATTGCTCGAGGGGCGCAGCCGCATCTACTACACCATGGGCCGTTTTCCCCAGCTCGACCGGCGCCTCAATGGCTACCTGCGCGCACTGGACAATGCCCCGGGCAGCGGCGGCGCGCCGGAACTGGTTGACCTGGACCGGCACCTGCACGACCTGCGCCTTTACAAGAGCGCCCAGGAGATACGCCTGATGCGCCGCGCCGCGGAGATCACGGCGGCGGCGCACGGCCGCGCCATGGCCCGCTGCCGGCCCGGGTTGAGCGAATATCACCTGGAAGCAGAGCTGTTGCACGGGTTCGTCGCCGAGGGCGCACGTGAGCCCGCCTACCCGAGTATCGTCGCCGGCGGTCGCAACGCACTGGTCATGCATTACTGTGACAACAGTGCAGTGCTGAAGAACGGAGACCTGGTCCTGGTCGACGCCGGCTGTGAGTACCGCGGCTACGCGGCTGACGTCACCCGCACCTACCCGGTAAACGGACGCTTCAGCGGCGCGCAGAGGGCGCTGTACGAAATCGTGCTGGCGGCCCAGGAGGCGGCGATCTGTGCGATCGCCCCCGGTAATGACTGGAACGCGCCCCACCAGGCGAGTGTGGAAGTGATCGCCCAGGGGCTGGTGGACCTGGGGCTGCTGCGGGGAGATGTCAGCGGGATTATCGAGTCGGGCGCCTATCGTCGTTTTTACATGCACCGGGCCGGGCACTGGCTGGGCATGGATGTGCATGATGTGGGTGATTACCGCGTGCACGGCCAGTGGCGCCAGCTGGAGACCGGCATGGTGATGACGGTGGAACCGGGCATCTATGTCGGTGCCGACGAAGAGCACGTGCCGGAGAAATTCCGCGGTATCGGTATCCGGATCGAGGATGACGTGGCCCTGCTCAAGGACGGGGCCGAAATATTGTCGGCGGGCGCGCCCAAGAGTGTCGCCGATATCGAGTATGCAATGCGTTGCGGGGATGTTCAGGAGGCGCTGCTGTGAGCCAGCCCGAAGAGTTCGTGGATGTCGCCATTGTCGGCGGCGGAATGGCCGGTGCCAGCCTGGCGCTGATGCTGCAGCAGTTCTGCCCGCACCTGTCGGTGGCGCTGCTGGAGCAGCACCCGCTGCCCGATGCCGGTGCCAGCATTCGCCTGCCCAGTTTCGATGCCCGTGCCACCGCACTGGCGGCTGGCAGCCTGCAGCTGTTCGATCGCCTGGGGCTGTGGTCGCGCCTGAAAGAGTACGCTGCACCGATCCGGCGCGTGCAGGTCAGCGACCGTGGCCACGCGCTGGGTGTTTCCCTGCGTGCGCGGCGCGAGGCGCGCGCCAGTTTCGACGATATGCTGGGGGCAGTGATTGAGAACGCGGCCCTGGGCCCCGTATTGCACGGGGCGCTCGCGGCCACGGCCGTGCAGTTGCTGGCGCCGGCCCGGGTCACGGAACTGCAGATGACCCCGGAGGGTGTGCGGCTGCAGTGGCACCGTGGAGAGGAGGGGGCAGTGCAGTCCCTGCGCGCCGGCCTGCTGGTGGTGGCCGACGGGGTGAATTCGCCCCTCTGCCGACGGCTGGGCATCGACACCGAGCAGGTGACCTACAACCAGCGCGCGCTGGTGACGACAGTGGGTGTACAACGTGACCACGGCGGTGTGGCCTACGAGCGCTTTACCGCAGACGGCCCCATGGCCCTGCTGCCGTTGCCACGCCGGCACGGCCGCCACCGGATGGCACTGGTGTGGACCAGCCCCGGGGAGCGGGCCGGGGAGCTGGAGGGCCTGTCGGATGGCGAGTTCGTGGCGCGACTGCAGCGGACGTTCGGCTGGCGCGCCGGGCGCATCGAGTGCTGCGGCGAAGTGAGCAGTTACCCACTGAGCCTGTCGCTGGCACGTGAGCAATGGCGCCGGGACCTGGTGCTGGTGGGCAACTGCGCGCATTTCCTGCACCCGGTGGCAGGGCAGGGTTTCAACCTGACGCTGCGGGACTGTTATGGCCTGGCCCAGGCCCTGGCCTGCGGGGAAATGGCGCAAAATTCATCCGGTCGGCTAGACTTATTACAGGAGTATGCCCGGGAGCGCCGTCTCGACCAGCAACTGACGATCGGCTTCAGCGACCGGGTCCCGTCCCTGTTCGCGGCCCCGGGCCTGCTGGCAGGCGGGCTGCGCCAGGCCGGGTTGCTGGGCCTCGCGCTGGCGCCGCCACTGCGGGCCGGATTCGCCGGCCAGGCCGCCGGTTTTGGGCTTTAATTGAGCGCACCGGCCGGTTTTGTGCCGGGGCGCAAACAGCTGGAAATGCACCTATGAACAGACAACGTCTCGATATTGCCGTGGTCGGCGCCGGCATGGTGGGCCTTGCCCAGGCGGCGCTGCTGGCGGTGCGCTACCCGCAGTTCCAGGTGGCGGTACTGGAGGCTGCCGAAACGCTGCCGGAAGTGGCACCCGACCAGTACGATCCGCGGGTGGTGGCACTCACGCAGGCATCCTACGAGCTGCTGGAGGAGGTCGGGGCCTGGGCGCTGATCGGCGACCGCGCCTGTCCCTACACCGAGATGCGAGTGTGGGATGCAGAGGGGACCGGCTCTGTCTGCTTCAACAGCCGCGATGTCCAGCTGCCTAACCTCGGCCATATCGTGGAGAATAATGTGGTGGTGGATGTGCTCCGCCGGCGCGTCGAGCAGTTGCCCAACGCCGAGCTGATAACCGGTTTCCGGCTCGAGAGCTGGTGGCGCGACTGCGGCCAGTGGCACCTGCAGCCGCGCTCTGACCGTATCAACGATGTCGAGGGGAGCGAGCGCAACCCGGATGTGCTGCGTGCGCGCCTGCTGATCGGCGCGGACGGGGTCCGCTCCCGGGTGCGGGACCTGCTGCATATCCGCTGTACCGAAACCAACTATCACCAGACCGCGATGGTATGCGTGGCGCGTTGCAGCGAGCCGCACCACCACACGGCGCGGCAGCGCTTCCTGAGGGAGGGGCCGCTGGCTTTCCTGCCGCTGGCCGGTCTGGGGGATGAAAACCACTGCGCGGTGGTGTGGTCTGCGGATGACGAGCTGGCGCGCGAGCTGGTGATGCTCGACGATGCCGCCTTCGCGCTGAATCTGGAAAAGGCCTTCGAGAGCCGCCTGGGCACTGTCGAGGAAGTGGGAGAGCGGTTCGCCTTCCCGCTGCGCGCGCGCCACGCGGAATCCTATTTCGGGCCCGGCGCAGTGCTGATTGGCGATGCCGCGCACAGTATCCATCCGCTTGCCGGCCAGGGGGCCAACCTCGGGTTGCAGGATGTGCGGGTATTGAGCGAGGAAATCGGCCGGGCGCTCAAGCGCGACCTGGAGCCCTCCGACAATTCGGTACTGGCCCGCTACCAGCGCCGCCGCCGCGGCGACAACGCGGCCACGCTCAAGGCGATGAGTACCTTCAAGTCGCTGTTCGGTGCCGGCGAGCTGCACTGGCGCTGGTTGCGCAACACGGGATTGAGTATGGTAGATGCCAGCCCGTTACTGAAGAAACGGATCATCCTGCGCGCGATGGCGGTCTGAGAAGATCCGGCCGGGCGCGGAAGCCAGACGCCGCGAAGAGCGGGTCCGCAGCGGTCGCAGCAGGCAGAGACCAAAGACAGAGACCAAAGAAGGCACCTTGAGCGACTGGATCATCGTCCGGGAGTTTTCCCCCGAACAGGACCTCAGCGAACTAGCGGATTTCATCCGTCGCTGCGGCCTGCCCGCACGTATCACTGAAGAGCGCGACTGCCAGCGCCTGGCCACTCCGGATCCGCGGCTGGCCGAGTTGCTGCGGCCGCTGCTGGACCGCTGGCAGGCCGGCGAGCTGGAGCTGGCAGGGGTGCAGGTCACGGCCGAGCCGGAAGCTGGTGCCGCGGCTGAGGCACCAGCCGGGGAGTACGAGGCCACGGTGCCGGGCCTGCCCAGCTGGCCGTTGAACCGCACCCCGGTGAGCCTGGTGCTGATCGTGCTGTGTTTTGCCGGCTGGTTCCTGGCCGGGGGCAGCTTTGCCCGCGAGCTGGTGATCATGCCAGACCGCAGTGCCGACTTCACCCTGGCCCGCTCGACCCTGGCCTGGCACTTTTCCAGTGGTGAGTACTGGCGCCTGTGGAGCCCTGCAATCCTGCATTTCTCCCTTCCACATGCACTCTTTAACGCGCTGGGTATCTGGATACTCGGGCGGCCGCTGGAAGCGCGTGCGGGCGGTGCCGTGTTCCTGTTGCTGGTTCTGGTAAGTGCGGCGGCTGCCAACCTGGCGCAGTTCTGGTGGTCCCCGCAGATCATTTTCGGCGGCATGTCCGGGGTGGTGTACGCGCTGGTGGGCTGCGTGTTTATACTGCAGCGGCGTCACCCCGACTGGCGCGAAGTGCCCGGCGGTATTGTTGCGGTGGCGGTGGGCTGGCTGTTACTTTGCGCCACCGGCCTGGTGACCCTGGTCCTCGGAGTGGGGGTCGCCAACGCGGCCCATATGGGCGGGTTCGCCTGTGGCGTCCTGCTTGCCGCACTCTATTGCCTCGCCGGCGGCGACCGCCATTTTGCCAATCGAGAAGGGACGGCCTGACACGCGATGGTTCTGCTGATCGTCTACGTATTGATTGCGCTGGGGTTTTCCTTCCTGTGCTCTATTGCCGAGTCAGTCATCCTCAGTGTGACCACTCCCTACATCAGCCTGCTGGAGCGCGAGGGACACAGGTCCGGCCGCGTGCTGCGGGAGCTGAAACAGGATATCAACGCGCCGCTGGCTGCCATCCTTACCCTGAACACTATCGCCCATACGGCCGGCGCCGCCGGCGCCGGCGCGCAGGCGGCCGCGGTATTCGGCAACCAGTACCTGGGGATTGCCTCCGCCATACTCACGCTGTTGATCCTGGTGTTTTCCGAAATCATTCCCAAGACCCTGGGGGCGTTTTACTGGCGCCAGCTGGCACCATACCTGGCTTATGCCCTGCGGGCGCTGGTGTGGCTGCTGTATCCCTTCGTGAAAATGTCGGACTGGCTGACTCGCGGCATGTCCCATGGACCCACCCTGACCGGTTTCAGCCGCGAGGAATTCGCGGTGATGGCCCAGCTGGGCGCAGAGGAAGGGCAGCTGGAAGAGCGTGAGTCCAGCATCCTGCGCAACCTGTTCTTTACCCTGCGCGACCACTCCGTGCGGGAGGTCATGACGCCACGGACGGTGGTTTTCTCGCTGTCACAGGACGCGACCATAGCCGAGTCTTACGAGGAGGTGGAGAAGAGTCGCTTTTCCCGCATTCCCATCTACGAACGGCAGGACCCGGACTGCGTGGTGGGCTTTGTGCTCAAGGGGGACCTGCTGCTGGCATATGCGAAGGGCGACCGGACGGAAAAGCTGGGCATGTTCCGCCGCGATCTGCTGATGTTGCCGGAGACTGCCACCATCTACCAGGCATTCCAGAAGATGCTGCGCCGGCGGGTGCAGATCAGTGCGGTAGTGGACGAGTACGGCAGCCTGGAGGGCCTGGTCACGCTAGAGGACATCCTGGAAGAGCTCCTGGGGGAGGAGATCGTCGATGAGGCGGACAAGAATCCCGACCGCCAGGAGGTGGCCAAGCGGCTGTGGCGCTGGCGGTCGAAACGTTACGGCCTCCAGGTAGACGAGGAGGCAGACCGGCAGGATGAGGAGGATGCAGAAGAGGGGCACGACGAGGATCCCCGTACCCGGGGCTAGCGGCCCGGCGCCCTGCCCGCAGGGAGAGCCTCAGGAAGCCGGGTCGATGATGTCGCCCAGGCTGTTGTTGACCCGGTACCAGCCGGTGACGCTGTAGCGCGGCCGTTGTACCGGCAGCACCTCGTGGGGAAATTCCTCGCTCAGGAAAACCACTATCTGCCCGAAGCGCGGCGCCACCTTCATCAACGGCGGCGCCTCCGGGGCCAGGCCCTCCTCGCCGGGGGAATAGAGTGCCAGCTCGCCGCCGTCGCGCGGCTGCCAGTTCGGGGTCAGGTAAAGCACACTGCTCACCACCCGGTTGGTACTGCCCTTGAAGGCGTCCAGGTGCTTTTTGTAGAAGGTGCCGCGATCGTAATAGGCGTAGTGGCACTCGTAATCGAACAGCCCCAGGAACAGTCGCCGGTTCAGCCCCAGGCGCAATGTCTCCATCCAGGCCAGGTAGGCGCTCACCGCGGGGTTGGCATTGTCCAGCCAGAAAATCTTGTCGCTGCGTACGAAACGGTTCAGCTGGTGTTCGTCCTCGCGCCCGATACCCGCGCGCCGGAAATGCTCCCGGTCGATGGAGCGGAAATGGCGCAGCAGCCCGCCCAGCACCGCGGGAGGCAGGGGCGCGGGTAGCACGATGTAACCGTCGGTCCGCAGTGCAGCGGCAATCAGGTCGATTGGATCATCACCGCTCGGGCCGAAAGTGCGGTTCTCGGCGGTGCGCAGGGCAGTGTTCAATAACGGGGCTCCGGAGGGAAGCGACGGCTTGTCGCTGCGGCTGACTTATACACCCAAACAGACCGGGTGCAAAGCGTTTCCGGCGCCCCTCTGCCCGCCATTGCCGGCGGGCAGATTGGGGCTAGCGGAATCTTTGTCGGCGACTGGCGGGGCCGGCAGGTTTAAGTCCCGCCGGCTGCTAGGCTTGCAGGATATCTCCATCTGGTAACGGCGGTGGCGCGGCCGGTAGAATACCCGGCTTTCATTCAGGCAGACTCGAGAACAAAAGATGGGAAACAGAACGCCTCTGTATGACGCACATGTCGCCATGGGCGGCAAAATGGTGGATTTCGGTGGCTGGGATATGCCACTGCACTATGGTTCGCAGCTGGAAGAGCACAACAAGGTGCGCACCGCCGCGGGCATGTTTGATGTCTCCCACATGACCGTCGTGGATATCGATGGCGACGGCGCCCGCGACTACCTGCGCCACCTGCTGGCCAACGATGTGGCCAAGCTGGACGGCAAACCCGGCAAGGCGCTGTACACCGGCATGCTGAACGAGCGTGGCGGGGTGATCGACGACCTGATCGTCTACCTGCGCGATCCCGGCTACCGGGTGGTGGTCAACTGCGCCACCCGCGAGAAGGACCTGGCGTGGATGCAGGAGCAGGCGGCGGACTTCGACGTGACCCTGGCCGAGCGACCGGAACTGGCGATGGTGGCGATCCAGGGACCGGAGGCACTGGACAAGGCCAAGGAGGTCCTGGGCATCGAGTGGACGGCTGCCATCGACAGCCTCAAGCCCTTCCAGAGCGTCGCCCGCGGCGACTGGTTTGTGGCCCGCACCGGCTACACCGGTGAGGACGGCCTGGAAATCATGCTGCCGGCAGGCGATGCGGACGGTTTCTGGCGGGCGCTGGAAAAGGCCGGTGTTGCCCCCTGCGGCCTGGGTGCCCGTGACACCCTGCGCCTGGAGGCCGGTATGAACCTCTACGGCCACGAAATGGACGACGACACCTCGCCGCTGGCCGCCAACATGGGCTGGACCATCGCCTGGGAGCCCGAAGAGCGCCGCTTTATCGGGCGCGAGCCGCTGGAGGCCGAGAAGGCCGCCGGCAAGAAACTCAAGTTGGTTGGCCTGGTGCTGGAAGAGCGCGGTGTGCTGCGTGCGGGCCAGGTGGTAAGAGTGGACGGCAGCGACGAGGCCGGTATCATCACCAGCGGTACTTTTTCGCCGACCCTGGGTCATTCCATTGCGCTGGCGCGGGTGCCGGTAAGTGTCGGCGACAGCGCCCAGGTGGAAATCCGCAAGAAGCTGGTGCCGGTAAAGGTGGTAAAGCCCTGCTTCGTGCGCAACGGCAAGTCCGTGATCTGAGGCCGGTAACCGCCGGGATATGAGATAAAGACCGTGCATGGAATCGCGCAGGCGCACCGTGTCCGGTTACGGTTTATAGAAATGCTTAATCGAGGGATCACCGCATGAGCGAAATTCGCAATGAACTGAAGTACCTCTCCAGCCACGAATGGGCGCGCCTGGAAGAGGACGGCACTGTCACCGTGGGTATCAGCGACCACGCCCAGGATGCGCTGGGTGATGTCGTCTACGTGGAAACCCCGGAAGTGGGCGCCACCCTGGCCGCCGGCGACGAGGCGGGTGTCGTTGAGTCGGTGAAAGCCGCCAGCGATATCTACGCGCCGGTTTCTGGCGAGGTGGTAGAGGTAAACGAGGCACTGGAAGATGCCCCGGAAACCGTCAATAGCTCCCCCTATGACGAGGGCTGGTTCTACCGCGTGAAGCCCAGCGATACCAGCGAGCTGGACAAGCTGCTGGACGCCGATGCCTACCGGGCCGAGTCCGAAGAGGACTGATCCTGGCCGACAGGGCGACAAGGCCGCAGCGGGCAACCGCTGCGGCTTTTTTTGTGGGCGCGTGTTATGGGTGGGGTACTGGCGTCCCGGTTACTGGGGTTGCAGCAGGGCCTTCAGCCCCATCTCGGTGAGGTAGTCGCGCACCGTATGCTCGATCTCCTGCGGGCTGTGCATCGGCAGCACCCGCTGCAGCAGCTCGTCCGCTTCCGGCTTGGTCACCGCGCGCAGCGCCGCCTTGACCCGCGGGAGGTTGGTGGCATTCATCGACAGCACATCGTATCCCATTGCCATCAGAAGCAGCGCTCCGCCGGGATCGCCGGCCAGCTCGCCGCAGATACCCACCTTGGTGCCGGCTTCGTGGCCGGCGGTGATGATCTCCTGGAGCGCCCGCAGTACCGCCGGGTGCAGTGAGTGGTAGATACCGGCGACACGGCTGTTGCTGCGGTCAACCGCCAGCAGGTACTGGGTGAGGTCGTTGCTGCCCACCGAGATGAAATCCGCCTGCTCCGCCAGCTCCCGTGCCTGGTATACCGCGGAGGGCACCTCGATCATGATCCCCAGCGGGGGCATGGCGATGTCGAAACCCTCGTCCACCAGTTCGGCGTGGGCCCGTTCCACCAGCTTGCGCGCCGAGACCAGCTCGCCGATGCCGCTGATCATGGGCAGCATGATGCGCAGGTTGTCGAGCCCCAGGCTGGCCTTCATCATTGCCCGCACCTGGCCCAGGAAAATCTCCGGGTGGTCCAGGGTTACGCGGATGCCCCGCCAGCCGAGGAAGGGGTTGGTCTCCTCGATGGGGAAGTAGGCCAGCGCCTTGTCGCCGCCGATATCCAGGGTGCGCATGGTCACAGGGCGGGGGGCGAACGCCTCCAGCTGCTCGCGGTAGATCTCGCGCTGTTCCTCCTCCGACGGGAAGCGGTCGCGCAGCAGGAAGGGCACTTCGGTCCGGTAAAGGCCCACGCCCTCGGCGCCCCGCTCCAGCGAGCGCACCACGTCGGCCATCAGGCCGGTATTGACCCACAGGCGTACGCGGTGCCCGTCGGCAGTCTCGGCCGGCAGCGTGGCCAGGTAGTCGAGGTTTTTCGCAAGCTCGCGCTCCTCTTCCACGATACTGTCGTAGCGCCGCCGGAGCTCCGGGCTCGGGTGCACGAACAGCTCGCCGCGGTAGCCATCCACTACCAGGTCCTCGCCGTCGATCCGCTCAAAGGGCAGCTCCTGGGCCCCCATCACCGCCGGCAGTCCCATGGCACGGGCGATAATGGCCACGTGGCTGTTACCGGACCCCTTGACCGACACCAGCCCGATCAGTTTCTCCCGCGGCACCTGTGCCAGGGTCGCCGCCGTGAGCTCCTCGCCCACGAGGATGGTGTTTTCGGGATAGTCCCGCTCCGCCTGCTGCTGCTGGCGCAGGTGCATCAGCACGCGCGCGCCCAGGTCGCGCACGTCGGCGGCGCGGTCGCGGAAGTAGGAGTCGGACATGGCCTCGAAGCGCCGCACGTGCTCGAGCATTACCTCGGCCCAGGCGCGGCTCGCGGTGAGCTGCTGCCGGATGCGGTCGCACACCTCGACGGCAATGGAGCTGTCGTCGAGCATGCTGATATAGGCATCGAACAGCGCCCGCTCCTCGCGGTTGAGGTCCCCCTTGAGCTGCTCGCCCACTTCGCGGATCTCTTCGCGGGCATTCGACAGCGCCTGCTGGAACAGCTCCAGCTCGGCATCAACGTCCATACAACAGGCGTAGGGCACCGTGGCCAGGTTGGCCGGCGGCACCACGATGTGCGCGCGGCCGATGGCGACGCCGGGTGATGCCGCCAGGCCGGTGAACTTGGCCTCGCGTCGCTGCTGGCCGATGGCGGCCAGGGCGCCTGTGGCCTCGGCGTGGGCGATCACCCCGGCCAGTTGTGCCGACAGGGTGACCAGGAAGGCCTCCTCGCCCTCGTCGAAGCGCCGCTGCTCGGCCTGCTGCACTACCAGTACGCCGAGCACCTGCCGGTGGTGGATGATGGGGGTGCCGAGAAACGCGCTGAAACGCTCCTCACCGGTGGCGGGGAAATAATGATAGGCCGGGTGCGCCTCGGCCCGCTCCAGGTTGATCGGTTCCTCCCGGGTCACCACGTTGCCGACCAGGCCCTCGCCGGGCGCCAGGTGCACGTTGCCCACGGCATCGGGGTTGAGGCCGCGGGTTGCCATCAGCACATAGGTGCCGGACTGGTTATCGCGCAGGTAAACGGAACAGACCCTGGTGTGCATCACGTCGCGCACTCGCCGGACGATGATATCCAGCACCGCGGGCAGGTCCCGCGCCGCGTTGACTTCCTGAACGATGCTGCGAAGTGATCCGAGCAAAAGCCTTTCCTCGCCGTGGAGCGGAACTGTCCGCCGGCAGCAGCGCTGCGGCGTATGATTGGCGGGGCATGTTGCCAGGCCCGGCCCGCTTGGTCGCTGGCTCGGGCGGGCGCGGCTCCCTCCGCGGTTCGCTATCCGGTTGACAGGTTGCCGGTTAAACGGACAGGACTAACCTCGCTCGTCCAGCCAGCGCTTTTCCAATTGTATTTGCTGGGGGGCCAGTTCGGTAAGCGCGCGTCGGTAAACTTCGCGCTTGAAGGCCACCACCTTGTCCAGGGGGTGCCAGTAACTGACCCAGCGCCAGTGGTCAAATTCGGGCTTGTAGCCATTGTTGAAACTGATGGCAGATTCGGGCGCCTGCAACTGCAGCAGGAACCACTTCTGTTTCTGCCCGATACACAGGGGTTCCGAGCGCCGGCGCACCAGGCGCTGGGGCAGGCGGTAGCGCAACCAGCCACGGGTGCAGGCGATCATGCGCACCTGGTCGCGGGTCAGGCCGATTTCCTCGTACAATTCGCGATAGAGCGCGTGCTCCGCGGATTCCCCGGGATTGATGCCGCCCTGTGGAAACTGCCAGGCGTCCTTACCGCCGACCCGCCGCGCCCAGAGTGCCTGGCCGCGATCATTCAGGACAATGATGCCGACATTGGGGCGAAACCCCTCCGCGTCGATATTGCTGCTGTTGTCGCCGCCCTGGCTGCGCGCCTTGCGGTTGGCGGGCGGCGCGTCGATGCGGTTGGACTTGGCGGATCTGCGGCGATTCTTTCGCCCGGGCTGCTTTGGCTTGCCGTCGCCCAAATTCCCGTCCTCTAAATCTGTTGGCGCGGCCTCTTCACCGCGCACTGTTGCCAAGCATTGTTCCACAGCGGGGGACATAACTGCAATTCAGTGAAACGTATCCTGTGAACCGTTCCCGGGCAGGGTAAAATTGACCGCCGCGGGGACCCCTGGTCCCGGCGACTGGCGGCAATTTGTTCGCTGCCGGCTATAGTCTGATAAGGGAGCGTGCGGTGCATTTGGCAATTTTTGACCTGGATAACACTCTGATCGGCGGTGACAGCGATTACGCGTGGGGCGAGTTCCTGGTGGCCCGGGAACATGTCGACAGCGATCGCTACCGGTCAGCCAATGACCGCTTCTACCGCGACTACCAGCGCGGGGAACTGGATATCTTTGCCTACCTGGAGTTCGCGCTGGAGCCGCTGGCCCAGATTTCCCGGGTCCAGCTGGCCAATCTCCAGCGAGAGTTCATGCGCGAGGTCATCAGTGAAATCTGGTTGCCGCGGGCCGAGGAGCTGATCGGGGAGCACCGGCGCAAGGGTCACCACATCATGATTATTACCGCGACCAACCGCTTCGTGGTTGAACCCATTGCCGCCCGGCTGGGGGTCGATACCCTGCTGGCAACGGAGCCGGAGGAGGTCGAAGGCAGCTTCACCGGACGGGTACTGGGCGAGCCCTGCTTCCGGGGCGGCAAGGTGTTGCGGCTGGACCAGTGGCTGGCGCGAAACCCTGAGTACCAACGCGGGGAGAAGTGGTTCTACAGTGATTCCATCAACGACCTGCCGCTGCTGGAACGGGTGGAGCACCCGGTAGCCGTGGACCCGGACGCGCGCCTGCGCGCCGAGGCCGAGCAGCGGGGCTGGCCGATTATCAGCCTGCGGAGCCAGGATTAAACACCGGGGCGCCCGCGCACAGCGGGGCGTTGCGGGACCGACAATGTTCAATTGCTTGAAATGGGGAACTGTGTGACTGGATCAATCGTTCTCAGGCGCGCTGTAGCGATGACTGCCGCAGTGCTGGTGGTGCTCGGGCTGGCAGGCTGCGAGACGCGGGATAAACAGCAGCAGCTGGAACAGCCGGGAGAGGTGGCGCCGCGGGAGATCGACCGCAAGAAGGCCGAGCGTTTCTCCCATACCTTCTGGCAGGCCGGCGAGGCCCACCTGATCGACGCCCGCGCCTCGGTCGAGGCCCTCAACCGGGCGCTGGAGACGCTGCTCGACAAGCCCAGTGAGGACCACCTGGAGTCTGCCAAGCTCGCGTGGCTGGATGCCCACCGTGAATTCGCCGGGGCCCTGCCCTATATACAGCTGGCTTTTGCCCCGGCCGAGCTGCGTGACCAGGGGCGCGAGCTGGTGCTGGCCATGGACAGCTGGCCGGTGCAGGCAGGCTACCTGGACACGGTGCCGGGTTACTCGGAAAGCGGCATCGTCAATGACACCGCGGTGGAACTGACCCTGGCCAACCTGCGCCGGCAGCACCGGCTGACTGCCCACGAGGAGGCGAGTACCGGCTTCCACGCGCTGGAAATCATGCTCTGGGGGCCCACGAGTGAGCGCACGGCGGAGGAATTCCAGCCCGCCGACAAGGGCGAGGAGCCGGAGGCGCTGGCGGCCAACCGCCGCCGTGAACTCACCCGCCTGATGGGCCGCGCGCTAGAGGAAGACCTGGAAGGTCTGGTGCGGCGCTGGCCCTTCAAGGCGAATGACCTGTCGCGCCATTTCCTCGCCCTTGAGCCTGCCGCACGGCTGCAGCAGGTGCGGGCATCCCATATCCGCACCGTCGACGAGGAGATACTGCGCCGCGTCCCGGAGAGTTCCGAGAGCGATGTGGAGAGCGGCCGTGCGGCTGACTCCAAGCAGGCGATCCTGGCCATGTTGCGCACCCTGCAGGCGGCCTGGGTGCCCACCAAGGGGCCCGGCATGGCAGAACTGCTGCTGGACGTGCGCCAGCAGGAGCTGCTGGAGCAGGATTTCGAGGCGCTCGAGGAGCTGCTGGTGAAGATGGAAGACCCGATTGAGCTGGCCGAGCTCGGGCAGCTGGCGAAAGCAAGGGAACTGCTGGAGGAGATGGCCGGGCTGATGTCGGGCCGCAAGGAGGTGCCAGCTTCTGAGGAGGAGATGACCCCGGTCTCTTTCACCACCGGCAACTGAATCGCTGGAGCCTCCCGTAAACGACAAACCCCGGCCATGGCCGGGGTTTGTGTTTGGTGTCGTCGAGCCTGTGGTTTACCAGCTGCGTACCGGACCGGTATCGACGTGCACGAAGCCGCTCTTCGGGTAGTGGCCTACACCACCAGCCCTGAGATCCATGGCCGCCCGGCGCAGCTTGGAGGTGCTGATACCCGGGAAGCGGATATCGAGCGCCATGCCGCGGGTGTGGTAGCTGCGTCGTGCAACACCACGCCCCTGTGCGCGCAGTTTGGCGTTGGTCTTGGGTGAACGGTAGCCGGAGATGATCTCCACGGTGCCGTTAAAGCCCAGTTTCTGCTTCAGCTTGTAGACAATGTCAAACAGCTCCGGGTCCATACGCGTAACTTCGTTGGCGCGGTGGTCGCGCAGCAGACGGTTGAACTGCTTCAGGCCGCTGCTATCGTAGTCACCATTCGACCAGAAGGCGGTGTTCAACGTCTCTCCGGTGTGCAGGTTGCGCATTTTCAGTGTGCGGGCATTGCCCACTTTCGCGAGTGTCGGTCCGGCAGTGACCGCAGCCGCTGTTGCGCAGGTAACTGCCAGGAATCGACGTCTGGATGGATTGTTCATACCCTGTTTCCGCCTCGTCATGTGTTTCTCTCTCTTGCCTGTGGAACCCGTCGCGTTGCTCTGGGCGCCGTCAGGCACGGGAAGAAATGTACGAAAAATAACCACCCGTTACAAACCTTTTACCGTTAATTACAAAAGAATCGAAAGACAGGTTTGGCAAAATTGTTCTATTGGGCTATAGGAGAGCCGCACTGTGTGCGCCAGATCCGTCACTTGGGAGCGCCCAACTGAGACAGCGTTGTCAGTGCGGGTCTGGTGGCTGAAAAAAAATTTTTTTGCGACTATCTGGTGTTGTTTTGTGCCCCCCGGGGGCCGACCGGCGGTCCGCACCGGACGAGGGCGGTTGGTAAGCCTGCAGATAGCTTGGTAGGAGAGCGTTCAGGTCACTCCGGTGTGGTCTCGGAGCGGTCGTGATGATAGATATCGCGGCGGAACTGGGGGCGGCCGTCCCCGTCAATCCATGCCGTGAGATACGCGATGAACAGCCTTGCCGGTTTCTCCACCCGGATATTCATGGTCTCGGTACCGGTGGTCACCTGGGCGATGCGTGTGCGGTCCCAGCCCTGCCTCTCCAGCAGCGCGTAGGCAAGCTCCTCGGGGCGTTCCAGCCGGATGCAGCCATGGCTGAAGGCGCGCTGGCTCAGGGCGAAGAGGCTCTGGGCCTGGGTGTCATGGAGGTAGATCGACTGCCGGTTGGGAAGCACGAACTTGACCCGCCCGAGCGTGTTGCCGGGGCCGCTCAACTGGCGCAGCGTGGCGTGGCCGTCGGCGGCACGGTCAATACTGTGGGCGGAGATGGGCGCGGTGTGGCCGTTGCGGTAGGAGACCACCCGGTAACCCCGGTTGTGCATGGCTTCGGGGTTGTTGCGGGCCTTGGGCAGCAGCTCGGTCAGCAGGATACTGCGCGGCACCGTCCAGGTGGGATTGAGCACCACATTGGTGATGCGGCTGGTAATCTCGGGAGTGCGAGAGCTGGTCTTGCCCACCACCGTCTTCATTCCCAACACCTCTCGCCCTCCCTCAATCAGCTGCAGGCGGTACTCGGGAATATTCACCAGGACATAGCGGTCCTTGCGCGGCAGCGGCAGTTTTTCCCAGCGCTGGGCGTTGAGCTCCAGCTGGCGCGCGCGGGTGGCCGGGCTGACTGCAAGTTCACGCAGGGTGCGATAGTCGACGGTGCCGTGGGGCTTCAGTCCATGGCGGCGCTGGAAGCGCTCCACGGCTGTCTGCACGGCGCTGTCGAAGCGGGACGGGTCCGGGGGAATCAGGGTGACGGGCCCGGGCAGGCCGTGGTAATCCCCGAGCAGTTCCAGCGCGTCGCGAAGCTGCGTCACGCGCTTGTCACGGTCCCCGGGCTGCAGCGGCGGGCCCCTGTCCACAGGCCGCCAGCCGGCTTCCATCTGGCGATAGCGCTCTGCCTCCGCCCGGAGCCTGGCGGCGGCCTCGGCGCCATCCGCGGGCGGGCTCACGGCGAAGCCGGGGATTGCCAGGGTGCCCGACAGTACTGCCGCGAGCATGTATGGCAGCCACCGTCGGAGGATCATGGGTGTGGTAGCCATGCCCTATTCAGCCGCCCGGGCGGCATCCTCCGGGTCCCGCTCGTAGATATCCGGGCGGAATTGCAATAGGCCCTCCTCATCCACCCACGCGGTCCAGTAGGCGATATACACCGGCAGCGGCTGTTCCAGGGGCACGCCGCGGGTACGGGTTGTGTTCAGGTAGCGTTCGATGCGCCGATCGCTCCAGTTGTTCTGCTCCGCCAGCATCAGGCGTGCGAACTCCAGCGGTTTTTCCAGGCGGATACAGCCGTGGCTGAAGGCACGTTCATTCTTCTTGAACAGGTGCTTGCTGTTGGTGTCATGCAGGAAGATGGCGTCGCGGTTGGGGATGACAAACTTCACCCGTCCCAGTGCATTTCCCGGTCCGCCCTTCTGGTGCAGCATGATCTTGCCGCGGCGAATTCCGGCAATATTTCCGCGCGTAAAGGGCACCGCCCGCCCGCGATGGTTGACCAGCCGGTAGCCGTCGGCAGCCAGGCTGGCACTGCCCTTGGGCAGCAACTCGCGCAGGGCGATATTCTGCGGCACCCGCCAGATCGGGTTGAACACCACGCGGGTCATACGGGTACTGATCTGCGGCGTGGCGTGCTTGGGTTTCCCCACGACCACGCGCATGCGGAAGGACTCGCGTTCGCCGTCCATCAGGCGCAGGCTGTAGTCCGGTATGTTGACCAGGATGTAGCGCGGGCCCAGCTCCCGCGGCATATTCCGCAGGCGCACCAGGTTGGCCAACAGTGTTTCGGCCCGCCTGGCCGGGGGGACATTCAGGTGCGCCCGGGTGGCGTCGTCCACCAGGCCGCTGTCCCTCAGGCCGTGGCGGCGCTGGAAGCGCTGTACCGCCTGTAGCAGCCGCGAGTCGTATTCGTCCGCGCCATGGGCCGGGTCGCGGTGGTCCTCGAGGGAATAGTCGCCGTACTGCATGAGCAGGCTGCGCAGTTGCGCGACCCGTGGGTCGCGCGTGCCGGGGGCCAGCGCCGCGCCCGCGGGCAGCGGCTGCCAGGCATCGCCGGCAGTGAGGGCCCGGTAGCGAGCCAGCTCTTCAGCCAGCAGGGCGTGCTGGCGACCGTACGGGCTAAAAGGGTCGAGAGTTTCCCCGACCGGGCTGGCGGCGGGGTCTGCACCGGTGGTTGCAGCAAGCGGGCCCTGGGCCGAAAGCCCTACGGCGATTGCCAGTGCCAGCGCACTGCAACGCCGGGTGGACGGAATTTCGCGGAACCGTTGATGGTTGTCGGCACCCATGACTTACCCCTGTGAGACGGAATCGGCCAGATGGACTGAGACTCGTGCTCACAGTGATAACTAATGGGGGTGCCCGAACCAATACTTATGGGGAATGCGCCACGCGCCCCTCAGGGCGAAAAAGGAATATGCGCGGCCGGCCGGGGCCTCCGGCCGCGCTTCCGGTCAGAACTGGTTGGCGGCGAGACCGTCCTTGCCGTAAATGTCCGGCCGGAAATGCAGCTGACCCTGCCCATCGACCCAGGCAGTCCAGTAGGTGATATATACCTTAACGTTTCGCTTCATGTTCACCTCGGTAGTCTCGTCGCCCACGGTGAGCTGGTTGATGCGCCACTGGTCCCAGTCACCCTGCGGGCGCAGCAGTGCCTCGGCCAGGTGGCGGGGTTTCTCCAGGCGGATACACCCGTGGCTGTAGCCGCGCTCGGTCAGCGAGAAGAGGCTGCGGGCACGGGTGTCATGCAGGTAGATATCGTCGGTATTGGGGATCTCGAACTTGACCCGGCCGAGGATATTGTCCTCTCCACCCAGCTGTCGCATCAGGAATGATCCCTGCTTGGCGGCGGACAGGTTCTTGGAGGTGAGGGGCAGGTGCTCCCCACTGCCGCTGACTACACGGTACCCCATTTTCTCCATGCCCTCCGGGTTGGCGCGTGCCTTGGGCAATATTTCATTGACCAGGATACTGCGCGGCACGGTCCAGGTAGGGTTGAACACTACCCTGCTGACCCGGGTGGTAATCTCCGGCGTGGCGTGCTTCTTCTTTCCGACCACCACATTCATCGACAGCTGGATACGGTCATCCTCCACGTAATACAGCTCGTACGCGGGTACATTCACCTGGATGAAACGGTCCCCGAGGTTGGTCGGCAGCTCCCTGCGCCGGCGGATATTCTTCTCGATAATGTTGACGCGGGCCGTGGGCGACAGGTTCAGGCGCGCCCGGGTCTCGCGCCCCACGATGCCGTCGGCCTTGAGTCCATGACGACGCTGGAAGCGCAGCACAGCCTCATGCAGGCGGCGGTCGAACCGGGTGCTGTTGGCCTCACCGGTGTAACTGCGGTAGTCGCCATACAGGGACAGCAGGTTGCGCAGGTGGGCGACGTTGGGATGGCGGGCACCAATGGTCATCGCCGGACCGGCCGGGAGCGGGCGCCAGCGGCCACTGTCAGCGATGCTGCGGTAGAGTGCCAGCTGTTCCCGCAGTGCCTGCTCCTCGCGCCCGTAAGGGGTGTCTTCCGCTATGTACGGGCCCTCGCTGTGGTCGGGCGCGCCACCGACCGCGGGCAGGCCGTCACTGGTGGTGTAGCTGCGCTGGCCGTTGCGCGGGGGCAGTCCCCCGGGGGCGAAGCGCGAGCTGGTACTGCGGCTGCGGGCCTCGCCGCTGCGTGGATAGGAGTAGTGACGCGAGCGGTCGATATTGCGGCTGCGGGTATAGTGGCGGTAACGGTTGATGTCACTTTCCCGGCGCACGGTGGCGCCCCGCTCATAGCCGCGGAAATACTTGCGGCCGCTGGAGCTGGCCTGGCGTTGCGCGGTATAGGCCACCAGCTCGAAGCGGCCCTCGTTGTGACTGACGGGCGTGATGTCGCGCTCCCTGCGGGTGCGGGGTTTCATCTTGTCGAGCTGGGTATCCTGCGCGTAAGACACAAATGCATCGGTCAACAGTACATCCAGCACTGCCGCCATCTGCAGGCGCTGTGGTGTATCGCGCAGGGTGCGGTCGAAGTAGCCCAGGTGGTAGCGGTAATCCACCATACTGCTCGGGTTGCCGGAGCTCGAGGCAGTCAGCTGCTTGAGCAGGTCATTGGCGGTGTCGCTCAGGCTGTAGTTGTCGAACCAGAGCAGCCGATAGTCGGTGCGCTCATAGATCCGGCGCACGGCGGCCGGATTGAAGATAGGATCCTGGGCCGGCCAGGAATCGGGGTTTTCAACCAGCCAGCGAATCAGGTGGGGGCGCACGGCATTTTCCGGCAAGACCGGCACCGTCTGCTGGTTCGCGGTAAAGGCGTAATAGAGGGCGACTATGCACAGGCTGCCAAGCATCAACAATGGCAGTACAGATTTGCGTGTGCGGCGCTCAGGGTTGAAATACGACATGGTACCTCAGCGATGCTGCAGGGCCCGGTGCAATCCGAAATTCAGACGTCGGGCGCCAGATCGTTCATACCTTCCCAACCTGCGGCGAGCCCGTCCTGTTGTGCGTCGATAGTGACTTATCGACGGCCCGCCTTTGTCTTGCGTCCCGCGCGACGTTCCTTTTTATGGGCGGCTGTCCCGCGCTGTTGCGCGTATATCAACATTGGCCGCCCCGTGAAATTAAGTATGGCAACAATTCGGGGATTTGCTTGGCGCACCGTTCATTTCACTCTATGTGACAGCGCTATTTGGGACTGCGTGGTCAAAGTCCCCGGCGGCGGGATGGGAGAGGAGGGCAGGATCAGCCGGAGGTGCGGGGGGAGGTGAGGGTATAGTGGCGCAGGGGCCCCGCGCCCGTGTCCTCGTCAAAGTTCTGCTCCCAGAGCTGGGTCACGCCCTCCCGGTCCACCGCCACCAGCGTGCTGGCGCGAGTGCCGTAAGCGTCCCGCGGGGCCTCGATACCGTCGCGCGGAACCGCCAGTTCGCCGGGCGGGATATGGACGAAGATGGGCGACAGCGCGTGCTCGAGCTCGCCGCCGACGCCGGTGTCGGGCAGCGCATCGCGCGGGGGGCGCCGGCGGTCGGCCAGCAGCTCCAGGGCGGGCGCGACAAAGTTATCCCGGTCGATTTCGCCGGCCAGCTTGCCTACCAGCGCTGCCAGTTGCTCCCGCCCGCGCACCACCTTGGGCCAGGGGGCGTCGGGGGCGCCGTTGGAGATGCCGTGAATGCCGGGGGAGAAGGCAAAGGCGGGATGGCGATTGCCGGCACAGACCAGTTCCCGTTGGGCGCCCAGCTGGAATAGCAACGCATTGAACCCCCGGTAGCGCGGCGCCGCGAGCTGTAGGGCAAAATCGTCCGGAGGAGTCGAGCCCAGCAGGAAATCGCGCGGGATATCGCCGCGGGAGAGCGGTTCCGCCGGGCTCGGCACCTGGGGCTCGCGGATGTTGGTGACCGCTGCCACCCGTCCGGCGGCGACCCCGGCCCAGGTGCCGCCCGCCTGCAGGTCGCGGCCGGCCACAACGCCGGTCTCCCCCCAGTAGCCGGCCGGGGCCGAGGGGCGGCTGAAGAACTCGTCCCGGTTGGCGGCCATCAGCAGCGGGTAGCGGGGATGGGCGCGATACGCAAAAAGCAGCAGGCACATGGCGGTACTTCCGGTCTCACTGTTCTGGATTGCCCCGCACCGGTCGGCGGCACTTTGGCAGCGGGCGCGTTTACGCCCATAATACGCGCTTTGCCAACAAAGCCGATCTGACCATGCTGACTTACCCTGAAATCGACCCGGTTGCCGTGGCCATAGGGCCGCTGAAAGTGCACTGGTACGGACTCATGTACCTGGCGGGCTTCATCGCCGCCTGGTGGCTGGCCCTGCGGCGCGCGGCCAAGCCCTGGACCCCCCTGGTCAAGTCGGAGGTGGAGGACCTGATCCTCTATTGCGCCATTGGCGTGGTCGCTGGCGGTCGCCTCGGCTACATGTTCTTTTATAACTTCCCGCAGCTGGTGGAGGAACCGCTGTCGCTGTTGCGTGTGTGGGAAGGGGGCATGAGCTTTCACGGCGGCCTGGTGGGCGTGATGCTGGCTACTGCGATTTACGCGCGCAAGATAGGTACCACCTTCCCCGACCTGATCGACTTCGTCGCGCCGCTGGTGCCGATCGGCCTGGGACTGGGGCGTCTCGGCAACTTCATAGGCCAGGAGCTGTGGGGGCGTCCCACCGACGGCCCCTGGGGGATGGTGTTCCCCCGCGACCCGCAGATGTTGGCCCGCCACCCCTCCCAGCTCTACCAGGCATTCCTGGAGGGGCTGGTGCTGTTTGCGGCCCTCTGGTGGTTCTCACGCAAGCCGCGGCCACGACTTGCGGTCGGGGGGCTCTTCCTTCTTTTATACGGTATTTTCCGCTTCGCGGTGGAGTTCGTGCGGGAGCCGGATGGGCATATCGGCTTTGACCTGTTCGGCTGGATGACCCGCGGTCAGCTGCTCAGCCTGCCGATGATCGTTGCCGGTATCGCGCTGATGGTGTGGAGCTACCGCACCCAGCCAACCCCGGACGAGAACAGTGATCACAAGCCGGCCCAACAGGCGAAGGGCGGCGCCTGAGGGCGGTCCGCAGGCGAGGACAAGGTGTAATAAATGAAGCAATATCTCGATCTGATGCGCCACGTGCGCGACCATGGTACCTACAAGGACGACCGCACCGGCACCGGCACCCGGAGTGTATTCGGCTACCAGATGCGTTTTGACCTGACGGAGGGGTTTCCCCTGGTCACCACCAAGAAGTGCCACCTGCGCTCGATTATTCACGAGCTGCTGTGGTTCCTGCGCGGCGAGACCAATATCGCCTACCTGAAGGAAAACGGTGTCCGCATCTGGGATGAGTGGGCCACGGCCGAGGGTGACCTGGGGCCGGTCTACGGCCACCAGTGGCGCTCCTGGCCGGCTGCCGACGGGCGCCATATCGACCAGATAAAGCTCGTACTGGAGCAGCTCCGCACCCGGCCGGATTCCCGTCGTCTGCTGGTCAGCGCCTGGAATCCCGCCGATCTTCCCGACGAGGGGGTGTCGCCGGCGGACAACGCCGTGGCGGGGCGGATGGCCCTGGCGCCCTGCCATGCACTGTTCCAGTTTTATGTGGCCGATGGCCGCCTGTCGTGCCAGCTCTACCAGCGCAGCGCCGATATATTCCTCGGCGTGCCGTTCAATATCGCTTCCTACAGCCTGCTCACGCTGATGATGGCCCAGGTCTGTGGCCTGCAGCCCGGAGAGTTCATCCATACCTTCGGCGATGCCCACCTGTATTCCAACCACATGGAGCAGGTAGAGGAGCAGCTGTCCCGCGAGCCGCTGCCCCTGCCGCAGATGCACCTCAACCCGGATGTCACCGACCTGTTCGAGTTCCGCTTCGAGGACTTTGAGTTGCGTGGCTACGAGGCGCACCCGCACATTCCTGCACCGGTGGCGGTCTGATGGGCGCCCCGGTAGCACTGATCGCCGCGGTGGCGCGCAACGGCGCCATTGGCCTGGGCAACAGCCTGCCGTGGCGGATCTCCGGCGACCTGCAGTACTTCAAGCGCACCACCCTGGGGAAACCGGTGGTTATGGGGCGCAAGACGTTCGAGTCCATCGGGCGGCCACTGCCCGGTCGCGACAATATCGTGATCTCGCGCAACCCGCAGTGGGGCGCGGATGGGGTAATCTCCGTTTCCTCACTCGGGCAGGCGCTGGCGGTGGCAGGGGAATCCGCGGTCGCCAGCGGTGCAGATGAGGTGATGGTGATCGGCGGGGCCGAGATCTACCGGCAGGCGCTGCCGCTGGCCCGGAGGCTATACCTGACCGAGGTGGACGCCGAAGTCGAGGGGGACGCTTTCTTTCCGGAGATTGATGACTCTTGGGTCGAATCGTTCCGCGAGTGCCATCCGGCCTCGGATAAAGACGAATACAACTACTGTTTAGTCCGGTACGACAGGTCAAAATAAATACGGGTTGCACAAAATATGTGCAATCTGGTAATTTCCCGGTCCTCGCACATTGAAATTGCCGCCGCAATTGGGTGCACATGACTCGCAGGTGTTACCTGTTTGTTACCGTGCTACACACGCGGGCCGATACTCTTAAACGGCATTTGAATAATCAAGTCGGCTGTTTACAATGTGCGGCTCTTAGCTGTCTTCAAGCCTAAAACTACCGCGTTGTGGCAGCTAATTCATCGCGACCATGTTGTGAAATATTGAACCCACTGGGGGGTCTAATGAAAACCAAGCGATTCATGGCTGTGGCGCTGACCACTGCGCTGTCTGCCGGCGCGCTCTACGGCAGCGTAGCCACTGCGGATACACTCGACAATGTGCTCGCCGTGGGCCAGCAGAAAACCACTGCGGCTCAGGCTTCACAGAAGCGCATTGACAAGATTGCCGAAGAAACCAGCAGCCTGCTGCAGGACTTCAAGGTAGTGAACAAGGAAATTGACGGCCTGCGTGTCTACAACCGTCAGTTGGAAAAGCAGCTGGCCAACCAGCTGGCAGTGATCAAGGACCTGGAAGAGTCCATCGAAAACGTCACTGTAATCGAGCGCCAGATCCAGCCGCTGATCCTGCGCATGCTCGACGGCCTGGAGCAGTTCATCAAGCTGGACGCACCGTTCAAGCTGGAAGAGCGCCTGGCCAACCTGCAAAACGTCAAGAACAACATGGACCGTTCCGATATCACCGTAGCGGAGAAATTCCGCCAGGTGCTGGAACTGTACAACTTCGAAGCCGAGTACGCGCGTGGTATCGACAGCTACGGCACCACCCTGAACGTGAACGGCCAGGACCGCGAAGTAAACGTCCTGCAGATCGGTCGTATCGCCCTGGTGGCTCAGACCACCGATTCCAAGATCTCCCTCGCCTACGACAAAGAGCAGAAGGGCTGGGTTGAGATTGATGCCGGCGACTACCGTCGCGCCATCATGCAGGGCCTGAAGATTGCCAAGAAGCAGGCTACCACCGACATCATGACCATGCCGATTGCGGCTCCGGAGGCAGCGCAATGAAAACCTCTATCGCCAAACGCGTAATTGCAGTAGCAGCGGCCGGCCTGATCAGCGCTTCCGCCGTTGCGCAGGAAAAGGCTCAGTCCCTGGACGAACTGCTGCAGATGGTTCGCAACTCCAAGGTTGCCGAGTCCAAAGAGCACAAGCAGCGTGAAGCCCAGTTCCGTCGCCAGAAGGCCAACCAGCAGTCCCTGCTGAACCAGGCCAAGCAGACCCGTACTCAGGAAGAAGAGCGTTCCGCGCGCCTGGAAGCCAAGTACCAGGAGCAGGAAGTAATGGTCCAGCAGAAGCGTGAGCAGCTGGACGAGCGCATGGGCTCCCTGAAAGAACTGTTCGGTCACATGACCTCCACCGCCGGCGACCTGCGCGCTACCCTGGAAACTTCCATCGTTTCCGCGCAGTACCCGGGCCGCGGTGAGTTCCTGGATCAGCTGATCGACAAGATGAACTCCCAGACCAAACTGCCGACCATCGAAGAGATCGAGCGCCTGTGGTTCGAACTGCAGCGCGAAATCGTTGAGGACGGCAAGGTAGTCAAGTTCAACGGTACCGTGATCAAGCCCGACGGCGAGCAGGTCGAACAGGAAGTTGTCCGTGTGGGTAACTTCAACCTGGTTTCCAACGGCAAGTACCTGGAAATGAACGACGCCCAGAAAATGGCCGAGCTGATTCGCCAGCCCGACAGCGAATACCTGTCCATGGCAGAAAACCTGCAGGCGGCCACTTCCGGCTTCACCGCTTTCGGTGTTGACCCGACCGGCCCGACCGGCGGTTCCTACCTGAAGGCCATGATCAACAGCCCCGACATCGTCGAGCGCTGGCACCAGGGTGGCATTGTTGGCTACATCATCACCGCTGTTGGTGTGATCGCCATGCTGCTGGCCATCTGGCGCCTGCTCGTCCTGTCCGGCGTGTCCTCCAAGGTTAACGCGCAGCTGCGCGACCCGCAGCCGAACACCAACAACCCGCTGGGTCGTGTTCTGGCCGTGGCCGAAGAGAACAAGGGCATCGACGGCGAGACCCTGGAGCTGAAGATGGAAGAGGCGGTGCTGAAAGAGCGTCCGGCCATCGAGTCCGGCCTGAACCTGCTGAAGATCATCGCCATGGTGGCCCCGCTGCTGGGTCTGCTGGGTACCGTTACCGGTATGATCATCACCTTCCAGGCGATCACCATCTTCGGCGCCGGCGACCCGAAAGCGATGGCCGGTGGTATCTCCTCAGCCCTGGTAACTACCGTTCTGGGTCTGTGTGTGGCTATCCCGACCGTGCTGATGCACACCATCGTCAACGGCCGCGCCAAGCGTATCCTGCACATCCTCGATGAGCAGAGTGCCGGTATCGTGGCGGAAAACGCCGAGCGTAAATAAGAGGAGGCGGCAACATGCACGCATTAAATGACGCATGGGCCGCCGTCAACGCCTTTATGGCGTCGGGCGGGCCAGTACTGTTTCTGATCGCCGGCCTGACCTTCTTCATGTGGACGCTGATTTTCGAGCGCATCTTCTACTTCAACAAAGGTCTGAAGGGAGATGTCCAGGGTGCGATGGACCAGTGGGAGGAGCGCGCCGAGCGCAAGTCCTGGAATGCCCATCGCATCCGCGAAGCGCTGATTTCACGGGTATCCGGGAAAATCGATGACAATATGGACATGATCCAGGCCTGCGTGGCCCTGGCACCCCTGTTCGGGCTGCTGGGCACGGTCTGGGGCATGATCAACGTCTTCGAGGTCCTCGCGATCACCGGTGGTGGTGACGCCAAGCAGATGGCCAGTGGTGTATCCATGGCGACCATCCCGACAATGGCGGGTATGGTTACTGCCCTGTCAGGGGTATTCGCCAACACCTACCTCACCCGTAAGGCGGAGCGCGAAACCCAGCTGCTGGAAGACCATCTGACGATGGATCACTAAGGCACCACAAAAGGCAAAGCAGCTAGGCCAGTGCGCGAGCTTATTTGCTGTGAAGGTTTAGCCAAGCCAGAAACTCTCGCGGGGTCCCTGCGGGGCCCTGTTGAGGAAGTTCGCTGAGAGAGTTGCTATGAGCAAGAGACAAAATACGGCCGAAGAAGAACAGGGAGCTATTGACCTCACGCCCATGCTGGACGTGGTGTTCATTATGCTGATCTTCTTTATCGTCACCGCGACCTTTATCAAGGAGCCGGGTGAGGAAGTGGTCAAGCCGGAAGCGACAACCGCTGAACTCAAAGCTGCCTCTATTCTGGTTGCGATCAACGAAAGCAACGAAATCTGGATTGCCAAGGAGCAGGTGGACGATCGCATGGTGAAGGTCACCCTCGAGCGTCTCTATGCCGAAAACCCCAAGGGGTGGTTGGTGATTCAGCCCGATAAGAAGGCAAGTATCGAGAAGGTTGCCCTGATTGCAGATGCTGCCAGGAAGATCGGTATCGAAAAAGTTTCGGTCGCGACAGAAAAGAGTTAACAGCTATGAATCCGGTAAGATTATTAGGGGCCGGTGTGTTGGCGGTCGCCACCACCTTTGGCCTGATCTTCACCATGCATGCGCTGATTGAAGCAAACCTTGGCGCTCCTGAAGAGGAGGAGCAGATCAAGATTGCGGATGTCGTGATGCCGGAGCAGAAGATCGAAACCCAGTACGACACCAGCAAACCGGACAAACCCGACGAGCCGGAGACCCCGCCGCCGGATATGCCGGAGCCTGAGTTCGACGATCCCAACATGGATAACGCCCTCAACATGTCCGCGCCGCGTGCGAGTGCAGACCTGAAGATGGGCGGTATCGGCGGCTTCGCCAGTGAGGGCGACTACCTGCCGATCGTGAAGGTGGCCCCCCAGTACCCGCGCCGCGCGCTGCAGCGTGGTATCGAAGGCTACGCCATCGTCGAATACACCGTAACCAAGAACGGCTCTGTACGTGATGCCAAGGTGATCGAGGCGTTTACCGCCGACGGTAATCCCACCACCATCTTCAACCGCGCTGCGGTGAAGTCTGCGCTGAAGTACAAGTACAAGCCGCGCGTGGTCGATGGTGAGCCGATCGAGGTGCCCGGAGTTCGCACCAAGATCAGCTTTAACATGGCCAGTAACTAAGGGGAAGCACTATGAAGTTGACGACCATGACGAAAGGTTTGTCCAAGTTCGTCTTGCGCACGTCCGTGGCGCTGCCCCTGGTAATGGCACCCGCGGTGAGCGTGACCGTGCTTGAGGCAGTGGGCGTATCCGCGCCCTTTGCCCAGGCCGAGGCGCAGAGCGAGCAGAAGACGCGTAAGGTCCCGGCAATGCGGGAAAACGTGTTCAAGAAGCTGGGCAAGGTCCAGGAAGAGGCCGACGCGCAGAACTGGCCGGCTGCCCTGCAGGCTCTGCGCGAAATGGAAGCCGGGAAATCCAAGTACAACGCGTACGAAACCGCGCAGATGTACTTTTTCTACGGTTTCGTTTACTACAGCATGGAGCGTTACAGGGATGCCATCAATGCCTACAAGCAGGTATTGGCGCAGGGTGTCGAGAATATCCCGGTCGGTGTCGAGCTGAATACGCTGAAGACCATCTCCCAGCTGTACTTTGTTACCGAGGATTTCCAGAACGCCCTGAATTACCTGAACAAGTGGTTCAAGGCCTCCGACAAGGTCGGTGCCGAGGATTACGCCCTGCGTGGCCAGATCTTCTACCAGATGGGTAATGAGGCCAAGGCTCTCCAGGACATCAACCGTGCGGTGTCCATGTATGAGAAAGAGGGCAAGATCCCCAAGGAAAACTGGTTGAGCCTGCAGCGTTACCTGTATTTCGAGAAGAACGATTACAAGAAGGTGACGCAGATCCTGGAGAAGCTGGTGAAGTATTACCCGAAAGGGGATTACTACAAGCAGCTGGCGGGTATGTACGGCGAGCTCAAGCGCGAGAAAGACCAGCTCCATATGATGGAGGCGGCCTACATCGCCGGCGCCCTGCAGAAAGAGAAAGAGCTGTTGAATATGGCCTATCTCTTCATGGGTCACGAGATGCCCTACAAGGGTGCCAAGGTGATCAAGAAGGGCATCGACGATAAGAAGATCGAGCGTACCTCCAAGAACCTGGAGACCCTGGCCCAGGCCTACCAGATGGCCCAGGAACTGCAGAAGTCGATTCCCGAGCTGGAGGCCGCAGCCAAGCTGTCTGATAAGGGTGAGCTCTACTCGCGCCTGGCGGGCATCTACCTGGACCTGGACAAGAACGAGAAAGCCGTAAGCATGGGCAGCAAGGCCCTGCAGAAAGGTGGGCTCAAGCGTGCGGACCAGCTCTACATCGTGCTGGGGATGGCGAATACCAACCTGAAGAAGTACGATGAGGCGCTGAAGCAGTTCAAGAAGGCACTGAAGGACGATCGTTCCAAGAAGTTCGCCGAACAGTGGATCACCTTCGTGGAGAAGGAAAAAGCGCGCGAGGAGCAGCTGGCAATCTAACGCTTGTCACTGCATCCACGATGAAGGCCGCACAGGAATGTGCGGCCTTTTTTCTTTCCTGGCGTCTATATGTAAGCTTGGCCGCCTTCCATGTGTGGCCTTTGGGAATGTGAATAGTTTGCATTTGTGACCGAATGCGCTATAAGTGTATACAGCTGATCAGCTTTTCCATCGCCGGCCCCAGTGCCGGACCTTGAAAGACACCAGAATAATAAGGAGTGGTGTTATGGATAGAGCTTGTTCAGTCGAATCGCGCATTTTTTATTCTTTCCTTCCTCTGGACCCCCCGGTTCGCAGCCTGGCGCTCGCAGCCCTGGTCACCCTGCTGCTGCTGTTCGCCATGAGCCGGCTGATTGCCACCAGTTATCAGGCTGCGGCGGAACCCGAGCCGATCCCTGTCCGGCCCATACACATCCCGGAGATGAAGCCCACCGAGAACATCGATCGGCGGCCTGTGCGCCCGGAGCTGCCCCCCGCGCAGCCGCCGGTCAGCACCATCGAGCGGGCCGTGGACCCGACCAGGCTCACCACGCTGCCCGCACCGCCCGGCCCGGGGTTCGACCGGGGCGGCCCGGTGGCCATCAATCGTGATCCTGTCCCCCTTTACAAGCCGGCCCCGAGCTACCCCTCGGCGGCACTGCGGCGCGGGCTGGAGGGTTATGTAGTAGTGGAGTTCACCATCAGTGAAACAGGCAGGGTAATGGCGCCGCGCGTGGTGGCGGGATTCGACAGTGCCGGCAATGAAACCAGGGTATTTGATCGCGCGGCCCTGAGCGCGGTAAGTCGTTTCAAGTACCAGCCGTCGATGGACGACGGCCGGCCGGTGAAACGCCACGGGGTGCGCAACCGGATCTCATTCCGGCTGGCTGATTAGACGGGAATGCCAGGGGGCGATGAGCCCGCCCCCTGGCGCTTGGGAGGTGCAGTAGTGGTGGGGGTTCAGTCGATTTCCCGCACCGCGCCACGATCGGCGCTGGTGGCCAGCAGCGCATAGGCCTTGAGCGCCCGACTGACCTTGCGCGGGCGCTGCTCGGCCGGTTGCCAGGCGTCTTTGCCGCGGGCATTCATCGCCTGGCGCCGCTGCTCTAGCTCCTCGTTACTGATGCCCACCTCGATGGTGCGCGCGGGGATATCGATCCGTATCGGGTCGCCGTCCCTGACCAGCCCGATGTTGCCCCCGGCGGCCGCTTCCGGGGAGACGTGGCCGATAGACAGGCCCGAGGTGCCACCAGAGAAGCGGCCGTCGGTAATCAGCGCGCATGACTGGCCCAGGCCTTTCGACTTCAGGTAACTGGTGGGGTAGAGCATTTCCTGCATGCCGGGACCGCCCTTGGGGCCCTCGTAGCGCACGATGACCGCCTCGCCCTCCTGCACCTTCCCCTCGAGAATGTGCTGCACCGCGGCCTCCTGGCTCTCGACGATGTGTGCGGGGCCCTCAAAGCGCCACAGCTCTTCCTCCACGCCGGAGGTCTTCACCACGCAGCCATTGGGGGCCAGGTTGCCGAACAGCACCGCCAGGCCGCCCTCGCTGGAATAGGCATGCTCTATCGAGCGGATACAGCCGTTGGCGCGGTCGCCGTCCAGGGATGACCAGCGGCAATCCTGGCTGAATGCGGTCTGTGTGGGAATCCCGGCGGGGCCCGCGCGGAAGAACTTGTGTACCTCCGGCGCATCGGTGCGGCGAATATCCCACTGCTGCAGTGCCTCCGCCAGGCTGTTGCTGTGCACGGTCGGCAGGGAGGCGTCGATCAGGCCCGCCGCCTCGAGCTCGCCGAGAATTGCCATGACCCCGCCGGCGCGGTGCACGTCCTCGATATGGTATTTCTGCGTATTGGGCGCCACCTTGCACAGCTGTGGGATTCGGCGGGAAAGCTCGTCGATGTCCGCGAGGTCGAAGGCGATCTCGCCCTCCTGCGCTGCGGCCAGCAGGTGCAGGATGGTATTTGTCGACCCCCCCATTGCTATGTCCAGCGCCATGGCATTGGCAAAGGCTTCGCGGTTGGCAATGGTGCGCGGCAGCGCACGCTCATCATCGCCCTCGTACCAGCGCTTGGCCAGGCTGACAATCTCCCGGCCGGCACGCAGGAACAGCTGCTCGCGGTCGGCATGGGTGGCAAGCATGGTGCCGTTGCCGGGGAGGGACAGGCCAAGGGCCTCGGTGAGGCAGTTCATGGAGTTGGCTGTGAACATGCCGGAACAGGAGCCGCAGGTGGGGCAGGCGGAGCGCTCATACTCCTCTACCATCTCGTCGGAGGCATCATCGGTGGCGGCGATCACCATGGCGTCCACCAGGTCCAGCTTGTGTTCGGCGAGCTTGGTCTTGCCGGCCTCCATGGGGCCGCCGGACACGAAGATCGCCGGGATGTTCAGGCGCATGGCTGCCATCAGCATCCCCGGCGTGATCTTGTCACAATTGGAGATGCACACCAGCGCATCGGCGCAGTGGGCATTGGCCATGTACTCGACAGAGTCGGCGATGATCTCCCGGCTCGGCAGGCTATAGAGCATGCCGTCGTGGCCCATGGCGATGCCGTCATCCACCGCGATGGTATTGAACTCCTTGGCCACGCCCCCGGCGCGCTCGATCTCGCGGGCCACGAGCTGGCCCATATCCTTCAGGTGCACGTGGCCGGGGACAAACTGGGTAAAGGAATTGGCCACCGCGATGATCGGTTTGTGGAAATCGTCGTCCTTCATTCCCGTGGCCCGCCACAGGGCCCGGGCGCCCGCCATATTGCGGCCGGCGGTGGAGGTGCGTGAGCGGTACTCTGGCATAAAACTGCGTCCGACTGTCCTGAAGTAATGGAGCGACAGCTTAACAAAAAACAGCCGGATTCGGGATGGCTTTTCGCGGCCGGCAGTCTGTAAGGATTAAATTAGGATGCACGTTTCTCAATATGCGGCTGACTGTTAGGCCTGTTGCGCGCCTAGCGCCTTGCGCAGTACGCGTGAATTGCGCTGGATGTTGTAGAGCGACTGGCGTGCAGCGGGCAACTCCTCCACCGCGACCTGGCGGAAGCCCTGCTCGATGAACCAGTGCTCCGCCTGGGTGGTAAGGACGTAGAGTTCGTCGATGCCGAGGGCACGCGCCTGCCGCTCCAGGTGATGTAGCAGTTTGGCCCCGCGGCCACCCCCGCGGAAATCCGGGTGAATCGCCACGCAGGCCAGCTCGGCGGCCACCGTTTTCCCCTGTTTGTCGTCGATTGGATAGAGGGCCGCGCAGGCCACCGCGGTGCCGTCGACTTCAGCCAGGGTGAAGTGGTCGATCTCCGCCTCGAGCTTTTCCCGCGAGCGCCTGACCAGGATGCCCTGTTTCTCCAGGGGGCGGATCAGCCCGAGGATGCCACCCACGTCGGCGATGCGGGCACGGCGGATCACCTCGTAGCTGTCGCGGTAGATCATGGTGCCGGTGCCCTCGCGCCGGAACAGCTCCTGCACCAGCGCGCCGTCGTCGGCGTAACTCAGCAGGTGGGTGCGCGGGGTGCCGGCGTTACAGGCGTTGATCGCGCAGCGCAGGGACTCGCTCTCTACCTGTTGCGCCGCCTGCTCTGCCTGCAGGATGCTCAGCTCCCGCACCGGGCCGCCGTCGATCAGCAGTTGCGGCTGCTCCCGGAACAGCACGAGCTTTTCTGCATCGAGTGCCCGCGCCGCCTCGGCGGCCAGGTCGAGATAGTTCAGGTTGAACTGCTCACCGGTAAGCGATGTGCCGAGCGGGGACAGCAGCACCAGTGCACCCTGCTCCAGTGAGTGGTTGATGGTGCTCACTTCCATCCGCCGCACGCGTCCGGTCCAGCGCAGGTCGACGCCGTCTAGCACACCGATCGGGCGGGCCGTCACCAGGTTGCCGGAGATTACCTTGAGCGAGGAGCGGGCCATGGGTGAGTCCGGCAAGCCCTGGGAGAAAGCCGCCTCTATGTCGAAGCGCAGCTTGCCCACCGCCGCCTTGATGATCTCGAGGGTTTCCCGGTCGGTAATGCGTGTGTTGCCGTGAAAGCGGTTCTCGATACCCTGCTCCTGCAGGGCGTGGTTGACCTGCGGCCGGGCGCCGTGCACCACCACCAGCCGGATACCCAGGCTCGCAAGCAGGGCCAGGTCGTGGACCAGGTTGCGGAAATTCGCGTGCTGGAGGCCGTCCCCGGGTATGGCGATCACCAGCGTGCGCCCGCGCAGATCATTGATATAGGGCGCGGCGTGGCGGAACCAGTTGAGGGAGGTGTTATCTTCGCTCACGAGTGGACGTCCGTGTGGTCGCGGGTTTGGGCGCAATATACCGCATTTCGGGACAGCTGATCACAGGCAGAAGCGGGCGATCAGCCCCCGGAGTACATCGAGCATCGGCTCTATGCGGTCCAGCCCCAGGTATTCGTCCGGCTGGTGGGCCTGGTCGATATCGCCCGGCCCCAGGACGATAGTGTCCATACCCATGCTCTTGAAGAACGGCGCCTCGGTGGCGAAAGCTACGCTGCCCGCAGTGTGCCCGGTGAGCTTCTCCGCGGCTTCCACCAGTTCCGAGGTGGCTGGCTGCTCGAAGGCTTCCACCCCTTCGAAGAGCGGCCCGTAGTCGAGCCGCAATCCCTCCCCGTGCACGCTCTGCTGCAGGTGCTGTTCCAGCTCCCCGCGCAGCTCGTCCAGTGCCATGCCCGGTAGCGGGCGCACATCGAACTGCAACTCTGTGAAGCCGCAGATGCGGTTGGGGTTATCGCCGCCGTGGATACAGCCGAGGTTCATGGTGGGCACCGGTACCGCGAAACCCGGGTTGTTATAGCGCTGCTGCCATTCGCTGCGCAGCGCCAGCAGTTCACCGATTGCCCCGTGCATCGCTTCCAGCGCACTGGCGCCAAGGGCCGGGTTGGACGAGTGGCCGGAGCGGCCGGTGATACGCACCGCCTCCATCATCATGCCCTTGTGCATACGTACCGGCCTGAGTCCGGTGGGCTCGCCCACCACCGCAAACCGGCCGCGCGGCCGCCCCGCCTCCACCAGGGCGCGGGCGCCCGCCATGGAGGTCTCCTCGTCGGCGGTGGCCAGGATGATCAGCGGCTGCTGCAGGGGCTTGCCGGCGACGGCGCGGGCCGCCTCGATGGCGAGCGGAAAGAAGCCTTTCATGTCGGTGCTGCCGAGGCCGTACCAGCGGTTGTCGCGCTCCTCCAGCTTGAAAGGGTCAGATTGCCAGCGCCCCTCGTCGTAGGGCACCGTGTCTGTATGGCCGGCCAGCACCAGGCCACCGTCGGCCGGGCCACCGCTGCTGAGGGTGGCGATCATGTTCGCCTTGTGCGGCTGGCCCGGTAGCGGCATCAGCTCCACGTCGAAACCCAGCACCTCGAGCCACTCGCCCAGCAGTTCCACCACCGCGCGGTTGCCCATGTCCAGCTTCGGGTCGGTGGCGCTGACGCTGGGGATAGCCACCAGCTGCCTGAGCTGCTGCCTGAGACCCGGTATCGCGTTATCCATAACCTGCTCCTGAAATTGACCGATGCCGGTCGTTACCCTGTCACCGCGCCAGTGCCGGCTGCGGCCGCCGCAGGCGCCACTCGTTCAGCAACACGGCTGCGACAATCACCAGTCCACCCAGCGCCAGCCGCCCGAGGTCGGCGTCACGGTTCCAGATTAACAGATTCACCAGCAGTCCCGCCGGGATCAGCGCATTGTTCATGGCCGCAAGGGTACCGGCCGATACCTGCGTGGCACCCCGGTTCCAGAGGAAATAGCCGAGGCCCGAGGCGACCAGGCCCAGCCACAGCAGTATGCCCCACTGCAGCGCGCCCTGCGGATATACCGGTTCCCCGAGCCACAGCCAGGCGCCAGTGGCCACCAGCAGCGCCCCGAGGTAGAACCAGCCGAATACCTGCCGGCCCGGCAGCGCAGGCCCCCGCTGCGTGGAATGTTGCATAAACTGCTTGTAGGCCACCTGGCCGAGCGCGAAGCAGAAGTTGGCGCCCTGGACCACGAGGAACCCGAGCCAGAAGTCCCCCTGCGGCCGGCCCCAGCGGATTACGGCTGCACCGGCGACGGCAACCAGCGCGACAACCAGGTTCCAGGGGGAGAAGCGCCGCTCCAGCAGGTCATACAGCAGCGTGATATACAGGGGGGTGAAGATGGTGAACAGCAGTACCTCCGGCACGCTGAGCAGCAGGAACGACTGGTAGTAGAACAGGTACATCGCCCCCAGCTGCACGGCACCGATCGCCATCAGTGCCAGCGCGGTGCGGGGACTACAGGCGCGCCAGCGCAGCAGCGGCAGGAACAGCAGGGCGGCCAGGAGGACACGCGTAAATACGGCAAAATAGCTGTCCACCGAACCTGCCAGGTAGACCCCGATCAGGCTGAAGGAAAAGGCCCACAGCAGGGTGACGAAAATCAGTAACGGCATAACAGCGGCATAACAGAGGGTGAATCTTGTCAGTGGGTAGTGCGGCGTCCCGGGCCATCGAGGCCTTGTGGGGGCGCCTGGCAAAAGTGTCCGAGTTCAGTTTTACCGCCAGTAACGGGCCGGGCTCGGCGACCGACTGGCGTGGCCATGCGCGCGGCAGTGTCCTGGCCGAGCGCGACGACGGGCACCTATTGTTCCGCGAGCAGGCGCTTTTTACCAGCAGTGAGGGGCGCAAACTGGATATGCAGAACACCTATCGCTGGACGCGCCTTCCGGGTTCATTGCGCCTCGAGCACCTGCGCCGCAGCGAGCCGGTATTATTGTTCGAGCTGGAGCCGGTCACCGGGCAGGGATTTCGCGAGGTGCAGCCGCACCAGTGCGGTCCCGATACCTACACCGCTGAGCTGCTGTTGCGCCGCAACCAGCTGGAACTGATCTGGCAGATCCACGGCCCGCGCAAGAACGAGCGGCTGCATTACCACTACTGGTAGTGGGCCGGGTGGCTGCAGGCCGTCCCGGCCGCTGACTTTCGCGGCCCGGTCTACAGGCTGATGTGCCCGCGCAGGTAGGTAACTGCCGCGCCGCGCATGAATACCCGGCCCTCGCGCAGCTCGCATTCCAGCTCCCCGCCGCGGGCGGAAATCTGCCGCGCTCGCAGCCGCGGCCGGTCCAGCCGCGCGGCCCAGTAGGGGGCGAGCAGGCTGTGTGCGGAGCCGGTTACCGGGTCCTCGTCAATACCGACTGCCGGGGCGAAAAAGCGGCTGACAAAGTCGCAATCGAATCCCTCGCCGGTAGCGGTGCAGGCGATGCCCTGGTAGGGCAGTGCGGCCACCCGGCGCAAGTCCGGCGCAAGTTGGGCCACGTCTGCCGGGGTACTGAATTCCAGTAGCAGTTTGCCTCCCTCCTGCTCCTCGCTGGCTGCGCGCACCGGCTTGCACCCTGCGGCGCCGACAATCTCGTCCGTGATCTCTACGGGTTGTGACTGCAGTGCGGGGAAATCCATGGCGATCAGCTCGCCCTCGCGCCGGACACGCAGCTCGCCACTCCGGGTGAAGAAGCGGATCTCGTCCTCAAGGCAGCCCAGTTCGGTCCACAGGAGGTGAGCGCTGGCCAGGGTGGCGTGGCCGCACAGGGGGACTTCCGCCGCCGGCGTGAACCAGCGCAACTCGAAGCCACGCCCGCTGGGAACGGTGAAGGCGGTCTCGGCCAGGTTGTTCTCGGCGGCGATGGCCTGCAGCACATCGTCCGCCAGCCACTGTTGCAGGGGCACCAGCGCGGCCGGGTTGCCGCTGAAAAGTCGGGAGGTAAAGGCATCCGCCTGGTAGATGGGTAGTTGCATCGGAATTCCTGTTCTCGATTCGTTATCCGGTCTGGTTATGCGCACGGCATAAAAAAGGGGAGCCGGTGAGGCTCCCCTTTTGTACCGCTTTCCCCGGCCTGTGGCTAGCCGAAGATCCCCTTGAAGAAGAAGAAGAACAGGATGGCGATGCCGGCGCCCGCGGGCAGCGTCACCACCCAGGAGGCGGCGATGGTAGTGATCATGCGCAGGTTGAGTGCGCCTATCCCCCGCGCCAGGCCGACGCCCAGCACCGCGCCCACCAGGGTGTGGGTGGTGGAGATCGGCAGGCCGGTACCGGAAGCCAGCACCACGGTGGCGGCGGCGCCCAGCTCCGCGGCGAAGCCGCGGCTCGGGGTCAGCTCGGTGATCTTGCGGCCGATGGTGGCCATCACCTTGAAGCCGTAGGTGGCGAGGCCAACCACGATGCCGGCGCCCCCCAGCAGCAGGATCCAGGAGGGCATGGTTGCCTTGGCGGTGACCGTACCCATCTGCACGGTATTCACCACGGCGGCCAGCGGACCCACTGCGTTGGCCACGTCGTTGGAGCCGTGGGCAAAGGCCATGGCGCAGGCGGTGAAAATCATCAGGATGGCGAACACCCGCTCTACATTGGCAAAGCGGTTTTCGCGCTCGCGCTCCGGGTCCCGCTTGATGCGCTTCAGCATGACGACGCCGATGCCCATCACCACCAGGCCGGCAATGGCGGCGATGCCGGCGTCCTGCAGGAAGTTGAGCTGGATATTGGCATCCTTGAACACATGCTTCAGGCCCTTGGTGAGGGTGACCATGGCGATCATCCAGCCCACGGCGAACATGTAGATGGGGATATAGCGCTTGGCGTTGCCGAACGGGTCCTCGGTGTTGAGGATCAGCCGCTGCACGCTGCGGAACAGCAGGAAGGAGATGGTGCCGGCGAGTACGGGCGACACCACCCAGCTGGCGACGATGCTGCCCACCTTGCCCCAGGCCACGGCGTCCATGGAAATGCCCACGGCCGAGAAGCCGACGATGGCGCCCACGATCGAATGCGTGGTGGATACCGGCCAGCCCAGGATACTCGCGATCAGCAGCCAGGTGCCGGCCGCCAGCAGCGCCGACAGCATGCCGTACACCAGCAGCTCCGGCTGGGTGGCAAAGATATCCGAGTCGATGATGCCCTTGCGGATGGTCGAGGTGACCTCGCCGCCGGCGAGGTAGGCGCCGGCGAACTCGAACACCATGGCGATCAGGATCGCCTGTTTGATGGTGAGGGCCCGCGAGCCCACGGACGTGCCCATGGCGTTGGCCACGTCGTTGGCGCCCACGCCCCAGGCCATGAAAAAGCCGAAGACGCAGGCGAGAATTAGCAGGATAGTGCCGTACTGGCTGATAACTTCCACGGTGCTTCCCCCTTAGCGTGCCAATAACAACTGCAGACGGTTGCCCACGCTGTGGGCGCGGTCGGCCAGATCGCCGATCCACTCGATAACACGGTAGAGGAATATCACGTCCACCGGTGGCAGGTCTTTTTCGATATCGAACAGCGCTGCGCGGATCTCAACCTCGAGCTTGTCCGACTTGCGTTCCAGGTCGTCCAGTTCCTCGGTCATGCGCCGGGTGATGTCCACTTCGCGGCCGGCAAAGCCGCTCTCGAGCAGCTCGTCCAGCTCGTTGATGGCGCGCAGGGCCTGGGCCGAGGTGGCCACGGCACTGTCGACAAAGGTCTTCATCTGTACCTGCAGCGGTGCCGGGATCTGCATCTTGCGCCCGGTCGCCAGCCCGGCGATATCCTGGGCGGTGTTCGCCACCTCGTCCTGTGCGTGCAGCAGCTCGAGCAGGTCGGTGCGGGACACCGGCATGAACAGGCTGTCGGGCAGGTGCAGGCGCAGGTCGCGCTTGATGTCGTCGGCTTTGTTCTCGCTCGCGGAAATGCGTTTCTGCACTTCCTCGGCGGTCCCCAGGTCGCCCTTCATCAGGGCATCGAAGAAGGGGACCAGGTCTGCCGAGGCCTCGTGGGCCTTGGCCATATGCTCCTTGATCGGCTTGATCGGCGAGCGGCCAAACAGGTTGGCGATATTGGAAAGGGGCATGGTTAGCTCCTTGGCTCTGGTATGAAGTGGGCGGCATGGTACCCCAACTTGGCGTATGCGCGGTAATCCGGTAGCTTCCGGTGGGGCAGCGCACTTCCCCGGAGCCGGCTTCGGGCTACAATGCGCCGTCTGGCACGGGTTAAAAGATAATAGATGAAGGGGTTGGCCATGGCGTCAGGAAAAGTGGCGGCGGTAAAGGCAGCGGACCGGGTCCTGGACCTGCGCGGCCTGCTGGAGGACCTGGTGGCACAGGGGTTGGTGGCCCGCGAGGATGCCAACCGCCTGATCGGCACCCCGCGCAGTGCCGAGCAGGCCCAGATGCACCCGCTGACCTACATCGCCAGCTGCGAGCTGGAGAACCTCCGCGTGCCGGGCAAGGTGCTCACCGCCGGGGTGCTGGCCGACTGGCTGGCGGAGGCTTCCGGCCACACCCTGTACCATATCGACCCGCTCAAGATTAACGTGGCCTCGGTAACCGAGGTAATGAGCTTCCAGTTTGCCAAGCGTCACCAGATCCTGTGTGTGGAGGCCAGCCAGGACAGCCTGCTGGTGGCCACCGCGCAGCCCTTCACCTCGGGCTGGGAGGAGCAGCTGGAGCACACCAGCGGGCGCAAGGTCCGCCGCGTGGTGGCGGACCCGGCGGACATCCAGCGCTACTGCGTGGAGTTCTACTCCCTGGCCAACTCCATCTCCGGGGCCAGTGGGCTCAAGGGCAGTTCCGGCAGCGGTAACTTCGAGCAGCTGCTCGAGCTGGGGAACCTCAAGGACCCGGAGGCCAACGACCAGCATATCGTCAATATCGTCGACTGGCTGTTGCAGCACGCCTTCGACCAGCGCGCCAGCGATATCCACATCGAGCCGCGCCGGGAATTGGGGCGTATCCGCTTCCGCATCGATGGCGTACTGCACCCGATCCACGACTTCCCCGACCAGGTCACCGCCGCCGTCACCAGCCGGCTGAAGATCCTCGGGCGCATGAACGTGGCGGAAAAGCGCAAGCCGCAGGACGGCCGTATCAAGACCAAGCGCCCCGATGGCAGCGAGGTGGAGTTGCGCCTGTCCACCCTGCCCACCGCTTTCGGCGAGAAGCTGGTGATGCGTATCTTCGATCCCGAGGTGCTGGCGCGCTCCTACAGCGACCTGGGGCTGGGCGGCGATGACCTGGCCCGCTGGCAGGCCATGCTGGGCCGTCCCAACGGCATAGTGCTGGTCACCGGCCCCACCGGTTCCGGCAAGACCACCACCCTCTATACCGGCCTCAAGCAGCTGGCCACCAGCGAGGTGAATGTCTCCACCATCGAGGACCCGATCGAGATGGTGGAGGACAACTTCAACCAGACGCAGGTACAACACTCCATCGGCCTCGATTTCGCCGCGGGTATCCGCACGCTCATGCGCCAGGACCCGGACATCATCATGGTGGGCGAGATCCGCGACCTGGAGACGGCGCAGATGGCGGTGCAGGCGGCGTTGACCGGCCACCTGGTGATATCCACCCTGCATACCAACGATGCGCCCACCGCGGTCACCCGCCTGCTGGACCTGGGGCTGCCACACTACCTGCTCAAGTCCGTGGTGATCGGGGTGATGGCACAGCGGCTGGTGCGCACACTGTGCCCGGCGTGCAAGCAGCCCGACCGCGTCAGTGACGACGACTGGCAGGCCCTGACCCGGCCGTGGAAGGCGCCGCGCCCGGAGACGGTCTACCGCCCCGAGGGCTGCCTGGAGTGCCGCAATACCGGGTATCGCGGTCGCCAGGGCATCTACGAGATACTGCCGTTCAGCGAGTCGATCCAGAAACTGGTGACTGCCGACTGCGACCTGCAGCAGGTGCGGCACCAGGCCATGCGCGAGGGTATGAACAGCCTGCGGCTCGCCGGGGCGCGCAAGGTGGCTGCCGGTATTACCACCGTGGCCGAGGTGCTGCGGGTGGCGCCGCCCCCGGATATCGCCTTCTGATCCTGTCACCAGCCAATCTTCTGCAAAACTTTAAGGATGAACCTGCCGATGCCTGCCGAACACGAGTGCCCACCCGAGCTCCAGCCCCTGTTCCGGGAGCGCTGGCAGCGCTGGTGTGAGGCCGCCGGTGAAGAGGTGGCGCGCGAGGTGGGCTCGCTGGTGGCAGAAAGCTCTGGGGGCAGGCGGGCACTGGCGCGCGCATTTGTCGGGTCCGACTTCTTTGTCGGGGTCTGCTGCCGTGTCCCGGGGCTGCTGCCGCGCCTGCTCGGCGAGGAGGACCTGGGGCTCGATGTGGACTGGATGCGCACCATCGACGAGGAGGAAGAACTCAACCGCGCCCTGCGCCGGCTACGCAACCAGGTGACCGCCGAGGTTATCTGGCGCGACTTCGCGGGCCAGTGGGGCATTCCGCGCGCCTGCGCTCGCCTGTCGGAGCTCGCCGAGCGCTGCACGGGCGTCGCCCTCGACTGGCACCACCGCAACCTCATGGCACGCCACGGCGAGCCGCGCGATCGCCAGGGCAATCCGCAATCCCTCGTTGTGCTGGGGATGGGCAAGCTGGGAGCGCATGAGCTCAATCTGTCGTCCGATATCGACCTGATCTTCGCCTACCCCGAGCCCGGGGAAACCGACGGGGAGCGATCGCTGGAGAACCAGAAGTTCTTCCAGCGGCTGGGGCAGCACTTGATCAAGTCCCTCGATGCCATGACCGCAGACGGTTTCGTCTTCCGGGTGGACATGCGCCTGCGGCCATACGGCGACAGCGGCCCGCTGGTGAGCCACTTTGCCGCCCTGGAGGACTACTACCAGACCCAGGGCCGCGAGTGGGAGCGCTTCGCCATGGTCAAGGCGCGGCCGATCGCCGGCGACGAGGTCTTCGCTGGGGAACTGATGGAGTTGCTGCGGCCCTTTACCTATCGCCGCTATATCGACTTCAGTGCCATCGACGCGCTGCGCGACATGAAGGCGCTGATCCAGCGCCAGGTACGGGCGCGGGGACTGGCGGACAACATCAAACTGGGGCGCGGGGGTATCCGCGAAGTGGAATTCATCGTGCAGTCGTTCCAGCTGATCCGCGGTGGCCGCGAGCCGGCGCTGCGCGAGCGCAACCTGCTGGCGTTGCTGCCGCTGCTGGAGGGCGAGGGCCACCTGGAGCCGGGGGTGGCGGCCGAACTGGCGGATGCGTACCTGCTGCTGCGCCGGGTCGAGCACGCCATCCAGGCGGATCGCGACCAGCAGAGCCAGACCCTGCCGCGTGAGGATGAGGCCCGCGGGCGGCTGGCATTCGCGCTGGGGTATGGCTGCTGGGACGACCTGATGGATGCGCTGGTCGCCGCGCGCGGCGTCGTCCAGCGTGAGTTTGACCAGGTGATTGCCCCACCGGAGGAGATTGCCGAGCCCAGTGCCGCGGAAGAGTGGGAGAGCCTGTGGGGCTCCTGCACTGCTGAGGACAGCCGCGAGGTGAACCTGGACAGCCTGCGCGAGGCGGGCTTCGCACCGGCGGAGGAGGCGTTGCAGCTGCTGGCGGACCTGGGCGGTGCCCGCATCGTGGCCGCCCTGCCCAGCACCGCGCGCCAGCGGCTCGACCAGTCCATGCCGCTGCTGCTGGCGGCCGCGGCAGAGGAGCCCGAACCGCTGCTCGCCCTCCAGCGGGTCCTGCCGCTGATCCGCTCGGTACTGCGGCGCAGCGCCTACCTGGTGCTGATCAATGAAAACCCGCCGATCCTGGCGCAACTGCTGCGCCTCTGCGCTGCCAGCCCGTGGATCGCCGAGCAGCTGGCACAGCACCCGATACTGCTCGACGAGCTGCTGGACTCACGCCGCCTGCTGGCACCGGCGTCCAGGGAAGATATTGCCGACGAGCTGCGCCGGGAGATACTGCGCGTGGATCCAGGTGACCTGGAGGCGCAGATGGAGGCGCTGCGGCATTTCAAGCAGAGCCAGAGCCTGCGTATTGCCGCGCAGGAGGTCAGCGGCGCGCTGCCGTTGATGAAGGTGAGCGATTCCCTCACCTGGCTGGCAGAGGCCATCCTGCAGCAGGCGCTGCAGCTGGCCTGGAACCAGGTGACGGAAAAGCACGGGGTCCCGGCGGGGGCCTCGGCAGAGGACATGCATTTTGCCATTGTCGCGTACGGCAAACTGGGCGGGCTCGAGCTGGGCCACGGGTCCGACCTGGACATCGTGTTCGTGCACGATGCCGATCCGCAGGGCGTCACGGATGGCGGGCGCAGCATCGACAACCTGAGTTTCTATACCCGCCTGGCGCAGCGCCTGATCCATATCCTGCAGACCCGCACCCTGAGCGGACCGCTTTACGAGGTGGATACCCGGCTGCGCCCTTCCGGCAACTCGGGCCTGCTGGTGACCTCGCTGACCTCATTCGAGAAATACCAGCGTGAAAGCGCCTGGACCTGGGAGCACCAGGCGCTGGTAAGGGCGCGGCCGGTAGCTGGCAGCGGGCGCCTCAGCAGTGAATTCGGGGAGCTGCGTGCTGCATTGCTTTGTCAGCCGCGCGACGAGCAGAAACTGCGCGAGGAAGTGGTGGCCATGCGCGATAAAATGCGCACCCATCTCGATAAGAGCAACGATCAGGAATTCGATCTCAAGCAGGGCCCCGGCGGTATTGTCGATATCGAGTTTTTGGTTCAATATTCCACCCTGGCCTGGGCCCACAAGGAGCCCTCGATCGTGCGGTATACCGATAACATCCGCATACTCGAAAGCCTCATTGAGGCAGGCCTGATGTCGGCCCAACAAGCCGGACAAATGATCGACGCCTACAAAGCCTACCGATCTGAAGGTCATCGCCTGGCATTACAACAGCTGCCGGGAGTGGTTAACGGTGACCAGTTCGAAGCGGAAAGAAAGACCGTTCAAGCAAGCTGGCAGCAAATTCTCGGCTGATTGTCCCCGCCGGGACTCCTCGCTGCTGCGCAATGATTAAACTGTTTTTCAGCAATCCGGAATTATGGATTTGTAGGAGTTTCCCATGTCTTTTGCCGATCGCGACGGCCTTATCTGGTTTGACGGTGAACTGGTTCCCTGGCGGGATGCCCGGGTTCACGTGCTTACCCATACCCTGCACTACGGAATGGGTGTATTCGAGGGCGTACGCGCCTATCAGGCGGGGGATGGCACCAGCATCTTTCGCCTGCACGATCACACCCGGCGCCTGTTCCGTTCTGCCAAGATCATGAACATGCCCATGCCCTTCGATGCGGAGGAGCTCAATGAGGCACAGCGCACCGTTGTGCGCGAGAACAACCTGCGCGAAGCGTACCTGCGCCCCATGGTCTTTTACGGTTCCGAGGGCATGGGCCTGCGCGCCGATGCACTGCAGACCCATGTGATCGTGGCCGCCTGGGAGTGGCCCAGCTACATGACACCGGAGGCGCGGGAGCTGGGCATCAAGGTGAATACCTCTTCCTATACCCGCCACCATGTGAACATCAGCATGTGCAAGGCGAAGGCCAACGGCAACTACATCAACTCGATGCTGGCGCTGCAGGAGGCGGTGCGCAACGGCTGTGAGGAGGCGTTGTTGCTGGATCCCGAGGGCTACGTGGCCGAGGGCAGTGGCGAGAATATCTTCATCGTCAGCGACGGCGTGCTCTACACACCGGAGCTGACTTCCTGCCTGGATGGTATTACCCGCAATTCGGTAATCGAGCTGGCGCAGGAGTGCGGCTACCAGGTGGTGGAGAAGCGCATCACCCGGGACGAGGTTTATATTGCCGACGAGGCGTTCTTTACCGGCACCGCCGCCGAGGTGCTGCCGATTCGCATGCTGGACGGCCGCACCATCGGCGCCGGGCGCCGCGGCCCGATAACCCGCCGCCTGCAGGAGCTGTACTTCGATGTGGTGCAGGGACGCAGCCCTGCCCATGCCGGCTGGCTGACCGACGTCACCGACAGGCCGGCCCACTTCGAGGCGCGTATTGCCTGAAGCGGGCCAGCGCGCGCGGATTTGCGCCCACAAAAAAGCCCGGCTCGAGCCGGGCTTTTTTGTGCCGGGGACGCACTCAGCTGCCGGCGGTATCCGGCCTGCCCACACAGTAATAGTGGAAGCCCGCGGCGCGCATGTCCTCTGGTTCGTATTGGTTGCGACCATCGAACACCACTGGCTCGCGCAGCGCCTGTTTCAGGGCGGCGGTATCCAGCGCCTTGAACTGCTGCCATTCCGTAACGATTACCAGGGCGTCCGCGCCGGCCAGGGCTGCATCGCGGGAGTCGCACAGCTTCAGCTCGTCGCGCTCACCGTAGATGCGACGGCACTCTTCCGTGGCCTCCGGGTCGAATGCCTGCACCTGTGCGCCGCGCTCCCACAGGCCTTCCATCAGCACGCGGCTGGGGGCCTCGCGCATATCGTCGGTATTGGGCTTGAACGAGAGTCCCCACAGGGCGAAGGTCCTGCCCTTCAGGTCGCCACCGAAATGGGCGTCGATCTTTTCCAGCAGGTAGTGCTTCTGTCGCTCGTTGCGAGACTCCACCGCAGCCAGGATATCGGCAGACAGGCCGAGCTGCTCTGCCGAATTGATCAGTGCCTTGACGTCTTTCGGGAAGCAGGAACCGCCATAACCGATGCCGGCGTAGATGAAGTGATAGCCCACCCGGGGGTCGGAGCCGATGCCCTTGCGCACGGCCTCGATATCCGCCCCGACCTTGTCGGCGATATTGGCCATCTCGTTCATAAAGCTGATTTTGGTGGCGAGCATGCAGTTGGCAGCGTACTTGGTGAGCTCGGCGCTCTTCACATCCATGACCAGGATTTTCTCGTGGTTGCGGTTGAAGGGCGCGTAGAGCTGGCGCATCTTCTGCTCAGAGGCCTTCTCCGAGGTGCCGATAATGATGCGGTCGGGACGCATGCAGTCGGCCACCGCCGAGCCCTCCTTGAGAAACTCGGGATTCGAGATAACGTCGAATTCCAGCTCCGCCCGGCCGCGCTCGGCCAGTACCTCGCTCACAGCGCTACGCACCCTGTCCGCGGTGCCGACGGGCACGGTGGACTTGTTGATGATGTACTTCTTGCTGTCCATGTGGGTGGCGATGGTGCGGGCCACCGTCAATACGTGGCGCAGGTCGGCCGAGCCGTCCTCGTCGGGGGGAGTGCCCACCGCAATGAAGATCAGCTCACCATGGGCGACGCCCTCGGCGGCGTCGGTAGAGAAAGACAGGTTGCCGTTGGCGATACTTTCCTCCACCAGCGGTGCCAGGCCGGGCTCGTAGATGGGAATCTCACCGCGGCGCAGCCGTGCCACCTTGTCCTCATCGATGTCGATGCAGACCACGTTGTTGCCGGACTCCGCAAGTACAGCGGCCTGGACCAGGCCAACGTAGCCGGTGCCAAATACGGTTACTTTCATCGTCGAGACTCTGTCCTGTTTAGATTCTTGTCAGTGGTGTCCGCAGGCAGGCTTCCGCGTCTCAGGCTGCCGGTATCGCGCTGCTTTCCGCCGCAGGTGCCCGGCTCTCCTGAGGACGGGTTTTGCCGAGCTGGTGGCGCACCAGTATCACCGCCAGCGGGATCCAGTAAAAGAGCCAGATATAGCTGGGCTTCACCAATGGCTGCTGCGCGTAGATCAGCATGGCGATCACACCGAAACCGAACCACAGCAGGTAGGTGCCGGGCACCCAGCTCAGCAGCTGGTCGCGGCGCAATCCGATGGCCGCCACCGCCAGCCCCTGCCATAGGCAGGCCGCCACGCCCAGCAGCCCGGCAAAACGGGCCACGTCGAGCAGGTAGTTGTGGGGGTGGGGCAGGACTTCGCCCAGTTCGATAAACTGCTTGTGCACCAGCCCGTTGCCGATCCACGGGGACTCGAGGAAAGTCTCCAGGCTCTTCGCCCACAGTTCCATCCTGATCGAGTAGGCGGCGCCACGGTGCAGCAGCGGCAGGTCGCCGTACAGCAGTAGGTACACCGCCGGCAGTACCGCAAAGGCACCGACCAGCACCAGCCCCCGCAATACCAGTGAGCGGCTCACTACCGCTGCGAGGCAGATGGCGAAGGCGGCCATGACAATGGGGATCTTGGTCTGTGACAGCACGATATAGATGCAGCCCAGGACCAGGCCAGTCCAGGAAAGCCAGCGCCAGCGGCGCGAGTCCAGGGACAGGCCGTAACAGCAGAACAGGGTATGGAAGCCGTAAAGCATGGCGGTCTTGTCGATGTTGTTCTGCATCGAGATGCCACCGATGCGGTGCAGTTTCTGGAAGCCGCCTTCCATGCCGTAGCGCACCAGGGAAGCGGCGCAGGACACAGTGCCCAGTACGATCAGCCAGCGCAGCCAGCGGTGGAGCATGCCGTCGCCGCGCTGCTCCAGCACCAGGTACACCGCGCAATAGAAGAGTACGAGGTAGGCCAGCACCTTGAAGTAGAAGCTTGTATCCCGTTCCACGGTGGCCGTGGCGCTGTCGGCCCACAGGGTGGACAGCGCCAGCACCAGCGGCACGCTGATAAAGCAGGCGAACTGCCAGGAGCGCAGGAAGCCCCAGTCGCGCCGCCACCCCAGCAGCAGGAGGGTGCCCGGCAACAGGGTCAGGTAGAAGATGGTCTGGATGCGGCCCACCTCGGGCAGCAGGTGGAAGCCCACCAGTATCAGCAGCAGGCTGGCGCTCACAAACCTGGTCAGGCCCGCCACCCAGCGCGAGTCCGGCTGGCGATAAAGGCCTTCGAGGGACGGGGTGGCAAGAGCGGTGGTGGTACTACTTGATCCAGACATAATCGTGGCTGTGCGGCAGGTTCATGGAAGTCTCGACAATGTACTGGGCGTACAGGGTGTTGTTGATTTCCCGGTGAAAGAATTCCCGGCAGCGGCTCGCCCAGTGGCGGCGCCTGGCGTCGTCGGCGTGGAATTCGAGGATGCCCGCGAGCAGGGATTCCTCGCTGTCGAAATAGGCCAGTGTCTCCTCGGGCATGAAGTCGGCAAAGTTGGCCGAGGCATGGGTAAATACCAGCAGGCCGTTGCCCGCCATCTGCGCCATGCGCGCCGAGGAGTACCACTGGTAGCCCTCCTGGCGGTTCAGGTTCAGGCCCATCTTGCTGTTGGCCAGGATGCGGTCGTAATCCCGTCCCCACAGGGTGGGTTCGTCGAACATGCCGGGGGTGCGGAAGTTGAAATCCGGTGGCAGTTGCTCGCGCAAGGCCGTCACCAGCTTGCCCCGCTCTGTATGCGCCTGCGACTTGCTGCAGAACAGCAGGTCCACATCCAGGTCGGTGCGCTGGCTGCAGTCGGCGTCCTCTACCGAGGGGTCCACGGGATTGGGCATGTGCCAGAGGCTGGCCCGCTTGCCCTCGTAGCGCTTCAGGTCGTCGATTCCCGTGGACACGAACATGGCGTCTGCGATTTCGCAGCGCCTGGCGATATTGTCTGAATTGCGCGGCACGAACAGTGGGTCGTTATTGCAGGCCGCGATGACGATGCCGGGGCGCAGGCGGCGGATCTCGCCAAACGTCTCGTTATCGATCAGGTCGCAGTGACCGAAAATCACCAGGTCCGGCTCGAAGGCTTCGACGCTCTGGAGCAGGCGCCGGTTCACTTTCTTGCGGCTGACCAGTTCCCGCATGCGAAAGGGGGCCTCGAAGGCCGCGACATCCCGGTCACTGAATGCGAGCACATTGTGCCCCGCCCGGACCAGCCCGGTATACAGCTTCAGGGCCCAGCTGACGGAGGTGTAGCCGTACTTGCGTTGCTGGTGGTTGTCGACATGGATGATGCGCATAAGGATGGTTAGCCGTCGGCGGTATGGCGAGCCGTGACCCCGGGGCGCCAGCCGCGGACGCGGCTGAATGCGGGGCAATAGGCAGTTTACAAGGGGCGCGATTATACCGGCCTGGCGCAGAGCAAGTCCACGCTGCCGGCGTGGCTCAAGGGCGGGCGCCCGGGTTCAATCGCGCTGGCCTATCGGTTAGCATAAGCGCCCCGCGCCCGCTGTCGGTGCATTACCTTTCACGAATCGGGGTTCCCCAAGTGCGGCTCACGGTCTGGCGTTTTCTCGATGGCAATCGCGCTCATGAAAAGCAGAGCGCGGCGCTGGTCAGCGGATTGCGCGAATGCGCCGGCGCCGCAGTCGAATGCCACGATATTCCCGCTCCCGGGGGGCTTGCGCTGGTGCGCAGCGGATTGCCCGCGAACCTGCGGGAGCTGCCGCCGCCGGACCTGATTATTGGTGCCGGTCATCGCACTCACCTGGCCCTGCTGCTGGCGCGCCGGCAGTTCGGCGGGCTCACTGTCGTCATCATGCGCCCGTCACTGCCGCTGCGCTGGTTCGATTTCGCCATCATCCCCGAGCACGACCGCCCACCGCCCCTGGCCAACGTGATCCTCAGCCAGGGGGCGCTGACCGAGCCCCTGCCTTGCGGCCGGATACGTCCCGGCCGGGGCCTGATCCTGCTCGGGGGTCCCAGCAAGCACTTTGCCTGGGACGCGGCCGGGGTGCGCTCGGCGGTAAACAGCCTGCTGGAAACGCCCGGCCAATGGGTAGTGTCCGACAGCCGCCGGACCCCGGCAGGTACACTGGAGGGGCTCGATACCGGCGGGGCGGAGCTCTGTCACTGGCGTGACTGTCCGCCGGGATGGCTGGCAGACCAGCTTGCGCAGGCTGAACAGATCTGGGTGACCGGGGACAGTGTCTCGATGCTGTTCGAGGCGCTGCAGAGCGAGGCCCAGGTGGGCGTGATCCAGTTGCCCAGCCGGCGGCCTGCCAACAAGGTCCGCGCGGCGGTCCAGCGCCTGTTGGACCAGGGACTGGTGACGGACCGCCTGGCCGATGCCGCCCGGGCCGGCGTCCGGCCCCCGAGGCCGCCCCTGGGTCAGCAGGTCGCCTGTGCGCGGGCGCTGTTGCGGCGCTGTCCCCGATTGGGCGAATGACGGGCCTGCCCGGCGCGACTGTACCCTTCCTCAGGCCCTTGCAGGCTTAGTTACCCGGAGGTCAAGATGATCCTGATTACGACCCAGTGCTTCCCTCCCCGGCGCGGGGGCATAGAGATGCTGATGGAAGGGCTGGCCGAGAATCTCGTGGAAGCGGGCTACCGGGTCCGGGTGCTCGCGGACCGGGTTGGAGAGGAAGAGGGGCCCCATGGGAAGGGCTACGAACTCAGTCTCTATGGTGGCTGGAAGCTCTGGCGGAGGCGCCGGAAGGCGCGGGCGGTACGCGCCGCGGTGCGCAGGGGTGATGTCGAGGCCGTATTTGCGGATTCGTGGAAGAGCGCGGAGCTTCTTTCCGGCCTCGGGGTACCGCTGGTGGTGCTGGCCCATGGCATGGAGTTTCCCGCCAACCCGGACCGGGCCAAGCGCGCGCGAATCTCCAGGACATTTGCGGCAGCCACAACGGTCGTTGCCAATTCCTCGTACACCGCCGAGCTGGCAAGACCCTACATCGGGGAAGGTACCCGGCTGGTGGTGATCAACCCGCCGATCGGGCCCCAGCCAGAGCCGCAGCCGGCCCGGGTTGCCGCCCTGGAGCAGGTGATCGGTGACCGCGGGCCGGTATTGCTGACCCTGGCACGCCTCGAACCGCGCAAGGGGGTGGACGCGGTCATTCGCGCCCTGCCGGAAATCCGCCAGCGGCACCCGAAGGTGCTGTACATCGTTGCCGGGAAGGGGGACGACAGGGCCCGGCTGGAGCAGCTCGCCAGTGCCTCGGGCGTTGCGGACAGCGTCCACTTTGCCGGCGCCGTGAGCGAACAGGAGAAGGCGGCACTGTTTTCACGCGCAGATTTGTTTGTGATGCCCGCGCGGCGCGAGGGCGATTCCGTGGAGGGGTTCGGTATCGTCTACCGGGAGGCCAACTGGTATGGCGTGCCGGCCCTGGCAGGGCGCGAGGGTGGCGCAGCGGACGCTGTCAGCGACGGCGAGACGGGACTGCTGTGCGATGCCGGTCAGCAGGCGGATGTCACCGCCCATATCCTCTCACTGCTGGATGAGCCCGCCAGGCTGCGGGAGATGGGGGCCAACGCCGAGCGGCTTGCCCGCGGCAGGGGCCAGTGGCGCGCATCCATAGAGCGCTTTCTTGAGGCAGTAAATTAGCTGCCGGGTTTTCAGCTGCGCGAATACCGGTCCGCAAAACGCACGATATCGTCCTCACCGAGATAGGAGCCTGACTGTACTTCAATCAGTTCGAGGGGAATCGTGCCCGGATTTTCCAGGCGGTGCTTCACTCCAAGCGGAATGTAAGTGGACTGGTTTTCGGTCACCAGCAGCTCCTCTTCGCCGCAGGTCACCTTTGCAGTGCCGGAGACAACAACCCAGTGCTCGGCCCGGTGGTGATGCATCTGCAGGCTCAGCTGGGCCCCGGGGTTCACCACAATCCTCTTTACCTGGAACCGGTGCCCCGACTCCAGGGAATCGTAAAATCCCCATGGCCGGTAAACCTTGCGGTGCACCCTGGCTTCGGGGCGGTTGCCCGCACTGAGCTGTTCGACCACCTGCTTCACATCCTGCACGCGGTCCTTGGTGGCCACCATGATCGCGTCATCGCTCTCGACGACAACCACGTCCTCGAGGCCGATCGCCGCCACCAGCTTGCGGTCGCTTTGCACGTAGCAGCCCCGGCTGTCGTAAAGGATTACGTCGCCAATGGCGGTATTCCCCTGTGTGTCCTTGTCGGAGACTTCCCACAGTGCCGACCAGGATCCCACGTCGCTCCAGCCGCAATCCATCGGTACCACCACGGCATCGCGGGTCTTTTCCATTACGGCGTAATCGATGGATTCAGCGGGGCATGCGAGAAAGGCGCCCCTGGCAGGGCGTACGAAATCCGCATCCACTGTCGACCCGGTCATGGCTTCCTCGCAGGAGGCAAGGATGTCCGGTCGGTGCGTCCGGAGTTCCTGCAGGTAGCGGCTGGCGCGAAACAAAAACATGCCGCTGTTCCAGAAGAATTCCCCGCTGGCGACATATTGCTCTGCGGTGTCCAGATCCGGCTTTTCCACGAACTCGTCAACGGCAAACGCCGGCTGGCTGCCCGGGGCCTCTGCCTGCGCCCGCCGGATATAGCCGTAGCCGGTTTCTGGTCCGGTGGGGACAACACCGAAAGTCACCAGCCGGCCCGTTTCCGCCTGGGCTCGCGCCGTAATGACGGCGTCCAGGAAAGCCCTGGCCTCCTTGATGACATGGTCCGCGGCGAGCACCAGTAACAGGGGGTCTTCCTTCCCCGATGCCGTGGCATGCAGTGCCGCGAGAGCCAGTGCGGGGGCGGTATTGCGACCCGCCGGCTCCAGGATTATGCCGCTGTTTGGCTGGCTCGCCGCACGTAATTGCTCGGCCACCATGAAGCGATGGTCTTCACCACAGACCAGCAGTGGTGGCTGGTGCTCGAGGCCGGCGAGCCGGGCACAGGTTTCCTGGAGCATGGTCTGCTCGCCCAACAGGGGAAGGAACTGCTTCGGGTACAGCCGGCGGGAGAGCGGCCACAGGCGGGAGCCGGAACCACCGGCCATTATCACGGGCAAGATCATTTCCTGGCGAGTCCCTGAAAACCAAACGGCGGGGCGCGCCCCCTGGTCCGGGCCGCGCGCTCCCTGAACAAGTAAGTATGGACTTTGCGGGCTGCGGCAGCCACGGGCGGGCCGGGACAGGACTATAAGTCTTGGCTATTGATTGTGTTGGGGCGATAGGCTTTGGGGGTGGGGCGGCTAGCCGTGGCGCTCCGCTTCCTTCCACGACAGGGACTTGTCCGAGACCTCCCAGTGGATCCGCCGCCACATCCGCTCGATACGCCGGCGAATGTAGCGCCTCCTGGACCACCGGAACCACTCCGGAAACGGCAGCAGGGTCGCGCGACCCAGGCCGTCAATAAGTGTCAGCTCAGGTGCGCCCTGCCGCATGGTCACCACGAGATTGTGCGGCAACAGGTTCTTGGTCAGTACACCGGTGTCCCTCAGCCAGCGCGCGAAGCGCTCCAGGGCCGCGGTAATCGGGGTATCCAACCCGTGCTGCTGCAGGTAGTGCTCGAGCGTCGGCGCCGGTTCTCCCTTGTGGTCGAGGATCAGTTGCGAGACGGCACCGGGGCCGGCGCTGGTCTCCTGGATACCGTACCAGCGCGGGAGGTGGTGCCAGACCGGGTTGTCATTACCGGCGCGGCGCAGCGCGCGCTGCCTGTAGCCGGCCAGTTCCCTGAGGTTGTCATCGAAGTGGGCCTCTCCTGCGAGACGCTTGTACCAGGGGGCCCGGCCGCGCAGCTCCTCAATACGCCCGGGGCGCATCACCTTGACGCATTTCTCCGGGTCGTCAGGATGGCGATAGCAGTGGCGATTGCCGCCGCTGGCAAATGGGGTGAGGCCACTGAGGTCGATCACGATACCCCCTGTCGGCGCTCTGCCAGAAGCCTGTCATACAGGGAAATGGTGCGGCTCGCCTGGGTCGCGAGCGTAAAATCGTCCTGCAGGACCGGGCGGGCGCTGCTGTCGAGCAGTTCGAGGGTTTTATCTTTTAGCCCGGGGATACTGCCGCTGGGGACAAGGCCTTCGGGAAAGCAGGCGCGTAGTGACTCAGCGGGGCCGCCGATATTGTAGCCGATGATCGGTGTACCTATGGCCACGGCCTCGATCACGGTACGGCCGAAGGGTTCCGGTCGCTTCGACAGGTTGTATACAAGTGAAGATTCCTTGTACCAGAAGCGGATATCACTGCGCTGGCCGACGAATGAGACCCTGTCCTTAAGCCCCAGCTCCACGGCCCGCTGGCGCAGTTCTTCTTCGTAGTGCTGTTTATTGGGCTCTGCCCCGCCGAGCACGACACCGTGCAGGTCATCCCGATCCAGCTCTGCCATCAGCTCCAGGAAATCCTCCTGGCCCTTCCACCTTGTCAGGCGACCCGGCAGGAGCAGCCAGCGTCTGTCCCGCAGCGCGGGAAATTCCGCCTCCACGGAGTCCCGCCAGCCGTCGGGGGGCTGTACGCCGGGATGGAATTCGCCAGTGTCCACGCCGCGGTAGATCACTTCCGGCGGCCGCTTAAGGTAGCGGGCATAGTTACCTGTGAGGTAATCGCGCACACAGTCGGAGATAGCGATCACCTGTTCGGCACTTGCCATGATGGCGCTGTAGCGGTTGATGGAGTAGAGCCCGTGGGCGGTGCTGACGAGTCGCGGGCGGGTTTCCGGGTCCAGCTTCTTCCATGCGAAATAGGTAAGCCACGCGGGCACGCGAGAGCGCACATGGAGGATATCCGGTTTTTCTGCGCGGATCAGTTCCCGCAGCGGGCGGATCTCCCGCAGGCTCGCCAGCGACTTGCGGTGAATCGGCAGGGTAAGGTGGCGGGAGCCCTCGAGCTCCAGCTGTTGCACCAGGCGTCCGCCGCTGGAGACCACTGCAGATTCATGGCCCGCCGCCACAAGCGCGCGGGCGAGATCGAGGGTTCCTCTCTCGACACCACCGGAGTTCAGCGCTGGCAGCAACTGCATGACTTTCATCGGGGGCCCTTAGTTCCGAGTGAGTTCCGAGTGAGCCGGACGCCGTTGAATGCTGAACCGAGCACAGAGGTTGTTCGATAGCGACGCGGACGTGGCGATGCCTGGCCCCTGTCACTCAACCGGCCCGGGGCCGTGCATGTATGTGACGCCCCGGTGCGGGGAGGGGGGCAAAGCGGGCTATTATAGACATCTCCAGCATTGGGGTATAGGCTGCCAGCTTTCCGCCCGGTGGGCGCTTTCCCTGGGTTTTGGCTGGTGACTGGAGTTTAAGTTGCATCCCCATCTCGATATCTGTATCTGCACTTGCCAGAGGCCCGAGCTGTTGCGCCGCGCACTGTCCAGCCTCGCGGCCGCGCAATTGCCTGATACAGTGAAGGTTTCGGTTACGGTCGTCGACAACGACCCGGCGGAACAGGCGCGGCCCGTGGCTGAGGAGCTGGGAGCGACCTTTCCGGTACCGCTCAAGTACGTCGTAGAGCCGCTGCGGGGTATCCCGTTCGCGCGCAACCGTTGTCTCGACGAGGCACAGGCCAAGGGTGCCAATTACCTCGTGTTTATCGATGATGATGAGTGGGTGGCCGGGGACTGGCTGCAGAAACTCTACGGCTTTTCGCTGGACGCTGGCGACAAGGCCGTGGTGTGCGGGAGTGTGATCAGCCTGCTGCCGGCCTCTGCGCCGGATTACTATTCCATGTTTTTCTCCCGCAAGCGCCGTCGCACCGGGGAGCGACTGCCTTACTGTGCCACCAACAATGTATTGATACCCCTGGCAGAAGTCCGCAGGCTTGGACTGCGATTTGATGAGAGGCGTCCGTTTGCCGGTGGCGAGGATGTGCTGTTCTTCACCGAGGCGACCATGCGCGGGGTATCCATTTTTCACTGCGCGGAAGCGGTAGTCTACGAGGATGTCCCCGAGCACCGTGCCACCATTCGCTGGCTGTCGCGACGCAAGTATTCGGTCGGCATTACCCTGGCGCGCCAGAAAATGTATGGCGGCCGCAGTCGGGCGATGGTGCTGCTATCGGCCACGGTCCAATTGCTCAATGCGGCCCTGGTATGCGCGCTTGGTGTCGCGGTAAGCCGGCATCGAACGCGCGCCTGGTTGCGCGTATGCCGTTCCGCCGGGATGGCGAGCGGGGCGATGGGCGCCGAGTCGCAGTTTTACCGCTCCCCGTCCTCCTGAAGCCGGTGGAGGGAGTGCGCGGGCGGTAGCTGGCAGCGAGTTGGGCGACGTGCGGTTGCCAGCCGGTTAAAATCCGGCATTTCCACCAAGTCAATTCGAGTGTCGGACGTCCGCATGCAGTTCCTCTATACCTGGCTCCTGCGCCTGGCCCTGCCGTTTATCCTGCTGCGCCAGTGGTGGCGGGGCCGAATCCAGCCGGAATATCGCCTGCGCTGGCGCGAGCGCCTCGGGCGGGTGCCAGTACGAGCGAGCCGGGCGCCACTGGTGTGGGTGCACTCAGTCTCTGTAGGTGAGACCCTGGCAGCGGTACCGGTAATCGAGCAGCTGGCAGCCCGCCATCCCGACTGGCAGTGGCTGGTCACAACCACCACCCCGACGGGCTCCGAGCGGGTCGAGTCAGGGTTGCGTCCCATGCTCGACGGCCGCCTGCTGCACTACTACCTGCCCTATGACCTGCCCGAGTACCTGCGCCGGTTCCTCTCTGCGCTGCACCCGCGCCTGCTGGTAATCATGGAAACGGAGCTCTGGCCCAACCTGCTCGCCGCCTGTGAGCGGCGTGATATTCCGGTGCTGCTGGCCAATGCACGCCTCAGCGACAAGTCGGCCAAAGGCTATGCGCGGGTCCCTGGACTCACCCGCAAGATGCTGCGCAGGCTCTCGCGGGTCGTGGCCCAGTATCCCGAAGACGCGCGCCGCTTTGTGTCCCTGGGATTGCCCGAGGAGCGCGTCGTGGCCGTGGGTAATATCAAGTTCGACCTGGAAATCGGTATGGGTATGGCCAGCGAGGCCCAGGCCCTGGCGCACCAGTGGCGGGGACCGCTACCTGGCAAGGGTGCGCGGCCGGTGTGGCTCGCAGCCAGCACCCACGACGGTGAAGAGGCCCTGGTGCTGGACGCCTTTGCCGATTTGCTGGAGACAATTCCCGACCTGCTGCTGGTGCTGGTGCCCCGGCATCCGCAGCGATTCGAGGTGGTGGCGGAGCTGGTGCATGAGCGGGGTTTCACCCTGAAGCGTCGCAGTGAGGGCGGTGCGCCGGCGCCATCGGCCCAGGTCCTGCTCGGCGACAGCATGGGGGAGTTGCTGCGTTTCTATGGCGCCTGCGATGTCGCCTTCGTCGGCGGCAGCCTGGTGCCGGTGGGCGGCCACAATATGATCGAGCCGGCCGCGTGGGGCGTGCCCGTGGTCTGTGGGCCACACCTGCACAACTTTTCCCGGGTGGCTTCGCTGCTGCAGGATGCGCGCGCGCTGCGGGTGGCGGAGAACCCGGCCCAGATGGCGGCCCAGGTGCGCGCCTGGCTGGAAGACAGTGAGGAGCGCCACGCCGCCGGGGCCCGCGGGCGCCAGGTTGCGTCCGAGAATACCGGGGCGTTGCAGAGGCTGGTCAATGAGATTGACGCGCTGGCGGGTCCCTGAGGGGCTGCCAGCGGTCGCCTGGTGGGAGAAATTGCATCGCTTACGGTGCAGCTCTGGTTGTTGGAAATGAAAAAACCTGAGCAGCGGTCAGTGGTTTATGCGAAACGAAAAAGCGGGGCCTGAGCCCCGCTTTTTCGTTTCTTCAGGCCGGCTGCGAGCCTGGCCGTTACTTGGTCGGCTCGGCCGGGGCGGCAGCGGTTGCACCGACCCGCACAACGGGGATGGCCGGGTTCAGCTTCGCTTCCAGCTCCTGCAGGTCAGCGGGGGACAGCAGGCCGGCAACGCGTTTCAGGCGCAGGGTGTTGTCGATGTAGTCATAGATGGCGTTGGCGTAATCGGTCTGGGCCTGGAAAAGGGTCCGCTGGGCCAGGAGCACGTCGACGATATTTCTCGTGCCCACTTCATAACCTGCCTGGTTCGCCTCAAGGGCGCTCTGCGCCGAAATCACGGCCTGCTGGCGCGCCCTTACCCGAGACACGTCAGTCACCAGGTTGCGGTGCAGGGTGCGGGTATTCTGGATGGTGTTGCGCTGGGTCAGGTTGCGCAGGTCTTCCGCCTGGAACGCCAGGCTGCGCGCCTCGCGACGGTTGGCGCTCAAGCGGCCGCCAGTGAAGATCGGCACGTTGAGGGTCACTGCGGTGACGGTGGTTTCACGGGTCGTATCGATGGGCAGGTCGACCGTGGGCTCACCCGGGACAGAGGTGGAGGCTTCGCCGTCCTGGCGGAAGTCCTGGTAGCTCACCGAACCGTAGAGCGTGGGCAGGTGTTCACTCGCAGCGGCCCGCGCGCTGTAGCGGGCGGCGTCCGCATTGAGGCGGGCGGCCTTCAGGGTAAAGTTGTTCGCCAGGGCGAAATCGACCCAGGCGGCCCGATCGGCAGGCTCAGGCGGGACGACGGTAAAACCGTCCTGCAATGGAGCCACCTGGTCGTGCTGGGTGCCGGTCAGGATCGACAGCGCATCGAAATTACTGAGCAGGTTATCCTCGGCAGTCAGCCGGCGGGCGACGGCGTTTTCGTACGCTGCCTCGCTGTCATACACGTCGGTTATTGCGGTCAGGCCCACTTCGAAGCGCTGGCGGGTCTGCTCCAGCTGTTTCGCCAGGGCTTCCTCTTCCGCCTGGGCGGCCTCCAGTACATCGTAGGCGCGCAGTACATCGAAGTAGGTTGTCGCGACCCGCAGCATCATTTCCTGCTGGTTGGCGCTGAATTCTGCCGCCGCCTGCTCACTGGTTTTCTTGCCCTGCTTGTAGCCGAACCAGGCAGTGGCGTCGAACAGGGCCTGGTCGAGGCGTGCAGAGTAAACCCGGTCGTCCACATCCGTATCCCGGCTGTTGGGCGTGGGAATCACCACTTCAGGGGTAAAGGTGTAGTCAAACTGGGTGGAGGTGGAACTGGTGCTGCTGGCTTCGGCGCTGCCGTTTATCTGCGGGAGCAGGGCCGAGCGGCCCCGGTTCTTGGCCTCGAGCCCGGCGTGATACGCCGCCCGGTCTGCAGCCAGCTGCGGGTCGTTGTCCAGCGCGAGCTGGTAGATTTCCCACAGGGTGGATGCCTGTGCCTGCATAGAGCCCAGGCCGATCACTGCTGCGGCGAGCATGGTTTTCAGCGGGCGCAGGGCGCGGCCTCGCTTGGCGAATTCTTTTGCTTTCATCTGTCTCAACTTCCTGTGGCGGGTCTCAAAGCTGCAAATGCACTGCCAGTCTCCCCCCTGGCGGGATGCGAGCGCGATCTCAATCCGGCGGGCGGGGCCCCTTGAGCAGGTCTTGCCCCGTCTCTATGCGTACGCCCGGTCATTTCAGTCGCGAGAGTGTACCCGCGCGCGCCTGGAGCGTCGAGGCGACGCTGGCAGCATTTTGGTATATCTTCGTTAAACCGACGCGAATGTGCGGTCACTGGTGCAGTGGCCAGTGGCAACTGGCAAGCGATGACCGGAACAGGCGCGGTTTCTCTTTAGACGCAGGCGATGGCTTTTCGGATGCAGACGGCAATCAACAGAATCGCGCAGGGAGATTGGCCGGATGGCGGCGTCCGTTGAGCGGCGCTGGTCGCGGCGGCAGCGGGCCTGCCACGAATGCGACCTGCTGCTGGGTGACGCGGTGGCTCCCCCGGGCAAAAAACTGGAATGCCCGCGTTGCGATGCCGTGCTGCATCGCAACCCCCGCGGCAGTGCCGCCCACACCGCGGCCCTGAGCCTTACCGGCCTGCTGCTTTTCTTCCCGGTCCTGTCACTGCCCCTGCTCAGCTTCTCGATTCTTGCATTCGGTGCGGAGAACACCCTGCTGAACGGGGTGATCGCGCTGTTTGGCGAAGGCTATATATGGATGGCCGGACTGGTGCTGTTCTGCAGCGTGATTGCACCGCTGGGCAAATTCCTGCTGCTGGGGTTCATCTCGCTGGGCTGTCACTGGCGGCTGCTCGATCGCCCGGTTACCTGGGCCGTGCGCTGGTACGAGCACCTGAAAGAGTGGGGCATGCTGGACGTATACATGCTCGGCTTGCTCGTCGCTCTGATCAAAATGAGCGACCTTGGGAAAATGGAGGTGGAACCGGGTCTCTATTGTTTTGTGGCCATGATGCTGGTGTCTAACCTGACGACCCTGAGTTACGACCAGCAGGCAATCTGGTCCCGGCTGGAAGAGCGGCGGCGCCGGGACGCGGGGGGCCGGGAACCGGCTGCCCGGCGGGGGGAGCCGCGACCGTGACCCCACACCCGAAGGCGCGTGAGGGCGGCCGCACATGCTGCCTGAATTGTCACTGGCTGGTTACGCTGCCGAGGGGTGGCGGCGGCTGCCGCTGTGATCGTTGCGGTGGCATGGTGCACCAGCGGATCGACGGCAGCGTGATGTTGACCTGGGCGATGACCATTACTGGCGCCCTTTTGCTGGTGCCGGCCAATATCCTGCCGATCATGACCGTGATTTACCTGGGCAGCGGCGAGCCCAGCACGATCATCGGTGGCGTGATGCAGCTTTATAGTGTCGGCCTGTGGGGCATTGCCCTGATAGTGTTTATTGCGAGTATCGCCGTGCCTGTGATGAAACTGGTGGGCCTTGTGCTGCTCCTGCTGCAGGTCCAGGGCCGCCTGCCCATCGAGCCTTCGCAGTCGATGAAGATGTATCGTATCGTGGCGGCCATAGGTCGCTGGTCGCTGCTCGACCTGTTCATGATCTCCATCCTGGTCGCGCTGGTGGATATGGGTACCATTGCCAGCGTGGCTGCCGGACCGGGCAGTACCGCGTTTGCGTCGGTGGTAGTGATTACTATGGTGGCGGTGCGCTGCTTTGACCCCCGCTTGATCTGGGACACTTATGATGAGCAGCGTTTCGAGAGGAGTGAACCTACGATAACGGAACCATTGGGAAAAGGAGCGAACGGGGATGCCTGAGGAGTTCCCCAGACAAGAGCAACCCGTGGTGAAGCGCAGTCACGGGCTGCCGCTGATCTGGCTGCTGCCGCTGGTGGCGGCGATGATCGCGGTGTGGCTGGTCTACAAGGATTTTACCTCGGGCGATATACGTGCGGAGATCCTGTTCCTCTCGGGCGAAGGGCTGGTAAAGGGCAAGACGGTCGTCAAGTACTCCGGAGTGGATATCGGTGTGGTACAGGACTTCGAACTGGTGCCCAATGCTCCGGAACTTGATGGCGCCGACGGCGTACGCGCCCAGGTAGATTTCAATCGCAGTGCAGAGTACCTGCTGGTGCAGGGCACCAAGTTCTGGTTGGTAAAGCCGGAGTTCACCATCACCGGGATTCGCGGCCTCGAGACCCTCGTGTCGGGCAACTATATCGGCATGGAACCCGGCAGCGGGGCACGGAAGCGCGAGTTTGTGGCCCTGCAGCGCGCGCCGGCGAGTGTGCGTGGAGAGGGTTTGCGGGTGGTGCTGAAGGCGCCGCGCCTGGGTTCCCTCAATCGTGGCTCACCGGTTTATTACCGGCAGTTGCGCGTGGGCCAGGTGGAAGACTACCGTCTCTCCGCAGATGACGCACAGGTGGAGGTCGACGTGTTCATCCGCCAGGAATACGCCCACCTGGTACACCGGGGCAGCCGTTTCTGGAACAGTTCCGGGCTGTCCGTGGAGGGAGGGATCAGTGGCGTTACCGTCAACATGGAATCTCTCGCGGCCCTGGTGGCCGGAGGCGTCAGTTTCCATACGCCGGAAGCCCAGCGCCACTCGCCGCTCGCGGTCAACGGTAGTGAGTTCAAACTTTACCGCAGTTTTTCCGCGGCGGACGCGGGCATTGAGGTGGTGCTGAATTTCGACCGTGGGGTAAATGTCACGCCCGGCAGTACTAATGTGGTTTACCAGGGCATCAAGGTGGGGGAGGTCAGTGAGGTCAAGGCGAGCCGCAACATAAAGGGCATGGAAGTGCGCGTGCTGATGGATCCCATTACCGATGACCTCCTGAGCGAAAACACCCGCTTCTGGATGGCGCCGCCAACCCTGGATATCTCCTCGGGCCTCGGCGACCTGCTGTCAGGCAACCGGCTCGAGGTGGACCTGCAGCGCGGCCAGCGTTCCCTGCGCACGTTTGCGGCACGAGCCTCACCGCCGCCGCGGGATCCGCGGGTGCCCGGCCTGCACTTGCGGCTCACGGCACGATCGCCGGGTTCGCTGCAGCGTGGTGCCAGCGTCTACTATCGCCGAATCGAGGTGGGCAAGGTACAGGGCATGGAGCTCAATGCCGAAGGTGACGGGGTGGAGGTTTACATCGTTATCGAGCCGCGCTACGCGCACCTGGTGAACCACCGCTCCCGCTTCTGGAATGTCAGTGGCATTCGCGCCAAGGCCAGTCTCAGCGGGGTTGAGGTAGAGGCCGACTCCCTGCTGTCGCTGTTGCGTGGCGGGATTGCATTCGGCAGTGACCCGCGCGCCAGGGATGAAAAGGGCCCGGTCGAGAGCGGTGACCGCTTCCGTCTCTATTCAAGTCGGGAGGCCGCCCTCGAGGCAGGGGTGCGTATCCGCATCGCCCTGCCCAGTGCCGAAGGACTGCGAGAGGGCGCCCCGCTGCGCTACAAGGGCGTGCAGGTGGGCGAGATCGTCCGGCTGCGGCTGGGAGAGCATCCCGCGGAAGTCATCGCCCACGCCACGCTCTATCGCCGGGCCGAGTACTTCGCCCGTGCCGGCACCCGGATGTGGGTGGTTGCGCCGGAGATCGGCATCGAAGAGGTGGCCAACCTCGAGACCCTGGTCACGGGGCGCTACCTGGCCCTGGAGCCCGGAGAGGGGGATGTGCAGACGGAGTTCGTCGCCCTGGCCGCCCCCCCGGAACCGGGACTGGCGGATATCATGATGCGCCCCGGGCTCGCGATCATCCTGGATGCGCCACGGCGCGGTTCGCTGGTGCCTGGCAGCCCGGTGTATTACCGCCAGGTGCAGGTGGGGGAAGTTACCGGCTTTGCGCTCGGGGAACTGGCGGACCGCGTATACATCTACGTATATATCGAGCCTCCGTACCAGACCCTGGTGCGTGAACACACGGTGTTCTGGAACGCCAGTGGTGTCGACGTCAATTTCGGCCTGCAGACCGGGCTCAACGTCCATACGGAGTCTGCCCAGGCCCTGCTGGCCGGGGGAGTGGCCTTCGCAACGCCGGAAGCCGGGGAGATGGGCATGGAGGTCATGTCCGGCAGCCACTTCCCGCTGTATCCTGAGCCGAAACCAGAATGGTTGCTCTGGCGTCCCAAGATTGACCTGCACGATCCGGTATTGCTGGAAAAATAGACTGAAGTAAGGATTCACTATGCGAAAGATAATGTTAGGGTTTGTATTCCTCGCGCTGGTAGCGGGCTGCCAGGCTCCCCTGGTGGAGAGGGTCCAGCCCGCGGAGGCGCCGGTTTCGTTTTCCACCTATGCTTGGGGCATGGCTGCGCTGGGTGAGGTCGACGATGCCTCGGCACAGCTGGTCGAAATGGACAACGAGTTGCGGCAGATAGTCGACGGGTATCTGCGCAATCGTGGCTACCGGCAAGTGGACGAGCCCGAGAGTGCCGACATGGTGGTGAGCTACCAGGTTGCGGTGGTCGAGGGCGAGATCACCACCGAGCAGACCAACCCCGGTTGGGACGCACAGTTTGACAGCAACGCGCCCCGCGGCGCGGTGGAACTGCCCACCGATACCGGTGCGCCGCGCCTGATCCTGACCCTGGAGATCGGCCGCAGCCAGGGCGCCGCTATCTGGGGGGGGACCTCCACTGAGGTGCTGGGTCAACCCGAAGACGCGCCCGAACGCCAGCAACTGCTGGCAAACATGGTCAGGCAGTTGCTGAGCGACCTGCCCCCGGCCGCCGGTTACTGATTACTCCCCGCAAGGAGCGGGGCAATATCCGGCACGGAAGCCCGATCTGCCAGAGTAGAGCTGCAGAATACGGAGAAAAACCATGGCCAGATTTCGGGCGCCGGTGCTGGCGCTGTTTCTCTTTTTGTTACTGGGCGGCTGTGCCACCGCGCCGCCCGTGGCGCTCGACTATGATCCGCAGGCGGATTTCAGTGGCCTGCGCACCTATCATCTCCTCGACCCACTGGCCACCGGCCCGGTCTCGCCGCTGGAGCTGAAGCGGGCCCGCCAGGCGGTGGAGGGCATCCTCAGCAACCGCTACCGTTCCGTGGAACACCCGGAAGACGCGGACTTCCTGGTGCAGGTGCAGATGCAGTCGGTTGAGAAGGTGGCGGTTTACGAGGACCGGTTTGGCCTGTACGGGGGTTATCGCTACTGGGGGTTCGGCTGGCGCGCCCCGGTGGAGGTGCGGGAATACCGCCAGGACATCCTGGTGGTCGATGTCCTGTCGCCGGAAAATTCGCCCCTGTGGCGCGCCAGCATGCCCTCCAGGGCGGGTCGTTACCGGGACCCGGCCCAGCGCCACCAGCGGTTGCGGGAAGAGGCCGCACTGCTGTTGAACCGCTTTCCTCCAGCCTATTGATAATAGCGGCCGCGGTCGGTGATAGCCGCGGCCTCGCATCCCGAACCAAACCCCAGCTGCCTTGAGCCCTGCCATGCCCGAATACAATGAACAGACCAGGGAAACTGAGCTGAAGCCTTCTTTCTCCCGCGACGCGGTGGAAGTGGTGGAGCGTACAACCGTCTTTGACGGCTTCTTCAAAATGATGCGCCTGCGCCTGCGCCACCGGTTATTTCGCGGCGGCTGGAGCGGCCTGTTCGAGCGCGAACTGTTCGTGCGGGACAACGCGGTGGGGGTGCTCCTGTTCGATCCCCGGCGTGAGCTGGTGGGGTTGATAGAGCAGTTCCGCGTAGGCGCGCTGCAGCGCCCCGGCGGCCCCTGGTGCCTGGAAGTGGTCGCGGGCATGGTAGAGGAGGGCGAGAGCCTCGAGGAGGTGGCGCGCCGGGAAGTGGAGGAGGAGTCGGGGCTGGATGTGGGCGAGTTGGAATTCATCCACAGCTACATGCCGAGTCCGGGCGGCAGCTCGGAGCGCCTGCATCTCTACTGCGCCCTGGCGGACCTGGACAATGCCGGGGGTATCTTCGGGTTACCGGAGGAAAACGAGGATATCCGCCTGCGGGTCATTCCGCTGGACAGGCTGCTGCCGGCACTGTCCGGCTCCGCCCCGGAGGCCGTTGCCGTGGACAATGCGGCCACACTGATATGCCTGCAGTGGCTGCAGCTCAACCGGGCCCGGCTGACTGGCAGGCCGGGTACTGAACGTGGTTAACGGGTCATCGTATAAAACATGCATTTGACGGCCAGCGACGGAAACTGAGATGCAATTCACGGCGACAATAGAATTGGAGTGTCGATAATGGCGGTTCAGACAAAGGCCCGGGCGGCCGGGGACTTGCGGTTAAAAAATCGCAAGCGGCCTTCCTACCGGGTCGATTTGCCGGCGTATCATGCCGACTGTGACGCTAACTACCTGCGCCTGTGCAAGTTGTTGCCCCAGTTGGCCGAGCGCCAGCAATGGCGGTACCGCGTGCCCCACGGCTCCCTGGAACTGGAGGTGGTGGAGCGCTCGCGTTACACCACCGAAGTAAACCTGAGCGCATTGTCTGCCGATGATCAGCGCTGGCTCGCGCTCCCGTGCATTACGGTACGCTTGTACCATGACGCGCAGATGGCCGAGGTGGTGGCAGTGGACGGCAAGGGACCGCTGGGTGAGAAGGCGCCGGGGGTGCAGCATGCCGGGGCGCGTATGCAGGGCGCCGATGAGCGGCAGCAGGCCAACCGCTTTCTCGGCGAGTGGCTGGGGCATTGCCTTGCGAATGGCCGGGTGGAATTTGAACTGGTATTAGACGGTCGACAGCTCTGACGCCGCTGTCGGCGCTCACATGGATGTGGTGACAGGGTGAACAAGTGATTGCAAGCGACGGAACCAGGCAGAAAGAATTGAGCACTACCCGGCACCGGCTGGTGCAGCTTACAGATCCCCATATCGGTGGGCGGCCGGACTATCAGCTACTCGGACTTGATACCGGCAGGACCCTCGACGATGTGTTGCGGGCCATTGAGCGCGAGCAGCCCCAAACCGAGCTGCTGCTGGCCACCGGTGATATCAGTGCTAACGGCGCCGAGGCCGCCTATGAACGCTTTGTGCGCAAGATGCGTGGAGTCTCTCTCTCGGCCCCGTGGTTCTGGTTGCCGGGCAATCACGACCGTTCCGAGCGGATGCGGGAGGTGGCGCCGGCCAACTGTGCCGAGCTGATCGAGCTGGGCGCCTGGCGCCTGTTGCTTCTGGATACCAGTGTCGAGGGACAGATCTGCGGCGGCCTCACCGAGGCGCAGCTCGAGCGTTTCGCTACCTTGCTGCGGGAGTGCCGCGGCCAGCCGGTGATGGTGCTGATGCACCACCAGCCGGTTCCGGTAGGCAGCAACTGGATTGATGGACACATGCTGAAAGAGGGCGCGGCACAGCTGCTGGAGCTTGTGGTGGCCGCCGGCAATGTGAAGGCCCTGGTATGGGGGCATGTGCACCAGCAGTTTGACGGCGAGCTGGAGGGTATCGGGCTGCACGCGACGCCATCCACTTCGGTCCAGTTCACGCCGGGCAGTGGCCCTTTCTCGGTGGACGACAAACTGCCCGGTTATCGCTGGTTCGATCTCTGTGACGACGGTTCCTACAGGACCGGGGTCGAGCGTGTGCAGGTCTCCGAGTACAACGTCGACCTTTCCTCCGCCGGATACTGAAACTAGCGGATTGCCGGCGGAATACCCCCTTTCTGGACGGTCGACCCCGATCGTCACTCCGCGGGCGGTGCACGGCTGCCCGCCACCTTATAATACCGACTGCATTCAAGGCTGCAGCAAGGTGAGCAATGGTATCTCTACGCAAGGTATCTCTACACAAGATAGTGCCGGTGCTGGGAGCTTCCGTCCTCACAGTGGCCTGTGCACAGCCGCTGCCGTCGCGCCCGCACTTGGACGGGCCGGAGACTGCGGTTGCCAGGGAGGGGCTCCAGTCACGCTCCGCTAACCTCGACCAGGTCGCTGCGGCGTTTGCCTTCGACCTGAGTAACGCGAGTGTGTATGTGGCGCCGATACAGGTCCAGTACCGGGAGCGCTCGCGCGACGTTCGGGAGCGACTGCACGCGCGTGACTTCGAGTTCGATGCGCGCGAGCGGGAGCGACTGCAGCGATTGATGGAGGGGGCGTTCGCTGAGCGCTTCCTGCAGCCGCGCAACAGCCGGCTCGCGACCAGTCCCGCCGAGGCGGACTACCGCCTGCAGCTGCGTCTCGAGGACTTTGCGCTGAGTGCCCCGCTGGAGCCTCCCACGTGGACGCAAAGGACCCTTACCGAACAGAGCGCGTACGGGGTGCTTGCGGGCGAACTGTATGACCGGGACGGGAAACTGGTAATGCAGTTCCGCGACCGGCGGGATATCGGCGAGAACCCCGGCTCCCTCACCGCGGGGGGGCAGCTGCAACAGTTCAGCGGCCCCGTTTTCTGGGGCGATATGCGGGCCGATATGCGCCGGGCATTCTCATCCCTCGATCGTGCGCTGCGATAGGCCTCAGGGAACCTGCGGGGACGGGCTACTCGCTCTTCGCGGCGGGGGCGCTATAATCCCTGCCCATGTCCGAACTTTCATCATCCCGTTCGCCACGATTGTTGCTCTACCTGCACGGTTTCCTGTCTTCGCCGCAGTCACACAAGTGCCGGCTGCTGGAGGATTGGCTGGCCTGCGAACGGCCCGACGTAGACTTCTGCGCTCCATTGATCTCTCCGCATCCCGCGAGTGCGACGGCTGCGCTCGAGCAGGTAGTGGAAGAATACCGTGGAGACATCGGGCTCGTGGGCAGTTCCATGGGCGGCTTCTATGCCTCCCTGCTGGCCGAGCGTCACGGCCTTTCCGCGGTAGTAGTAAATCCCGCGGTGCATCCCGCCCGTTTTATGCCCGCCTACGTGGGGCAGCCGCTATTGCCCTACAGCGGCGAAAGCCGGGAGTATCGCCTTACTGCCGCCGACGTTGATAACATGCGCAGCCTGGAGAGGGAGTTGCAGCTGCCGCTGCGGGGGCGCTACTGGCTGCTGGCCCAGCGCGGCGACGAGACGCTGGACTGCCGGGAGGCAGAGGCCTTTTACGCCGGGCAACGCCAGACCATCGAGGATGGCGGCGACCACGGCTTCCAGGGCTTTGAGCGCTATTGCGAAGCCATTGTGGACTTCCTGTTCGGCCGCAAGGCCGAAAATACATGATCGATTTCGTTTCCATTTGATGTAGGAGCCTGTTCGCAGGCGGGAAAATAAGAATTATGGCCAACTATTCCGCTGAAGATATCGAGGTACTCACGGGGCTCGACCCGGTGCGCAAGCGCCCGGGCATGTACACCGATACCACGCGCCCCAATCACCTGGCCCAGGAGGTGATCGACAACAGCGTCGACGAGGCCCTGGCCGGGCATGCGAAGAAGATCGAGGTAGTCCTCCACAAGGGCAATTCCCTGTCCGTGAGCGATGACGGTCGCGGCATGCCGGTGGACATCCACCCGGAACAGGGCCGCCCCGGGGTGGAGGTGATCCTGTCGACGCTACACGCCGGCGGTAAGTTCTCCAACAAGAACTACCAGTTCTCCGGTGGCCTGCACGGTGTGGGTGTATCCGTTGTGAACGCACTGTCGAAGGTACTGGAGATAACCATCCAGCGCGACGGCCAGGTCTACCGGATGGGTTTCCAGAACGGCAACAAGGCGTCCGACCTGGAAGTGATTGGCACCTGCGGCAAACGCACAACCGGCACCAGCCTGCGCTTTATGCCGGATCCGCAGTATTTCGATTCGGCGAAGTTCTCGGTGCCGCGCCTGCGCCACCTGCTGCGGGCCAAGGCGGTACTCTGCCCCGGCCTGACCGTGGTGTTCATCAATGAGCAGGACGGCGAGTCCGACGAGTGGTATTACGAGGACGGGCTGAAGGACTACCTGGCGGCTGCCAACCAGGGCTGGGAGGTCCTGCCCGGTGAGCCCTTCGTGGGCAGCTTCAGCGCCTCCACCGAGGCGGCCGACTGGGCCGTGCAGTGGCTGCCGGAGGGCGGTGAGGTTACCGCCGAATCCTACGTGAACCTGATCCCCACCGCCCAGGGCGGAACCCACGTCAACGGCCTGCGCTCCGGCCTGCTGGAGGCCATGCGCGAGTACTGCGAGATCCGCAACCTGATGCCGCGCGGCGTCAAGCTGGGGCCGGAGGATATCTGGGCCCAGTGTTCCTACGTGCTCTCTGCCAAGCTGGCAGACCCGCAGTTCTCCGGCCAGACCAAGGAGCGCCTGTCCTCCCGCGAGGCCACCGCGTTCGTCTCCGGGGTGGCCAAGGACGCCTTCAGCCTGTGGCTGAACCAGCATACCGAGGAGGGCGACCGGCTGGCGGAGCTGTGCATCGGCAACGCCCAGAAGCGATTGCGCTCCGCCAAGAAGGTGGCGCGCAAGAAGGTCACCCAGGGGCCGGCACTGCCGGGCAAGCTGGCGGACTGTGCCAGCGGCGACACCAGCCGCTCGGAGCTGTTCCTGGTGGAGGGCGACTCTGCCGGCGGCTCCGCCAAGCAGGCCCGCGACCGCGACTTCCAGGCCATCATGCCGCTGCGCGGCAAGATCCTGAATACCTGGGAGGTGGACTCCGGGGAGATCTTCTCCAACCAGGAAGTGCACGATATCGCCGTGGCCCTGGGGGTGGACCCGGCAAGCGACAACCTCGAGGGGCTGCGCTACAACAAGATCTGTATCCTGGCGGACGCCGACTCCGATGGCCTGCATATTGCCACATTGCTCTGCGCCCTGTTCCTGCGCCACTTCCGCCCCCTGGTCAAGCACGGCCATGTGTTTGTCGCCATGCCGCCGCTCTACCGTATCGATATCGGCAAGGATACCTATTACGCGCTGGACGAGGCCGAGAAGCAGGGCATTCTCGACCGCATCAGTGCGGAGAAGAAAAAGGGCAAGATCCAGGTAACCCGCTTCAAGGGGCTGGGGGAAATGAACCCGCTGCAGCTGCGCGAAACAACCATGGACCCCGATACCCGCCGTCTGGTGCAGCTCTATGTTGACGACGGCGATGACAGCAACCAGGTAATGGATATGCTGCTGGCCAAGAAGCGTGCGGGGGACCGTAAGCAGTGGCTGGAGAGCAAGGGTAACCTCGCCGAGGTGGTCAGCTGACATATTTTCCGTGAACTAAAAAGCCCCGCCATGCGGGGCTTTTTTTATTCTGGAACTGTCCGCCGTCCTCCCCCCCCCCTTATCCGGAAACAGCCAGCGCGGGTGGAGGTTTTCAATAAATACCTATAGGCTGGCTCCGGTTAGAGAAAAATAACCCCCCGCTGTCGGGGATAGGGCCAAAGTTTTTTTTGCCATGTTAGGGATAACCGCATGAAGATTATATTCGCCATTCTCGGGCTGCTTGCCGCCGCACACGCTTCCGCCGATACCTGCCGCCAACAGGTGGACCAGGTCCTTAAGGGAAATTTCTCGCTCGCGAAGAAAGCCTCCAGTATCGCCGCTATGGAAAATACCTGTAACGGAAATGAATACCACCTGCTGGTCCTCGGGCAGCTGCATGCAAGGGCCGGCGAATACGGCGAAGCGATCGCCATGGTCGAGGGTGCAGGTAAAGTCGTCGAATTTCCGGAAGAATATGCGATTCTCGCGGCCAGCTCGCACGGCAAGCTGGGCCGGTTCGACAAGGCCGAGACGATCATGCAGCGCTACCTGCGGGCCCACCCCGATAGTCCTCGTGCGCACCTGCTTCTCGGCGAAATGCAGCTGCAGCAAAAGAAGTTCGACCCGGCTGTTCGGAGCTTTATAGCATCCATAAAGCTAAAGCCCACACCCGAGGCTTACATCAGTACCGCGAGGGCGCTCTATATAGTCGACAACTGTGGTGAGGCCATTGTGGCAATCGAGCAGGCTGCCTCATTGGACAAGGCCACCTACGGCAATATTGATGCAATGGTGGTCGCTTCGCGGTGCTACGCCAGCCAGGGCAAGTTTGTGGTCGCACGGAACCTGCTCGGGGTGCTGGCGGAGAACAATCCTCGCGCCGAGCAGGACCAGCAGTTCCACCAGGCGATCGCAATGCTCGAGCGGGATATCCGCGCAGCAGAGGCTGGCGGTATCGACAGCAGTGTGCCGCAAGACTGACGGCGCGTCGGGTACCTTGCCTCTCGTGAATGGATGAAATCCCGCGCCGCCGGAGGGGGCCTACAGCTGTTAACTATGTCCTCCGCGGCTAGCTGGCAGTAACCATTAAAGTAACGCCAGTAAAGAAATATCGAAAACAAGAAATCAAAATCTGTAAGTGCGATAGGAATGGATTATGAAGCACATTTTATTTGCCCTGGGATTCCTCTTTATGGCGGAGTGCGGCGCTGCAGAACTCTGCCGGGTAAAGGTCGAGGAGGGCTTAGCTTCCGGTCAGTCTTATACTGCCAAGCTGGACTCGCTGCTGGACATGGAGGAGAAATGTGGCGGTGATCATTATTATGACCTGGTGAAGGCCCGACTTCTTGCTACAAACAAGCGCTTCGATGAAGCACTTGCCGTGGTATCGGCTAAGCCAGACTTTGGTATATACGAGGAGCATTTTGTAATACTGCAGGCAAGGGTATACGCCGCGCGGGGCAGCACGCGCGAGGCTATGCGGGTGCTAAAGGGCTTCCTGCGGAATCACAGCCAGAGTGCGGCGGTACAACTTGTGCTGGGGAAACTGTTAAGCTCGGAGCAACGGTTTGATGAGGCGTTGGAACACTTCATAGCCTCTGCAAAAATCGAACCCATGGCTGAGGCCTATCAGGCAGCTGCCGTTGCATTCTATGCCCTTGGCAACTGTGATCAGGCTGTTTCATCCGTCGACCAGGCAGCCGCCTTGGATGAAAAAACCTTCCATGACTTGGGCTCCATGCTGGTGATGTCCCGGTGCTATGCAATGCAGGGAAAATTTGTTGTGGCCACTAATGCATTGAAAATGCTCTTGCACAACAACCCCGCAGCAGAGGAAAACTCAGACTTCCAGGAAGCCCTGTCTGATCTCAGGAAGAGAATTCACAAGGCAAAAGAGTCTGGAGATGCAGCTACCGACGCTCACCTGGTGACGCTGAAGGGCATCTAGCGAATACTCCGATTGCCTGGCGCGCCTCTGTAGGGCAGCGGCTATGAAGAAGCTAATTGAAATGATTCCAGGAAATGGTTATGACGGCAGTCAATTGTCAAGTGACCGGGATCCGTGCTTCAGCCGTGCCTGAAAATACATTTACCGGCAGAAGGCGGGTAGATGGGGGCAGCATTTGGTTCCGGTAGCTAGACCCGGCACCACTAGGTGATAGCACTGTATCCACAAAGCAGTTTCACCGGATAGGTAGGTGAAAGGAGATTAAACCGTGATTCGCTATTCCCTTTTTTTATGCCTGATATGTATGTCTTGCATGTCCACGGCGAGTGAGAGCTGGGATGTCGATTTCTCTGCTGTTTCCGAGTCTGGCACAAAGCTTGAGTTACTCAGGGAGGTCGAGCAGGACTTTTTCCCGGTGTTCGAAGTCGTTTATGGCGGGGATGTGGTCAGGCGTTTCGATGGCTCACTGGTGGAGGTTGAGTCTTTTCATGACGCGGGAACGGGCTTGAGGTACTTGATACTGCAAGAGGCTTCAGGTGGCTCTGGATGCCCTGCCACCTATACGTTATTTGATTTTTCTTTAACCCCCTATTTCATGTCGGATTCAATAGGTAATTGTAGTGACCAACCTAAGATTTCTTTATCAGGGTCGGGGGTTGTGATTGAGTTTCCGGCTGCTGGCCTGGCCTCTGCTGTTCAATATTTTTACTCGAATGGGGAGGTGTCAGAAAAAGCCGTTACCCCTCAAAAGTGAGGCAGCCGAAGTGGGCGGCGGCGTCCGGCGTCGGGATTGATAATAGTGCGCCGTCGAAAAAAGCTTTTTGAACTTCCATGAAAATTAATATCGTTGTGCGACGCCGCCGGTGCGTGGGCTGGTCAAGCCCCTCCGCGAACCGGGTAGCTTGGTCTGGGGGCGTTTCCCTTCCGTGACGAGCGGGGTGGGAAGCGCCCTTATAGTTTATCGCTGGGTCAGTGCCTGGCCTGTCCGCGCCCCACACCGGTTGCCGCCTCTCTGCTCACCAGGTAATCAGGGTGCAGGTACTTGGTGTAGGTCAGCAGCGTGTAGTCGTGTGGGTCCGCGTGGGCCTGGAAGCCCATGGCCCGGGCGAGTCGCTCGCCGTGATGGTTTTCCGCCGACTCGACGGAGTAGATTTCGTCGAGTCCGTGGCCCTGGGCGATCTCCGTGAGGCTTTGCAGCAGCAGGCGGCCAAGGCCAACGTGCTGCCAGTCGTCGGCGACCACGACCGCACACTCACAGGCATGGCCACTGGCATCGCAGGCGTAGTGTGCCACCCCTACGGCACGGGGATCTGTGTCGGGATCAGCGATCGCAATCAGCGCCTCGTGCAGGTTGTGGTCGTTATCGGTCAACAGTGCCAGCAGCTTCTCGCTGACCTTGTGGTTGCCGCCCAGAAAGCGGTCGCGGCGCAGCTCCGGGGACAGGCCCTCGAACAGTTGTTTCTCCAGCTCGCCGTCCTCCTTGCACACCGCGCGTATCTGCACCTCGCGGCCATCGTGCAGGGCGACGTTTTCCGGCTGGAAGTTTTCACAGTAATAGCTGGACATTTTCTTCCCCCTCCCGAGTAAGCTTGGGCTCCCTGGCAGGTGTTCAAACTCGACCCTTGGATTCCAGGTGTATTTAAAAGCCGGCCATTTCCGGCTGTTGAAGAAACACTATGGTGGACGGCGGGCAGTGCAAAGCATAAAGGGGAGCAGGGGATGCTGTTGAAAGCGTTCCCGTGCATATCGTTGGACGGTGACACACCCGTGGCCGGGGCGCCGCGCGACTCGGGAAAAGAAAACTTCCCGGTCGGGTCCTTTATGTTATAGTGCCCGCGCTGGCATCAGGCCAGCTGCGTCATCTGTAGGCCGCCTTACCACGCGCGGCATCCTCCCTGGAATGCTTTTTCCAAAGTCTCCCCTGGAACTCCCTACTGAATGCCGCACCGAACCGGTTAATGAATATCCGGTCACATGACGGCAGAGCGAATCGAATAAGTTCGTGATCTCTGGTTTTCTTGGTTTTCCCGCCAAAGGGCGGGGATCTGTTCAGTTGCGTGAAGCGCAACCTGAGGACTTTTATGTTGTTTGAAGATCTGGGCCTGGCACAGGAACTGGCCCGCGCGGTAGCCGAGCAGGGCTACGAAAAACCCACACCGATCCAGGAGCAGGCGATCCCTGCGGTAATGCGCGGTGGCGACATCATGGCCGCGGCGCAGACCGGCACCGGCAAGACCGCCGGCTTTACCCTGCCGCTGCTGCACCGCCTGATGGGCGGCGACAGGGCAAAAGACAAGCAGGTGCGCGCCCTGGTGCTGACTCCCACGCGCGAACTGGCGGCGCAGGTATTCGACAATGTGCAGCTGTACGGCAAGTACCTGCCCCTGAAGCACGCCTGCGTGTTCGGCGGCGTGAAGATCAACCCTCAGATCTCGCGGCTGCGCGGCGGCGTGGACATCCTGGTGGCGACACCGGGACGCCTGCTGGACCTGCACGGCCAGGGTGCCATCCGCTTCGACCGACTGGAGGCGCTGGTGCTGGACGAGGCCGACCGCATGCTGGACATGGGCTTTATCCACGATATCAAGCGTGTGCTGAAGCTGCTGCCGGCGAAGCGCCAGAACCTGCTGTTCTCGGCCACCTTCTCGCCGGAGATCCGCCAGCTGGCCAAGGGCCTGGTGCACGACCCGGTGGAGATCGATGTAAGCCCGCGCAACAGCACCACGGAGAGCGTGCAGCAGAAGCTGCACCCGGTGGACAAGACGCGCAAGCAGAAACTGCTCAGCCACCTGATCCACGAGAATGGCTGGCACCAGGCGCTGGTATTCAGCCGCACCAAGCACGGCGCCAACCGGCTGGTGAAACAGCTTGAGGGCGACGATATCCGCGCGGCGGCCATTCACGGCAACAAGAGCCAGAATGCGCGTACCAAGGCACTGGCGGACTTCAAGAACGGCAAGGTGCAGGTGCTGGTAGCCACCGATATCGCCGCCCGCGGTATCGATATCGACCAGCTGCCGCAGGTGGTCAATTTCGACCTGCCCAATGTACCCGAGGACTATGTGCACCGTATCGGCCGTACCGGCCGCGCCGGTGCCCGCGGGCAGGCGGTGTCGCTGGTGAGCGCCGACGAGATCAAGCAGCTGCGGGATATCGAGCGGCTGATCAAGAAACCGATTCCGCGCGAGGAGATCGAGGGGTTCGAGCCGGACCACAGCCTGCCGACCTCCGCGCCCAAGGGCGGTAGCCCGCGCGGCAACTCCGGCGCCCCCGCTCGCGGTCGCCGCGACGGTGGCCGCGGAGCCGGTGACAACCGGGGTGAGCGCCGCCACAACGATGGCAATCGTGACGGCCAGGCACCACGGCGCCGGCGCCGGCCGTCGCGCTCGCGCACGGCGTAACAGCCAGCCAATCAAAAAAGGGCGCGGTCTATCACCGCGCCCTTTTTGGTTTCGGGTCGGCTAATTTCTGCTAGCCGATCAGCGCCCGGTACAGGATCTTCAGGGCATCGTCGGCCACTGTCTGTTGTACGCCGATATGAAAGCAGATCTGCGAGGGGCTCTGGTCGATCATCTCGATCGGGATATGCGCCTTGCCCAGCGCGCTCAGTGCATCGACGATGGGGTAGGAATTACCCTGCAGGCCCAGTCCCACGGCAGTGAGGATTGACAGGTTGTAGACCACATCCATGAAATCCGGTTTCAGTTGCTGCTCGATACGTCGGCGCAGGTCATTGATGGCGCCGGTCAGGTCGTCCTGGTTTACCAGTACCGCGATGTCGTCCTTGTCGGTGGGGAAGTGGTAGGTCTGGATACCGAATTCGCGCAGTATGCCCAGCAGGTCGGCGGTGAAGCCGATTTCCTCTCCCAGCATATCCTTCTCGAGATAGATATAGGCGACGCTGTCCAGGCGGGCCACGCCTACCACCCCCTCCTCGGGGACCCGCTCGAACAGGATCACTGTTCCCCCTTCCTCGGGCGCATTGGTATTGCGGATGTGGATGGGAATCTTGCGTTCCTTGCACGGCAGCATGGCATTCAGGTGAAAGACGTTGAAACCCTTGCTGGATAGCAGGCGAATCTCCTTGAAGGTGAGACGGGGGATGGCGCGTGCCTCGGGTACCAGGCGCGGGTCCGCTTCGAAAACCCCGCTGACGTCGGTCCAGTTCTCATAACTGGCGGCGTGGACGCCCCGGGCAATCTCACCGCCGGTCAAGTCGGAACCGCCGCGGGAGAAAACCGCCACTTCGCCGCTTTTGGTGACACCGTAAAAACCGGGCACCACGGTAATTTTCTCTCCGCCCAGCTGCTGCATGTTGCCGTAGGCCTCCTGGAGCAGGCTCGCATTGAGGAATTGCTCGCTTACCAGCAGGCCGAAATCCTCTGGCAGCCCAACTTCGGCCTCCATCCCCGACGCCTGGAAATACTCGGCGATGATGCGGGCGTTGTAGTGCTCTCCGCGCGAGGCCAGGAATGCCACACGGCGGTCGCCGCGCAGCTTGCAGTCCAGGTCCTGTTTCAGCGCCTCGATAATGCCCTCCCCGGAGATATCCAGCTGTTGCAGGATTTCCGTGAAGCGCTCGATCACCGCCAGCTTGCTGTCCGCCACCGGGATGCTGAGGCGCTGGTCGCGGAAGTGCATGCCGTCAGTGGCAATATTGAACAGGTGATCGGTAATCTTCTGCTCCGACGACTTGCTGCGGCCGGGTGCGGACACCACGACGATGCGCCGCCTGGAGTCTTCCTCCACGATCCGCCGCACCTTTTGAATCTGCCCGGCATTGGCCACCGAGCTGCCGCCGAACTTGCTGACGATGATATCCGCCATGGGCCAGCCCTACCCGCCGATGGCCTTGTGGCGTTTCTCCACCAGCACGCCCAGCGCATCGTCGATAATGCCGAGTCCCTCCCGCAGCAGCTCTTCCTCAATCAGCAGCGAGGGGAGGAGCTTGAGCACCTGGTCGCGGTCGCCGGCGGTTTCGACCAGCAGGCCGCGCTCGAAACACTCGGCGGAGGCGGCGCCAGCGACACCGCTCTGGGGCAGCTCGATACCCCAGACCATTCCCAGTCCCCGCACGCGGGCATCCAGCTCCGGATACTTGTCAGCAATGCGCTGCAGCTCTTTCTGTATCAGCTCGCCGTTGCGTAGCACTGCCTGGGACAGGTCGTCGCTTTCCCAGTAAGCCAGGGCCTCGGTGGCGGCGACGAACGCCAGGTTATTGCCGCGGAAGGTGCCGGTATGCTCGCCGGGCTGCCACTGATCGAGTTCCGAGCGCATCAGCAGCAGGGCCATGGGCAGGCCGCCGCCGATGGATTTCGACAGGGTTACCATATCGGGAAATATCCCCGCGCGCTCGAAGCTGAAGAAGGTGCCGGTGCGGCCATTGCCCACCTGGATATCGTCGACGATCATCAGGATGTCGAACTCCCGGCAGAGCGATTCCAGTTTTTTGAGCCACTCGACACTGGCGACATTGATACCGCCCTCACCCTGGACGGTTTCCAGGATCACCGCTGCGGGGAGGTCGACGCCGCTGCTGCCGTCCTCGAGGAAGCGGCGCATGTAGTCGATGGTATCCACGTCCGGTCCGAGAAAACCGTCGTACGGCATGAAGGCGGTGTTGCTGCGGGAACCGTAGGTCTCGTCCTTGTAGTCGTAATTGCCGGTGACGGCCAGTGAGCCCAGGGTCAGTCCGTGATAGCCGTTGGTGAAGCTGATGATATTCGAGCGGCGCTTCACCAGGCGCGCCAGCTTCATGGCGGTCTCCACGGCGTTGGTGCCGGTGGGTCCGGTGAACTGTACCTTGTAGTGGAGGTTGCGCGGCGCGAGGATGGTGTCGCGCAGTTTCGTAAGGAAGGCGCGCTTGGTTACCGTGGCCTTGTCCAGCCCGTGCACTATGCCGCCCCGCTGTAGGTGCGCGATCAGCGCATCGGTGATCAGGGGATTGTTGTGCCCATAATTGAGCGTACCGGCGCCGGCAAAGAAGTCGAGGTAGCGCTTGCCCTGCTCATCGAACATCTCCGAGCCGTGGGCGGTGTCGAATATCGTGGGAAAGGAGCGCACATAGCCGCGCACCTCGGATTCCATCTCTTCGAAGATTCGCATAGGGCATGCCCCCTGCTTGTTGACTGGCGATTCCCGCCGGGCGGTACCAGGCCCACACGCACCAGTGTCGGTGGTGCCGCGCGCGGTCGTCGCGCTGCACGCCGGATCGGCTGGCCGGTGCGCCGGGTTGGCGAGGCACGGCGCTGGCGCCAAAAGCCTCGCATCATTGCAGAAGGTTAGTTTCGAAAGCGGCGTACGGCCAGTGCAGGAGGGGAGCCCCGGGGCCCCGCGGCCCCGGGTGGTGTCATGGCAGGGTAAAGTTAGTCGCGACTGTACTTCTGCATGTAGTCGAGAGCCAGCCGGGTCAGGGCCTCGGTGCCGACTTCCAGCGCTGCCTCATCCACATAGAACCGCGGCGAGTGGTTGCTGGGGGCGGCTGCCGGGTCTTTCCCCTCCGGGGTTACGCCCAGGAAGTAGTAGAAGCCGGGCACCTCGTTGGCGAAGAAGGAGAAGTCCTCGGCCCCGGTGATCTTGGGGATCTCCATGACCTTCTGCTCACCGGCCACTTCGCGCAGGACGGGCAGCGCCTCCCGGGTAAGTTCGGGGTTGTTGACCGTGACCGGGTAGCCTTCGTAGATGGTCACCTCCGCCTCGGCGCCACTGGCCCGGGCGATATGGTCGGCGGTAATTTTCAGCCGCTTGAAAATCTGCTGGCGGTTGTCCATGTCGAAGTTGCGGATGGTACCCACCAGCTCCACCTCATCGGGAATGATGTTGTTGCGCACCCCGCCGTCGATCTTGCCGAAGGAGACCACCGCCGGTTCTTTGGTGATATCTATCTGGCGGCTGACAATGGTCTGGGTACCCATCACGATCTGCGCCGCCGCGGTAATAGGGTCGACCCCTCCCCAGGGACGGGAACCGTGGGTCTGGCGGCCCTTCACCATGATGCGGAACTTGTCGGAACTGGCCATCAGCGGGCCCGAGCGATAGCCGATCACGCCCACCGGCAGGTTGGAGGTAACGTGCTGGCCGAAGGCGACCTCCGGCTTGTATTTCCTGAACAGTCCCTCCTCCAGCATCAGCTCTGCGCCGCCTTCCTCGCCCTCGGGGGCACCCTCCTCGGCGGGCTGGAACACGAACAGCACATTGCCCTGGAGTTCATCGCGCATTGCGGCGAGCACCTCGGCGGCACCCATCAGCATGGCCACATGGGTATCGTGGCCGCAGGCGTGCATCACGCCCACTTCCTCACCGTTAAAAGTGGTCTTCACCTTTGAGGCAAACGGCAGGTCCACCTGCTCGGTCACCGGCAGGGCATCCATGTCCGCGCGCAGCGCCACCGTAGGTCCGGGCTTCCCGCCCTTCAGGAGTCCCACCACCCCGGTATGGGCGACGCCGGTCTCCACCTCGATCCCCAGCGATTTCAGGTGGCGAGCCACGTATTTGGCGGTCTCGAACTCGCGGTTGCCCAGTTCCGGGTTCTGGTGGAGGTGGCGGCGCCACTCGATCACCTTGCCCTCGGTTTTGTCCAGCAGCTTGCCTGGCTCGGCGGCGGTGACCGGGATGGCGGCGCCCAGCGACGCGCCGATGGCCAGTGACAGGAACGCTTTTTTCACGGCGGTTTCCCCTTGTTATGTTTGTACGGGCGATGATTCTAACCCGGCGGAGTGGGGGAACCCCATGCCCAATTCAATCAGGGCGGCGGTTGCTCGACAGCTCGCTGGAAGGCAGTGTGCCTACGCGGCTGTCTAAAAATTGACCTTTTGGAGGTGTTCATTTATTGTCCCGGTCTTTGCCGGCACCCCTCTGTCGGCCCGGATCAGCGTGGATTTCGCCACAAGTCCCTTGCCATGCCACCGGTCATGCAGCCGCCCGGAACGGCAGGCCTACGCCCTGTACGGGGTGGATGCCGCGGTGCGGTCGGCGGTAAAGAATAGCCGGCTGCCCCAGGGGCCGTTGCATGGCACTATTTTTGTGCGATTGTTGTGCCCGAAACATAAGAAGACGAAGCCTAGCGTCGATGAATATACCCAGCTCCCAGTTCCCGACCGGCGTCCGCGCCACCGCGAGGTGTTGCCGTGGCCCGTATTGAGTTCAGGCGGGTCGTCAAACAGTATCCCGACAGCCCGCCGACGGTGCCGGGACTCGACCTGTCCGTGCGCGACGGGGAGTTCATGGTGCTGGTGGGCCCGTCCGGCTGCGGCAAGTCCACCACGCTGCGCATGATCGCCGGCCTGGAGTCGGTGACTGCAGGTGAGTTGTGGATTGGCGATCGGCTGGTCAACCGGGTGCCACCGGGTGAGCGCGACGTGGCCATGGTGTTCCAGAACTACGCCCTCTACCCGCACATGACCGTATTCGAGAACATGGCCTTCGGCCTGCGGGTGCGCAGGGAGCCGCAAGCGCAGATCCGCACGAAGGTTGAGCGCGCGGCGGAAACCCTCGGCCTCACCGGGCTGCTCGGGCGCAGGCCCGGCCAGCTGTCCGGCGGGCAGTGCCAGCGGGTGGCCCTGGGCCGCGCGATGGTGCGGGACCCGCAGGTGTTCCTGTTCGATGAGCCCCTCTCCAACCTGGATGCCGAGCTGCGGGTGCAGATGCGCGGCAATATCGGCCGCCTGCACAGGGAGTTTGCCACCACTTCCGTCTACGTGACCCACGACCAGGTTGAGGCCATGACCCTCGGCCAGCGTATCGCCATCCTCAACGGGGGCGAGCTTATGCAGGTGGGCACACCCATGGAGCTATACGGCGACCCGGACAATGTGTTCGTGGCCGGGTTCATGGGCTCGCCGCCGATGAATATCGTTGCGGTGCAAAACCTGGGGCGGGCGCTGAGGAATGCTGTACTGGAGGTGCCCCTGGCAGGCCTCGAGGGCCTGCCCGGCGAACTCCTGCTGGGACTGCGCCCGGAAAAGCTCGAGTACGCCGCGGCTGCACCGGCCCATTGGCCGCGCCTGCGCGCCGCCATCGAGATGGTGGAGACCCTGGGTGCCGAGATGCTGGTGCACCTCGGCGAGGGTGATACGCGCATGGTGGCGCGCCTTCCCGGCCTGCGGCCGCTGGCGGCCGGCGAAACCATCGAGCTCGCCTTTGATCCGCGTGCGGCCTACCTGTTTGATGCTGACAGCCAGCGGCGCATCCGCTTGTCCCAGCCGGTGGAGAGCGCGGAGCCGGCGCTGTGATCGAGACTTCGGCCACCAGGCTACTGGGCCAGGTGTTCCTGCTTTTGCTGGCCCTGGTGGCCCAGCTGGTGTACGCCCAGCCTCGCGAGGAGTTGCTGCTCTGGCACGGTTACCGCGGCGAGGAGCGACGGGCGCTGGAGCAGCTGCTGGAGGACTACAACCGCAACCAGCCGGACGCCCGCGTGAAGGCCCTGGCGGTTCCCTTCGGCAGTTTTGCCGACAAGCTCTCCGCGGCCCTGCCCAGGGGGCAGGGGCCGGACCTGTTTATCTTTGGTCATGACCGCATCGGCGGCTGGGCGCGCGCCGGCAATACGGTTGCACCGGTCGATGACCTGGTGCCCGCGCGGGTTCTCGCACGCTTTCCTCCCAGCCTGGTGGAGGCAATGCGCTTCGAGGGTCGCCTTTACGGCCTGCCGTTCAACTTCAAGAGCACGGCGCTGATCTATAACCGCGCACTGGTGCGGCATGCCCCGGAGACCACCGACGAATTGCTGGCGCTGGCCCGGGCCCGGACCGACCGCCGGCGCGGCCGTTTCGGGCTCGCCTACAGCTATACCGAGCCCTTTTTCCACGGTGCCCTGCTGAACAGTTTCGGCAGTGGCCCTTTCGATGCCGACGGCCGGCTGGCGCTCGACAGTCCCGGCAATGTTCGCTCGCTGGAGCAGCTGGCACGCTGGGTCCGGGAAGAGGGCATCCTGCCCGAGGAGCCCAACAGCACCCTGGTGACCAACCTGTTCAACCAGGGGCGGGCAGCGATGGTCATCAGCGGCCCCTGGTTGCTCGGCGAGATCAGCGAGGGTATCGACTATGCTGTGGCCCCGCTGCCACAGAACAGCGAGAGCGGCAGGCCGCTGGCGCCCTGGGTGGCGGTGGAAGGTCTCTTCCTCTCTCCCTGGAGCGGCAGGCAGCAGGCGGCCCTGGGGCTGATGAACTACCTCACCGGCGAGCGCGCTGCCCTGCACATGGCCATGGCGGGCGGCCAATTGCCGGCCAATCTCAATGCTTACACCCATCCCGAAGTAGCCCGCGATGCGAACACCATGGCCTTCCGGCGCCAGCTGGAGACGGCGGTACCCATCCCCAACCTGCCGCAGATGACACTGTTGTGGAAACCGCTGGAGAAGGCCCTGAACAAAGTGGTGAAGGGTTCCGCCAGTCCCGCGGGTGAGCTGCAGCGGCTGCAGCGGGAGATCCGGCGCGACGTGGCGAACCTGCAGGCGGCGGGGGACAGGGCCGGCAGGCCACGATCCATTCCGGCCTGGGCATGGCTCGGGCTGGCGTTGCTGGCGCTGGCGGCCCTCTCACCGGCCCTGCGCCGGCGCCGGCGGATCGCCGCCGCCTGGCGCGAACACCGCACGGCCTATGTCTACATCCTGCCCGCGATGCTGGGCATGCTGCTGCTGGTGTTTTTCCCCCTGCTGTACGGCTTCCTGCTCTCGTTTACCGACACCACCCTGCTGAATGAGAACACACCGTTCCTCTCGCGCTGGCAGGGACTGGGCAACTACGCCAGTATCCTGGGTGACTGGAATTTCTGGTACGGAGAGGGCGCGGGCCGGAGTATCAATTACGACAACTTCTACTGGACCCTGCTGGTAACCATCTGCTGGACCGCCGGCAACGTGGTGCTGTCAGTGGGGCTGGCGCTGGTGCTGGCACTGGCGCTGGACAAGCCGATACTCGGGCGCACCTGGTTCCGCCTGTTGCTGATCCTGCCCTGGGCGATTCCCAACTACATCACCGCACTGGTGTGGAAGGGCATGTTCCACCCGCAGTTCGGGGTCGTCAACCAGGCGCTGCAGGTGGTCGGGCTGGCGCCGGTGGCCTGGTTCGATTCGGTCGGTGCGAGTTTCATGACCGGCCTGGTGACCAATGTCTGGCTCAGCATCCCCTTCATGATGGTGGTGATCCTGGGCGGGTTGCAGTCGATACCGCGGGATCTCTACGAGGCGGCCCGGGTGGAGGGCGCCGGCCGCTGGTGCCAGTTCCGCGCCATCACCCTGCCGCTGCTGAAGCCGGTGCTGGTGCCGGCAATCATCCTGTCGGTGGTGTGGACCTTCAATATGTTCAATGTCATCTACCTGGTCAGCGACGGCGCCCCGGCGGGTGCCAACGACATCCTGATCACAAAGGCATTCCGTATCGGTTTCGAAAAATACCAGTACGCCTATGCCGCGGCCTACTCCATGGTGATCCTGGCGCTGCTGTTCGCATACGCGATGTGGCAGATGCGGGTGTCGCGGACACTGGAGGCGGCGCGATGACTGGCCGTACGGTCTCAAGTGCTGGCCCAGCGGTACCTCGGTCCCCGCTGGCAGGCCCTGTGCGCCGGGCGGCGGCGGATATTTTCAGCTGGCGCTTCGCCCTGTTGCTGTTTGCCGGTGCGGTGGTGGTCTACCCGCTGCTGTGGGTGGTGAGCCTGGCCTTTTCCGGCCAGCAGTCCCTGCAGCTGGTGCAGCTGCCCGGGGACGCGACTGCCTGGCAGCAGTTGGCGGCGCTCATACCCCTGCCGCAGCAGTGGTCACTGGAGAACTTCCGCGCAGTGCTGACGGAGCAGCCGTTCCTGCGCTGGTTACTGAACAGCCTGGTGGTGTCTCTGGGCACCACCCTGGTGGGGCTGGCCCTGGCCTGCTCAGCGGCCTATGCCTTCTCGCGCTTCAGTTTTCCCGGACGGGACCGGGGACTGGTACTGTTCCTGATTTCGCAGATGTTCCCGGCAGTGCTGATGCTGATCCCGCTCTATGTGATCGTGGTGCAGTGGCTGGGGCTCGGCAACAGCTGGCTGGGGCTGGTCCTGGTCTACGCCATTACCGCGCTGCCTTTCTGCGTGTGGATGCTCAAGGGATATTTCGACACCCTGCCTTACGAGATCGAGGAATCCGCCCTCCTGGAGGGGGCGTCCCGCTTCACCATCTTCTACCGCATAATCCTGCCGCTGGCGCGCCCGGCCATTGCGGTCACCGGGCTCTTCTCATTCATGACCGCGTGGAACGAGTTTATCCTCGCTTCCATCTTCATGGATGACGAGGCGCTCTATACCGTGCCCGTGGGGCTGAGGTTCTTCGTCAGTGACTACGCATCGGAATGGGGCTACTTCGCTGCCGGCGCCATCCTGGTATCACTGCCGGTGATCCTGCTGTTCCTGTCCCTGCAGCGCTTCCTTGTGGCGGGGCTCTCGTCGGGAGCGGTGAAGGGCTAGGACGCCGGTTGCCGGACGCGGGGCGAGAGCCTATTACAATTGCCGGGGGCGTCCGTTGCGGGACCGGAGCCGGACCGACAGCTGCAGGAAAAGTGTACATAACCGCTGGAATTAGCCGGGCGAGCACCTTAACTTACGCGCCCGCTGAATCCGGGAGACAACAGGAAGCAACATGACAAGTATCGTCGCGGATATAGGCGGCACCAATGCCCGCTTTGCCATTGCCACACCCACCGCCTCGGGCTATGCGCTGGAGGCGCTCAGGGTGGTGAACTGTCGCGAGTTCGGCGGCTTCGATGACGCGCTGCAGCACTGGCTGGGGGAACTGGAGCAGCCGGTACCGCGGCGGGCATGCATCGCCTGTGCCGGGCCGGTCGAAAAGAATGACACCGGCGGCAAGGTCTATATGACCAACCTGGGCTGGCATATCGATGCCGCCGGCTTGCGGGTCCGCCACGGTTTGGCCGAGGTGCAGCTGATGAACGATTTTGCCGCCCTGGCACTGTCGCTGCCGCTGCTCGGCGACAAGGACTTCAAGGTGCTGCGGGATGCCCCGCGGGTCGAGGGTGCCACCATGGCCGTCCTGGGGCCGGGTACCGGCCTGGGGGTGGCTGGCCTGATTCGCGCCGATGGGCGCCATCACGTGGTGGCGGGCGAGGGTGGCCATGCCAACCTGCCGGTATCCACCGAGCGCGAGCTGCAGTTACTGGGCATACTGCTGCGCGAGCAGCAGCCGGTATTCAACGAGTGGATCCTGTCCGGCAGCGGGCTGGTCAACCTCTATCGCGCGGTGTGCGAACTGAACGGGCACCGGGCAGAGGCGCTGACCCCGCCGGATGTCAGCGCGCGGGGGCTGGAGGGCACCGATCCTATGTGTCGCGAGACGCTGATCGATTTCCTCAACCTGCTCGGCGCTACCGCCGGCGATGTGGCTGCCTACTTTGCGGCCCGGGGCGGGATCTTCCTGGGCGGGGGCATACTGCCGCGGATTGAGACCCTGCTCCCCGAGAGCGAGTTCGAGCAGCGTTTCCTTGCCAAGGGGCGCCTGCGTGACTGGATGCTGACGGTGCCGGTATACACGTTGAATGCCGGCTTCCAGGCCCTGTTGGGGGCGGCGGCCCAGCTTGACCGCTGAGCCGTAGATGAGATTTTTGTCGAGATAGCCAGACGAGTTACGGTGTAACGGGACGCCCGGTCAGGGCGCGCCGCTGTTTCTCCCCCCTCCTCCCCCCTCGGGGGAGGAGGTCAAGGACGATGGGTATACCTAGGATGCAGGGTACTCACCATAACGATAAGTCCAGGGAGATGATGATGAGTTCAAATAATAAGCGCTTCCGGCCAGCCCTGCTGTCCGCAGCGATAGCAGCGACGGCAACTGCTTCCTTCGGCGCCCTTGCGCAGGAAGAGGGTGCCAAGTCGCTGGAAGAGGTCACCGTTACCGGCTTCCGCAAGAGTGTGATGGATTCCATCGACACCAAACGCGATGCCAAGGCCGTTGTTGAGGCGATTTCTGCCGAGGATATCGGCAAGCTGCCCGACTCCTCCATTGCCGAATCCATCGCCCGCCTGCCGGGCCTGGCGGCCCAGCGCCTGGACGGACGCGCCAGCCGCGTTTCCATCCGCGGTTTCGGTGAAAACGAGAGCGCCACCACCTTCAACGGGCGCGAGCAGGTCTCCATCGGCGACAACCGCGGTGTGGAATTCGACCTCTATCCGTCCGAGATCATGAGCGGCGTCACCGTCTACAAGACCCCCAAGGCCAGCATCGAGGCGGAGGGTATTGCCGGTGTGATCGACATGCAGACCGTCAAGCCGCTGGAGCGGGGCGAGCGCGTCATCAAGGTGAACACCCAGTATGAGATGACCAGCTTCGACAAGCTGAACCCCGATGGCGAGGATGACGGGCACCGCGCGACCTTCTCCTACATCGACCAGTTCGCCGACGACACCATCGGTGTGGCATTTGCCTACAACACCATGAGCTCCCCGAACCAGGAAGAGCGCTGGAATTCCTGGGGTTATCCCGAGTTCACCTACGAGGGCGAGAACTACTCGATCCTCGGGGGCGCCAAGCCGTTCGTGCGCTCCTCTGTGCTCGATCGCGATAGCACCATGCTGGTGGTCGAGGCCCAGCCGAACGACAAGCTCAATATGACCTTCGATGCCCTGTACGTGGACTTCTCCGACGAGAAAATCCTCCGCGGTATCGAGATTCCGTTCGCCTGGGGCCAGGGCTCCATCGATCCCGCCACGGCGACAGTAGACCCGGCCACCGGTTTTGTAACCGGCGCCACCACACAAGGCCAGCGGGTTGTGGTGCGTAACGACCTGGAGACACGTGCCGCGAAGCTGAAGTCATTCGGCTTCAATACCAAGTATGACCTCACTGATTCCCTGCAGATCGAGTTCGACGCCAGCCACTCTGAAGTGGAGCGCGATATCTGGAGCTTTGAGAGCTACGCCGGTACCGGCCGCGGTGACGGCCAGGGCGCAGCCGATGACCTCTCTTACACTTTTGACGGCGGCAATACGGGTGCGAAGTTTGAGCACGGCCTGGACTACAGCGACTGGAACCTGATCCAGATGGGCGGCCCGCTGACCTGGGGCTGGAGCTCTGCGCTGAACGAGCAGTACGGGATTACCGGTACCCCGCTGGAGAATACCGCGCAGGATGGCTTCCTGAACACACCGGAAATCGACGACGAGCTGACCTCGCTGAAGCTGGCCGCCAGCCAGATGGTCGAAGTGGGTATCGTCAACGAGGTCTCCTATGGCATTTCCTATCGCGACCGCGAGAAGACCAAGAAGTCCGAGGGTTACTTCATGACCCTGGCGAACTTCCCCGAAATGCTGGAAGTGCCGGAACAGTACCGCCTCGGTACCGCCTCCCTCGACTTCATCGGCATGGGTGACATGATCGCCTATGACGCGGCGGCTATGCTGAACGACGGCTACTACAACCTGCTGGCTGAGTCGCTGACCAACCTCAGCCACCTGACCAAGTCCTGGTCCGTCGGCGAAGAGGTCACTTCCGCATTTGCGCAGGCGAATTTCGAGACCCAGGTTGCCGGCCTGCCGCTGTCCGGTAACGCCGGTATGCGCTATGTCTATACCGAGCAGAACTCACAGGGCTTCGCCGGTAATACTGTCGACGGCCTGGTAGTGGCAGACCCTACCGATATCAGCCACGACTACAGCCACTTCCTGCCGAGCCTGAACCTGGCGCTGGAACTGGATGACCAGCAGACCCTGCGGTTCGGTGCAGCCAAAACCATCTCCCGGGCACGCCTGGACGAGATGAATGCGTCTGTCGAGGTGAGCTACAGCCAGCAGCCGGATAGCAACGGCAACTACTGGAGTATCAGTGGCGGCAACCCGGAACTGGAGCCGAAAGAGGCCGTCGGGGTCGACCTGTCTTATGAGAACTACTTCAGCGAAGAAGGCTATTTCTCCGTGGCGCTGTTCTGGAAAGACCTGGACCAGTGGACCTTTGACGGCAACTACGAGGTAGACCTCACAGGCGTGGCAGATCCGGCGACAGGCGAGGTTCCGCCGAATTCCACTGCCACCGGTTACGGCAAGGTAAATGGTGGTGGCGGTACACTGCACGGCTATGAGCTGTCCGTGGCCCTGCCGTTCAATATGTTCTCCGAGAGCCTGGATGGTTTCGGGGTGCTGGCCAGCCATACCGGACTGGAATCCGATATCCAGGACCCCAACGGCAACGACTACGAGCTGCCGGGCCTGTCCGAGAGTATCCAGAGCCTGACTGCCTATTACGAAAACTATGGCTTCTCTGCCCGTGCCAGCATGCGCAAGCGTGACGACTTCAAGGGCGAGGTATATGGCGTAGGGTTCGCAACTGAGCAGGTCGATGTCGTGGGTGAAACCATCGTCGATATCCAACTGGGGTACGACTTTGCCGATGCCGGTATCAGTGGCCTGGAGGGTCTGTCCGTGTACCTGCAGGGTCAGAACCTCACCGATGAGCCGTTCACCACCCTGAGTGGCGATAACGCTCTGCAGGTTCGCGACTACCAGAGCTATGGCAGTATCTATTTGCTGGGCTTCAGCTACGAGCTGTAATCCCCGCGGTTAGAGGTTGAGCCAACCAAAGCCCTTGTAATAGGTTTATTGCAAGGGCTTTTTTGTTTGTGAAAGTCAGCACATATCCCCATCTCAGGTGTACATAGTGAGCGACAAGATAATAAAAGATGTGGTGGTACTGGGAGGTGGTACTGCCGGCTGGATGACGGCCGCCCTCCTGGCCAAGGTACTGGGCAAGTCCATCAACATCACCCTGGTGGAATCAGACAAGATCGGCACGGTCGGGGTTGGCGAGGCCACCATTCCCCCTATCCTCAATTTCAACCAGGCGCTCGGGCTGGACGAGCGGGAATTCCTGCAGGCCACCAAAGGTACCATCAAGCTGGGTATCCAGTTCGAGGACTGGTGGCGGAAGGGTGAAAGTTACATGCACGCCTTTGGTTCCATCGGCAAGAACTTTCCTTTCTGTGATTTTCACCATTTCTGGAACAGGAGCCGGAAGCAGGGGAATGATGCCAGCCTGTGGGAATACTCCCTGAACTACCAGGCTGCGCGTCACAACAAGTTCGCCCCGCTGGCGCAGATCCCGGGCACCAGCCTCCCCGGTATTTCCTATGCGTACCATTTCGATGCAGGCCTCTATGCCCGGTTCCTGCGCCGCTATGCGGAGAGCAAAGGCGTAAAACGGATCGAAGGCACGGTGAGTGAGGTGAAGGTCGACCCGCACAGTGGTTTTGTTGACGGCCTGGTCCTGGAAAACGGCCAGCTGGTGGAGAGCGGCCTGTACGTGGATTGTTCCGGTATGGCTGCCCTGCTGATTGAGAAGACCCTTGGCACCGGGTACGAGGACTGGTCCCACTGGCTACCATGTGACCGTGCGATCGCCGTGCCGAGTGCCGCGCTAACACCGCTGGTTCCCTATACCCGCTCCATTGCCCACGAGGCGGGCTGGCAGTGGCGTATCCCGCTGCAACATCGCACGGGCAATGGCATGGTCTATTCGAGCAGGCACTGGAGCGACGAGGAGGCGCAGGGCGCCCTGCTGGAAAACCTGGATGCAGAGCCCCTGGACGAGCCGCGCCTGATCCGTTTCCGCACCGGCCGCCGGCGCAAGCAGTGGAACCGGAACGTGGTCAGTATCGGGCTTTCCAGTGGTTTCCTCGAGCCGCTGGAATCAACCAGTATCCACCTGGTGCAGTCCGCGGCCACGCGCCTGATCAAGTGTTTCCCCCATGCGGGCATCCGTCCGCAGGAGGTGGCGGAATTCAACCGGCAGTCGCGGGTTGAAATGGAGCGTATCCGCGACTTCATTATCCTGCACTACAAGGCCAACCAGCGCCGTGACAGTGACTTCTGGCGCGACTGTGAGCGGATGGATATTCCCGCCAGCCTGGAGGAAAAAATCGAGTTGTTCCGGCACACGGGGAAGGTCTTCCGGGATTACGATGACCTGTTCACCGAAGTCGCCTGGCAACAGGTATTGATTGGCCAGGGTGTCATCCCCGAGGACCACCATACGATTGCGGATTCCCTTACCGGAGAGCAGCTCGCTGACCTGATGTCCAGCCTGAAGACCCTGGTAGACGGCACCGTGAGGAAAATGCCGGAACACGAAAAGTTCCTGCCCCCGGAGGTGTGAAGGGCGGCGGCCGGGAATGCGCCCCGGCAGCCGTTTCACAGGGAGACGGCGAGCTGCTGTCTCCCGAAACAATGAGCTACTGGCGCGGTGGCTGGAACTGTTGCAGCTCCGACTGCAGCTCCCGAAGTTTTGCTTTCACACGCCCCGCGTTGTCGGGTCCCAGGCGGATCATGAGCTTGTGTACGCCGGGCAGCTTCTCCAGCTTGGGATCGGCGAACTTGTAGTAGACCGACGGGCGCACCAGCTGGATGGGCCGGTCGACTTCCGGCGCATCGAGAGCCACGTCGATCGCCTTCAGGACCTGGTCATGGAAGGTCTTGTCCTGCATTCCCAGTTCGGCAAAGGCCTCCGCGAGGCGAGGGTACCAGAACCTGTACAGCCTCATTGCGGCGTCGTTGTTCATGTTCGCCAGAAGGCGCACCGGCGTATCGTAACGCTGGTAGTTCTCTTCGGAGAGCACCATACCGGTGGCCCCTTCCTTCTCCACGACGAGTGATCCCGGAGGTGAATTGTACGGCCGGTTCTTGGCCATCATCTGGCCGCTGGAAGCGGCGTTGACGGCGGCCACCCATTTGCGGATGACCTCATCGGATACCAGCCAGCGGCCCAGTGCGCCGTCCGGGGCCAGGCTCAGCAGGTCCTTCCGTACCGCCTCGTCACTCTCATTGAGGGGAGGGAGTTCGCGCTCGGGTTCCGCGGCTGGCTCCTGCTCCCCGGTATCTGCGGTCTCGGGCTCAGGCTCCGGCTCCAGGTCCACCTTGGGCTCGGGCTCCGGTTCCGGCTCACTTACCACCGGCGGTATCTCGGGCTCGGGCGCCGAGGTCAGAAAGAAATAGGCGCCTATCGCCACGGCGACCACGATCGCCAGCCCGATTATCCAACCACGGCTTGAATTGTTTTCTGCCATATTCCCGATCCCCTGTCCCTTGAATTGGATGCGCCGGCGGAGAGCTGGCGCTTATTGAGTTGAAGAGGCCGCTGCACCAGCAGCCTAACAATGGCTCAGGTATGAGCATAAAACTTCAGACAGCAGGTGCAAGGCGCAGTTTCGTACCGATTCCCGCGAGTGGGGAAAACGGCGCGCTGCAAACGCGCGGCGCTGGCCGTAAGGCCAAAGGTATGCTCGCCGGGTGGGAGTTACAACGTGCCGATCGAGGCCGGCTACTCGGCCCCGGTCTCGTCTTGGCGGGCGGGTTGATCGAACAGCCAGGTCACGGCCGGCGCAAATTGGGTCCGCCAGAAACCCTCATTATGTGCGGCGCCATCCACGAGGCTTGCATGCCAGGAGGTCGCGGGCATTTTCCGGGAGAGAAGGGCCTTCATGGCCCGGTAGCCCTCGAGCATCTCCTCTCCCTCGGCGCCGCCCATCAGCAGGTACATTCGCGCAGGGAACTCGCCCTGCCGGTTTTCGGCCATCCGGTGGATGGGCGGGGCGATCCAATAGGCGGGGGAGAAAATCGCCGCCCGGGAGAATACCTGGGGGTAGCGCAGCATGGCATAGTGCGAGATCAGGCCGCCCAGGGAGCTTCCCATAATGGCCGTGTGCTCCCGGCCGGCCAGTGTGCGGAAGTGCCCGTCAATATAGGGTTTAAGCTGGTGAACCACGAATTCCAGGTAGGCCTCACCCTCTGCCGCGGCGTATTTGGGGTGGTCGAAGGGAGTCAGTTCGTGAATACGGTGTTCGCCACCGTGGTCTATCCCCACCACGATCAGGTCGAGACCGCGCTCAGCTGCCAGCCGGTTCAGGGTTTCATCCACGCCCCACTCGCCGGCGTAGGCAGTTGCGTCATCGAACAGGTTCTGGCCATCGTGCATGTACAGGACCGGATAGCGCCTGTCGCCGCCTTCGTATCCGGGTGGCAGGTACAGGCGGACGGTCCGCTCACGCGCCAGGCGTTCCATCTGCATTGCCGGCAGGACCCGCACATTTGCGGTCGCGGTACCGGGGACGGGCACTTTGTCCGCGTCCGCTGCTACGGCGGACATTGTGACCAGTACAGAGAGCAGGTACAGGCCTGCGAGGAGCAATAGCCGGTTGCCGGATGCTGAATTGGGGTGCATGGGGGCTCCGTTGCGGGTTACTGGCCGTGATTCTGCCACAGCTATACGCCGCTGCGGCTACGCCCCGAGCCGGGGGGAGGCAGCGGTTTGCCGGCGCGCTAGAGTGACGGTTTAAGCAGAGACAATTACGAACAATGGCTGCGGATCGAGCGATGATAAAGAAGAAGTTAGCGTGCGTACTGGCAGGCGTGGCCCTGCTGGCCGGTTGTGGGCCGGAGACAGAGCAGGTGGAAGAACAGTATCAGGCGGGTGAAAGCCAGCAGGTGGACCCCTTCTGGCGCAATGCCACCGTATATTTCCTGCTGCCCGACCGCTTTGCCAATGGCAACCCTGACAATGACCTGGCATACGGCCGCGAAGATGACGCCGCGCCCCTGCGTGGCTTTATGGGTGGTGACCTGCGGGGGGTGATAGAGAAGCTGGAGGCCGGTTACTTCAATGATCTCGGGGTCGACGCCATCTGGATGTCACCCGTGCATGAGCAAATACAAGGTGCCACCGATGAGGGCACAGGCCGCACTTATGCCTACCATGGCTACTGGCCGAGAGACTGGACCGCGGTTGACCGTAACTTCGGTACCGAAGCCGAGCTGGCGGAGCTTATAGGAAAGGCCCGGAGCAGGGGTATCCGTGTGCTGCTGGACGTGGTGATCAACCACACCGGGCCCGTCACCGGGCAAGACCTGCTGGCACCGCAGTCCTGGGTGCGCCCCGATCCTGTGTGTGACTGGTCCGGTTTTGCCGGCACCGTGAGCTGTACGCTTGTCGATAACCTGCCGGACATCCGCACCGAGAGCGAAGAACCGGTCGAGCTGCCGCCACAGCTGCTGGAAAAGTGGCAGCGCGAGGGCCGGCTCGAACAGGAGCTGGCGGAGCTCGATGCCTTCTTCGCGCGCACCGGATACCCGCGCGCGCCAAAGTACTACCTGGTGAAATGGGTCACTGACTGGGTGCGGGAATACGGGGTGGACGGATTCCGCGTGGACACCACCAAGCATGTTGAGCCGGAGGTCTGGGCGGTGCTTGAAAAGGAGGCGAGCAGGGCCCTGGCGGAGTGGCGAGCGGAAAATCCCCGGGAGAAACTCGACGACCGTGACTTCTTTATGGTGGGGGAGGTCTACGGTTTTGGCGCCAATGATTTTGGTGTGACCCGTGGGCGCAATTACGATTTCGGCGATCGACAGGTGGACTTCTATAACTACGGATTCGACAGCCTGATCAACTTCGATTTCTCCCAGCGCGCCGATGACGGCTGGGAGAGCCTGTTCTCCACCTATTCGGAAAACCTGCACGGTGGGCCCCTGGACGGTCTGGGCGTACTCAACTACCTGTCATCCCACGATGATATGAACTCCTTCGACCGCGAGCGGCAGCGTACCCGGGAAGCCGCAACCAAACTGATGCTCGCGCCGGGTGCGGCACAGATCTATTACGGAGATGAGTTGGCCCGGCCGTTGCACGCTCCTGACGCCAATGGGGATGCCCAGCTGCGTAGCGCCATGAACTGGGAGGACCTGGAAAAGCCGGCCACGCAGGAATTGCTGGCCCACTGGCAGAAGCTCGGCCAGTTCCGCCAGGCGCACCTCTCTGTTGGTGCTGGCGAACACCGCAAACTGGCGGACCGGCCCTATACGTTTGCACGTACACTTCCGGGTGAGGCGCCGGTTGTGGTCGCCCTGGGCCTGGAACCAGGCGCCAGGCAAGTGGCCGTTGGTGGAATCTTTGCCGACGGTACCGCGGTCCGGGATTTTTATTCCGGCCAGCAGCTGACAGTGAAGGACGGGGCGGTGACCGTCGACGGCGAGTTTGACATGGTGCTGCTCGGCCCCGTCGACCGGGGCTGAAGCAGCCCGTGCGGGCTGCGGGCGCCAGTAAAACAGGCCCGCCCGCATCCCGCCGCTGCTGTCGCGGCGGCTAGAGGCAACCTGCTTCAGGTGGTCGCCTCTGCAGCCTCCTCCGCTTCGGCTGCCGCGCTTTCGCTGTCGGTGAAAGTGAATTCGTTACATACCATTACATCCACGTCCAGCTCGCCGATTACCCGCTCGGCGGTATTGCCGCGCAGCAGGGTGCCCGTGGCGCCGTACTGGTTGAGGGTGCCCATCACTACCACATCCGCATCGATTTCACCGGCGACAGCGGCCACCACGTCACTGGTGTAACCGCGATGGACGTGGATGCGGTTGGCCGGCACGCCGGTCTTGGAAGCCAGCTTGGCCAGCGCGCCCCGGTCAGGGTACAACATGGAATCGAGGTAGGCGTTCACCAGATGCAGTTCTGCATCGTAGTTGGCGGCGATGTAGCGCGCACGCTCGCTGATTTGCCGGTTGAGCTGGCGCTGCTTGGCGGTTTTGGCCTGGTAGTTGACCGTGGCCAGGACTACCTTGCGCCGGGCCTTTGCCCCCGGGCGGATTAGCACTACCGGGCAGCGGGCGCCCTTGAGTACCTGCCACTTGGACTCGGCGAAGGTGAAGCGCCGGCTGGTCTTGGCATGGACCGGCAGATAGATCATCTCGGCGTTACAGCGCTTGGATTCCTGGATGATGGCGCCCTGCCAGTCGCTGGACCAGCACACCTGGATCTCGCACTCGAGGCCCGCCTCCGCAATGGGTTCGCGAATGGCTTCGCGGAACCAGTGCTCGTCACGGAACAGGTGGTCGTTGACTGCGCGGGTATCCACCGCTTCGCCATCCACTGCGACGAACACCAGCAGGCGCGGTTGGGGTGAGCGCAGGCGGGCGGTGGCCAGCGCGCGCTCCAGGGCGACATGTTGATCGTCATTGGGGTCGACGACGACGAATATGGTTTGCTGTTGCATTTATCTCTCCTCGATTTTGTTATTCAGGGGCGCTGTGTCGCGGCCGGATCAAGCCTGCCACTGGCAGGCCGGGGCTCGCCACCGCCGGTCGTGCGGCCCGCAGGGCCCGGCCGTGGGGTCAAGCATGACCAACTTGGAATCGAATGATGCAGTAGGGAGATGTGGGGGACTTGAGATAAATCAACCCGTGCGGAATTGAATCGGGCGGCAGCGGGCCGCCCGCAGCAGAGAAGGCCTCAGCCGCCCACCCTGAATATGTGACCACTCATCGGCTTGAGGTCGAGCCTGACCCGGCCCACGCCGTCCCGCACCTCCAGCTTGGCGGTGCGGGATTTATCCAGCTGGTCCACCAGTGGGTAGGTACCGTCCGCCAGCTGCCACTTCTGGATCAGGGTGGCCGGTATGCCGAGGTCCGGACTGGAAGGTTTGCGGGCAAAGCTTGCCATCACCAGCAGGCGCTCGTCCCCGGCCCAGCGGGCAAACGCGTAGTGCTTGTCCCCATAGCCATTCTTCTCGGTGCGGTTCAGCGGGTGCAGGTCCATGAACTCTCCGCGCAGTGCCTCGCTCTCGGTGGAGAAGTTGAGCAGGCGGCGGTAGAAGTCACGCAGCTCCTTTTCGTATTCCGCCAGGCGGCCGCCATCGAAACTGCCCCCGTCCACCCAGCGTCGCACGCTCGGTACCGACCAGTAGTCGAAGATGGTGGTGCGGCTGGCTTTGCCGAAACCGGCGTCCTCGCGTGCCGGCTCGCCGAACTCCTGACCGAAATAATGGAGGGTAGGGGCGGCGGAGACCGTTGCGGAAACCACCATGGCCGGCACACCCATACGGTCATCGCCGGCGAATTCGGGGCTGGCGATGCGCTGTTCGTCGTGGTTTTCCATAAAGTGCAGCATATGGGGGGCAATATCCTGCAATTCCGCCTGGACTTCTGCCACGCGGTCGGTGCTGCCTTTATCTTCGATCACCGCGCGGATAGCGTCGTAGGTGCCCACCTTGTCATAGAGATAATCCATCTTGCCCAGGTGGATATAGTCGCGGTAGCGCTCGGGAGTATAGATCTCGGCCAGCAGCAGGGTGTCAGGGGCTTTCATCTTGATGGAGGAATTCAGGTAGCTCCAGAACTCCACCGGCACCATGCCGGCCATGTCATAGCGGAAACCGTCCACACCGAGGTCCAGCCAGTAATGGGTGATATGGCGGAACTTCTCCCAGGAGTCGGGCACGTCCTTGTCCGCCCAGAACTCGGCGTGGGCCCGGTAGTCTTTTTTCGCATAGTCATCGGGCAGCTCGGGGAAATCCTTGCTGCCGTCCGGGCGTACACCGAAGTTGATCTTGACGGTTTCATACCAGTCGTTGATGTCCGGCTGTGCGGTGCGGGCGCCGTTGCCGGTCCATTTGGCCGGGCTTTCCTCAAACTCTCCATCAGCAAGTGGGTGTGGCTCGCCGTTCAGGGGCTGGTAATCATGGGACTCCGGGACCCTGAAGTCCTCACCGACAACGTAATAGAAATTATTGTCGCGGGCATAGGCGACTGAAGTATCGTCGTCGGCGCCGAAGTCCCGGATCCCGGCGGGCTTGGTCGTCGACTCATAGGCCCGCGCGACATGGTTGGGCACGATGTCGATGATGACCTTCAGCCCCGCGTCGTGGCTGCGCGCGATCAGCTGGCGGAACTCCTGCAGACGTTGTGCCGGGTTTTCGGCCAGGTCCGGGTTCACGTTGTAGTAGTCCTTGATGGCATAGGGTGAACCGGCGCGGCCCTTGATCACGTCGGGGTCATCGATGCTGATGCCGTAGTCACTGTAATCGCGCACCAGGGCGTGGTGCAGGGAACCGGTATACCAGATGTGGGTGGCGCCCAGTTCGCGGATTTTTCCCAGCGCCCTGGGGGTGAAGTCGTTGAACTTACCCACACCATTTTCCTCGATGGTGCCCCAGGGGCTGTTGGTTTCGGTGGTGTTGCCGAACAGCCGCGGCAGCGCCTGGTAGATCACCGCTTTCTGCGGGTGGCTGGGTTTTATTCCGGGCTCTTCTACCGGTGCATCCGGTTTCTCGCTGGTGCAGCCGGCGACGAGCAGGGCGGTTACGATCAGTTTATTCAGGTGTTTCATGCAATCTGCTCAGGGTAGTTTTCCGGTTTTAGTTATCGTAGTGCCGCATTGTTTCCCCGGTGCCAGACGGCGCCGTGAGCCAAACGATGCTGTGCTTAATGCCTGACGTCGAGAGACAGAGCTTGCCGGTCCCATTTGAATTTTACCCGTAACTGGTTCGCGTGTTGGTCAAGCCAGGCAGCCTCGCTGGCCTGCTCGAAGTCACGCTTGCTTTCGAGCACGGGAATTTCCTTACCCGCTGCCCGGACCTGCGATGGCTGCAGACTCCAGTTGTGGATATTCAGGTGCATATTACGCTGTTGCGGTTCCCCCGGGTAACCGCCGCCGTCACGGCGGAAGTCAAAGCGGATACCCCCGGCGCTACGCCCGGCCTTGAAGTGCAGCCTGGTGTAGCGGTCGCGCGCGAACGCATTGACGGTGAGTCCGTCGTCTTCATAGACATAGCCACTGGATTCAATAGAAGCCGGGTGGGCATAGTAGTCCAGGGTCAGGTTCTCACTTGAGTAGTCCCGGGTGGTCGCCATGTCATCCACCGTGGGGATAAACGCACCCGCACGGACCAGTACCGGGATCGTCTCCAGGTTCACATCGATCGTGGCTTTTTCACCGCTGTGCTGGTCATCGTTCCAGTAATTGAACCAGACGCCGCCGGGAAGACGTAATTCCACCGCGTCAATTCCCGCCCCGGTGACCGGCGCCACCAGGAAGTCGTTGCCCCACAGGTAGGCATCCTTGTAGTCCATCAGCGCCGGGTCGCTGTCCGGCTCAAAGAACAGCGGTCGCATCAGCGGCATACCCGTCTGGCTGTTCTCGAATGCCAGGGTGTAGTTATACGGCAGCAGCCGGTAGCGCAGCTTGATGTACTCGCGGGTGATATCCCGGGTGGTGCGGTCGTGAAAGACCGGCTCGGAGGCAATATGTTCTTGCGCGTGGGGCCGGTAGACCGGCTGGAAAACGCCGTATTGCAGCCAGCGGATATAGAGTTCGCGATCGAACTCCTCGCCGCCGGCGAAGCCGCCCAGGTCAGAGTGGGTATAGCCGAAACCCAGCAGGCCCATGGACAGTGCCAGTTCCACCTGTGGCTTTAGCCCGCCCCATTCGCGCGCCACGTCACCCGTCCAGGGAATCATGCCGTAGCGCTGGGAGCCCGGGAAACCGGCACGCATCATGATGAAGGGCCGGCGCTCCGGATATGCAGCGGACTGTCTCTCAAACAGGGTCTGGGCCCAGCGGTGGCCATAGGCGTTGTGTACCTCGTCGGCCATACCAATGGCGTGAACGGTATCCGACGGGTGCACCTCGGGCTCGCCCAGGTCACCCCACCAGCCACTGACACCCTGCTGCAGCAGGCCGTCGTAGATATTCCAGAACCAGTCGCGCCCGCGCTCATCAAACACGTCGATCAGGCCGGTGTTGCCGAAGTAGAAATCGAAACGCATGGGCTTCCCGCCGAGGTCTTTTGCCAGCGCGCCGGCGGCCACCGCCTCGTCCCAGCGCTCGGAACTGGTGAGTACAAAAGGCTCGGTGACCAGGATGGTCTGGATTCCGCGCTCGCGGAAATCGGCCATCATTTCTTCGGGTTGCGGAAAAGCCCCCCGGTCCCAGGCAAGGTTACCCATATGCCCCTTGATATCGGGACCGAACCAGAAGAGGTCAAGTACCACTGCGTCCAGGGGAAAACCTTCATCGGCGAACTTTTCCACAGTCTCGCGTACTTCTTCCTCGGTGTGATATCCGAAGCGCGAGGCGAAATTGCCCAGGGCCCAGCGCGGTGGCAGGGGTTGCCGCCCGGTGGCGTCAACGTAGTTTTCGACCAGCTCAGGGTAGTTGTCGCCGGTGGCGACGATATAGGCGGTGCGGCCGCCCACCGCCTCGAATTGCAGTACATCCTCGTCGCTCGCGCCCAGGTCCAGGGCTCCCGTGGCGGAGTTGTCGAAGGCCAGAATGTACTTGTTGCTGGACATCACCGCCGGCAGGCTGAAGTACATCTGTTCTGACTCGGTGGTGTAGCCGTAATGGGCGCGGTTATACAGCGGCAGGCGCCTGCCGCGCCGGTCCATGCCCAGCACCCGCTCTCCACCTCCCAGAAGTTTTTCCCCCTCTGCCAGCGCAAAGCGGAAGCCGCGCATGGTCTCGGTGGCGAAGAACCCTGTTTCCTCGCTGAGGATGGTCTCGCCGTCGCGGTGGTAACTGATGGCGAACGGGGATTTGCGGATCACCGCGTGCAGGTCACCAAGGTCGTAGGTGATCAGCCCTGCGCTCTCCTCGATACTGGTCTCAACGGGGGCGCGTCTGGTACCAGCCAGGGCGAACGAGGGCAGTTGCTTCACGCCCTCGCGTCGGTAGTGCACGGCGACCGAGTCATCATTGATTGGGGTCAGGGTGACTTCGCCATCAGTAGTCTCGATGGTGAGTGCATTCCCCTCGAGGCGGTGCTCGAGGTAATGGCGCGACTCGGTTGCGCCGCTGCTGTTACTCACGATAGCGCCAGCGAGGGCACAAAATTGCAGGGTCTTTTTTAACTTCATCATCATTTCTGCCTTGGCTCGAGGCTGCTATGCCGGCGTCGGGCCGGTCATTATTGTATTTCCAGTACCATCACTTCGCGCGGCGGGATCTGCAGGTGATTCAGCTGGTAGCCGCGACCACTAACCACATCCACCCCGCGGTTTTTCCCTCCAATTATCTCGGCGAAGCGCTCTTTCCTGAATGGTGCAGGTTTATCGCCCTTGTTCATGGCCACCATTACAACGTTGTCGTTATCGTGACGGAAGTAAACATAAGGTCCGTCGACCGGGGCGAAATGGGTGAGTTGGCCGCGGTGGATGACCGGCTGGGTGCGGCGCCAGCGAAAAAGTGCGCGGACATATGCCTGCGCCTTACGCTGGGAGTCAGTCAGGCCGGCGCCGGTAAAACCGTTGGCCTTGTCTCCGTTCCAGCCGCCCGGAAAGTCGCTGCGCACGATACCGTCGGCGCGGTGCCGGGGGCTCGTCATCAGCAGCTCATCGCCGTAGAAGAACTGCGGGATGCCGCGCATGGTGGCCAGGTAGGCCACCGCCATGCGGAACAGGGCCAGATCTTCGCCTAACTGGCTGAAAAGGCGGCTGGTGTCGTGGTTACCGCCGAAGATCACCAGCCGCTCGGGATTCGGGTACTGGAAGTCGTTGGCCAGCCCCTCGTAGAGGCGGATCAGTCCGCTGCTCCAGCTTTCCTTTTCGGTCAGGCCCTCGCGCAAGGCGTAGTGCAGGGGAAAATCCATCATGCTTTGCAGGCGCCCGCCGGTCGCCGGCTCACGTTCACCGCGCTGCCAGTGGGCCACCAGGGCGGCGTTGCGGGTCCATTCCTCCCCCACGATATTGAAGCCCGGGTATTCCCGCCGGATACGCCCGGCCCACTTCTCCAGGAAGCCCGGGTCGGAGTAGGCGTAGGTGTCGGCGCGGATGCCGCTGATGCCGGCGTACTCGATCCACCACAGTGTGTTCTGTATCAGGTAGTTGGCCAACAGCGGATGGCGCTGGTTAAGGTCGGGCATCGAGTCAACGAACCAGCCTTCGGTAAACAGGCGTTGGTCTGCCTCGCTGGCATGGGGGTCCACCGGGGTGAAGCGGCTGTGGTTGGTAATCGCGTACTCACCCCTGCCCGTTCCGGCACCGTTGAGCCAGCTCGTGTCGGGCAGGTCGGTCATCCACCAGTGGCCGTCGCCGATATGGTTCAGCACTACATCCTGGATCACGCCGATCCCCTTCTCCCCAGCGGCGGCGACAAATTCCCGATACTCCTCGTTGCTGCCGAAGCGTGGGTCGATGCGATAGTGATCCGTGGCGGAGTAGCCGTGATAGGAGTAGGCAGGCTGGTTGTTTTCCAGCAGCGGATTGGGCCAGATAGCGGTGAACCCCATATTGGCGATGTACTCGAGGGCCGCGCGCATGCCGGCGATATCCCCGCCGTGCCGGCCCCCTGGAGCCTCCCGGTCCGGGCCTTCCTGCATGCCGGGAGCGATGTCATTGCCGGCATCGCCGTTGGCGAAGCGATCCGGAGTGACCAGGTAAATTGCATCCGTGCTGTCAAAACCACGCTGGCCGCGCGGCGGGGCGGTACGGGCGCGCAGCTGGTAATCGAAGGCGCTGCGGCGGGTGCCGTTCTCGAGGAGCTGGATGGGGAAGGTGCCCGGCTTCACATCGGGGGCCAGGCGCAGGTTGATAAACAGGTAGTTGGGGTTGGCGGTGGACTCGGTACCCACTACCTCCACGCCCGGATAGTCCACGGCCGCCTGCAGGTTGCCAATAGCCTCCCCGTGCAGCATCAGCTGGAGGTCCGGCTCTTTCATGCCCGGCCACCAGAATGGTGGCTCGATACGATCCGGGGTTGTTGCGGGGGCTGCGCTTGCTCCGCCCGCAGCGAGCAACAGCACCAGTGCGAGTAAGTGCTTCATTACCGTATTCCTCCCGGGGGGTCGTACAAATCTCCACCACGTATTCTGCAGGAAGCGGTGCTTCGGGAGATCCCCCTCCCGACAGGGGGAGGGCACCGTCGCAGCCCCGACGAAACCGAGCCGGGATTACGGGTCACAAACTCGCTGGGCCTGTCCGTCGTGGCGATCATCCGCCAGTCTACTCCCCCGAAGGGGGAGGATGGCCGGCCACCGTCCCCGTGCCATGATCCCGTAAGCCATATAGAGAGGGCCGCTCCCCGACGTGCCCGCCCCCATAAAGATAAAGAAACTCGCAGAGATGATGATGAAACAGCCCAAGTTACCCTTCTGGCAGGTGTGGAATGTGAGCCTCGGGTTCCTCGGTGTGCAGTTCGGCTTTGCCCTGCAGAATGCCAATGCCAGCCGCATCCTGTCCGACCTTGGGGCCGACCTCCATTCGCTGTCGCTGTTCTGGATTGTTGCGCCCCTGATGGGCCTGATCGTACAGCCGATCGTGGGTTCTGCCTCCGACCGCACCTGGAGCCGCTTTGGCCGCCGCAACCCGTATATCCTGTTCGGTGCCATGGCCGCGGCTGTGGGCATGGCGTTTATGCCCAATGCAGGAATCGTGGTGGCCTTCGTGGCGCCGATCCTCTTCGGCGGGGTGATGCTGGCGCTGATGGATGCGGCCTTCAATGTGACCATGCAACCATTCCGGGCACTGGTGTCCGATATGGTGCCGTCCGAACAGCGCACCCTGGGTTACTCCGTCCAGTCGCTGCTGATCAATATCGGCGCGGTGCTTGGCTCCATGCTGCCGTTTATCCTGACCAACGTGATCGGGCTGGAAAACACCGCGCAGGCGGGGCAGGTGGCGCCGTCAGTGATCTGGGCCTTCTATATCGGTGCAACCGTGTTGCTCGGCAGTGTGCTGTGGACCGTGTTCCGCACCCGTGAGTACGCCCCGGAAGAATACAACGCGTACAAGGGTATCGACGCGGAGCAGCTGGCGCGGGAGCTGGCCGAGCGCAAGTCACTGTTTCAGCGGCTCGGCGGTTTCCTGACGCTGCTGTTCAATATGCCGAAGACCATGCGCCAGCTGGCGGTGGTGCAGTTCTTTTCCTGGTTTGCCCTGTTCATCATGTGGGTCTACACCACCCCGGCCATCACCCAGCATGTCTGGGGTGTGGACGCCAGGTGGTTCGACCACGACTACCTGGCCACTGTGGGCCAGATACCTGAACACATTGCCGCGGCCAAGGGTGCCGCCGGCGACTGGGTGGGAATTATCTTCGCCGCCTACTCGCTGTTCGCTGCCATATTCTCGATAGCGCTGACCCGCATAGCCCGCGCGCTGGGTCGCAAGCCCACCTATGCGCTGTCGTTGCTGCTGGGCGGCCTGGGTTATATCAGCTTCCTGCTGTTCCAGGGCGGCGAGCTGACCCGGGTCAACCTGCTGATTACAGAGGTTACGGTGCCCAGCGGTGCACTCGGGCTGCTGTTGCCAATGGCGGGCATCGGTATCGCCTGGGCTGCGATCCTGGCCATGCCCTATTCGATCCTGTCCGACTCCCTGCCGGCCAGCAAGACCGGCGTGTACATGGGGATCTTCAATTTCACCATCGCCGCACCGCAGATCCTCTCGGCCCTGGTGGCGGGCCCGATATTGCACGGCGTATTTGGTAACCAGGCCATCTATATCATCGTGTTGGCCGGTGTTTTTATGATCTTCGGCGCGATTTCGGTATTTTTCGTACGCGAGCCCGAGATTGTGGTGGATGAGCTGGAGCCGGAACCGGTTGTTGCCTGATAAGAGGGCCCCTCGCCGAGGGGCTTTTTATTGTGGCCCTGGGTGAGTATGCCCCCCTCCTCACTGCGGACCGTTTTGACAAGCAGGCATCGCGCTTCATAGACTCCCCGGTACACCAACCACTGATCGAATCCTCCATGGAATTCCTGCAATCCCTCGATGCGGCGCTGGCCGCATTTGCTTCCTTTGTCTGGGGGACGCCCCTGCTGGTCCTGCTCGTGGGCGGCGGCCTTTACCTGCTGGTGGTTTCTCGCGGCCGGCCATACCGCCACCTGGGCCATAGCATCGACCTGCTGCGTGGCAAGTATGACAACCCCGATGATCCCGGCCAGGTGCCGCACCGCCAGGCCCTGTCCACTGCCCTTTCCGGGACCCTGGGCCTGGGCAATATTGCCGGGGTGGCCATTGCCATCAGCACCGGCGGGCCGGGAGCCGTCTTCTGGATGTGGGTTACCGCCCTGGTGGGGGTGGCCACCAAGTTTTACACCGCCACCCTCGCGGTGATGTACCGCGGCCGGGACGCGGCCGGTGAGCTGCAGGGCGGACCCATGTATGTGATCCGCGAGGGGCTGGGCAAGCGCTGGATGCCGCTGGCCCTGCTGTTTGCGGTGGCGGGCTTGTGCGGCATGCTGCCGGTGTTCCAGTCAAACCAGACGGTGCAATTGCTGCGGGAATCCTTCGCCGTGCCGCTGGGCGTGGTGGGCGAAGATGGTTCGCTTTGGTTCGATTTTGCCATCGGCGTGGTGCTCGCCATCGCTGCGGCGGTGGTAATTGCCGGGCGTATCCAGCGCATCGGCAAGTTTGCCGTAATGGTCGTGCCGGGCATGGTGCTGTTTTACCTGGCGCTGACCTTTATCGTGATCGGTTATTTCTGGCAGGAAGTCCCGGCGGCACTGTGGCTGATCGTGACCGATGCCTTCTCCGGGCGGGCGGTGGCCGGCGGCGCGCTGGGGGCGGTGATCGCCACCGGCATCAGTCGCGGGGCCTTCTCCAACGAGGCTGGCATCGGCACGGAATCCCTGGCCCACGGCGCGGCCAAGACCACCGAGCCAATCCGCGAGGGCGTGGTGGCCATGGTGGGCCCCATTGTCGATACCCTGGTGGTCTGCACCTGTACCGCACTGGTGATCCTGCTCACCGGTGTCTGGCAGCATGGCGAGGGTATCGAGGGGGTGTCGCTCACGGCAGAGGCCTTCTCGCAGGTGTTTGGCCACTGGGGGCCGGTGCTGTTACTGCTGATGGTGCTGCCGCTGGCTTTCAGCACTATCGTCACTTTCTGGTATTACGGCGTGAAGTGTTTCGTGTTCCTGTTCGGGCCCCGGTTGCAGTGGTTGTATACCGCCATCTACATCTCGCTGATCGCGATTGGTGCCGTGGCTTCGCTGAATGCAGTCAACAGCATCATTATCGGCATGTACGCAGTGATGGCGGTTCCCACCATGACGTCGACTCTTTTGCTGGCGAAGTACGTAAACCGGGCCGCGCACGATTACTTTGTGCGGATGGAGTCTGGCGAGAAAGCGGGCCTGAAAGACCCCGTATAAAGCAGAAAGGGCGAACACGGGTTCGCCCTTTCTGCTTCTTTGGTGCCAGTTCGTTACGGTACTGTTCGTTACGGTACTACGGAAACCTTGGTACCCACGGACGCGTTGTTAAAGAAGATCTTTGCCATATGCCAGGGCAGGCGGATGCAGCCATGGGAAGCCGGGTAGCCCGGTACATAGCCCGCGTGCATGGTCACCGCCCCGTTGATCCGCATCATGAAGTCCATTGACGCACCGCGAAATATCGAGCCGGGCGGTTTGCGGTGACGACGGACGTCCACATTGCTGCGCAATACATAACCACTTCTACTTACATAGTGGCCATAAAGGTTAGAGCGGTGGTTGTATTTCTTTTCCGAGATGCGGAAGTTGCCAGTGGGCGTCCTGTGCCCGGCCTTGCCGGTGGATACAGGCGAAACGCCTGCCAGCTTACCGCCCTTATAAAAATAGGCCCTCTGTTCGCTGAGATCGATCACAATTTTAGGTGCACCACCGCTAACCTCGTGACGCCACCAGGACCTGCCCGTGTATTGCTGGGCGCCGTAACCCCCGTAGGGTGACCTGCTGTAATAGCGCGAATTGTAGCCGGGGCGGCCGTACGAGTTGTGCTGGCCTTGCGAGTTGTAGTAGCTGCGTACGTGCGGAGGCAGGTTGTTTGGATCGCGATAATCGGCACCCTCTGCTACTTCTGTTACCAGAGAAGCGCTACTGAATACCAGCAACGCGGCAAGTGACGATCGTTTTAGCAGTGAAAAACGGCTCTGCATTGCGCACCTCTCTTGCAATCTACTGCATCTGCGAGACGAACCCGCCGCGCGTACCTCCGCGAGGTAAAGGGATCCTGCACGTCCGGCAGGCGCGACGACAGGTCTTGGATTTCCCCAGGCGGCGACCAGTGTCTCCTGGTCTCTGCCGCGGACAGGGCTCTGGCGGAAAAACCGCGAACAAGTGGCTTGGATGGTAGGGTGAGGGCCTGGCACCTTATTAAACCGATTGGGTATTAGGCGCGATCGCTATAGAGAGAGAAGGCATAGCTGCCCGGCGGGCATCCGGCAGCCGGGCAGTGGCGCGCGGCAATGTGATGGCGCTCGGGGTAAGATAGGGCCTAATGATTCCGCTGGCGGGTTCGCCCGCGGCCATGCTTATGCAAAGCGGACGGCCTGACACCCGGTTGAGTGTCGCCCGCGTGACACCACCGCCGGATTTATCCCGCGAGCTTTCGAGGAGCTTTTGATGAGAGCGTATATTTTTCTGTTGCTTTTGATACCGCTGGCGTCGTATGCGACAACTTCCTCGCCGGGGAGTGTCGTATCCGGTTTCTGGCAGGCGCTGTCGCGCGAGCCGGGCGAAAGGCCCGACATCGGCACGTTGCAGCGTGTATTCCACCCGGAGGCGATGGTGTTCGGCGCGCGTTACCGTGAGGGCAAACCGGAATTTTCAGTGATGACTGCGGCCGATTTCATACAGCGAATCGATCGCATTGGGGAAAAGGGGTTTTACGAGTGTGAGGTTGCGCGGCGGGTCAACTCCTATGATCGCTTCGCGACGGTCTACAGCGTAGTGGAGTCCCGCACCGCGAGAGGCGCAGCCGCAGAGTTTACCGGGGTAAATAGTATCCAGCTGTACCTGGACAAAGGCCACTGGCGAATCATATCCGTCTATTACCAGGTCGAAAAAGCGGGGCTGCCGATTCCGCTCGACGGCGGCGAGACGGGCAAGTGCCTTGGTTAAACCCTCTGGGAAAGGTGGACGGTGATATGAAAGCGGAAGTGCTTTATGCCCTGGCCGCGGATGCAATTCTGGTCACACATGTGGTGTTCGTCGCCTTTGTTATTTGTGGTCTCCTCTGCATCGTCGCCGGGAAACTGCGCGCCTGGTCCTGGGTGCGCAATCCCTGGTTCCGCCTGGCGCACCTTATAGCCATCGTGATAGTGGTGCTGCAGTCCTGGCTAGGGGCGATTTGCCCGCTTACCATCTGGGAGATGGCCCTGCGTGAGCGCGCCGGTGATACCGTATATGCGGGCAGTTTTATTTCCCACTGGCTGGGCAGGATTCTCTATTACCGGATTCCGGACTGGGTATTTATCCTGTGCTATACCGGGTTTGGGGCACTGGTGGTTTTCTGCTGGTTCTGGGTCCGGCCACGCCCACTGGCCCGCTGACAAAATTCCGAAGGGGTGTGATGAATGAAAAAGGTATTCCTGGCGTTGTCGGTTTTTATCCTCCTGGTGCCGTTTGCCGCCGCGGCGGAACGCGAACCCACCGAAGAGGAGAAAGCGCGAGTGCGTGCAGCGCTGGCGGCGGTCAACTGTGAGGATGGCCGCATCCGCGTAAAGGACTACGGTTTCAAGGTGGTAGGAGCCAGTTGTGATGGCAAGGACAGCTGGGAGATCAGGCTGGGCCAGTCCTTTGAGGTCCTCAGTCGCAAGCGGGACGACTGACGCGCTCGCGCCGTCGCGTCCAGTGTGCGGGTAGTACGCAGGCATAAAAAAGCCGGCCCGGGGCCGGCGAAGAGAGATGTCAACAGGTGCCATCCATGGCAGTGCAAGTGACGAGAGAAACGCACTTGTTGGGGGAGGCAGCCCGGGGCGCAAGGTGTTGCCGCCGCGGCCGATCAGCGAAATTGTTGATTAACCGCCGTGCTGATTCCTCTTGCGGTGTAACACCCGCGCGCCGGCCAGCGGCAGCCGGATACTGGTTCCGGTAACCTCGCCAGCGAAGTTGTGGGGAGTGATATCGCGCGCACCGGAGAATTCCTCCGGTAGTGCCAGCTCGGCATCCTCGCGGCCGTAATTAGTGGCCACCAGGAATTCCTCGGTTGCGGTGCGGCGGTAGAAAACCAGCAGCTCGTCGCCGGTGTCTACGACTTGCTGTTCAGCGCTGGCCAGGCCCGGCCATTCGCGATGCCACTGCAACAGGGCGCGAAAGCGATTGAGGATGGAGTGCTGGTCGTCTTCCTGCACGCTCACCGCCTTGTTGCGATGCTCTTCCGGTACCGGCAACCAGGGCCTGGCCCTGGAGAACCCGGCATTGACCTCGCCGTGGTTGAACCAGGGCATGGGCGTGCGGCAGCCATCGCGACCCTTGAATTCCGGCCACAGGTTGATGCCGTAGGGATCCTGCAGGTCCTCGAAGGCGATCTCGGCTTCCTCCAGCCCCAGTTCCTCGCCCTGGTAAAGACATACGCTGCCGCGCAGGCACAGCTGGGTGAGAAGGAACAGCGGCACGCGTGCAGCGGCCTGCTCGCGGTCAAATTCCCTGTTCCAGCGGGTCATGGGGCGCGGCACGTCGTGGTTGCTGATCGACCAGCAGGGCCAGCCCTCCTCGATGACCTGGCGGTTCTTGCGCAGCGTCTCGCGCAGGAACCCGGCGCTGCAGTCCTCCGCCAGCAGGTCGAAGGAATAGGCCATATGCAGGCGGTCTTCGGTGGTGTACTCGGCCATGATCTTGTGGGTGTTGTCGTCACCCACTTCACCCACAGTCACTGTGTCCGGATACTGGTCCAGCAGCTTGCGCACGCGCTGCAGGAAAAGCAGGTTTTCCGGCTGCGACTTGTCGTGGATGTGCCACTGGTACTGGTAGGTATTGACCGGCGGCAGGCCATTCTCGTCCAGCTGCAGGGGCCGCGCCGGGTTGTCGCGCAGTGACTGGTTGTGAAACGCGTGGTTGATGGCGTCCAGGCGGAATCCGTCCACCCCGCGCTCGAGCCAGAACTTCAGGTCGGCCAGCAGCTGTTCCTGGACCTCCGGGTTGTGCAGGTTCAGGTCGGGCTGCTCTTTCAGGAAATTGGTCAGGTAGTACTGGCGGCGGCGGGTGCACCAGCGCCATGCGCTGCCGCCGAAGTTGGACATCCAGTTATTGGGCACGCTGCCGTCCGGCTTTGGGTCGGCCCAGACATACCAGCCCGCTTTGGGGTTGGAGCGGCTGGAGCGGCTCTCCTGGAACCAGGGATGCTGGTCGGAGGAATGGCTGAGGATCTGGTCGATGATGACCTTCAGGCCGCGGGCGTGGGCGGCCTCGATGAGCTCATCGAAATCCCCCAGGTTGCCGAAGATCGGGTCCACGTCCCGGTAGTCCGAAACGTCATAGCCGAAGTCCGCCATTGGCGACTTGAAAAAGGGTGAAATCCAGATGGCGTCCACACCGAGTGACTGCACATAGTCGAGCTTGCTGGTTATACCTGCCAGGTCACCGATCCCGTCGCCATTGGCGTCGCAGAAACTGCGTGGGTAGATCTGGTAGATGACGCTGTTGCGCCACCACTCGGTATTGCTGCCACTCATAACTACTGCCCGTCGGATAGTCACTTAATAGGATAGGCTCAGTATGACGGCGCCCCGCATGGGACGCCTCCTCCCCATGTGGGGGAGGAGGGCGGAGGAAAGTCAGGAGTGAGCCGGGTCGCTATCAGCGGGCTGGTCCTGTACCGAGCGCAGCATCTGTTCCGCCAGGGCAATGGCTTCCTGGCGGTCCTGCACGTCGAGCTTCTGGTACAGGCTGCGGATGTGCGTCTTGATGGTGCTGGGGGCCACCTTGAAGTGACGCGCGATGCGCTCGTTGGACAGGCCCGAGTGGATGGCGTTGAGGACCTGCCACTCCCGCGGGGTGAGGGGCGAATGGCGCAGGAAGTCGGGCACCGCATCACTCTCGAGGATCTCGCGGATGATGGTCTCATCCAGCTCGATGCGGATGCCGCCGTCCAGCTCCGGCTGCTGCTGTGCGAGGCGGATCAGCTCATGGGCCTTGTCCAGCTCGCCCTCCTCGAGACCGCTGTCGATGGCGGCCTTCAGGATCACGATCAGTGGCTTGCCGATCTGCAGGAAACTGGCGCGAAAATCCCGCTCGACGGCAATGGCCAGCGCTTCCCGCATGGTCTGGATGGCCGCATCGCGTTGCTCCCGCAGCCACAGCAGGTGGGCTTCCAGTACCAGGTTGCGCAGGCAATCGGTGACCAGGCCGCACTCACGGGCGACCTGTTGCAGGCGACTCAGCAGCCGGTTGGCATCCGACCAGCGGTGCAGCTCGATCAGGGCGCGCACGTGGTTGCGGCCGTGGCACTGCTCGAAGTGGTTGGTGGGGCGATCCGCCACCGGCTGGGCCTGTTCCAGCCAGGTGGCGATAGCCTGCTGGTCGTCGAGGGCCCGCCAGGCGCGCAGTCGCGCGGCATCGGCATTGGCAACCCAGTCGCGATGGTAGCGCTCGCCTGCCAGCAGGCGGTTGATTCGCGACAGCCATTCCAGGGATTCATCCCGCTCCCCGCGGGCCTGCGCCACTTTCAGCAACAGGGTATATTCCTGCAACAGCCAGCGCTCACCGGCCTTGCGATTGATCTGCATGCCCCGCCGGGCAGAGGCAGCCGCTTCCTCGAGGCGGCAGTCCTCCCATTCCAGCTGGCCGCCCAGCCGGCAGATAAATTCGGAGATGGGCAGGCCGGCCAGGTGGCGCTCTTCCACCAGTCGTTGCGCCCGCTGCTGGAGCACCGCGGCCTTCTTCAGCAGTCCCTGGGCGATGGCGATCTCGGTCTGCTGGCAGATGGCCCAGGCGGCACTGGGATAGTCTTGTTCTGCCAGTGCCAGGGTCTCGACTTCCCGCATGTGGTCGACAGCCTCACCCAGCGCCCCCAGGCAAAAGCTGGTCTCGCCCACCACCAGCAGGGCGGCAATGCGCTCGCCGTGCTGATCGGGGGCCAGCAGCTCGAGCGCCTCCTCGGCGTATTCCTTGGCGACCAGGGTCTGGCCCCGTGCTACTGCAGCCTGCGCGCGCACGGTGGCGAAGGCGCCCTCGAACTGTCGCCACTGTTGCGGGTCCTCGCGCTGCAGCCAGCTCTCTGCCGCAGACAGCACTTTCTCGCACTGGTCGTATTCGAAGTTGTCCCGCGCCAGTTTCGCTGCAATCAGGGTGAAGCGGGCGTTGCGTCGCAGTTTGTCGTTGCCGAGCCAGGTGAGGCAGTCGTTCAGTACGCGTATCTGGCCCTCGCGCAGGAACTGTTCTCCCTGCACGTACAGCAACTGCTGCAGGCGCTCGGTATCCTCCGCAGCCAGCGCATGGCGGAGGGCCTCCAGCGGCTGGCCCAGCTCGAGCCAGGTATCGCTGGCGATGCGATGCAGCGCCTGTAGCCGGGATCTCTCCGTCAGCTGGCGCTGCAGGAAGCGGGCGAAAACCGGGTGGTAGCGGAACCACTGGCGGCTGGAGTCCTGCGCCTGCAGGAACAGGCCGCGGCGGGCAGTTTCCTCCAGCAGTTGCTGGCCGTTTTCGAGCCCGCTGAGCCGTTCAGCGAGGGTGGCGTTCACGCGGGTGAGGATGGAGGTGCAGGCCAGCAGCTCGCGCAATTGCGGGTCCAGCCGTTCCAGTACCTCCTCTGCCAGGTAGTCCAGAATGTGGCTGTGGCCCTGTTCCAGCTCGCCCAGGTAGCGGTCCACTTCCTCGGCGTTGCGCACGGACAGCGCGAACAGCTGCACGGCCGGCGGCCAGCCTTCGCTTAACTGGTGGAGCTGCCCGATGCGGTCACTGTCCAGTGGAAACGGCAGGCGCTGTTGCAGCAGTGCGGAGGTCTCTTCCACATTCAGCGCGAGCTCCTCGCTGTCCAGTTCCAGCAGCCGACCCTGGACCCGCAGCGTGGCGAGGCCGAGTGGGGGTTGGCTGCGGCTGGTAAGTACCACGCCGATACCGGTCGGGGCATGGCGGAGCAGGAAGCGGGTGATGTCGTGCACCGCCTCGCTGTCAATCTGGTGGTAATCGTCGAGCACGATGCGCAGCTCGCTGGGCAGGCCGCGCAGCTCGGCCAGCAGCTGGCTGATGACCACTGACGGTTCCGGGCGTTGCTGGGCCGCGACCAGGTTGTGGGTTTCGGGCACGCCGTTGCCGGTGGCGCGGTGCACGCTTTCGACGAGATAGCGGCAGAACTGGCCGGGCTCGTTGTCGCCGGAATCCAGGGAGAACCAGGCCACCGGGCTGTCCTGGGCGGCCGCCCAGGAGGAGACGAGAGTGGTCTTGCCATAGCCCGCCGGCGCGGTGACCAGGACTACCTGATCGATATCGCCCTGGTCCAGCAGCGAGAGCAGGCGCGGCCGCGCAAGGGTGTGCTCCGGGCAATCCGGCAGGCTGTATTTGGAGGCTAAAAGCATCGCAGTGTTCGGGCCCGTTGAGTGGTTTTTATACAGGCGTAATTATGCACGATGAGCTTTACATGGCTACCGGGCGGTGACATCCCCCCTGCCGGGGGAGGACGACCATCAAGTTTTCTTGCAAAACAGTGACCAGATGGTAGCTTCGTGTGTTGGCCGGTTGAGGGACGCTGGTACAGGCTGGGATCCGGTATCCTTGCCTGCAGATGGATATTGAGCGAGGCCGTCGCGCCGGCACATGCATAACAACAACTAAAAAACAATCAGGGGCAAACATGAGCGATATCGTCATACTGGCGGCGCCGGGTATGGGTACCGCGGACGGGGCCTTCGCCCAGCCGCTGTTCGAAGCCCTGCGCCGGGGCCTGGGAGAGGACTGGGCCAGGGTGCACTGCGACACCATTCCCTGCCACGACCACCTGCATACCAACATTGACCGCGTGTTCGAGGGCATGCAGAAGCGCGACCTGGATTTCCTCCGCGCCCGCCGTTTCATGCTGTTTGGCATGGCCGAGAGTGCCGCCCAGTTTTCCACGGCGCAACAGCGCGACGGCAACTACGACAAGAGCCAGCAGGCCATTTACGGCACCCTGGAACGCGCCGCGGCCGCCGCCGGTGATACGGCGCCGGTGGTCCTGCTCAGTCACTCCGCGGGTTGCACCAGCCTGTCCAACTACCTCTGGGATGCGCAGCGGCCCACCATCGGCCACGGTATCTGGCGCGACGGCGGCCCACGCGGTGTGCACAAGGGCTCCGCGCGCGACCTGTTCCTGCGCCTGAAAACACTCAGTTACTGGTACACGCTGGGGCCGACGATGCCCCTGTGGACAGCGGCCCTGCCGCGGGAGCAGATCCAGGCGGTCACTTCCGACACCCGCGGTTACAACTTTCGCTGGAAGAATTTCTATCACCCGGACGACCTGTTCGGCTGGCCGCTCAAGCCACTTAGCCCCTCCTACAACCAGTCGGTGTATCGCGATTACGAGACCAGCCCGCTGGCCGACGCGGGCGCGGCCCAGTTGGGCCCCCAACTGGTGGCCCACCAGGGCTATTGGGACAGCGAGACGGTGCAGGAACAGCTGTTGCAGGACCTGCGGGCACTGTTGCAGCGCACGGGCGGGCGGCCCGTACCGGCGCGGGGGGCTGCCGAGGCCCCGGCCTGATCCCCGCGGCCACTGAATCGCACGGCTGCCCCTGTATAATGACGGCTGATTTACTAGTTGGTGGTTAACCCTATGTCCCTGCAGTTTCATACCGTACCGGTCACTCCCTTCCAGCAGAACTGTACCCTGCTCTGGTGTGAGGACAGCAAGCGCGCAGCGGTTGTGGACCCGGGCGGCGACATCGAGCGCATCCTGGCGGCGGTGGAAGAGCGGGGCCTGAAACTGGAGAAGATCCTCCTTACCCACGGCCACCTGGACCATGTTGGGGGCACCGCTGCGCTGGCCGCGCAACTGCAGCTGCCCATCGAGGGGCCACATCGCGAGGATGCCTTCTGGATCGAGCAGCTGCCGGTCCAGACCCAGATGTTCGGTTTCCCCCCGGTCGAGACTTTCTCCCCGGATCGCTGGCTGGAGCAGGGGGACACGGTCACAGTGGGCAATGAGTCCCTGGAAGTGCACCACTGCCCCGGCCACACCCCGGGCCACGTGATCTTCTTCCATCGTCCCGGCAAGCTGGCGCTGGTGGGGGATGTCCTCTTTGCCGGTTCCATCGGCCGCACGGATTTTCCCCGTGGGGACCACGACACCCTGATCCGCTCCATTACCGAAAAGCTCTGGCCGCTGGGGGACGATGTTCGGTTTATTCCCGGCCATGGTCCCATGTCCACCTTCGGTCACGAGCGGCAAACCAATCCGTTCGTGGCGGACAGCCGGTTCGGCTGATCCCGCCGGATTTCCACAGCGAGACCCGTTATGCAGACACTGAGGCGCCTGCCCGTTTTCGCCGCCATCGCCGCAGCTGCCCTGTTTTCCGGTTGCGCGGTGATCTCCGAGGACCAGTGCCGGGCCGGCAACTGGTACGAGCAGGGCGTGGCGGGCGGCCAGCGCGGTGTCGCGCAGTCCACCGTCTACGAGATAGCGCAGGCGTGCCAGGCGCACGGGTTACGCGTGGACAGCGACGCCTGGTTGCGCGGCCACGAGGAGGGGGTGGAGGAGTACTGCACACCGGAAAACGGCTTCCGTGAGGGCCGCCGGGGCCGTGATTACGCTGGCGTCTGTACCGGCCCCAATGCAGACCAGTTTATGACGGAGTACCGTCGCGGGCTGCAACTCTACCGGGTGGAGCAGCAATACCAGCAGCTGGCATACCGTTACGATCGCCTGCAGGACGAGCTGTTCGCCGTGCGCGCAGCCCTGCATTCGGCGGAGAGCGAGGAGGAGGCCCGGGTGCTGAACCTGCGCCGCCGCAGCCTGGTGCGCGAGCTGCGCATACTCGACCTGGAGCTGCATCGATTCGGCGCACCGCGCGTAAACTTCTGGCACTGAGGAGTCTGAATGAATATCTGGCACCGCACGGCGACGCTGGCGGAACTGAATGAAATGTCCGGCAGCTGTATGCCGGGCCACCTGGGGGTCGAGATCAGCGAGATCGGTGACGATTACCTCCAGGCCACCATGCCCGTAGACCAGCGCACGCGACAGCCCATGGGTATCCTGCACGGTGGCGCGAGCGTGGTGCTCGCCGAGACCCTGGGCTCCATTGCCGCCAACATGGTGGTGGATGGGGAGAAGTATTACTGCGTGGGCCAGGAGATCAACGCCAACCACCTGCGTCCGGTCCCCGAGGGGATAGTGACCGGCACCGCGCGGCCGATCCATATCGGCCGCCGCAGCCAGGTGTGGGAGATCCGCATTACGGAAGCCGGCGGGAAGCTGAGTTGCATCTCCCGGATCACCATGGCGGTGGTGGCGCACGGCGAGTGATGAACGAGGCGGGGCAGTTTGAGTTCGAGGAGGTGCCCTATCGGCTGGTGCGCTCTCCACGGCGCAAGCGGCTGGGGCTGGTGATGGCCGACTCGGGCGTGGAGGTGCGGATCCCCGAGCGCTGTGCCGCACGCCACGGCCACCGTTTCCTGCAGGAAAACATCCACTGGGTTCGCACCCAGTTGTTAAGGGCGCGCCAGCGCGCGGCCGAGATTCCGCAGCACCGCTTTGCCTTTGGCGAATATTTCCCGTGGCTGGGGCGGCAGCTGCCGTTGCTGCGTGTGGCGCGCGCGGCAGAAGCCGGCATCGATGGCCACGCCATCCGGCTCTATACCCGCTATCGTGAGCCGGATGAGGCGCAGCTGAGGGCGGCATTGCAGCGTCTCTACCAGCGCGAGGCGCTGGCGCTGCTCACCCGGCGCTCGACGGAACTGGCAGGGCGGCTGGGACTGGCGTTCAGTTCAGTGCGGGTGCGGCGTACCCGCAGCAAGTGGGGGCACTGCACCCTGCGCGGTGAACTGCAATACAACTGGCTGGTGTGCCTGGCCCCGGAGGCGGTGGTGGATTACCTGGTTGCGCACGAAGTCTGCCACCTGCGCCATCACAACCACAGCCGGGCTTTCTGGCAGCTGGTGGCCAGCGCCTGCCCCGACTACCGGGAGCTGCGGCGCTGGCTGCGTGATAACGGCCACCAATTGGTGCTGTGAATGCCGGCGGGAAAATAGCCGGACCTGCGCGTGCGTTGTCTTTGGTGCCCGCAGCGAAACTGGCGTAAACTGCGATCGAATTCCAAGGTGCCGCAGCCATGCAAGTCGAACCCCTGAGCGATGATTTCGAGGACAATTGCGCACGCTTCCTGCCGGAGGCGGCGGCGCAAGGGTGTGTCTGGTCCCTCGAGGGCGAGGAGGGATTTGCACTGTGTGCATCAGAGCGGCATCCCGACACCGATGTGATGCCTTTCTGGTCCCAGCGGGAATTCGCGGAAATCCATATCGCCGATGACTGGGCGGGCTACCGCACGGTGGCCGTCGACCTGGAAGAGTTCATGGACGACTGGCTCACCGGAATGCACGACGACGTACTGCTGGTAGGCATCAACTGGAATAGTGAGCTGGAGGGGGTCGAGCTCGAACCGCTGGACCTGCTGGAGCAGCTGGAGCAGGAGCTGCAGTAGCGGCTTGCCGCGCAAACAGCCGCCAAACTGGGGAGGCTTCCCGAATGGAACGGATTCTCGGCCTGCGGACAGTGGTATATGGTGTCACTGACCTTGCCGAGGCGCGCTCCTGGTATAGCAGGGTGCTGGAACGGGAGCCCTATTTCGAAAGCGACTGCTACATGGGTTTTGACGTCGGCGGATTTGAGCTGGGCCTCAACCCCGATGCCCGCAATGTCATCAGCCGCGCCGACGGTGTGATTGCCTACTGGGGGGTGACCGATATTGCCACCGAGGTGGAGCGACTGAATGCCCTGGGAGCGCGGCAGCATGGCGAGACGGTGGATGTGGGTGAGGGCATACTGATGGCCAGCTTCCTCGACCCATTCGGCAATATCTTTGGCCTGATTGAGAACCCCCACTTCAACCCCGGGGGCGGGGGAGAGCAACCCGGCGGCCTGAGCGCCGGTCCAGCAAACGGAGCCAGCCAGTGAACAAACCACCAGCCTCCAGTTACCGCCCTTCGGATGCCGGTTTCGCGGCTGAGAGCCTGGTGCAGATCGGGCGGGGCTATGTGGTGCCGGACCGGGTCGCGTTGATCACCGGCTGTTCCAGTGGTATCGGGCGGGAACTGGCACTGGCGCTCCACCGTCGCGGCACTATCGTCATCGCCACCGCGCGCCGGCCGGAGAGCCTGCAGGAGCTGGCGGACATGGGGATTGCCACCGAGGCCCTGGACGTGAATTCGCAGGCGGATATCAACCGTGTGGTGCATGCCCTCAAGGCCGCCTACGGCCGCCTGGATATCCTGGTCAACAACGCCGGCTTCGGGCAGATGGGGCCGCTGATCGAGCTGGACACCCGCGCGCTGGAAAACCAGTTTCGCACCAATGTGTTCGCCCCCATGGCGCTGGCCCGTGCCTGTGTCCCCCTCATGCGCTCGGAGCGCCGTGGCCTTATCTGCAATATCGGTTCGGTTTCCGGCGTGCTGCCGACGCCTTTCTCCGGGGCCTACTGTGCCTCCAAGGCGGCACTCCACACGCTGTCGGATGTGCTCCGCCTCGAGCTCAAACCTTTTGGTATCCGCGTGATGACGGTACAGCCCGGCGCCATCGCCTCCGAGTTCGGGCGTTCGGCGGAGGTCTCGCTGCGGGGGCTGCTGGCGCCGGATTCCTGGTACAAGCGCCAGGAAGATGCGGTGCGGGCCCGGGCGCAGGAATCGCAGCAGAATGCCACCCTGGCGCGCGAGATGGCGCGGGAGCTGGTTAAGGAATTGCTGCGCAAGCGCCCGCCCAGCCTGGTGCGGGTCGGCAACCGCAGTCGCCTGCTGCCGTGGATGGCGCGCTGGCTGCCGCGGGGCCTGCGGGACCGGCTGCTGGCGCGCCGCTTCCAGCTGACGCGGATTTCCCCCAGCTCCTGATCGTTCCCCCGGCTTCTACTGGCTTTCCAGCCACTGGGCCACTTCGGCATAGGTGCCGCGGAACAGCACTGTGCCGGCGCTTTTGCCCATGGTGTGATCGTAGGCGCGGTCGTAGTAGTCAATCAGCAGGCCCATGACCACGGGAATATAGGCCTCGCTGCCGCCGCCGCGGGCGAGCTCGTCGTTGGCTGCGGCCAGCTGTTCATCCAGCTGGCGATGGCGTTCTCCCCCCAACCTCTTGCGCAGCCTGGCCAGGCTGTCGCGCAGCTCCGCACCCAGCGCGGCATGGGGGCCCTCATCGGCGTCAGCAAAGCGGGTCAGGGCCGAGCTGACATAATCGCGCACAATGCGGCGGGCCCGTTCTTCCACCGGTTCCTCCACCATCACCCTCGGCGCCACATGCATGCGCTCGCGCAGCATTACCGGCAGCGCGCAGCGGCCGATCAGGCGGCTCTCGTCCTCGAGAAATACCGGGCCCTGTTCCTCGCCGAGCTTGAGCAGGTCCACCGCCAGCTGGTTCTCGAAGTCGATCTGGGACGGCTGTGGCTGGCCGGTGCGGCCAAACGACGAGCCGCGATGGCACGCGATTCCCTCCAGATCCACGGCGCGCCGTGCGTACTGCAAAAGCTTTGTCTTGCCAGAACCGGTGTGACCGCTCACTACCACGAAGGACAGCTGCACGCACTGGTGGGCCAGTTCCGCCAGGAGAAAGTTGCGCATCGCCTTGTAGCCGCCCTCCACTAGCGGGTAGTCGATGCCCGCCTCGCGCAGTAACTGCTGGGATGTGCGCGAACGGAGGCCGCCGCGAAAGCAGTAAAGGTAGCCCTGGGGGTGCCGTTCGACAAAATCGCGCCAGGCGGCCAGCCGCTCGGCGCGCACCTCGTCGGTTGCCAGCTCCCAGCCGAGTTCGATCGCTGCCTGCTGGCCGGCGCGCTTGTATTCGGTGCCCACCAGTTCGCGCTGGCGGTCGTCCAGGAGGGGGCAGTTCTCGCTGGTGGGGAAGGCCCCCCGGGCATACTCCACCGGGGCTCGCACATCCATCAGGGGAACGTCATTCAGGAACAGCTGGCGGTAATTATCGGTGTTGTGGCGCAAATCATGACTCCTCGGCTGGCGGCGTGAGTGTAACCTGAAAAGAGGATTTACACAGGACCGGGGGCCGGCATACGGCCCTCTCAATGTCGGCGCCCATGACTTTTGACCAGCTGACCCTATTTATCATCCTGACGATCACCATCGCCATGTTCGTCTGGGGTAACTGGCGACACGATATGGTGGCACTGGGGGCGCTGCTGGCCTGTGTCGTCACCGGGCTGGTGCCCCCGCAGGAGGCTTTCGACGGCTTCGGCCATCCCGCGGTAGTGACTGTCGCCTGTGTGTTGGTCCTGAGCCGCGGCCTGCAGAGCACCGGCGCCATGGATGTGATGGCGCAACGCCTGATACCAAAGAACGGCACCACCACTGGCGTCATCGTGGCGCTCACTGCAGTGGGCGCGCTGATGTCCGGCTTCATGAACAATGTGGGCGCCATGGCCCTGCTGATGCCCGTGGCTGCCGACGTGGCCGACAAGCACAAACTGCCGCCGGGCAAGGTGCTGATGCCGCTGTCCTTCGGCACCATCCTCGGCGGCATGACCACCCTGATAGGCACTCCGCCCAACCTGATCGTCTCCGGTTTCCGTGACTCCGCCGGGGCGGGCAGCTATGGCATGTTCGATTTCACACCGGTGGGCCTCGCCGTCGCCCTGGTGGGTATCGCGTTCGTCTCGCTGGTCGGCTGGCGGCTGGTGCCCTCCCGCACCCAGGCGGGGGCCGCCACCTTCGATACCGGCACCTACCTGACCGAAGCCCTGGTGGACGAAAAGAGTTCCGCCGACGGCAAGACCCTCTGGGAAATCTCACAGATGCTGGAGGAGGATGACGCCCAGGTCGTTGGGGTGGTCCACAACGACACCCGCGTGTTGCCGGCGACGCCGGCCCAGCGGGTGCGCAGTGGCGACATCCTCATCATGGAGGCGGAGCCCGAGGCGCTGACCACGGCCGTCTCGAAGCTGGGGCTGAGGCTGGCCGCCGACCCGGAGGAGGAAAAAGAGGAGAAGGAGAAGAAAGAGAAACAAGAGGAGAAAAAAACAGAGGAACGGGCCAGGACGGCGGACCAGAGGTCGGCCGAAGCCGGGGCAATTGGCATCGACGAGAATGAAGACAAGGGGGACGGCGACAAGGAGAAAAAAAAGGACAAGGAAAAGGACAAGGAAAAAGAGAAGGAAAAAGAGAAGGAACACGCGCGCCGGGAAGATATTCAGTTGCGCGAGCTGGTGGTCATGCCCGACTCCCCCCTTACCGGGCGCACCTCACGGATGTTGCGCTTGCCTGCCCGTTACGAGATCAACCTGCTGGCCCTGTCGCGCCAGGGACGCCGTTCGGTGCGGCGGCTGCGCTCCACGCCCCTGCGCGCCGGTGATGCGCTGCTGATGATGGGCAGTGACGATAGCCTGAATACCTTTGCCGCGGAGCAGGGCTGCGTACCACTGGCCACGCGGGATATCAGTATTCCCAACAAGGAAAAGGCGGTGGTGGCGCTGGTGGCCATGGCGCTGGCGGTAGCCGGGGCGGCGTTCGGTCTGCTGCCTGCGGCCATTTCCTTCTCCGCCTGCGTGCTGGCGTTTATGGCCCTCAAGGTGATGCCTTTGCGCAATGTGTACGAATCGATCGACGGTGCAGTAATCGTCTTGCTCGGCGCCCTGATTACGGTCGCCGAGGTGATGGAAAAGACTGGTGCTGCGGACCTGGTGGCCCTGGCGATGCTGGACAATGTCGCGCAGGGCAATCCGGTGGTGGCGCTGGTCATCCTGCTGGTGGTGACCATGACGCTGTCGGATTTTATGAATAACGCCGCCACCGCTGCGGTCATGTGCTCGATCGCCATCAGTGCTGCCGCACAGCTGCAGGTGAATCCGGACAGTTTCCTGATGGCCGTCGCGATCGGTGCCTCATGTGCCTTCCTCACGCCGGTGGGGCACCAGAATAACACCCTGATTCTCGGGCCGGGCGGCTTCCGCTTCAGCGATTACTGGCAGATGGGGCTGCCGATGGAAATCCTGGTCATCCTGGTCAGCGTACCCATGTTGCTCTGGGTGTGGCCTCTCTGAGCGGGCTGCCGCGACGACGTAACCGGGCGGGGTCAGGCGATGGAGTCATCCACCGGCTGGGCCAACTCCGCCAGCAGCTTGCCGCAGAAGCGCAGCACATCGGTAACCGTCACTATGCCGGCCAGTTCACCCTCACGCATGACCAGCACCGAGCCGATCCCCGTCTCCGCCATGGCCAGCAGTATCTTGTCCAGGGGGTCGTGAATATCGGCGATATAAGGGCGGCGGGCGCACAGGTCGTGTACGTAAAGCTGCTGTTCCTCAAGGCGATGGCCGGGCGCATTGGCGCGCTCGATGTCCCCGCGCGAGATGATTGTTTCCAGATCCCCTTCGCGGGTGACCGGCAGGTGGTGAACCTCATGCTCATCCATCATGTCGAGCGCCTCTTCCACCGTAGCGTTGATATCGATGTGCAGCGGAAAAGGCGTCATCAAGGCGGCCAGGGTTGGCATATGATGTATATCATGTGGTTTGGACATATCGGCCCCCGGTTAATTTCGGCCCAGTTAGAATAGGACATCGCCCGGCGTTAACCAAACCGGTGAATTTCGCGACAGCCCCCGGGAAGCGACGTTCTTGTGTATCTTGGTAAAGGATGCGGGCACTCAAAAGGAAGTTGATATTTCATCCCGAATGCTTATTATTCTGCCTCCGTGAATGTCGCTCCCTCACATTCACCTGAGAGCCAATCGATTACCAATTAGATACAAGGGCTGAATTCCCGGCCAGCACCAAAAGAGTGCGTTTGGCCTATTTCAGCCTGAATGGCTTTATTTAAATAAAGTCATATATTGGCTGTTATTTATTTTGTGCCCCGAATCGAAGCGAGACCTTAAGTGTATTCCGCTTGAATTATAAATACAGCCTTCGGGGTTTAAGCGGAATTAAATCCTACATTTCTCGTTTAACAGAAAAATATTCCCGGCCAGCTGGCTCGCGTGCATATCCCGCGGGCGATATTTGGTGGGGTCGCATGACCGGCTTGCGCGCGATGCGTGAGGCCCGCGTTAACAGTTTTGTCATTATTTACCAGTTGAGGTTTGTTTGAATGTTTCAGGATTTTGACCAGATTGAACAAGAGATTGCACAACACCAGGCAAAAATCGAGCAATTGCAGGAGCAGATGGCCCAGGCTGAGCGCAAGAAAGCCGGTGTAATAGCTTTCGACAAGGCACTGGTCAACCTGGCCGCCGAATACCAGATGGAAGAAGAAGAGTTCTTCGTGGCCCGCGCTGAGGCCATCGTCAACTGGCTGGTAGGCCAGCTGGACGACGAGGAGGCACCAGATTTCGTCCAGACCCTGAAGGCGCGTGTGGCGCGCTCATTGAAGCGCACCGGCGAAACCCAGCGCCGTTCACGTCGCTCTGCTTCAGCCAAGCCGAGCGAGCCGAAACTGGAGGTGGGGCATTATCGCAACCCGTATACCGGCGGCACCGTGGAGAAGAAGAAGCGCAACCCGAAGCAGCTCAATCAGTGGATTGAGGAGCACGGTCTGGAAACCGTAAAAGAGTGGAAAATCTGAATTTTCCGCAGAGGCAAAAAGGCGGGATATTCCCGCCTTTTTCGTAATAATTCGCCGTCTGCTCCCGGCTCGTTCGTCAGTGCATCTTGAGCCTTGGTTTCACGAATCGGTTGGCCTGGCCCACCATGTAAATCAGCATGGCTTTGGCCCAGCCGTGCACTGCGGCCAGGTGCATGCGATACAGTGAGCGGTAAGCGAACCCGGCGATGCGGCCTTCAATTGTGAGGCTGCCCTTTACCAGCGCACCCATCAGGTTGCCCACGGCGGTGTGCTTGCTCAGGGAAATCAGCGAGCCACGGTCGCGATAGCGGAAACCTTTCAGCTTGTGCCCCTCTACTTTCGCAATCAGGTTGTGTTCGGCCACCCCGGCCATCTGTTGCGCTGCCTGGGCGCGGGGCGGTACGCGTACATCTTTGACGTCCCGGCAGCCGGCACAGTCGCCGATGGCGAAAATATTGGGGTCGCTGACCGAGACCAGTTCCGGCGAGACCTCGATCTGGTTGAGTTTATTGGTGGCGAGCCCGCCGATATGCGCGAGAAAGTCCGGGGCCTTTACGCCCGCGGCCCAAACCCGCACAGAAGCAGGGATTTCCTCGCCCTCCTCAGTGATAAGCCCTTCCGCAGTAGCTTCAGATACGGCGGTCCCGGTAATTACCCGCACGCCCAGTTTGTCCAGTTCCTGCCGGGCATTATTGCCGAGTCTTTCCGGCAAGGCGGGCAGCAGGTGCGGCCCGGCCTCGACCAGTGTCACCTGCAGTGAGCCGCTCTCGATCTTGCTGTAGTGGCCCATCTGTCGTGTGGCCTCGACCAGCTCTGCAGCCAGTTCCACCCCCGTGGCGCCCCCGCCGACGATGGCGATCTGCAGCCTGGCCAGGGTCTTCGTTTCCAGTTGCAGGAAACGGTCCAGTAACCGACGGTGGAAAAGACTGGCCTGCTCGCTGCTGTCCAGGAAAACGCAGTGTTCACGAACACCGGGCGTATCAAAATCATTGCTCTGGCTGCCCAGGGCGAACACCAGGTAGTCGTATTCCAGCTCCCGCGCCGGAACCAGCTCGCCGCCTTCCTCGTCGGCCAGCGGTGCCAGGCTAATCACCTGTCGATCCCGGTCCAGTCCCTGCAGGCTGCCCAGTTCGAAATGGAAGTCGTTTTTGCGCGCATGCACCTGGTAGTTGAGCGCGTCGAGGCTGGAGTCGATGGAACCGGTTGCCACCTGATGCAGCAGGGGCTTCCAGATATGCGTGCGGTTTTTGTCGACCAGGGTGACCTGCGCGGCGGGTTCCTTGGGCTGCCCGCCAAACAGGGAGGAGCGATTGAAGTGGTGCCCGAGGCGGGTGGCAAGCTGCAGCCCCCCGGCGCCGCCGCCGACAATGACAATTTTTTTCATGATTGGTCTTCCTGTGTCGTTTCTGATTCGACTCCCCGAACTGTGAAGACCGTATTGGAATATTTATGCGCGCAGTATCGCGCCCCCGGGCGCAAATGGCAATTGCGCCCGGGGGCAATATCAGGCCTGGTCCACGGCCTCTTCCGTTTTTTGCAGGGCAGGTCGCTTGCTGGTTGCGCTGCGCTGCAGTTCGATCGGCGGCGCTTCGCCGGCAAGCTCTGTCACCGCGCCGATGGTTGCCGCATTACTGTAACCGGCACGGTGCAGTTCGCGCAGGCAGTCATCGGCACGATCGGCGGGCACCGCGGCGAGCAGGCCGCCGCAGGTCTGCGGATCCGCCAGGAGGGCCCAGTGGGGCAGCGGCTGCCAGTCACGCGGGTTCTGCACGCGGTCGTAAAAGCGGGCGTTCTGCGGGTGCAGGCTGGACAGCCAGCCCGCGTCGGCGCACTCGGGCGCCCCCTCGATCAACGGCAGCTGGTCTGCCACGAGCACGGCACCGCAGGCCGGGGGGCCGGCGAGCATTTCCAGCAGGTGCCCCAGCAGGCCAAACCCGGTGATATCGGTAAGCGCATGGGCCCCGTAGTGGCCGAAAATCCGGGCCGCTTCGGCGTTGCTCTGCAACATGGTGTCCATGGCTGCCTGGACCCAGCGCGGGTGGGCCGCACCGGCGCCCTCGGCGGCGAGTATCGTGCCGACTCCCAAAGGCTTGGCCAGTATCAGCCGGTCGCCGACCTGGGCGCCGGTTTTCTCGAGCAGCTGGCCCGCGTCCGCGAGCCCGTTGACCGTCAGGCCCAGCTGCATTTCCGTGCCCTCGGCGGTATGGCCGCCGCTCAGCGCACAGTCGTGCCGGTTGAGCTCGAAGATGGCGCCGTCGAGCAGTTGCTGCAGGTCGCGCTGCACCAGCTCGGCGGCAGCCACGGGCAGTGTGGCCAGGAGCTGTGCGGTGGCTGGCTGGGCATGCATGGCAAACAGGTCCGAGAGTGCATGCAGTGTCGCCAGTCGGCCAAAGATCCAGGGATCGTCCACAGGGGCGCGGAGCTGGTCGGAACTCTGTACCAGCAACTGTCCCGGTGGCAGTTCCATCACCGCCGCGTCGTCGCCGGCGCCGCGCAGCAGCACCGGTGATTGCTGGCGCGGCAGTTGCTGCAGGGCGCGGTGGAGGATGTCTGCACCCACCTTGGCGCCGCAACCATTGCAGCGCATCCGGGCCAGTGCCGCACCGCCGCGCTCGCGCACGGCGGCCGGGCGCCGTGATGGCAGGAAGGAGAAGGGGGTGCCTCGCGCTTCATCCATGTCCACCGGCAGCTCTGCGAAGCGCTGCATGAATTTCCGGTCGATACGGTCTTTCCAGTGCCACAGGGCACTGCCGGCTACTGCCGCCCCGTTGCGGGACGCCACCGCGCGCTTGTCCCCGCACGAGAGCAGGCTGAGGAAATGTCGTTGCGGGCGATAACTGCGCAGCTGCTGCTCCGTAAGGCTCGCGCGCAGGTTGTGGAACAGCACCGGCCCCTGGCGCACGGCATAGACACCGGCCTTGGGCAGCGGGCTCGAGACGAAACTGGCGGTGTCGCCGGCGGCAAAGACATTGCTGAAACCCTCTGCACGCAGCTTGTCGTCCACGCGCACGAACCCCCGGGCGTCCAGTGCCAGGCCGCAGTCTGCGAGCCAGGGGTGGGCGCCGGCATGGGTGCAGAGCACGACCTCCTCCAGCGCGAGAGTGCGATCGTCCTCGCCTCGCAGTCCCTGGGCGGTAATTTCCTGCACGCGCCAGTCGCGATGTACGGCAATCCCCAGGCGCTGCAGTTCACGCGCCACCAGGCGGCGGGCAAGCGGCGGGTAGCCTTCCGGCACCTGCTTGCCGCCGTGAACCAGGTGCACCTCCACGCGGCCCGAATACAGCTGCTCTTCCAGCGACCACGCAATTGCCATGGCCAGCTCGCAGCCGCCGGCACCACCGCCGACGACGCCGATGCGCACCTGCTCGCGGGTGCTGCGTACCCGCTCCCGCAGTTCCTGCCAGAAATGGTGGAAGCGGCTGATCGGCTTTACCGGCACGGCGTGTTCTGCCCCGGGAAGCTCGCACACCGGCCCGCTGCCCACATCCAGTGACACCAGGTCGTACTCCAGGTCGGGACGCCCCTCCAGCGAAATACGCCGGTTTACCGGGTCGATGCGGCGGGCACTGGCGCGGATAAAGCGCGCGCCTGCCGCGCGGCACAGGCGCACCAGGTCGATATGGGTTTCGTCCAGGCTGTAGTGCCCCGCCACCAGGCCGGGCAGCATGCCCGAGTAGGCGGTCTGGACCTGGGGCGATACCAGTGTCAGGCGCACGCCTGGCAGGGGATTCATTGCCCACATCTGCAGAACGATGGCGTGGGAGTGACCGCCGCCGACCAGGACCACGTCCTGGTAATAGGGATTCTGTTGCATTGTTATTCGCCGGGAGTTCCGGATGGGTTGTTGACCGTAACTAGTCTATCTGCTGGTGCGGAGTTCGCAGGGAAGTCGGGCGCATTATGGCGAAAGCCGGCGACAGGCGCCAAAAAAAATCGTGTCGCTGGTCTTTAATTACGGGGCACAGCTGTGACCTGCCTGTGCACCAGATTCATCGTCCCTTTTTATTCTCTCTTGGCCAGCGACGCAAATAATGCCAGAGCAGTCCGCCCAGCAAAGTCCCTACCGTGTTACGCAGCTGCTCTGGCTGCTGGTGGGAATAGTGGTGGTGACCGGCCTGTTGTCGATGGTGGTGTCATTGATCCTCGAAGAGAAGGCCGAGCGATGGCTCGAGGAACGGGGTTACCGCGCGGATATCGGCTACCTGCACCTGTCCATCCCGTCGCTGCGGCTCGAGGTCTACAACCTGGAGCTGCGCAACCCTGAAGGGCGCGGCCTGCGCGCCCGCGAGCTGATGCTCGACTACAGCTGGTGGCAGTTACTGCGGCGCGGCACCCGCCTGCAGCGGGCCTGGGTCGCCGGGATGGAGTTCGACCTGCAGTCGGGACGCGGCGAGGCTGGCGGCCGGGTGTGGGAGGTGGCGGGCTGGGACCTGGGCGAGGGCGGGGAAAGGACTGACCGGGACCTGCGCCTGCTGATCGACGACCTGCTTATCCGCGACAGCAGGCTCTGTTACCGCGACCGGGACGCCTGGGAGAGGCCGAGCTGCATGCGTTTCACCCGCCTGTCGGCGGGGGACTTCCTGCTCGGCCTGGAGCGCACCGGCGACGAGCCGCTGCAGGTTCAGGTGGGAGCTGAGGAGCTGGCACTGCGGGATCTGCTGGTCAGCCGGGAGGGGGCCACCTCCATCCATACCGTGGTGGGAGGGTTGACCCTGAGGGATGCCTTCTACCAGCGGCCCGGCCACCGCATTACGGCAACAGAGCTGGCCGCTGAGCGATTCGCCAGCTGCCTGCCCCGGTACTGGGCGGATGCAATACCGGCATTTGGCCGCGTGGTGGGCCACTGTGGTATCGCCCGCAGCCTGCAGCTGGAGGGGGAGCTCCTGTTCAGTTTTGGTGCGGGAGCCAGGGTGCAGTGGCAGCGCGGCCGCGGAGAGGGCGTGATACTGCGGCAGCGCGCACGCCGTTGGCCCGACTGGCATGCCGGCACCCTGTCTATCCTCGCGATGGATTTCTCGCGCGCCGATAAGACCCTGCGCTGGCGCGAGGCGAGAGCCAGCAACTTCGACTGGTGCCCGCCGGCATGGCGCGACAATCACATGCATGCCTGTGTGCGCGCCGGGGTGTTTAGCCTGCCCGATCCCACCCTGTTTGACTGGCAGGACAAGCTGCTGGTGCAGACCGATGATGTGGGACTGCAACAGGTCCAGCTGTTGGACCGGGTGCGGGAGATCGACCGGCCCCTGACCTTTCACCGCATCGGCGGCGAATCCCTGGCATACCGTGGCGAAACCCGCACGCTTGCCATCGGTGCCTTCAACCTGGAGAGCGCCACCGGCTGTGTGCCCGCCCGGCTGTGGGAGCTGCCCGAGTACTGCCTGCAGCTCGCCGGGCTGAAGGCTCCGGAACAGCTGCAATTCCGCTTCGCCCCCGCAGGGCACGGCATGCCATTCGGCGTTGCCAGCGGGCCCCTGCGCCTGGGGCAGTTCCAGCTGCGCGAGGGTGCGGGTACGCAGCTGGAGGTGGAGGGCCTGCACTGGGCCAGGCTCAACCTCCTGGGTGGCGCCATGCCCTGGTTGGTCCAGGACTTCTCGCTCCGCTTCCTGGCCGGCTGCGTGCCCGATGCACTCCTGCCGGCAGACCTGCGTCCACTTTGCGCGCGGGCCCGCCATGTGCAGGGTAGGGGAAGCTTTGCCTGGCAGCACCGGCGCGATGGCTACCTGGTGGCGGGAGAGTTGCTGGTGGAGCGGCTGCTGCTGGCCGAGGGCCTGCAGGAGCCGACCGGCCTGCTGTTGACCGGCTTGCGCACCGGGCCCGCGATGCTGCGCCTGGACGGAGGGGCCATCGAGGGCGGCGCGGTTGGAAAGGGAACCGATGCAACCCGCCGGTCGGACGCCGCCAGCCCTGACGATGACGGGGCGGAAAAAGGTTTACTGCGGGATGAGCTGGCGCGCCGCCGGCAGCGGGCAGCGGCGGCGGCCCGCACCGTCTCCCCCACGAACCTGGATGATCCCAACCTGGTCCTGCAGCGGTTGCTGCTCGCGCGGTTGGAGGGATGCCTGCCGGCGGGATGGGCGGCACTTTTCTACAGCCGGCCGGACGCCATGCCCACCTGTTTCGACGTGCGACAGCTTGAGCAGGAGAGTGAATTGCGGCTTGCCTGGCAGGGCGGGGTACACCTGCGCACCGGTGCTATCAGTGCAGAGCGGGCCGTGGCGGAGACCCGCGGCGGCCGGGAAATACTCTTTATCAGCGACCTGGCGGTGCCCGAGGCGCTGGTGGTGTGGCCGGCCGGTAGCGCTCACCGCCAGCTCGAGCTGCCGGGCCTGTCCCTGTCCCGCGCGCGCGTTTGCGAGCCGGGCGCCGTTCCGGCAGCCCCCGACGTTACCGCGCCCCGGTGCATCGAGGCGCGCGAGCTGGAGCTGGGAAAGGCGTTCAGCCTCGATGCAGACACGGAGGAGCTGGCGCTGGACTTCAGTCAGTCCGGTGCGGCGTGGTTGGGGTTGCTCGGTGCAGGCGGGGATACCCTCGCGGAGGTGGAGACGGTTGATATCGGGTTACTGAAGCTGGCGTGGTCCCGCGGCGACGAAGTGCCCGACCGGGTGCGTGCGCGCCAGGTGACCGTCGCCGCCGCCCATGGCTGCCTGCCCGCCGGCATATCCCTCCGACCGGGCCTGCCGCGCTGTGTATCTGCGGACAATATACGGCTGGGAGGCCCGGGTTCGCAGCCGGCGGTGCAACTGGGTGTGACGACACTGAAACGCACGCCAACGGCAGAGCCCCTGTGGCAGTTCGACTCCGTGGAGGCCGGACGGATCAGCCTGGGTGAGCAGGCGCTGCGGCTTTATGACCTGGAGTTTCGCGGCGTGCTTGCCTGCGGGATGCGCGACCTGTTGCCGGAGGCTGCCAGCCAGCGCGACATCGGCGACTGCTTCCGGGCGCCGCGACTGGAATTCTCTGGCGTGACCCGCATCGGGATCGGAAAGGCGGCCCCGATGGTGGAGCTGGCGGCCCTGGAATCCGGCTCCATTCGTTTCTGGCAGGAGACCGGCGATTTTGCCCGCATCGGGGCAGAGAGCCTGAACTGGCAGCAACTGCGCTGGAGCGGGGGCACAGGATTATCAGTGACCGGGCTGACTCTGGAAGGGTTTGTCGGTTGCAGCCCCGAGGCGGTCACCACTGCCCTGGAGGAAGTGGCAGAAGCCCTCGAGCCGCGCTCCGCGGAGCCGTGCGTGCGGGTCCGCAGGTTCGAACTCTCCGGCAGCCAGCAATTGTCACTGGGTGGCGCTTTCTCCAGCGACGGCGTCATGGAGTTCGGCGGCATAGTCATTGGCGGGCGGGAAGGGCCGCCGCTGGAAATCAAGAGCCTGCGTCTCGACCGGCTCAGCTATGGCGGCGAGTCACCCTTCATCAGCCTGGCCGGTGCCAGCGGATGCCTTTCCGCCGACTGGTTCCCGGGCACGGCGCTGGCACCCTGCTATGAGCTGGGGCCGGTCAGGGTGGAGCGGAGAGAGCAGGAGGCCGGTACCGGTGCCAACCTTATCTATGGCCTGTCGGTAGGGGGCGGCCGGTTTACCCAGCCCGGATTCCCGTCCGGCCTGCCGGCCGAGCTGTTGCTGTTCCGGTCCCTCAAGGCTGAAGCGGCGCGACTGGGCGAGGGCGAATTCAGTGCGCGGGCGCTGCGAATCGACAATCTCGCAGGCTGCCTGCCCGCAGGCTACGTCGGGGGCGTCGACCACTGTGTGAAACTGGACCTGTTGCAGGCGAGTTTTGATTTCCGGGTCGGTGAGCGCTACCTGGACCTGGCGCAGTTCCGCACTGCAGACCTGCTGGTGCTGGACACCGATGGGCGGCGGCTGGTGCGGGCGGAGTCCATTGTCACTGCGCGTCTCCTGCTCGACAGCGGCGAACTGCAGCTACCCTGGCTTCAGGCTGAGAAACTCGGATTTCTCGGGCGGGGAAAGGAGGACCCCGAGTTCCAGCGCCACGGCTGGAATGGCGAAGTTAAGAAGATGCGCCTGGAGAACCTTGCTTACTCCAGCAACCGCAACGCGCTGGAAGTGGGCCGCATTGCCATCGACCGTCCGGACCTGATTCTCTTCCGCAGCCGGTCGGGGAGTTTCCCCGTCCAGCAACAGCTGGAGGAGCTGCTGGGCGATGGCGACGTCCCGGGCGCAGGTGAAAGCCAGCGTTTTCGCTACCGCCTGCACCATGTCTCGATGCAGGCCGGGCGTTTTACCTGGCTTGATCGCCAGGGACAGTTCCGCGCCCGGGTGCCAATCCGCGAGATTTTTGTCGAACTCCGGGGAATCAGTAATCATCCCGAGGACGATCCCGCCACGATTGTGCTGCGGGGCCAACCGGGTGGCTTCGGCAAAATGCAGCTGGCGGGGGAGCTGGACTACCTGGATGTCCAGAAATGGAATGCCAGCCTGACCGGCTATCTAGAGAATGCCAACCTGATCCCCGCCACGCCCTATATTGCCAACCTGCTCGGCTACAAAATATTGCAAGGACAGCTGGACGCCATCATCGACATCGTAATCCATGAAAACAAGGTGGACGCGGTAGCGGATATCCGGCTGAACAAGGTTCGGGTACGGCGCGTGCGCGACAGTGACCAGCTGCCAGTGGAGGAATCGATGATTCCCCTTAACGTGGCGCTGTACTTGCTGCGCGACGGGCAGGGTGACGTGCGCTTCACTATGCCGGTGACCGGCAACCTGTACGACCCCAATTTTACTTTCAGCTTTATTTTCAGCGACCTGCTGCAGCGCGCGATACTGGAGGCGTTATTCAGCTACTTTACACCCGTGGGCTTTTACAGCCTGGCCCAGCTGGCATGGCAGCGTCTCACTGCGGTGCATCTGGATTCGATAGAGTTCGAGCCGGGCAGTGTGGAGCTCACCGAGAGAGCGAGGCGCCACCTGGCCGAGGTGGTGGAGACGCTGAGGGAAAAGCCCGGGGCACGGCCCGGAATCTGCGGTATTGCGAATGCGCGGGACTGGCACGCGCTGGATCCGGAATCCACGCCAGAAATGTACCAGAGCCGCCGGACGCGGGAGGCGTTTTATCGCAATCCCCCGAGGGCAAAACTCAGTGAGCTGGAACGGCTGGCGCGCAAGCGCGGCCGCGCCGTGGCCCGTTACCTTATTGACGCGGGTATCACTGCGGATAAGTTTATCCAGTGTGCCCCCGACTACAACGGCCGGGACTTCAGTGAGCCGCGGGTGGAGTTCTCCAGCTAGCGTCAAGGCGCGTAAAGGATTTTCCATCTGGTCCTGAGCCCTCGCATAAACGTCTGCCGGTGGTGACCGCGCCGCCGCTCCGGGGCCGCGGGGCGGGGTTGAAATCCGGCTCGCGAGATCGCAGGAATTTAGATGGACCCAATGGCAGTCATTTTGTCGCGCCCCCAGGCGACCGGTAAAACCTGCCTTAATCTTTCAAGATATACAGCGCACAGGTAAAGGAGGCGCAAAATGCCAAAGAACCTGGCCCAGAAACTGATCGAGTCGCACCTGGAAAGTGGCGACCTTGAACCAGGCCGCCCGATCGAGCTTCGCATCGACCAGACCCTCACCCAGGATGCCACCGGCACCATGGTGATGCTGGAATTCGAGGCCCTGGGGCTGCCGCGGGTCAAGACGGAGCTGTCGGCCCAGTACGTCGACCACAACCTGCTGCAGACCGACTACAAGAATGCCGACGACCACCTCTTCCTGAGCAGCGCCTGTCGCAAGTTCGGCCTCTGGTATTCGCGCCCGGGCAACGGGGTCAGTCACCCGGTGCATATGTCCTGTTTCGGCATCCCGGGGAAGACGCTGCTCGGCTCCGACAGCCACACCTGTGCCGCGGGTTCTCTGGGCATGCTGGCGATTGGCGCCGGCGGGTTGCAGGTGGCGCTGGCGATGGCGGGCATGCCCTTTTCCGTCACCATGCCGAAGATCATGGGAGTGAAGCTGGAGGGAGAACTGCCGCCCTGGGTCAGCGCGAAGGACATCATCCTGGAGATGCTGCGCCGCCACTCGGTCAAGGGCGGCGTGAACAAGATTATCGAGTACTACGGCCCGGGCCTGAAAAACCTCACCGCCATGGACCGGCATGTGATTGCGAACATGGGCCAGGAACTGGGAGCGACATCTACCGTTTTTCCCGCCGACGAGGCGGTGCGCGCCTTTCTCCGGCAGCAGCAGCGCGAGAAAGACTTTGTCGAGCTGCAGGCTGACGATGGCGCGAGCTACGACGAGAATGAGAGTATCGACCTCTCGTCACTGGAGCCGCTGATTGCCTGCCCCTCGAGCCCCGACAATGTGGTGCCGGTAAGCGAGGTGGCCGGCCGGCCGATCTACCAGAGCTATATCGGCTCTTCGGCCAATCCCGGCCTGCGTGATTTCGTCGTGCCGGCGCGAATGGTGAAGGGACGGCAGGTGGACGACCGGGTGTCGTTTGATATCAACCCCACGTCGCGCCAGCTGCTGGAGGAGATCAGCCGCACCGGTGACCTGGCACGGTTGCTGGAGGCGGGCGCGCGGCTGCACCAGACCGGCTGTGGCGGCTGTATCGGCATGGGCCAGGCGCCGGCCAGCGGCCAGATCAGCCTGCGCACGGTGCCGCGCAATTTCCCCGGCCGCTCCGGCACCAAGGAGGACCAGGTTTACCTGTGCAGCCCCGAGACCGCGACCGTCAGCGCACTGCGGGGTGAGATTACCGATCCGCGCGATATGGACATGGACTACCCGCAGTTCAGTGAGCCGGACGAGTTGCCGGACATGCGCCCGCTGTTGCAGGAGCCGCAGGAAATCCCGGTGGAAGTGGAACTGGTCAAGGGACCCAATATCCAGCCGTTGCCCGACTTTGACGGATTGCCCGACAAGCTGGTTGCGCCGGTGCTGCTGAAAACCGGGGACAATGTCTCCACCGATGAGATACTGCCGGCCGGTGCGGAGATACTGCCGCTGCGCTCGAATATCCCCGAAATCAGCCGCTACACCTTCTGCCGGCTCGACGAGCAGTACTACGACCGCGCCATGGAACTGGATGGCGACAGCTATGTGGTGGGCGGGGAGAATTACGGGCAGGGATCCAGCCGCGAGCACGCCGCCATCGCGCCCCGCTACCTCGGTGTCCGCTGCGTGATCGCCAAGAGCATGGCGCGCATCCACCGCCGCAACCTGATCAACTTCGGCGTGCTCCCGCTGCTGTTTGAAAATGCCGGGGACTACGACCTGATCGAGCAGGATGCAGAGCTGGAAATAGACGACCCGGTAGGGCAGCTGGAACCCGGCAAGCCGGTGGAGGTGAAGATCACTTCCTCGGGTGAGACCATCAAGGTCCGTCACGACCTGTCCGGGGAAGAGATCGAGACCCTGCGCCTGGGCGGGCTGATCAACAAGACCCGCAAGGAGCATCCGGATATCGACTGAGGCCGGGTCGGCGCACCTTTAACCATACAGAGGGACCTGATGCGAGAGAGATATGGAAGTTTCTGGTATGCCGCTGTGTTTTTCATGCTGCCCGTATTGCTCGGCACCGGCTGCGAGCGGTTTCCCCGCGACCCCCAACACTCGCTCAAGCAGGTGCAGGAGCGGGGCAAGCTCCGTGTGGGAGTCGTCAGCCACAAGCCGTGGGTAACCGGCAATGCACCCGGGAAGCCCGGTGGCATAGAGGCGTCGCTACTGGAAGCCTTCGCCCGCGAGCTTGAGGTGGAGATCGAATGGCACTGGGGCAGTGCCCAGGAGCATTTCGAGGCGCTGAAGCATTATGAACTGGATGTGGTGGCGGGTGGCATCACGCGGTCGAACCCCTGGCGTAAGGAGGTGGGCTTTACCTCTCCCTACTATGTCAGCCATGCAGTTGTGGGTGTGCCCCAGTCCGGCGAGAGGATCTCCTCGGTAGAGGGGCGGGCGGTTGCGCTGCGCCCGGACAGCGGCCTGCATCACCTGCTGAAGGAGCGTGGCGCCAGGCCATTCAAGCGGGGCTACCTCGAGAATGTTGATATGCCGGTGGCGGCCGAGGCCTGGGAAATAGAGCGGCTCGGCCTGAGGAAAACCGATATCACGCTGACCAAGCGCCGTTACGTGATGGCGGTACCCTCGGGGGAGAACGCGCTGATCATGCGGCTGGAGAATTTCCTGATGCAGAAGGCGAGTCCCGGGCGCGTGGAGAAACTCTTGGCGGGGAGATCGCAGGAATGACGGTACTGGCGGAAAGGTACAAGTTGCCGGAGGAAAAGCAGGATAAGCTCCAGCGCGCGATACGTCTTGAGTGGCTGACCATCTTTTTCCTGATAACGATCACCATCGTCATGTACCTGGCGATGGGGTCGTCCCAGGCGATGAAAACAGCCTGGGTTGAGGATGTGCTCAGTCTTATTCCGCCGATCTCTTTCCTGGTGGCCATGCGCTACCGCAATAATCCCCCCACCGACCGCTTTCCCTACGGCTTCCGGCGCGCGCCGCTGCTATCGTTTATGGTCGCGGCAGTGGCCATCCTGGTACTGGGCCTGTATCTGCTTTACGACGCCGGGAAAGCGCTGCTGGAGCAGCACCACCCAACCCTGGCCCATTTCCACCTGTTCGGTAACAGCTGGGACATCTGGTCCGGTTGGGTAATGATCGCCGCTCTCATATACAGCGTGATTCCACCGGTGATCCTCGGTCGCATGAAGCTGCGGCTGGCACCCGGCCTGCAGGAAAAGACTCTCTTTGCCGACGCAAACATGAACAAGGCCGACTGGATGACGGCGGTGGCTGCGGGCCTTGGGATTGTCGGGGTGGGTTTCGGTTTCTGGTGGGCAGACTCGGTGGCGGCGGCAGTGATCTCCCTGGATGTGATCAAGGATGGTGTCACCAACGTCAAGCGCGCCACCTCCGATTTGCTCGGCCAGAGCCCGACGGACGTAAAGAGCGGGAAGCAGCTCGGGCTGGCCGACAAGTTGAGCGAAGAGTTGGGGGCACTGCAGGAAGTACAGGATGTGGGCGTCAGGCTGCGGGAGGAGGGACATGTGTTTTCCGGCGAGGTTTTTGTGGTCCTGTCCTCCAGCGGCGACACGGCCCGGCAGGTGGAGCATATCCGGGAGCGCGCGACGGCGCTGGACTGGCGGCTGCACAATCTCACGGTAATGCCCGTGACCACGCTGGAAAAGTGATCGTTGCTATTGCAGGAAAATGCCGTGGACTCACTACAGCAGTTGCTGGATTTCGACTGGCCGCTGGTACTGCATCATGTCGTCGACATGGTGATTGCTTACATGCTGGCGCTGCCGATCGGCTGGGACCGGGAAAAACATGAACGTACCGCTGGGCTGCGCACCTTCCCCCTGGTGGCTGTGGCCGCCTGTGGTTACACCCTGGTGGGCCTGCAGGTGCTGGAGGGCTCAACCGCCCATTCGCGGGTGATCCAGGGCATCATCACCGGCATGGGCTTTATCGGCGGCGGGGCGATTCTGAAGAGTGTGTCAGAGGGCAAGGGGCGCGTGCAGGGCACGGCCACTGCTGCGAGTCTCTGGGCCACCGGTGCCATCGGCCTGGCGGTGGCCACCGCCCGGCTGGAGATCGCCGTCGTCCTGAGCGCAATGACCTTCCTCACCCTGCAGGTGATCACCTCGGCCAAGGAACACCTGCCGGGCGCGAAAGATAATACCGGGGTGGCCAAGAGAACGGACCAGGACGGATCCGGCGACGAGTCCGGGGAGGGAGAGCGTTGACCGGGGCCGCTAACCGACTCGGCGCCTAGCGCCCCCTGCCGGAGCCCAGCCGATCGAGACGCAGGCGCTCGCGCCCGTCAAACAGCCGCCGGGAGGCGATACTCACCGCCAGGAAGGCGCCGAAGCCGGTGCCGGCGGCGATGGCGAACATGATCAGTATCTGGTATTTCACCGCCAGCGCGGGTGCGGTGCCCGAAAGAATCTGGCCCGTCATCATCCCCGGCAGCGAGACGATACCGGCTGCTGCCATGGAATTGATGATCGGCATCAGCCCCGAGCGCATGGCCTCGCGGCGAATACCGCCGCAGGCCCGCGACCAGGGCTCGCCCAGCATCAGGCGGTTTTCCACCAGCTGGCGTTGCGCCCATAGCCCTTCCGTCAGCCGGTCCAGCCCCAGCGCCACCCCGGTCATGGTGTTGCCCAGCAGCATGCCCAGCAGCGGGATTGCGTACTGGGGCTCGTACCAGGGGGTCGGGCCGATCACCGCGACAAGGGTAAGCACCGTCACGCTGAAGGCGGAAACAAACATGGCCGCCGTGCCGATACCGAAGCTCCAGCCGCCGCGCAGGCGGCGCTGTTGCCTGGCCATGACCTCACGCCCGGCAAGCAGCAACATCACTCCCCCCATCAGGGCCACCCAGGGCAGGCTGCCGACGGAAAACAGCGCCTCCAGTACCAGGCCCACCAGCGCCAGCTGCACCGCCGTGCGTGCCGCCGCCAGCAGCAGTGACCCGGCCAGGCCCAGGCGCGCCAGGTAGATGCACAGTGAAAGCAGCACTACCAGGCTGGCGGCCATCGCCAGTTGCCACCAGGAAAGCTCGATTACACCCATTCAGTGTCCCTCCAGCCGGCCGCCGGCGATGTGCAGGTGCTGGTCGCCAACGCGCTCGATCTGCTCGCTGTCATGCGCGACCCAGAACGCCGGAATCTCCCGCTCGCGAATGTAGCCGGTCAGCCAGTGTTCCACCAGCCGGGTAGTGTCCGGATCCAGGTTGGCGGTGGGCTCGTCCAGCAGAAGGGCCGCAGGTTCGCAAGAGACGGCACGCACCAGTGCAAGGCGCTGCTTTTCGCCGGATGAAAGGCGATCCACCGGCCACTCCATTACCTCCGGCTCCAGACCCAGTTCCTGCAGTGTCGCGGATTGGGGCGTGTACATGTGCTCGCCAACGGTATCGAACCACCAGGCGCTCTCGGCAGGTACCAGCATCACCATGCGCCGCCAATGGTGGGCCGGCACTTTTGCCTGGGTGTAGTCGCCGAGACGAACACTGCCTTCGTGGGGGTCCAGGTCGGCGATCGCACGCAGCAGGCGCGACTTGCCGCTGCCGGAGGGGCCGGACAGGCAGGCTATCTCGCCGGGCTTTACCTGCAGGGAAACCGGCTCGAGCAGGTCGGTGGTAAGTTTATCGAGATAAAGTGGTTGCTGGTTCAACGGAACTCCTCGGGTGGCAATCCCTGCAGGCCGGAGCGGCGCTGCAGGAGAGCGGTGAGCCTGTCCGAACAGGAGAGCCAATGACCCTACCTGTTGGGTTCTGGTATTTGATCCTTTGCGGATGACCTGCCTTTTGAGCCTTGAGGCCGGTGCTTTCTACCGTCTTATCCTCGGGAAAACAAGAATAAGGCGTTGGGAGAGGGCTGGCCGGGGGGACATTTGCCTGCTATTCCACCAGTGCCACGCCATCCCCGCATGCCTGCCCCTTTGAACCCTTGTCGATTCCTCGCCATAATCCGCTGTCTTCCAGAGAGAATAACGAGATCCAAGCTGTATGACCGAATCCTCCGTCTTCGAGGCCACCGAGCGCCTGCCGCTGAAGGAATACACCGAGAAGGCGTACCTGGACTACTCCATGTACGTCATTCTGGACCGCGCCCTGCCCAATATCGGCGACGGCCTGAAGCCGGTACAGCGGCGTATCGTCTACGCCATGAGCGAGCTGGGCCTCAAGAACACGGCCAAGTACAAGAAGTCCGCACGCACCGTGGGCGACGTGATCGGTAAGTATCACCCGCACGGCGACAGCGCCGTCTACGAGGCCATGGTGCTGATGGCACAGCCGTTCAGCTACCGCTATCCGCTGGTCGATGGCCAGGGCAACTGGGGCTCCCCGGATGATCCCAAGTCCTTCGCCGCCATGCGCTATACCGAGTCGCGCATGGGTAAATACTCGGAAGTGCTGTTGTCCGAACTGGGGCAGGGCACGGTGGACTGGCAGCCCAACTTCGACGGCACCATGGACGAACCGGCAGTGCTGCCGGCGCGTGTGCCCAATATCCTCTTAAACGGCACCACCGGCATCGCCGTGGGTATGGCCACGGATATCCCGCCCCACAACCTGCGCGAGGTGGTTAACGCTACCGTGGCCATGCTGGAGAACCCCAAGGCCACCGTCGCCGATCTGTGCGAGCACATCCAGGGGCCGGACATGCCCACCGAGGCCGAGATCATCACACCGCGCGCGGATATCCAGAAGGTCTACGAGACCGGCCGCGGCTCGGTGAAGATGCGCGCGGTCTGGAGCAAAGAGGATGGGGATATCGTCATCACCGCGCTGCCCTACCAGGCCAGCGGTTCCCGGGTGCTGGAACAGATCGCCGCGCAGATGCAGGCCAAGAAACTGCCCATGGTCACCGACCTGCGCGACGAGTCGGACCATGAGAATCCCACCCGCCTGGTGATCGTGCCCAAGTCCAACCGCGTCGACCTGGAGCAGGTGATGAACCACCTGTTCGCCACCACCGACCTGGAGAAGAGCTACCGCATCAACCTCAACATGATCGGTATCGACGGCCGCCCGCAGGTGAAGTCGCTGGACAAGATCCTGGGCGAGTGGCTGAGCTTCCGCACCGTCACCACCCGTCGGCGCCTGCAGTTCCGCCTGGACAAGGTCGAGAAGCGCCTGCACTTGCTGGCCGGCCTGCTGATTGCCTTCCTCAATATCGACGAGGTGATCGAGATCATCCGCACCCACGACGAGCCCAAGCAGGCCCTGATGGACCGCTTCGAGCTCACCGAGGTGCAGGCGGAATATATCCTCGACACCAAGCTGCGCCAGCTGGCGCGGCTCGAGGAAATGAAGATCCGTGGCGAGCAGGCGGAGCTGGAAAAAGAGCGCGACATGCTCACCAAGACCCTGGACAGCGCCCGCCGCCTGAAGACCCTGATCAAGAAGGAACTGCTGGCCGCTGCCGACGAGTTCGGTGACGACCGGCGCTCGCCGCTGGTGGAGCGCGGCGAGGCCAAGGCCTTCGACGCGGCGGACCTGCTCTCGTCCGACCCCATCACCGTGGTGCTGTCCGACAAGGGCTGGATCCGCGCCGCCAAGGGCCACGAGATCGACCCCACCTCCCTCAACTACAAGGCCGGCGACCACTTCAAGCTGGCCGCGCGCGGCAAGAGCAACCAGCCGGCGCTGTTGCTCGACAGCACCGGCCGCAGCTACGCCATCGCCACGCACACACTGCCGTCGGCCCGCGGCCAGGGCGAGCCGCTCTCCGGCCGCATCAACCCGCCTTCCGGTGCCACCTTCGAGGGCCTGCTGATGGGCAGCGACGAGCAGCGCCTGCTGCTGGCCTCGGACGCCGGCTACGGTTTCGTGGCCAAGCTCGGCGACCTGCAGTCACGCAACAAGGCCGGCAAGGCCATGCTGACCCTGCCGAAGAATGCCCGGGTACTGCCGCCGTGCGAGATCGAGAATCCCGACGAGGCTCTGCTGGCTGCGGTGACCAGCGAGGGCCGCATGCTGGTATTCCCGGTGTCCGAGCTGCCGGAACTGTCCAAGGGCAAGGGCAACAAGATCGTCAACATTCCCTCGGCGCGCGCCGCCAGCCGCGAGGAAATCGTCGTCGGCGCCGCCGTGCTGGAGGGCAATGCGCAGCTGGTCATCCACGCCGGCAAACGCCACACCAGGATCAAAATATCCGAACTGGACCACTACCGCGGCGAACGCGGCCGGCGCGGCAACAAGCTGCCACGAGGATTCCAGAAGGTGGATCGGGTCGAGGTGCTGGATTGAGCCTGCCGTCCGGGCCGGCACTTCGATAGCAAAAATAGGCGCCAATTGGCGCCTATTTTTTTGCATGCGAGTGCAAGAGCGTGGCTATAGCCGCGCATCTATAGCTAGATATGGGCATTCATGGTCAGATGTAGCCATTTGCCCAGATATGACCATGCCTGTTAATAAACTGTTATAAGCCATGAATGACAACAACATAAGAATCAGTGAATCCCAGGCGATATTTAGAGGTATCAATCGCCTTTTAGCGCATAAATCCTTTGATTTAGATGATAGAAAAATTATTTCTGTCGGTAGCTTTTCAGCCAGCTTAGAGTATCACGCAGCTCTATGGCTCCTATGCAAAAATAAGAGATTCGGTGCAGCGGCCAATTTACTGCGGTCGCAGGTTGAGTCTTATGCAAAAGGTGTGTGGTTCTTGTACTGTGGCAGCGATGCTGATGTAGAAGCAGCCCACAATGATGAGCTGAGCTTGGGTATGAGGAAACTTGCTCTTGATCTAGAGAGTAGGCAAGTACCCGGATGGGAAGATGTAAAAGAAGTTAAAGAATCCTTTTGGTCAATCTTGTGTGGCTACACTCATACGGGCAAGCCTCAACTAGCACGAAGATTCATAGGGTCAAATATATCTCCTAATTATGATGATGGGTTTGTTAGCTCAGTGCTGAATTTCGGCGATCTTATAGCCTTTAAAACTCTGTTAGAGCTGTTAAAACTTTCGAATTCGGATGATTCAGAAACTGAAATTCGCAGCTTAATTGGCTCGAGCAAATTCCTGCAAGAGGCCTTCGGTCCGTAGGCTTATAACAATCGCAGGCAGTATGCTACGGCCCTTCGGGCCTCCGCGGGACGCCCAACGCTGTGCACATATTGTGCTGGTCGCTGCGCTCCCTTTTTAGCACAATACGTGCACAGCATTGGTCGCCCCTGCTGCGGGCGTTATGTGATTTATTTCTATGAAAAAGCTATTTCCACCTATTTTATTGTTCCTTTCTTTTCAAGTAGAAGCCTGCATTCTTCAAGTAATTGGGAGTGAAAATCAGAGAATTAACAGTTATATATTTGGTTCACATGTTATTCTCAATCAAATTGATGAAGGGGTCTTAGAAGAGGCAAGAGAAAAATTGAGCAGAAATATCTCTGCTGATATTAGATCAATGGCAATCGCTATAGGGGACCCCTCGTGCGAAGTTTCTGAAAAAGAAGCAGAGATATTTTGGGCGCATGTTGTGAGAATCGCGGTGTTAGATGAAATTCATCCAAATGATCACTGGCGAGAAGACTCGACTTTGCAATCTGTATTTTCTCAGTCTAAAGAGATCGAACCCGCTAAGACGGATGCCTTGAGGGAAAGGCTAGAGCAGTGAAGGCATCACATAACAAGCGCCAGCACATCGCGCCTGAGGCGCTGGGCTCGCAACAAGTTGCTCGCCTATGTGGCGGGCGTTATAAGCCTTAAAAACTGAGAAATAGAAGTGAGAAAGTGTCTTTTTGTCCTATTATTTTCTGTCTGTCCGAGTGTTTCGGCTAGTGATCTATGTTCTATTTTGAGCGGAGCCAAAGTAATTTCCGAAGACGGCAAGTTTTTAGGTGTAGTTGCAAGTTCATATTCAAGTGATTCAATTTTTAATGAGTATGGATCTCATGGTAGCGAGTATAGTACTGATAGTATCTGGAATGAGTATGGTACATACGGAGGTGAGTACTCTACTAAATCTCCGTTCAACCCATATACAAGTACGCCGCCATTTCTTGTAAAAGATGGTAAGGCAATAGCGTACTTGAGTGTAAATAAAAGCTTGAATGCAGCGGTAAATCCATGGGTGCTTAAATCTTGCTACGAGTGAGCGCCCTTATAACAAGGCCAGGCAGTTTACTCCCGGCCTTCGGCCCTCCGCAGGACAGCTTGCTTTGTACACATTCTGCGCGAGTCGCTGCGCTCCCATTTTTCGCGCAAATGCGCACAAAGTAAGCTGCCCCTGCTGGCGGCGTTATATTTCTTAAGAGTTTCTACCAGTGCTTGACCTTGCTAAAAGAGATAAATTGAAAAGTAGGCTGATCAAGGATCTCAAAAAAGCATGTGGAATTGCCTCCCATTATAGTGGTGGCTATTCTGGTGAGTTCTTAGATGCTCAGGAATTCTATCAGGCACTAAAGAGCGCGGTGGAGGCCTTTGAATGCGGCGATGATAGCCAAGCAAGAGACTTGTGGATCTGGTTTGCACCTACTACAGCATGGGATGATTTTATCGGCACTGAGGGTCTCGATCTTGGTAATGCGATATTTGGCCAATTGCAGGCATACATTGATAAGCACTGCATCAAAATATAATAAGCCGCTCGAACTTGCGCCGGCCACAAAAAGCGGGGCCTCCACCGGACTCGCTAATGTCGCGTTAGTCCGCCAAGGTTAGCTTGAGCTAAGTGACTCGCACTAAACGGATGTATAACGATCCGCTGTCCTCGCCCCTTCGGGGCTGGGACGGCCTTTCCGCGGCTTCGCCGCTCAAAGCCCGCCCCAGACCCGGGTTTTAGGTCTCCCTGAGAAATGAACATGGAAGAATTAAAAAATAAGAATACTCAATATCTAAGCTCAATTGGTATTGATGTGCCTGAGGACCTGCCTCAAATAGAAAGCCTGAATGAAGTAGAGCCTAGAACAGCTCAGGATATTGCTGGGCGTTTAAGCGCGTTGGCATATGTCATTGGCTTGGGATTCGGCGCGAGAGGTGAGGATCTACTTGAGCAGCTTAATAAGTACAATCTCATGCCTTATGTAAGTGGGTATGAGAGGGAGCTGCTCAGCCAGGATATCATCGGGGAACAAGATAAAATAGATATGTCTTGGCTAGCTGAGTGTGCTCAAGCTCTTGCCTGGTGCATTGGGTTAGTGGATCTAGACCATTTTAAGCACTGCGATGATGATCTGGCCCAAAAAATACCATTTAAATCTAATCCTGAAGAGTTCATTCAAGAGTCGCAGCTTCGTCCGATCGCTGAAATTCAAGAGCAGTCTGATCTTCTATACAGGTTGCACTGGTATGTAAGAAATTGTGGTCTCACTGGGCAAGAATGTGAGTTAAGCGAGGAGGTTATCTCCGAACGTCGAAGAGCAATTGACTGGGCATATGGTGTAGAGAAGGATTGGGATGCAGTGCCAATGGATACCTAGTCCTAACAAGCACATATTGTGGGGCTGGTTTGGCGCTGCATTCAAGCCAGCTGATCCGTAACTACTGTCGTGGGGGCTAGTGTCCTTGAAAGATGTCCCCGCCGCAGAGAATAAGATTATTTGAGTCCCATAAAGTCATGACTAAGGAAGTAGAAGCGTACAAGAAATTCATTGACGAAGTCGTCTCGATAAAAGACGCAGCCACTTCGAAATGGGTTGCGCGAGGTTCGTACCCGGAGACTAAGGAAAACCAGTATCGTAATGAGGTTTTATCTTCTTTATCTGAGGCTCAGCGAGAAGAGGTTGCGAATATAGTGCAAGAAGCCAAAGAGTCCGGGGTTCATGACCTGTTGGCACTTTTAAATCAGGAGTGCTCACTTGCTTACCAGGGCATTGCATTGCCATCCGAGCCCTTTGGTACTGAGTTAAATTACGATTTTGTTGCCCGTTTGGAGGCTGACAAATGGCCTCGGTGAGCCAAGCCATAACGGAACTGGCTAAGTTTCAGTTGCCATGGCAAGAGATCGAGCGAAAGCAATTGGTGTACTGCCTCGAGGTGGCTTCTGGAAAAGTATCTCCTCAGGGACTTGAATAGCTCAATATGGGGCTAATTGCGGTTCGCGAAATCGATGAAAGAGAACAACTTTATTCTCTGATCACCGAAATACAATATCAAATGCAGTATAAGTACTTACCGTATGCTGCGGAGGTAAGGCTGAACATACACCGCAGATCAAGCAGTTAACAAGTTTATGGGGCATCGCTCCCTCGGGTCCGGGACTTCGGTTCGGTGCTTGGAGTCGACGCTGCGGCTGCTGCTAAAGTGATAAGGCACATAATAGATGATGGGCAAAAACTACAAACTCAGCGCTGATCAGATTAAGCCCCTTGCCGAGGGACGCGGCGCCTGTTTTGCGACTGATATGATCACAGTTGAAGGTGAACCTGTACGTTTTATGTGCAGGGAGCGTCCGCACAATGACATTGATAGTGGTTGGCGGTTTATGAGTGGTCATGAGAGCGATGAATACATGGAGAATGCTGAAAAGCATGGTATTTATGACGTAAACACAATCGCCAACTATGATCCGTCAATTATCCCCTTCTTGGATGCAGAAATTGGGCTGGCATTTGAGAAAGTGCCAGGTAGTCCTGACTTCGTGCTGGTCGAGGACTGATAAGCTTAACAGGTGAATTTAGCCGGCCAATTTTCCGCTACTGCTCCAGGCCAGAGTGACCCTGAACAGGCGCCAAATGGCGCCTATTTTCATTGTTGTCGATAAGAGCATGGCGGCGCCGTCAGTTTCATAAAGAACGGTTACAGTCATTTCTATGCTTACCACAAGAAAAGCCGAAAGGAGAATTACGTGATCATTGTTTATTGTTGCTGCAAAGGCGGCGCCGCGCAGGTGGGGGAGGTTTGTGATTCCTTCACGGTAGCGAACTGGCCCAGGTAATTTCGTGAGCTTAAGCCCCGCTAACTGGTCCCTGGCCACAAGTATCGTATTGCTCTGTGTGGCAGCGGCAGTTATCGGCATATGTGGCGTGAAGCTGACGCGTCGCGCGGAAACCCTCGCTCAATGTACGGGAATGGGCCAGGCTATCATGGGCACCCTGTTTCTCGGCATGATCACTTCTGTCGCCGGAGTCATTACCTCGATAAACGCGGCCTGGCAGGGGGCGGGGGAGCTGGCTGTTAGTAACGCCATCGGTGGCATCGCCGCCCAAACCACCTTTCTCGTATTCGCCGACATAGTCTACCGGCGGTCCAATCTCGAGCACGCCGCGGCTTCAGTACAAAACCTGTTTCAGACCGTACTGGTCATGCTCATGCTTGGCCTGGCGATACTCGCCAGCGCCGGGCCCGGTTATACCATCGGTCATGTAGACCTGTTTTCTCCATTGCTTTTGGCAGCTTATATCGGCGGTATCCGTCTGCTGGCCGCTGCGGGCGAGAACCCCATGTGGCAACCCCGCCAGACCGCGCTGACGCAGCGCGAACCAACTGAGCGTGAGTCAGCACCTGTTGATCTCAGGCAGCTGTGGTTGACTTTCGGAGCGCTGGCCATGGTGGTGGCCGCCGCGGGCTGGGTGACCAGCCACGCCGGCATTGTCATCGCCCGGGAGTCAGGGCTGTCGCAGACCATTGTGGGGAGCCTGTTTACTGCCGTTGCCACCTCCCTGCCGGAACTGGTTATCGCCCTCACCGCAGCCAGGCGCGGCGCGGTCACCCTGGCTGTCGGCAATATTATTGGTGGCAATTCCTTCGATGTACTTTTCCTGGTCGGTTCCGACGTAGCCTTCCGCCAGGGCTCTATCTACACCGCCATCAACCAGCAACAGACTTTCTGGCTGGCCATGAACCTCGTCCTCAGCGCGATCGTCATGATGGGGCTGCTGCGCCGCCAGGCGCACGGCTCCGGCAATATTGGCTTCGAGGGCATTGCGGTACTGGCATGCTATTTCAGCGGGGTGGCATTGTTGTTCTGGGGGGAATGAGCGCGTGCCGGAAAGAGGTGTCCGGGGCGCTCTCATGGCGTGAGCCGAGCTTCACTGCGAATTTCGTCCACAGTGACAGGTAGCTCCATCTCATTCTGACTGATTGTTCACGATTATAGGCTGCGCATCCACCCGCCTCGTCTCGATTTCCCGTCCCCATTGCGAAGATTGTAAGCAAGCTTATAATTGGCGCCCTTATCGGAGGGGGCATGACCGCAAACAACAATTCTGTCCAGCAATTACCCGCTGGGGATTCCGCAACCCAGGATATCGCCGCGCAGATGAGCTTCGAGCTCCACAGCGCCGCGCGCCTGTTGCGCCGCAATTTCGACCGCCGCGCCCGCGCGCATGAGCTGAGCCGTTCCCGCTGGCAGGTATTGTGGCACCTGTCACGGGAGCAGGGCCTGAAGCAGGCGGAGCTGGCCGAGCTGATGGATATTGCACCTATCAGCCTGGCGCGGCAGCTGGACAACCTGCAGGGGGAGGGACTGGTGGAACGGCGCCAGGATCCCGGTGACCGGCGCTGTTTCCGTATCTTCCTCACCCAGGCGGCGGAGCCGGCACTGCAGGTACTGCGGGGGCTGGCACAGCAGGCCCGGGCCCAGGCCCTGGCCGGGTTCTCCTCCGAGGAAGTGATGCAGCTGCAGGGCCTGCTCAGCCGCCTGCGGGCCAACCTGACGCGCGAGGAGACGTAACGTGGTAAAGAAACTCGAGCAAGTGGCGGGACAGCTGGCCGCCCGGGCGCCGCGCCGCTTCGGCGCGCGTGAGTTGGGGTTCGCTGCCGGTATCCTGGTGGCGCTGCTGGTGGCCGGCTGGTGCCTGTTTGGCGGCGGCAGCCGCGTGGAAACCGAAAACGCCTACATCAAGGCCGACAAGATTGCGCTGGCCCCCGAGGTCAGCGGCGTCATCTCTATCGTGGCGGTGCGCCCGAACCAGCCGGTCAAGCGCGGCGAGTTGCTGCTGAAACTGGACCAGACTCCCTTCCAGCTGGCGGTGAATGAGGCCGAGGCCCACCTGGCACAGGTGCGCAACCAGCTGCTGGCACGCCGCGCCGAATACGCCGAGGCCGAGGCGGCGGTGGAGCAGGCGCGCAAGGATGCCGAATTCTACCGTCGCCAACTGGAGCGCAACGAGAAGCTGCGCCGGGATACCATTTCCGAGGCGCAGCTGGACGAGGCGCGCCAGAAGCTGGAGCACGCCCGCAGCCTGATCGCCATCAATACCGAGAAGCTCTCCAGCCTGCGCGCGGAACTGGGTGGCAACCCGCTGTTGCCGCTGGAGGAGCAGGCCGACCTGAAGGTGGCCCAGGCGAAGCTGGACAAGGCGCGCTACCAACTGTCCCGCACCGAAATCACAGCCCCGACCGATGGCGTGATTGCCAACGATGTGCCGCAGGCCGGAGAGATGGCGCCCGCCGGTGTCAGCCTTATCAGCATGCTGGGCGGCGAGGGCATGTGGGTCGAGGCCAACCTGAAGGAAACCGAGCTTGCCCGGGTGCGCGCCGGCCAGCAGGCCGAGGTGACCCTGGACGCCTACCCCGGCTTTACCTGGCAGGCCCAGGTGGACAGCCTGAGCCCTGCCAGCGGCAGCGAATTCGCCCTGATTCCCCCACAGAACGCCAGTGGCAACTGGGTCAAGGTGGTGCAGCGGGTGCCGGTGCGCCTGCGCCTGTACCCGGCCAAGGAGGCGCCGACACTGCGCGCCGGCATGAGCGCCCAGGTCACCATCGACACCAGTGAGGACGACAAGCTGGTGTCCGCGCGGGTCGCCGGCGGTGAGGGCGGCCGGGTAGTCCTGTCCGAATGACCGAGGCGCGCCGCAGGCTGATCACAGTCAGCATTATGCTGGCGACGGTGATCCAGGTCCTGGACACCACCATCGCCAATGTGGCGCTGCCGCATATGCAGGGCAGCCTCGGGGCTGCCAGCGACCAGGTTACCTGGGTACTCACCTCCTACATCGTGGCGGCGGCCATCATGACGCTGCCGGTGGGCTTCCTGTCCCAGCGCTACGGCCGGCGCCGGGTGTTCCTGTGGTCGGTGACGGGGTTCACCGTCACTTCCATGCTGTGCGGGCAGGCGGCCAGCCTCAATGAGATGATCCTGTGGCGCCTGCTGCAGGGCGCTTTTGGTGCCTCCCTGGTCCCGCTGTCCCAGGCCACCCTGCTGGATACCTACCCCCGCGAGCGCCACGCCTCGGCCATGAGCCTGTGGGGGGTGGGCGTAATGCTGGGCCCCATCCTCGGGCCCACCCTGGGCGGCTGGCTCACCGAATACTACTCCTGGCGCTGGGTGTTCTATATCAACCTGCCGCTGGGCATCCTGTCGCTGGTGGGAATCTACCTCTACCTGCCGGATGGCGAGACCAGGAAGCCGCGCTTCGACGCCCTGGGCTTCGGCCTGCTGGCGCTGGCCGTGGGTGCCCTGCAGATGCTGCTGGATCGCGGCGAGCAGGTGCACTGGTTCGAGTCGCTGGAAATCCAGCTATACGCCATCGCGGCCGCGCTCGGGCTCTACCTCTTTGTGGTGCACTCGATGACCACGAAGACCCCGTTCCTGGCGCCGGGGCTGTTCCGCGACCGCAATTACGTCTCCGGCCTGGCGTTCATCTTCATCGTCGGCATCATCCTGCTGGCCACCATGGCGCTGCTGCCGTCCTACCTGCAGCAGTGGAAGGGCTACCCGGTGGTGACTACCGGCCTGGTGTTGATGCCGCGAGGCGTGGGGGTCATGCTGGCGATGCTGCTGGTGGGGCGCCTGTTGCGCTATTTCGACGGCCGGCTGCTGATCCTGGTAGGCATGGCGCTGGTGAGCCTGTCGCTGTGGCAGATGGCGGGCTTCAACCTGCAGGTGGGGCAGCCCGCACTGGTCAGCACCGGCCTGCTGCAGGGCTTCGGCCTGGGCATGGTGTTCGTGCCCATTTCCACCCTGGCCTACGCCACCCTGCCGTCACAGCTGCGCGGCGAGGCCACGGCGCTGTTCAGCCTGTCGCGCAACCTGGGCAGCAGCGTGGGGGTGTCCATCGTGATGGCGGTGCTGACACGGAACCTGTGGATCAACCAGCAGCAGCTGGGCGAGCGGGTGCAGATGTCCCCGGAGCTGCTGTCGGGCTTACCGACGGCGGAGCAGCTGGCGGCGCTGCCGCAGGTGCTGGCGGGAGAGGTCTCCCGCCAGGCGGCGGAAATCGCCTATGTAAACGACTTCCAGATGCTGATGTGGATCAACCTGGCGGCCATGCCGCTGGTGCTGTTGCTGGCGAACCCGGACCGGGAGCCGCAGGCGGCCTGACTGGGCTTTTACGGCGGGGGAATACGAAAGGGCGAACACAAGGTTCGCCCCTGCGGGAGTCGCGGCCAGCGGCCGCTCCTACATGATCAAACTGGCAATGGCGGCGGCCTGCGCCGACCGCCTTTCGTCACCCCGGCCTGCGCCGGGATGACCTCGGGGTAAGGGGGAAGTGCCGGCCTTACTGGACCCGCTGCCAGCTCTGGGTGCGGTAGAAGAAGCCCAGGTAGCCGCGTACCTTCAGGGTGTTGCCCTCGCGCCACATCTTGGCGTCGTAGACCTTGCCCTTGGCCGGGTCCAGGATCTGGCCGCCCTCGTAGACATCACCCTTCTTGACCATGTCGGTAATGATGTTCATGCCGACGATAGGCTGGCCCTGGCGGGCGCCAGGACACTTTTCGCAAATGGTGTCGTCGGGCTTCATCAGCAGGTCCACCACACGGCCGTAGTACTTGCCGTTCCGTTCGTAGATTTCCACGATGGACTTGGGCTGCCCGGTCTCGTCGTCGATGGTGCGCCACTTGCCGGTGATATCGGCGGCGGAGGCGCCGACCGCAAACAGCAGGGCGGCGGCGAAGAACAGCAGGTTTCTCATCATCTTTCTGTACCCGTGATTGTTGCTTCAGGTGACCGTCATCATACAACAGGTCATCAGGCTGAGCAGGAACCTGTTTCCAGTTTAGCTCCCCTGCGGCAACCCTGTTGCCGCCGGGCCGGGAAAGAGGGTCTCAGGAGGAGCAGCTGATGGGCATGTGCTTGCCGGACGGTGGCGGTGCCGCGGCCCAGGATTCGTGCTCGGGGTGTTCGTCGAAGGGCGCCTGCAGCAGCCCGAACAGGGTCTGCAGCGGCCGGAAGTCGTGTGCTTCGGCGGCCTCGATGACCTTCTGCGCCAGGTAGTTGCGCAGTATGTACTTGGGGTTGGCGGCCAGCATGGTGCGATTCCTGGTGCGGCTGTCGCTCTGCTCATGGGTCAGGCGCTGGTCGTAGTGGTTTAGCCACTGCTCCAGGGCTGCGTGCTGCGCAACCGGCACGATTTCCTGCAGGCTGGCGGGGGGACGCTCGCCCCGGTAGTGGGCCAGGGCCCGGAAGAACAGCGTGTAGTCCGCCTGCGCCTGCTCCAGCAGTTGCAGCAGCTCGGCACAGAGATGCTGGTCGCCGTCCTCTACCTGCTGCAGGCCGAGCTTGGTGCGCATGCGCGCGGCATACTCGTCAATAAGCAGCGGCTGGAACTCCTCCAGGCAGTCACGCAGGGTGTCGGCGCCGACGAACGCGGAGAAGGCATGCGCCAGGGCATTCAGGTTCCACAGCACCACGCCGGGCTGCTGCTCGAAGGCGTAGCGGCCGGTGTGGTCGGAGTGGTTGCAGATGAAGTTCGGTTCGTAGTCGTCGAGGAATCCGTACGGGCCGTAGTCGAAGGTATCGCCGATGATCGACATGTTGTCGGTGTTCAGCACCCCGTGGGCAAAGCCGGCCGCCTGCCAGCCTGCCACCAGGCTGGCACTGCGCCGCGTGGTGAAGCGCAGTAACGCCTCCGCCTGCTCGGCGGCGGGCTGGCCCTCCAGCTCGGGCAGGAAACGCGCGCAGGTGAATTCGACCAGCCGGTGCAATGCCTCCAGCTGCTTGGTGTAGAAGAGATACTCGAAGTGACCGAAGCGAATATGGGTCTCGGCCACCCGGATCAGCATGGCACCGGTTTCAATTTTCTCACGCACTACCGGCTCGTCGCTGCCGACGATACACAGCGCCCGCGTGGTGGGGATGCCCAGCCCGTATAGGGCCTCGCCGCCGAGGTACTCTCGAATGGTGGAGCGCAACACCGCCCGACCGTCGCCGAAGCGTGAGTAGGGTGTCTTGCCGGCGCCCTTCAGGTGCAGTTCCCAGCGTGTCCCGTCCCGTTCCAGCTCTCCCAGCAGCAGGGCGCGGCCATCGCCCAGGTCCGGGTTATAAACGCCGAATTGGTGGCCGGTGTATTTCATCGCAAAGGGCCGGCTGCCGTGGAACAGGCGCTTGCCGCAGCCGTACTCCGCCCAGGCGGGGTTGGCCGCCTCCGCCGGGTCGATTCCCAGTTGCTGCATGACCGCCGGGTTGGCGTGGATAAAGTCCGGGCGCTCAAACGGCGACGGCGGCACCGGGGTGCCGAAAGCGTCGCCGAGATCGGCGAAATGGTGGCTGAGGCTGACCTGGTCGAGTTTTTTCATAGCGCCTTCAATTGTAGGTCTCCAGCACCAGGCCCGGTGACCGCGATTGCCAGCGCTCCACTTCCTGGTAGAGCAGGTCCTCGATCGCCGGGTGTTGCTCCAGCCACCGGCGTGGCACGCGCAGGCAGTAATTACTACTCTCTTCCCTGGGCTCCATACCGCTGATACTGCGATCCGCCCGGTCCCGGTGCACGATGCAGGCGAGGCGCAGGCACAGTAACAGGTCGGGATTGGGGTGGAAACCGTAGTGCTCGCGGGGTGGCCGCAGGCGGCCGCGCTGGTTGCGGACCAGGTGTGCCAGGTGCTCCTGCTCGCCGCGTGAGAAACCGGCCAGGTCCGCCTGCTCGATCATGTACGCGCCCAGCTTGCGAAAATTACTGTGGGAAAGCGCCAGCCCGATTTCGTGCAGCTGGGCGGCCCAGCGCAGCCGGAGGAGCTGTTCGGCGGCACAGTCGGGTCGCAGGCGCGAGAGCAGTTCCTGTGCGGTATGCGCCACTCGCTGCGCCTGGCCCTGGTCCACCTGGCTGCGCTGTACCAGGTCGCTGACCGCATCCGCGCGGTGATCCCCCCCGTGCAGGCGCCCGGCCAGGTCATGGACGATGCCTTCGCGGATGGCGTAGGGCGATACCTGCATTCGTTCCATATCGAGTTCGCGGAAGATCGCCACCAGGATGGCCAGCCCGGCGGTGAATACCGGTCGGCGCTCCTCATCGAAGTTCGGCAGGTCCAGTGCGGCTATGTTCCTGCAGCGCGCAACTCGCTCGGCGAGTGCCTCCAGGGAGTCGCGCTCGATATCCACCACTTCGCCGTCATTGAGGACCCGCGCGACAGCCTTGACCGTGCCGGAGGCCCCGACCGCCTCGGCGTTGTCGGCGAAGTGGTGCAGCCCCTGCAGTTCCGCACTGGCGGCGCGTCGCGCCCGCACAAAGTTGTTGCCGATGGCAGTGTCGATTTCGCCGTCGGTAAAGAAGCGCTGGCTGTAAGAGACGCAGCCCATGTAGAGGCTGCGCAGTTCATGTGGAACCTCGCGGCCGCGCACCAGCTCGGTGGAGCCGCCGCCGATATCGACTACGCAGCGCATCCGCGGTGGTCCATCGGCAGCGGCCATGACGCCGCTGTAAATCAGGCGCGCTTCCTCGATGCCGCTGATGATCTCGACCGGTGCGCCCAGGATCTCTTCGGCCTGCTCCAGGAACCCGTCGGCATCGCTGGCGGCGCGCAATGTATTGGTGCCCACAATGCGCACATGATCGACAGGCAATTGGGCCAGTACCGGACGGAAGCGCCGCAGTGTATCCAGCGCTCGTGCAGCCACCGCCGGGTCGAGGTTATTATCGTCGTCGAGCCCGGCCGCCAGCCGGACCATGGCGCGGTCTGTATGCAGCCGCACCATGCGCTGGTCACGGAATTCTGCCAGCAGCAGGTGAAAACTGTTGGAGCCCAGGTCCAGCGCGGCGTAGCGTTCGGCGTCACGCTGCATTATTTTTCCTGTAAAAGTGTTGTCATCTGAATGTAGCAAACTGCTTTGCTATCTTAATTCTGTCCATTTTCGCGCCTCCCGGGTCCGGCAAACCGCCCCGGCACATGCATAGAGTTCCAGGCGAGTAACCCATGGTTGATGATACGCCGCTGTACCCCAAAGAGCTAAGCTGGCTCTCTTTCAATGAACGCGTCCTCCAGGAAGTGGAGGACGAGCGGGTGCCGATCATCGAGCGGGTCCGCTTCCTGGGCATATTCTCCAGCAACCTGGACGAGTTTTACCGCGTGCGGGTGGCGGATGTTCGCCGGGTGGCCACCTTCGCCAAGAGCGCCAGCAAGAAAGAGTATTTTTCCGCCCTGCTGGCCGACATCAACGAAAAGGTACTGCGCCTGCAGCGACGCTCCTTCGCCGCCTATACCAAGGTATTGTCCGACCTGGGCAAACACGATATCCACCTGGTCAGCGAGGCCCAGCTGACTCCGCGACAACGCGCCTTCGTGGAGGACTATTTTCACCGCGAGGTGCTGCCAGAGCTGGAGCCCTTCTTTATCGACGATCGCGAGAATATGCCGCTGCTGAACGAGGCCAGCATTTACTTCGCGATACACCTGCAGCTGGAGAATGGCAACGATCGCTTTGCCGCGCTGGAGATACCCACCGCCACCCTGCCCAGGTTTGTGGTCATCCCGCCACGGGAGGGGCGCCACGAGAAAGTCTACATCGTGCTGGATAACATCATCCGGGCCTGCCTGGTGGATGTGTTCCGCTATGTCCTGCCGATCGTGAAGGCTGAGGCCTATATGTTCAAGATCAGCCGTGACGCCGAGCTGGAATTGAGCGAGGTCATCACCCAGAACATCGTCGACCGGGTGGCCAAGTCGCTGAAAAAGCGCAAACAGGCCGATCCGGTACGCATGGCTTACGACGCCACCATGCCGGAAGCGGTTTTCAGCCTGGTGAAAAAGAAGCTCAAGATGGGCCGCTACGACAGCTATACCCCCGGGGGCCGATACCACAATTCCAAGGATTTCATCAGCTTCCCGGCAGACGCTGCCCGCCACCGCTACAAGCCGCTGGTGCCGCTGGAAACCATGCCGGAGAAGGAGAGCGTATTCGACCTGCTGGCGGCTGCCGACCAGCTGTTTTACTTCCCCTACCACGACTTCAGGGTCATCACCAATCTGCTGATTTCCGCCGCCGTCGATCCCCAGGTACGCGAGATCCGCATTAACCTCTACCGGGTGGCGAAGAACTCGCGGGTCGTGGCGGCGCTGGTGAATGCCGTGCGCAATAACAAGCGCGTCATCGCCGTCGTGGAGCTGCAGGCGCGCTTCGACGAACTCGCCAATATCCACTGGTCCAACGAATTGCGCGATGCGGGGGTCGAGGTGGTTTACGGAGTGCCGGGCCTGAAAGTGCATTGCAAGCTTATTTCCATCCTGCGCCATGAGGCGGGCGAGCCCCGTTACTACAGCCACCTCGGTACCGGCAACTTCAATGAAAGCACGGCGCGTGTCTATTGTGACTTCAGTCTGCTCACCAGCGACCAGGGGCTCGGCAGGGATGTCTTCAATGTATTCGAGTTCCTGCAATATCCCCATCTGCGGCCGCAGTACGAGCATATCGCGGTGTCCCCTTATACCAACCGGCCGGCCCTGCTGAGCGCCATCGACCGGGAAATCGAGGCCGCAGGACGGGGCGAGCGGGCGGAACTCTTCTTCAAGTGCAATAACCTGGTGGATACCCAGGTGATTGAGCGCCTGTATCGTGCCGGGGCAGCGGGAGTAAGGGTGCGGCTGATCGTCCGCAGCATGTGTTCCCTGGTATGCGAGACGGAGGGTGTATCGGAAAATATTCAGGCCGTGAGCCTGGTCGACAAGTTCCTCGAGCACGCCCGGGTCTACATGTTCCACAACGGTGGTGATGAGCAGGTCTGGCTGTCATCGGCGGACCTGATGACTCGCAACCTGGATCACCGTGTGGAAGTGAGTTTCCCGGTCCGGGACCCGGCCCATCGGCAAACCATTCGTGACATCATGGAGCTGCAGTGGCGCGACAACCGCAAGGCGCGGGTGCTGGATGCGGACCAGGGCAATACACGGATTGCCAACCATGCCGCGCGCGGCTGCCGGGCACAGGATTCGATTTACCGCTACCTGAAGAAAAAGGAGGAGGGTTGATCAGCGGCTGAAACCAACCAGCTGGCCGCGGCTGAAGGAGAAGCGATAACGCTGGCCTACCTTCAGGCGGTCGCGGCAACTCGACTGGATGGCGATGCGTGGGTACTGCGGGGTCACCACCCACACCTCGAAATCATCGCCGGGTCCCCGCTCGATCAGCCAGTAGTGGTCGCCCGCAGTGCAGTTCTCGCCAGTGTGGCACTTGCGATAGCCCCAGACATAGGCGTCGACATCGTACTGTGCAGGGAGGTCGGCGGATTCGCGGAACGGCTCCTTGCGGTCGCCAGTGGTCTGGTAGAGCCGCGCGAAGCTGACCTTGCGGAAACCCCGCGCCGGTGTATCACAGCTGACCGAGTGCGGCCTTGCCACTACCCGGGCGTGTGCGCCAGCGGCGGGCTTCTTGCCGCCGCTCAGTTCGCTGGGCAGGTAGCCGCAACCCGCGACCGCCATGATGAGTGACAAAACTGCCGCACGGTAAAACTGCACAGTGAACTCCCTGGCCCGGTTAAATCGGGGTCGCCTCTCTTTTCACTATAGCCACTATTCCTTTTCCGCCCGCTTACTCGAACGACGCTTGAACCGCCACTTGCGTCGATAGGGGAAGGCGCTCTCAATATGGCCCGCGCGGATGCGGTCCTGTAGCCGCTGCCAGAACTGGTAGTCATAGAGATCGCTGTGCTGGCTTTCGAAGGCCTTGCGCGCCACCGGGTTGCCGGAAAAGAACAGGCGGAACTCCTCCGGGAATACATCCGCCTCAGCGACTGTGTACCAGGGCTGGTCTGACAGCTCCTGTTCGACAGTCTGTGGCTCGGGAATTTTGCGGAAATTGCATTCGGTCAGCGGACACAGCTCGTCGTAGTCGTAGAAGACCACCCGGCCGTGGCGGGTGACGCCGAAATTCTTTAATAGCATGTCACCGGGGAAGATATTCGCCGCCGCCAGCTGCTTGATGGCGTTGCCATACTCCTCCATGGCCTCGCGGATCTCCTCTTCGCTGGCATGCTGCAGGTAGAGGTTCAGTGGCTCCATGCGGCGCTCGACGTAAAGGTGCTTGATGATGACCCACTTGTCGTCCATATGGAGCTTCGAGGGCGCCAGCTCTTTCAGCTCGGCCAGCAGTTCATCGCTGAAGCGATTGCGGTAAAAAATGAAGTTGGTGTATTCCTGGGTATCAGCCATGCGGCCGACCCGGTCCGAGCGGGATACGAACTTGTACTTCTCCCGCACTATTTCCTCGGTCACTGTCTTGGGGCGATCGAACCTGTCCTTGATCACCTTGAATACCACCGGATAGGAGGGCAGCGTAAACACACTCATCACCATCCCCTTGATTCCCGGGGCAATGACGAACTTGTCGTTGCTGACCTTCATGTGCGCCAGGATATGGCGATAGAACTCGGTCTTGCCGTGCTTGTGGAAGCCGATGGAGTTATAGAGTTCCGAGCGTTCCTTGAGCGGCATGATGGTGGAGAGGAAGCGAACGAAACGGGAGGGGATCGGCGCGTCCACCATGAAATAGGAGCGGGTGAAACTGAATATGATGCTGGCGGAGTCGTTGCTGTAGAGCACCGTGTCCACAAAAATGGCACCGCGGCCATTGTTCAGGCAAGGCAGGATAAACGGGATGACCTCACCGGCGTACATGAGTCGCCCCACCAGGTAGGCGGCCTTGTTGCGGTAGAAGACCGACTCCAGCATGTCCACCCGCAGCTGTTTCTCGTCAGTGACATGGGCCAGCGGCTTTGCGCGCATTGCCTCACAGATATTGCGGATGTCGCGCTGCTGGTCTTCCCAGGGGATGGAAAAGCCATAGTCATTGAGGATGTCCTCGACCATGCATTCGAGCCCATCGCGACCGCTGTAGCTGATGTAGATACTGTAATCGCGCAGGGGCTTGTCGTCGGGCGGCCGGGAGGATTTCACGAACAGGTTGCTGTCGTGGATATGCGCGTGGTTGAACTGCTTGCAGAAAACAGAGTTGAAAAAAGTCTCGGCGATTTCGTAATTGCTGTGGTTCGCAATGAGCTGGGCGAAGGTGGCGCGGGCCTCGCCCCACAGCTGCAACATGGTGGTGTCCTTGCTGGTGACCGAGTGCACCAGCTTTACCACCTGATTGACCTTGGTTTTGTAGAGGTCGATGCGCTCCTTGTTGGCGTGGTGCACTCCCTGCCAGGCGGCCGTCTCGAAACGGGCCTTGGCCCCCAGGGTGATGTTCTGGAAGTCGGCAAAATAGGCGTCGAACCCGTTGAGGATTGTCTTGGCAATCCGTCGCGCAGTCGGGGAGTGGTTGGTCATGCTCTAGACTTCTGTTTTGGGGCGATCTCAGCTCTCTCGTGTAGGAGCGGCCACTCCTACAGCTTATTCCAAGCGGATAGTAGCACGGCGCGCCGGAGCATCCATTGAACGATTGGATCAGCAGCTTTGTCTTTTTCTTTGCCGTTATTGACCCGGTGGGGACCCTGCCGGTCTTTATTGCGGTTACCTCCCGCCATGCGGAATGGCAGAAGCGCAAGATCGCAATCATCGCGGTATTTGTGGCCACCGCAATCCTGCTGCTGTTCCTGGTGGGAGGGCAGTACCTGCTGGAGACCATCGGCGTGCCCCTGTCGGCTTTCCAGGTGGCAGGCGGCGTCGTTCTCTTCCTGTTCGCGTTGACCATGATTTTCGGTGAGGGCAAGCCAGAGCAGGAAATGGAGATAGTGCAGAGCGGGCACGAAACTGCCATCTTTCCCCTGGCGGTGCCCTCCATCGCCTCACCCGGTGCCATGCTGGCCGCAGTGGTGCTGACCGACAACCACCGTTTCGACCCCATCCACCAGTTTCGCACGGCCACGGCGATGCTCGCCGTGCTGGGTATCGTGCTACTGCTGTTGCTCACCGCCCGGTGGATATACCGGGTTATCGGTGACGCCGGGGCGAGCATTGTGAGCCGGGTCATGGGACTGATCCTGGCGTCGGTCGCCACCACCAATGTGCTGGTGGGCCTGCAGCAGTTCTTCGCGGTCTAGAAGCTCCTCTCAGCTTCCCACCACCCCGCCATCCTCGCGGCGTATCGCCAGCACCGCCGGCCGCGGCGGCAGGGCCGGGTCGTAGTCGGGCCACCGGTGCATTGGCCTGTCGAAGGTGGAGCGGCCACCATCAGCGGGATGCTGCACGGAAATAAAGAGTGTGGTGCCGTCCGGGGTGAACTCGGGTCCGCACGCCTCCGCCCCCCGCGGGCAGCCGAAGAAGTGCCGGGGTGCGGCGCGGAACTCGCCCTCGGTGGCCATGGCCCACAGGCCGTCGTGGAAGCCGAAGCGCTCGCAGCCGTCGGTGGCGATCCACATGTTGCCGCCGGGATCGAAGGCGACGTTATCCGGGTTGGCGAGCCAGCCATGGGGGGAGACCGCGCCGATGACCTCCTCGCCATAAGCGCCCCGTTCGCGTGGGTCCTCGGCGTTGGGGTTGCCACCCAGCAGGAAGGTGTACCAGCGGAAATCGTTGCTGGTGTGATCGCGGTTGCCGTCCTCCCCCGGCGGCACTATCTCGAGTACATGCCCTGCCACATTGCGCGGGCGGGGATTGGCAGCATTAGTCTCGCCTGCCGTGCGCGATTTGTTCTTGGTCAGCATGACGTAGGTGCAGTCGTTGACCGGGTTGGTTTCCACATCTTCCGGCCGGTCCATGGGGGTGGCGCCCACTAGTGCGGCGGCGCGGCGCGCGTCTATCAGCACATCGGCCTGGTTGCGGAATCCGTTTTGTGGAGTCAGTGGGCCCTCGCCGAATACGAGCGGAAGCCAGGCGCCGGTGCCGTCATCGCTGAAACGGGCGACATAAAGCACGCCGGCGGCGAGCAGGTTGCGGTTGCGAGTGTCGTTTCCCGGGCGGTAATTCTCTGCGGAGACAAAGCGATAGACAAACTGGTCCTCGTCGTCGTCACCGCCGTAGGCCACTGCCGGCTGGTGTGGCTTGCAGACCAGCGTGAAACCCTCGTGTTGGAACCGGCCCAGGCTGGTGAGCTTGCGCGGGCGGCTGTGCGGATCGTAGGGGTCTATTTCCACCATCCAGCCGAAACGGTTGGGCTCGCGTGGTTCAATCCCGATGTCAAAGCGTCGGTCGTGGTCGCCCCAGTTGCGGTTGTGGGGCGCGATGGCGAAGGCGGCGTGATTCAGCCGCTCCACAGGGTCGGCAATGGCGCCAGGATCCCCCTGAAACGCGCCGCCGAACCCCTCCTCGGCAATCAGCACGGTGCCCCAGGGTGTCTTGCCTCCGGCGCAATTTCCCACGGTACCCAATACCCGCGTGCCGCTCGGGTCCGCGGCAGTCTGTAGGCGCGGGTCTCCGGCTGCCGGGCCGATGATATCCATGGTGGTATGCAGGGTGATGCGACGGTTGAAAGGGCTATCCACGACTGGCCGCCAGCCCTTTGCAGTTTTCTCGACCTCAACGATCGAGTGACCGCAGGCTTCCTGCTCGATTGCCACATGCTCTGCACTGACACCGCGTGTGGCAGCGTATTCGTCGTCGTAGCCGGGGAACATCAGGTGGGGCTGGGTATATTCATGGTTCACGCACAGCAGCCCGCGAGTGCTGTCACCGGCAGCGCCGCCGGCCTCGCCGGGCAGTGGCATAAAGGCGATGAAGTCGTTGTTGTAGCCGAAGCGTTGCCGCTGCTCCTGGGCCGACAGCGCGGTGGGGGCAAACTTGCCGGCGTCGGTAGTGAGCGGGTCGCCCCAGCGCAGCAGTATATCGGCGCGGTAGCCCTCGGGGAGGTGGTGCTGCGCGTCCAGCGTGTGGGGAATCTCGGCGAAGCCCAGGTTCCCGGAGTGGACCCTCCGGCCGCACCCGGGTAGCAGGGTAGCTGTCGTGCCCGCCGCAGCCACTGCACCGATGCCCTTCAGCAAGCTGCGTCGGGCGGGGTCTTTCAGGTCCTGGCTCATATTTCATCTCCGGCAGCGCCGGGCCGTGCACGGCTGCCGGGTCTCATCGCTGCGTGGCGCGCGTATTGGGATATCCCAGAGCTTAATGCAGGGGTGGGGGAAAGGGCGGGCTCCGGCGTCATTTTTTGCCACCCCGGACCACTAGATTGCGCCCAGCCTGGCGTAAATCTGTCTTATTCTTTCAGGAGGTTCAGCAAAAAATTCACCACCATGGCACTGAAAGTATTGTGGAAAATCGCGTCGGCAGTGACCCTGCTTGTACTGTTGTCGGGCTGTGATCCCCGCCAGCGGGAAAGGGCCGATCCGGAGCCGGAGTCCCTGCAGGCGTCCGGCACCGTAATGCTGTCTAAAGTCATATCCAGCCAGCTTGCGCCTCTGCAGCTGCAGGGCAAAGACTACCTCCTGCTCGCCAGCGAACTGCGCGGGCTGGTATTGCTCAATGAAAACGGCAGCGAGGCGGTTTCCCTCGACGGGGGCAGCGTGAAGCACTTTGCCCTGCAGGGGCAGCCCGATGGGAGCTGGCTGATCGCTGCCTACGACGAGGAGGACGGCGAGATTCACCTGCGCCACCTCGAAACCGAGGCGGCTACCGGCCAGCCGGGATTGAAGTATCTCGGCATGCTCAAGGTGCCCACGCCCCAGTCGGCGCTGTGCTTTTCCCGCCAGGGGGAGCGCTCACACCTTTTCACCATCGACGAGAGCGGCCTGGGCCATGAATATATCGTGCACCCGCGCGACCAGGCGTGGCTGTTCACCGATGTGCGGCCTCTCTATTTCGGCGAGCAGGTCAACAGTTGCGTGGTCGATGACAAGCGCGGGCGCCTGCTGGTCTCGCAACCGCCACTCGGGATCTGGAGCCTGAACGCGGACGCGGAGCGGGAGGAGGATCGCCGCGTTTTCCTCAACGGGCAGGCGCTGGCCGGAAACTTTGGCGGGCTGTGGCTGGATCCGGAAGGCGATGTCCTCTGGCTCACCAGTGGCGCCACAGTGCAGGTCTTCCCGCTGCCAGAGCCGGGCGCCCGCCCCCTCTACGCGAGGTCGCTACAGGAACTGGAGCCGGCCTCCATTGCCAGGCTCCGGGATGCCCTGTTTGCGCTGGAGGAGGAGAGCGACATAGTGCAGCGCTACGCCGTTACCCTTCCGGAGCAGGAGGCCGGGGACCGGCCGGCAGCTGCTGAAACGGCATCGGTGCGAGCCCCCATTCCCCGCGTGCGGGCGCAGGCGCAGACAGTGCCTGTCAGCTCAGCCGGCGATGCTGCGGGCGACCCGGCTGTCTGGGTCAATCCCAGGGACAAGAGCAAGAGCCTGGTGCTGGGTACCGACAGGAAAAAGGGCCTCAATATCTACAGCCTGTCGGGACGCCTGCTGGAGCAATTTGTGGTGGGCGGGGTCGGCAATGTCGACCTGCGCTCTTTGGATGAGGGGCGCTATGCGGCACTGGCGGCGACTGCCAATCGCACTACGCCGGGGGTAAACCTGTTTGGCATTCGCTCCAGTGGCAACGTGGAGCACCTGGGACTGCGGGAGATGAACCTCCCCGGGCCGAACGGGCTGTGCATGTACCGCAACGACGGGCGGACTTTTGTCTGGGTATCCGACCAGGCCGGCGCCCTGCACCTGGCGGAGATAGCGCTCGGTAGTGACCCCCTGGAGTGGGAGCTGCAGCCGCGCGCAAAGCTGGCGGTGCGGAGCCGGGTGGACAGCTGTGTGGTGGACGATGAACGCGGCCTGCTCTTTTTCGGCGAGGGAGGCCGCGGCGTATGGCGCCTGGATATTGCCGGCCATCTCGCCGGCAGCGCGCAACCAGAGCTGGTGGCCGGGGTCGACGGCGAGCACCTGGTGGCAGACGTTGAAGGCATAGGCCTGTACCGCCGCGGAGACCATGGTTACCTGGTGGTATCCAGTCAGGGCAATGACACTTACGCGCTTTACAGCCGCGATGGCAACCAGTTTGTCGGTCGCTTTCGGGTGGGAGCCAACCTGGCCCGGGGTATCGATGGCAGCTCGCAAACGGATGGGCTGGAGGTGACCAGCGCGGCGCTGGGCGAGGCTTATCCCGAGGGCCTGCTGGTGGTGCAGGACGGTCGCAAGCGGATGCCCACGGGGCCCCAGAATTTCAAGCTGGTTTCCTGGGCGGATATCGCCGAGCAGTTGCAGCTGGATTAGGGCGGGAAGGGCTGACGCAGGGATCGACTGGTGTTCGATCGCGGCCAGCGGCCGCCCCTACAGCCCGGGCAAACTTTCGCTGTAGGAGCGGCCGCTGGCCGCGACAATTTCAGACTTGTAGCCAGCTCGCATCCCAGAATGGATATTCACCTGTTGTTCGAGCAAGGCCTGCGCGTAATGGATTAGCGACTACATACCGTGCTGCTCCAACTATGCTTTCTTCCTTCCGCAGGGCGCGATCATGGAAGGCTCGGTCCCACACAGCTTGCCGACATCGCCGTTCCCGATTGACCTGCAGGGCGCTGGCAGATTTGAGGCGTTTGACCAGTTCGCTTAAAGCGTGTGCGTGACCGAGCTCTATTAACCAGTGGGCGTGATCTGGCATCAGCACCCAGGCGAGCATTTTCGTATCTTCTAGCAACTTTGGGTCCTGAAAACAGCGACAAGCCTGCCGGGCCAGCGAGAAATCAATGAAAATTGGGTGGCGCCGGTGCGTGGTAGCGGTTATGAGGTATACCTGACCAGGAATGGAAACCCGGCCTTTGCGTAGGGAACGGTGCCCCGGCGGTAAGTGTTGATTTGGCATGGGATTCGGGAAGTCGCGGCCAGCGGCCGCTCCTACGAGATATGAATCATTTAACGCATTGTTGCTCCGCCTAAAAATGCATACTCCACCCCAGCGACGCCATCTCCGCATCGAATTTCCCGCGCAGCTCATCGCTGCCGATATCGCGGAAGGCTTCCCACTCCGCCCGCAGGGTCCACTCACCCTCATGGCGGTAGCTGATGCCTGCGCCGTAACCCCAGTGAAAGCCGTTGTCGACCGCGGCGCTGCGGCCGCTGACCGGCACCAGTTCCTCGGCCACCGTGTCACCATCGAGGAAGCGGAACAGCACCTCGCCCGACTGGCGTTCTGACAGTTCGCTGTTCCAGGCTCCGGCGCCGGCCTTGGCGAACAGGCTCAGCCCGCCATACACCGGCCAGTGGCCCACGGCGAAGGCGTTGACGAGGTGTGTTTCCATCTTGTCTTCGAAACGCAGGAACTCACCACGCTGGTTGCGCAGCTCGAAATCCAGCTCGGTAGTGGCGAGTCGCTGCAGGCTGGCCTCTACCGCCAGGTACGGGCTCCAGCGCCAGCCGGTGTAGAGCTTCCAGCCCTCCCCGCTGCCGTCGCACCCGAGCAGGTTGCCCGCCTGGCCATCAAAGCTGAATTGCCGCACCTGGCTGGCGGCCTGCAGGCAGAAATCGTCCTGCTGTGTGTCGCCGACACTGGCGCCAACGTAGCGGTGGGAATAGAAATCGGCTCCGGCCGGGAGGGCCGGTGCCAGGGACAGGATGGGGACAGAGAGTACCGCGAGCAGAAACAGGGGCCGGGCCATGACAGTACCTGCGCATCGTTGGTATGGAATCCTATGGTCTCCCAAACCTACGCGGGTTTTACACCGGTCGATGAAATTTGGCGGTCAATTCCCCGCCTGTGCCGCGCGCCGGGGCTACAGCTCCAGTTCGGCGCGCAGTTTCGCCATGCGCTCGGCATTTTCCGTCTTGCTCAGCGGCTTGCCGGGTTTCTCCTCCAGCAGTGGCTGCTCTGGCTTCGGCAGCGCCTCGCCTTCAAGTACCCGCGCGCAGATCTTGCGGTAGTGCTCGGCGAATACCGGGTAGGCCACGTGTTCGGGGTTGTTGGCGAGGAAAAACCAGTTGGCCGCACGCCCGGCGTGGTAGACCGCCGGGTGGCTCCAGTTGAAGGTCGCCTTGGGGCTGGGCGCGTTGCAGGCCTCGCGATAGGCGGCGCGGGCCTCGGGCAGGCCATTGTCGCCGGCGGCGCAGAACTGCAACATCTTGTGCACCGTGGGCAGGTACTCGCTCTGGCGGATGGCGCGCTTGGCCCCCGCGACCATCTGCGCCGGGGTAAAGGCGGCCAGGGACTCCAGCCACAGGCGCTTGGCGTGGTTCAGGGTCTCGGTGTCAGGGAAGGCCGAGTTGAACTGGTTGTGGTAGCTGAGCTTCAGCAGGCCGAATACTTCGTTCAGGGCCCGCTTGCGCTCGTCCAGCTGTTCACCGCCGCTGGCGTTACCAGTCTGTGTCCGTGACGATGTCGAGGACGGAGCGGTCCCTTGTTCTCTGGTTGTCGCTGTTGGTGTGTTGCTGCGTGCCATTGGTCTTTCCTATCGCGAGCTTGTTGCGCTCCGCCCACTGGTAGCGCGCGTGGCGGACGAACACGGCGTCCCAGCTCTTGCGCGCCGCATTCTGCCCCCGCCAGTAGATGATGAATTCGGGGACCAGCGACAGGGCGAAGTCGCGGTCTATTTCACACTGGTTCACCAGATGGCTCAAGCAGTCGCCGCCGGGCTGCCAGTTGCGCGGGATCGGCTTGGCCACCGGGTTCTTCTCGATACCCTGGCAGTAGTAGGCCCACTCCTCGCGCGCATACTCGATAAACAATTCTCCCCAGCGGGCGCTGTGGCCGCCCCGCTCGAGCCACTTGTAAATGAACTCGGGCAATAATTCAGCGGCGAAACTGGGGTTGATCGCCAGCCGGCGCAGCTGCTCCCAGGTGGGTTCGCTGGGTTGCCAGTCGCGGGTCATGGCGGTGGGCTTGCGCTTCTCCATAAAGGGCGCGTCCTGCTTTTCCCAGTCCTCGGTGACCCAGTCATTGAACTCCAGGTCCCAGGAGATGGACTGCTTGCCGCTGGAGCGGTGGTAATCGAGGAAGCGCTGCAGGGCGCGCTGCACGAAAGTGCTGGGCACGCCCTCGTCGGCCAGCTTGCGCAGGGTGTCCTCGCCCGGGTGCCAGCCCTGCGGCAGCGGCTGCTTGCGCTGGGCAGTGGCGCGGAAGGCCTCCCAGCGGCTCTTCACCTGTTTCAGGAACAGGGAGCCGAAGGAGTGGCGCGACTCGCCGCGCTCCCGCCAGTAGGTGACAAACTCCGGCAGCTGCTCGCGCCAGAAGTGCTCGGGCACACCCAGCTGGGCGATGCGCGCCTGCGTCTCCCGGTCCGGCTGCCAGCCCGGCCCGATGGTGTTGGCGCTACGGGGCATGGCTGCTGCCGGGGCTGGCTCGCCCCCGTAAGGTTCACGCGAATATGGTTGCGCAGCCTGCGGCGGGCTCTCCGGCCGCTGGTGCTCCCCGGGCAGGGCGAACTTGAGCTGCAGGCTGCTGCCGTAGGGGGCCGAGCCCAGGAGCAGGGCGCCCTGGTTGCGCAGGCTGGTGGCCACCCGCTGGATATCCGCCGGCTCCCAGAAGGGGAGCAGCTGCTGCAGTTGCTCGGCCTCCGCCGTATACCACTCGCGCCCCGGGTGGGCCTCCGGCTGCAGGAAGGGCAGCAGGTCGCCCAGCGCCGTGAGCAGCACCGCCTCCTCCAGGCCGATGGTGGCGGCCAGAGTGGGGGACAGGCTCAGGGGGCGTTCCGGTAGCAGGGGGTGTTTCATGGCGCGATTCTATCACCCTGCCGGCCTTCCCGCAGGGGATTACCTGCAGGAGAAAAACTGACTTTCGTTGACTTGCTGGTCGCGCCATGTTGTTCTCCGCCACTGCAATGTTGGTTCGCTAAAGTGAAAGAGCGGCCCGGCTCCGGGCTGCCCGATCCGGAGACACCATGATGCAAGCATTCCTGTCCACCTGGCATGAGGCGGCCGTGACCACGCTGGGCCTGTTCTGGATGGCCTTCTGGGCCTTCGGCCTCGGCTACCTGATCAGCAGCATGATCCAGGTGTTCGTTACCCGCGAGCGCATGCGCAAGAGCATGGGCAAGGCGGGGGCCAGTAGCGTAGGGCTGGCGACCTTCTTCGGCTTTATCTCCAGTTCCTGTTCCTTCGCCGCGCTGGCCACGACCCGCGCGCTCTTCGCCAAGGGGGCGGGACTGGTGCCCTCACTGGCCTTCCTGCTGGCCTCCACCAACCTGGTGATCGAGCTGGGCATCGTGATTGCGGTATTCCTCAGCTGGCAGTTTGTGGTGGGCGAGTACCTGGGCGGTGTCCTGCTGATCCTGCTGATGTGGCTGCTGGTGCGGCTCACAATGCCGAAGAAGCTGGTCGAGAAGGCGCGCGAGCGCGCGCAGGAGGCCGAGGGGAGCGGTGATGACGACGGCGACGCGCCCGACTGGAAAAAGCTGATCCGCAGCCGTGAGGGCTGGCGCAAGGTGGCGAACAAATATGTCATGGAGTGGCATATGGTGTGGAAGGACGTCACCGTGGGTTTCACGGTGGCCGGCATTATCGCCGCCTTCGTGCCGAAATCGTTTTTCCAGATGCTGTTCGTCGGCTCCGGCAAGAGCGACCCCGCCTTCTGGGAGGTGCTGCTGCAGTCACTGGTGGGGCCCATAGCCGCATTCTTCACCTTTATCGGCTCCATGGGCAATATCCCGCTGGCGGCGGTATTGTTCGACAACGGGGTGGCGTTTGCCGGCATCATGGCGTTTATATTCAGCGACCTGGTGGTATTGCCGGTGCTGCGGGTGCAGGCCGAGTACTACGGCTGGAAAATGGCGCTCTACATTCTCGGGATTTTCCTGCTGATCCTGGTGACCAGCGCCATGCTGCTGCATTACGGCTTCGCCGCCTTCGACATGCTGCCGGACTCCTCCAGTGCCAAGACGGTAACCGACCGGGAATTCTTCAAGGTGGACTACACCCTGTTCCTGAACCTGGCGTTCGCGGCCCAGGGCGTGTGGTTCCTTGCCTGGCGCTGGAAGAGCAAGGGGCTGCCCGGGCTCAAGACCGACAGGATGACCGATAAAATCCTGCTGACGCTGGCAAGCCTGGCCATTGTCTGGCTGGTGATCGGTGTCTTCCTGCCGGCGTGAGCCAATCCCTGCGCGACCCTTGCCCTGCCCCCGGGGCAGGGTTTTACACTTCCCGCCACGCGTGAATTGACGGAGGGAGCATGTCCGACACAAGTAAAGAGAATGAGAGAGCTCCGGCGGAAAGCCGGACCTTCCGGCTGGAGGGGGTCACCTGTGCAGGTTGTGTCCGCTCTATCGAGTCGGCCCTCGACGGCGTTCCCGGCGTGGCCGAGGCACGGGTGAACCTGGCGGACCGCACCCTGGTGGTTGCCGGCTCGGCCAGCGACGACGAGTGTATCGCCGCGGTGGAGGCGGCCGGTTACGGCGCCGAGCGGGTGCGCACCAGCGAGCGCGAGCGTCGCGAGCAACAGCACGCCGAGGAGCAGCGTCATTACCGATCGCTGCTGCTGCGCTGTTTTCTTGCCCTGGGGCTGGGGGTGCCGCTGATGGCGTGGGGCCTACTGGGCGGTGAAATGATGGTGAATACTCCCGGGCAGCAAATGGCCTGGGGCGTTGTGGGCCTGCTCACCCTGGGGGTGCTGGTTTACTGCGGCGGCCACTTCTTTACCGGTGCCTGGCGCGCCTTCCTCCACCACAACGCCAATATGGACACCCTGGTGGCGCTCGGCACCGGCGCGGCCTGGCTCTTCTCCATGGCGGTGGTGATTGCTCCCCAGATGCTGCCGGAAATGTCACGCCATGTGTATTTCGAGGCCAGTGCCATGATCATCGGCCTGATCAACCTGGGCCAGGCCCTGGAGCTGCGCGCCCGGGGGCGCACCAGCGCCGCGGTGGAAAAACTGCTCGAACTGCAGGACCCCACCGCGCGGGTGGTGCACGACGGCGAGGAGCGTGACCTGCCCCTGGAGGAGGTCCAGGTAGGCGACCTGATTCGCGTGCGGCCCGGTGAGAAAATCCCGGTCGACGGCACCGTCGAAGAGGGGCGCAGCCTGGTGGACGAGTCCATGCTCACCGGCGAGCCTGTGCCTGTAAACAAGGGCGAAGGGGACTTCCTCTCCGCGGGCACCCTGAACAAGAACGGCACCCTGCTGTTCCGCGCGGAAAAGGTGGGGGCGGACACGCGCCTCGCCCAGATTATCGAGATGGTCAAAAACGCGCAGAGCTCGCGGGTGCCCATCGCGCGGCTGGCGGACCGGATCTCGGCCATTTTCGTACCCACGGTAATGATCATCGCGGTGCTGGCCGCGCTGGCCTGGTACAACTTCGGCCCCGAGCCCCGCGCGGCCCATGTGCTGGTGGTGCTCACCGCCGTGCTGATCATCGCCTGTCCCTGTGCGCTGGGCCTGGCCACGCCCATGTCGGTGATGGTGGGGGTAGGCAAGGGCGCCGAGTACGGGGTGCTGATCCGAAACGGCAAGGCATTGCAGCAGGCCAGCAAACTGCACACCCTGGTGGTGGACAAGACCGGCACCCTGACCGAGGGCGAGCCGCGGCTCACCGAGATAGAGGCGGACGACAGCTTCGATGGCACAGAGGAGGAGCTACTGGAACTGCTGGCGAGCCTGGAGCAGGGCTCCGAGCACCCGTTGGCGGCGGCGGTGATGGCGGCCGCCCGTGAGCGGGAGCTGGAATTCCTGCGCACGGAGGATTTCGAGGCAATTACTGCCCATGGCGTTGCCGGTCGCGTGGACGGGCGCGCGGTACTGCTGGGCAACCGCAAGCTGATGCAGCGCGAGAATATCGATACCGGCAGCTGGGACAAGCGTGTGAAGCAGCTTGGCGAGGAGGGTCGCACGGCAATGTATGCGGCTGTCGATGGGCGCATGGCGGGGATTATCGCGGTCTCCGACCCGCTGCGCGAAGATGCGAAAGCGGCGGTGGCGCGCCTGCAGCAGCTGGGTGTACGCATCGAGATGCTTACCGGCGATAACGAGGGTACCGCCCGTGCGGTCGCGCGCCAGCTGGGTATCGATCGCGTGCATGCGGAACTGCAGCCCGAGGACAAGGAGAAAATCATCGGTGAGCTGCAGGATAGTGGCGAGCAGGTGGGTATGGCCGGCGACGGTATCAACGACGCGCCGGCACTGGCGCGCGCGGATGTGGGTTTCGCCATCGGCGCCGGAACCGACGTCGCGATCGAGACCGCGGACGTCACCCTGATGCGCTCCTCCCTGCACGGGGTGGCCGACGCCATCGCGCTGTCGCGGGCGACGCTGCGCAATATCAAGCAGAACCTGTTCGGTGCCTTTATTTATAACACCCTGGGAATACCCATCGCCGCCGGTGTGCTGTACCCGTTTACCGGGGCCCTGTTGAGCCCGGTGATCGCGGGCGCGGCGATGGCGATGTCCTCGGTCACGGTGGTCACCAATGCAAACCGGCTGCGCTTCTTTCAGCCTGAAGGTAGCAACGCGGAAGTGGCGACGAGCAATTCGGTAAAAAGTGGAGAGGCATAGTGACGACCCTGGTAATCAATATCACCGGCCTGCTGCTGATTGTGGCGATTGTATGGTGGTTCTGGGTGGCCCAGGCGGGCCAGGAAAAGGCGTCGGTGAGCGTCGGTGACGAGCAGACGGAAATCCTGGTCAGGGGCGGTGTCTACGAGCCCGACCATATCCGCCTGCCCGCAGGCGAGGCAGCCACGCTCTACTTCCGCCGTGAGGACCCGAGCCCCTGCGCGGAATACGTACTCTTCCCGGACCTGGAAGTCAGCGCCCAGCTGGCGGTGGACGAGCGCACCCCGGTGCGGTTGCCGGCGGCGGAACCGGGCAGGTACCCGTTCACCTGCCAGATGCAGATGTACCGCGGCACCCTTACGGTTGAATGAGCAGCGGGGGTTGAAATCGGCCGCCATCACCTTCAGGTCTTATGGTAGCGGCGGGATTTGCGCGTATGCGTTAGCCCCGCCGGAAAATTTCCTACCAAGGTGGAGGACTCATGCGCACCGAGACCCTGCAGGACATCATCGCCCGCACCCGCAATTTCCATCAGCAGCTGCAACAGCGACTCAAGGAGAGTGGCGACGCTTCCGGCGATACGCGTGCCGCCCTGTTGCTCGACTACCTGTGCCAGTTTGAACAGTCGCTGGCGGAACTGGTGACCGCGATCGAGCGCGGCGCCGATGGCGCGGCCCTGAACACCTGGTGCTACGAGTACCTCAACAAGCATCCCATCGACCATCTCGACGCAGATGAGGTTTTGCCGGCCGATGCGGGGCCTGATCGCATCATGGAAATGGTGATGGCCTACCACAATGAGGTGATCGGGCTGTACCGCTTCCTGCACCGGCGCATGGAAACGGAATCCTCGCGGGAGCTTATGGCCAACCTCAAGACCCTGGAAGAGCAACAGGCCATGCAGATGATGCAGGCCGCCAACCGCCTGCAGGATGCCTGAGCCCGGCACGGGAGTTTCCGCAGCCCTGGCGGCGGCGAGTTGATGCAGGTCAACCGTTGCCCGTGCATGACCCTGTATTTTCCTATGATGTGAGTGCAAGGAATCCGTGAGCGCTTGCGCCCCTGTGACACAAGTATCTGCCACTGATAATTACCCGGGAGTCCCGATGCAAGTTGAAACACTGCAAGATGTGCTGGAATGGACCACAGAGTTGCACCGCAATCTCGCCGAATGCCTGGGCGAGTGTGCAAAGTCCAATGAAGACAAGCGTGCCAGCATGCTGCTGGATTACCTGGCCGAGCATGAGGAGCGGCTGGCGGGGCTGGTCGACCAGTTCGAGGTGAACGCGGAAACCAGGGCGCTCAACACCTGGTGCTACGACTACATGGATAAGCACCCCATCCTCCGCAGCACCCGCTGCGATGCGCCCTTCCAGAAACTGGACGCGAAAGAGATCATGGATGTGGTCGCCGACCAGCACCAGCAGGTGATCGACCTCTATCGCTACCTCCACGCCCGGGCAGACGTCGACACCACTCGCGACCTGATGGAGAAACTGAAATCCCTGGAAGAGCACGAGGCCATGCAGATGACGCAGTCCGCCAATCGCCTGCAGGACCTGTAACCCGGACCTGCCGCGCAGCCCTTCCTGGCAGGCGTCAATAGGGAATACGGAAGAACCAGGTACAGGAAAAGCGGTACCAAGGGAACCGGAAAAGGAGAAAACGATGAAACTGAACGCCGCTAAATTTGGCCTCGCCGCCGCGATCAGCTTTGGTGTCGCGTGGATAATTTGTGCATTGCTGGTGATGCTGATGCCCGGGATGATGATGAGCATGTCCGGGCATATGGTGCACATGGAGCTGGCCGGAATGGGCTGGCATCTCACCCTGGCCGGGGTGCTGATTGGCCTGGTGGCCTGGTCTGTCTCCGCCGGTTTCGTCGGCTGGTTGCTGGCCTGGATATACAACCGCCTGATCTAGGGGGCCTCTCCGGCGCTCGCTTGCCAGGGGCGGAGCCAGTGACTCCGCCCGGCTCCCATTCAGTCCTTGCGGCGGTCCCGCGAGGAAGAATGGGTGTGGACCACCTTCCAGGCTCCGTCTACATGGCGGAACAGGAATGTCTGGTGACCTTTCTTGTCGAATTCGTAGCCGGATTTGCGCACCTTGCCTTTCACCAGCGTGTCCGCCAGTGCCCAGGCAAAGTCGCCCTCGAAGTGGACCTGGATATTGGCGAAATCCAGGCTCAGGAATTCGAGTGCGTCCTTCTCCGGCTCCACATGGTGGGATACCAGGTCCTCGAGTCCCACATTCTGGCCGCCGGACTCGAAATAGCGGGCCCCCTCAAAATCGAGGAAGTGCTCGCGGAAAGGAGTGCCATCACCATTTTCCCAGCCGTATTCGATGTCGGCGATGATCGCCTCAATGGGCGCCGGGTCCGTCGGTGCTGCCAGCGAGGCCGCTGGGGCCAGGGAGACAAAGAGTAGCGCGGCAAAAATTCCATACAGTTTTTTCATTGTTATTTCTCCTGGGGTTAGCTCGGCCCGGTCGCAGCCGGGCAGTGAAGTTACTTGCTGGACCAGTGGATTTGCAAGATCTTCCATCCTCTACCGTGCGTCTGGCCCTTTCCTGTTTGTTGTTGTTTCCTGGGCGGCCAGCCAGTTCCTGCGTCAGTGTCCCGGGCCGGTAAGTGTGGACAGCAGCGCCGTGGTGAAGAGTATCGCCACACCAACGAGCATTTCCGCGCGGATACTCCCGGCCAGCGCAGGGGCGGTGGCGGGCAGGCGTGGTACCAGCCGCCATTTGTTCTGGGCGGCAAGCAGCAGCAGTGTGGCCACGAGGGCGAGCTTCACCAGCATTGCCAGCCCGTAATTACTCTGAAACAGGGGCGCGAAACCGTTGAGCAGGGAATACAGGACCCAGATCCCGCAGAGCACCAGTAGCGCAACCGGCCAGGAAGCCAGCCGTCCGAATTGGACCATGGCGGCACCGTACCTCGCCGGGTCGTCCCGACGGCTCAGGCGCCACAGGGGGTAGAGGGCGCCCATCCACCACGCCGCGAGGCCGGCGTGCAGCGACAGGGCGGCGCGCAGCCACAACGAGGAGTCCGCAGTGTGGCCGCGCCAGCCGAACGGCAGCAGTAGGAGAAATGCGCCCAGCAGCCAGAGTGCCGCGGCCCAGCGGCGGCGGTGCTGCAACAGGCAGAGTCCAGCCAGGAAGGCTGTCAAAAAACCGAGCCCCTGCAGCAGGGCCACCTCGCCCGCCGGGGACTGCCAGAGAATCGACAGGTAGAGGCGATCGAACATGCCGCCCAGCCCCGCCTCGGCGAAGGTGCCCACCTGCAGGAGGAAACCGGTTGCGGCGAACAGCAGGCCGGCGACTGCGGCGGGCAGCAGGTAGGCTTTTACCTGTGGCCGTATATCATGGCGCGGTGTCCACAGGAGTATGGTGGCGGTGCCACCGATGGCCACCGACATCGCGCCATAGAGCAGCCATTTGTTCAGTGCAAAAGCCGTCGCCCACACGGATTATTTTTCCGCGGTAACCTTGAAGGAAAAATCCCCGGACATCTTGTGGCCGTCGCCACCCATGGCAACCCAGGATACGGTGTACTCGCCCGTCTCCAGTGCCGGCAGCTGCAGACTGATATTTTTTTCGGGTACGGCGCCGGGCATAAAGGCCAGTTTCACCTTGCCGCGTTTGGCTTCCGCAAGCGAAACGCGCATCAGGCGAACCTTGCCGGAAAAGTTGAGCTGCAGCTCCACCGGCGGCTGCTCGAGCAGCTCGCCGTCAGCGGGGCTGGAGCCCTGCAGGCCGGTGTGGGCGGAGACGGTGGCGCTGAACAGGAGAATAAGCGGGACCAGTAACCTGGCCAGTGTTGATGTGAGCATGATTAGCATTCCTTTTGTAAGTTTATGCTTTAACCGCACGAGGGTGTCGCGGGCGGCGGGGGAGATTTACCCCGCTGCCCGCTTCCAGACCTAGAACCAGGCGTGCAGCCCGACCACCAGGCTGGTCTCCCCGGTGGGCTCGCCCTCGGCGCGCAGGAAATCGGCGGTATCGCCGAATTTCTTCTCGTAATTCACCCCGATGTAAGGCGCAAACTGTGGGGTGAACTCGTAACGCAGGCGCAGGCCTGCCTCCATATCAGAAAGCCCGGCACCGGTATTGGTGGCGGGGTCATCCTGGCCGTAAAAGTTCATCTCCACCTCGGGACTCAGGATCCACTGTTGCGTGAGCAGCAGTTCGTATTCCGCTTCCAGCCGCAGCGCCGTATCACCATCTTCACTGACAAACAGCGCCGAGTCCACCTCGAAGAAGTAGGGCGCCAGGCCGTTTAAGCCGATCACCCCCCAGTTCCTGCTGGCGCCGTGCTCCAGTTCAAAGTCGTGGCGCAGGCCCATCTGCAGGTCCCAGTAGGCTGTGAGGGCGCGGCTGTACAGTGCCTGCAGCTCCGCGTTCTCGGTACTGCCTTCCTCGCGCTCCACCTCGGTCTTGAGCCACAGTTTATTCAGGTCGCCGCCGAACCAGGCGCTGCCCTCGAGCGCAGCGCCCTCGTGCTCGCGCACTTCCAGCTGGTCGATGGTGACCTTGGTCAGCAACACTTCGTGGTCCATGACATGGTCGGGCGCGTCGGGTGCGTGCTCCAGGGTCTGGGCGGCCGGTTGCTGCATGTGTCCCTGATGAGCAGCGTGGGCTTCCCCACCCGGCATGGAGTGCCCCGCGTGACCAGTGTGCGCATCGCCCTCTTGTTGCAGCTGCACTGCCTGTCGGTCGTCTCCGGCGGGGGCAGTTTCACTACCGTGGGTTGCGTGCTTGTGGTGCTCCATCCCTTCCTGGGCCATTGCCAGCTGTGCGGTCAGGGCAGTGCAGAAAATTACCAGTGTCTTCAGTTTCATGATCGCACTCCTTATACGACGCGCACTTCACGGAACATGCCCGGCATGTGGTACAGCAGGTGGCAGTGGTAGGCCCAGCGCCCGTAGGCGTCCGCCGTCACCAGGTAGCTGATGGTGGAGCCCGGCTGTACCAGCACCGTGTGCTTGCGCGGTATGTATTCCGGGTCCCCGGTCTCCAGCTCGCTCCACATGCCGTGCAGGTGGATCGGGTGGGTCATCATGGTGTCGTTGACCAGGTGCACGCGTACCCGCTCGCCGTATTTCAGCACCAGCGGCTCGGCGTCGCTGAACTTGATGCCGTTCATCGACCACATATAGCGCTCCATGTTGCCGGTCAGGTGCAGCTGGATTTCGCGGGTCGGCTCGCGCCGGTCGATGGTGGGGGTAAGGTTGCGGATATCGGCATAGGTCAGCACGCGCCGGTTATAGCGTTCCGCGTGGTCGCGCAGGCCGATACCCGGATCCTGCAGGCCGCTCATGGGCATCTCCGCGCGCATGTCCACGCCGGGGCCGAACTCGGTCGGGTGGTGGCGCACCGGGGCGTTGCTGCCAAAACCGGCGCGGCCCAGGTTGCCGGTCTTGCCCACCATGGCCGGGCCACCCATGTTGTGGCCGGCATGCTGGCTGTGGTCCATGCCGCCCGTGCTGCCACCCATGCTGTGGCCCGCGTGCTGGCTGTGGTCCATGCCGCCCGTGCTGCCACCCATGTCGTGGCCGGCATGCTGGCTGTGGTCCATGCCGCCCGTGTTACCGCCCATGCTGTGGCCGCCGTGCTGGCCGTGGGCCATGCCCATGTCCCTGTGTCCCAGTACCGGGGCGTAATCCATTGCCGGCACCTCGGCGCGCAGCGACGGGTCGGGGGTAAGGGTGCCGCGTGCGTAACCGCTGCGGTCGATCGTCTGGGCGAACAGTGTGTAGGCGCGGTCGTCGGCGGGTTCCACCACCACGTCATAGGTCTCCGCCACCCCGATGCGGAATTCATCCACAGTGACGGGCTCGATATTCTGGCCGTCGCTCGCCACCACGGTCATCTTCAGGCCGGGAATGCGGATGTCGAAAATGGACATGGCGGCGCCGTTGATAAAGCGCAGCCGGACTTTCTCCCCGCGCCGGAACAGGCCGGTCCAGTTGGCGTCCGGTGTCTGCCCGTTCATCAGGTAGGTGTAGGTGTAACCGGTGACATCGGAGATATCGCGGTCCGACATGCGCATCTCGTTCCACATCTCCCGCTCGCGCCAGGTCTGGGCCACGCCCTTCTCGCGGATGTCGCGCCACAGGTCGCCCGCCGTGCGCCGGCGGCGATTGTAGTAGTGCCCCTCTTTCTTGAGCCTGGCGTAGATGTCCTGGGGGGATTCGTCGCTCCAGTCGGTCAGCATCACCACATAGTCGCGGTCGTAGGCAACCGGGTCCGGTTCGGCGGGGTCAATGACGATGGCACCGTAATGGCCTATCTGCTCCTGGAAGTCGGAGTGGCTGTGGTACCAGTAGGTGCCGCTCTGGGTGACCGGGAACTGGTAGGTGAAGGTTTCCCCGGGCTTGATGCCGTTGAAGCTCAGTCCCGGCACGCCGTCCATGTTGCTGGGCAGGATCAGGCCATGCCAGTGGATGGAGGTATCGTGGGCCAGGTGGTTGGTCACGTTCAGCGTAACAGTCTCGCCCTCTTTCCAGCGCAGGATCGGGGCCGGCACGCCGCCGTTTACCGCCACCGCGGTGCGCTCGCGGCCGGTAAAGTTCACCGGCATGTAGTTGACGTTGAGGTCGAAGCGATTGCCGCGCAGGGTCTGCGGTGCCGGGTTCGGGCGCGGCGCGTTCGCCGCGAGGCCCGCGGGCATGCCCAGCAGGGCGGCCCCGGCAGCCATGCCGGTGACAAAACGGCGGCGGGAAATTTGCGGCAGCTCGATCTGGGGTCGGTCAGTCTTTCTCATTGCTGTTCTCTTGGTAATGCTTGCCGGTCAGTGCTGCTGTGCCGCGTCGTTCACGCGCGCGTAGACGCTCTCGCTGCCGTCCTCGTGCAGCAGCACGATGTCGTAGGGGGTAAAGCGGTCGCCCACTTCCATTCCCGGGCTGCCCAGCGGCATGGCCGGTACGGCGAGGCCGCGGGCGCCGGCGGGCGGGTTCTGCAGGAACTGGCGGATATATTTCGCCGGGATATGCCCCTCGAAGACGTAGCCCTCCGGGGAAACGCTGGTGTGGCACGACTGGTGCCGCGGGGCGATGGCGTGGCCGGCCTTGACCGCGTTGAGGTCGTCGACGTCTTTGGCAGTGACTTCGAAACCGCTGTGGCGGGCGTGCTCCACCCACTTGCCGCAGCAGCCACAGGTGGCGCTCTTGAAGGTGGTCAGGGTGACCGCCGCCGGTGCCGAAACGGACAGGTCTTCAGCGCCGGCTTTTTCCCCGCTGCAGGCGGCCAGCGTGACGGCAGCGAGGGTGCCGAGGATTACGGTTTTCAGGTTGCGATACATAACAGGACTCTCATCAAAGCAATTCGGGTAGCGGCGGCAGGGGCGTGAGGCGCGGGTTCCAGGCAGGAGGAGACCGTCGCAGCGCAATGCCGCCGGGGATAGTCAGAGGGAATAGCGCAGCACGCGCGGACCCCTGGTCAGGGATTGATGGGCGGGCGGAATTCGCTCTCCGGCGGGGCGCTGGAGGCAATTTCAAGATAGCTGGACTCGGGCACGGCGCCCAGCGACGTCGCCGTGCGCTGGTCTGCCAGGGGGACCGCCGAGGCGCAGTGGCCGGGGCAGCAGGTGCATTCCTGGCCACATTCCTCGCTGGCAGCGGCGGGGTCAGCGCAATGGCCGGACTCTGCAGTGTCGCCCATGGGGCCATCGCCGCAGTGGTCCATGCTCGCTGTCCCGGTGGTGACGTTCATTTCGTGGTGGGAAGAGGTTGATGACTCGGCAGATGCGGCGCTGTCGGTCGGCAGCTGGCCATGCATGTCCACGCATGCCTGCGCGGCCACCTGTCCGAAGACGGTGACCAGCATCAGCAACAGCAGTGCCCGCGCGGTGAACCTATACATCAGAAACCTTCTTTCCGGACGCCGAACCGGCCTTGATCGCCGGCAGCGTCGTCGCAGATTAGAGCCTGCCGGGGCGCTTTGCAAGGCGCCCCGGCAGGCCATTGCGAGCGGCCCCTTCAGCAACCGAAGTCGTCGAAGGAAATCTGTTCCTCCCGTACCCCCAGCCCGGTGAGCATGGCGATGGATGCCTTCAGCATGACCGGCGGGCCGCACAGGTAGAACTCGCACTTGCCGAGATCCGGGTGCTGTCGCAGGTACTGCTCGGCGGCGATATCGCTGATATAGCCGGTGGGGCCCGTCCAGTTGTCTTCCGGGCGCGGTTCCGACAGCCCCAGGTGCCAGCTGAAGTTGGTGTGCTCCGCGGCCAGGGTATCGAACAGGTCATCGTAGAACACTTCGCGCCCGCTGCGGGCGCCGTACCAGAAACGGATGGGCCGGCGGGTGCGGCGGTTGCGCAGCTGGTCCACGATTATCGAGCGCAGCGGCGCCATGCCTGCGCCACCGCCGATAAGGATCATCTCCCGCTCGCCGTCGCGCGCATGGAAACTGCCGAACGGGCCGCTCAGCTGTACCCGGTCGCCGCCCTGCAGGTGGAACATATAGCTGGAGCCGGCGCCGGCCGGCAGCGCCGGCTGGCCCGGGGGCGGAGGCTGGATGCGCACGTTCAGCACGATATCGCTATCGCCGTCGTCGCTGCCGGACATCACCTCTCCGGGGGCATTGGCCATGGAGTAGGAGCGCCGCAGCGCTTCGCCGTGCGCGCCGCCGGGGGTGTCGCGCCACTGGTCCCAGTCCCCGCGGAAGTGGGGTTCCACCGCCATGTCCGCCAGGCGCAGCTGGTGCGGCGGGATCTCCACCTGCACGAAACTGCCCGCGCGGAAGTCGAAGGGGCGCCCGCCCAACGGGCGCAACCGAAGTTCCTTGATGAAGGGCGTCAGGAAGCGCGTGGCCACCACCTGGGCATCGAACTGCCCGGCCTGCAGCACAGCGTCGTCCAGCACCAGCCGGGTAGCGCCACTGGCGCGCTGCTGGCAGGCAAGGCGGTAGCCGGCGGCCAGCTCGGCAGGCGACAGCAGGGCCTTCTCGCTGCCGGTGACCGGGGTGTCCGCCGGCATCTGCACCTGGCACAGTCCGCAGCTGCCGCCGCCGCCACAGTTGGACGGCAGCTGCACACCGTTCGCGGCCAGGCCGTCGAACAGGTTGGCGCCGCTCGGCAGGGCCAGCTCCCGGAGTGGTGCCGCGGCCCGGTCCAGCAGGGTCACTGCGACCTTGCTGCGGCGCCCCCTCGACAGGAGCGCCACCAGGTTGAAGTCGTGGCGGCTGAAGCTGGAAAACAGCAGCAGGCAGCCGGAGATCGACATCAGCAGGGCGCCGATACCGAAGGCGATGACGAACGGGTTGTTGAAATCCTGCCGCTCGGTGTAGTCCATGATGTGCAGCATCCAGAAGATGTCGAACAGCCGCCAGGTATCATTGCGGCGTTCGAGCACCTGCCCGTCCCGGGCAGAAACGTACAGGGTGGTGCCGAATTCATCGGCCGCGTCCACCCGCCAGATGGCACCACTGTGGCCACGGGTTTCCATGGTGGCGGATTCGAGCATGACCGGCTCGCCGATCAGGCTGTCGTCGCCGGCGTAGTCCCGCGCGGCGATAGCGGCGGCTGCCGCGGCGTCGATCACCAGCGCATTGCCGCTACCGGCATCGCGCAGTTCAATTCCTTCAGCCGTCTCCAGCCGGTAGACCGGGCGATCCAGGCCCGGCTGCAGGCGGATAGAGAATATTTCCCCACCTGTATGCCGCCGCGCGATTTCCGCGTGGGAGAGCAACGATTGCTGTGGCGCGATCGCCTGCGCCGGCTGGCGCTCGGCCAGGTGGCGGCCGCTGACCACGCTGGAGTCCAGCAGCGCGAACGCGAGCCCGCTGGCGAGCCACAGCGCCAGCTGCAGGCCGATGACCAGGCTCAGCCACTTGTGGGCTGTCTTGATGAAATTCATTGTGAACCTCCCGCCTGGGGGGCCGTGCCTGTGTCACCGCGGCGGCGGCCGAAGCTGTAGAACAGCAGCACCAGGCCGGCGATAACGCCGCCGAGGCTTACCAGCGTTACGGTCAGGAGCAGCGGGTTGTGGATGTCCGCGCGCTCTTCGTAATCCATGATGTGCAGCATCCAGAAGAAGTCGAATGCGCGCCAGTAGTCATGGCGCCGGGTCACCAGCGAGCCGGTGTCCGGGTCGATATAGAAACTGGTGCCGTAGCGGTCATCGAAGTCGATGCGCCACAGGGGCAGGGGGCGCGACTGCAGCTCGGTGGGTGGGTTGTCCTCGATCAGCTCCGCTGCCACGGCCGGGGTCTCGCCGGCATAGTAGTACTCCGCCAGCTCCACGGCGCGCGCCCGGTCGATGGGGGATTGCTCCATACCGTTGCGGGCGTCGATCAGGTGTGCTCCATCCTCATCGCGCAGGATATAGAACGGTTTTCCCTGGATCGCTTTCAGTTGTACCGAGCGGGGACTGTTGTACTCGCGCAGCAGGGTTTCGGTGGGTACGAGTTGCGCGTCGCTGCCGGGCAGGGGTTCACGCAGGTTTTTTACCAGGTGGTCGCCGTGGATAAAGTCCAGGTCCACCACCACCATGTAGACCCCACTCAGGGTCCACAGCAGGGCCTGGATTCCGACAAACAGGAAAATCCACTTGTGCACCTTCCTGGAAAGGGATGCCGCTTGCATTCTTTATTCTCTTTAAAACAACTGTTGAGAAATTAGACATTGGGCGGGAGTTTAACTCCCGCCGCCGTGAATGTCTCAGTCGAACCGGTAGGTCATCCGCAGGTAGCTGCGCATGCCGGCCAGGTCGTAGGTCATGGTGTCGGTGTTACCGTCCGTCCAGCTGGCCACCCGCGGCGCCTCCTGGTCGAACAGGTTGTCGATACCCACACTCATCCGCAGTGCTTCGCTCATCGCGTAGGAGAACTGCACATTGTGGTAGAAGATGTTGGGCATGCTGGAGCCGATACCACTGTCCGCGTTGAAGTCGTCACCCTCGCCGATCATGCGGATCGAGTAGGTGCCGCTCCACTGGTTACCGCGCGTGGTGAGCGAGGTATTGGTGCGCCAGTGCGGGTAGCCGCCGTTGCCGCTGCCGATGTAGCCGGCGAGCACAAACGGCTCGTCCCCGTCGAACGCCACGGTCTCATATTCCTTCAGGTACGAGGCCTTGAAGTCCAGCGTATGCGACAGGCCGGCGAAATCGAAATCGTACAGCGCGCCGAAGTCGATGCCCTGCATGGATTCCATGCCGGTGTTGAACTTCTGTGTGGACAGGTAGTTCACGTCGCCATTGACCGGGTTGCGGGTGTGCTGGTCCGGTGCGCAGAACGCGTGGCCCAGGTTGGCTGACTCGTAACACATGGCGAGCTTGGTGGAGCCGGAGACCTCGCGGATGGCGTCGTCGATCTCGATATCAAAGTAGTCGAGGGTGAGCGACAGGCCGTCCAGCGGCTGCAGTACCAGGCCCAGGGTGAAGGTCTCTGCACTCTCCGGGGTCAGGTCCTGGTTGCCGCCGCGATCGGTCAGGATGGTGGTGCCCAGCTGGGTGTAGTTCAGCGGTACGCCCGCCGCCTGGCAGTTCTGGTAGACGGTGCTGGAGGGATCCAGCGAGGCGTAGTCGGAGCAGGGGTCAACGGTGGTCAGGTTGCCCTCGGATACGCCGCCGAACAGCTCCGGCACGTTGGGTACGCGGAAGGCGGTGGTCATGGTGCCGCGCACCTTCAGCATGTCGTTCACCTGCCAGTTCAGGCCAGCCTTGTAGGTGTCCTCGCCGTCGAACAGGTCATAGTCGGAGTAACGCATCGCCAGGTCCACATCGAGGGACTGCACCAGCGGCAGCCCGGCCAGGACCGGTACCAGCATCTCGGCATACACCTCGCGGGCCTCGGTGGAGCCGGAGATGGGGTCCGCCTGGTTGCCCAGCGCATAGCCTGCCTGTACCAGCGAGTCGGGCTTGCGCCAGCCGCTGTCCTCGCGCCACTCCATGCCGGCCGCAAAGCCGACGGTGCCGGCGGGCAGCTCGAACAGGTCGCCATTCACGTTGGCGCTGAGGCTCTTCTGCTCGTTGCCGCCAGTGCCCTCCTGGTTGAACACGATATAGTCCAGCACATCGACGGTGACGTCACCGTAGCCGAGGTAGTCGGCGCAGGGGATGCCGTTCATGCCGCACAGGCTGGGGTCGAGGGTCTCGCCGACGCGCTGCATGTTGATGTTGTTGGCGATGGCGTCGGTGGCGGTATTGCGGCCCCAGTTGAAGGCGACCTCATAGCCCCAGTTGCCATTGATATCGCCCTCGATGCCCGTCACCGCGCGCCAGGTGTCCACCTCCTGGTAGAAGTCGCGCGCGCCGTTCTCCAGCAGGCGGCGCCGCTCCAGCACGAAGTCGGTGCCGGTGGGGTTGGTCGGGTGATCGGCGGAGTAGGCGATGCCGGACAGGCTCGCCGGCGATGCAGGCTGCATTGACTGGCGATTGGTGAACATCAGCTCGGTGAACAGGCTGGCCGAGTCGGAGATCGCGAAGTTGCCGAGCGTGGTGAAGCTGAAGCGCTCGATCGGCTGCACGGCATTGAAGTAAGGGTTGTAGTTGAAGCCGTGCTTGGCGCCGTCGTAACGCTCGTAAAAGTCGCCGTCGCCGTTCGGGTCCTGGTTGAAGTTGATCCGGGTGGGCTCGGTCAGCACGGTGCCATCGGCCAGCACCGCCCCGGCGGGCAGGGTAGTGCGGCCACCGATGGTGGAAGAACTGCCGCTGCACTCGGTATAGCTGTCGCCGGTGAGCGGGCAGGGTACGCGGTCGACGAGGGGGGAGGGCCCATTGTCCTGGTAGCTCATGTTGACCATCAGGTTGCCACGGTCACCGGAAATACCCCAGGTCAGATCGAGAACCGTTTCCTCGCCGTCGCCGAGCGCGGTCTGGCCGTACTTGCCTTCAATCTCCAGGCCGTCGAATTGCTTCTTGGTAATCAGGTTGACCACCCCGGCCACCGCATCGGCACCATAGGTGGCCGAGGCCCCGTCTTTCAGTACCTCGATGCTGGAAATCAGTGACATCGGGATCATGGACAGGTCGACACTGCTGTTGGCGCCGGTGCCGCCGTTCACCACGCGGCGGCCGTTGACCATTACCAGGGTGCGGTTGATGCCCAGGCCGCGGAGGTTGATCTGCGGGGTGCCCCAGCCGTTGGAAGTCCAGTAGGCATTGGTCTGGTTGCCACCGAAGCCGGCAGCGGCCGGGATGGACTGCAGCAGGTTCTCCAGCGAGCTGTGGCCGGTGGCCTCGATGGAGGCCTCGCTCAGCACTGTTACCGGGCCGACGCCCTCGATGTCGGCGCGCTTGATGCGAGAGCCGGTAACGCTTACTTCCTCGATTTCGGGCTTGGCTGCGGGCGTATCCCCCTGGGCAAGTGCCAGCTGGCCATAGCCGGCTGCTGCGGCAGCCAGGGCGACGAAGAGCGGGGTTCTGGTCATTTTATTGCTGTGACGAGTCATCTCTGTGTCCTGTAGTTCTATATTTTTTTCGGCGGCGCTGCGGGGCCCGCGCGCAGCGGTACGCGCTGCAGCCCGGAGAGCCACTCCATATGGTCCTAAGACAAAAGCAGGTTTCTGTGAGACGTTGCTGGAAGCTTTCGATGATGTGCCTTCAGCACCGGCATTTAACAGGCGTGCAGGTTAAGCTTCGCGTGCGCTCGCCCGCGGGGGCTCGGCAACGCCAGGGCGCACCTGTCCTGTGTCAGGCGGTAATTGGAGGCCGCAAGGCTGTTTCGGGGTGGGGAGTGGAGTGGATTTCAGAGTAAAGGGTGCTGGCAATGGCGTAGTGATTGGCAGCTCCGGTGAGTTCGTTCCCCGGCACAGCGCTTGCGCAGTGGCCCGGGCAGCAGCTGCAGGCCTGCTCGCAGCTCTCGGTGCCGCTATCCTGTACTTTGGAGAAGCGGGCGGTGCCTGCTGCGGCACAGTGATGGGCCTCGGGGGCGCAGTGTTTTACTGTGTGCCCGGACTGGTGATGCTCACCACCCTGCTCGCCGCCGCTCTTGCCCCCGGCACAGGGTGCCGCGAAAGCCTGGCCGTTCAGGGCCAGCGCCAAGGTAATCAGCAATATGCGCGTAAGGGCAAGGGGCATCGGTATTTCGGGGTCTGTAATTATTATCATGAAACAGCTCGAGAATAAGCGCTAACAGTTGTCTATACAAGTCCGGTGGGCAGGTGGCTTTACGCCAATTACCGGGATGCGAGGCTTATCTGGAGTTCGGCGACAGGCAAGGTTAAATGATTTTTGCGGATTCTCGACCGTACTGCGGATAAGCATCCTTTCGCGTTGTTGTTTTGTGTTATCAGCCCGCCAAATTATTGGGTGCTGGTCGGGACAGACTGATGTGGCAAGCGGATGAGTCCCCGGGAGACTGCGATGAAAGGCCAGAAGCATGGTGACCGGGATCGCAGAGAGGGTACGGCAGGATACAAGCGCAGCTGCGGGACCCGCAGGTCCGCCTCGTATCCCTCAGCGGCAGCTGATCGCGAATAACCTGCAGATCCTGGTGCTCTTTGAGGGGCTGATGCGGCCGGGAAGGATGGCACCATCAAGCGTATCGTCGAATACCTCAGTCCACGCGAAACCCGGGTGGTGCCGTTCGAGCATATGCTGGTGAACTCGGGGATCCAGATAATCAAGGACTACCTGGATATCGACTGAGAGGAACAGGCGCGGCTGAATGTGATCCGGCACCTGCTCCGGGCAGTCGCTTGCCCGGGAAGAGGCCATCGGACAGAAAAAACGGATCCGGCAATCGTGTTCCCCTATGACGGGGGGAATTGCTGCGCGGCAGGATTGCCCCCTGAGCCTCGCCGGCCAAATGTCACTTCCCCGGCAGGCCGCGTACCAGGTGCAGCCTTTCCAGGTCCGGGTCCTGTCCCGCCACGGCCAGGTAAAAATCCCGGCTCTCCGCGAGCGGGTTTTCGGCATAGTAGAACTGCCAGGGTGCGTCGCCCTCCAGCTCCGGGTCGATTACCGCCCGGTGATCCCGCTCGAAACTGGCGAAGCTGATCCTGTCGAGTCCCTCGGAGATACCGGTGCCCCTGGCCTTGAAGAAGGCCTCTTTCAGGGTCCACAGGCGGTAGAACTGCCGTAGGGTTTCGCTTTCCGGTGGCGCTTCCAGCAGGGCGCACTCGTCGGCATGGAAGTAGCGGTGGGCAATGCGCATGATGTCCCGCTGCCGTCGCGGCTGCTCGATATCTACCCCGACCGGGGAATCCTCGCTGACCGCGAGTGCGATCCAGTCCCCACTGTGGCTGAGGCTGAAGTGCAGCCCGGGCTCGTCGACCAGCTCAGGCTTGCCGGAGGGCAAGCGCTCAAACCGCAGGGCCTGTGGCGGCCGGCCGGTAATCTCACCGAGCACCCGGCGCAGCAGCAACCGGCTGAGGAGGAAGTGCTGGCGGGCGGAAGCGCTGCGGAAGCTGTCCCGCCGCACCCGCTCGTCGGCGGAGAGCAGTTGTGCAAGCTCCCGGACCTTCTTTCCGTCGGGGGCGAATTCGTCCAGTTTAAGCAGCCAGGCGCGGGTGGGCATGGGTTCCTCGGCGGGTTCCAGGGAGGGACTTATGCTACTCCTGGGCGGCCGTCGCCGCCAGCCGGGCCCCTCCCCGCGTTTTCCCCGGCTGGCCCGGGCAGGTAAACTCTGCGGCCAACTGTGACTGATGTTTCCGGGGGACAGGCCGTGGCCAAGAAAAGCAAGACCGCCTATGTGTGTAACGAGTGCGGTGCCGACTACTCCAAGTGGGCGGGCCAGTGCAGTGCCTGCGGCACCTGGAACAGCCTCAGCGAGGTGCGCCTGGGCCCGGAGCACCGCGACAGCCGCGCGGCCGACTTCACTGATGCCCAGGCCGGCTACGCCGGGGCGGCGGGGGCCGGCAGGGTGCAGAAACTGTCGGAAATCGACCTGACCGAGCTGCCGCGTACGCCCACCGGAGCGTCGGAGCTGGATCGGGTGCTGGGTGGCGGGCTGGTGCCCGGCTCGGTGGTGCTGATCGGTGGCCATCCCGGCGCCGGCAAGTCCACCATCCTGCTGCAGACCCTGTGCCACCTGGCCGGGCGGATGCCCGCGCTGTATATCACCGGCGAGGAGTCCTTGCAGCAGGTGGCCATGCGGGCGAAACGCCTGGGCCTGCCTGCCGATGACCTGCAGATGCTGAGCGAGACCGATGTGGAACGCATCTGCCATATTGCGAAAGAGGTGCAACCGAAGGTGATGGTGGTGGACTCCATCCAGGTGATGCACATGAGCGACGTGCAGTCAGCCCCGGGCTCGGTGGCGCAGGTGCGCGAGAGCGCCGCCTACCTTACCCGCTACGCCAAGCAGACCGGTACCGCCCTGATCCTGGTGGGGCATGTGACCAAGGATGGCAGCCTGGCCGGCCCCAAGGTGCTGGAGCACATTATTGACTGCTCTGTGTTGCTGGAGGGCACCCACGACTCCCGTTTCCGCACCCTGCGTGCGCACAAGAACCGCTTCGGGGCCGTCAACGAGCTGGGGGTGTTCGCCATGACCGAGCAGGGCCTGAAAGAGGTCTCCAATCCCTCGGCCATTTTCCTGCAGCGCGCCGAGGAGGTAGCGGCCGGCTCGGTGGTGACCTCGGTGTGGGAGGGCACCCGGCCGCTGCTGGTGGAACTGCAGGCGCTGGTGGACGACAGCAGCCTCGGCAACCCGCGCCGGGTCGCGGTGGGCCTGGACCAGAACCGGCTCAATATGCTGCTGGCGGTACTACACCGCCACGGCGGTGTGCTGGTGGGGGACCAGGATGTGTTTATCAATGTGGTGGGCGGCGTGAAGGTCATGGAAACCAGTGCCGACCTTACCCTGCTGCTGGCGGTGGTGTCGAGCTTCCGCAACCGGCCCCTGCCGCGGGACCTGGTGGTGTTCGGCGAGGTGGGGCTGGCGGGAGAGATTCGCCCGGTGCCCTCGGGCCAGGAGCGCCTGCGCGAGGCATCCAAGCACGGCTTCCGCAAGGCCATAGTCCCGGCCGCCAACCGCCTCAAGAATGATATCGAGGGGATGGAAATGATTGCGGTCAAGACCCTGGCAGAGGCACTCAGCGCGATAGAAATGAGCTGAGCGCCCGTTGCAGGGTTACCCGATAGGTTTGTCAGGCTGGCCTCTGCCGGGAAAACTGGTGCATGGCCAGGTAACCAAAGCCGATAGCACATGGCAGCGCGGCAATGCCCAGTAAGGCCAGGAAGGCATGGTTGCTTGGGTCCGGAACGAGAAAGCCAAACAGCGCGATGCCGACGGCGGTGGCAATCCAGACGATACCGCGCCGCAGGTCCTGCAGCGGGTGTGGCTGGTTGTTGGCGCCGAGGCGCTCAATCAGTTCCGGTGTCACGTCGACGCCTTTATCCAGCGCGAGGCGCACGGTATTGTGGATTTCCAGGTTTTTCCTGGCGCGATAGCTCAACACCAGCCACAGTGAGACCCCGATCAGCAGGAAGACCCCGAAAGGGACCAGGAGTGCAAGAGTCGCTTCGTTCACGTTGTTCTCCAGTTCTCGTCGTAAAGTTTTTGTTTATGTTGTGGATATGATGCGCTGAAGCGGCGATTTGGATTCAACTGTTGTCACCGGGCAGGGGTGAGTGCAGCAGCTCGCTCTCCCGCGAACCTTGCAAACAGACCGTTCAGGAAGTCAGAGAAGAAATGCATCTCGTATCCCGCCTGCTGTCGCTCCTGTTAGTGGCAATTGCCCCTGCCGTTGCCGCCCAGGAGCGAATTGCCTCCCTCAACCTGTGCCTGGACCAGTTGCTGCTGGAGTGGGTGGCACCGGAGAAAGTGGTTTCGGTTACCTGGCTCGCCGATAACGATCACTATCGTCGCGCACCCCTGCCGGACGGTATTCACCTCAATCGGGGCCGGGCAGAGGAGCTGCTGCGGCTGGATCCGGACCTGGTGCTGGTGGGCCAGTACGGCGCCGGCCGGGCGGCGGCACGCCTGCGGCAGCTGGGAGTACGGGTGGTAACCATTCCCGACGCCCACAGCCTGGAGCAGCTGCTACAGCAGCTGCAGGCGCTGCGCGAGGTACTGGGTGAAAACCCGCAACTGGAAGCCCACTACGTTATGCTGCAGTCGCTTGTGGCGGCATCAACGTCGATGCCGGCATCCGGAAATGACGGCGACGTACCTACGGCCCTGATCCTGTCGGCCAATAACATCACCTACGGCAGCGGCATGCTGGAGCACCAGCTGTTGGAGCGGAGCGGCTTCCGGAACCTGGCCGCCGGGCAGGGCGCGGAGCAGCTGCGGAAAATGTCCCTGGAAGAAGTGGTTGCAGCACAACCCGACCTGCTGGTGTTTTACGGTGGTGAGAGGGAATTCGCCCTCGCCCACCTGGCGGCGCGCCACCCGGTTATCCAGGGCTATATCCAGCGCGGCCGTGTTTTTACCCTGCCGGCAGAACTGGGCTTCTGCCCTGCGCTGGTGGCGGCGGAAACCATGAAAAAACTCGCGGAAAAGAGAACAGAGCTTGTTGAATCGCAGTAACGCAATACTGGGACTGCTGGTACTGGCCTTGCCGCTGGCGTTGCTCGCGGCACTGGCCAGCGGCCCGGTGGATATCGACCTGGGCCCTGCGCTGGCCAGTGGCTGGGCCGGGCAGGGCAGTGACGCAGTTATCCTGTGGCAGTTACGCATGCCCCGCGCGCTGCTGGCGCTGGTGGTGGGTGCCGCACTGGGCATGGGTGGGGCGGCCATGCAGGGCATGCTGCGCAATCCGCTCGCAGAACCGGCGCTGCTGGGTGTGAGTAGCGGCGCGGCACTGGCAGCGATACTGCTCCTCTACTATGGCCTGGCCTGGCAGTCGGGCTGGCTGTTGCCGGTGCTGGCGATCGGTGGTGCCTTTGTGGCGGTGGGTTGCGTCTGGTTGCTGGCCGGCCGCGGCGCCAGCGCGAGCCGGTTGGTGCTGGCCGGGGTGGCCATCAATGCCTTCCTGTCCGCCCTGATGGCGCTCGCCCTGAATTATGCCCCCAGTATGTTCGCCATGCAGGAAATCGTGTTCTGGCTGCTCGGCTCCCTGGCCAACCGCGGCTGGGACCAGTTGCTGCTGGCACTGCCTTTTGTTGTGGCCGGCGCGCTGCTGATGTTTTCCGGGCGCAATTACCTGCGGGCCCTGTCCCTGGGAGAGGCCAGCGCCGTATCGCTGGGGTTTGGCGGACGCCGCTACCCGCTGGCCATTCTGCTGGGCATTGCCGCTGCGGTCGGGGCCGCGGTGGCGGTGGCGGGTACTATCGGCTTTATAGGCCTTGTGGTACCGCACCTGGTGCGGCCGCTGGTAAAACAGGACCCCGGGCGGCTGCTGTGGGCCAGCGCGCTGGCCGGCGCCTTGCTGCTGTTAATGGCGGATATCCTGGTGCTCAACTTTATCGGTGCGCAGGAGCTGCGTATCGGCGCGGTGACCGCCTTTATCGGGGCGCCCTTCTTTTTCTGGCTGATCGTGAGCGCGCGCCGGGGGGTGGCACTGTGAGCCGAGAAAAAGTGAGCGGGGAAATGCTGCTGGTGACAGTGCGTGAGCTGGCGGTCGACCGGCATGGGCAGCGGGCAGTCGACAATCTCAGCTGCCGGCTGCACCCCGGTGAACTCACCGCGGTGGTGGGACCTAACGGTGCGGGCAAGAGCAGCCTGTTACAGGCCCTGGCCGGAGTGTTGCCGCCGGCCAGGGGCCGCCTGGAATTCGGTGAGCAGGACGCGTCGGCGATCCCCGCTGCCAGGCGGGCGCAGCTGTGCGCCTACCTGCCCCAGGCGGAGATGCCCGCCTGGAGCCTGGCCGCCCGCGACCTGGTGGCGCTGGGTTTGCTGCCGTGGGGAAAGACGCCGGACCGCAACGCCAGGGTGCTGGATGCGCTGCGGCAGGTGGATGCCCTGGGCCTGGCCAATCGCCCGGTGACACAATTATCGGGTGGCGAATTGCGCCGGGTACAGCTGGCGCGATTGCTGGTGGGCAATGCGGCGCTGATCATCGGCGACGAGCCCACCGCGGCACTGGATATCCGCCACCAGCTGCAACTGATGCAGAATTTCCGGCAGCAGGCCGACAGCGGCCGCACGGTGGTGCTGGCACTGCACGACCTGGGTCTGGCGGCCCGCTACTGCGATCGTGTTCTCTTGCTGGAGGCTGGCTGCCTGCGTGCGTCGGGCTCGCCGCTGGAGGTTTTTACGCCCGACCTGATTGGCGCAGTCTACGGTGTCAGTTGCGAATTCCGCTGGCGCGACGGCGTGGCGGACTTCGTGCCGTTGGAAGTTTTATAAACGCCGGAGCCTTCCTTCACGACCTGGACCGGTCGCGGCCTCGACCGTCGCCCGATTCCTGCAACGCCTTTTCCAGGTGACGGACCCGCTCCCGCGCGGCTTCGATTTCCCGCTGTTGCTGCCCGGCACTTTTACCATTGCTTTGTTTTCAACGCTGTTCCGCATCCTGAAGCTCCTGTTTCGCCAGCTCCAGTTCCTTGAGTGTGCTCATCCTGCTCCCTCAACCGTGGCCGACAATGCCCTGATGAGCAGCCTAGCACCTGTTTGCCTGTTGTGGTTCGCGCCGGATGACTTCGCTGCTATACTGCCGTCCGCTTTGGGTGCCCGGCAGTGTCTATCCGCTTCGTGTGAGAAGCATCCTGGGGAAAGACGCTTGGTCGGGTTAAACGGGAAGTCCGGTGAACTGGTTTCAGTGAGTCCGGCGCTGCCCCCGCAACGGTGAGCCGCTATCGCGGTAAGCCCGATACCGGCCCTCTGCATCTCTTGGATAAAGCGGAGGGCTTTGTCTGGTCTGTGTGAGGTGGCAGGCAGTTTTACCGGCCAGTCCCCTGAAGTATGCACCGATTGCACTCACCCTCCCTCAATCCGTTTCTTTTTCGAGATTGGGGAATCACTGTGAACAAAACTCTTCTCCCGGCAGCGCTCCTGCCACTGCTTACCGCGGCTACCCATGTCGTGTCTGCCGATGACAACGGCAAACTGGAACAGATGTCCGTTACTGCCAGCCGCGTGGAAATACCGCGACGGGAACTGGGGGTATCGGTATCGGTCGTCACCGCCGCTGATATTGAGAGGCTGGGCTACACCAGCCTGCTGGATATCATGCGAACTCTGCCCGGGGTTGCCATCAGTAACAATGGTGGAGCCGGCAAGGTCAGCAACCTCTACCTGCGTGGCGAGAGCAATTACCGCACCCTGGTACTGCTGGACGGGGTCAACATTGCCGACCCGGCCAACACCCAGGTGGCCACACAGTTCCAGCACCTGTTGGCAAACGACATTGCCCGGATCGAGGTCCTGCGCGGCCCGCAGGGTATGATGTACGGCGCCGGCGCCGGTGGCGTGATCAATATCATCACCAAAAAGGCCGACGCACCGCTGGGCGGATCCTTGGCGGTCGGGGCCGGGCGTTACGGCAGTCGCGATACCAGCGCCAGCCTCTACGGGGAAAGTGATCGCTGGGACTACCGGCTGGACCTGGGCGTATTGGAAACGGACGGCTTCAACAGCCAGGTTGCGGACAGTAGCGGCGAAAGGGACGGTTATCGCAATCGTACCGCCAGCGCCCAGTTGGGTTACCAGGTGACCGAGGCACTGGCCCTGCGCGCGCAGGCGCGCCATACCGACAGCGAGTCAGAGTTCGATGGCTGCTTCGCGGGCTTCTCCACCTCCAACAATTGCCTCGATGAATATAAGCAGGCCAGTTATCGCCTGAGTGCTGATTACCGGGTGGCCGACGTCGCCCACCAGCTGGCCGTGGCTCGACAGGATATCGAGCGCGACAGTCTCAGCGCAGGGGCCAGCTCCTTCGCGGTGGAGGGGGGCATCGACGAGCTCAACTATGTTGGCAATACACCTGTTGCGGGTGGCGAATTGCTGTGGGGGGCGGAGTACGAGCAACAGGAATTCTCCAGTGCCTTCAGCGCCCGGGAGCTCGATAGCCTGGGGCTGTTCAGCGAGTGGCGGGCCGAGCTCGCCGGGCTGCTCCATTACTCAATTGGTGTCCGTCGCGACCGGCTGGAAAACGAGGACCATGACAGCTGGCGCTCTTCCATCGCTTATCCCCTGTTGCTGGGCAAGGAAGCAGAGGCCAAGCTCCGCGCCAGTTACGGCACCGGCTACCGGGCACCCAGCCCCTTCGAACTGGCGTATAACATCGGCGAGGGTGCGGCGCCGGTGGGGCCGGAAACCAGCCGCGGCTATGAGCTGGCGGCCGAGTACCGACTTGCCGAGCGGCTGCAGGTGGAGCTGGTCTATTTCGACCAGCAGATCCGGGATGCCATTGTCTTCGACTACAGGCTCGGTAATTCGGGTTTCGGTGCCTATGGGCAGGACGACGGCGAAAGCAGCTCCGAGGGCTTGGAGCTGGTAATGTCCGGTAACCTGGCGGAGCGGCTCGACTGGTATTTCAATGGCACCTTCCTGGAAACCGAGGATGCGGATGGTGAGCAGCGCCTGCAGGTGCCGGAGCAGGTCTACAACCTGGGTGGCAGTTATCACCTGCCGGGCGACCGGTTGGCCCTGGGGCTGAACTGGCGCCATGTGGCAAACCGGCTAAGCGCGGCCCCGGGTTTCTTCGGCCCGGCTGTCTCCCTGGATGATTACAACCGGTTAGACCTGAAAGCTTCGTACCGGGTATCTGATTCCCTGCAACTGAACCTGCGCGGTGAGAATATTCTCGATGAGGATTACCGCGAGGTGGCCGGCTACAATACGGCCGGGGCTGCAGTTTATGCAGGGCTGGAACTGACTCTTTGAGTCCGCTGTAGGAGCGGTCGCTGGCCGGGAAATTCGCGGTGCCTCGCGCAGGCCGGGCCATTCAGTGGTCGCGGCCAGCGGCCGCTCCTACGGGGTAGGTTTTTGCCAAGCGGGATGCCGGTGCCTTTTCCCGCCGTGGGATCGCGGCCATGGGCCGCTCCTACAGTTTTCCTATCGCGAAGTTTTTGAAGCAGGGGGTTGTCCATGAGCGATTCGGGCGTCGATAAAAAAACCGAGCGCCACAAGCGGCGTATGCAGCAGCGCAAGGAGATTGTCGATGCCGGTATTGCCCGGGCACTGGAGGAGCGGGGTATCGCCATCCTGTATACCGGTGATGGCAAGGGCAAGACTACCGCTGCAATGGGTACGGTGGCCCGGGCCCTGGGGTATGGCTACAAGGTGGTGGTCGGGCAGTTTATCAAGGGAGCCTGGGAGTGCGGCGAGAAAAACCTGCTGACCGGCCTGCCTGCGGAGCAATTCCCACTGCAATGGTTTGAGATGGGAACCGACTTCACCTGGGAGACCCAGGACTTCGAGGCCGACAGGGCGGCCGCCTTGTCATTATGGGAAAGACTGCGCGCGGCACTTGCCGATGAATCGGTCTACCTGGTGGTCCTGGATGAACTCACCTATGCCCTCAACTACAAGTGGCTCGAGCGCGAAGAGGTAATCGCCGCGATTGAAAACCGCCCGCGGGAGCAGTCGGTGATCATCACCGGCCGGGGGGCGAAGCAATACCTGAAAGACATCGCTGATACGGTGACGGAAATGCGGCCACACAAGCATGCCTTCGAGTCCGGTATTGCCGCGCGCAAGGGCATTGAGTGGTAGGTGGAGTGCCCGCGGCAGGAGCGCTGCCGCGGGCATATTGCAGGGGCAACAGGGCGATCAAAGCTTCCAGTTAAGGCGCATGCCGGCAGTGCGCGGTTGGCCCCAGACACCGTAACCCCAGTCGCTGCCGAGGGTATTCTGGTAGGTGAAATACTCCTCGTCGGCCAGGTTATTGACGAATGCCTGCACGCTGTAGCGGTCCGATGGTGAGTGCCAGCTGACACTGGCATTGGCCAGGCCATAGGCCTCGTGGCGCGAGTAGGGATCGTTCTCGATCTGCAGGTAGTGGTCATCCTGCCAGGAGTAATCACCCTGGAAAACCAGCTCGCCCGCATGGCCCAGCCCCTGGTAATAGCGGGCCACGAGGTTGTAGGTAAACCCGGGGGCCGAGGGCAGCTCATTGCCGTCCAGCGTGTAGCTGTCGCCGGCGACGAGGAATATCTGCTCGGAGTCGAACTCGGTGGAAAGCCAGCCGGCGCCAGCGATTATCTCGAAGTTATCGGTGATGGGTGCTGTCAGCTCGATTTCCGCACCGGTACCGTCCACATCGCCCGCATTGGTGATCACGCTGCCATCAGCCACGGTGAGGAACACCTGGGCCTGGTAGTCCTCCACGGTGTAGTGAAAGGCTGCGGCGTTGAGGCGGTAGGCCCCGGCCAGGGTGGTTTTCAGCCCCACCTCGAAGTTGGTGATGCCCTCGGCGCCCACCGGGCGGGTGGCTTCCAGGGAGGCGTTATAGCTGCCGGAAAACCCGCCGCTCTTGAAACCGGTGGACAAACTGGCGTAGGCCAGCGTGTCATCGGCCGGGCGCCAGTCCAGGCCGATGCGGCCAGTAGTGGCGCTCTCACTCAGGTCGTCGCGTACCGAAAGAGGTGTATAGAAACTGGGGCCCGAGTCCTGCGCGAAGTCCCGCTCCTCTTCCGTATAGCGCAGGCCACTGACCAAGGTCAGGGTCGGGGCCAGGTCGTATTCCACCTGTCCGAACAACGCCCAGGATTCGCTGTCCAGCGCGACGATCTCCTGGTGCCAGAGACCGTCCGCCGTGGTTGGCGCCTCGGTCACCAGGCCCCGGTCGTCCTTGTAGTAGTAGAAACCGGTCACCCAGGTAGCGTTATCGGTTGCGCCATTAAGGCGAATCTCCTGGGTGTACTGCTCTGCATCCACGGCATATTGTTCGTCAAACCACACCACTGCGGTCCCGTCGCCATCGTCCTGCAGGAACTTGTCCAGCTCCTCGTAAGCAGTGATAGACGTCAGCGTGAAATTCTCGAATTCCCAGTCCAGTGTGGCGGAGGTGCCATAAGTATCGATCCGGGTGATCAGCCCGTTGGCCGCACCGCTGGCAACGTGCTCTGGATTGAATTTTCCGCTCACCGCCTCGGCGCCCGTCATCTTGAAGGTATCGCTGGTACAGAGACCATCCTGGATTCGGGATATCGAGCATTTCGCCGCACCGGCGACGGGTGCTTCCAGGTAACCCATATGGGCGAAGCCGACCGAGTTCTGGTCCGCCTCACTGCCATGGATGTTCAGTAACAGACCGCCGCTTTCCCCTATGTCGAAGTCCAGCTGGCCGCGGTAGCCGAAACTGTCGGTGTTGTTGAGCTTGTCACCGGTAACCGTATTGGTCTGCCAGCCGTCATTGGTGGTGCTCTTGAAGGCGAAACGCCCGCGAATCCCATCGGCCAGGGCGCCGCCGGTGGCACCCTCGAAAATCTGCTCAGAGTAGCTGCCCAGGCTCGCGCTTGCGCTCGCGGTAAATTCATCGGTGGGCTTGCGGGAAACATAGTGCACCAAGCCGCCGGTGGTGTTGCGCCCGTACAGGGTGCCCTGGGGCCCGCGCAGTACCTCCACACGCTCCAGGTCGAACAGCTGGATAGCGGAGCCGGCCGGGTTGCCGCGGTAGACGTCATCCACATAGATGGATACCGGCGATTCCCAGGAATCGGAGAAATTAACCAGGCTGATGCCGCGCAGGCTCACAGAGGGACTGGAGGCTTCGCCGAAAATGGCGAAGAAATTCATGTTGGGCACCTGCTGCGTAATATCGAGACCCTCCTCGAATCCCATCTTCTCGATGGCGTCGCCGGAGAAGGCGCTGACCGCGACCGATACATCCTGCATCGACTGCTCGCGTTTCTGGGCAGTAACGGTGACCTCTTCCAGAACCGATTGCTGTTCTGCGACCGTAGATCCGGAAAATGATGCGGCCATTAGCGCCGGAGCGAGGCTGGCCAGGGTGACGTGGCGGCGAATGGCCGCGGCGAGGGTGTGCTGCTGGCGATGCATAATACTCTCCTTGTCGTGCGATAAATTATTTTGCACAGCTCTTTCTGTTAATCCCTTGCGCTTGCTTCGGGCCTATTACACGTGATTACAGGCTGCGAGATTATTGCAGTCCCGGTGGTAAGGGGCGCGGGTAAGCCCTGCGTGGGCAGGTGAAAAGCGCTGAAAGAGTTGTCTGTTCTTGTTTTTGGCAACAGCGATTCTTTAGCAACAGCGAATTGGGGCAGGCCGCAGATGGCGGAAGGATTTATTATGAGTCCGAACCGGCCTGAAACTGGCAGGCTTGCCTGCCCCTGAAAGGTCTCTATGTAACGCCGGGGTTTTCTGAAGAAAAGCCCGGCTTATAGCAAGATTTTACCTTATACAGAAACGTCCGCGCCTGCAAGGGCAGGCATTGGGAGTGTGGCTGCAGTGTGAAGCGGCAGGTTAAGAGCAGGCGTCGATTGCCGGAAAATCAAAAACGATAACCGATACCAACGCTGTAAACGAAAGGGTCGATTTCCAGATCGGTGGTGACCCGGTTAACACCCGTATCGGAGCGGAAGCGGATATCCACATCGCTGTCGATATCGAGGTACCAGACTGCGGCATTGAACAGCCAGCGACTGCGGGGACCGAAATGCATGTCCACCCCGACCTCGCCGGCCAGCCCCCAGGAATCATCCAGTTCCAGGCTCGCGCCGCGTGTGGCGCCGAGAACATCGACAAAGTAGAGGTTCGCGGGGCCGGCAATGCTTTCATCCATGAAGGTGGTGTAATTAACCCCAAAGCCGATGTATGGCTGGACCCAGGACTCGACACACACAGGGAACCATTGCACGGTCAGTGTGGGGGGCACGTGCTGGATGTCGCCCAGGCGTACCTGGCCAATAGAAGCGCCTTCGGCGTCGGGAAGCCCACGTACATCCAGGTCATGTTCGAAGGGTGTGGCCAGCAGCAGCCCCACTCCCCAGTGATCCGCGAAGATCCAGCTGCCGGTGAATGTGGCGGCGTAGCCGTCGTCCACCAGTACCCGGCTGCCGGGTAGGGGGGTGCCATTCAGTTGTACCTCGCTGGACTTGTCATCCGGTACGGTGGCGCCCAGACCCACGCGGACAATGACATCGCCCTGGCGGTTCTCTGCCAGGGCGCCGGCGGCCAAGAGAAAGGTGGTGAGGGCGATGATGGGGGTGACGGCAGCTTTCATCGGGCGATCATTCCCTGAAAATCCCTGTTCCTTACCGACAGTTTAGACGTAGTAACAGTGGCTCCCGGCCAGGTAGCCTGGGCCGCCAAAATGGGGGCCGCCAGCCGCGCCCGTATATGCCATAATCCGCCGTCTCAGTAGTCAACCCAGCGGTGAGATAATGAAGATAGGAGTCCTCAAGACAGACGATGTACGCAAGGAGCTGGTGGGGGAATTTGGTGAATACCCGGAGATGTTCGCCAAGTTGCTTCGGGACCAGGATCCATCGCTTGAGTTCGTGACCTACGAAGTGCAGCACGGTCATTTTCCCGACGATATCGATGAGGTGGATGCCTATCTCATCACCGGCAGCAAGACAGGGGTCTACGAGGACAAGCCGTGGATCACGCCGCTGATGGAGTTCGTGCGCCTGCTCCACGAGCGTGAGAAGCCCACCATTGGCATCTGCTTCGGCCACCAGCTGATCGCGCAGGCGCTGGGCGGCCGCACCCGCAAATCAGACAAGGGTTGGGGCGTTGGCGTGCACAGCTACGAGTTGCAGGAGACGCCCAGCTGGATGTCGGAGCCCCTCGAGACATTCCGCCTGCTGGTCAGCCACCAGGACCAGGTGGAGGAGTTGCCGCCCGGTGCGAAGGTACTGGCTTCGAGCGATTTTTGCCCCATGGCGATGGTGCAGGTCGATGAGCATATGCTCACCTTCCAGGCACACCCGGAGTTCACCAAGCCTTACTCCAATAGCCTGATGGAGCTGAGAAAGGAGGTATTTGGCGGGGAAGTGGTGGAAAAGGGCCAGGCATCACTGCAGAACGATATTCACGAAAGCACCGTGGCCCGCTGGATGCTGGAGTTCCTGCGCAAGCAGTGAGCACTTACTTTTCGTCGGGGCACCCATCGCCGGGACCGGTTTACCCGGCCCTGCGAGATTGACGGGCTGCCCCGGCCAACATCTCATTTCCACTTGATATTACAGCCCACCGAGGGCGCCTGGTCTTCGCCGGGCTGCTCCCCCCGCAGCACCGCATCCGCGGCCGCGCGCAGGTCGCTGCCATCCACCGGCTCATTATTTCCCGGGCGACTACCATCGAACTGGCCCCGGTAGGCCAGCTTGCCCTCGTGGTCGAACAGGAAGAAATCCGGAGTGCAGGCCGCATCGAAGGCTTTTGCCACTTCCTGTTGCTCATCGACCAGGTAGGGAAAACGATAGCCGCGGGCGGCGATTTCCTCGCGCATCCTTGCCGGGCTGTCTTCGGGGTAGGTGCGGAAGTCGTTGCTGTTAATGGCAACAATGCCCAGCCCCGCCGGAATATATTCTTCCGCGAATTCGGACAGGGCCGCGGCGATATGCTTCACATACGGGCAGTGGTTGCAGATAAACATCACCAGCAGTGGCTTGCCGGTATATTTGTCACTTGATACCACTTCCCCGTTGGCATCCGGCAGGCTGAATGCAGGCATGACACTGCCGAGGGGAACCATAGTTGATGGCGTAAGGGCCATGGGAAACTCCGGGCTCGTTGCTCTTCGTCGATTAAGCACGAGTGTATCAAGGGTTAAAAGCCGGCCAAAGGAAGTTTCTGTCGGGAAATCCGGAGCAAAATCCCTGGGCGCTGGCCAGTTTCAAATGAAGAACGCTGACTGAGTGCCGCCAACAGGTGGTCTCTTTCGCATGTAGGTTGGACGCCCGGCCGGCCTGGTTATTGCCCGTGTGCAGGTGCTACCTGGCTGAACAGCGAGCAAGCCGTTTCCCTGTAGGCCTCTGCATCATAGTACTGGTATTCCTGATCGCAGGAATAACACAGCTTGATCACGTGATCGTCGTCGCTTTTACATGCAAGCGAGCGTAGCTCGCGCCAGCTCCGCATATGGTCTAGCGTTCCCGCTTCGTGCAGTTTGTCTTCGACAATCGGTTTCGGGCCTGTACTCAGGTAGGCAATCACCAGTCCCTGCCAGAAATAGCGCATGGCTTCTTCCCGGTCGGGGCAGTAAGGCAGGATCAGTCGCAGGGCATGGCAGCCGGTAACACCGTGCAGCAGCGTAAAGTCACCGGTGCCCCGGTACGCGGTAAGCGCCACGCGGGCGATATCTTCCAGTCCCAGCTGGCGGGGCTGTATGGGTGTTTCCTTCCAGCCATCATGTCCGGTGACTGCGTGCATATGGTCGCTGATATTTCCCGGTGCCACCTCGACCTGCGGGAAGCGGCGGCTCACGTCCTCGATTACCTCGGCTGCCGCAAGGTCGGTGAACTCATTACTGGCGTCCAGGGTGTAATATTCCAGGTTCCAGTAGGCGAGTCCCATCGCGACTTCCTCCAGGTGCCGGGCATCGATACCGTAGGCTACCCGAATCAGTCCGTGGAAGGCGGCGGTGGCGATGGCCGGGAGCAGGGGCGGCAGCTCGCGGCGCAGGCAGTCGGTCATGCCGTGCTGTTTCAGCTGTTGTTCGTAGTACTGCAGCGCGCTGGGGAAGCGCTCCTCGCGCCGCCGGCAGGTGGAGACGTCTTCCACTGGCTCCACCGGACTACCCGGGCGCAAATCCAGGTGCGGTACCGAGCGCTCGAAGGCGTGCCGGAGTTGCTCGCGAGTGGCGCCGAGGCCATCCAGCGCGATCAGCACCATGGGCAGGTGGTTGGCGAGGCGGTCGCCATAATGGGCATGGTAGCGGCTGGCCGCCTCCAGCAGTTCCGCACAGTAGCGTGTAATCGCCATCCGTTCCCTCCCGCTCCCCGGCAGCAGTTTTTAGAATACTTCCACCCTGTCGCCCAAGTTTATGGTGTGGCCCGCGGGGTTGCCAAAACGGGGCGCCAGGTTCATGCCAAAATAGATTTGTCCATCCGTCCCGCGGCGGAACCGGGCCAGGGTGCGCAGGGGCTCTTTCCGGATCTCCCCGGAGTGTGGATCCAGGCCCGGGATGGCGCAGCGGGCACAGGGGTGGGTGCATTCGAATTCCACCGGCCCGTCGCGGGTATGGACGATCATCCGCTGCCAGTTGTCCTCGGCGAAGGCCGGGCAGCCGCTCACCACCAGGTTGGGGCGGAAATTGAACATGGAGACCGGTTCTGCCAGCCGCCGGTTCAGGTCGTCGAGCGAGGCCTGGCCAATGACCAGCAGTGGTGCCGCATCGGCGAATCCCACCTGCCGGTCTGCGCGCGGCGCGGCCAGCGGGCGCCGGAACTCGGCACCAATTGCCACCAGCCTCACCTGCGTATGCAGCTGTTCGCTGAGCCACCGGGCGGCCTGCTCGCCCGAATCGCGCGCGACCACCTCATCGTCCCAGACCCTTACCCTTAGCATTGACGCTCCATCCGATGGCCGGGCAACCTCTATCGCATCGCCGTTACGGTTCGCGATGCGAATTCCCCTGGCGGTGATGGAAGTGGTGAGCTGTGCCATGCGCCGGAGCCGGCGTTGGGTGAGGAACTGGTTATCGGTATCCACCAGCATCCACCGCCGGTCATCGACGGCGCCGAACCGGTCGAGGGGCAGGGTCCGGGTGCGATAACCCTGGAGTGACTTCACCGGGAACTGGAAGAGATCGGAAACCTGCATAAGGGGAGTCCTGCGGTAGTCTGCCCGGTAGCGCCAGATAGCCTGAAAGCTGGCCACCTGCTGCGAGCCGGTAAGGCTGCCTGTCATTCCGTGCATTGGTGCCAATGTCATTCGGCTGTAGGCAGATGTAATTTGTCTGGGCCGGAAATTCGAATATGATCACAGTCTTGACGTGACATGCGGCCTGCGACACGGGCGCCTCGTGCTCATGCCGGGCTACCGGCGCTGGCTGAAGAAAATAATAACGGGAAAGTGCGATGCGAGTCGCCGGGATATTGTGGGGAATATTTCTGTTCTGCCTGGCACTGGATGGGCAGGCAGAGCCGCTGACAGTGGCTCCGGGCCAGCAGTCCGTGTCCCTGGCACCACACCTGCGCCTGCTGGAAGACCGCGATGGCTCGCTCACCTTCGATGAGCTGCGCCATGCCGCCGAGGGACTCCGGCCCTGGAACGAAAAATCCGCCAACTTTGGCTACACGTCCTCGACCTACTGGGTCGCCTTCACCCTGCGCAATCCCTCCGGCCAGGCGCTGCCGCTCCTTATCCGACAGGACTACCCGCTGATCGATTTCCTGGAGTTCTGGGAGCCCCGGGAAGGTGGCGGCTGGCGGCATGTCGCGACGGGGGATCGCCGGCCGTTTTCCTCCCGCCCGCTGGCCCTGCGCGAATTCGTGTTCCCTGTGACCCTCCCCCCGGCCAGCGAGCGCACCTACTACATGCGTTTTGCCACCCAGGGGGCCATGAACATCGGCCTTTCCGTCAGCAGCGAGGTTTCGCTGATTTCGCACCTGACGCTGGAGCAGTTCCTGCTGGGAGTCTATTACGGTGGCTTCCTGGTGCTGGTGATTTACAACCTCTTGCTGTTCCTGGCGGTCCGGGACCGGGCTTACGGTTTCTACATGGGCTACGCCCTAAGTTACAGCCTTTACTTTGGCGCCCTCAACGGGGTCTCTTTCCAGTTCGTATGGCCGGATAACCCCTGGCTCGCCAATGAAAGCCTGCTTGTGCTGCTGGGCCTGAGCATTATCTTCGGCATCCAGTTTGCCCGGACTATCTGCTCTGGCCGCCAGCTGGCACCGCGGGTGGACCGGGTGGCAGGCCTGCTGCTGTACCTGACCATCGCCCTGACAGTGATTGCACCTTTCGTCGGCTACCGCCTGATGGTCACCACACTCACCGTCCAGGCGCTGCTGGCCAGTGTGCTGATGCTGATCCTGGGGGCTGTCAGCCTCTGGCGCGGATCAATCCCGGCGCGCTACTTCATGGTCGGCTGGGCCACTTTCCTCGCCAGCATCATCGTGTATGTGCTGAAAACATTTGGCTGGCTGCCACACAATCCCTATACCCACAACGCTTTCCAGGTGGCCGCCCTGATCGAGATGGTGTTGCTGTCACTGGCGCTGGGAGCAAGGGTGCGGGAAATACGCCGGCGGGGCTTTACCGACGAACTGTCGGGACTGTGTAACCGGCGCTTCTTCGAGCAGCGCCTGCCGCGCGAGTTCAGCCAGGTGAATCGCTCCGGTTCCCCGCTGTCGCTGCTGTTCATGGACCTGGACCACTTCAAGGCAATCAACGACCGTTATGGCCACGCCCGGGGGGATGAGGCAATCCGTGCGGTCGGCCAACTGATCCTGCAGCAGACCCGCCGGCCGGTGGTCGCCTGCCGTTATGGCGGTGAGGAATTCGCGGTCCTGCTGCCGCAGACGAACGCCGCGCAGGCGGAGGTACTGGCAGGACGGCTGCTGCAAAAAGTGAAGGAGCTGGGCCTGTTTGACCTCCCTATGACCATCAGCATCGGGGTGGCGACTTACGATGGCCACAACTTCGATTCGGCCATGCAGTTGTTTGACGCCGCGGACCGCGCCCTCTATCGGGCCAAGCAACAGGGGCGCGACCGGGTGCAAATGAGTCTTGCTGGCGCAGAGGCCCTCGGGCTCTCCTGATCCCCCAGGGGGCTTTGGTACCTCCAGTAGTCCCGGTAAAATGCCGGCTCACTTTGAGCAGGAATCGGGGCGGGGCTGCCAATGGCCGCTGATATCGGACGCGAAATCCCTGGCGCTAAGCCCGGCAGCCTGCGGCAGTGGTTTGCGGGGCTGGACCGGTTGCTGGCTGAAAGTGCCCGGTGGTGGCAGTTCAGGCCCTTTCACCACCGCCAGTGGTATTGGCGTGACAGCCAGCCGGAACTCTGCCGGGCCCTGGATGCGCTGACCGATGAAGAGCTGGCGTCACTGGAGACGGATATGGAGGCTGCGGGTGAGTGGCTGTCCCCCTGGCTGCCCGCCCGCCAACTGTCTGAGCTTACCCGCCTGCCCCTGCTCGAGTCCCGTGAGCTGCACTCGCCGCCGCGCCTGGACCACGGTGTGCCGGGGCGCAAGTGGCAGCAGATCCTGGCGTTTGCCGCGCGCGTTCCCACCAGCGATGCCCCGCTACTGGAGTGGTGCGCCGGCAAGGGCCACCTGGGGCGGGTACTGGCCGCCTGTGACGGTCGCAACGTCACCAGCCTGGAATGGCAGGAGCGGCTTTGCGCCGAAGGGGCCCGGTTGGCCCGGCGCAGCGGAATGCCGATGGAGTTCGTGCACTGCGATGCCTTTGCGCCGGAAGCGGCAGCCCGGGTGAGCGGCCACGACGCGGTGGCGCTGCACGCCTGCGGCGACCTGCACACGACGCTGATGCGTCACTGGAGTACCGATGGCGGGCACTCCCTGAGCCTGTCCCCCTGCTGTTACCACCTGCTGCGCGGCGACGAGTTCGCGCCGCTCTCGGAAACTGCCCGTAACGGGCAGGTAAAGCTCTCCCGCGACGACCTGCACCTGCCGTTACAGGAAACGGTCACCGCCGGCGCCGGCGTTCGCCGGCTGCGCCATTGCGAGCTGCACTGGCGGATGGCATTCGACGAGCTGCAGCGGGAAGTGCGCGGGGTGGACGAGTACCTGCCGGTACCCAATATACGCAAGAGCCTGCTGAATGCAGGCTTCGAGACCTTCGCCCGCTGGGCGGCGGAGCGGAAGCAGCTGGCGCTGCCGGGGAAAATCGATGAGGCAGCGTGGCTCGAGCGGGGCGCGCAGCGGCGGCACCGCGTCCGGCGCATGGAGCTGGTCGCCCACGTTTTCCGGCGGCCGCTGGAACTGTGGCTGGTGCTGGATCGCGCGCTCTACCTGGAAGAGCAGGGCGCGCGGGTGGAGATAGGGGAATTCTGCACGCGTGAAATCACACCGCGCAATATCCTGATCCGGGCGACCCGCTGAAGCAGGGGCGCGCCGGGACCGCACAAAAAAGGCGGCCACCCGGGCCGCCTTTTTCGTTACAGGACCTGCGGATCAGGTCTTGAGTTTCTTGTACTGCATCCGGTGCGGGGTGGCGTCTTCACCCTTACGCGCCACGAAGTCCTCGTGGTACTCGGTGTAGTTGCCCTCGAAGAACACCACATCGCTCTCGCCCTCGTAGGCCAGGATATGGGTGGCCACCCGGTCCAGGAACCAGCGGTCGTGCGAGATCACCAGGGCGCAGCCGGGGAAGTTCAGCAGTGCTTCTTCCAGTGCGCGCAGGGTCTCGATGTCCAGGTCGTTGGACGGTTCGTCCAGCAGCAGCACGTTGGCGCCCTGCTTGAGGGTGTAGGCCAGGTGCAGTCGCCCGCGTTCACCACCGGACAGCTCGCCCACCCGTTTCTGCTGGTCGCTGCCCTTGAAGTTGAAGCGGCCCACGTAGTTGCGCGAACCCACCTCGTAGTTGCCGATCTTCAGCATGTCGTGGCCGTCGGAGATGGCTTCCCACACGGTCTTGTTGTCGTCCAGGTTCTCCCGGCCCTGCTCGACGTAGGCCACCTGCACGGTTTCGCCGATCTTGATCTCACCGGAATCCGGCTTCTCGGTGCCGGTGATCATGCGGAACAGGGTGGACTTACCGGCGCCGTTACCGCCCACGATGCCCACGATGGCACCCTTGGGCACGCGGAAGGAGAGGTCGTCGATCAGCAGGCGGTCGCCGAAGCCCTTGCTGACTCCGTCGAACTCGATCACGTTGTCGCCCAGGCGCTCACCCGGCGGGATATAGATCTCGTTGGTTTCATTGCGGGCCTGGAAGTCCTGTGACTGCATTTCCTCGAGGCGGGCCAGGCGGGCCTTGCTCTTGGACTGGCGGCCCTTGGGGTTCTGGCGCGCCCATTCCAGTTCTTTCTGCATCGCCTTCTGGCGGGCCTGCTCGCCGCGCTGTTCCTGCTCCAGGCGCTTTTCCTTCTGCTCCAGCCAGGTGGTGTAGTTGCCCTCCCAGGGGATGCCGTGGCCGCGGTCCAGTTCCAGGATCCAGCCGGCGACATTGTCGAGGAAGTAGCGGTCGTGGGTGATGGCTACCACGGTGCCATCGAAGTCGTGCAGGAAGCGCTCCAGCCAGTAGACACTCTCGGCGTCCAGGTGGTTGGTGGGTTCGTCCAGCAGCAGCATGTCCGGGCGCGACAGCAGCAGGCGGCACAGGGCCACGCGGCGCTTCTCACCACCGGACAGGAGGTTCACGTCCGCGTCCCACGGCGGCAGGCGCAGGGCATCGGCGGCGACTTCCAGGCGGTGCTCCAGGTTGTGGGCGTCCCAGGCCTGGATGACATCCTCGTACTGCTGCTGCTTCTTGGCCAGCGCATCGAAGTCGGCGTCCGGCTCGGCGTAGTCGGCGTAGACCTGCTCCAGGCCGGCCAGGGCGTCGATGGCCTCGCGCACGCCGTCCTCCACGTTGCCGCGCACTGTCTTGGCCGGATCCAGCTGCGGCTCCTGCGGCAGGTAGCCCACCTTGATGCCCGGCATCGCGCGGGCCTCGCCGTTGTAGTCCTGGTCCACGCCGGCCATGATGCGCAGCAGGGTGGACTTACCCGCGCCGTTCAGGCCCAGCACGCCGATCTTGGCGCCGGGGAAGAAGGACAGGGAAATATCCTTGAGGATTTCGCGTTTCGGCGGGACTACCTTGCCCACCCGGTTCATTGTGTAGACGTATTCAGCCATTGATTGAGGGCTTCCCGTAAAGAGTTGCAGGATCGGTCAGAAATTGCGCGCAACTTAGCAGGTTGCGTAAAAAGTGCAACCGCGCGCAACACGAGGCGGGCAGAAGGCGCTGTGGCTGACCCCCCGGCCATTCTGTGTTTAACTGCGGCGACTATAAAAAGACAACTGTCAGCAACCAGAGAAACAGCCGAGAGCTTTACAGATGGATCGAGAAGCCAACAGCGAGTCACCGGTCACCTTTCGCCGCCACGGTGCCCTGGCACAGGCGACCCTCAACCTGCCGCGGGCGCTCAACGCCCTGAACCTGGAGATGATCGACCTGCTGTCGGCGCAGCTGGAGCAGTGGGCGCAGGACGACAGCGTGGCCTGTGTCTGGATCGACGGCAGCGGCGACAAGGCCTTCTGTGCCGGCGGCGACGTGGTGGCCCTCTACCGCGAGTCCGCCAGCTATGCGGAGGCCGCGGCGGGCGAAGCCAGGACCACCTACACCACCGACTTCTTCGCGCGCGAATACCGCCTGGATCACCGCATACACACCTATGAGAAGCCCATCGTGGTCTGGGGCGGGGGATATGTCATGGGTGGGGGAATCGGCATCATGGCTGGCGCCAGCCACCGTGTGGTGACGCCCTCAACCCGCATGGCCATGCCGGAAGTGACCATCGGCCTGTTCCCGGATGTGGGCAGCAGCTGGTTCCTGAATCGTATGCCCGGCCGCCTGGGACTGTTCCTGGGGCTCACAGGGGCCCAGTTCGGCGGTAGCGACGCGCTCTTTGCCGGCATGGCCGACCGCATGCTCGCAGACGGGGACCGGCAGCGGGCGCTGGAGGCCGTGGCCGGACTGGATTTCTTCGGTGCGGGCGAGAGCACCCACCAGCTGGTGAGCGACTGCCTCAAGGCGCTGCAGCTTCCCCCCGGGGACCAGCCTTCCTCTTCCCTGCGCGAGCACTATGACATCATCCAGCAGCTGACCGATTACGCTTCCCTGCCGGAGGTGTACCACTCCATCACCGGGTATGACGGGGATGATGCCTGGCTGCAGAAAGCGGCGAGGACACTGGCCGCCGGCTCGCCGATGACGCCGTGGATCGTGTGGGAGCAGTTGCACCGCGCCCGCCACCTGTCGCTGGCGGACGTGTTCCGGATGGAACTGGCGCTGGCGGTCAATCTCTGCAACAGCGGCCACTTCCGGGAGGGCGTGCGCGCGCTGCTGGTGGACAAGGATCGCAACCCGGCCTGGCAGCCGCCACAGCTGGAAGAGGTGCCCGTGGGCGAGGCGTTTTGCTGCTTCCGCGACCCCTGGCCACAGCACCCCCTGCGGGACCTGTGAAGGCCGGCGACGCTCACGGACGGTCGCAGGGACAAAAAGAGTGTGTAGAAAAACAGAATAAAAAAACATAACAAAAGGGAAACTGGAGATGCAGAAAGTAGCGTTTATCGGTCTCGGCCACATGGGCGGACCCATGGCCGCGAACCTGGTCAGGGCGGGATTTACTGTGACCGCGTTCGATCTGTCGGAAGAGGCCCTGGCGCAGGCGGAAGCGCAGGGCTGCCGGCGTGCGGCCAGTGCGCAGGAGGCTGTTGCCGGAGTCGATGCGGTGGTTTCCATGCTCACCACCGGTGACGTGGTCAAGGGCGTGTACCTGGGCGCCCGCGGGCTGCTGCAGGCAGTGGACGACGGCACGCTGGTGGTGGACTGTTCCACCATCGCAGCGAATGATGCGCGCCAGCTGGTGGCTGCCGCCAATGAGCGCGGGCTTCAGGCCATCGACGCGCCCGTCTCCGGCGGCACCGCCGCGGCCGGGGCGGGCACGCTGTCATTCATGTGTGGCGGCGAGAAGGCGGCGGTGGAAGCGGCACGACCGCTACTGGAGGCGATGGGCGCCAATGTCTTCCACGCCGGGCCGGCCGGTTCCGGCCAGGTGGCGAAAATCTGCAACAACATGCTGCTGGCGATCCACATGATCGGCACCGCCGAGGCCCTGCAGATGGGGGTGGATAACGGGCTGGACCCGAAGGTGTTGTCCGAGATCATGCGCGCCAGTTCAGGCGGCAACTGGTCGCTGGAGAAGTACAATCCCTATCCGGGCGTAATGGAGGGGGGGCCGGCCTCGCGCGAATACGAGGGCGGGTTTTCCGTGCAGCTGATGCTGAAGGACCTGGGGCTGGCGATGGACACCGCCGCGGGCAGCGCCTCGTCCACGCCACTCGGTGCCCTGGCCAGGAACCTGTACCAGCTGTATGGCGCGGACCCGGAGCACCGGGTACTGGATTTCTCCAGCATCCAGAACCTGTTCCGCCGCCCCGCCGGCGATTAACCTCCTTCAGGGCCGGGCTCAGGCGCCGGCCCGGTCCTCTACCGCAGAAGTCTCCTCGCTTTCTGCGAGCCACTCCAGCGCCTCCCCGCGGGACTCGAAGTACTGTAGTTCGGCCGCGGTGAACCAGTTGCCCACCCGCGTCGCCAGTGCCTGCCACTTTTCATCCCCGAGCACGGCCACGCGGGAGAATTGCTTGCCGTGGCGCAGCCCCAGTTTGAGGTCATCCCAGGCCGCCCGCAGTTCCCATCCCTCGAGGTCGGTAATGTCCACCAGTGCCTTGACCCGGGGGTGGGCGACGGCACCGAGGGCACTCTCGAGCAGGGGCGTGATGATTTCATAATCATCGTGGGTAAGCTTGCCCGTCACCTGCAGGTACAGGAAAAATTCAGAACCGACGCGTTCGATTCCAATGGACAGGCCATGGCGCTTCACTTTGGTCATCTTGCTCTCCTTGTCGTTCTTGCGATTACCGCTCCCGATGCCCGGTGCCGTCAGGCAGTGGCGCACGCGGGCTGCTGGAAGTTGGCGATATAGTCGTGCAGTGAGTCGTACATTCTCCTCAGGTCCGGGTTGAACAGGGGATCGCGCTGGACCTGCAGCTGCCGCTCGATATCCGCCCAGTCCGCCGCCGTCAACAAGCGCTCCAGCTGGGGAAAGATCTCGCGGTTCTCCCGCTCCATATGCTGGCGCTGCAACTGCAGGTACTCGCGCACGGGCCCGAACAGCTGGCTGCGCTCTACTGCCGCGTCATTGGCAATGGCGTAGAAGAGGGTGTTCATGCGGCGCGTGGCGGAGACCAGTGCCTTGTGTTCCGCCATGGTTCGGTCTACCGGTACCAGGTTGGCGGCCGGCTTGGTCCGCAAACGCTCCATTGCCAGGTCTTCCAGCGGGTGGTGCCAGCGGTCCGGGTAGACGCTGATGTAGTCGAGTGCATCGAGGATAAGCCCGAGTGTTGCCGGATCCCGTTCGCGCCGGCCGAAATCTTCCAGCAACGCCTCGAAGGCGTCGAGGAGCTGCTGCATATTGCGGTGGTCGCGGCAGAGCTGTCTGTAGAGGTCATGCATGGCGGTCTCCATCCCCGGAGTCGAGTCGATGGACCCAGTATTGGTGCCCGGGTTGGCCGGGCCCTTGACCTGCATCAAGTGGCTCGCGCTTCGGCGCCGGCATCAGCGCGCGCAATACGTCCCCGGGTACAGAGGTCACCGGGCGCAGGGGGCACCGGGCGCAGGGGGCACCGGGCGCAGGGGGCACCGGCTTCGGTGAGAGGGCTGTTTCCCGGCCAGTTGATTTACATCAATCGCACCTCGCCGGGGCGCGCTTAATCTGCGCCTGTCCGTTCGCCGGGGAGACTTTCAAAAATACCAACATGTCTCCCCGTGCGGGCGGGCACCACGATTCAGTTATGGAGAACCCTATGAAATCAATTGCCGCCCTGGCCGGCCTACTCGTTTCAATGTCCGCAACCGCCTACCAGCCCGGCGAGCTGATCCTGCGCAGTGGCGCGGCGACGGTCAGCCCGGACACCGGCTCCAGCGCACTGTTCCTGGATGGCTCGGAACTCGCGGGTACGGCTGTCGATGTGGAAGACGGTACCGCCCTGGGACTCACCGGCACCTATATGTTGACCGGGCAGTGGGGCGTGGAGCTGGTGGCCGCCTCGCCTTTCAGCCATGACATCGAGGTGCAGGGGCTGGGCCAGCCGCTGGCCCTGGGCGATACCAGTCACCTGCCGCCGACACTGCTGCTGCAGTGGTACCCGCGCCTGGGCGGATCCCCCCTGCAGCCCTACCTCGGCCTGGGGGTGAATTACACGGCGTTCTTCGACGAGCAGGTGGACGGTGCTGCAAACGAACTCTTTGCCGCGCTCGGCGCCACGGGTGAAGCCGACCTGTCACTCGAAAACTCCGTGGGGCTCGCGGTAGAGGCGGGAGTAGATTTCAGCTTCGGCCAGGACCGTCGCTGGCTGCTCAACATGAGCGTCCTGTGGATGGATATCGACACCGAGGCCGAGGTTCATGTGCCGGGCGTTGGCACCATCGCCGCGGACGTGGAGCTGGACCCGCTGGTTACTGTGGCCGGGCTCGGCTACCGCTTCTGATTACCAGGATCCGGATAATTTCCCTGAACTGCAGACAATAGAGGAGCCGGCGCCCGACGGCCCGGCTCCGGGATGACCCAAGATGACCGCTCTCCACCAACACGCCGATACTGCACTCTCGACTGACCTGCTGTCCCGCTACAGTGGCCCGTGTCCCCGTTACACATCCTACCCGACCGCGGACCGCTTCGTGCCGCTGCAGGAGGGCATGCGGCCCTGGGATGCATTACGGGAAATCGACAGCCTGTCGCTGTACGTGCACATTCCTTTCTGTCACTCCCTGTGCTATTTCTGCGCGTGCAACAAGGTCATCACCAACCAGTACGGGCTGGCCTCCAGCTACCTGGACCGGGTGCTGGAAGAGGCGCGCTGGTACCGCGACCGGGTAGCCGCAGCCCCGGTGGTGCAGCTCCATCTTGGCGGCGGCACGCCCACCTTCCTCACCGACTCGGACCTGCGCCGGCTGGTGGAGGGGCTGGGCGAGATCTTCGACCTGCGCCGCGACGACACCATCGAGTACAGTGTCGAGGCCGATCCGCGCACCTTCCGCCTGGACACCCTGGATACCCTGCGGGAACTGGGCTTTAACCGCCTGAGCCTCGGCATCCAGGACTTCAATCCTCAGGTGCAGCGGGCGATCAACCGTATCTGCGCCCCGGAAGCGGTGGAGCAGATTACCTGCGCCGCCCGCGAGCGGGGCTTTCGTTCTATTTCCTATGACCTGATCCACGGGTTGCCGCACCAGACGGTGGATACCCTGCGGGAAACCATTGACCGGGTGGTGGCGATGGGGCCGGACCGCATCGCGCTCTACCACTACGCCCACCTGCCGGAGCGCTTCAAGGCCCAGCGGCTGATCAATACCGACGCCATGCCGGCCCCGGCGGACAAGATTGCCATGCAGGTGGGAGCTGTCGAAATGCTGGGGGACGCGGGCTACGAGTTCCTGGGCATGGACCACTTTGCCCTGCCGGGCGACGAACTGGCCCGCGCAGCACGCGCCGGCGAGCTGCGGCGCAATTTCCAGGGCTATACCCTGATGCCTGCGGATGCGTTGATTGGCCTGGGCGCCTCGGCGATCAGCTACAGTGCCGGCGGGTACTGGCAGAACCACCACCGGCTGAAAGACTATGTGGAAGCCATCCGTGAGCGGGGCTTCGCCGGTTTCCGGGGCTGGGCCATGTCGGAGGATGACCGGCTGCGCCAGTACCTGATCATGGAGCTGATGTGCCGCATGCGACTGGACCACCAGGCCGTGGCAGAGCGTGCCGGCGCGCCGCTGGCAGAGGCGTTCGCTGCCGAGCTGGAGCGCCTGCAGCCGCTGATGACTGACGGCCTGGTGCGCGAAGAAGGCGGCGACCTGGTCATCACCGACCGCGGACGCTGGTTCACACGCAATGTGGCGGCGGCCTTCGACGCCTACCTGCACGAACCTGCCGGCGAGCGGCGTTACTCCCGGGTACTCTGAGTCGTGCAACCGGTTGCCGGAAGGCGCGCAAATCGACCGAGACGGCAGGTGCATGAACCGGTACAATGCCGGTTTTATGACCAGCCGGGGGCAGCCCATGAAAGACAGTCGCCATGCAGTACGGTGCAGTGAATGCTCGGTCCGTCGCCTGTGCCTGCCAGCCGGGCTGCCGGTGGAAGATATCGACCGGCTTGAGCGGGTGACGCGCAACAAGCGGCTGGTGAAGGCGGGGGAGACGCTCTATCGCAGCGGTGATTCCTTCCATAATCTCTATGCCATCCGCTCCGGCAGCTTCAAGACCGCCGTGATCGCGTCCGACGGGGATACCCAGGTGACGCATTTCGCGCTGCCCGGGGAACTGCTCGGGCTGGATGCCTATAGCAGCCGTACCCATCCCAGTTACGCCGAGGCCCTGGAGGACAGCAGTATCTGCGTGCTGCCCTTCAGCCAGCTGGAAAGCCTGGCGCAGGAAGTTCCCGCCCTGCAGCAGCAGATCTACAGTATCTTCTCGGAAGAGTTGCGGCAGGAGAACGAGATCCTGCTGCTGCTGGGCAAGCGCGCAGCCAACGCGCGCCTGGCGGCACTGCTGGTGAATATTTCCAGCCGCTATGCCCGGCGCGGATATTCTGCCAGCCGGTTCGTACTCTCAATGCCGCGCATGGATATCGCCAATTACCTGGGGCTGACGCCTGAAACCGTGAGCCGCCTGTTCAAGGCGCTGCAGAAAGACGGGCTGATCCGGGTAAGCGGGCGCGAGGTCGAAGTGCTTGACCTGATCGCGCTCAGCGAATTGGCCGGCACCCACTGCGGCTACGATGAGAGCGAAATCGGCCGCCGTTCCGTCTCTGTCTGAGCGGGTACCGGCGTTTAAATACCTGTCTCCTCCAGCCGTTAGCGGCCTGCGCTCAGGCCGGTGCGGCAGCGGGCAGGTTGCTCACATATTTTCGCACCGCCTCATACTGGCCGCGCATGGCCGGGCCGAACACCGCGTCCTCGCACTCACTCAGGCGGTCCCGGACCAGTTCCCAGTCGACGTCACCCAGGTAGCGCTCCATCAGCGGGAAGATGCAGTGCTCTTCCAGCATGATGTGGGCCCGCTGGGCTACGAGATACTCTTTTGCGGCGCCGCGCAGGTAGTCGCGCTCTACGGCGCAGTCGTTGGCGACGGCGTAGAAGAGTTCTTTCATCCTGCGGGTTTCCTGGCCCAGCCGCCGGTGCTCCGCCCGGGCGCGAGCAATCAGTTCGGGCTCGATACCCTGATTGCCCTTGGCAAGCAGCAGGTCGAAAACCATTTCCTCAACCGGGTGGTGCCACTTTTCGGGGTAGATGGCGATGTAATCCAGGGCCTCCAGGATCAGGTCGAGGGTTGACGGATCGCGCTCCTCGCGGGCCATCTCTGCCAGTAGCTGTTCGAACGCGTCGAGCATCTGCCGGATATTGCTGTGGTCCCGGCACAGTTGTACATAGATGCTGTCCATCGCTGTCTCCGTCTCTTGATAATTGGGGTAACCCTTCTTAACCGTGCAACCTCATGGTTGAGGCTTTGTTATCGAGGTTGATTGGTTAGCGTTGTCCTGTCGTGATATCCCTTAAAGCCCTCGCGCTGGCACAGGCGCACTTATCGGTTCTTCTGCTATTGCGGGATATCCTGGTGCGAACGACTCGCCGCCCTGCATGCCGTGATGTGACGGGGCGCACTTGCAGAGCCCAGAAAATGTAGCAGCATGCAGGATAGTTATGCTGCCGCAGGCGCCAGGCAGCGGGCGATTGTAATTTTTCCCGGGTGAGGGAACGATTCCGGCGACAGTCGGGTCTATTGCCGTCCGGGACGGGTTGGCCTTTCGACTGTGAACCCGTGACTGGTCGGACTGGAAAAAGGCGGATAGAATCCGCGCAAATTTGATCACCACAACAATCTGGGGATTTTCCTATGCGTAAATTGGCGACGGGCCTGGCGGCCTTGGCACTGGTTTGTTCTTCCGCAGCGAACGCCGAGGGCGGTTACTGGGGCGGCACACTTGGCCTGATGACCGTGGACGCCGACATTGTCGACGATCCGATCAACTTCGGCCTGCGCGGTGGCTACACCTTCGCTTCCGGCTGGGGCTTCGAGGGTGAATACACTAATTCCCTGATCAGCGGTGCAGCCGATGTCTTTGACGGTCGCGACGTCGATGTCGACATCCAGACCCTGGGCGGCTACGGCACCTACCGTTCCTTCGGCGATGTCTACTTCAAGGGCCGCCTGGGCCTGATTTACGAGGACGTGAGCATCGGTGGTTACAGCAGCGACGATACCGGCATCTCCCTCGGCGGCGGCATCGGCCTGAACCTGAGCCCGAACACCAATGTCGAGTTCGAGTACACCATGATTGAAGAGGACGTCAATTTCTGGTCCGGCACCATGACCCTGACCTTCTGATCCCCCTTCCCGGCGCGGCCACACGGCCGCGCCGTCTCCCCCGGGTTTTTTGCCCGCCAGCTTCCCGACCCTTGGGTCAATAGAACTCCCTGTCCCGCCGCACCTCACCCAAATTGGGGCGCAGACCACTTTTGCTTGGTGTACAATGCGCGCCTTTCTACAGTTGTGCCAATGGCCTCTGTGCCTGCAGGTGCAGCGTCCACAGCCCGATTCATTGAGGGAAAACCATGTTTGATCCATCAGTCACACTCTCCTCTTACGACCCGGAAGTCTGGGAAGCCATCCAGGAAGAGGACCGCCGCCAGGAAGAGCATATCGAGCTGATCGCCTCCGAAAACTACACCAGCCCGCTGGTGATGGCGGCGCAGGGCAGCAGCATGACCAACAAGTACGCTGAGGGTTACCCCGGCAAGCGGTATTACGGCGGCTGTGAGTACGTGGACAAGGTGGAAGTGCTGGCCATCGAGCGCGCCAAGAAGCTGTTCGGTGCCGACTATGCCAATGTGCAGCCGCACTCCGGCTCCCAGGCCAACGCCGCGGTCTACCAGGCACTGTGCGCCCCGGGCGACACTGTGCTGGGCATGAGCCTGGCCCACGGTGGGCACCTGACCCATGGTGCGCGGGTCAACTTCTCCGGCAAGATCTACAACGCGGTGCAGTACGGGCTGAACCCGGACACCGGCGAGGTGGACTACGAGGAAGTGGAACGCCTGGCGCTGGAGCACAAGCCGAAAATGATCGTGGGCGGTTTCTCTGCCTACAGCCGCATCATGGACTGGGCACGTTTCCGCGAGATCGCCGACAAGGTGGGCGCCTACCTGCTGGTGGACATGGCCCACGTGGCCGGCCTGGTGGCCACCGGTGAATACCCGTCGCCGATCCCCCACGCCGACGTGGTGACCTCCACCACCCACAAGACACTGCGCGGCCCGCGCGGCGGCATCATCCTGGCGAAGGCCAACGAAGAGATCGAGAAGAAGCTCAACTCTGCCGTATTCCCCGGTGGCCAGGGCGGCCCGCTGATGCACGTGATCGCGGCCAAGGCGGTGTCCTTCAAGGAGGCCATGACCCCCGAATACAAGCAGTACCAGAAGAAGGTGGTGGAGAATGCCCGCGCCATGGCCGAGACCTTCCTCGACCGGGGCATCAACATCGTCTCCGGCGGTACCGATGACCACCTGATGCTGGTGGACCTGATCGGCAAGGAGTACACCGGTAAGGATGCGGACGAGGCGCTGGGCCGTGCCAATATCACCGTGAACAAGAACGCGGTGCCCAATGACCCGCGCTCGCCGTTCATCACCTCTGGCCTGCGGGTCGGCACCCCGGCCATCACCACCCGCGGTTTCGGTGTGGAGGAGACCCGGCAGCTGACCCACTGGATCTGCGATGTGCTGGATGCGCTGGAGAAGGGCGACGCCGAGGGCACCATTGCCGAGGTGAAGCAGAAGGTGCTGGATATCTGCGCCAAATTCCCGGTGTACCGGAAGTAACCTGCAGCCGGTTCTCGCACTGCATCCAAAGCGGCCCGCAGGGGCCGCTTTTTTATGCTCGCAGCCTGGCCCCGCGACCCGGCGGGATGCGCCGGTGGCGCCCCCCGGCGCCGCCTGTGTTAAACTGCGGCCCGTTTTTCTACAGGGCCTATTTCCCCATGCACTGTCCTTTCTGCAGCGCTGAAGAAACCAAGGTTGTCGATTCCCGCCTGGTGGCCGAGGGCGACCAGGTGCGCCGGCGCCGCGAGTGCCTCGACTGCCACGAGCGCTTTACCACGTTCGAGACCGCAGAGTTATTGCTGCCCCGTGTGATCAAGCAGAATGGCCAGCGCGAGCCCTTCAACGAGGACAAGCTGCGTGCCGGCATCCAGCGGGCGGTGGAAAAGCGCCCGGTCAGCACCGAGCGGGTTGAGTCCGCGGTGGCGCAGATCAAGCACGCCCTGCAGGCAACTGGCGAGCGCGAGCTGCCGGCCATGCGCATAGGCGAGCTGGTGATGGAACAGCTGCGCGAGCTGGACCAGGTGGCCTACGTGCGCTTTGCCTCCGTTTACCGCCGTTTCGAGGACGTCAGTGACTTCAGCCAGGAGATCGAGCGGCTGACGAAACCCGCGGAGCCCAAATGACACACAACACCGAGTCCCTGATGCACCGGGCGGTGCAGCTGGCCGGTCGCGGCCTCTATACCACCATGCCCAACCCGCGTGTCGGCTGTGTGATCGCCGATAACTCTGGTGCCATCGTGGGGGAGGGCTGGCACCGGCGTGCGGGGTTGCCCCACGCCGAGATAGAAGCGTTGCGCGATGCCGGCGAGCGCGCCCGCGGCGCCACCGCCTACGTCACCCTGGAGCCATGCAGCCACACCGGCAAGACCGGCCCCTGCGCCGAGGCACTGGTGGCGGCGGGCGTGTCACGCGTGGTCTACGGTATGGAAGACCCGAATCCCGCCGTCAGCGGACAGGGCCTGCAGATACTGCGCGACGCCGGTATCGAGGTCGAGGGGCCGGTGCTCGAGGAGGCCTGCCGCGCCCTCAATCCGGGCTTTATCAAGCGGATGACACTGGGGCTGCCGCTGGTGCGGAGCAAGTCGGCCATGAGCCTGGACGGCCGTACCGGCATGGCCAGCGGGGAGTCGAAGTGGGTCACCGGACCCGCGGCGCGGGCGGACGTGCAACGCCTGCGGGCACGCAGCTGCGCAATTGTCACCGGGGTGGACACCGTGCGCTTCGACAACCCCAACCTGAACGTTCGTGCCGATGAGATGGCGCTGGAAATGCTGGCCGCCGAGCAGGCGGCGGAAGTGCAGCCCCTGCGCGTGATCGTCGACAGCCGCCTGCGCACCCCGGCCAGGGCCTTTATATTGCGGGGCGACGCCCCCACACTGGTGTGCACGACCGCGCAGGCCGACCCCGCCCGGCGGGAGCGACTGGAGAAGGCCGGGGCCGAAGTGCTGGTGCTGCCGGCGGGCGGCGACGGCCGCGTGGACCTGCTGGCACTGCTGCAGGAGCTGGCGCGGCGCGAGTGCAACGAAGTGTTGGTTGAAAGCGGTGCCACCCTCTCGGGGGAGTTCCTGTACCGCGGCCACGTTGATGAACTGATCGTTTACATGGCGCCGAAGCTGCTGGGCAGCACCGCCCGGCCCCTGTTCGAGCTGCCCATCGAGCGCATGGGCTCCGTGCTGCCGATTACCATTACCGACATGCGTGCGGTTGGCCACGACTGGCGCATTACCGCAACTACAGATATAGAGCGCTGATGTTTACCGGAATCATCGAGGCGGTGGGCGAGATCACCGAGCTGAAACCCCAGGGCGGCGACCTGCGTGTGCGCGTGAGGAGCGGCAAGCTCGACCTGTCCGACGTGCAGCTCGGCGACAGTATCGCCACCAATGGCGTCTGCCTGACAGTGGTGGACCTGCCGGGCGACGGCTACTGGGCGGATGTCTCTGCCGAGACCCTGGATGTCACGACGGTGAATGGCTGGAAAACCGGTGACCGGGTCAACCTGGAGAAGGCCCTGACACCGCAGACCCGCCTCGGCGGGCATATCGTCAGCGGCCACGTGGATGGGATCGGCGAGGTGGTCTGGCGCCGGAGTGAGGCGCGCGCCGAGCGCTTCCGCCTGCGGGCCCCGGACCAGCTGGCAAAGTACATTGCCCACAAGGGCTCGATTACGGTGGATGGCACCAGCCTCACCGTCAACGCTGTGGACGGCGCTGAATTCGAGCTGACCATCGTGCCGCACACGCTGCAGGAAACGATCATGGGGGGCTACCAGGCGGGCACGCGGGTCAACCTGGAGGTGGACCTGATCGCGCGCTACCTTGAGCGACTGCTGCTGGGCGACCAGGCGGCGAAGCCGGGCGACGGTGGCCTGACCGTCGAATTCCTGGCCCGGCACGGTTTTTACAGGACCTAGAAATATACCGGCGCGCCGGCTTTAGACCACGAATCACGACTCAGAGAGATTTATGGAACTCAATACGGTTGAAGAACTGATCGACGATATCCGCCAGGGCAAGATGGTGATCCTGATGGATGACGAGGACCGGGAAAACGAGGGTGACCTGGTGATGGCGGCGGAGCAGGTACGCGCCGAGGACATCAACTTCATGGCCACCCACGCCCGCGGCCTGATCTGCCTGCCGATGTCCCGCGAGCGCTGCGAGCAACTGGACCTGCCGCTGATGTCCCAGGACAACGGCGCCCAGTTCAGCACCAACTTCACCGTTTCCATCGAGGCGGCCGAGGGCGTGACCACCGGCATCTCCGCCGCTGACCGCGCGCGCACCGTCCGCGCCGCCGTGGCGCGCAACGCCAAGCCGCGCGACATCGTGCAGCCCGGGCATATCTTCCCGATTATGGCCCAGCCCGGCGGGGTGCTGAGCCGCGCCGGCCACACCGAGGCCAGCTGTGACCTGGCGCGCCTGGCGGGCTTCGAGTCCGCCGCGGTGATCGTGGAGATCATGAACGAGGACGGCACCATGGCGCGCCGGCCCGACCTGGAGACCTTTGCCAAAACCCACAACCTGAAGATCGGCACCATCGCCGACCTGATCAACTACCGGGCCCTGAACGAGACCACCGTCGAGTGCACCAATGAGCGCCAGGTGCAGACCGAGTACGGCAACTTCAGGCTGCGCACCTACCTGGACAAGGCGCGTCGCGAACGCCACTTTGCCTTTATCAAGGGCGAGCCCACACCGGAGGAGCCGACGCTGGTGCGCGTTCACGTGGGCAATACCCTGCGGGACGTGCTCACTATCCGCCGCGGTGACGAGAAGTACACTCCCTGGACTTTCCGCCGCGCCATGCAGCGGGTGGAAAAAGAGGGCAAGGGTGTAGTGGTATTGATCTGTCACAACGAGACCACCGATGAGATCGAGGAGAGCATCGACTGGCTGATCAGTGGCAAGCAGCAGCGCCCGAGCCAGGACCTGGTGTACAAGCAGGTGGGTACCGGCTCGCAGATCCTGCGCGAACTCAATGTGCGCAAGATGCGGCTGATGAGCGCACCTTTCCGCTTCAGCGCCATCTCCGGTTTCGACCTGGAAGTGGAAGAGTACCTGAATGCCGACGAGGACTGACTGGCCGGCACACCGAGACAGAACAACGAATTGGGACAATTTAGGATGAGCGAGATCAAGGTTATCGAAGGGGATTTTATCGGCTGCCACGGCAAGTACGCGCTGCTGGTGAGCCGCTGGAACAGCTTTGTGGTGGAGAGCCTCAAAGAGGGTGCCCTCGACACCCTGCGCCGCAAGGGCATCAAGGAAGAGGACATCACCATCTACTACGCCCCGGGCGCCTTCGAGTTCCCGCTGGCGGCGAAGAAACTGGCGGCCAGTGGTCGTTACGATGCGATTATCGCCCTGGGGGCGGTGATCCGCGGTGGCACCCCGCACTTTGAGTATGTGGCCGGCGAGTGCACCAAGGGCCTGGCGCAGGTATCCCTGGACAGCGGCGTGCCGGTGACCTTCGGCGTGCTCACCGTGGATTCCATCGAACAGGCCATCGAGCGTTCCGGTACCAAGGCCGGCAACAAGGGCTGCGAGGCGGCTGAGACTGCGCTTGAGATGGTCTCGCTGTTGGGCAAGGTTTAACCCGGGGTCCGTTGGGGCACCTTGTAGGAGCGGCCGTTGGCCGCGATTCGTGCGCCCAGAATGAATATGTTATCGCGGCCAGCGGCCGCTCCTACGGATTTGAATCGGAATTGATAATGACCGTTACCGCTTCCGCGCGCCGCAAGGCGCGCCATTACGCCATGCAGGCGCTGTACCAGTGGCAGATGGCCGGTGCCAGCCTGAATGCCATCGAGGCCGAGTTTCATGCCGACAATGACATGAGCAAGACCGACGTGGACTACTTTCGCGAGCTGTTCCACGGCGTGGCGAAGAACCTTGATGACGTGGAGGCCGCCTTCGCGCCCCACCTAGATCGCAAGATCGACGACCTGGACCCGGTGTCCCGCGCGCTGCTGCGCATGTCGACTTACGAGCTGCAGAATCGCATTGACGTACCCTACAAGGTGGTAATCAACGAGGCGGTGGCGCTGGCGAAGAAGTTCGGCCCCACCGATGCTTTCAAGTACATCAACGGTATCCTCGACAAGACTGCGGCGGACCTGCGCAAGGCAGAAGTCCAGGCGGACAGGCGCGGCTGAGCTGGCACGTGAAGCAGGCTGCCCCGGGCGAATTCGAGATTATCCGTGACTACTTCGCCGACGCGCCGCGGGGTGAGGGGGTCGTGCTCGGTATCGGCGATGACTGCGCGCTGCTCGAGCCGCCTGTCGGGCGGCAGCTGGCCACTACCGTAGACACCCTGGTGGCGGGGCGCCACTTCCCGGCGGACGCGGACCCGGCACTGGTGGCCGGGCGCGCGCTGCGGGTCAACCTGAGCGACCTGGCGGCAATGAATGCGCGGCCGCTGTGGTTTACCCTGGCGCTCACGCTGCCCGAGAGCGACCGGGAGTGGCTGCAGGGCTTCGCTGACGGGCTGCTGCAGACTGCACGGGAATACGGCATATCCCTGGTCGGCGGCGATACGACGAAAGGCCCGTTGACCATTACCATCCAGGTAACGGGCAGCGTTGCGACGCCCCTGCGGCGCGACGGCGCCGGTCCCGGTGATGCCGTATTTGTGAGCGGCCCGCTGGGTGCGGCCGCTGCCGCGCTGCCGGTAATTCTCGGCGAGCGCCCGGCGGCGCCGGCGCTGGAGGCACAGGCGGTGAATGCTTACTATCACCCCGAGCCACAGCTGGCACTGGCAGAAGCCATCGCCGGCCTCGCCAGCGCCGCGCTGGATATTTCCGATGGCCTGCTGGCGGACCTGGGACATATCTGCGCCAGGAGCGGTGTCGATGCGGAACTGGATATGGCGAAGATACCGGTGGCCTCACTGGCGCGGGAGCTGGCCGGCCCGGAAGCCCTGGAGCTGGCCGCCACCGGCGGTGACGATTACCAGTTGTGCTTCACCGTGCCGGAGGGCAAGGTGGAGGAAGCAATCGATCACTGCAGGCAGCGGGGCCTCACACCGGTGCGTATCGGTACCCTGGTGGAACGGGGAACCGGTCCCGCGGCTGGGGGTCGGGTACGCTGCCATCTGGAGGGCGAAGAGTGGCGGGCCAGGCGGCCCGGATACACGCATTTTTGAATTATGACTGACACATCCATCCCCCAGCCCACTGCGGGCCAGTTGTTGCGCAGCCCCACCATGCTGCTGGCCTTCGGCTTTGGCTCGGGTCTCGCCCCGAAGGCGCCGGGTACTTTCGGTACCCTGATGGCGCTGCCTTTCTGGTGGTTCCTGCAGTTCCTGCCGCCGGCGCAGTACCTGGCGGTGGTGGTGGTCACCGCGCTGGTCGGCTGTTACCTCTGTGGCGCGGCATCCCGTGCCCTGGGAGTGCACGACCATGGCGGCATTGTCTGGGATGAGATGGTGGGCTACTGGCTGACCATGTTCATGGCGCCGGCCGGGTGGGGCTGGGCCCTCTACGGGCTGGTGCTGTTCAGGCTGTTTGATATCGCCAAGCCGCAGCCGATCGGCTGGGTTGACCGGCGTGTCCACGGTGGTGTGGGAATTATGCTGGACGATATACTGGCAGCCGGATACGCGGCGCTCATCCTGCAGCTGACCGCCGCATGGATTGGCTAGGCCGCCGGGCTGCTGAAGGGGAGTGCACCATGATGATTCACCGCCTGCTGTTCTGTTGCCTGGTGTTGGTCCCGGCACCGCTGTGGGCCCAGCAGGTGCAGCTGAAGGCCCTGTTCGGCAGCAGCGCCATGCTGGAAGTGGATGGCAGGCAGCGCCTGCTGAAAAGCGGGCAGACGTCACCCGAGGGGGTGCGCCTGCTGGAGGCAAACAGCAAGTTTGCACGGGTGAAGGTGGGCGAGCGGGTGCAGAAGCTCACCCTCGATGCGCCGGTGGCGGCGCGTTATGCCCGGGCCGAACAGACGGAAGTGCGCCTGGTGGCGGACAGCCGGGGCCACTTTAGTACTGACGCCTGGGTCAACGGCCGCCGGGTGCCGGTACTGGTAGATACCGGGGCGACCAGCATTGCCTTCAATTATCCCACGGCAAAGGGGCTGGGGCTGGACCTGGACGGCGCCGAGCCAATCAGCGTGGCCACCGCCAACGGCGTCACCCGCGCCTACCGGGTGACACTGGCCAGCGTCACCGTGGGTGGCATCAAGCTGCACAATATCGAGGCGACGGTCCACGCCAATGAATTTCCCCATATCACCCTGCTGGGCAACAGCTTCCTGAGCCGGGTGGACATGGAGCAGCAGCGCGGCATGCTGATCCTGCGTGCGCGCAACTGATGACGAGGTAAGAACTTGACCATTCGCTTTGTGGAATCCTCCAAGCTACCCACGCCCTGGGGCATGTTCGAGATGCACGGGTTCGAGGAGACGGACACCGGCAAGGAACACCTGGTGCTCACGATGGGCGACCTGGATACCGACGAGCCGGTGCTGGCCCGCATTCATTCCGAATGCCTGACCGGCGACGCACTCTTCTCGCTGCGCTGTGACTGCGGTGCCCAGCTGCAGCATGCCCTGCACCGGATTGCGGTAGAGGGGCGCGGCGCGGTGTTTTACCTGCGCCAGGAGGGCCGCGGTATAGGCCTGTTGAACAAGATTCGCGCCTACAAGCTGCAGGACTGCGGCGCCGACACGGTGGAGGCCAACGAGCAGCTCGGCTTTGGCGCCGACATGCGCGACTACTCAATCCTGAAAGCGATGCTCGACCACCTGCATATCGGTTCCATCCGCCTGATGACCAATAACCCGCGCAAGGTAAAGGCGCTGGAGGACCTGGGCGTGAAAGTGGTGGAGCGCCTGCCCCACCAGACCGGCCGCAATCCCCACAATATCAAGTACCTCTCCACCAAGCGTGGCAAACTGGGTCACCTGCTCAATGACGAAGAGGAGGGAGGCGCGGAGCCCTGAGCCGCGCCCGCCGCTTCCGGATAATTTGACCGGAAGGTATCAACCAGCCATAGGAGCGCACTCGGCCCGGCCCGCATACCGGACGCCAGTCTTCTCCGATGGCGTGCGTGCCTGTCCGTGCCAGCGATAGATTTCAAACTCCATATCGGCGATCGCTCCCGGGACCCCGTGAATACGGCTGTCACTAAAACTTTATAAAAGCGTCACGGGAAGGAAACGGCGCTGCGGGATTCTTGTTCGCGAGTAGGACGGGCAGCAAGCGCAGTATTGTCTATACTCAATGCATCTGGTTGTCGCGGGTCGAGAAAGGTGATGCACCCGCAGCAATCGGTAAGGAAAGCCGGCATTTGCCGGCTTTTTTCTTTTAGGCGCCCGCCCTCCCAATAGATCTTCACGTGGAATTCCAGTGTTGGCGGCGTTTTCTCTCCAAGCTCGGATGCCTGCCATTCCCACCTTTAGCCCGATCCGGCTTCGGCAAGTTTGTGAGCGACCACTGGACTTCGATCCGTGGGATTGAGCAGCGGCATAAACCTGACAGTCACCAGTGACCATGCGCTAGGGGTTTTCTGCAGAACAGCAGACATTATTGTAAGTAAGTGCTCGCTGCGGTTCGTGTAACTCCCTTTAATCGAAAATAAATAGTTCAGAAAGTCAGAATTCTGCTTTTTGCGAACTGGTCGGAAGAAATTTTCTTTTTCACGCCGTTGAGGTCTGCCTCTCTTTTGGTAGGATTGCGCGCCAATTAATTAAGCCCTCCTGCCGAGAAAATAATATGCGTCTTCCGTTGAGTCTCGTGGCTCTGTTTTTCTGTGTGTCCTGCAGTTCCCAGAAAGGGCCGCCGGCTCACAATGCTTTCGACCCCTTCATTTACCAGGTTGACACGAGTGGCCTGCTCAGTGGGGCGGCATTTGCTTTGGATGCAGGGAAAGATCTCGTTGCAGCTGAGCGAGATCCCATGGCGATCAGTCCGGAAATCAGGCGCTATATCGACCAGCTACCTGGGCAAGCATCCCCGGAAGAAAAGTGGTCGCTGCTTGTCCAGCAATTCCGCGATGGCCTCTTTGAGGTCGAATTCGATACTTTTGCGACGCTGCCGGTTGCGGAGACTTTTTTGCGCCGGAAAGGCAACTGCCTGAGCGTAACCATGCTGCTGGCGGCGATGGCCCGTGAGATCGGCGTAAAAGCATCCTTCAATCAGGTCGAGGTGCCCCCCAAACAGATTCGGGAGCGGGAAGTTGCGGTGAATTTTCGCCACATAAACCTGCTTGTGGAATTGCCGGAGGGTCGCCAGGTAATTGACTTTGGCGTGGTTGACTTTGATATCGCTTTTGCCAGCGCAACGGTTCCCGACCGCGTGGCGCTGTCCCAATACTATAACAACAATGCTGTTGCCGACCTTGTCAGTGGCGAATGGGCTCGGGCGTTCCTGCGCTTGCGTAAGGCGGTGGAGCTTGCGCCGGGGAATAGTGATTTTTGGGTTAACCTCGGCGTTCTCTACGAAAGGGTCGGGGAGTATGACCTAGCCACTGATGCCTTTATCCAGGCATTGCAGCTCAACCGGTTGAACCTGGTGGCTGCCCGTAACCTGGAGCGAGTTGCAAACGACGCAGGCCATGGGGGATTGATCGGCGGCCTCGTAACGTCTGTCGAGCGGCTACGCAACGACGACCCCGGCCTGGTGTATTTTGAGGCGCGTGACGCATATGAGGAGGGCAAGTACGCTGAAGCGAAAAGGTTGCTGAAGCGGGTCGTCAACAAGGCGGCAGACGATCACCGTTTGCATTTCTTGATGGGAATTACGAGTTACAGGCTTCAGGACTTCGGCGAGTCCACACGACACTTGCGCGAAGCATTTGCGCTGGTTCGGGATCGCCAGATAAAAAAAGGCTACCGGCGCCAGTTGTTCGAACTGAAGCAGTCGGCAAATCTCTAACGCACAAGAGGCGATCCAGTGGATCGCCTCTTGTGTAACCTGATCACTAATGCGGTCGCACGCCCCTCAGTTTGGGGTTGCTTCCCCGCTGTCCCAGGCCGGTGAAGTGGATGCAGCGGCCTGTGTACTCCGGGTCTCCAGCCAGGCGTTCATGCGGCTCTCCAGCACGTTCAGCGGCACGGCACCCGCGCCCAGCAGCTGGTCGTGGAAAGCGCGAATATCGAAGCCGTCACCCAGCTCCTCTTCGGCGGCGGCCCGCAGTGCCATGATTTTCAGCTGCCCGAGTTTGTAGGCCAGGGCCTGTCCCGGCCATACCAGGTAGCGGTCAATCTCCACGGTGACGTCGTGGCGGGGCTTGGCACTGTTGGCCATGAAGTACTCGATCGCCTCTTCACGGCTCCAGCCCAGCTGGTGCATGCCGGTGTCCACCACCAGGCGCACGGCGCGCCACATGTCATAGGTCAGGGCGCCGAAGCGGCTGTAGGGATCCTGGTACATGCCCAGGTCGTGGCCCAGGCTCTCGGAGTAGAGGCCCCAGCCCTCCACGAAAGCGGTATAGCCGCCGACGCGGCGCAGCGGGTGCACACCCTCAAGCTCCTGGGCCAGGGCGATCTGCAGGTGATGGCCGGGCATGGCCTCGTGCACCGTCAGTGCTTCCATTTCCCATTTGGGGCGGCTGTCCAGGGCGTAGGTGTTGGCGAAGAAGACACCCGCGCGGCCCGCCTCGATGGAGCCGGGCATGTAGTAGGCTGTGGTGGCGGACTTCTCCAGGTATGTGGGAATGCGTTTAACGCCGTAGGGCAGCCGCGGCAACTTGCCGAACAGCTTCGGCAGTTCGCCGTCGATGCGCTTGGCGATATCGCGGTAATCGCGCATCAGCGCATCGCGGCTGTCGTGGAAAAAGCGCGGGTCGGTGCGCAGGAATTCGGTGAATTCCGCGAAGTCGCCATCGAACCCGGTCTCGGCGATGATCTGCTCCATTTCCCCGCGGATGCGCTTCACCTCGCGCAGGCCGATGCGGTGGATTTCCTCCGGGCTCAGGCTGGTGGTGGTGTTCTCCCGCACTTTGTGCGCATACCAGCGCAGGCCGTCCGGCCGGCTGGTGAAGGCGGTCTCGGTAACTGCTCCGGGTATATATTCGCGCTCGACGAACTCAGCCATCACCCGCAAGGCTGGCACCAGCTCGCTGCGGTAGATGGCGTGGGCGCGCTTCTTCAGGCGCTGCTGCTGGCTTGCGGACATATTGCCCGTCATCTCGGTGAACGCCTTGAGCAGCGGGCTCTCGTCGGGGTTTTCCGGAACCAGCGCGCGAATCTGCGCCGGCAGGTCGCGCAGGGTGATCTGGGGTGGGGTAATGCCCTGTTCCAGGCCGCGCGCCATCAGCTCGCGGGTCTGTTGCACGAGCAGCGGCAATTTTTCCAGGCGGGCGAGGATATTCTCGTAGTCGGCTCCCGTGCGCTTGCTCATGGCGTTCAGGGTGCTCGGCACCTCGCCCGGCAGGCCGCTCATGTGGGTGACGGGCATCAGGTGGTCGGGGAACTGGAAACCCTTCACTTCTGTGAGCAGGTCCTGGTAGAGCAGCTGGTAGTCCAGTTGCAGCTCTTCCGGCAGCCCGGTTTCGTCCAGCTGACGACTGGCTGCCAGCAGGCGGCGGGTCTGCTCGCGGCGGCGCTTGATGCCCTCGAGTGATTGGTCGGTCCACCGGTCGTCGACGCCCGGGTAACCCCGGTAGGTGGCGCTGGACGGGTAACTCTCCATAAGCCAGCGATAGCGCAGGTCCTGCAGACCCTTGAGCTGGGCGACAGCGCCCTCCGAGGGCAGTTCGGCGAAGGCTTCGTTGAATGCGCGCTCCTCCATGGCCGCTGCGCCCGTTGCGGCGCAGAAGCTGATGGCAGCGAGGAGGGATTTGTGGAAAAGGGACATGGGTACCTCGTTCGGAACTGGCGGTCTGTGCTGATTATTCTTGTGCTGGCAGGAGTCAGAAGGCGGCAGCCTGGCCCCTGGGGTTCTTCTGGTCGAGCTGTTCCAGCCGGCGGCGAATCTCCGCTTCCATGCCGGCCGCATCCAGGCCTACCGCGGCCAGCAGGTCGCCGTGCTTGCCGTGCTCGATGGTGCGGTCTGGCAGGCCCAGCTGCACCAGGGGCACCAGGGTGCCGCGGTTGTTCAGGTATTCGGCCACGGCGCTGCCGGCTCCGCCGGCCACGGTGTTTTCCTCGATGGTCACCAGCAGGTCGTGCTCGGCTGCCAGCTCGTCGATCAGCGACTCGTCCAGGGGCTTAACCCAGCGCATGTCGGCCACGGTGGCATCCACCTGCGCCGCGGCTTCCATTGCCGGCGTCAGCAGGGTACCAAAATTGAGGATGGCCACGCGGCGGCCGGCGCGGACGCGGCGACCGCGGCCGACCGGCAATGCGCGCATTTCTTCCTCGATCGCCGTGCCCGGACCGGTGCCGCGCGGATAGCGCACTGCGGCGGGCCCCTGGTGCCGGTAGGCGGTGTACAGCAGCTGCCGGCACTCGTTCTCGTCGCTGGGGGCGGCTATTACCATGTTGGGCAGGCAGCGCATGAATGTGAGGTCGAAGCTGCCGGCGTGGGTAGGGCCGTCTTCGCCCACCAGGCCGGCGCGGTCGATGGCGAAGGTGACATCCAGGTCCTGGATTGCCACGTCGTGCACCAGCTGGTCGTAGCCCCGTTGCAGGAAGGTAGAGTAGATGGCAACCACCGGCTTCTGCCCCTCGCAGGCCAGGCCCGCGGCCAGTGTCACCGCGTGCTGCTCGGCGATGGCCACGTCGTGGAAACGCTCGGGGAAGCGCTCGGCGAATTCCACCATACCGGAGCCCTCGCACATCGCCGGGGTGATGCCGATCAGTTTCTCGTCATGCTCCGCCATATCGCAAAGCCACTGGCCGAATACCTCCTGGTACTTGGGCGGCTTGGCCTCGCCTTTCCCTCCATTGGTGACCGCAACCTGCACCCGGGGCTCGGGCTCCAGCTTGTTGAGGGCGTGGTAGCCAACGGGGTCTTCCTCGGCCGGGCCGAAGCCCTTGCCCTTGGTGGTGACCACGTGCAGCAGCTGCGGGCCGCGCTGGCCGCGCAGGTTGCGCAGGGTGTGCACCAGGTCGTGCATATTGTGGCCGTCGACCGGGCCCACGTAATTGAAACCCAGCTCCTCAAACAGGGTGCCGGGGGTGATCATGCCCTTGACGTGCTCCTCGGTGCGCCGGGCGAGCTGCCAGGCCTTGGGAATCTTCGACAGTATCTTGCGGCTGCCCTCGCGCATGCTCAGGTAGGTCTTGCTGGCCAGGATGCGCGCGAAGTAGGTTGCCAGTCCGCCGACATTCTTCGAGATGGACATGCGGTTGTCGTTCAGTACCACCAGCATGTCCCGGCCGGTATGGGCGGCGTGGTTCAGGGCCTCGAAGGCCATGCCCGCGGTCATGGCGCCGTCGCCGATCACCGCTACCACCTTGCGCTCGTCCGGGGAGCCGAGCGCCATGCCCAGCGCGGCGCTGATGGAGGTGCTGGAGTGACCGACACCGAAGGTGTCGTAGGGGCTCTCGCTGCGCTTGGGGAAACCCGACAGGCCACCCTCCTGGCGCATGGTGAGCATCTGCTCGCGCCGACCGGTGAGGATCTTGTGCGGATAGGTCTGGTGCCCCACGTCCCACACCAGCCGGTCGTCGGGCGTGTTGTAGATGTAGTGCAGGGCAATGGTCAGTTCGACCACGCCCAGGCCGGCGCCGAAGTGGCCGCCGGTCTGGCCGACACAGTACAGCAGGTACTCGCGCAGCTGGCTGGCGAGCTCCGGCAGCTGGCGCTCGTCCAGCGCGCGCAGTTGCGCCGGCTCGTCTACGGCGTCAAGCAGCGGGGTATGGGGGCGGGTACGCGGGATTTCGTCGAACATCGAGTGTCCTGTAACTCGACCATGGGGCGCTGTCGCCGGGGGCAACCCGCCGCAAGCGGGCACTCAACCATGGTATCAATTGCAACCGATTCGAACAGGGGATTGTATGCCTGTGGGGGGCAGATTGCATCCCGAATGGCGGGGCGGCGCCCGCGCCCGGAGTCGACGGGCCGGTCAGTGACCTCGCTCGACAATATAGTCGGCCAGCTGTTGCAGCAGGCGACAGTCACCCTGCAGCGGATCCAGGTATTCGAGTGCCTCCCGGTGCAGGGCGGCCAGCTTGTCCCGTGCGCCTTCCAGTCCCAGCAGCGAGACATAGGTGGGCTTGTTGCGGGCCGCATCGGCTCCCTGGGTCTTGCCCAGGGTGGCGGTGTCGGCAGTCACGTCGAGTATGTCGTCCTGCACCTGGAAGGCGAGGCCGATGGCGCCGGCATAGCCGCTGACGGCATCCAGCTGCTGGGAAGTCGCGTCGGCTGCCAGGGCGCCCATACGCGCGCTGGCGCGAATCAGGGCGCCGGTCTTGAGGCGGTGCATGGTCTCCAGCCGGGAGAGGTCGGGCTGGCGGTTGACCGCCGCCAGGTCGATGGCCTGGCCGGCCACCATTCCCTCGGCGCCGGAGGCCCGGGCCAGTTCAGTGAGCAGGGACAGCTTCAGCCGTGGTTCCGCGTCGCTCTGCAGCAGCAGCTCGAACGCGCGCGTCTGCAGGGCGTCGCCGGCCAGTATCGCGGTGGCCTCGTCAAACTGGATATGGCAGGTGGGGCGCCCGCGGCGCAGGTCGTCGTCGTCCATGGCGGGCAGGTCGTCGTGCACCAGGGAGTAGGCGTGGATGCATTCCAGCGCTGCCGCGGCGTCATCGCATAGTGCCGGGCGGGTATCTCCAGTGGTGATTGCCGCAGCGCTGGCGTAGACGAGGGCTGGGCGCAGGCGCTTGCCCGGCCCGAGCGCGGCATAGCGCATGGCCTCCTGCAGGAGCTCCGCACCCGGGGCCGCGCCGGTGAGGGCTGCCTGCAGGCGCGCCTCGACGCGTGCGGCACACTGTTGCAGGAACGACTGCAGACTGGGGGTGGACCCAGCGGTAGTGGCCACTCAGGCGTCGTCCCCGCGATCGCCCACGGCGGGGCCGGCGGGATCGTCGATATCGAAGGGCTGTTCGCGCACCTCGCCACCTTCCTCCATCAGGACTTTCACCTTCTGCTCGGCGCTGGCGAGTTTCTGCTGGCATTCGCGGGTCAGCTTCACCCCGCGCTCGAAGTCAGCCAGAGCGTCCTCCAGCGGCAGGTCACCACCCTCGAGGCGTTCAACGAGCTGTTCCAGCTCTTCCAGTGCCTGTTCAAAAGTTGCCGGTTTCTCTTTCTCTGCCATAAGCCTGTGCCTCAGCCCGGGGTATATTGCGCCGCGGCAACCTTAGCCGCTGGCGCCCATATGGTCAATCTCGCCGCCAGCCGCTCAGTCGCCATCCGGTTCCGGGGCATCGCCGGGAAGGGGCGATACCAGCTCCTGTTCGCGCGACAGGAGGTAGTGGGCGAGGGCGCGCTTCTGCGGGCGACTGAAGCCGTAGTCGGGCATGGGTGGTGTGGGGGCGTCGAAATAGTCGGCCAGCGATCGCAGCGTGTATTTCTCGGAGAGTCCTTCCAGTACCACCTGTTCGGCGTGGCATTCCCCGCAATTGTGGCGCTGGTAGATTTCCTCGCCGCGCCGGGCAGCGTCGCTGTCGATCGCCACCGGCTTGTGCGGCGCTTTCAGCGGCGATGAGCGCCCGGTGACGGCCGCAGGTTGCGCCTGTTCACCCCGGCTCACCCGGTAGACTGCGCCGGCATAGTCATCCGAGACATAGATGTTGCCAGCGGCATCCTCGGCGATGGCCACAGGCCGGCCGTAAACCTCTTCACGCTCCGGCCCCAGGAATCCCCAGAGGAAGTCCCGCTGGCTGATCGCACCGCTGTCGTCCCAGTGCAGCGACACCACCTTGTAGCCGTCCTTCACCGAGCGGTTCCAGGAACCGTGCAGGGCCACCAGCGCCGCGTCCCGGTACGCGGGCAATTGCCCGGGGCTGCGCAGGAAGCGGATGCCGAGCGGGGCATTGTGGGCGGCGAACTTGTGCGCCGGCGGGCGGGAGCTGGCGATCCTGGCCTGGATCTCGGGACCGGCATCAGCCCCCAGGTCCGGGTCTGGTACCCGGTCGCCGTTGGCATAGGGCCAGCCATAGAAGACGCCTTGCTCCACCAGATTGAGTTCGTCGGGAGGGAAGTCGTCGCCCAGCCAGTCGCGACCGTTATCGGTGGCGTAGAGGCCGCCGTCTTTTGGCGACCAGTCGAAACCCACGCTGTTGCGCAGGCCGGTGGCGAAAACCTGCAGGTCGCTGCCGTCGGGCCGCAGCCGCATGATTGTGGCGCGCCGCTGGTTTTCCTCCTCGCACACGTTGCAGCTGGAGCCGCTGCTCAGGTAGAGCCAGCCGTCGGGTCCCATGCCGATGGTCTTGGTCCAGTGGTTGCCCCGGTCGGCGAGGCCGGTGACGATGCGCTGGTAGCTCCCCGCCAGGCGGCCGTCGGAGTGGTCGAAGGCCACCCGCCCGATGGCGTCGCTCTCGGCGATATACAGCCAGTCTTCATGCAGTACCAGCCCATGGGGGCGGGTCAGGCCATCGATCAGCACGCGGCGGTCGTCACTGCTGCCATCGCCGTCCCGGTCCGCCCTGACCAGGGTTACCTGGCCACTCTTCGGCTGCGACACTACCAGGTCGCCGCTGCGGGTCACCGCCAGCCAGCGCGCATTGGGCAGGTCGCTGGCAAAGAGCTCCACCCGGTAGCCTTCCGCCGCGCGCAACTGGCGGTCGACGGTTTCCGGGTCAGTGTCGGCGCCGCCGGTCAGTTGTTTCCACGGAATGTCCACGCCGGGGGTGAGGATCACCAGGGCAACGAGCCCGAGGCCCACAGCCGCGAGAAAAGTTAGCGCGTATTTCAACAAGTTGGTTATTCCTTTTCTTGATATTGTAATTTGTTGTAATAAAGTAATGTGCAAGCCAGTACGCAGTGGGTCGCTCCTTCGAACCCCTGCCTGTCCCCGGGCGCCCGGCCTCTCTCTTATCCTGTTCCAGGTGCGATATCTCTCACTCTTGTGAGATATCTCGCACAAGAATTTCAGCCGATTTCCCCTGTTAAAAATTCCCCCCCTGTCCATAATGTAATTGCAAGGACGCGAAAGGGACTGACCACAGCGGCAAGGGAACACGGAAAGGTGAGCCGCTCGCCCAGGGAATCGGGCACCATCCTGTGAGACGCACCGTCCGGGCCGGAAGCCTGGGCGGTGTTTTTACATGCGCGGCCGGAAATTTCCCGTAGCAATGACACCGTCAAAGCCGCAGGTCGTCTCAGGTAGGTCGTCTCAGGTAAAAGCCGCGCTGTGTCGCGCTTTTCCCCTCCTGCATGCACCGTCTGGAAATTGAAACAATATTCCGCTTTAATCTCAACGAACCGGCCATATTTTAATGCGGCCGGCGGAGGGTGAAGCATTCAGTAATTCAGCGCCAGAAACGTCCGCCACCCCTTTTGCCTGCATGCTTGCGGCGGGCGCTCTCCCCCTCGCTGCCAATTTTCTGCCAAAGCCCCGCCGGTTTTCCCGCGGGGCTTTTTGTTCTCTGCAACTTGAGGTTTCCGCCGCCAACAGGTGTTGCCCTGCGCTGGCTGCAAGCGGTTTATTGTCGGAATATAAACAGGGGGAGTGACAATGGAAGCGACGATGGAAGCGAGGATCCTGCGTCTCAACCTGGCGGGCCAGCCCCTGGAGTGGCTGAACTGGCAGGAGGCCGCCTGCCTGTATGTGCGCGAGCTGGTCACCTGGTCGCTGGGCGGCGTGGTGCAGCGGGTACACGGGGGCATCAACTGCCACGGCGAGCGCTCGAGCCTGGACCTGGCGGCGATTATCGCCTGTGGGGGGGAGCGTATGGCGCGCCCGCGCCGGCGTCCGCCGCTTACCAACCGCGCGCTGTTTTTCCGCGACCGCCATACCTGCCTCTACTGTGGCAGCGGGTTTCGCACTTCGGAACTCACCCGCGACCACGTGCACCCGGTCTCCCGCGGGGGAAGGGACGTGTGGGAGAACGTGGTCACTGCCTGTCGCCGCTGCAACCAGCACAAGGGCAACCGCCTGCTGCAGGACCTCGACATGGACCTGCTGGCGCTGCCGTTCTGTCCCAATGCCGCCGAGTACCTGGCGCTGATTAACAGCGAGCGGATTCGCGGCGACCAGATGGAATTCCTGCGTGGGCAGTTTTCCAGCGGCCGCAGGGAGGGCTGGCTGGTTTAACTCCAGCGGCCGCGCTCGGCGCCCCATTTCCCCGGTGCCCGCTTCGGCGGCGGGTCCCATGAACTGGATCCCGGCCTGCGCCGGGATGACGGCAAATGTTAGAGGATGGTTCCATCGGTGGGGACAGCCGAAATAAGTCTATCCCGGCAGGCCGCAGGCCTTATTTATCCGGCGCCGACTCATTCCCGCTGTCATCATACTGATGGGCCGGCATCTGATGCCGGGTGCGCAGGTGGCAGTGCGGCCCCAATGGCAGGGCTTTAGCTTTTCACCGCGGCCCGGATCCGGTTGCTGAGATAGGCGCCGAAGTCGTGTCCGGCGTTTTCCATCATTTTCGGGAACATGGAAATCGGCGTCATCCCCGGGAAGGTATTCACCTCGTTGAGGTATATCTCGCCGTCGTCGGTGAGGAAAAAATCGATGCGCGACAGGTCCTTCAGTTGCAGGCCGATAAAGGCCTTGCGCGACGCCTCGTGGATCCACCCCAGCTGTGCCTCGCTCAGTCCCTCTGCCTCCACGTGGGTCACGGCGCGGCTGCCCTCGTTGTACTTCTCCTCGTAGCTGTAGAAAGTATCCGAGGGCGCGCACACTTCGCCGGGCGGGGTGATTACCAGCATGCCGTCGTAGGTGTAGGCCGCCACCTCCAGTTCGCGCACGCGCAGGGATTTCTCCGCCAGCACATAGGGCGACAGCTCGAATGCCTGCTCCAGGGCGGCGGGGAGCTCCTCTGCGCTGGTGACCTTGTAGCAGCCCACCGAAGAGCCTTGGTTGGACGCCTTGATGAAGATCTCGCCCCACTCCTCCAGTGCCATGGAAGCCTTGGAGGTTTCCTCGGATTCGTTGCTGCACAGGAACTGGTACGGCGTGTTGTCGATGCCCAACGCGGAGAGCCACAGCTTTGTGCTGATTTTGTTGAAGCAGATTTTGCTGGCTTCCGGTCCGCAGCCGAAGTAGGGGATGCCGTAGAGTTCCAGCAGCGACTGCAGGTCGCCGGTCTCGCCCGGGTAGCCATGGATGGCCGGGACCACGTAATGGATTTCCCGCTCGTCGTCGCCACTGCGCAGGCGACGGTCCTGCCCCAGGTGCCAGGTGGTGCCCTCGCTGTCGCGCAGCCGGCCGCGGCCGTCCATTTCCACCCGCATCAGGTCGATATCGTCGCAGGGCTCCAGGTGGCGCTCGATAAAATCCGCCGTGCGCAGTGACACCTCGTGTTCACTGCCGCCGCCGCCGCAAATTAGCAGGGTATTGATCATGGTGTTATTCCCTGTATCTGGCTGTCGCCTCTGGTACTGCTACGTCTGTTTCGGGTCGCTTACGGTGCGCCCAGCACCCGGGCGCACTGTTCGGGCAGCGGCCGGGGTTCCTCTGCCGGTGCCGGCTCCTCCGGGGCCCGCAATATGGCGTAGGCCTCCTCACTGAACCACCAGTCCAGGTCGGGCCCGCAGGGATCACCGCGGGGCGGCCTTTGCGGCTTGCAGTTGGTCTCCCCGGGGGGGCACGCCAACCGCACGTGGAAATGGTAATTGTGGCCCCACCAGGGACGCACCTTGCGCAGCCACTCGTTGTCGGACCCGGCCAGGCTGCACATTTTGCGCTTGATGGTGGGGTGGACAAAGATGCGTTCCACCCGGTCGTCCTCCGCCGCTATCCGCAGGATAGACGGTATCCGCCGGTCCCAGTTTTCCCGGATCAGGCGATGCTGTCCGGCATCTGCCAAGGGGATGGCGGAAATGTTGTCCCGCTCCCAGGCGCTCAGGGGGCGCTCGGCGGCGCGCCAGTCCTGGGAATACCAGATATCCACATCCAGCCCCACCTGGTGGCTGCGGTGGCCATAGGAGAAGGGGCCGCCACGTGCCATGGACATGTCGCCGATCTGCAGGCGCCCCAGGTCGCGCGCGGCCACCCGGGCAGAGAAATCCTTCAGGAAGCGCACCGTCTCCGGGTGGCCGTAGTGGCGGTCGCGGCCGGTGCGCACCAGCTGGAAGCCCTCGCCGCGCAACGGCATCTGTTCGGCGCCGCTGAGGCAGCCGTTGGTATAGGTGCCGATACTGGCGGGGGGCTGGGAAGACGGGCGCGCCACCGCCTCCCAGGGATTGTCGCCGGCGGGGCCGCCGAGAACCTGCCCGGCGGCGCCTGCGAGCATCCCGCCGAGCAACAGGTGTGCGAGTTTTTTCGAGAACATAAGCGCCCTACTGCTGACTCCAGAGCACATTATAGGTACTCCGCTTAGCGCGTCTGTGAATTGTCCGCGGTCCCCTGAATTTCCCGGCAGGCGGCGAGCAGGGCGTCCATTTCGCTGTCGGTGCCGATGGAGATGCGCAGGTAGTCACTGAGGCGCGGCTTGTTGAAATAGCGCACCAGGATCTGCCGCTCCCTCAGCTGCAGGTACAGGGACTCGGCGCCGATCGCGCGCGGGCGCGCCAGCAGGAAATTGGCCATCGACGGCACCACCTCGAAGTCCAGCGCCTCGAGTTCCCGGGCCACCCGTTCGCGGGTGGCGATCACCCGCTCGCGGGTGTCGCGCAGCCACGCGGTATCCGCGATGGCGGCCGCCGCCATGCGCTGGGCGATGCTGTCGATGGGATAGGAGTTGAACGAGTTCTTGGTGCGCTGCAGTCCCTCGACCAGGTGCGGTTGCCCCAGCGCATAGCCCAGCCGCAGTCCCGCCAGGGCGTGGGACTTGGACAGGGTGCGGATTACCAGCAGGTTGGGGTAGCGGCCGATAAGCCCCGCGGCGCTCTCGCCGCCGAACTCGATATAGGCCTCGTCCACTGCCACCACCCGCTCCGGTTGCAGCTCGAGCAGCCGCTCGATCTGCTCCAGCGCCAGGTAGCGGCCGGTGGGCGCGTTCGGGTTGGGCAGGATCACGCCCGCCGCCGGGCCGGCGTAGTCTTCCACCGCAATGCTGAAATCCTCCCGCAGTGCCGGTGAGCGGTGCGGAATGCCATACAACTGGCAGTAGACCGGATAGAAGCTGTAGGTGATTTCCGGGTACAGCAGCGGCTCGTCCGCGCCCCGGCGGAAAAAACTGTAGAAGGTGTGGGCGAGCACCTCGTCCGAGCCATTGCCCACGAATACCTGTTCCGGTGCCAGTCCCTCCTGCGCGGCGATGGTGGCGCAGAGTTCGGTGGACTCGGGATCCGGGTAGCGGCGCAGGGCGTCTGCCAGCTGCGGGTCGGCCAGTGCCTCCATGGCCCGCGTGGACGGCGGGTAGGGGTTCTCGTTGGTGTTGAGCTTGATCAGCCGGTTGCCGCGCGGCTGCTCGCCCGGAACATAGGGTTCCAGTTCCGCCAGCGCCGGGCTCCAGAAAGGATTGTTCATGCCTGCTCCCCCGCATCGTGTTGCTGTACCCGCCCCTGCGGCTCGTCGTCTGCTGCCGCCGGTGTCGCGGTCTCGGTGGCGCCTTCGGCCTCGTCCTGCTTTATCTCGATATCGTACAGGTTGGAGGATTCACGCAGGAACTCCTCCATGGGCATGGGCTGGCGCAGCAGGAAATCCTCGTGCTTGAGGGTGGTGGAGATCTGCGGGACGTCGCTGAATTCCGCCATGGAGGCGATATCCTCTGCCAGTCCCAGGCCGAGGAAGGCCAGTGGCAGCAACAGGGAGATGGCCCAGCGCCAGCCACGGGAAATATTCAGTGCCAGGTAGCAGGCGCACCACAGCATGGCTGGCAGTATTACTGCCAGTACGGCGAAATTGATCAGCGGCATGGACTCGCCGATGGCGAAGTTGAAATCCAGCAGGCCCCGTAGCCACTCCCAGCTGGTGTAGGCCAGCGCACCGAGGGCGGCGATGGAGAGGTGGGCGAAGAAGCGCGTGTCGTGGCGCACCACGCGGCCGATAAACGCCCAGGCAGCGGCGTAGACCAGCAGGCCCACCAGGCTGCCGATGGCCAGGTTCACCACCTCGGTCCACTGCAGCTTGCCGGCGTAATTGAGGTAGGTGAAGAACAGGGTAAGTCCCGCCACGGCCACCAGCAGGCCGATGGCCCGGGACGGGTGTGACAGGCGCTCGAGTATGCCCTCCAGCGAGTGGAGGGGCACCGCCGGCGGCACCGCGGACTCGCTGTGGCACAGGCGCAGGTGCGTGCGACCCACCTGGATCTCGTCGCCGGACTCGATCGCGCGCCGCTGCACTTCCTCGCTCTTGATGGAGCTGTCGTACAGGTTGCGCACCAGCTGGGTGCCGTTCTCGCTGTCCAGGTCGCGCAGGTAATAACTGCCGTCTTCGTCGCAGACGATTTCCGCATGGCTGGGGTCCGCGTGCACATCTTCGATGATTACGTCGTTGCCATAGCCGCGCCCCAGGGTCAGGCGCCCGCCATCCATACGGTAGCGCGCCTGCACATGGCGGGCGCGATTCAGCTCTTCGATGATCAGTGCCATTGGATCTCGCTCGTGAACTTCTCGGTAAACGCCTCGGCGGATTCCTCGGTAAACCCGGACAGGGTGAAGTGGCTTACCAGCGCGCGGTTCTCGCGATCGACGCTCAGGCTGATATAGAAGACGTCATAGAGGTCGGGAAAATCCCTGTAGCGGCGCACACAGTAGCTGGTGCGCGCGATGACCGGCGGCTTGTTGTTCGCGGCCTTGGGGACACCGGGGCTCACCTTGCGTGGCTGCCGGGTGAAAGCCTGCTTGCAGCGGAAGTCGGTGACGTCCTCCTCGCCGGCGTCGTTGCCGGGAAAGAAGCTGCTCATCTGGCGCTCGTACTCGCTGTAGAAACGCGCCGGCAACAGGTCCTCGGCCTGGAACCAGAAAAACTCGTACTCCACCCGCCCGGTGTTGAAGTCGTCGGCGAGGAAGACCACATCCTGGCCGGTGCAGCCCTTGTCGATGCGCTTGACCGGGTTGTCCTCGTCCTCCTCGGTGTTGCCCCAGCACTGGATGGCGGGGAGGATCTCGCCGACCACCATGGCCTCACCCAGCGAGCGGGTGTTCCACTCGGCATTGAGGATGGCATCGATAATGCGTTTCTGGTTGGCCACCAGTTGCTGGTTGGTCACCGCCTGCAAGTCCACTTCCTTGCCCGCCTTGCGGTAGTGGGACACCAGGGTGGCCAGCTTGCCCACCGGCACCAGGAAGCTCACCTGGTTGCCGGCGGTGGCCACGTTGATGCCCACCACCTTGCCGCCGAGGTTGATGGCCGGCCCGCCGCTCATGCCGGGGTTGATGGAGCCGGCGAAGTGGATACGGTCGTAGAAGCTGCCGCTGGCAATACCGTTGTAGGTGCCGGGGATCAGGGTCATGCCCAGGTCCAGCGGGTTGCCCAGGGAGACGATGGTCTCGCCCCGCCTGGGGGTGTTATCCGCCAGCTGCAGAAAGTGCTTGCCCGGCTTGTCCAGTCGCAGCAGTGCCAGGTCGTTGATAACGTCGATATCCAGCAGCGTGAGTGTGCCCTTGTCGCCGTCCACCGAGACGTATTCCAGTATGTATTTCCCCGGGTCGCTGACCGCCTCAGCCACCACGTGGTAATTGGTGGCCAGCAGCCCGTCGGCGGAAATCTGGAAGGCTGAGCCGATGGCGGCCTTGGAGTTGGACGACTTCTCGATCAGGCGGATCTGGTACAGCGTGTCGCGGTAATCGCTGTAGAGTTGCTCGTAGCTTTGCGCCGCGGCGAAACCGGAAAAACAGCACAACAGCAGGATCAGGAGGCGCATGCAGGATGTCGGCATTATGTGTGATTAAATTCTGGGCAGAGGGCCGTGGATATTACGGGATATAAGATAGTGCAACAAGCGGCGCCCCGTTGCACCTGCCGCGAAACACCGGCACCTGACACCGCGCAAGGTTCATTTCAGGACCAGTGTATTCCAGCCCTGCTAGCCGCTAGCCTGTCTCACAGGTAGTCTGCCACCTTGGGAAAATTCCGCGCCACCCGCTCGTGCACCTGGGTGTAAAAACGCGCGCACATGGTGTCGGTCTCTTCCGGCGCCATAAAACCGTCACTGAAGCCGGGGCACACCGGGTCCAGGTGCAGGCGCGCGCACAGGATTACCTGCGCCACCAGTTGCGCCATATCCTCGTCGCCCACCGAGATGCGCAGGGTGGTGGGGTAGATATCCGCCGCCCGCTGCGCCTCCTCGGACAGCTCCGAGTGCGAGGTGAGCGCCGGGCACAGCACCATGGTGTTGGTCTGTCCCAGGCTTACCATCTGGCCGAACGCCGGCTCCAGTGAGTCGAAGAAACGCTGGAAGGCGTCGGTGGGCAGGCCGGCATTCTCCATGTCGATGGTGAACAGCGGCACAGGCAAACCAAAGCGCAGCAGCTTTTCCCGCAGGGGCGCGTTGGCGTCGCTCTCCAGTGCGTGGCTGTTGACGCGAATTTTTTCGTGGCTGGCGAAGAAGTGGCTCAGGCACAGGGTGTTGATGCACTTCTTCAGCATGCGCATCTCCAGGGTGCGCAGCCCCTCGTGCACCTGCCACGCCTTGTCCGCATCCAGGAAGGCGCCCTTGATGTAGTAGACGTCCCAGAACAGGCTGTCGCTCCAGTTGAGCCCGCCCACCGTATCGCCCTTGGGAATGAACATGCGGGGCACGGGACCGATCACCACCCCGGCGGTGGCGGCGCCGGTGCCGCCGATATCCTTGGTGTAGGAGTGCAGCAGGAAGTCCGGGCGTTCGTCTGCGTCCTTGCGCAACAGCGGCCGGTTGAGGAAGGGGGTGGCCAGGGTGGAGTCCAGCATCACCGTCAGCCCCTCGCGGTGCGCCACAGAGCAGATGGCCGGCACATCCAGCATGGTGCCGTGGGGGTTGCAGGGGGACTCCAGGTAGACTTTCAGTTTTGCGCCGGAAGTGAGTGCCTGCCCGTGCTCGCGCCGGGTCGCCGCCAGGCATTGCTCGAAGTCCTCACCGGTGATGCCGTCGAACCATACGAGTTTGATGGCCATCTTGTCGGCGCGGGCGTAGTGGTCGTGCAGTATCTGGTGCACGCCGCCGTAGACATGGCGCGAGGCTATAAGGACATCGCCGTGGCGCAGCTGGTTGGCCAGCAGCGCATCCACCGCCGCCATGCCCGAGTTGAAATTCCACGCCAGGTAGTCGCCGGCATAGGGCCCGCACTCCAGCGCCACCATGGCGTTGGCCAGCGCAATGGCGGTGGGGTTCAGCAGGCGCGAGTAGATATCATGGCTGGGCTCGCGCCCGCGGAAGGCATCGTCAATCCACTCGGTACAGGCATAGATATAGGTGGCGGTGCGGGCGATCACCGGCGTGGCGGAAAAGATCGCCGGGATATTGTCGAACAGCGGGTAGCCGCCGCGGGTGGCCTGGTTGAAATCCCGCGTGCCCTGCAGCCCGGCGAAGCTCTGGCGCAGTGGCCCCTGCAATTCGTGCAGCAGCTTGGCCAGCTGGAAACTCATAAAGCGCTTGGCGTTGAAATAGGCGATACGGTCCCGCCGGTCCAGGCCGGCGAGGATGCGCGCGCTCTGCTCCACCATATTGCCGATACTGCCCTGGGCCCGGTACAGCTGCTCCGCCGCCTCCAGTAGCAGCCGGCCATGTTCACTGGCGAGATCGATGTGGAAATGCGCCAGCTGCTCCCGCGCCAGCGCCGGGACATCGCCTGCCTGTGAGCTGTTGCGGCGCGGTGAGAGGATCCGCGCCCGGTCGATAGAGTCGTTCATTGGCCGCCCGCTGTGTGTATGCCCTGCCCGCAATACCAGCCACAAGCGTAGACCGGGCGGTGGTGGGTGGCGGTAACGCAGTGGCCCCTGGATGCCGGCCTTCGCCGGCATGACGCCTTTGGGAAAGTTTCGTCTGGGCCGGAAGTGCGGAATTTGTCGCTGTAGGTACGTCTCTCCGTCATCCCGCTGGGCCGGCACACCGGCGAAGGCCGGGATCCAGTGTGGTGGCACCAGGCCACGCTGGGGCACCGGATGCCGGCCCAGCGCCATGACAGTGGTGGAGGAGTCGAGGGGGTTGGCGAGAGTGCGCGCCGTGATGTGATAGGGAAAGGCTGCCCACTGCGAACCCGTTCCCGTAATTTCGTGTAATGGCTTGTGATCGACCTGTAATTTCCCGAGTCGTACAGTAGGCACATGGGTTCAGGGGCACATCTCCATTGCGGTGTGTACGGGCAGGAAGCCCGGTCCCTGGCCACTTTATCCGCTGTGTCGCGGCCCGGATCCCGATCCGGCGCGGTGCGGGAACCCATTCAGCGCAAGCTGGATCGCCAGGCCGGCCGCGGCTTTCACAGAGCCAATGTGTGCCGGGGCTCGGGAACTGGCCTGGTGGGGGCAAGGAGGCTCCGTTTCGCTCTTGATAGTGTTGTTGTAACCGTCGATGGCTGGGACCATCATTTACGGCCGGCAGTCAGTGACACTGACTGCCGGTTTTTTTATCTGTCACAGTTAAAATGTGATGGAGTTCCGGTGGGGGTTGCGGCTAAGCTAATGGACCCGTCTAGAAAAAGAAGCGATGGAGACAAGAATGAAAAAAATAGTTGTTGACCCTTCTGGCAGCGAACTGCCGACGATCAAGGTCGTTCCTCGACAGGGGAAGGCAAGAAAATGGGAAATGTTTGATGACGAAGGCACCTTAGAGGGCATTGATGCAGATTTTCGCTCGAAGTGCCGTGTCAGGGATGGGGGCGGCCTGCTCAAACTGCAATTTCAATTGGCTGAAGAGGGCTGGGAATGGAGTGACATTGCCAGAGGGGTCAACCGCATTCCCGGGATCGAGTTTTGCTCTGGCTCGGCAGGAAAGCCGGGACGGCCGGTCGAGGAAAAGTATCTTTCGGAATTTATTTCGTATGTTGATGCCAAGGATCCCAGTATCCTGACCGTTATTTTGGGGCCAAAATACGCGGGTAATAAGCGTTACTACGATTTTTGTTGGGTGGCAAAGCTCCATGGAAGTGAGCATAAATCCATGGATCCGCCTATCGTGATTGATCCTCCGGAACCGAACTGATTTTGTCGCGAGTTCCGCCCCGGGCATATTTTGTGCCCGGGTTTTACAGAGTTGCGGGAGTTACTTTGGGGGCTGCATATTGTCGCTTGCTGGGCAAATCGAGGAAAACTCGCTGCGAAAATTTTCGTTAACACAAGCCTCGACGAATTCTGTGGTCAATAGTAGCCTCTTGTTCATTTTGCTATTTATGGACCTCTGCAGGTAAATTTTTGCAGAGCTGTAGTCCTTCAACTGCAGATACGTCCTGGCAATATCGTAATTCAGCCACATATCATTACTGCTGCTGTCTATCACTGAATGCAGGGCTTTTATAGCATCTTCACGTCGCTCGAGGTGCGCCGATGCCAGTGCAAATACCAGGATAGCGCTCTTGGTTGACGTTCCTTTGGTGAGGGCGGCTGCAGCGCTATACGCTTCTTGCGCTTCTTCCTGTCTTGCCTGGGCTAACAGGGATTCTCCGTGATTAAGTGCATACAGCCCTGCCTGCGGGGCGAGCTTTCTTGCTTCCGCGAAAAGTGGCTCGGCTTTAGCGCTGTTGTCCGTCAGCATATAGGCGAAGGCAAGATTGTTTAAATGGTATGGCGACCGTTCCTTGGAAATGAGCTCGCGGTAGGCGCTTATGGCCTTTTCAAGATCACCGAGGGTGAAATGAAGGGCGGCTACCATTGACAGGGCCTTGGAAAATTCCGGATACAACTGCAGGGCCTTTTCAAAGCTCTTCAGGGAATTTTCAAAGTCATTGATTCGGTATTGCGCTAAACCCAGGTTGAAGTAGGTCTTGTAAGTCGGGCGAAGCAATACAGCCCTTTCCAGGGACTCGGCTGCGCTATGGTATTCCCCCTGCATGTACGACAATCTGTTTTTGTACATTAGCCAGTCATAGCTGTTCAGGCCTGAACTTTCCAGCATTTTCAGTCTTTTGTCAGCCATCCGGGTATCTTCAGCTAGCAAGTAGTAGTCCATCCACAGCTGATCCTTTCTTAGTTCGGAAGTGATTCTGGATGCAGTCAGTAAGTTCCTGACTTCTATAAGTATTTCCCGGTCCTGGGTTCTGGCGAGGAGTTCACCGGCGGCTCGTAGTAACAGTTGGTAGGAAGAAAACGACTCTGGGTATTCTTCGATCAGTGAGCGGATTCTCCCCAGTGTGTCACGTGTGAGCCCGAGCTTTTGCGTGACTATGCGATGCAGCTGGATATATTTGAGGTAGGTTGCCTGGGTTGAGTAGATGCTATCCGCTGCGGTATCCCCTCCAGTGAATTCCGGGAATAGTTTGGACGTCTCTCTATGCGTTGCCTGTGCGGAAGAAAAGATTTCCGGCGCGATAATTGGAAAGTTTACTTTGTTAGTAGTGTTCCATGCAGGGGTGTCAATGCGCTCTATCGTGACGTCGCAGGCGCTGGACCTGCAGCGGACTTGCGGCAGCAGCACAATGTCAGGGTTTAGGGCGGCCACGATTTCTCTGTAGCCTCGCCCTTTTAGTGGGGCAATTTCCCGATTGGGGATAAGTTGCAGTTCTTCAAGGTGTATTACACTGTCGCGCATAGCCTCTTCAATGGAGTGAGCAAGAAGTATCCTGCTATCGGCGGGGATTCCCTCAAAGTCGGGATCAAGTACCGCAACTGTGCGAACCGTGGTGGCCGGAAAGTACAGGAAGAAAAGGGCACCAATGCTGGCAAGTGCCAGCCCGGCGGCGTAGCCGAGCCTTTTGTACAGTTTGCGCCGCTGGCTGGGCGGCTTGCGCAGCAGCTGGGTGACGGTGGCGGAGAGCTCGCCGCTGTCGGCGTCGTCCGCCTGATGCTGGTGGAGGAAGGCCAGCGCCTCGTACACCTGCTGGGCCGATTCCGGGCGCTTCTGTGGCTGCTTGGCCAGCAGGCGGTCGAGCAGGGCGGCGAGCGGCCCGGGCAGCTCGGGGCAGGCCTGCTGTGGCGGGATATGCGGATCGTGGATCACCTTGTGGGCCAGCGCCAGGCTGCCGCCGTCGCCTTTGTCGAACGGGCGGGCGCCGCAGAGCAGCTGGTAGGCGATGGTGCCCAGGCTGAACAGGTCGCTGCGCGGGCACAGGGGTTCGCCCTGCAGCTGCTCCGGTGACATGGCGTCCACGGTGCCGGCCACATGGTCCGCGCGGGTGATCTCGGTGCTGTCCTGCTGCAGCGACTTGGCGATGCCGAAGTCGGTGATCTTGGCGGTGATACCGCTGCTGCCTGTGGCAATCAGGATATTGTCGGGCTTCAGGTCCCGGTGGACTATGCCCAGGCGGTGGGCCTCGGTGAGGCCGCGGCAGACCTGCATCAGCAGGTCGAGCTTTTCGCGCAGGGTGGGGGTGCGCTCGCGCATCCACTCCTTCAGGGTGGTGCCCTCCACGTATTCCATCACTAGCGCGATATCGCCATCGCGCTCGATCACATCGTGGAGTTGCACGATATTGGGGTGGTTGAGCTGGGCCAGCAGGCGGGCCTCGGAGCGGATGCGGGCGGCGGCGGAATCTGAAGTAGCGTCGGCGCGCAGCTGCTTGATGGCAACCTGGCGGTGCAGTTTGCTATCGCGCGCCAGGTAGACCACGCCCATGCCGCCAGCGCCGAGGGCGCGCTCGAGGCGGTAGCGACCGAGAATGGTTTGTGCCGGTTCGGCGATTTCCATGGCGGTTTATTCTTCTTGCCAGCCTGAGGTTGAGCGCTCCTCCTCCCTGAGAGAGCAGTCGCCAGTTTACCCCTTCTCAGCTGGCAGTACCATTTCCGCGAATGGCGCTCAGGCGCTGGTGGAACCCTTGCTGGCGACTGAAGAGGGCTTCTGCTGGCGCTTGGCGCAGAGTGCCGGGTAATCGCTGCGCAGGTCGGCGAACTGCTCTTCCTCGCACACCGGCGCGAAGGGCTCGGTTTGGAACCAGATGGGCGATAGCCCCAGGTCCAGGGTCTTGCGCAGGTGCGCCTTGGCGGAGAAGAGGTCGCCGGTGGTGACGTACACCTGGGCGCGGGCAAAGTTCACGTAGATGTCATCCGGCGCGTTGCGGCCGACGCGGATCAGCTTCTCCACCGCGCGTGCCGCATGGCCCAGCTCGGCGTGGGCGCGGGCCTGCATCAGCAGCCCTTCCCAGTCGTCACGGTCGGCGACGGCAGCCAGGGCCTGCTCGGCGAAGGCGCGGGCCTGCTCCGGCCGCTCCCGGGCGTTGGCGATCTCGGCGCGGTACAGCAGCACCTCGGCGTCGCCCGGGGACTCCTCCGCCAGGCGGGCGAGGCAGTGGTCGGCCTCACCGAACTGGCGCTCGATATAGTGGGCGAGGCAGAGGTTGTAGATGTCCATGCCCCCCAGGTTGTCGAGCCCTACCGATGTCAGCAGGCGCACGGTCTCCCCCGGGCGGCCGGCATCCAGCTCATTGCCGGCCAATAGCGAAACGGCATTGATATTGCTCTCGCTCAGGGTCAGGGCCTCCTGCAGCAGGGGCCGGGCAGCGTCCATCTCTCCGAGCCCGGTCAGGGCCATGGCCTTCTGCACCAGGTGGCTATAGCTGCGCCGCAGCTCCAGGGCCCGGTCCGCCGCCGCCAGGGCCTCGCGGTAATCTCCCAGGTGCTGGTGGAAGACAGCCAGGTGCCAGTAGTAGCTCGCACTGTCGGGGAGCCGCAGCCGCAGCTGATCAAGCAGGGCTTCGCCCCGCTTGCGGTCCTGGCGCTGTATGGCCAGGCTCAGTCGGGCGCTCAAGACGTCGGGGTGATCGGCGATACTGGAGGGGGCGTGCTCCAGGAAGTGCTCCAGCCGCTCCACCGCCTCCATGCTGCGGCTGACAAAGCGCTGGTCGATCACCAGTTCGCTGTAGAGCCGGTACAGCGGGGTAAACAGCGGATTGCGCTGCTGCAGTGCTTCCAGCTCTGCCAGGTGTTCGGTGATGTGGGCGTCGTCGTCGCGCTGGTCGAACAGCCACAGGTAACGCCGGTAATCGGCATCACTGAGCCCGAAGGAGGCCTCGCTGCCGCGTCGAGGGTAGGCGGCCAGCAGCTTGCCCAGCTGCTGCAGGGTGCGGGCGCGGCTGTCGGTGCTACCGCCCGTGGCCAGCTGGGTGCTGCGGCTGGCCTTCACCGTCATGGTGTCGGTGTCGATCAGGTCGAGGGACAGCTCGCATTGCCGGGAAGTGCAATCCAGGGACGGGTGCAGCAGCAGGTCTGCATTCAGGGCCCGGGCCTGGTCGTCCAGGGGGCGGCCCATCAGCATGGTTGATTCCCGGTAGGGGATGAGCAGCAGGCCATCGCGGTTGGTCAGGTCCTGCTTCAGGGTGCTCAGCACGCTCTGGCCCAGCAGGCGGGTCTCGCGGTTGCCAAAATTCTTGTCGTTGGGGGCCACGATGGCGATGTACTTGCCGGCGCTCTTCCCGGACGCCGGCAACAGCGCGCTCATCGAGGCGAAGGCAACCGCGGCGGCCACCGCGAGGGCACTGGCGGCCAGCAGTGACTTGCGCTGGCGCTGGCGACTGCGAACCTGGCTGTGGAAGCTCTCCGCGGTGACGGTCGCGGTGCCACTGAGGGTGCCTGCGGCGAGTTCCGGGTTCAGCGTCGCCTGGATGGCGTCCAGCTCGTCGGCCACCGCAGAGGCGCTCAGCGGGCGCCGGTCAGGTTCCTTTTCCAGCAGGCGGTCCAGCAGTTTCGACAGCGCAGCGGGCAGCTCGGGGTTCAGCTTGTCTGCCGGCGGGTGCTGGCTCTTGACGATACGCTCGACGATCACGAAGGCACTGTCGTGGTCGCCGAACGGGCTCTGGCCGGTGAGCAGGCGGTAGGCCAGTACGCCCAGGGCAAAGAGGTCACAGCGGTTGTCCAACGGCTTTCCCAGCGCCTGCTCGGGGGACATGGCCCCCCAGCTGCCGGCCACGTGTTGCTCGCGGGTCAGGTCGCTCTCTTCGCGCCAGTTCTTGGCGATGCCAAAGTCGGTGATCTTCGCGACGTTGTCCCGGTCCACCAGGATGTTGTCGGCCTTGAGGTCGCGGTGGATGATACCGATGCTGTGCGCGCGGGCCAGGCCGGTGCAGACCTGGCGCAGGATAGCGAGCCTCTGTGCCAGCGACGGCGCGCGCTCGCGCTGCCACTGGGAGAGCGTGCAGCCGTCGACATATTCCATCACCAGGGCAATCTCGCCCGCGTCCTCGACCACGTCGTAAATCTGCACAATATTGCTGTGGTTGAGCTGTGCGAGGAGTTTGGCCTCCTGGCGTATCCGCAGGTGCGCGGTGGAACTGGACGGGTTGCGAATCAGCCGCTTGATTGCCACCTTTCGCTGGAGGTGCTCATCGAAGGCGAGATGCACCACGCCCATGCCCCCGGCGCCAAGCTGCCCGGTGACCCTGTAACGGCCGATCTGTTGTGGTTGTTGCTCTGGCATCGTGATTACGGGACGGGCCCGCCGCTGTTGTCGGCCTTCCCTGCCAATCTCTTGTTGTTCTGCTTGTTCACCGGTCCCGGCTATTGGCGCCGGGAGGCGTCGGGTTCACACGGTTTCGGCGATGTTGCCGGTCCGGGACTCGCGCCGGGAGCCCTTGAATATCTCGAAATTCCTGCAGCCAAGGCGGATCTCCCAGGAGCGCCGTTCCACCAGGCCGGAGGTGTCGATGGCGTCCGGCAACGACTCGGCGATCTGCTTGCGGGCGCGGAAAATCTGCGTGTTCAGGTGGTTCACGGTAATGCCCAGCTCGCGGGTGGCCACCTGGATGGAAACCCACCCCTGGGCATCCGGGTCGATACCGCGCTCGATATCCACCATGCGTGCGCGGGCCAGGTACAGCAACAGGTAGTGATGAATCCGCGCCGGCAGCGCCACCTGCAGGTCGGCGCGACACAGTTGCAGTTGCACGTGTTCCTCGTGATGGCTGACCGAGAAGCGCAGGGTGAATTCGCAGATGGTCATCTGCTGCAGCGACAGCTCTTTGGTGGCCCCCTGGTTATCGGGCAGGAACAGCTGCCAGCTGTGCAGCCCGCAGTCGATGCGCTCGCCGTGGCTGACCACTGCGGCGCCGTCGCCGGCATTGGAATTTCCCGTCAGCTCGTAGAGCCAGTGGCCGTTTACGGGATTGAAATGCAGGCTCGCGAGGGGCTCGCGCTCGTCTGGCAGCAGGTGATATTGCTCCAGCGTCACGGCATCGCCGGTGGCCAGGTCAATCAGCAGGTTTTCGGGCTCGTCGAGGTTGATCACGCTCCACGCCGGGTTGCTGGCGCGGCCGAAGCTGATCTTGTCGCCCTGCTGCAATTCGTAATTGCGGGCGGGTACCAGCTGCTGCCCGTTGAGCCAGGTTCCATTGCGGCTGAGGTCGCGGATATTCCAGTGGGTGCCGGTCCACTGGATAGCGGCGTGAATCCCGGAGATCTCGGCACTGGGGATGCGGGTATCCACGGCCCCCTGGCGGCGACCCACGGTGTGGTGTGCCATCAGGTAGACGGGGTGGTCCCTTTCCGGGTGTTGTAAACAAGCCATTTTTCTTGTCCCTTTCCCTGCTCTGGGTCGTTCGCGTCGCGGCGCTACATCAGGACAGGCACAACTCTACTCCGGCGGCGGGCCCGGCTCCGGGCGCGGGCAGGTCTCACCGTAGGCTGCGCGCGTCGGCGCTACGCGACCGCTCGGTTTGTCTGGTTTCTTTGGCCTTGCCTTGCGTGAAAAGACGCTGAACCGGAGGCCCAATCCCCCCAGAGTGTTATTCGCCCATTTATACCGATATGAAGGCCAAATGCAATGACTGCGTAGCCCCGCGGCCGCGCCTGTTCAGTGATTGTCCGGGGAGTGCGGCGATCGCCTAAAAAAGCGACGATTCTGGCGCCAGATGACAACCTGTACAGTGCGCCCGGGAGATCAGGGTTCGCCCTTGTCCGACTTGTCTTCTGGCCCGTCTTCCGATCTGTCGTAGGAGTGGTTGCGGCTCACCTTGCGATCCAGGTCGCCGATATCGAGAACCGGGGAGGCGTCGATATGCTCGGCATCCATCATCAGGGCGACACGCTGCAGCGACGAGATGATCATGGACTGCTCCCAGTCGCGCAGGTCGCGGAACTGGCGCACGAAGTGTTCCTGTAGGGGAGTGGGGGCGTCCCGGATGAAATCCATGCCCTTGTCGGTGAGATAGGCGTGCACCTTGCGCTTGTCTTCCGACGAGCGCTCCCTGTAAACCAGCCCGCGTTTCTCCAGGCGGTCTAAAATGGTGGTTACCGTGGCCTGGCTGAGGCTGATTTCCTTGGCCAGGGCACCGATGGTCACCTGGCCCTTCTCGCGGATGGCCTGCAACAGCAGGAGCTGCGGCGCGGTGAGGCCGGCGGTTTTGACCAGTTGTTTCGAATGCAGATCGGTCGCACGGATAAGCCGGCGCAGGGTAATCAGTACTTCTTCTATCTTGTCCATTAAAAGCAGGCTCTGCAGTTCTCGGCGGGACATCCGCTCGCGCCCGACTTTATGCCCTGGCGGCTTTTTGTCAATGACTCCGTGCGACCGGCCGGCTGGCGCGCGCCCGCGGGCGTCGCGTTTGTGCTCCGGTGTGGCCCCGGCGTCGCTTTCTGTGCTCTCCGGCGACGGCTGTCTGGGTAAATTTTGTTCAGTCTCCATGGTTCCGGTCTTGCGGTGGCGTGTTTGTTTAGAGTACTATGCAAAAAATTGTTTAGAGCAGTAAACAATTAATTACTTAAAAGGTCAAATTTGACCATTAAGGCGGGAAGTGCGCGCCTATCCGCGGATTTCGGGCCGATTAAGACAATTTGATGACTAAAGGTATTGATTTGAGCGCCAAAAGCGTAGCCAAAACTCAGGGCGGGGGTTCCGAAGGTAAAACCGGAGAGTCCCCGGAAGACAAGGTCAAGGCGCGGCAGGGTTCCGCCAAAAGGGAAGCCCTGTTGCGCCGGCCGGTCAGCGAGGACGGTGCCGATGTGCACCGACTGATAAAACGCTGTCCCCCTCTCGATGAAAACTCCGTCTACTGCAACCTGTTGCAGGCCAGCCACTTTGCCGACACCAGTGTCGCTGCCGAAGTCGATGGTGAACTCGCCGGCTTCGTTTCCGGTTACCTGATCCCGTCCCGCCCCGACACCCTCTTTATCTGGCAGGTCGCCGTGGCCGAGGAAGGCCGCGGGCAGGGACTCGCCGGGCGCATGATCCGCGAGATCCTGGCGCGGCCGGCCTGTGCAGAAGTCCGCTATCTCGAGACCACCATCACGCCTGACAACGAGGCCTCCTGGGCCCTGTTCCGCGGGCTGGCCCGCAAGCTGGGCACAGAGTGCAATGAATCCATCATGTTCGACCGCGAGCGCCACTTCAAAGGTCAGCATGACAGCGAGATGTTGCTGCGTATCGGACCCTTTACCCAGGCCGGCAGCGGTGCTTAACGAGGGGTGCCGGGTAACACCAGAGTTTTCAAGATCCTGAGATCACACAATTAACCAACCAAAGGTTGACATCATGAAAGTTTTTGACGAAATCGAATCAGAAGTAATGAGCTACGCGCGCGCTTTCCCGCGGGTATTCAACAAGGCCCAGGGCGAGTTCCTGTACGACGAGGAAGGCAACCAGTACCTGGACTTCCTCGGCGGTGCCGGCACCCTGAACTACGGCCACAACAACCCGGTGTTCAAGGAAGCCCTGCTGGAGTACATCCAGGCCGACGGCATCACCCATGGCCTGGACCTGCACACCAAGGCCAAGCGCGAGTTTATGGAGAGCTTTGCCGAGAAGATCCTCCAGCCGCGCGGCATGGAGTATGTCATGCAGTTCACCGGTCCCACCGGCACCAATGCGGTAGAAGCGGCCATGAAGATCGCGCGCAAGCTGAAGGGCCGCGAGAACATCATCTCCTTTACCAACGGTTTCCACGGTTGCAGCCTGGGTGCCCTGGCCGCCACCGGTAACTCCCACCACCGCGGCGCCGCCGGCGTGAGCATGAGCGGCGTCACCCGCATGCCTTACGAGGGTTACCTGGGTGACGATATCGACACCACTGCCTACCTGGACAAGGTGCTGTCCGATTCTTCTTCCGGGGTCGATCACCCCGCCGCCGTAATGGTCGAGACCGTGCAGGGCGAGGGCGGCATCAACGCCTGCAGCATGGAATGGCTGCGCAACCTCGAGGCGGTGTGCAAGAAGCACGACATGCTGCTGATTGTCGACGACATCCAGGCGGGCTGCGGCCGCACCGGCAGCTTCTTCAGCTTCGAGGAGTCTGGTATCAAGCCGGACATCGTCACCCTGTCCAAGTCCCTGAGCGGCTACGGCCTGCCGTTCGCGGTAGTGTTGATGCGCCCCGAGCTGGACCAGTGGAAGCCCGGTGAGCACAACGGCACTTTCCGTGGCAACAACCTCGCGTTTGTCACTGCCAAGGCAGCCATCGACCACTTCTGGAGCGACGACAAATTCGCGAAGGAAGTGCAGCGCAAGGGCGAGTACATCGAGCAGCGCATGACTGCCATCGTCGAGAAGTACGGTGACGGCAACATGACCACCCGCGGTCGCGGCATGATGCGTGGCCTCAACTGTATCAGCGGCGACCTGGCCGGCCAGATCACCAAGGAGGCCTTCAAGCACGGCCTGGTGATCGAGACCAGCGGTGCCGACGACCAGGTGGTGAAGACCCTGTGCCCGCTGACCATCAGCGACGAGAACCTGAAGCGCGGCCTGGATATCGTCGAGGCGGCGGTACAGAAAGTCCTGAAAGGCCAGGACGTGCCCGAAGAGCACGACTTCTTTGCCGAGGATGCGGAAGTGACCACCAAGGAAAGCAAGGAATCCCTCGCTGGCGCCGCCTGATCGGCGCCCCTGCGAGTGAATCCCTGATAGCCCCTTAATATTTTGATGAGAGACCAGTAATGATTGTCAGACAGCTGCAAGAAGCAGAAAAAAGCGACCGCCGTATTGTTTCCGAGGGTTGGGAGAGCACCCGCCTGTTGTTGAAGAACGACAACATGGGCTTTTCCTTCCACATCACCACCATCTACGAAGGCGCCAACCTGAACCTGCATTACCAGAACCACCTGGAGTCTGTGTACTGCATCTCTGGTGAGGGCGAGGTGGAAACCGTCGAGGACGGCAAGGTATACCCGATTTCCCCGGGCACCATCTATATCCTCGACAAGCACGACAAGCATGTCCTGCGCGCCAAAAAAGAAATGAAGATGGCCTGTGTCTTCAACCCGCCGCTACACGGCAAGGAAGTCCACAACGCCGAGGGCGCCTACGAGCTGGACGCGGAAGAGGTGACCGGAAAGTAAAGATGTTGCGAGGTTCGCACCGGCGCCTTTCACGGGCGCCGGCTCCTACTAATACAGAGACAACATCTACAGGAAGATCATGAAACAACACACGGTGGAAAAAATCGGCGGCACGTCCATGAGCGACTACGCCGCGGTGCGCGACAATATTGTTCTCAAAAACCGCAAGGCCGCGATGGAGGGTGTGTACCAGCGCATCTTCGTGGTGTCTGCGTACGGGGGCATCACCGACTTGCTGCTGGAGCACAAGAAGTCCGGGCGCCCGGGTATTTTCGCACTCTTTGCCGACGCCAATGAGGATCGCAGCTGGTCGGAGGCCATTGAAGTGTTGCGCGACCGGGTCAAGGAAATCAATGCGTCGCTGTTTAAGGACCCGGAGTTGCTGGCCAGGGCCAATGACTTTATCGGTGAGCGCCTCGAGGATGCCGAGCGCTGCCTGGCCGACCTGGAACGTGTCTGCCAGCACGGCCACTTCGCCCTGGAAGGACACCTGAACACCGTGAGCGAGATGCTGGCGAGCCTGGGTGAGGCGCACAGTGCCTGGAATACCGCCGCCCTGCTGCGCGAGGAAGAGGGTATCAATGCCCGTTTTGTAGACCTCACCGGCTGGAAAGACAGCGACCACCTGACCCTGGATGAGCGTATTGAGCGCGCTTTCAAGGATATCGACCTGGCGAAAGAGCTGCCGATAGCCACCGGCTACGCGCATACCGCCGAGGGCCTGATGAATACCTTCGCTCGCGGTTACAGCGAGATGACCTTCAGCCGCATCGCGGTAATGACCGAGGCGCGGGAAGCCATTATTCACAAGGAATACCACCTGAGCAGTGCCGACCCGCGGCTGGTGGGTGAGGAGCAGGCGGTTCCCATCGGGCGCACCAACTACGACGTGGCCGACCAGCTCGCCAACTTGGGTATGGAGGCGATACACCCCCGCGCGGCCAAGGGCCTGCGCCAGCAGGAGATTCCGCTGCGGGTGATGAACACTTTCGAACCCGAACACCGCGGTACACTGGTTACCGGCGACTACGTGAGCGAAACCCCGTGTGTGGAAATCATCGCCGGGCGCAAGAATATCTATGCGGTGGAGTGCTTTGACCAGGACATGATGGGCCTGATGACCACTTACGACCGCACCATCAATGACATCATTGCGCGCTTCAAGGGCAATGTGGTCACCAAGGATATCAACGCCAACACCATTACCCACTTCATCGCCAATAACCTGAAAACGGTGAAGCGCATTCGCGCAGCAATCTGCGAGAAGTACCCGGATTGTGATATCCAGGTGCGCAAGGTGGCGGTGGTGTCCGCGATCGGCAGCGACATGAAGGTGCCGGGCATGCTGTCCCGCGCAGTGGCTGCGCTGGCCCGCTCCGGTATCAGTGTGCTGGCCGTACACCAGTCCATGCGCCAGGTGGATATGCAGTTCGTGATCAACGAGACAGATTACGAAGAGGCCGTTAAAAGCCTGCACCACGCCCTGGTCGAGGTCTATGACCATGGCGAGGCCATATGCGCGGCCTGAGCACATGGCTGATGCTGGCGGCAGCCCTGCTGCTGTCGCTGGCTGCAAATGCCCAGCAGGAAAACGATGAGCGGCAAGAGGCCGCCGAAGAGCGGGTCGAGCAGCTGCAGGAGCCGCTCTATACCCCCTTCGTCGAGCGCTATGTGCTCGATGAACTCAAGCAGCTGCGCAAGGATATGGCGGCCCAGCGGGTGGCCCTCACCCAAGAGGTGGTGGACCGCCAGCTCAATGCCGCCGACAAGGCAATCACCTACGCCACCGACACGGTGACCTACTTCTTCTACCTGATCGCCGGTGTCAGCTCCATGCTGGTGATTGTCGGCTGGACCTCGATCCGCGATATCAAGGAGAAGGTGCACAGCCTTGCCTCTGAGGAGGTCAACAAAATCGTCAGCCAGTACGAGGCGCGACTGCGTAGCATCGAGGAGCAGCTCAGCGAGAAGACCCGGCATATCGAGCACAACCGCGACGAGATCGAGCTGACCCAGGAGATCCAGTCCCTGTGGCTGCGCGCCGGGCGCGAGCACACCCCGGCGGGCAAGATCGCGGTGTACGACCAGATCCTGGGCCTGCGCCGCGACGACGGCGAGGCGCTGACCTACAAGGCCGACGCCGTGCTGGAACTGGGCGAGGCGCAGTGGGCCATCAACCTGTGCCTGCAGGCGCTGGAGATCGACCCGGCCAACGGCAACGCCTACTACCAGCTGGCCTGTGCCCACGCCAGCCAGGAGCAGTGGGAAGAGGCTGTGGAATACCTGGCCAAGGCGCTGGAGATCTCCCCGGCCTATCGCGACGAGGCGATGGACGACCCGGCGCTGGATGCGCTGTTCGAATACCCGCCCTTCGCCGAGCTGATGGGTATCCAGAGCACCGGTGATGACAAGGACATTGCCGATGATTCCGGGGCACCCGGCGGCAGCGCCGCCTGAGCAACGGCTTTCCGGGTGACCCATGACCCATGAGGGTCGCCCGGTTTGTATTCGCCGGACCCGGTCGGTGAAGGGGTCCCGACAATAATAACGTTTTCGAGGAGTGGCCCGTGTTACTGAGTTTCCTGTTCTTTCTCGCCCTGTTTGCCGCCATCGGTGTCAGCTCCTACCTGCGCAGTCGCGGCACCAAGAAGGACTATTACCTTGCCAGCAGCGATGTGCCGCCATTCCTGGTGGGCCTGTCGGCGGTAGCCACCAACAACAGTGGCTACATGTTCATCGGCGTGATCGGTTACACCTACGCCACCGGGCTCGCCTCCATCTGGCTGATGGTGGGCTGGATTCTCGGCGACTTCCTCGGCTCCATGTGGGTGCACCGCTCGCTGTGCCGCGCCACCCGCGAGACCGGTGAGAGCAGTTACGCCGGCGTCATCAGTTACTGGGGGGGCAGCCGCTTTGCCACCTGGCAGCGCCTGGCCGGCGTACTGGCGCTGATGTTCCTGCTCGCCTATGCCAGCGCGCAGCTGGTGGCGGGCAGCAAGGCGCTCTACGTGCTGCTGGACCTGCCGATCTGGAGCGGCGCGGTAATCGGCGGCGTGATCGTGGCGGCTTACTGCCTGGCCGGGGGCATTCGCGCCTCCATCTGGACCGATGCCGCACAGTCATTCGTGATGATCATCGCCATGGCGATCCTGCTGGTGACTGCGACCCAGTCCGTCGGCGGCCTGGGTGCGGCCTGGAGCCAGATGGGGGAGGTCGACGGGTTCCTGGACTGGTATCCGGACAACATGCTGTTGCCGGGACTGGCGGGCGGTATCGTGTTCGCCATCGGCTGGCTGTTCGCCGGCCTGTCGGTGATCGGCCAGCCCCATGTGATGGTGCGTTTCATGGCGCTGCAGGACGAGAACCGCATGCTGCATGCGCGCTGCTGGTATTACCTGTGGTTCACCGCCTTCTACTTCATGGCCACCGGTGTGGGTATGCTGGCGCGCATCATGCTGAGCGACCCGGGCAGCTTCGATGCGGAGCTGGCGCTGCCGATGATGGCCCAGCAGTTGTTGTCGCCGGTGCTCGTGGGCCTGATCCTGGCCGGGGTCTTCGCCGCCACCATGTCCACCGCTGATTCCCTGGTGCTGAGCTGCTCCGCGGCGCTCACCCACGACATCATCCCGCACAATATCGAGCGTACCTGGATGCTCAAGGCCGCCACACTGGCAATCACCGTGGCCGCCGTGGGCTGGGCACTGCTTAACAAGCAGAGTGTCTTCAGCCTGGTGGTGATGTCCTGGTCAGCCCTGGCCTCGGCGTTCGCACCGCTGCTGATTGTACTGGCGCTGGGCGGGCGACCCTCTGAGCGGGTATATATCGTCATGAGTATCGTCGGCCTGGCCACCGCCCTGCTGTGGCGCTATGGCCTGGGTTGGCACAGCCATATTTACGAGGGGATGCCGGGTATCCTGGCCGGGCTCGCGGTTTACGGCGGCAGCCGCCTGCTGGAGCGCGCACCCTTGGGAACTGAGGTCCGCGCCTGAGAGCGCGGTTCCGGAACGCAACCTGTTGCAGGGCGGACAGCCCGCATAAAAAAAGCCCGGCTGGCGCCGGGCTTTTTTATGTGTGTAACCTGGAAAAGGGATCAGATTCGGATGCCTTCCACGTCCAGGATCATCTCCACGGTCTGTGATGCCGGGCCCAGGTCATACATGATGCCGAAATCCTTCAGGGCGAACTCGGTGGTGCCGGTAAAGCCCTGGCGATAGCCGCCCCAGGGGTCCTTGCCGCCGCCCACATGTTCCACATCGATGACGACCGGCTTGGTCACGCCACGCAGGGTGAGCTCGCCGCTCAGCTTGCCCTTGCCATTGCCCATGGGCTCGTAGCTGGTGCTCTTGAAGGTGGCGGTGGGGTATTTCTCCACGTGCAGGAAGTCCTCGCCGCGCAGGTGCTTGTCGCGCTCGGCGTGGTTGCTGTCGATGCTGGCCACATCGATCTCGACATTGATGGAGGACTCTGCCGGCTTGCTCTCGTCGTACTGGAAGGAACCGCTGAAGTCATCGAAACGGCCGTAGAGCCAGCTGTAACCCAGGTGCTTGATGCGGAACTGGATAAACGCGTGGGCGCCCTTGGTGTCGATCTTGTACTCGGCTGCCTGGGCAGTGGCGCCCATCAGCGCGGCGAAAAGGAAAATGGCGACTTTCTTCATTATTTGCTCCTCGATTGGCTTGGTAAAAGCTGTTGATACAGGGTCTGTTTGTGACTTATTGGTTGCTTGCCGGTGATCCGGTGGCGGGGCTGCCGACTTCCTTACGCGGCGGACGGGATGGTGGATTGCCGCGCAGGCCCAGCATACGGCGCAGTGTGGCGTCCCGGTCGACAAAGTGGTGCTTGAGCGCTGCCAGGGCATGGAGCGCCACCAGGCCCATCAGCGACCAGGCCAGTACTTCGTGTACCTCCCCGGCCAGGTCTTCCTGGTTGTCGAAGCCCTGCAGGGTGGCGGGAACCTCAAACCAGCCGAAGACATTGATGGGGCGACCGTCCGCCGTCGAAATCAGGTAACCGGAAACCATAATGGCGAGCAGCAGCAGGTAGAGTGCTCCGTGGGCAAACCGCGCGGTGACGACCTGCCAGCGGGCCTGGCCCGGCATGTCCCCGGGCCGGGGATTGATGGCCTTCCAGGCGAGGCGCAACAGTAACAGGGCCAGCAGCAGGATGCCGATGCCCTTGTGCAGCTCGGGGCCCTGCCGGTACCAGGGATCGTAGTAGGACAGCTGGCGCATCCACCAGCCCAGCGCGAACATGCCGATAATCGCGGGGGCCATCAGCCAGTGCAGGGCAATGGCCACCCAGCCGTAACGATGTTCACTGTTTCTGGCTGCCACGATATTTCCCCCTTGCAACCCCTGTGCCTGTCGCCGCAAGCCCGGGTCTCTACGCGCGGGCGGCGCCACTGTGTCAGCAACAGAGTGTAAATAAATTCAGACTTCGCCTTCCAGCGAATAAAGCTGACTTAATCGTTCGATTAAATAGAAATGGAGGGGAAACGGGGACCTGGAAGCTAGTGCGGCCTGCCACGCTGGCCCTCGCGCTCGGCCGCATCCAGCACCCGCTCCAGGTCAGTCCGGTTGACGCCCGGTGAGCGCCGCGCCAGCTGCTCGGCCAGCCAGGAGGTGGAGTGATGCTCGCCGTCCAGCGCCAGTTGTTCCAGTTGCCAGATGACCTGCAGGAGCAGTGGGGTCTCCAGGGCGTGAGTGCCCTCGCGGCCGGCAAACAGCCGGGGCTCGAGTTGTTCCAGGTCTTCCCTGCGCACCACGAGTTCGGCCAGCGTCGGGTACCAGCGGCTGCTGAAGGGTTCGGGCCTGTGGTGACGGTCGAATGTAATGCGCAGCCGGTCGCCCTCCGCATCCTCCAGCAGGGGCGTGTCCTGCTCGAAAGCCGGCAGGGCCGGCTGGTGGCGCAGGATATCGGCGATTGCGTGCCAGTCGCTGTGGTTTTCCGCGCACAGTCGCAGCGGCCGGTCGAGGGTGGTGACTTCAGGCCGGCCCATGTACGCGGCGTGCTGGCCGGGACGGTACCAGTAGAGATCGAGCAGGTGCTCCTCCGCGAGATCGGCCAGGTCCCGGCTGCTCAGCGGTTCCTCCGACAGTGCACTGAGGTGGTCTACCGCCTGCTGTATGCTCAGCCAGCGCTTGCGGTGAAAGCTCTTGTTGCTCGATGTCGCCATTATCATCTTCCGGTGCGGGTCCAGCTGGCTACACAATCTCTTTGCCGGAGCCTCAATTTTAGCACCTACACGGCGCAGCCTCCGTCCCGAAAGGAGCCTCTGAGCCATTGCCGGTGTGATGACCCGCCCGGGACTTATAGCCAGCCCTTGATCTTGAAATACAGGTATGGTGCTACTCCCGCCAGCAGCATCAGCCCCAGCGCCCAGGGATAACCGAGTTCCCAGGTCATTTCGGGCATGAACTTGAAATTCATTCCGTAAATGCTGGCCACCATGGTCGGCGGCAGGAAGACCACTGCTGCGATAGAGAAGATCTTGATGATCTGGTTTTGCTCGATGTTGATAAACCCCTGGGTCGAGTCCATCAGGAAATTGATCTTGTCGAACAGGAAGCTGGTATGGGCGGTCAGGGTATCGATGTCGCGGATGATGTCCCGGAACCTCTCCTGCAGTTCGCCGTCAACCTGGACGTGTCGCTGCAGGAATGTGATTGAACGGCGCGTGTCCATCAGCGACAGCAGCACCTTACCGTTGCTGTCTTCGACCTTGGCCAGCTGGTCGATGGCATCCTCCAGCTCGGCCGCCTCATCCTCTAGCACCATGTAACTCACGTCACCGAGTCTCAGGTGGATATCCTCGAGCGCGTCGGCGAGATTCTCGGCTTTCTGCTCGAACACCTCCACGATCAGTTCCTGGGCGCTGCGGGCCTCGACACCGCCTCGGCGCGCACGCATGCGCAACAGGCGGAAATCAGCGAGCTCGCTGTCGCGCACAGTGATCAGACGGTCCGGCTGAAGGATGAAAGCGACTGTCGATGTATTGTGACGACCTTCACTCTGGGTGAGGAACAGCGAGTGGATGTGTATACCGGCAGCGTCGACGAAATAGCGCGCCGAGGCCTCGATCTCCTCCACGTCTTCCGATTCCGGTAGCTCGGTGCGCAGCAACTGTTCCAGCAGGTCGCGTTCCTGTTCCTCCGGTTCCTGCAGGTCGATCCACACCGCCTCGGCCAGCTGTACGGAGTCGGGGACACCGGTGAGGGCGGTTTCGCTGATCCGCCCCCGCCTGATGTCGAAAAGTCTCAGCATTGCCCTATCCTTCTGGCGTTGGTATGAACCCTAATGGTTGCAAGCTGCGGCGCGCAAATCAATCCTGTCCCGGATTGGCCCTTTATCGGGATGTCCGCCTACAAAAGGTAGGGCAACTGCGAGCGGATTTCGCGGGCATCTGAAGAGACCAGGTTCTTGCCCGTCTCGCCGGCGATGGTTGCGCGCGTGGGGGAATCCAGTTCCTCGCGCAGGTTGCCCACCATCTGTGGCTCGGCAACGATATAGAGCTTCTCGTACCGTCCCTCCTGGCGGCCTCGTTCCAGCGTATGGGCCAGCTCCTTGGCGAACCTGCTGCCGGCGCGGTTGTGCAGCTCACGCGGGTTGCCCATGCCGTGGCGGCCCTCGCCGCCGCTGTCGTACGAGCGGCCGGGGCCGTCGGAATAAACTTCGGTACCTTTCATGCGCGCTTCCGGGTAGATCATGCCTTCCACCTCGTGCAGGTCGCCCGATGCGTTGGCAGCCTCGAAGAGTCGCGCGTGGGACTGGTTTGCTACGAGCACCCATGCAATAGCCATGGCAAGTTCCTCGCTATTGGTTCTATCGAAATGTTAGTTGAATACGGCGTCACATGGATGTGAATAAATGTATATGCGCCGTGCTGGCTAGATCTTCCAGGCATAAAGAGCCCGGATCTCCGCTACCGGGGTGGGGTGCGATTGCGCCATTGCCCGAGATGTTGCAGGTTCACTTCGACCCTACTATTCGCCTCCCCACTCCCTAAAATTCCGACGCATGGGCGAGGCTTCGACCGGGGTATATGTCTCCGGGAATGTCCTCCCTTAGTTTGACCAATGGCTAGTGACAGCTAGTGGAGGTGCTTATGAGCCTTGTACCGCGGGGGTCGCTATTCGATCTCGACAATATTTTCGACCAGTGGATGTCTCCTTCGCGCGCCGGCGGCGAGGGAAAGGAGGGTTTCTTCTCTCCCCGCATCGATATCAGGGAGACTGATGACAGCTATGAAATCAGCGCGGAAGTGCCTGGCGTGAACAAGGAAGACATCAGCGTCACGCTCGAGAATGGCGTGCTCACCCTGGAGGCAGAGGTCCGCCAGGAAGACAAGGAGGAGAAAGAGGGACGCGTCATTCGCCAGGAGCGACGCTACGGTAAATATATGCGCAGTTTCAATCTGGGCAGTGATATCAGTGAGGAGGACATCGATGCCAGTTTCAAGGATGGTGTGCTGAAGCTGACGGCACCCAAGCGCAAGGAGCCCGAGCCGCGCCAGCACCGGATTGAAATCCATTGACGGGAGTGTTTTCCGGCCCCGAGCCGGAATCCCGCTGACTGAGCACATTCACATTGTGCCCGCACCAAGAGCGGGCAGATCGCTTAACCGGAGGTTGCCATGAAAGTCAGAGAAGCAATGCACGAGGGTGTTACCTGGTGCTCACCGGATACGCCGCTCTCAGAAGTGGCCAAGATCCTTCGCGACGAGGATATCGGCGCGGTACCGATTGGTGAAAATGACCGCTTGATTGGTATGGTCACAGATAGGGATATCACCTGCCGCGGTGTGGTCGAGGGTGACCTTTCATCCCTGACGGCCCGCGATGTTATGACCGAGGGTATCGAGTGGTGCTGGGCTGAAGACGACATGCACGAGGCCCTGCACAAGATGGAGTCGCTGCAACTGAGACGTATCCCGGTGATGAACGAGGAGAAAAGGCTGGTGGGTATCCTGAGCCTGGGTGATATCTCCCACGCCCTCGGCGCCAATGAATGTGCGGAATTTGCCTCATCGGTTTCTGCACACCACGCGTAAGCGCCTTCCCAACCAGGCTAAGGAGTTACTGCCGGCGGTGCGCTTTGCCCGCCGGCAGTTCGCATTTCTACAGCAGGTGCTCCAGCGGCAGCCAGCCGGAGACACGGGCCACCCAGCGCTGCAACAGGCTGGTTTCCGGTGAGTGGTCATAGATCCTGCCGCTGCCGTCGCGCCAGCGGACCTGTCCCTGATCAAGGAATAACTCGTAAGCATTGTCGCGCACATTGCGACTGAAATTATCCGTAAATTCTTGGGCCAGCCGACCCGACTGGAGGAGAAGGCCAAGCTCCGTATTGTGGAGCACTGAGCGGTGATCCAGGTTGAACGAGCCCACATAGAGGGCGCGCCTGTCCACCACCAGCAGCTTGGCATGCAGCAGGGAGCGCGAGGTACCCCGCCAGTTGTCGAGCTTGTAGTTCAGCTTCCCTGAGAGTTCGTAAAGCTGGATCCCCGCCCGCAGCAACGGACGCCGGTACTTGCGGTAGGCACCGTATACGAGGGCCACGTCTGCGGAGGATAGGGAATTGGTCAGTATCTGGACCCGCACGCCACGACGTGCGGCAGCCAGCAGCGCGTCGAGGTAGGCTGCATCCGGGAGCAGGTAGGGTGAGATGATGACCAGCTCGCTGCGGGCCCCGCGAATCCACTCCAGCAACTTCCTGGAGGCGAAGCCGTTGCTGACTTGTGGTGTAAGGCTCACCTTGCGCGGAGGGTCGACCAGCACTTCCGCCGGGCTCCAGTACCAGAGCTGTGGCTCGTCGCGCAGCTTCGGGATGACGGGTGACTCAAGCAGTTGCTGGCCATAGTCGGTCGCCAGCAGCGCGTGGGTATTGTCCTGCAGCTCGCGCAGGAAGGCGGCCTGGTGCCCCGGGCTGGCGGCGCCGGCGAAGACCGAGCGCACGGGGAAGCTGTAATGGCTATTCCAGTAGTGATCGAACTGCAGTGAAATTTCATCCACCGCCGCACCTATAGTGACCAGTTCCAGGTCGCCGAATACCTGCCCGCCATCGATACCGAAATACTTGTTGCTCAGGTTACGGCCGCCGATAAAACTGACGCGATTGTCCACGGTAAATGACTTGTTGTGCATGCGCCGGTGCAGCCGGCAGAAGTCACTGAAAAACTCTACCGGCCGCGGCCCCTTGTGGGGAAAGGGATTGAACAGGCGGACCTCAACGTTGGGGTGGTGGTCGAGTGCTGCGAGGGCGGTGCGCGCAGACCGGGTGGTAAAGTCATCCAGCAGGAAACGCACGCGAACCCCGCGATCTGCCGCATCGATGAGTTCGTGGGTGAGCAGCAGGCCGGTCTCATCGCGACGGAAAATGAAATACTGGATATCGATGCTGTAACGGGCGGCGCGGATGGTGGCCAGCCGCACCGCCAGGGCATTGTGTGCGGACGTTACCGGGTAGACCCCGGTCTCCCCGGGATGGTCGGCTGACAGGCGCCTGGTGGCGGTGACCAGGGGGGCGTCGGTGCCCGGCTGGAGGACCCGGCTGGCCTCGCGCTCCGGGGGGGATGGGAAGCGCCCGGGGCCGTGAGGGCAGGTACAGGCAGTGAGGCTGAAGAGGAGGACAAGCCGGAGCACACGCAGGGGATAGTCAGCCATTGATTGTCGCCGGGGAACGGGCCTGTCTCAGCGCTGAGTATAGACTTCGGGGGCGCGCCACCGAGGGGGAGTTGGCAGCCCGCTGGCGCCCGGTATAATGCGCGCCCCCGCGAGCGCGGCCCGGGAGTGTCCCGGGAAGCCCGCCTGGCGGCTCTCTGACCGAGGAACGGAAATATGGACGAGCAACAACTCCGCGCGCGAAGCGGCGGACGCTGCGAACTATGTGGGGACGACGCCGGGCTGGGAATCTATCGCGTGCCGCATTCAGAGGGGCAGGGAGACGCCGATATCCTGGTGTGCGGCAGCTGCCGCTCGCAACTGGAGGGGGAGGTGCCACTGGAAGAGAACTACTGGCGCTGCCTCGGTGACAGCATGTGGAGCCCGGTGCCCGCCGTGCAGGTCCAGGCCTGGCGCCTGTTGAAGAGGCTCAGTGCTGAGACCTGGGCGCAGGACCTGCTGGACATGCTCTATCTTGAGGAAGACGTGCGCCAGTGGGCGGAGCAGGGTGCGCCGGTGGCGGAAGGGGACCGGGTGGTCCAGCGCGATTGCAATGGCGTAGAGTTGCGTGCCGGGGATACCGTCACCGTCATCAAGGACCTGGATGTGAAAGGCACCAGCATCGTGGCCAAGCGTGGTACCGCGGTGCGCGGGATCAGCCTGACCGACAATCCGGAGCAGATCGAGGGCCGCGTGAACGGCCAGCGGATCGTGATCCTGACCAGGTTTGTCAAAAAGTCCGGTTGAGTAGCGCCGGTACCGGCCCCGGCTGGCGGAAGGTGATTACCGGCGGCTGTCGTCTTGCAGCACCTTCTGCCCGCGATACATTTTTTCGGGGCGGGACCTGCCGCGGAGCGCCGGGTCGTGGAGCGATAGTTCCTCGCCGTAGATCATTGCGTATATGTCTTTGCCGGTATTCTCACGAAGCACGGGCTGCCCCCGATACAGGCGCGGCCGTGGCTCTTCACCGGTGAGGAACGGGGCACCCCGGTGGTGCTCGATTTCGGCTATCAGTCGCCGCGTCTCCCCGTCCACCGTGCTGTATTTTGCTTTTGCCAGGTGCTGTTCGAGGCCGTCTTCGGAGAGACGCAGGTTGATATCGAATTCCGCCTGCAGGCGCTTGCGCAACTTGCGCATGAGGGTAAGGACCTGTGCATTCATGAGCCAGTGGTGGTTGTTCATGGCGAGCTCCCAGTGATTGCTATTGGATCGTTAGCCGGGTGGCCCGGAATGTGGAGCAATTTCCGGACCAGCCCGGCAGGGTTGCGTGGGGCGGACCGCTCGTCGGGAAGTGCCGGGTTGTGCCGGCAGCTTGTGTTGATGTTGTCCGGGTGTTCTCTCCTCCCGAGAGGGGCGGCCCCGAGTTTCGACCAAAAGGAACCAAAACCAGACCAATGAAACCCGTGTACGAGATTCGCAGTGGGGCCCTGGCGGGCTTCAACCAGCTGGTCCCCCACCTGGGCGGCGACCCCGCCAGCCTGCTGGCGCGCGTGGGCCTGCCGCAGGACTGCATGCGGCGCCCGGACCTGCTGGTCCCGGTCGCAACCCTGTGCCAGCTCCTGAATATCTGTGCGGATGAATTGCAGTGCCAGGATTTTGGCCTGCGCCTGGCATCCATGCAGGGCATGCGCATGCTCGGCGCGGTGGGCCAGCTGCTGGGCGATACGGACCTGGAAGCCGCGCTTGCAGTCACCCAGCGTTATATGGCCCTGCACAACCAGGCGGAGCACTGGCGTATGCGGGTGGAGGGCGACCTGTTGGTGGCCGAGCGTTATGACCACTTCCAGGGGCCGGTCGACGCGCGCCAGTATCGCGAACTGTCCATGGCCGCCTGCTATCGCCTGATGCAGGACCTGGCCGGCATGGATGTGCGTCCCCGCACCGTCATGTTCCGCCAGGAGGAGCCGGCGGCGGAACCGCACCGCTATCGGGAGTTTTTCTATACCGAAGTGCTGTTCGGGCAGGAGCGCGATTGCCTGGTGTTCGATGCAGAGGTTGCACGCCGGCCTGTGTGCCCACCCAGCCCCAGCCTGCTGCGCTACTTTGAGGACTTCACCCGGCAGCTGTTGTCGGAGCACCGCGACAGCGTGGCCGAGCAGGTCAGGACCCTTATCCTGCAGACGCTGGGAGCGCAGCGCCACAGCCTGGCACAGGTGGCGCGGCTGATGGGGGTACCAGCACGTACCCTGCAGCGCAGGCTGAGCGCCGAGAAAACTTCCTTCAAGCAGCTGGTGCAGGATGCCCGGATGCAAACTGCGCGCTGGCACCTGTGTTCATCCAGCATCGATATCAACCTTCTCTCAGCCACTCTCGGTTATACCGACATCAGTGCTTTTTCCAAGGCTTTTCGCGCCATTCACGGCAAGTCCCCACTACAGTGGCGTAAGCAACAGCGCGATGCGGACTGACTTTCCTGCCTCGGCAGCGGAAGCGAGTTCGAAATGGCGCGCCAAATCTCACTAATGACCTGCGCAGCCGCTTATCATAGGCTCACAGCGCAGTGATACCTCGCTGCGCAGGGTTAACAGGGACTTGACCACAGGAGCACTCATGAGCACAGGGCCGATCCAATGCAAGGCCGCCGTGGCCTGGAAGGCGGGAGAACCGCTGAGTATCGAAACCGTTGAGGTAATGCCGCCCCAGAAAGGCGAGGTTCGCATCCGGCTGGTGGCCAGCGGGGTGTGTCACACCGATGCCTTCACGCTCTCCGGGGAGGACCCTGAGGGCGTTTTTCCCGCCATTCTCGGTCATGAGGGCGGCGGCATCGTCGAGTCGGTGGGCGAAGGGGTCACCAGCGTGGAAGTAGGTGATCATGTGATCCCCCTGTATACGCCCGAGTGCGGCGAGTGCAAGTTCTGCAAGTCGGGCAAGACCAACCTGTGCCAGAAAATCCGCGAGACCCAGGGCAAGGGCCTGATGCCGGATGGCACCACGCGTTTCTCGGTGGACGGCAAGCCGGTCTATCACTACATGGGCACCTCGACTTTCTCTGAATACACGGTGTTACCGGAAATTGCCCTGGCCAGGGTCAATGCCGAGGCCCCGCTGGAGGAAGTCTGCCTGCTGGGTTGCGGTGTCACCACCGGCATGGGGGCGGTCATGAACACGGCGAAAGTGGAAGAGGGCGCTACTGTGGCCATTTTCGGCCTCGGCGGTATCGGCCTGTCGGCGGTGATCGGTGCGCGTATGGCCGGTGCCGGTCGCATTATCGGGATTGACATCAACGAGTCCAAATTCGACCTGGCGAAAAAGCTCGGCGCTACCGAGTGCATCAACCCGAAGGATTACGACAAGCCCATCCAGGAGGTGATCGTTGAGCTCACCGACGGCGGCGTAGACTATTCCTTCGAGTGTATCGGCAACGTGGACGTGATGCGCTCGGCGCTGGAGTGCTGCCACAAGGGCTGGGGCGAGTCGGTGATCATCGGTGTGGCCGGCGCCGGCCAGGAGATCTGCACGCGTCCTTTCCAGCTGGTAACCGGGCGGGTCTGGCGCGGCACCGCTTTCGGCGGCGTCAAGGGCCGCTCCGAACTGCCGGGCTACGTCGAGCGCTACCTGGCCGGCGAGATTCCGTTGAATGACTTTATCACTCACACCATGCCGCTTGAGGAGATCAACAGTGCGTTCGACCTGATGCACGAGGGCAAGAGTATCCGCAGCGTGATCCACTACGAATAACGACGAAAGAGGACGGGCAGTTATGAGCCTGGAGTTGCTCAGTAGCACCAAAGTATTTGATGGCCGGCAACAGCAGTACCGGCATTATTCCGACACCCTGGACTGCGACATGCGCTTCTCGGTCTTCCTGCCTCCGTTATCGGACCGCATGGAAAAGGGGCAGCGTTTCCCGGTCCTCTACTGGCTGTCGGGCCTCACCTGCACCGATGAGAATTTCAGCCAGAAGGCGGGCGCGCAGCGCATGGCTGCCGAGCTGGGTATTGCCCTGGTGATCCCGGATACCAGCCCGCGCGGTGACAATGTACCGGACGACGGCGATTATGACCTGGGGCAGGGGGCAGGGTTTTACCTCAATGCCACCCAGGCGCCCTGGAAAAGCCACTACCGTATGTACGATTACGTGCTCGAGGAGCTGCCCGGGCTGGTGGAAGCCAATTTCCCGGTTACAGGGCGCCGGGCCATTGCCGGGCACTCGATGGGCGGGCACGGTGCGCTGGTCGTGGCCCTGCGCAATAGGGGGCGTTTCACTTCGGTATCCGCCTTCAGCCCGGTCTGCAACCCGATTAGCTGTCCCTGGGGCGAAAAGGCGTTCAGCGCGTACCTGGGAGCGGACCGTTCCAGCTGGGAGGAATACGATGCGACGGTTTTGGTCAGCCGCGCCACGGAGCACCTGCCCATGCTCATCTCACAGGGGGAGGACGATGAGTTCCTCGAGCGGCAGCTCAAGCCAAATGCACTCGAGGCCGCGGCAGACGCCGCCGGCTACCCGGTGAGGATCGAGCACCACGCGGGGTATGACCACAGCTACTACTTCATCGCCAGCTTTATCGAGCAGCACCTGCGTTTCCACGCAGATTATCTGTTGCGTCCCTGAACCGGTACGTTCTCCCGGCGGCCAGACTGGATAGCACAGGCTGAAGAGGGCTGGCTGAATAGATAGAAGTATCGCGCGCCCCGGCACCGCCAGGGGCGAGCGGTGAAATGACCGGGTGCTCTACGTTAAGTTGTGCTGCGTCGGAATCCAGTTTGCCGGGGAGGGGGGCGGCGGGTAGGGAACTTCTGTCATTGCGCAGGCTGCCGCAACTTTTTAAGGCTGCCCTGCCATCCCGTCGATGGGGCAAGGATCAGCTCCCGTAGCCCCAGGGCGCTGGCGGGGGCTCGACCGGCCTGCTGAGGTCGAACTCGACCCGAAATCGTCTCCCGTCGGGGCGGGTCAGCTCATAGGCAAATATCCGCTCCGGGTAAATTTCCATGGCCCAGGTATTGTCAACCGAGGCCGTAAGCTCCTGCCGGCGGAACAGGCTCACCGATTCGGGGTCCACCGGGAATTCCTGCCGCACGGGAGTGCCGCCTTCCCGTGTATGCCCCCCGTACATTGTCACCGGGTCTTCGCTGCCGTCCCTGTGCCGGTGGTCATGCTTCAGTTGCAGGCCGGCCGCAGTGCGGGTAAGTATCCAGGTCCGCGAGCGATCGTTGCCTACATGGAAAGGAATTCGCAGCTCACGGGTCGGTTCTGCACAGCCGCGCACGTGCATCACCAGCCGGCGGCCGGCGAAAGGGTCCGGCCCCGCAGTGTGCGGCTCGTTGGCAACCACCTGGCCAGCAAATGCCTTGCCACAGTACGCGGCGATATTTTTCAGGAATTGGTCCGTGGGCGCTGTCGTTGTCCGTTCCGAGGCGCAGCCGGCCAGCAGGGCCGCCAGGGCAACGGCGGGCAGTATTTTTTTCATGGGTCGCTCGTGGTTCGCTGATGATAGAGTCGTGTCCGGACCGGCTCAGCCCTGTTCCTTCTCGTCCAGTATCTGCTGCAGTTGCTCCTCAAAGGTGGCAACTTCCTGGGCACCGCTGATGGCGTACTGGCGGTCGAACACGAACAGGGGGACCCCCTGAACGCCCTGTCCCGCTATCAACTGCTCCAGCTCGCGGACCTCTTCAGCGTAAGTCTGCCCGTCCAGAACCTGTCGGGCCTCCTCCCCGTCCAATCCTACCGATTCGGCAGCCTGTACCAGCACGTCGTGATCCTGGACATTTTTACGATCGGAGAAAAAGTCCTCGAAGAGGCGCATGCTGAGCGGGGTCTGCTTATCTTTCTCCGCGGCCCAGTGCAGCAACTGGTGGGCATTGAAAGTGTTGTACATGCGCATATCATCGCTGTAATTGAAGGTGAAGCCGGCCTCTGCCCCAAGGTCGGTGAGGCGCTGCCTGGCTTCGATGCTCTCCTGTGGCGTAGTCCCGTATTTCTTCGCCAGATGCTCCCTCAGGTTTTCCCCCTCAGCCGGCATTTGGGGGTTCAGCTCGAACGGCAGCCAGGAAATTTCCGGCTCGATACAGTATTCGTAGCGCTCAAGCGCCTGCAGGAGACGGTAATAACCGATCACGCACCAGGGGCAGACGATATCCGAGACAATCTCAATCTTCACGGGAAGCTTTTGCATGGTTTCCTTCACGGTCGGCACGGCGTAGCCGCGACTATTCATCTTCTTAATTGTAGCTGGGACGGTCGGTGGAAAGCCCGCTCCCCAGCCTGGGACAATTGTGGCCGGCCACGATCGGGCGGTAGCCAGCGGGGGCACAGGATATCATCCGGGGGGCCCCCATACATGCAAGAGGCGATTCCCGGGCTGGGTTGCCGGGATGCCCGTGAGACGTGAGACCTGGGCTCCTCCCTCAGTGAAAGCTGGATATGTGAACTGGGCCCATTCGCGGGGTCTGGCTGATACTGGTAGCCTGTCGCGCCTATGACACACTATCCGGCTGATTTTATACGAGCCATGGCGATAGGGTTTGAATTATGGAACGGTAAGCGTGTGTCACATGCCGATTGCACGGAAATAGGCCGCCTGTTCCTATCGCCTCACTGGAATAAATCCTATTGTCTGCTGTACTTGCGAAAGCCCCTCTGCACCCGGGCGTGCACGCTTTCCCTGTCCTTTATCTCAACTCACCGGAGGCATCCCTATGTATGATTACCGTGTGCTTTTTGTACTGACCGGTCATGACAGCCTTGGAGACACCGGCGACAAGACCGGTTTTCACCTTTCCGAGGCTGCGCAACCCTGGCGGGTACTCCGCGAGGCGGGCTTCCATGTTGACTTCGCCACGCCTGAGGGCGGCGAGGCGCCGATTGACCCCGGCAGTAAGGACATGGACGACTCAGTAAATCGCGAGTTCCTGGAGGACGAAGATGTCAATGCCAAGATAAAGTCTGCCCCCGCGCTCAAGGAACTGGATATTGGGGAGTATGACGCCATCTACTTCCCCGGCGGACATGGCACCATGTGGGACCTGCCTGACAATAAGGACGTCCAGGACGCGATCCGCAAGATGTACGAAAACGACAAGGTGGTGGCAGCGGTCTGTCACGGCCCGGCTGCGTTTGTAAACGTCAAGCTGAGTGATGGCAGCTGGCTGGTTGATGGCAAGAAACTCTCTGCCTTCACTGACGAGGAAGAGCGCGCAGTGGAGAAGGACGACATTGTGCCTTTCCTGCTCGCATCAAAGCTCAAGGAGCGGGGCGCGACGCACGAGAAAGCGGACAATTTCGAGGAGTCTGTCACCGTAGATGGCCGCCTGGTAACAGGGCAGAATCCGGCGTCGGCCCGCGGGGTTGGTGAGGCCCTCCGCGACCAGGTCAAGAAAGGCGGGGGCAGCTGAGGCCGGTTCTCCTTTCCTGCGATGCCCGCCGGCAGAGCGGGCCGGCTGCGGAAGCGGACACCGTGAAACACGGTGGGCATCTTGATACTGCTGCGGGCATCCGGGTTGCAAGTTGGCTTGTTTAGGTGTGCGCCGCAGCACCTCACCAGGCTGCGGCGCCAGCGGCCGGCGTCAGCAGTCCTGGTCTTCCGCGCCGGCTTCTTCCTTCACTTCTTCACAGGCATCTTCCACCGCGTTGCCGACATCGTTGAATTTCTCGTCGATCTGCTCGCCCACCTCCTCGGCATCGGTATCATTGTCACAGCCAGCCATTCCGAGAAGCAGCAGGCTGGTCAGGAAGGCCAGTGCCAGTTTTCTGGATGCAATCATAATTTCACTCCTTAATTACTCACCAAATGTAATTCCAGTCAGCTCCGACTGGCCCCCGGCGAATTTGTTCCCTGTTAATTCCCGTCAATCCCATGACAAAACACCGCACTGAGAAACTGTTCACGTAGTGACGTAACGGGATGGCCGCTGAATGGCAGAAGCATGACGAAGGTCGGCTGCGACGGCAGCCCTGAATTTTATTACGGGACAGTGTGCCTCACTGCAGTTGCCGGCGCGATAAAGTGATGGGTAGGGCAGGGCGCGTAATAAGGGATCAAGGCCGGAGGGTTGAAAAAAGCACCACTTATCCACACCTTTTGATGGAGAGGCTGCGAATATTATGCGGCCGGAGAGTCCGCTACGAGGCCACAACGATTCCTGTCTTTTACACGGAGTCACTGGAGCCTGAAGATCATTGCAAATACGGCAGACAAACTAACAATCTGTTTCAAAATGCTCGGGGAGGCAACAATATCTTTTCAAAGGCAGGCGATGCACGACCATTGATTGCGGTGCTGATGTTATTGCTGCTGTCAGCGCCGGCGGCGGTTGCACAGGAAAGCGATGGCAGCTCCCAGGGCACGGGTGCTGCGGCAATACCGGTAGCCCAGGCATCTCCGGGTGCCGGAGCACCGGAAAAGCCGCCCCACGCGAGTGGGCAAGCCCGCACCGACAGTGAGCTCTCCCCCGACCAGCTTGACCGCCTGGTCGGCCTGCTGGAGGATCCAGCCCGCCGGAATCTTTTCCTGAAAGACCTGAAACGGCTGCGGCAAGCCACTGATGCAACTGCAGGCGACGGGGCGTTGAAAATCAGTAATGCCCTATCGGTGGATGATGTCGCGACCGAAATAGTGCGAGATTATTCGTCGTTCCTGAACGGGATCGGGCTCTCTGCCAACGAGGCGGGAAGGCTGTTATTGCTGGCGATTGCCGCGGTGATCCTGCTGGTGGCTGTGGCCATCAATAACCGGCTGGCCGGTTTCGTTGACGGCAAGCTGCGTCCGGTGCGCAAACGCGCGGGTGTAGGCCGTTCAAGGTTTTCGATTATTTTCGGCATCCAGCGTTGGCTGGGCTACGTCATGGCCCTGATACTGTTCGGCTATACCGGCGTCGAACTATTTGGGGAAATGCTGGGTGAGCTGCTTTCCAAGGATGCCCTGCGCGGCGCGGCCCGGGTTTCACTCTCCCTGTTCCTGATTGTCGCCGTGTTTTGTGCGCTCTGGGAGACTATCAACGGCGTGGTCGAGCACTATTTCGGTGAGAGGATGCTGTCCGCCAACGCCCGCGTACGCACACTGGTTCCGCTGATTCGCAACCTGTTGCTGTTCACCCTGACGGTGATGACGGTACTGGTGGTTCTGTCGGAGCTCGATATTGATGTAATGCCGTTGCTTGCCGGTGCCGGTGTATTTGGTATTGCGATCGGTTTCGGTGCCCAGACGCTGGTAAAGGATTTTCTTACCGGGTTCACTATCCTGCTTGAGGACCTGCTACAGGTGGGAGATATCGTGACGGTGGGTGGGCGCACCGGGGAGGTCACCCATATAACCCTGCGGAAGATAGAGCTGCGGGCGCTGGACGGCACCGTGCATACCATCCCTTTCAGCGAGATCTCGGTAGTGGACAACCTGACCAAGAATTACAGCTATTACATGCTGGAGATCGGCGTCGCTTATCGCGAAAACACCGACGAGGTCATCTCCTGCCTCCACGCCGTGGACGAGGAAATGCGGCAAAGTGAAGACTTCGGCTCCCTGATCCTCGCGCCGCTCGAGGTACTGGGAGTTGACGCCTTCGCGGACAGTGCGGTCGTCATCAAGGCCCGCACGAAAACCCGGGCCCATGAAAAATGGCGTGTGGGCAGGGAATTCAATCGCCGTATCAAGCTGAAGTTTGACCGCGAGGGCATCGAAATTCCATTCCCGCACCAGACCCTGTACTTTGGTGAGGACAAGTCGGGGCAGGCGCCTCCCGCCCGGGTGGCCCTGCACAAACAAAACAGTGCCGAAGAGGCGACCGGCGATGCTGACAGGGCAGATAAAGCCGACCGGGCATATAAACCTGATAGCGCCGAGGCGATCGAGGATTCCTGATGGCCGGCCCTCTCTTCACTGACGCGGAAAGTCGCCTTGCAGCGCATGACCTGGTCGCCTGGCGTGAGGCCTGCCCGGGCTCCGGTATGCACTGTTGAAGACGTCGTCAATATCCTCCACCTGATTCCCTGAAATCTCTTCCATCTTTCCGCACCGGCCACAGATCGTCGCCCATAATTGTTTATTACAGAGCGGAGCCTGTGTGGCCGGGAACCACGGGAATGATCTGGTACTGCTGGGGCGCGTTAACCGAACCCTGTCCGGATGGTGGTGCCCGACCCCTGAGTCTCACCGAGCAGCGGAAAAACCCGAGAACGCTCTTCAAGGGGAAAGACATTGAATAGTTCTCGAAGAGAATTTCTCAAGGCGTCATCTGCCGGCTTGTTGGCAGGCATGCTGCCTGTCAGCCTGGTACGTCTGTCGTTCGCAGAGCCCGGCAGGGGTTTTACCTTCGGTTATATTTCCGACTCCCATATCCAGCATATCAGGGACGATAAGTTTGTGCGGAGCTGGGACCAGGGGTTGAAGCGTGCGGTTGCCGAGGCCAACCTCCTCGATCCAAGGCCGGACTTTTTCGTCTTCGGTGGCGACCTCGCCCACCTGGGGACCCGGGCAGAGCTGGACCACGGTGCCGAAATGCTCGGGGCACTGCACGGGAAGCTGTATATGGTCATGGGTGAGCACGATTATTACCTGGATATGGGGGATTATTGGCGAAAACTGTATGGCGACGACTATTACAGTTTTGACCACAAGGGCGTCCACTTTGTCGTGCTCAACAGTATCCTGACTTATGACGACTGGAACAGGAGATGGGATACGCCCGGTCGGCGTATGCAGGAAATGGCCCTGCTCGATAACCCGAATGGCTCGCCGTTTATGGTGGGCGAGCGCCAGCGGGAGTGGATGCGCAAGGACCTGGATAGTCAGGATAAGGACACCCCGATTGTGGTTTTCTCCCACTCGCCGCTGCAGAAGATTTACCGCGGATGGAATTTCTGGACCGAGGACGCCGATGAGGTCCAGAAAATGCTCGCACCTTTTCGCGAGAGTAATGTCATTTACGGGCATGTTCACCAGATCCAGTATAACCAGATCGGCAATATTGCCTTTACGTCGGTCATGTCCACAGCCTGGCCCTGGCCGTATCCCGAGTCCTACGCGCTGGCGGAAAGTCACCTGCCGATCCTCACTGTTCCCATGAATCGCGCCGATCCCTCGAACGAGCGGGATGCCACCGGTTGGCAGTTTATGAATATGCACAGCGGTCGTATTGATACCACCTTCAACCTGGGTGCCAACCAGAACCGCAGGGTGGCCTGGAACGAGCGGCACAGGCGTCCGGAAGACACGAGATACCAGGACAAGGATGCGCGGACCCCGCCGCAAGACCATTTCTAACCAGGAGCGCAAGATGAGAACGCTGGCCCTGCTGTTTTGCCTGATCGGTGCCGTTGCCGTGGCGGCCGACGAATTTACCCGGGAAGATATGGAGCGCTGGCAGGAGCAGTACCAGCGGGTCGCACAGAAAGGAAGGCAGCTCTGGACCAGCGGCGACCTCGGCAGTAACGGGGTCGCCTGTGCCCAGTGCCACCCGAATGCCGCCAATACCCATCCGGAGACCTATCCCAAGTTCCAGCAACAGCTCGGTCGGGTGGCCGACTTGTGGGAAATGGTGAATTGGTGCATCCGCAATCCACTCGAAGGCGAGGCGCTGTCGGCCGACGATCCGAAGATGATCGCCATCGTGTCCTATATCCACAGTGAGCGAAAGGGCGTGCCCCTGGCACCGGGCAAGCACTGAAGCCTCCCGGCCAGTCACCTCTGTGCCGGGTTGGAGTGGGAAATATATTCCTTTTTTGGGGGTTCCTCGGGGCCGGTATACCCGTATCCAGTGCGCCTCGTAGCTATTTTGTGACTCCGCCTGTTTTGTCGGTTTTCATGGCAACGATGGTCTGGCAGTGTCGCGATAACTCTGCTTATATGTTTCGGTTATTAAGTTATTCCCCTGGTCGCCGGCCCCCCCAGCGTGGTGCAGGTAGCGGGTGGGTGGGGAAATCGTCACGGTTGAGAAGTAAAGAGTGGCACGAAAATGACTGGCAGGGCCCTCCCGCTACTGCTGATAGTGGTTTCCCTATTTTGGCCCTCCCCGCTATTGGCGCAGGGGGCGGTGGAATTCGAGCCCCTGGGCGTCGCCCAGGGGCTCGATGTGAAGGTGGTTCCCTCCCTGTTGGTGGATCGCTCCGGCCTGCTCTGGGTGGCCACCCGGGAAGGCCTGTACCGGTATGACGGTTATGAGGCGCGGCGCATGCCGGTCGGGAAGGGGGGCCCCGGGGAGTTGCCCGACGGTGACCTGCGGGCGCTTTTTGAGGACTCTCACGGCCGGATCTGGGTGGCCAGTAACACCGCCGGCCTCAGCAGGTACGACCCGAAAAGCGGCAGCTTCCGGCATTACCGGCACGACGTGGCCGACCCCAATACCCTGAGCCATGCGAGTATTTACGGTATGGCGGAAGATCACAGCGGGCACCTCTGGGTCGGCAGCCAGATAGGCCTCAATCGTCTTGACCCCGCCACAGGCATTGTCGAGCGGTATTTCCATGATCCGGATGACCCGCGTTCGCTTTCCCACGATTACGCCTACACGGTGCACGCCGACCGCGCGGGAAATCTGTGGGTTGCCACCGTCGGTGGTGGTATCAGCATCAGGCGCCCCGGCCGGACCGGCTTCGATCGCATCGACCTGTCGGTCCACCTGGCCGAGCGGCCCGAAATAAATGATGTATTCGCGTTTGCCGAGGGCCGCGATGGTTCGATGTTTGTGGGAACCCGCTCGGGGTTGGTGGAAATCGGTCCGGGCGCGCGCGAGGTTCGGCAGATCCCGTTAATCCCGGAAAGCAAGACGGCCCGGATCATTACCGACCTGGCCTGGGGCCCGCGAGGGCGCCTGTGGATGACCACAATGGCCAAGGGGGTGCTGGTTTACGATCCCGATGACGGAAGCGTAGTGCCCGCAAACCCGGAACTGCCCGGCCAACCGGGGCAGTTGCCGGCCCTGCCCCAGATGAACCTGGTAATCAGCGGCCGGCGGGTCTTCGTGGGCACCTGGGGCAGTGGGGTCTACCTTGCGCGCCTGCCAGAGGAGAGATTCGGCTTCCTGGATGCTGACTCGGAAACGAGCCACCTGCGAAACCGTAACGTGACTGCGATCCTCTCCGGCGAAGGCAGCAGACCCTGGGTAGGGACTTTTGGCGGTGGGGTGCAACCGCTGGCCGAAGACCGGAAAAGGGTGGAAAAGCTCCCTGGGACTCCCTCGCAACTGAATACCGATGGCGTCCTGGCCATGACGCGGCGGCAAAGCGGGGAAATCGCGGTGGGCACCAACCACGGCCTGTGGCTGCTGTCGGCCGGCGGCACGCCCCTGGAGCGGATTAGCGGGGATTCCGGCCGGGGACTGGGGGACGGCTACGTCACCAGCCTGGCCGAGGATGACCGTGGCGTATTGTGGGTCGGCGTTGGGGGAAGTGGCCTGTTCCGGTTGTCGCCGGGCGGGGAACAGTTCGACTCCTTGCAGCATGATCCACATCGGGTGGATTCGCTGAGTGGCAATTATATTTCCGGGTTGCTGGATCTCGGTAAGGGCCTGCTTCTCGTGGGTACCCGATCGAACGGGCTCAACCTGTGCCGGACGGAAGTATGGTCCTGCCAGCGTTTTACAGTGGCAGAGGGACTGGGGCACCATTCGGTCACCGGTCTCTACCGTTCCGACAGCGGCTATCTCTGGGTGGGCACCAACGGCGGCGGCTTGCACCAGTTTGCCCTCACTGGCGGGGGACAGCTCAGGCTGCTGCGTCGCTGGACCGAGCGGGATGGCCTGCTCAGCGACGGAGTGGCGGGAATTATCGAGGACAACGACGGCTCTCTCTGGATCAGTTCACACAGAGGTTTGACCCGGTTGCAGCCGGCCACGGGTGCAGTAGCCAATCATGTTGCCGAGAGTGGCCTGCCGGTGACGCATTTCAATGTTCGGGCCGCGGCCCGGGATGAACACTACCTTTACTTCGGCGGGCTAGGCGGTGTGGTGAAGGTTCCGCCAGGTACGCCGATGCGTGAGCGCGACCCGAGCCCTGTGCGAATGATCGAGCTGACCCGGCCCGATGGCCAGGGGGGACTCAACATACAGCCGGCAACGGCACTTTCCGCGTACTCCATGCGGTGGGGCGAGATGCTCTCAGTTTCCTTTGCGGTACTGGATTATGCGCGTGGCCAGCATCAGTACCAGTATCGCCTTGACGAGGAGTCCGATTGGCAGGCACTGGGTGAGCGTCATGTCGTTACCCTGCTGGAATTATCCCCCGGGGTCCACCGTTTGAGCATCCGCGGGCGCGATGCTTTTGGCAACTGGAGTGTCTCCCCGTCGCTGGATCTCGAGGTGATACCACCGCTCTGGATGACGTTGGAATTCCGGGTGGGGGGGCTGCTCCTGCTGCTCGTCGGTACCTGGGGCTGGCACCGCCATCGTGTTCGGGGACTGCGCCGCCGCAACCGCCGACTGGAAAAGCTGCAGCGGGAAAAGGAGTTAGCGCTGCAGAGGGTGAGGGAAAGCCGGGAAGAGCTGTCCCAGGCCCACACCGGCCTGCGCAACCTGACTCACAGGATGCAGAGCACGAGGGAGGAACAGCGCCAGCTGATCGCACGGGAGCTCCACGATGAACTGGGCCAGACCCTTACCGCAACCAAGATCAGCCTGCAGCGTGCAGGAGGCGCGGCGGACGCCGGGGCCGCGGGAGGACTGCTCGCGTCTGCCATTGCCATGATCGACAGCATGATCGCCCAGGTCAGGAATATTTCCCTCAGCCTGCGCCCGCCGCTACTCGATGAAGCGGGGCTGGTGGAAGCGCTGCGGGTCCACCTGGACTCCGTGAGCGATCGCGCCGGCGTACAGATAGGGCTGGTCACCCAGTTTGACCTGTCGTGGATTGAAGGCGACCTGCGAACCACCATATTCCGCCTGGTGCAGGAGGCGGTAAACAATGCTATCCGGCATGCCTGCGCGAGTCGCATAGAAGTCAGGCTGCGCTACGATGCGCAGCGGCTGATCCTGGAGGTCGAGGACAATGGTTGTGGCTTCGAACCAGTCGAAGTCTGGGCGCGCGCCCGGCGCGGGGAGCACCTGGGCCTCCTGGGTATGCTCGAGCGGGTCCATGGAGTGTGTGGTGAGATGCACTTCGATTCCAGTCCCGGCTCCGGTTGTCGGGTAACTGCGAAAATTCCGGTATTGAATCATGCAGAAGCACCAATACTCGAGTGAAAAACCGAGGCAAATCCTGCTCGTGGATGACCACAGGCTGTTGCGGGCTGGCATGCGCGCACTGCTGGATGATATGCCCGGTATCGCAGTGGTTGGTGAGTGCGGGGATGGACTGGAGGCCCTGGCGCTGGTCCGGCGAAAGCGTCCCGATGTGGTTCTGCTCGATGTCTCGCTGCCCGGCATGAACGGGCTCGAGGTGGCCGCACACCTGAGCCAGCATCACCCCGATGTGCGAATCCTGATCCTGTCCATGCACTCGGGGCCGGAATATGTTGCCCGTGCGCTGAATGCCGGAGCCCAGGGCTATCTCCTGAAGGATTCCGCATTCGATGAACTGGCAGAGGCACTGCATGCCCTCTTCGCCGGCCGGGACTACCTGTGTGCTGCCATCGATGGGGAGGTGGTAGAGCGGTTTCTCTCCGCCGGCACTGACTCCATATCGGCTGCGGAGGTCCTGACACCCCGGCAGCGGCAGATCCTGCAGCTGATCGCTGAAGGTCGCGGACCGCGGGAAATCGCGAGCGGCCTGAATGTCAGTGTGAAAACGGTCGAGGCCCATCGCGCCCAGCTGATGGACAGGCTGGGAATTTACAACGTGCCGGGTCTGGTGCGCTTCGCTATCCGCGTCGGCCTGGTCAATCCCGAGACATGACTCCCGGCCATTGCCGTGACGAGACCCGTTCCGTTTTTTTGTGAAAATAATCCCGGTTAGCCGAACTCCTGGTTGCCGGAAGTTGTGAGCCCGTTCACGCGTAACTGAATATCGGGGAAACCCCTATACCCCTCCGCCCAGCCTCTCCTTAACGTGAAATTGTTTCCGGCCCGTGCCCAGCCCCGGGCCCGATATTCACAATAATGAGAGGAAATCATCGTGTCAGGTAAACTCCAACGGTGCCGCAAGCCGCTTGCCGCACTGCTCGCCACCCTCGTGGTGGCCCTGGTTGCACCGGTAGCCAGTGCCATGAAACTCAAGACCCAGAATCTCACCCAGTTGATTACCAGTTCCGAGGCTATTGTCTCGGGTACGGTGAAAAGCGTGTCCGACGGCATCGACGCAGCTGGCATTCCCTACACCGAAGTCACCCTGCAGGTTGGCAGCGATGCCAAGGGCAAGATCAAGGACGACAGCGAATACACCTTTCGCCAGTTTGGCCTGCTGAAACCCCGCACCATGGCCAATGGCCACCAGATGCTGGCAGTCTCCCCGGAAGGTTTCCCGCGCTGGAACGAGGGTGAGTTCGTGGTTGCCTTCATGCACGAAAAGGCTGGTCGCACTGGCCTGCAGACTACTGCCGGCATGGCCCAGGGCAAGTTCAGTGTGATGAACGGAAAGCTGGCAAACCAGTTCAACAACGCCGGCCTGTTCGAGGATGTGGAAATCAACCAGCAGCTGCTGAGTGCGGAACAGCAGAACATGCTGACCTCACCAGGTGCGGTAGACGCCGTCCAGTTTATGGACCTGGTCGGCCGTGCAGTTTCTGAAGACTGGATCGGCAAGGGGGAGATGAAATAATGAAACTGAATAACCTGACCCTCGCGATTGGCCTGGTCGTTGCGGCGACTTCCGCCCAGGCTGCCGGCCCGCTCTACACCACCGATGGCGAAAACCCCCAGCCCCTCAAATGGGACACCAGCAGGGGGCCCATCCCGGTGTATACCGATGGTGGGGAGGCCTTCACCTGGAACTATGACGGCACCCCGTTCCTGACCATCGAGCGCGCCAACGAAATCACTGCGCATGCCTTCCAGAACTGGAGCGATGTGCCGACATCCACTTTCTCGGCGGAGATCAGTGGCACCATCGAGGAAAAACTGGGTATCGCCGACGTAACCGGCGCTAACGCCACCGAGATCTACACCAGGGAAAATGGTTACGGTTTCTGGGTGCTTTACGACACCGACGGCTCCATCCTGGAGGAGTTCTTCGGGGTGCCAAAGGAGGCCGTGCTCGGCATAGCCTTCCCCGAGTGGACCGATGGCAACGGCACCATCATCGAGGCGACTGCGGTGATGAACGGCTGGAACGTCTGGAACAGCGATACCGAGGGCAACAATGTGGCCGGCGTGTTCACCCATGAATTCGGTCACGCCATCAACCTCTCCCACTCGCAGGTAAACGGCTCCCTGGCGTACATGAGTTATACCTACAGCCCGAAATACCCCGGTGTGGCTGGTTGCGGGCTGGACCCGATCCACCGCTGGGATTACCCCGCTTTCTTCGGGGCCAACAACGCCAGTCCGGATATCATCGAGACGATGTTCCCGTTCATCGATCACAGTGGCCAGGCCGGTGCCGAGCAGAGCACCGTGGAGCACCCGGACGATATCGCCGCGATCTCCAACCTGTACCCCACCGCTGACTACGCCTCCAGTACCGGTACCATCACTGGTGTCCTGCGCCTGAAGGATGGCAAGACCGAGTACAGCGGTATCAATATCATTGCCCGTAACGTCAACGACCCCATCTACGATGCGGTTTCTGACATGAGCGGTTCGGCCACCCAGGGCAAGTTAGGTCCCGACGGTCGTTTCACCATCCGCAACCTGACTCCGGGTGAGCAGTACGTCCTGTACCTGGAGGAGATCACCGCCGGCGGTTACCCGACATCGCGTACGCGCCTGGTATCCCAGGCCGAATACTGGAACGCTGCCGAGGGCACGGATCCGCTGGCGGACAACGCCTGTGACGCAACCCCGATCCTGGCCGAGGCGGGTGTGACCAAGGAAGCAGATTTCTATTTCAATGGCTACGAAAAAGGTATCCAGGTAACACCGCTGGTGTCAGCCTTTATTCGCGACATGGCCAAGGGCGGCAAGCGTGCCGCGGGCCAGGCGGGACCCACGGCATTCCTGTGGGATGAAAAGAAGGGCTACAAGGTCCTGCCTCCGGAGTTTGTGCCGGCCAATGGCGCCCTGAACCGCAACGGCCAGAAGATGCTGGTGCAGAAAGACTTTACCGGCAACGGAATCCAGGAGGCCGCCATCTGGAGCGAACAGGGCGTTACCCCGCTGGGTGACCTGAACGGCAACAGCTGCGGCGGGGGCTCGGTAACCGGCGTGACCGCCACCAGCGGCTGGGCCCTGGATGACAAGGGTGAGACAGCTGTGGGCCTCGCCTACAAGGATGTCGACGGTGACGGTAACTGCCAGAGTACCTACAGTGGCGAGATTGTGCCTTTTATCTGGGACGAAAAAGGCGGCATGCGGGAGCTGGACACCGAGGGTGTCGACTGGAATCGCACCCAGTTTGTCCGCGCCCACGCGATTTCCGGCAATGGCGAAGTGGTGCTGGGCTCCAACACCCACCAGAAGGCGGTCGCCTGGGTCAATGACGGTTCGATGATCGACCTGCACGGTGCCTTTGGTGCCTACGAGGCGTATGCCACCAGCCAGGATGGTAGCAAGGTGGCGCTGTCCACCCGCGATGGGGTCCAGTTGTGGAATCCGGCCAGGGGTACCAGTGCCAATTCACTTACCAATATCGGCTCCCTTCGCTGGTGCGCGGACATGCCGTTCTACTTCTTTGGCTACAACTACTGCCAGCTGCTGACGGAAGAGGAGATCACCGGAGCTGTAGGCCCGATCCCGATGACGGTCTTCGACATGAGCGACGATGGCCGTGTTGCTATCGGCCGTGCCGGCAACTGGCGTATGGGGCTCGCCGGCGGCCTGTGGGTCGAGGGAATTGGCTGGATGGAGTTTGCCGACTTCCTGAAGAAACAGGGTGTGGTGGAAATGAACTCACTGCCGATCAATAACCCGATCTCAATCAGCGCATCCGGGACCGAGATCGTAGGGGGACTGGCCGGCATCCAGTATTCCTGGAAGGTCGACCTGGACCAGGCCTATGTCTGTACCGACGGTGTTTCCGAGCAGGTTGGCTTCCCCGGCGGCCTGCGTGAGGCCGTGGCGGCGGGAGCAGAAGTGGGCCGCTGTGAATTCCTGGAGCCCTGATACGCCTACCTGGCGCACTTCGAAGCGGGGCCTGGCCCCGCTTTTTTGTTTCCTGCCCTGCAATCAATGACCCAGGGCTGGCTCTTTTGCAGGGCCTGCATATAGGGGAAACCCCTATAGGATTTTCGCGCCAACAGAGCTAATTTGGAATCTCCCGGAGGGGGCAGGCTGGGAGCCTGTCGCAGCCGGGATCCAGTGCCTGACGTCTATAACAACACTGCCTCTCATTGGACCCGTGGCGGGGCATAAAGGAGGACATGGAATTCAGCTGCTGTGACTTCATTGTTCCTTGAATCCTGTGAAGAGCCTTTCCTGGCGGGGGCGAACCCCCCGCCATTTTTAATCGTTGAACGTAAGGACCTGTAGCCGTTACCCGGGACGCGTTGAATTAGGCGCACAATTATCTCTCCTGTTCCCCTTCCCCCGGTGGGCGCTTGCAGGGCTCTCCTATACTCCAAGCCATATTTTTGTGCCGCAATACATGAATAAACAGGAGTGGAAATATGGCGCTCTGGAAACCGGATCCGTCCTTTTACCCCTCCGCCAGAATGGCAATGCAGGCGCCTCCCGAGCGGCATGCCTACGTGGCGGCGCTGAACTACGGACGCAATGACCAGCCGGACGGTATCCGTGTAGTGGACCTGGACCCGCATTCCCCCAGCTACGGCGAAGTGGTAAATGCGCTGGACCTGCCGCACCTGGACGACGAATTGCACCACTTCGGCTGGAATGCCTGCAGCTCGGCGCTGTGTCCCTATGCGCCGCATCCTCATCTCGAGCGCCGTTACCTGGTGGTGCCCGGGGTCCGCAGCTCGCGGCTCTACATTATCGATACCAAGCCGGACCCGCGACGGCCACGCATCGCCAGGGTGATCGAACCGGAGGAGGTAATGGCCAAGTCGGGCTACAGTCGCCCGCACACCGTACATTGTGGCCCCGACGCCATCTATGTGAGCGCCATGGGCTCGGCCAACGGCGACGATGGGCCCGGCGGCATTTTCCTGCTGGATCACTTCAGCTTCGATGTGATCGGTCCCTGGGAGATCGAGCGCGGCGACCAGGAGCTGGCCTACGATTTCTGGTGGCACCTGGCCGAGGATACCCTGGTCAGCAGTGAGTGGGCCAAACCGCGCCAGTTTGAAGACGGCCTGGTGCCGGAGGACCTGCTGGGCCAGAAGTATGGTCACCGGATCCATTTCTGGGATCTCCGCAAGCGTAAACTAAGCCAGACCATCGACCTGGGTGCGCAGCACCAGATGGTGCTGGAGCTGCGCCCCGCCCATGACCCACGCAAGACCTACGGTTTTGCCGGGGTGGTCATCAGCACGGAGGACCTGTCGGCTTCGATTTGGTTATGGCATCGCAAAGACGGCGAATGGCGGATGGAAAAGGTCATCACCATTCCGGCCGAGCCGGCGGATCCCGACGACCTGCCGCCCGCATTGAAGGACTTCAGCGCGGTTCCGCCGCTGGTCAGTGATATCGACCTGTCACTGGATGACCGCTTCCTGTATGTCTCCTGCTGGGGTACCGGTGAGCTGCATCAGTATGATGTCTCCGACCCCTTCAACCCGAAGCTGGCCGGCAAGGTCGTGATTGGCGGCATCGTCAACAAGGCTCCTCACCCCCGCTCCGCGGATCCCCTGCTGGGTGGCCCGCAGATGGTGGAGATCAGCCGTGACGGCCGGCGGGTCTATTTCACCAATTCCCTCTACAGCACCTGGGATGACCAGTTTTACCCGGACAGGATGGGGGGCTGGATGGTGAAAGTGGATGTGGATCCGGATGGCGGTATTCAGCTGGATCCGGATTTCTTTGTGGATTTCGGCGAGACGCGCGTGCACCAGATCCGGCTCGAGGGTGGCGACTCCTCGACGGATTCCTTCTGCTATCCCTCATGACCACGTGGGCGAGAGTATGTTAGGTCCCATTGGGCCCTGGCTGGCGATGCTCGGGTTTGGTGCCTTCCACGGACTGAACCCGGGCATGGGCTGGCTGTTCGCCCTGTCCCTGGGGCTGCAGCAACAGCGTGAGCGGGTAATCTGGTTGTCGTTGCTCCCGATCGCTGCCGGGCATGCGCTCGCCATCTCCCTGGCCGTGGTGCTGGTGCTGCTGGGCCTGCGGGTGGCTTCGCTGCCCACCCTGCAGTGGATCACCGCCGGCGTCCTGTTGCTGTTCGGTCTGTACAAACTATTCAACTACTATCGCCACCCGCGCTGGGTCGGCATGAAGGTGGGCTTCCGGGACCTGTTCCTGTGGTCCTTCCTGATGGCGACTGCGCACGGGGCCGGGCTTATGGTGGTGCCGGCGTTGCTCGGTGTTGCCGCCGGCATGGAGAGTGGGCATGCGGGCCACGCCGGCCATGGTGCGCCGGGAGGAGGGGGAATGCTGGTTGCCGTGATACTACATACCCTTGCCATGCTGCTGGTCATGGGAACCACGGCCTGGTTTGTCTACCGGAAGTTCGGCCTGGCGATACTGCGCCAGCAGTGGGTGAACTTCGACCTGATCTGGGCCTTTGCATTGCTGGCTGCGGCCGGGATTGCGGCCCTGATGGCTCTCTGAGCCCCCGCCCGGCGAAACTCAGTCCCGCAGTGGGGTATCCCGGAATGCCGGCCGTCGCTCGAGCTCGTCCGACAGGGCTGCCAATTGACCGTGCGGGCCGCGCCAGTCGATGTCGCTGTGGCGGAAATCCAGGTAGCTGAGTGCGGCACCGAGGCTGATATGCGCCAGTGAGAGGTGATCCGGCAACAGCTCCAGGCGGAGCTCGAGGTAAGTGAGGGTCCGCGAGACGGCGGCGTTGTACCGACCCCACCAGAAGTCAGAGCGCAGCCCCTGTTCCGCACGAGCCAACTCCACCCGTCGCAAGACCAGCGTATCTATAAGGCCATTGCTCACGCTGTAAAAAGTCTGCAGCGGCCAGTTTTGCTCCAGCGCCCGACCGGCGTGGCCGTCGCCCAGTTCCTGGTCAATAAAGCGGCAGATCACCTCGCTGTCCATCACCGCCTCGCCGTCGGCGCGCACCAGGCAGGGTACCTTGCCGAGCGGGTTGCTGGTGGCAGGTTCCGGGGAGTCGCTGAAAGGGTGCGCCTCGATTTCCTGCACCTGGCCCGTCAGCCCGCTCTCGCGGAGCAGGATGCGCACGGTGCGGGCATAAGGGGATGAATGGGTAAAAAAAAGCTTCACAACGACTTCTCCCTTTACTGGCGCCGGAAGGCGAGGCGCCACACTGTCTTGTGGCAGTGTGCAGAAGAGGCCGTCGGGTGTCTACGAGGCAGGGCGGATGGCCTGGCACCCGCCCCTTGCTGCGTATCTCAGTGCTGTTGGGGGTGGCTGTTGGAAATGCGTCGGTAGAGGCGATCCTTCATGTGAGCGCGCTGAATCTTCAATGAGGTGAAGTGCTGGTCATCCGTGGCGACTCCGCGCCCTTCAAGGCCCCGTATCTGCTTATCCAGTCGGTGGTAGTCGTCGCTCTGGGTCTTGAATTCGAGATCCTGTTCGTTTAGCCGGCGGATTGTGTCCGTGTACTCGGGGAAATCCGCTTCCAGGGTATGGGGGTCTATGGCCATTGGCGACTCCTGGCTAATTTTTGATCTGCCACGTCAATATTGTAGTTATCTTCGGCGACATCCACCTGAAATTCGTAAACACAAACAATAATGGTTTGCAGGGATGTTAGCGGCCCCGAAAGATGCACGCCGTAATAGACAGTGCTTTAAGCGGGAGCGCTTTGTCAGTGGCGGGAGCGCATTGGGGATACGCCGCCCCACGGGGCGATTTTCGGTGTGGACGAGGGCGCGGTGGCTGGTCAGGCCAGGCGCCGCGCCCGCCGGGAAGCCAGTGCGCTGCTCAACCCGGTTCGTGCGCCGGGCTGAAATCGATGATCTGCTGGTACAGTTGGTCTTTCATCTGTACCCGCAGTCTTTTCAGGGAGTTGTAGTTCTGGTCATCGGTGGTCACCCCGGCGGCCTCCAGGCCCCGGATCTTCTTGTCCAGCTGGTGATACCGCTCGCTCTCAAGCTTGAATTCAAGGTTCTCTTCGTAGAGCTGCTTGATGATATCCACGTGTTCCGGAAAGTCGCGCTCGAGGGTGTGGGCTTCGATATAGGGCATAGGGGGCTCCTTCGTTGATTTGCTGCTGCGGCCAGCCGGACCTGCTCTTCATGGCTCGGGAGCAGTGTAAGCTGGCCGGTGGGTGACGAGGTTGGTTGCAGCGCCAACTATAAGTGGAACGGCGCCAGTTTCCTGTTGTCCTCCTGCCCGGGCTTATGGGCGGCGGTATCCCCGCCCCTGCGGCCGGCTACATTAATTGCGTTGTCTACAAGCTGTGACTAGCATGTCGTCGGAAATATCCCCTCTTAGCGCCAGGAATTCACTATGAAACTGAATGCCGATTTTACCCGGCGCGCCGTCGTGCTGCCGGATGAATACGACTGGAAGCCATCGCCTGTCGAGGGTGTCGAACGGATGATGCTGGACCGTATCGGCGGGGAAGTGGCGCGCGCGACTTCGTTGGTGCGCTATGCCCCCGATAGTGAATTTCCCTCCCATGAACACGGCGGTGGCGAGGAAATACTTGTGCTCGAGGGTGAATTTGCCGATGAGCATGGCTCGTATCCCGCCGGCACCTATATTCGCAATCCCATTGGCTCGCACCATCGTCCCCGGGTAGGAGCGCAGGGCTGCGTCATTTTTGTCAAGCTGCACCAGCATAGCGAAAACGAGACCAGCCGTACCGTAATTGATGCCGGGACGGCCAACTGGCAATCCGGCACGGAAGCGAAGGTCTTACCCCTGCATGCGCTGGACAGGGAGCGGGTAACTCTCATGCGCCTGGAACCCGGGAGGGAATTTCGGGATCCCGACCCGAGCGGCGGCGAGGAGATTCTCGTGCTTGAGGGAGTGCTGCGTGACGACCTGGGAAGTTACCCGGCAGGCAGCTGGATCCGCAACCCGCCGGGCGAAGTGCACGCATTATCCACTACCGGGGGGCCGGCCCTGATTTACCGCAAGACGGGACATCTCAGCGGAATGGGCGCCCGCAATCATCTGTGACCGACAAGTGGCGCAGTGGCGGCAGCGAGTCAGCCGGTGCGCCTCTCCAGCAGCTCACCGATATACATTTTCAGGTAAGCGATGGTGGCACGCTTGGATTCGCTGACCAGTTCCCCGGTAATCCGCCCGTAGCGGGAATAGGACATGGCCCAGAATGCATCGCTGATGCCCACTGCCAGCAAGAACCGCGAGTGCCAGTCATTGGAATCCGGCAGCAGGAAGCTGCGGCTACAGGCCTCAAACATGACTTCAGCCAGTCGCTGGTTATTGCCCATGATCAGGTCGCGGATCGCCCAGGTGGCGTTGGGCCCGAACCGGAGTTTTTGCATCGAGCTGTTTGACTGGTAATAGGAAAGGGCGCGCTCGCTGACCAGGCATACCAGTTCCTGCCAGCTAGTGTATTCCGTGGCTGCCGGGCGAAAGGCATCCTGGCGGAAGTTGGTATCAAAATAGCGCTCGGCCAGCGCTGTCAGCGCGGCATCCTTGCTGGGGAAGAAATGGTAAATCGAAGCAGTTGGGACACCTGCCGCTTCGCTCAGGTCGGCAAGCGTGATTTCGCTGGCTTCCCGTTCCGAAAGCAGCGATTCCAGGGTGTCCAGTAGCTTCTCGTATTTCTCTCGGCCGTTTCTTCGCTGGGGCTTGCGGGGCAGGGCCAGTTCGCGCTTACCCAGCGTCACTTGATCAGTATCGCTCAATTCTCTACTCCAGTATTTCACAGTCATCGTCCTCGCGCGGTTGGACCGGGACCGCTTCCACAGCCCCCGTCGCTATAGGACAGGGGGGAAGGCAGCAGCCGTTCGACGGGCCGGCAGCAAAGTCGGCTGTGGCTAGCTGGCCTCGGTCAAACGCCAGGGCGTATGGGGCGCCGGGACGGATCTTCCGCTAAGAAATCTCGACCGGGAGAGAAGAGGCTTCTGGTTGTAATCGGTAATATTCGCGTCCATTGCTTTAAATAACTTTCAGGTTGTTATCCAAATGATTACTCAGTCGGGCAGGGACTTCCGGATATGCGCTATCAGCATTTGGGCTGGCGATCCTCCCTGACCTTAATTTTTGCTTTTATGTGCCAATTTATTTTATTGGCTCTTTTTTATTATCAAATCATCCAAGAGCGCAGGATGGTATAAATTTTTATTGGGGTTGGAAAGATTCTTATCACGTTTTTTCCGTGCGCGCCGTCAAGTCAATTCAGTGAATTTGATGCAGGTCTCAAAACATAATGTCCCGGTAATCATCGGCGACCTTTTTAAATTGAACTTTTGTTCAGGTTGCTCGGAAGTTACCGGTTTTCCCTGGTCCCGATGTGAGCAGCCCGGCAGGGGGATCCGGTGTCTGTTTCCGGTTGCCGGAGGAGCTGCGCACGCCGGGGAAAGGAAACTTGCCCTCCAGGCGTGTCGCGAGCAGGTGGCGCCACAATGGGACTGGGCAGTCCGTACCGACCTGCAGGCCTCCAGGGATATGCAGGTTTACGCTCAGTGGTATTTCAGGTGTGAAGCCTTGCCATGGAATACCCGGTAGGCCAGTACGGTGTAGGCCAGGATCAGGGGAACGACGATCGCAGTGCCGACCAGGATAAAGCTTAATGACTCTGTTGCGCTGGCGGCCTCCCAGATATCCAGCTTGCCCGGGACAATTTCCGGAAAGAAACTGAAGGCGAGACCGGTAAAGCACAGCAGGAAAATCGTTACGCTCAGGAAGAAAGGTACACGGCAGTAGCGATCATTTTCCTTGGGAAGCCGTGCGAGCAATCGATCGTTGAAAACGAAAATGGCAAAAGTGGCAGCCGGAATCAGCAGGACGAACATCACCAGCGGGTAAGTAAACCAGCGATCGAAAACACCGGGATTCACCAGCGGGTTGACGATCGAGACCGCCACCACGCCGATGAATGTCGCGCGACCGGCATTCTTGGTCCAGCTGACTGCACGGCGCTGCAGTTCCTCCTCGGTTTTCATTACCAGCCAGGCCCCGCCCACATAGGAGTAGGCCGCGGTGACGCCGAGCGCGCTCAGGCAGGAGAATGCGACTGCATTCCACTCGGTATTGAAGCCCATGATGTACTGGCCGAGCATGTAGCCCTGGGTGAGCGTGGTCAGCAGGGAGCCGGCCTTGAAGGTGCGGTCCCAGGTGAGCTTGAGGTCCACCGCCGCCTTGGCGCGAAAATCAAAAGCCACGCCGCGCATGATCAGGCCGATCAGCATGATCGCCGCAGGTATATACAGATGCATCAGGATCATGCTGTGCGCGGAAGGGAAGGCGATCAGCAGAATGCCGATGGCGAGTACCAGCCAGGTTTCGTTGGCATCCCAGAAGGGGCCTATTGAGGCGATCATGATGTCGCGCTGGGGTTCGTGCTCGGAGTCCATTGGCAGCAGGATGCCGACCCCGAGATCGTAGCCATCCAGGATGGCGTAGATGAGTACCGCCATTCCCATCAGCCCGATGAAGATTACCGGTAACCACTCTGCATAGGTAAGGCCGCCGGCCAGGAACTCGGTATTCATGCGCTGCCCTCCTCAGCCTTGCCGGGAAGGTTGGTGATGGCGGCCTCGGAGGAGGGGGTCTCGGTCTCGAACTCCTCCATCTTGACGGCCTTGAGCGCCATTACCCTGAGCGTGTGTATATAGGCGTACATCAGGATTACGTACACCGCCAGATAGAGCGAAAGGGATAGCTGGACGTTCCCGGGCGCCAGCGGGGTGACAGCATCTGCAGTCCTGAGGACCCCGGTTACCAGCCAGGGCTGCCGGCCGATCTCGGTGACGTACCACCCGGCCAGTGTTGCCACCCAGCCGGAGAAAGTCATCCCGACCATTACCCTGAGCATCCAGCGCGGCAACTCCCCCCTTCTTCGCAGCAGGTAGCAACCAGTCCAGGCGGTGACCAGCATCAGCATGCCCATACCGACCATTATCCGGAAGCCGAAGAAAACCGGTTTGACCGGCGGGTGGTTACCCTCAAACTCATTGAGTCCGCGCACTTCCCCATCCAGCTCATGGGTCAGGATCAGGCTGGCCAGCCGTGGTATGCCGATCGCAAAATGGTTGGTGCGCTGCTCCTCGTCGGGAATGGCGAACAGCAACAGGGGCGCTCCGCGCTCGGTCTCCCAGACGCCTTCCATGGCCGCAATTTTCTGCGGCTGGTTCTCCAGGCTGTTGAGCCCGTGCAGGTCCCCGACGTAGGCCTGGATCGGGGCCAGGATGGCCGCCATTACCAACCCGGTCTTCAGGGCCAGGCGGGGGGCCAGTTTTTCATCGCCTTTCAGGATTCGATAGGCGGACAGGCCAGCCACAAAGAACGAGGCGGTAAGGCCCGAGGCGATCAGCATATGGGTAAAGCGATAGGGGAAAGACGAGTTGAATATGACATCCAGCCAGCTGGTGACGTGGGCGACACCCTCGCGCATCTCAAATCCATCAGGTGTGTGCATCCAGGAATTGAGCGCCAGGATCCAGAAGGTGGACAACATGGTGCCGATGGCCACCACCAGGATGGAGAGAGTGTGCAGCCAGCTGGGAACCCGGTTGATACCGAACAGCATGATGCCGAGAAAGGTGGCCTCGAGGAAAAAGGCCGTGAGCACCTCGTACCCCAGCAGGGGGCCGGCGATATTGCCCACGGTCTCCATGAATCCCGGCCAGTTGGTGCCGAACTGGAACGACATGGTAATGCCGCTGACAACCCCGAGGGCAAAGTTCAGGGCGAACACCTTGACCCAGAAACGGTAGGCGCGCATCCACACCGGATTGTCGGTCTGGTCGTACCTGAGCTTGAAAACGAACAGCAGCCAGCACAATGCGATGGTGATTGTGGGAAAGAGGATGTGAAAGCTCATGTTGGCTGCGAACTGCACCCGCGACAGGGCCAGAGTATCTAGCATTGTTACCTCGGCTGGTGTTGGGCGTTCCGACGCTAAAGGATAGATGCTCCGGCGCGCCCTGGTAGGATTGTATGTACGCGTGGGGATACTTCACTCGCCGCTGCCGGAAGCCCCTCCCCTGACCTTGTCTTTCAGGTCAAGCAGCCGGCCGAGGCCGGAGCCCAGCTTCATCAGACGCTGCAGGTCGGCTTCGCTCAGCCGGCTAAGGGTGGTGGCAAACTGGTCGAGTAATTCCAGCAGGCTGTATACCTCGCGCATGCGCTCCTGGGCGAGGGTTTCCGCGCCGTCCTGTGGCTCGTTCAGCAGCAGTTGCCGCAACAGTGACAGGGTGGGATCCAGCTCGCGCTTGCGGCGCTCCTCGAATACGGTGCGCGCCATGTCCCAGATGGATCCGGCGGCGGTAAAGTAATCCTTGCGATCGCCGGGCCGGTGGTGCAGCTCCACCAGTCGCCAGGCCTGCAGTTCCTTGAGCCCCATGCTGACATTGCCCCGGCTGATTTTCAGCGCCTCGGCCAGCTGGTCGGCATTGAGCGGTTCCGAGTGGATGGTCAGCAACGCCAGCATCTGGCCGACGGTGCGATTGAAGCCCCAGCGGCTGCCCATTTCGCCAAAGTGCAGCACGAAAGCCTGGGAGTCGTCAGTAAGCTTCATGATTTTTTGAACTTTCAGAAATTTCTGAAAATTATAGGCGGAACTTGATATATGTCAATGCGATTGGGTTGGGATTATTGATCGGGGAGGATTCAGAGGCTGTCGAGGACCCTTGCCTGCCAGTTCCCCGGCACCAGGAATCCGCGGCTCGCTTCCCCGCTGTCGTCGCGACCGGCAACGCAAACCGGCCGCTGCATGCCAGGTTTTCCTTCTCCGTTCGCAAGCGTCCGGGCGAGGGCGTCACAATCGTAACTGACACCGGGCCGATAGCCGTAATCCGCCAGCCAGGTGCGCTTGGGCAGCCGGCACCAGGCCAGGGCACGGGCTTCGAACTGGCGGATGAACTGCTCGGCAGTTGCCCACCAGTAGTGGCAGCTGGCCGGATTCACCGGGGTAGGGGACTGGTGGAGAGGAGCATTCTGCTGCTCCAGCGGGCGGAACAGCCGACCGGGCATCAGGGTCCACTGGCGGTCGATATGGATGCCCTCCCGCGCCAGGATCGAGCGCGATTCAGGGTAACCTGCCACCGGCAGCTGGTGTTCGGCCATGCGGGCGAGCTTCGTATCCAGCCGGTCCCGCAATCCCGGCCCCACCCAGTAGCTTCCCCTCACCTGGAGATAGAATTTGACGGCAATTTCCCAGTGCTCGAATACCCCGTCTGGCAGGTAGCGCACGACAAAATCCAGCTCCCCGAGTGTTCGGCCTGCACAGCGCAGGGGCAGGTTACGCGCCACAAGCTGGTAGTCGGGATGATGCCGGAAAATAAAGGACCAGAGGTCCTCGAAATAGACCCCCAGCCGGGGACTGGTACTCGCCGCCAGCGTGGCCTCCAGTTCGGGTTGCAGCCGGCGGCGCGTTGCCCCTGAGCGGAAAAAGTCCCCCAGCGCTGCGAGTCTCCCCGCCGGTAGCCACGGCAGCCGCGCATCAGTGGCGATATGGGGCGTGGAGCATGCCCATTCGAGGTTGGCCCAGTGGTTGGCTGCTGCGTCCCTCTGCTGCATCGGCTCTCCCCGGTGATGCTGAATTTCCGTGGCAGCACTTGGGCAGCCGCGGATGCGTTCAGGTCGCGCGCTCGAAAAGCGCGATGGATTCCACGTGCGTCGTCTGCGGGAACATGTCCATGACTCCTGCGCGAGCCAGCCGGTATCCCAGCTTTTCCAGTTCGGCAGTGTCGCGCGCCAGGGTGGCGGGATTGCAGGAGACATAGACCACTTTCTCCGCGCCAAAGCGCGCCAGCTCCCGTATCACCTCGATGGCGCCGGTGCGCGGGGGGTCGATCAGTATCTTGTCAAAACCCGCTTTCGCCCACGGCCTGGAGGTGATATCTGCGGTCAGGTCGGCGGCGTGGAACTGCACGTTGTCCACGCCGTTGCGGACGGCGTTTTCCCTTGCCCGCGCCAGGAGCTCGGGGGCACCCTCCACACCGACTACCTGAGCGGCACGGCGTGCCAGCGGCAGGGTAAAATTCCCCAGCCCGCAGAACAGGTCCAGTACCCGCTCTCCCGGCCGGATATCCAGTAGCTCGACGGCCCGGCTCACCATCTGCCGATTGATGGCGAAGTTCACCTGGATGAAGTCGAGTGGGTGGAAGCCCAGCTCCAGGCTGAACTCCGGGAGCTGGTAGTGCAACCGCTCACGCTGTCCGTCCGGCCATACCCGGTGGGCGCTGTCCGCCCCGCCCGGCTGCAGGTACAGGTGGAAACTGTTGGCCTGCGCGAATGCCAGCCACAGTGCGAGGTCTTTTTCTGACAGCGGCTGCAGGTGGCGCAGGACCAGTCCGGTCGCATCCTCACCGATCGCAACCTCAAGGTGGGCAAAGCCCGCGCGCCCCTCGCATTCGCGTATCAGGTTTGCCAGTGCCGGGATCTTTGCGGCGAAGCTCTCCGGCATAATCGGGCACTCGCTGATAGGCGTGAGATTATTGGAACGCTTCTCGCGGAAACCCAGTACCACCCCGCGGCTGCGGGACGCGCGGATGCCGAGGCGTGCCTTGCGGCGATATCCATAGGGTGCAGCAGCCAGGGGCGGGAGGATTTCCGGGACCTCGATACCGGCGAAGCGCCGCAACTGGTCGCACAGGATGTCCTGCTTGGCTGCGATCTGTGCGGCCGGCTCCATGTATTGCAGGGCGCAGCCGCCACAGGTATCGAAATGGCGGCAGCGCGGCAGGCAGCGATCGGGTGAGGCATGCAGGATTTCCCGGGCCACACCCTCGGCAAACTTTGACCGGCTGGCGGTATAGGCAATCCGCACAGTCTCGCCCGGCAGCGCATTGTCGACGAAGACGGTTTTGCCCTTCACCTGCCCGATACCGCGTACCTCGTGGCTAAGGCGTTCAATCTCGACGGTGGGCGTGCCGGCGGGCAGGCGCTGGCGCCGTTTTTTCATGCTGGGTACCGCGCTTATGTGCAATTGGACGAATTCGGGCGCAATGATAGGGAGGCGTGGCCCCGCTGTCACTGCCGGTTGCCCCCGGGCACGCGTGCCAGCAGCAGCCCACCGGCAGCAAACAGCAGGACCAGGGCCAGCATGGAATAGCGCACATCCCCGAACCAGGCCCCGAAAAGACCGAACAGCGGCGGTCCTATCAGCGCAGCGAATTTCCCCATCAGGTTGTAGAACCCGAAGAACTGCCCGCTCATCGCCGGCGGGATCAGTTGTGCGTAGAGGGAGCGGCTGAGCGCCTGGACGCCGCCCTGCACCAGGCCGATAAGCACCGCAATGGCAAAGAACTCCCACGGCGAGCGGATGAATGCGCCCCAGATACAGACGACGGTATATACGGCCAGGCCGATATAGATGCCACGCCTGGCGCCAATTCGCGCACCCAGGTAGCCGAAGGCTACCGCTGCGGGAAAGCCGACAAACTGGACCAGCAGCAGGGCGAGGATCAGGTCCGAGCGCTCGAAGCCGAGGGCCCGGCCATAGGCCACCGCCATCCGGATCACGGTGCCCACTGCGTCGATATACAGCCAGTAGGCGAGCAGGAAGATAGCCACCGGTCGGTAGCGGGGCAGCATGCGCAGGGTGCTGCGCAGCTGTCCGGTGGCCTGCCGCCAGAGCGACTGGCCGGGTGTGCCCGGCCGGGGCCGGGGTTCGCCGACCCAGGCCAGCAGCGGCAGGGAAAACAGTCCCCACCAGATTGCGGTGACGACAAAAGCGGCCAGGGCCGCCGCGGTGGAATCTGCCAGCGCGAACCACTGCGGTTGCAGCGCGGCTATCACGCAGCCCAGGTAGAGCAGGCCGCCGCCCAGGTAACCGAGGCCAAACCCGAGCCCGGATACCGCGTGCCAGCGGGCTGCGGGTGCGACACTGACCAGCAGCGCGTCGTAGAGCAGGTTGGCGGCCATGAAGCCCACAGTGGCGAGGACGAACAGCAACGATGCCATCGCCCAGTCGCCGCCGGGCACGCCTGCGAGCAAAGCGGTGGCCAGCATGCCGGGTACGGCGAACAGGAACAGCAGGCGCTTGTGCGCGCCGGCACGGTCGGCCAGCGCGCCCAGCAGCGGTGCGCCCGCGGCCACCAGCAGCGAAGCGGCGGCGTTGGTCCAGCCCAGCCGCAGGTTGGCGGTCTCTACCGAGGTGCCGGCACTCCAGAAGTCCTGGTACAGGAGGGGAAAGAAACCGGCGAGGACGACAGTGGCGAAGGCAGAGTTGGCCCAGTCATACAGTGCCCAACTCCACACGGTGCGTCGCTCGTGTGTGCCGGTATCCATCCGCGCGCGGGCCATATGCCCCGGCTCACCACTTCAGGCGCAGCCCGACCATCACTGCGGCACCGACACTGTCACCGAAGTGCTCGAGACTGGTGGAGAGGTTGAGCTCGCCATAGATCGAGCAATAATCACCGCACTCGTCATAAGTCGCGCCCATGGACAGGGTGCCGAACCAGTCGTCCGGCTCCTGCTCGAGCACAGTTTCGGAAACGGTGACGCTGGTTTCATCACCGATGTTATAAACAATGCTGGGGGTGATGTAGAGGCTGTAGCGCTCGAGCTCGCGCGTGCCGAACATGTCCTCGCCCGACTTGCGCCGGGTCACCCGCTCTTCAAAGGCTGCGCCCAGGCGCACCCGCAGCCCGCCGTTATCCGCGCCTGCAACTTTCACATCGTAGACATCACGGAAGTCCTCGGCGTCCTCGTTGCTGTAATTCAGCTGCAACTGGGGAGTGACCGAATAGGAGTCGCACAGCTTGATGCTGCGCCCCGCCTCAAACGAGACGCCGTAGCCGAATGCTTCGCGGCCTTCCGGCAGGGTTCGCAGGCCACGGGCGCGAAAATCGGAATCGAACCAGTTCAGGTAGACCTGGGCATCGCTGTAGGTGCCGTCTGTGCCGTACCAGGTCAGGGTGCCGGTCGCACCGAAATATTCGGTCTCGATCTCGCCGCGGCCAAAAAACGACTGAACATCGGTATCTGCCTCGCCATAGTGAAGCGCAACACCGGCGATCGGTGAACGGCCGTAGATGGTGTAACCGAGCGGGGCATCGATGCCGAGCTGGACGCGCCAGCGATCCTGTTCCCATTGGGAAGCAGTGGTTGAAAAACCCGGGACTTCATCGGTATGGCGGGCCTCGGCGCGGATCCAGGGTCCACCGCCGTCGATGGTCCGCTCCTGGGATTGGACATAGTCACAGATGGCTAGATCCTTGTAGCTGGAACCCATCCAGAAACGGTTGCCCAGACGCTGGCGCAGGCTGTCGGTGTGGTTCAGTGAACGCAGTACCTGTGCGTAGGACTCGTATATCGTGGCCCCGGGCTGCCAGCGGGGCCGGGCATCGGGGGGACTGCCCGGTGGTACCGGGAGCGAGGAACGGAGATACCAGTTGCCGTCGTCGGGATCGGTGAGTGCGTTGTGGTGGAGGGTGTAGCCATAGGCGCCGGCGATGACGGCCTGGTAGCCGTCACGACTAATATAATCCCCGTCGAGCACCAGCGCGTCTTCCGGCGAGTTGCCGCCGACCTCGACTATCCTGATACCGTCGCCGGTGGTCAGGGCCCCAAGGCCGCCCAGGTTCCTCACTCTCAACGTGGTGTGCCCCGACGTCGCGCCGGAGATTCGCACCAGGTCGGTCTGGGAGGTGTCGGTATTGAGTTTTGCCTCAAGCCACAAGCGCCCGTTACGGCCAATGTAATTGCCGTATTCGCCGCTGCTGTTGCGCACTACCGAAAGCACATCGAAGCGGTCGTTCTGCAGGTTGACGGTGCCGGCATTGGCGATATTGCCGGTCAGGGTGAATTCGGCTGGGTCGAACTCGACCAGGCCGCCCCAGAAAATATCCAGGCCCAGGTGATTGCCGTCCGCGTCGAACCCGCCACCGACCTCAAGTGCTCCGGTAAAAATCATCTTGGAGCTGCCCCATACGCCAATGCGCTCCCAGTTGCGCAACAGACCGCCATCCACGGTGTAGTCGAGGATAAAGATCAGGGTATCGATATCGCCATCATCCGCACTGAAGTCGTCGCCACCGTCGAGAATGGCATCTCCCTCATAGGCGAAAGAGTCGATGCGCAGGAAGTCGGAGCCAGTGCCGCCGCGAACCTCTGCCGCCAGGCCCTCATCCCAGTGAATGATGTCATCCCCCGGGCCCCCGTCGATATACTCATAAACGAAACCGCCGTCGAGGAGAATCTCGTCGTTTCCCTCCCCGCCGCGGACGCGGAACGCCAGCCCGTCCAGGATTTCAATCGTGTCGTTGCCGGCGCCGGCGTCAATGCCTGCATCGCCGAAAAAGCTTCCGACATCCGAATCGCGACTATTGAGTATGATGGTGTCTGCACCATTGCCGGTGGCGAGATTGCCCTCGACGATCGCGCCCAGGATATTTACCTGGTCGTCACCCTCACCCGCATCGACATTGTTGATGGTCCCGCCAAGCAGATCCAATGTGTCATTGCCGCCAAGGGACTCCACGTCTGCCCCCTCTGCGTCGTTGTCCGCGTCACAGGTAATGACGTCATTACCGGGCGTGCCGATATTGCCGGGACTGCAGGCGGCCCAGCCGGTGCTGCCGGCACTGAGCAGCCCCAGGGCCACCAACGAAGTGCCTATCAGCCTGTGGCTGCGAGTTATGGCGGTCTCTTGGATGCTTTCTTCGCTCACCGGAATTCCATCGTTATCAGTGCTTATGCTGCCTGTCCGTCTCCGGTCCAGTGTCCTGGACCGACTCTGCTGTCACTGTGCGGGCCGCATTCCTGTATCTCCCGAACGGCTCAAAATTTATAGCCAATACCGAAATTGATTACCCAGGGGTCGTAATCGAACTTGGAGCGAAGGCGGTCGGTGCCAAATCGGGTCGGGAAGCGGACGGTGGCGTCAGTATCCGACTTGAAATAAAGCAGGGCAAAATTCAGCAGCAGGGGAGTGGAGCGAATTGGCGTGACATCCGCACCGATCTGGGCGGCCGGCCCCCAGGAATGCCCGAGCCGCAGGACACCCGGGCCCGTCGCCAGATCTGCATCCACCAGATAGGACGAGAACTCGCCATCCAGATGGTCATCGTGGTAGTCGGTGTAATTGACGCCCAGGCCGAGATAGGGCCGCCACAGGCAGGTGGCTTCCAGCGGGTACCAGTTGATAAAGACGTTCGAGGAAGTCGCCTCAAACTTTCCCAGGTCGATGGAGTTGCGACCTGGATAGACATAAAAAGCGCTCAGGTCGACATCGTACTCTGCGCCGTCGATATACATGAGCTCGACGCCCCAGTGCTCCATCGGGCGCCAGACGGCGGAGATGTTCCAGGTGGTCTCGCTGTCGAACTCCCAGCGGGTGCGATAGAGATCAAATGACTGGAGCAGGACAAATTTCAGCTGGCTGGAGCGGTCATCCGGGCGGATATGTGAGCCCCCGACACGCACCAGGAACTCGCCCCAGTCAATCCGGTGCCACTCATCCCTTACCTCGCCGATCGTCTCTTCCATCGCCTCCCCCATCGGGCCCGCCATCGCCGGGAGGGACACAGTGAGTGCCATGGCAGAAAGAAAATGCGTCGGCTTCATTACATGCTCCGTGCGGGGAGTGGGATATTTACCGCTGACCGGCCGCAGGCAATGGCGACCGCTCTGGTGAAATAACTGGCGCACTTGTCATTAGCTTCGCCCTGGTGGAAACGGGCCGCGCCACTGACCTTTTACATTAGCACGCATACTTCCGGTTGGAGCTCCGGCGAGGAACCCTGCGCAGGATTTGCGTTGGAATGGAGCGCGGTCATGAGTATTCACCGGGCAAAAAAAAGCCCCGCTGGGCGGGGCTTTGGAGGTAGCGTCTGCGGCTTACCAGATGGTGACCCGTTCCTCTTCGGGAAGGTACATCTCGTCTCCCTCGTTCACGTCAAACGCGGTGTAGAAGGCCGGGAGGTTGGGCAGGATACCCTGCACGCGGTACTTCTTCGGCGAGTGCGGGTCCGTCTTCAGGCGTGTGCGCAGGGCCTCGTCACGGGTCTTGCCGCGCCAGACCTGTGCCCAGCCCATGAAGAGGCGCTGGTCGCCGGTAAAGCCGTCGATGACCGGGGCTTCCTCGCCGTCGAGGGACATCCGATAGGCCTTGTGGGCGATACCCAGGCCAGACAGGTCACCGATGTTCTCACCGAGGGTGAGCTCACCATTGATGTGTTCACCGTCGAGCGGCTCGAACTCATTGAACTGGTTCACCAGCTGGCCGGTCAGTTTCTCGAAGTTGGCCCGGTCACTGTCGGTCCACCAGTTGTTGAGGTAGCCCTTGCCGTCGTACTTGCTGCCCTTGTCATCAAAACCGTGGCCAATCTCGTGGCCGATGACGGCGCCGATACCGCCGTAGTTCACGGCATCTTCCGCCTCCATATTGAAGAACGGCGGTTGCAGGATGGCCGCGGGGAACACGATCTCGTTCATCGGCGGGTTGTAATAGGCGTTTACCCGCTGCGGATGCATATGCCATTCGCCGCGGTCGATCGGCTGTCCCAGCTTGCTGCGCTGGAAAGCTGTCTCAAACCGGCGTGACGCCAGCACATTGCCTACCAGGTCCTCGGTGCTCACTGTCAGGGCAGTGTAGTCGCGCCATTCATCCGGGTAGCCAATCTTGGTGGAGAAGTTGGCCAGTTTGTCGAGGGCCTGCTGCTTGGTTTCCTCGCTCATCCAGGTCAGTGACTCGATGGAGTCGCGATAAGCTGCCTTCAGGTTGTCCACCAGCTCAAGCATGCGCGCCTTGGCTTCCGGCGGGAAGTGCTTCTCTACATAGCGCTTGCCCACCAGCTCGCCGAGGCCGCCGTTGACTACCTGGACGCCGCGCTTCCAGCGGGGTTCCATTTCGGTCACGCCGCGGATGGCGGTGCCGTAGAAATCGAAGCGGGCCTGGGCCAGCTCCTCGTGCATGTAGGGCGCCATGGAGGTCAGCAGCTTGACCTTCAGGTAGCGCTTCCAGGTGTCGAGATCGGTGTCGGCGACAATCCGGTTGGCCTGCTCGAAGTAGTCCGGCTGGCCTACGACCACACTCTCCAGCCCCTGCAGTTTCGCTTCGGGGAGATAGATGTCCCAGTCGATCGCGGGCATCAGCTCGGCCAGCTCGGCCAGGGTCTTCTTGTTGTAGGTCTTGTCGGGGTCGCGGTTGTCGACACGGGTCCACTGGTGTTCGGCCAGGTTCTTCTCGAGTTCGTAAATGGCTTTAGCCTTGGCCCCGGCATTTTCAAGCCCTGCCAGCTGCTGTACTTCGACCAGGTACTCCTGGTAGGCCTGCTGCAGCTTCTTGCCCTTGTCACTGTCGTCGAAATAGTAGTCGCGATCGGGCATGCCGAGGCCCGACTGCCAGAAGTAGGCCGTGTAGGATTCAACATCCTTGACGTCCTGGTTGATGAAAACCCCGAATGGGGCGTCATAGCCCATGGTGTCGGCATAGGCGAAATAGCGGGTCAGCTGCTCGCGGTCCTCGATAGCATCGATTTTGGCCATTTCATCCGCAATGGCCTCCATGCCAAGCTCCTCGATCAGCTCCTCATTCATGAAACTGTTGAAGAGCGCACCGATCTTCTTGGCGTCAGGGCTGTCGGCATGCTTGCTAGCCTCTTCGATCAGGCTCTTGACGCGCTGGGTGCTCAGCTCGGCCAGCTGGTCAAATGTGCCCCAGCGGGACTTGTCCGCAGGAATCTCGGTCTCTTCCAGCCAGCGCCCGTTTACATAGGCAAAGAAGTCATCTTGCGGGCGGACGTCGGTGTTCATGGCATCCAGGTCGATGCCTGACCCCAGTGCCGCCTGCTGGCGGGAGACCTGTTCGGCAGTTACTTGTTGGGTAGATGCGGCCTCTGCCTGGGTGGTCGAGCTGTTCTCCGGCTTGGAGCAGCCAGCGACGGCGCCGGCAACGGCGAGGGAAAGAATCAGTTTTTTCATGTTTTGGCCTTTCTCGGGCTACGGGATACCGGCCCGATAGTAAACTTTGGTGCCAGATGCGGGCAACCTGGCTGCGGCCAGTGGTGTTCGGTGGGCGTTGGGTGACGGGCGCAAATGAAAAAGCCCCGCACGAGGCGGGGCTTGGTTCTGCGGGGCCGTGGTCTTAATCCGGCAGGCGGAAGGTAATCGGTACGGAAAACTCGTACTTGCTTTTGGCCAGGGCTGGCGGAACCTTGGGGTAGGGGGAGGCCGCCTTGATGGCGGAGACCGCCGCCTTGTTCAGGTCGCTGAAGCGAGATTCCCGCACAGTCTGGACATCCCGAACCTCGCCAGCGGGATCAATGGTCACACGGACCTGGACGCTGCCCTCCTGGTTGCGCTGGAGAGCCCGTGACGGGTAGCTGATATGTTCGTAAGTGTGCCGCAGCAGCATGGAGTGATAAATCTGGCGAGCCAGCAGCATGTCGGCGGTCAGCGGTTGGTCATCCTCCTCCGGCTCGGCTTCTTCCTTCGCTGCCGGGCGTGGCTTGCTCGCGGCGGCCTGGGACTTGGGTTTGCTGCGGGCCGGCGCCGGCTTGGAGGTGGCCGGAGCCTGCGGCGTGCTGCCGGCCGCTGCCAGGGTGGGCGGCGGGATAGCGGCTGCCACCTTCGGCTTGGAGGGCTTGGGCTTCTGGGCCACGGCCTCGGAGTCCTGCTCTGCTTTGGACTCCTCTTCCTCCTCCTGCTGGGCTTCCGTCAGCTGCAGTATGCGCGCGTCGGAGGGTTCCAGCAGTTCGTAGCGCCCGAGCAGGCCTGAATCCACATTCCCGGCGGCCAGGAGCCCTTCGCGAAACTCCGTGGAGGGCGGCACGGGACCTACCCAGGAGCGCAGCAGGGTGGTAAAGAATTTACGATCCTGGACCCGGCCCAGCTGGATGCCGTTGAGGGAAACAGTGCTGGCACCGCTGGCACCATCGAAGTCCACGCGCAGCTGGTCACCCCTCTTGAGCCGACCTTTCAGCAGGTTGGCGAAGGTCACCATGTTGTCTGCCTGGGCGGAGAGGGTGCTGCCCGAGTTGTTGATGGCAATGGCTTCCATCCACTGGTTGCGCAAACGGCGTGCGGACAGGCTGTCGGCTATTACCCGGATTTCCAGTCGGCGCGTCGTGTTCTCGTCGAGCAGTGTACTGGCGCTGTCAGCAAGTGTGTCGGAATAGACAGCGGCGATATATCGGTCCTTGTTAAACTGTTGCTCCAGTGCGAGCCCGTTCAGTAACGGTGCAGCGTTGGCTGAGACTGCCGCGGCAAACACCATTATTGCGGTGATGAATTTTAGTGATTTCATTTTATTTTGGTGTCTGTCTTTCCGGATGGGATAAATCCGTGGAGTGGGTTACTTACGCTCTTCTCCCCCGAAGGGCGTTGCCCGGTAAACCAGTGTCCTATCCCTGGCGACCCTGGAGCGCCTGAGTAGTACGATCTTTTCATTTTGTTCGGGCTGTGACTAACTCTACTTCAACTGCAATGGAGTTCAAGTCTAAAACGGGTAGAATGTCTCGTTTTTTTCAAGTCGAGCTTGCTGCGGGAAGACACCCCGCGTAAGCACAGTACAATCAGGAAAATCTCATTACAGGCCCGATGGAAAAGTGGCGAGCCAGGGCCGGCTGTCTCTTTTTTGCTCGATATGCCGACGTTTTGTGCCGTCTCTCCCGATCTGGACACCTTTTGCGAAGTACCCCATGGAAATAAAGCCGCTCAGTGACTATCCCCGTGAAGCCGTAGACCGCCTGTTAAATGTCATTCATCTTTTTCGTGACATTCGCGCGGCCAGTGCCTGGCAGTACGACGTGGTGCTGAAGCGTTCCCGCCTGGTAAGCCTTGCCCCGGGAGAGCGACTGTTGGCGGCAGGCGACGTGGACCAGTGGGTTTATTTCCTGTTGCGCGGCGAGCTGAATGTCCACATCGACAGCGGTGATGGTGCGGCCGGGCAGGACGCGCGCCCGCTCGCTGTCATCCGCCCCGGGGAAGTGTTCGGGGACCTGTCGATGCTGCTGGCGGAGCCGCGGAGCGCCAATGTTTCCGCCGCACCCACCAGTCGCGATACGGAAGTGCTGGGGGTCGACTGCACGCTGTTCGGCGACCTCGCCGATTTCTCGCTGCTGCACGTCTCGACCAAGCTCATATTCTACCGGAATATGGTGCACTCCCTGCGTTGGAAGCTCGAGGTCTACCGCTCCAAGTATCCCGACCATGAACTGGCAAACAGCCACCGCAGGCTCAAACTGTACACTGGCCCCAAGAACAGCCGCGAGGAACTGATGGCCCTCGCCGAGCAGGCGCGTGCACTGGCACAGATCCTGCTGGACTGGAATGCCGAATTCGGCAGTGGCGAGCTGGTGGATGAGGGTGCCGACATGTCGGATTTCCTGGAATCCATGCTCTCCTGATCTGATTGCCCCCCGTGGCGGTATCTATCGGGGTGCCGCCCACATTTCCCCGTTTCCTGCCGTATTACGGCGCCGGCTTCCGCTGGCACCATCCCGGCACCACAACTGGCGTGGGCGCGGCCCCTTGTCGGCCTGGGGCGAGGCCAGCCTGGGCGAAGCGCGCCTGCCGGTGCCTGAAGTGCTTGCGTATTTCACAATACGGCAGACGGCCGATCCCGGGCGGTAGCTATAATCCTCCGTCGCCGCCATGCGGTAACCATACTGGTATTGCTTCAAGAACGGGTTTTGCCGAATGAATTCCATTGCTGTGATCTGGCGCCAGAAAAACTACCTGACCGCGCTGATTGTCGCCGCGGCGGCGGTCCTCTGGCTGCTGAGCGGCCTGCTCCGCCCCGCTGGCGATAACGCGTCCGCCGTCCGCGGGGGCGACGGGCCGGAAGTCCTACCCGTCACCGTGCGGGCGCGACGGATAGAGGCCCGACCCTATACGACCCTGGTCAATATCAATGCCCATACTGAGGCCAACCGCAGTGTGCGGCTCCGCGCCGAGCTGGACGGGGTGATCACTGCTGTGCCGGTGGCGGAGGGGCGGGCGGTGCGTCAGGGCGAGGTGATCTGCCGCCTGGAAGCAGAGGACCGCCCCCAGCGCCTGGAGCGGGCGCGCTCCGCATTGCGCAAGGCGGAACTGGATATCGCCGGCGCCCGCAAACTGCACAAGAAGGGGCTGCTATCCGAGACTGAACTGGCCGGGCAGGAGGCCTCAGTGGCCAGTGCCCGCGCCGAGTACGAGCGGGCCCGGGTGGAGATGGAAAACCTGCAGATCCGGGCCCCCTTTGCCGGTGTGGTGAACCGGCGGGCGGTGGAGCTCGGCGACTTCATCCGCCGCGGCGAGGAGTGCGCGACCCTGCTCGACCTGGATCCCGTCCTCGTGGTGGGCGAGGTTTCCGAAGGCGTGGTAGGCGACCTGGTCCCCGGCCGGCCAGCTGGCGCTGAACTGCACGACCGCACCAGGGTTGAAGGGCGCCTGCGTTACGTCAGCCGGGATGCGCACGAGACCACCCGGGCCTACCGGGTGGAAGTGGAGGTCGATAATCCGAAAGGGCAGTTGCGTGCCGGCCTCAGTGGTCGCCTGGCCCTGCCTACCGGCGAGGTGCGGGCCCACCTGATCAATTCCTCCCTGCTGACCCTTGACGACCGCGGCGAGCTGGGCGTGCGGCACCTGGACCGGGAGAACCGGGTCCTGTTCTCCACCGTGACGCTGGTCGGTGATGGCCGTGAGGGCGTCTGGGTTACCGGGCTGCCGGAGCGGACCACGCTGATCACCGTGGGCCAGGAGTACGTGACGCCGGGCCAGGTGGTCAGTGTCGAGTTCGAGGACGGGCAGTCCGGCTTGCCGGCGCCGGAGCCCGACGGACAGGCGGCCATCCGGCCGGTGGCCGGTGACGGCGAGGACCGGCCATGAGTGTTCTCGACACTGCCGTGTCCCGGGCCCGCAGTACTATCAGCCTGATGCTGCTGGTGGTGCTGGTGGGGGTGGTCGCCCGACAGATGATGACCATCGAGACCAATCCCGAGGTCAATCCCCCGTTTGTAATTGTGCAGGTGCGCCACGAGGGTATTTCCCCGGAGGATGGCGTGCGCCTGCTGGTGCGTCCCCTGGAGCAGGAGATTCGCGCCCTCGAGGGGGTGGAGGAGATGATCGCCACGGCGCGGGAGTCCCTGGTATATCTCGTGGTGGAATTCGACACGGCGACGCCGGTGGACGATGCCCTGGACGAGGTCCGCAATGCCGTGGACCGGGCCCGCGCGGAGCTGCCGCGGGACGCTGACGAACCCATCGTGGAAGAGGCCGCTGCCCAGCCCTTCCCGGCTATCGTGGTGACGCTTGCCGGCGAGGGCGTGGGAGAGCGGACCCTTCTCCAGTCGGCTCAGCACCTGCAGCGGCGCATAGAAAATATCAGCGAGGTACTGAGCGCCGACCTGGGCGGCAACCGCGAGGAAGTGGTTGAGGCGATCATCGATCCGGTGCGCCTTGAGCACTACGGGATCACCAGCGGCCAGCTGATCAATGCCGTGCTCGGCAATAACCTGCTGATTCCCGCCGGCGAACTGCTTACCGAGCGCGGCCGGTTCTCGGTAAAGGTGCCGGGCCTGATCGAGACCGCGCGCGATGTCTACGGCATCCCGGTTAAATCGTCGACTGATGGGGTGGTGACCCTGGGTGACGTCACCGACATTCGCCGCACCTTCAAGGATCCCATCAGTTATACCAGCGTCAACGGCCGCCCCGGGCTGGCCATTAATGTGGAAAAGCGCAATGACGCCAGCTCAGTGGCGCTGGCAGACCGGGTGCGCGAGGTGGTCAATGGGGAGCTGGACCAGCTGCCCCGTGGTGTCGAGGTGAATTTCGTCTTCGACCAGTCGCAATTTGCGCGTGACATGGTCAGTGAGATGGAGGGCAATATCCTCACGGCCATGTTGCTGGTGATGATCATCGTCGTCGCCGCCCTGGGTTTCCGCTCGGGTATGCTGGTGGGGCTGGGGATTCCCTTCTCGCTGCTGTTCGGCTCGATCATCACCTGGTACCTGGGCTTCTCATTCAATTTCATGGTGATGTTCGGCATGCTGCTGGCCTTGGGCATGCTGATCGATGGTTCCATCGTCATCACCGAGTATGCGGACCGCAAGATGGCCGAGGGCATGTCGGCGCGGGTCGCCTACACCCTTTCGGTGCGCCGCATGTTCTGGCCGGTGGTGGCCTCAACCGGCACCACCCTGGCGGCCTTCCTGCCAATCATGTTCTGGCCCGGCGTGGTGGGCGACTTCATGCGCTACCTGCCGGTAACCGTGTTCGCGGTGCTGGCGGGCTCACTGCTGTATGCGCTGTTTTTTGCCCCGGTACTGGGCAGCCTGTTCGGCAAGGGCAGCCTGGACGCGGAGACGCGCCAATACCTGAAGCAGCTGGAGAGTGGCCAGCCGACGGCGCTCACCGGTCTCACCGGCGTGTTTGCCCGGCTGCTGGACCGGCTGGTGCGTCGGCCGCTGCTGGCTTTCGGTGGCGTGGTGCTGATGCTGGCCGGCATCATTGTTGCGTATGGTTCTTTCGGGGCCGGAGTCGAATTTTTTACGGATACGGAAGAGCAGTACGGCAATGTCGCGGTGCGGGCCCAGGGAAACCTGTCGGTTCCGGAGCAGCGCGCGCTGGTCGCCGATGTCGAGAAAGCGGTGCTCGAGGTGCCCGAGGTCCGGATCGCCTATACCGCCGTCGGCTCCGGCGGGCTCTCCGGCAACCGCGACCGGGCCCCGGACCAGATCGCTAACATCCTGGTCGAGCTCTATCCCGCACAGCAACGTGAGCGCCGTAGTCGCGAGATCTTCGCCGACCTGCGCCAGCGGACTTCGGTTTTTTCCGGCATCAAGGTGACCGCAAATGTTTTCGAGGGCGGCCCGCCGGTGGGCAAGGCGATTGTGCTGGAGCTGCGCGGCCGGGATTACGACCAGTTACTGGCGGAGACCTGGCGCTTGCACCGGGCACTGGAAGGCGAATTCAAGGGGCTGCGCGATATCGTCAACACGGCACCGCTGCCCGGTATCCAGTGGGAAGTACAGGTGGATCGCACCAAGGCGGCCCTGTACGGCGCGGACCTGACAGAAGTGGGGCGCGCCGTGCAGCTGGTTACCAATGGGGTGCGCATGGCGGAATACCGCCCCGACGACAGTGACGAGGAGGTGGATATCCGCATCCGCTACCCGGAAAGTGCACGCGGCATTGCCGCGCTCGATCGCCTCAAGGTCAATACGCCGGGTGGCGCGGTACCGGTAGGCAGCTTCGTCGATACCCGGCCCAGGCCGAAAGTGGACAAGATCGAGCGCATCAACGGCGTTACCCGCATGCAGGTCAAGGCGGATGTGGAAGAGGGTGTGCTCGCCGACGACAAGGTGCGGGAGATCCGGGCCTGGCTGGAGGATAACCCGGTGGCGGCCGATGTCGAGCTGTTATTCCGCGGTGCGGACGAGGAGCAGAATGAATCCATGGCGTTCCTGGGCGTGGCGTTCCTGCTGTCCCTCTTCCTGATGTTTATCCTGCTGGTGACGCAGTTCAACAGCTTTTACCAGTCACTGCTGATCCTGTCGTCCGTCGTGATGTCCACGATCGGCGTCTTGCTGGGGTTGCTGGTCACGCAGACCACGTTCAGCGTCATCATGACCGGCGTGGGCATTGTCGCCCTCGCGGGCATCGTGGTGAATAATAATATCGTCCTGATCGATACCTACAATTTTGTCCGTAACAGCGAGCCGGCGCTGTCCCCTGCCGCGGCGGCGGTGAAGGCATCGGCGCAACGCCTGAGGCCGGTATTCCTCACCACCGCCACCACGATTCTCGGTCTTCTCCCCCTGGCCCTGGGGGTGAGTGTGGATATGCTCGGCCGCAATATCGTGGTGGGAGGGGTGATTGCCTCATTCTGGGTGCAGCTGGCGAGTGCGATTGTCTACGGACTGACATTTTCCACCCTGCTGACTCTGGTCGTTACCCCCATCATGCTGGTGCTGCCGGGGCAACTGAAGGAAAGCCTGTCCCACCTTATGCCACCGCGCATCCGCGGCCACCAGTGGGGAGAGGGCTGAGAGAAGGGCGATGACCGGAGCGGTGAGGTCCGCCAATCCATATCGCCGATAAAAAATAAAGTAAGGGAGTTTTCTATGGCTGAATCAGCCTGGCCCGGGCCGGTAAGGGCCCGGGCCGATGAGCTGCAGGGTGAGCTGGGAAGGGAAATTGACCGGTTTATTGCCGCGCACCAGCTGCCGGACTCCTTCAGGCAGGTGATCGTCGGTTACTACCTGCCGCTCGCAGTCTGGCTTGCGGGCCAGCGCGAGGAGGGCAGGACCCTGGTTGTCGGCATCTGCGGGGGGCAGGGCTCCGGCAAGTCGACCCTCACTGACTTCCTGCGGATGGTCTGGCGCGCACTGGGTCTCGAGAGCGCGGGTTTTTCCCTCGACGATATTTACCTTACCCGCAACGACAGGCGGCAACTCGCCCGGCGAGTGCACCCGCTCCTGGCCACCCGGGGAGTACCCGGTACCCATGATGTAGGGCTCGGAATCGAAACCCTCGATGCCCTTGCGGGCAAGAGTGGCGCACGCAATGTAGCCATACCCGTTTTTGACAAGTCGATCGATGACCGGGCGCCGGTAGACTCCTGGCCGGTCTCCCGCGTACCGGTGGATATCCTGCTGTTCGAGGGCTGGTGTGTCGGTGCCCGTCCCTGGCAGGCCGACGACGACCCGGTAAATGATCTGGAGCGCAGTGAGGATGCCGACGGCAGCTGGCGCAACTATATCCGCGAGCAGCTGGATGGCCCCTACCGGTCCCTGTTTGCCCGCCTGGACCTGCTGGTGATGTTGCAGGTGCCCGGTATGGAGAGCGTACTGGAGTGGCGGCGCCTGCAGGAGCATAAACTCCGCGAGCGCACTGGCCGTGGCATGACCGACGCGGAAATAGCCAGGTTCGTCCAGCATTATGAACGGGTCACCCGGCACCTGCTGGCAGAGATGCCCGACCGGGCTGACTGCGTACTGAAGCTGGACCGCCATCACCGCATCTGCGCCCTGCAGCTGAACCCGGCCCCCGGAGGAGATTCGTGAGCGAATGACGGAAGATATATGTCTGCTGTCGCAAACGAAAAACCCCGGCAACTTGCCGGGGTTTCCGTGACAGGTAACCGGTTACGGATACCTGGTGACAGGCCTGGTCGGGTTACTTGCTCTTGGGCGGGCGACCCGGTCCACGCTTGGCAGTGCTCTTTTTGGCCGCTGCTTTCTTCGGCCGGCCGGGACCGCGCTTGGCGGTAGACTTCTTGGTGGCCGCTTTCTTGCTCGCAGCTTTCTTGGTTGCTGCCTTCTTGGTTGCTGCCTTCTTGGGGCGTCCGGGGCCTTTCTTCGCAGCCTTTTTGGCTTTAGCTGCAGCCTTCTTGGCTTTGGCAGCGGCTTTCTTCTTCGCTGCAGCTGCTTTCTTCTTCTCGGCAGCAGCTTTTTTCTTGGCGGCCGCGGCAGCCTTCTTCTTCTCAGCAGCGGCCTGCTTCTTGGCAGCAGCGGCGGCCTTCTTGGCCTCGGCAGCGGCTTTCTTCTTGGCCTCGGCGGCAAGCTTCTTGGTTACCGCTGCCTCTTCCTTGGCTACAGCCTTGGCAACCTTGGCTGCCATCTTGTTGTCTTCCTTGATGCTGGCCAATTGTGCCTTGGCATCCTGCGCGGTCGCCTTGGCATTGTCAGCGGCCTTCTTGGCAGCTGCAGCAGCACTTCTGGCGGTAGCCAGCTGACGCTGTTGCGCTGCGGTTTTCTTCTTGGCGCGAACGGTTTTCAGTTTTTCTTGTGCCGCCTTGGCCTTCTTGGCCGCCTTCTCGGCTTCCTTGGCTGCCTTCTCGGCAGCTTTTGCCGCGTCTTTTTCCTGTTTCTCGCGAGCCTGGTCCAGCTTGGCCTTGAGCGAGTTCAGTTCGGTTTCCAGCTTGTTTACATCGCTGACCGAGCCAGTGGATTTTTTGCGTGCCGGAGCGGCCTTTTTCTTACGTGCAGCCATAAAATATCCCTGTAATTTAATGTTGTCGTGGACGAAAAAAATTCATCGCGCTAATTGCATCGTATTTATATAATAAATTGCAAGTTTTTTCGGGCCAATATGACCTTTTATGGCTAATTTTAAGGGAATTTTTACTTTCACGGCTTTCAGCTGGCTCTGGGGTTGTGGATTTTTCGCATTTTTCCAGTGGGCTTTGCAGGATCGACTGGCATGGCTGGCACTGGTGCTGACCAGCTGGGGCCTGCCGGCATGGATGCTGTTACGCTATCTGCGTCCCACAGTTTTTGCCGGTGATGATCGGGAGTCGCCGGCGCTCGCGGTAGTTCTGGCAGGACTGGCAGTTGCCCTGTTGGCCGACACCGAGCGAGGTGCTCCACTTTATCTCTCGCTTCTCAACCTGGGCCTGGTGCTGGTTTACCTTTTCCACGCATCGTCTGTGCACCATGGACCGATGCCCGATATCGACACACTCTTTCCACGCCTGCAAAGTATTAACAAGCCAGGCGATGAGATCCGGGACCGGCTGCACCAATACGAGGCAGGCGGCGCGCTGGTGATCATCGCGCGCGGGAGTTTTTGTGGCAGTAGCAGGAAACTGGTTGCTGAGCTGGCAGGGCTTGAGCCGGCGTTGGAGAAGCATGGTGCGATCGGGGTGGTGCTGACAGCAGAGCCGGCGGATCACTGGACAGCAGGTGCTCCCCGCGATAGCGGGCGTACCAATTTCCTTACGGTGGCTGCGGGGAGTGGGGACGCTTCCACTTTTTTTGTGGAGCCGGGCGGAGTTCCCCTGTGGGTGCGGCTGCTGGGGATCAGGAGGGCGGGCCGGCGCCGGAGAAGTGGGTTCGGGGCTTGCCGGCCGTCCCTGTGGTTGGTTGATCGCGACGGCTATGTCCTGTGGCGGCATCTGCCGGCGAATTACCGCCAGCCGGGTGACAGCGCGCTACTGCGGGCCCAGCTGTCGCGACTCGAGCCGGACGACTGAGCGGGCAGCATAACCGGGGAGGAAATTACAGCGGTCCGTAGGGCAGGTAGCGATTGTCGGAGTGCTCGCGTATCCACAGCAGTTGTTCGCGGCTGAGCGGGGCCTTGCGCCGGCGCAGGGTTTTTGCCAGCGGAATCACCGGGGACTCGGGGCCGCCATCCCAGCCCGGCAACTGTGCTTCAGCCAGGGTAAAGAAGCGAATCAGCTCCCACAGCTGATCATCCTGCCAGGACTCGCTTTCCTGCAGCCACTGGGTGGCGGGCAGGCGCATTAGCGCAGAGGCCCCCTGGTCGGCGAGGCTCAGCGACTCGCGCAGCTGGTCGCCCTGTTGCAATGCGTGGATAAATCGCTCGAGCTGAGCGCGGTCGATCGATTCGGGGGCGTCGCCCTCTTGCTGGTTTTCCGGTTCCCAGGCTCCAACACTCATCTCAAGTACCTCCTTGCAGAAATCATTTACCGGGCATTATAACGGGAGCGGGCCACCCGGTCGCAGTATGGCGGCGTTGCCGCAGCAGATGGCTTGTCTCGGGCGGGCAAACCTGCGTAAATCATGGCTGGCTCCCGCCCGAAGGCCGGCGTGGCCGGCCTTCCACTTTCCATGCGATCGCGGTCAGGGAAACGACTGCTGCCACGATCGCAGCCTTTAACCGCTCTAGAAGACGAGGTGATGATGCAGTTTATTGCCCAACCGCTCCCGGCAACAAAGCGGGTGGCACTGGTGGCCCACGACAATCGCAAGCAGGCCCTGATCGACTGGTGCCGCGAGCACCGGGAGTTGCTGGGGAGGCACCAGCTGCTGGCCACCGGTACCACCGGCACTCGTATTCAGGAGGCTACCGGGATGGAAGTGCAGAAGCTTTTCAGTGGCCCCCTGGGCGGGGACCAGCAACTGGGGGCCAAGATCTGCCAGGGAGAAATCGACCTGCTGGTGTTCTTCTGGGACCCGTTTGAGCCCATGCCCCACGATCCGGATGTAAAGGCCCTGCTGCGCATTGCCGCCGTGTGGAATATACCGGTGGCCTGTAACTCCAGCAGTGCGGATATGATCGTGCGGTCCACCCTGATGGAGGAGAGCTTCGAGCGCGAGGTGCCGGATTACCAGGCATACCAGAGGGCCAGGTAGCGCAATTTTTGACCAAAAAATGTGCAATCGCGGCTGGTTAAGGCTGTAACCTGTTGATTTGGCAGGATCTTTTCCTCGGGTGAACGTTGCCCTTGCAAAGCTCGCCATTTCGGGGCAATCTTGCCCACCTGATCAGACCGGTCAATCCGGCGCCAAACGCATTAGTTAATTGTACGGTGTTTTATGAGTAGACGACGCGGTAAGGCCGTAGAAGAGGAAAAAGCAGATATCGACCTGACGCCCATGCTGGACGTGGTGTTTATCATGCTGATCTTCTTTATCGTGACGGCGTCCTTTGTGAAGGAGAAGGCGCTGGACGTGAACGTGCCGGATCCCAATGAGACCGAGCAGACCCCGCCGGACCCGGACAAGCAGAATATCCTGCTGACTGTGGATGCGAACGACGAGATCTACATGGGTGCCAGCCGCGTTGACTCCCGTGCAGTCCGCGCCCGTATCGCGCAGCTGTTCGCCGAGAACCCGCAGGCTATCGTGATTGTGCGCGCACACAACAAGTCCAGTGCCGAGACTTACGTGACCATCGCCGACGCGGCCAAGGAAGTGAATTCCAACATCCAGGTATCCCTGGTGCCCTTCGGGGACTGATCTCCCGGGATCCTGCCTCTGGCCTTCGGGCCGGACATAAAAAAGCCAGCAACTGCTGGCTTTTTTTTTGCCCGGATCCGGGCAGCGGGATTCCCGCTGCCCACCGCAATACCTCAGAACTCCGAGCGAATAGCCCACAGGTCGGGGAAGACCGGCCGGAACAGGGTGCCCTGCAGGTAGCCGACCCCACTGGAGCCGCCGGTGCCCATCTTGCTGCCGATGGTGCGCTCCACCATCTTCACATGGCGGTAACGCCACTGCTGCAGGGAAGTGTCGATATCCACCAGCGCCTCGCAGATCTCGCTGATCAGCGGGTCATTGCGGTAGACATCGATCAGCACGTTCTGCACGGCGCTGGACGGCTCCGCTACCTGGCTGTAGTCGCGGTTGAGGACGCTTGCCGGGATCTTGTGTCCTTCCTTGGCGAGAAAATTCAGGAATGCGTCCCAGAGAGTCGGGGCCTCGAGTCGCTTCTCCAGGCGGGCGCGGTGTTCGGATCCCCGGGGATAATTCTCCAGCTTCTTCGCGTCCTTGGCCCCGTAGACAAATTCCAGCTCGCGGAACTGGTACGACTGGAAGCCGCTGGCGGTGGAAAGCCGGTCCCGGAAAGACATGAACTCGAGTGGGGTGAGGGTCTCGAGTATGTCCACCTGCTGGATCAGGGTCCGGTAGATGGTGTCAATCCGCTTGAGAGTATGCAGGGCGCGGTACTTCTCGCCGCCGTTGAAGAGACCCATCAGGAAATCCAGCTCGTGCAGCACCTGCTTGAACCAGAGCTCGTAGCTCTGGTGAATTATGATAAAGAGCATTTCATCGTGCTCGGGGCCATCTGACAGGGGGTGCTGGCACTGGAGTAGCTCGTCGACTTTGAGGTAGGAACTGTAGGTAACGGTCATGGGTCAATCTGGTCCGGTTATTATTTGATCAGTTGCGAAATAATGCTCTCTTTGCGCACGGTGGTTCAAAACTAAAATTGCACAAAAAAGCTTAGTATTGGGCACATTATAAGGTCTGGAGCCATTCGAATGAAAAACACTGCACAAAACCTGCGAATCGATGGCACCCGTCTGTGGGACAGCCTGATGGAGATGGCCCGTATCGGCGCCACGCCGGCCGGCGGCTGCAATCGCCAGGCCCTGACCGACGAGGATCGCGAGGGCCGCGACCTGTTCGTGCGCTGGTGCCGCGAGGCGGGCTGCGAGATCCGGGTCGACCGGATGGGCAATATCTTCGCCCGTCGCCCGGGCCTCGAGAGTGACGCCCCGCCGGTGATTACCGGCTCGCACCTGGACACCCAGCCCACGGGGGGCAAATTCGACGGCGTTTACGGCGTACTGGCGGGCCTGGAGGTAATCCGGACCCTGGAACAGCACGGAGTGCAGACCCGCGCCCCACTGGAGGTGGTGGTGTGGACCAACGAGGAGGGCGCGCGCTTTTCACCGGCGATGATTGGCTCCGGCGTCTGGGCGGGTGAATTCAGCCTGGAGTACGGTCACGGCCGCGAAGACAAATCCGGCAGGACCATCGGCGCCGAGCTTGAGCGGATAGGCTACCGGGGTGAGGTGCCCGCGGAGCCTTTCCCCATCGCCGCCGCCTTCGAGGCCCATATCGAGCAGGGCCCCATTCTCGAGAAGGAGGAGCAGGTGATCGGGGTTGTGACCGGCGTACAGGGTATCCGCTGGTACGACGTGACCTTCCACGGCACCCCCTGCCATGCCGGGCCGACGCCCATGGAAGACCGGCGCGACCCGGTACAGGCCCTGTCCAGGTTGTGCGAGCGCCTGTACGGTGAGGTGAAAGCTTACAGTGAGGAAGCCCGCATGACCTGCGGTGACCTCCGGGCCGAGCCGGGCAGCCGCAATACGGTACCGGAGAAAGTGGTGCTGGCGCTGGACCTGCGCCACCCGGAACCCGAGGGTCTGGAGCACCTGCACCGGGCGCTCCAGCGCGTGGCAGAGGAGGTGCAGGAGGCCACCGGCTCTACGATCGAGATCCGCGAGGAATGGCACTCGCCGCCGGTGGCCTTCGACCCGCAATGTATCGATGCGGTGAACTCCGCGGTGGAGAACCTCGGTTACAGCCACCGCAAGATGGTCTCTGGGGCCGGCCACGACTCCGTGTACGTATCGCGGGTGGCGCCGGTGTCGATGATCTTTGTGCCCTGCGCCGGCGGCCTGTCCCACAACGAGGCCGAGTCGGCCGAGCCCGGGCACCTGGAGAAGGGCTGTAATGTCCTGCTGCAGGCGATGCTGGACCGCGCCGGCATCGCCTGACAGATAAAAACGAGAAGCCGGCCGGCCAGCGCCAGCCGGGTGATAAGCAGTTAACTGGAAAGACCTGACATGAGTGAATTCACCCTCCGTCGCCGCCTGGAAAACGGCGGTACAAAACCCCTGCAGAAGTGGGGCATGGATTCCGAGTACGGCACCCTGCGCGACGTGTTGATCGGGCCGGTGGACAATTTCAGCTGGCGTACCGGCAATGCCAGCGCTCGCCGCGCCGAGCGCCTGGGCATGAAGTTCGACCACAAGGTGGCGGCCGCCCAGCACGCGGAAATGGTCGACGCCTACCGCCACGCGGGAGTGAACACTCACATCATTCCCGCCGACAGCACGCTGCCCTACCAGATCTACGGCCGCGATTCCTCGGTGATGACCCCCTGGGGCCCTATTGTCACGCAGATGTACAGCCCCTGGCGGCGCGGGGAGTGGGCGCCGATCGTCAAGCTGTACCAGGAGCTGGACATCCCCATCTACGACATCATCACCGCCGGCTCATTGGAAGGTGGCGACTTCATGGTGCTGGAGCCCGGCGTCATCCTGTGCGGCTATTCCGGCGAGCGCACCAGCCCGCAGGGCTTCGAGCAAATGAAGGGCTGGATCGAGAAGGAGGGCTGGGAAGTGAAGGGCTACCCGTTCGATCCCTTTTTCCTCCACATCGACGTGATGGTGGCCATGCTGGCCGAGAAACTGGCGGCCATCTGTGTGGACGCCGTGGAGCCGGAGCTGGTGCAGTGGTTCCGCGACCGCAATATCGAGATCATCGACATTCCCTTCCCGCAGGTGCTGGAGCTGGGGGTCAACGTGGTGGCCCTGGGCGAGGACCGCGTCATGCTGCCGAAGGCCAACAAGGGGCTGGCGGAGAAGTGCCGGGCCCACGGCCTGGAAGTGATCGACCCGGATATCTCCATGATCACCCCCGGCGGGGGCGGGGTGCACTGCATGTGCCAGCCGCTGCGCCGCGATTTCGTGGGGCAGTGAGCAACCACTGACTGACGCCGCCCCCGGGGCGGCGTTTTGCATTGAGGGCTTCGGGGCGACGGCACGTCCGGTCAACCGCAGTGATCGAATCGGGACTCCCATGCCGCGGCCCAGCGGCTAACATAGGCACTATCACGGCGCCGGCGAGCAGGCCGCTGCCTGTCCACAGACTTCAATCGGAGATGCCCATGCAGAGCTCATGCGCAGAAATCCAGGCACAGGTTACCGACCGGGTGCTGGAAATCACCATCGTACGTCCCGACCGCAAGAATGCCCTGACCATGGCCATGTACTCGGCCATGGCGGACCTGCTCAACTCGGCTGTCGACGATCGCGAGATCCGGGTGGTGGTGATAACCGGTACCGAGGGCGTGTTTACCAGTGGTAACGACCTGATGGACTTCCTCGGCGGCTCGGCCTCCAGCGAGGAGTCGCCGGTATTCCAGTTCATGGTGGCGCTGTACAACTTCCCCAAGCCGGTAATCGCCGCGGTGAACGGCCCGGCCGTGGGCATAGGCACCACCATGCTGCTGCACTGCGACATGGCCTTCGCCGGTGACGACGCCATGTTCCAGATGCCGTTCGCCAACCTGGGCCTGTGCCCGGAATACGGCTCCAGTTACTTCATGCCGCGCATCATGGGCCATGCGAAGGCCGCGGAACTGCTGCTGCTGGGCAAGAAGTTCGGTGCCGATGAGGCCGTGGAGCTGGGTATCTGCAATGCGGCGGTGCCGGCGGCCGACGCCCTGGTGCAGGCGCGCCTGACGGCCGCCGAACTGGCCACGCGGGCCCCCGAGGCAATCAGGCTCACCAAGCAACTGCTGCGCCAGGGCACCCACGACCAGGGCCTGCAGGTAATCCAGGAGGAGGCGCTGCACTTCCAGAAGCGCCTGCAGACCGAGGAATTCAAGGAGGCCGCGACCGCCTTCATGGAAAAGCGGCCGGCGGATTTCTCGCGTTTCTGAGTTTCCCGCCATGCGGCCCGCGCCTGGGCCGTCCCACAGGGGACTGGCTCAGGTGACGGGACTGCCGGTGTCGCCGTTGCGGATAAATGGCGGCGCCTCGTAGGCGCTATAATCGACGGTCTCGCTCTGCCAGTTCAGCGGCTGGTCCTCGCGCCGTTCCCGGATGGTCTTGCCGAACACGCTGAAGTGGATTTCTTCCATCAGCTCGGTAAGTTCGCGGTTGTCAGTCAGCCCGAAGAAGACCCCTGCCTGCATGAAGCCCTCCAGCCGGTGCCGGTCTGCCGCCGGGGTGCGGTAACCGCTCTTCGAGGCGGAAAACATGCGCCGCAGGCGCGACTCCACTTCTGCCAGGTACTGGTCTCTGTCCATTCAGTTTCCCCCGTGCACTAAGTCGGATGAAGTTGCAGCTGGCATTGCCGCTAGTGGAATTTCACCGCTGTGCCACTGACACTCACCATCATCATCGCGCCGTCCGGGCCGACCACTTCGTAATCGATATCGATCCCGACGATGCCCTCGGCACCCAGGCTGCGGGCCTGGTCCTCCATCTCCTTGAAGGCAATCGCCCGCGCCTTGCTCATTTCCTTCTCATAGGCTGCCGCACGGCCGCCGACGAAATCGCGAATAGCGCCGAAAAAATCCTTGAAGACATTGGTACCCATGATGGCTTCGCCCGCGACTACATCGAGATATTCGCGGATCTGCCTGCCGTCGACAGTAGGGGTGGTTGTCCTGAGCATTTCGGCCTCCTGTTTCTTTATGGACAGCAGATTACCGCAAGCGTGCGCCGGCCGTCGAGTTGTGGGCTGGTAGCCGCCGGCAGCGTGGTTATCGTCAATAGGTCGGGGTGATCAGTATCTCCCGAACCGTGGCGCGAGGCTCTGCGTTGACCGCAAACAGTACCGCCCTGGCGACATCCTCCGGATCGAGTTTGTCCGGCTTGGGCTCGTCGAAGAATTCCGTGTTCACCATGCCCGGCGCAATCACCGTACAGCGCCCGTCCCACTCCTCCATCTCTTCTGCCAGGTTGGCGCCGAAGCCGTGCACGAACCACTTGGACGCGCCGTAGATGGAACCCTTGAGCGAGATCCGCCCTGCCTGGGATCCGGTCATGATGAAATGGCCCTTCGTCTTGCGCAGGTGGGGGAGGGTGAGCTTCGCGGTCCACAGCAGGGCGCGGATATTGACGTCGATCAGCTGCTGCCATTCGTCCGGGTCGCCCTGTTCTGTGCCTGGCTGGTCCAGTCCCGTGCCGGCGTTGGCGAATACGATATCCAGCCTGCCGAAGTGATCGATGGCCGTATCCACAACCTGCTTGAGCTGCCCGAACTGGGTGAGGTCGGCCGGTACCGTGAGCGTCTTATCCGCGCCCAACTCTGTAGCGAGCGACTCGAGAGCCTCCTTGCGCCTGGCGGTTATCACCACCTTGATTCCGTCCCGAGCGGCAATCCGGGCTGTGGCCCTGCCTATACCGCTCGAGGCGCCTGTTATTAACATTACCCTGTCACTCATTTCTGGCTCTCCTTGTTTCCCCGCGTGCGCCGGAGGATTGCGCGCCCGGCGAGGACTGCCTGCGAGGCTAGCGGGCGATAATGCCAGGTATCACTTTAGAAGAGCCGTCGCGCGGGTGGGGGGCGGCATGAGGCCGTACGTGCCGGCCGGAGAGGAGTGGCGTCGAGAGCGTCGCAGGACGATAGTCCCCGTAGTCGCCAAGGGCCGCTAACGGGGGCCCTGGACCGGGTAGGGAGTGCCTCTCAAATCGCTAACCGATCCAAGGGGTATCGATGAGAACCCAATTGGGCGAGCTCTAATTGGCCAGTGCAAATTCTATTTTGCGTCGGTCCATATCCACACGTACAACGCGCACTTCGATGGCATCGCCAATGGCGAACCTGGTATTGCTACGCTCGCCGGTAAGGCATTGCCTGCCGGCATCAAAGTGGTAATAGTCCTTTTTCAGTGCAGTCACGTGTACCAGGCCTTCAACCTGTATATCGTCAAGCTCGATAAACAGGCCAAAGTTAGTGACGCTACTGACGTGGCCGGGGAAGGTCTCGCCAACAAAGTCCTGCATGAATTCGCACTTCAGCCAGGCTTCTACATCCCAGCTCGCCTTGTCGGCGCGGCGCGAGGCGTTGGAACAGTGTTCCGCAAGGGTCTCCATTGCCGCCATGTCGTAGGGGTAGCTCTTATGGGGCGCGAGGATTTCCGCGCTGTCAAAACGCTGCACCATTGCCTTGCCCGCGCCGAAGATGGACTTAAGCGCCTGGGGCAAAATGGTACGTTGCCCTGGCTGGCGGATTACCGAGCGAATGGCCCTGTGTACCATCAGGTCCGGATACCGGCGAATGGGGGAGGTAAAGTGCGCGTAGGCGGAATAGGCGAGGCCAAAATGGCCGCGGTTATCCGGACTGTACTCCGCCTGGCTGAGAGACCTCAGCATCATGGTGCGAATGGTTTGCGCATCGCTGCGCTGACCTGCCTGGGTCAGTAGCTGGTCGAAATGCGCGGGGCGCGGCTTGTTACCGCCGGCCAGCCTGAGTCCCCTGGCGTCAAGGAAAGCGCGCAGGGTCGTCAGCTTCTTGTCCTGGGGGCCTTCGTGCACCCGGTACAGCGCCGGCATCTTCTGTTGCTTGAGGAAGTCTGCCGTCGCCACATTTGCGCTCAGCATGAACTCCTCGATCATCTTGTGTGCATCATTGCGGATGACGGGTACTATTTTTTCAATCTTGCGGTCTTCGGTGAACCTGAATTGCACTTCCGGTTTCTCAAAATCCATCGCGCCGCGTTTTGTCCGGGCTCTTTTCAATACCGCGTATAGCTGGTGCAGGGTGTGGATGTGCTGTCCCGTTCCCTGCAGTTTGCGAGCGGTCTTGCGACCCAGGTTTGACTCCGGTGATGTCAGGAACGCGTTTACCTGGTTGTAAGTGAGGCGGGCGTGAGAGTGGATAACACCTTCTGAAAAGGTGTAACCGGTCATTTTCCCGGATCTGCTGATGGTCATCTCACAGACCATAACCAGCCGGTCTACCTGTGGATTGAGCGAACAGAGTCCGTTAGAGAGTGATTCCGGCAACATAGGTACCACGCGGCCGGGAAAGTATACGGACGTCGCGCGCTTGCGGGCTTCCTGGTCCAGCGCACTTCCGGGGGCGACATAGTGTGAAACATCCGCAATTGCCACGAACAGGCGCCAGCCACCGGATGCCACACTTTCACAGTAGACGGCATCATCGAAGTCCTTGGCGTCCTCACCGTCGATGGTCACAAACGGCAGCTTTCTCAGGTCGGCACGGTGCAGCTTGTCTGCCTCGGGTACCTCACTTCCCAGTTTTTTCGCCGCCAGCAGGGCATCCTGCGGCCAGCTGTGGGGAATGTCGTGGCTGCGGATTGCCACATCGATCTCCATGCCGGGGCCCATGGAGTCCCCCAGCACTTCGGTTATGCGCCCGAATGCATTGTAGCGGCGGCTCGGGAACTCGGTGATCTCTACAGAGATGTACTGCCCGGGCTTCGCGCCGATCAATTCGTCACGATCGAGGTCAATCTCATGGGCAATACGACTGTTTTCCGGTTTCAGAAAATAGTGGTCATCTTCAAACTGCAAGCGCCCGACCAGGTGGGTGGTGTTGCGCTCAATTACATTGACAATAACGCCGAGCTTGCGTCCACGCCGGTCGGTACCACTGATGCGGGCCTGCACACGGTCACCGTCAAAGACAGTCAGCATTTCGTTGTCCGATAAGAACAGGTCTTCTTCCTGTGCATCGCTGCTAAGGAAGCCGAAACCATCCGGGTGGCCGATGACACGGCCGCTTACCAGGTCCTCTGCTTTAACCAGGCTGTAGCCTCGGCGACGATCAAAGTGGATCTGTCCATCGCGCTCCATCGCCCGCAACCTGCGGCGCAATGCCTCTTTCTGCTCGTCGCTGTTGAGGTCAAGGACTGTTGCCAGCTTCTCACGATCAAGTGCTTTTTTATTGTTCTCGAGCAGGCTCATGATGAACTCACGCGCGGGAATTGGATGGCTGTATTTTTCAGCATCGCCGGGATTAAACGCAGCTACTGGGGCTTTTCTCATAAAATTCTCTCGGGAAAACCGCCAATAAAATTGCGCTTGGTGAGAACTTGAGTGATGTGGCAGGGCAGATCAGGTGTTACTCGGCAAGATATGCAGGCGGAATGGCTCAACGGCGTTGAGCGGGTATTACTACAGGCCATTCAGACTGTCACCAGTCTGAAGGCCGGTCTTTCAGGTTGGAAGACCCGGAGGTGGGTTCTCAACCGAGGTGGCATCCGGGCCACCCAGCAGCGGACCTTTGCAGGCCCGGCTGTAAATGTGAGCCTGTTGGCTCAGACACAAACAATGTTTTCAGCTTGCGGGCCTTTGGGACCCTGAGTTACGGAGAACTCAACGGCCTGGCCTTCGGCCAGGGTCTTGAAGCCTGAACTCATAATCGCGCTGAAGTGGGCGAACACGTCAGGGCCGGACTTCTGTTCGATAAAGCCAAAGCCTTTGGACTCGTTAAACCACTTAACAGTGCCGGTAGTTGTATTGGACATGGTAATTTCCTGTAAACAAATAAATACAAGCCTTCATGAGGCATGAATAGCAAAAAAAGACTGGAATTTAGAAGCTACAGGACGAAGAACTACTGGGATGCGACGAAACTGAGGATTTTAAACTAGAGGCTTACTTTTGACTGTTGACACTGTAGAACCCCCTGTTAACGAAGTCAAAGCTTTTCTCGGAAGACTTGGTGGATACAGGGTTCCTGAAGGCCTGGGACCTGGGGAGATGGCGCGCATTGGTAGAACCCGGCGGTTTAAGAATGGCTTCGTCAGTGGGGGCGCTGAAATCTCTGATGGCGGGAGTGATTCGTCGCTACGCTCCTCACCCCTGCGTGGCGGCCTGCGGCTGTCTTAGCGCGCATGGGGCGCTGATCGAACCCTGCGCTAAGCGTTCCATGCTCGCTCCGTCAGCATGTGCGGTCGCGACCGGGAGTTCTCGATGGCGGGAGTGATTCGTCGCTACGCTCCTCACCCCTTCGGGGCAGCCTTTGGCTGTCTTAACGCGCTGGCGCGCGTTGATCGAACCCTGCGCTTTGCGTTCCCCTCTCGTCAGCTCGGCCAAATTAAAAAAGCCCGCTACCTTGCGGTAGCGGGCTTTTTTAATTTGGTGGAGATGGCGGGAGTCGAACCCGCGTCCGTCAGCACTCTGCCATGAGCTCTACATGCTTAGATCCATCTATTGATTTAGCCGCATACAGCCCGATGGGCAGGACGTAATTGGCGAGCCTGTTGAAGTTTTAACCCATCCCCGACAGGCGCGGTTCAGGGCGATCCAGTTCTGTATGACAGTCTACAGCGCGGTACTGGAACCTTGCTGAAGGCTGCTAAGGGACGAACCCTTAGTAGTGCTTCACAGGCTGCTTACGCAGCGAGTTGGGCACCGTAGTTGTCGTCGTTGGCAACTAATAAAATGCAGCTTTGGATTTACGTGATTGGCTGCCATCACGGCATGCACCCATGGTTTCGTCACCGGCGTCGAATCCAAGTCATCCCCGATAGAAACCATGCGTTTCTTAGGCCAATGATACCAGAAATAGTTCCGGCACAATACGGTAGCGGGGCCTTTATCAGACCCCGCGGTCGCGATCAGCCCACCAGCACCGACTGGGCGAAGGCGGCCAGGATCAGCAGTGGGCAGACGATGCGCACGTACCAGGGCCAGACCCGCCAGAATAGGGTGGTCTCGATGTTCTCATGGCCCTTCTTCAGCTCCGTGAGCAGCTGGTCACGGCGCCAGATCCAGCCCGCGAATACACACAGTGCCACACCCAGTAGTGGCTGGCCGTACTCGGTGCTGATACTGATCACCAGGCCGAACAGGGCGTCGAAATTGAAGATGATCAGGGTGCTGATGGCGAAAATGACCAGTCCTACCAGCAGGGTCGCGCCACGGCGGCGCAGGCCCAGGTTCTCGATGGAGAAGGCCACCGGAACCTCCAGCATGGAGATGGAGGAGGTGAGGGAGGCGATGGTCATCAGGGCGAAGAAGGCAATGGCCACGAACAGGCCGGCGGTGCCCATGGTGTCGAACAGGGCCGGCAGCACCTGCAGGATCAGGCCGGGGCCGGCGATCAGTTCGCCGCCCTCGGAGAAGATCTGGGTGCCCGCCTCCTGCGCCACGTACATGGCGGGCAGGATCAGCAGGCCGGCGGTAAAGGCAATACCCACGTCGATGATGGTTACCAGGGCGCCGAGCCGCGGCAGGCTCTCCTGTTTGCTCAGGTAGGAGCCGTAGATCAGCATGGTGCCCACACCCAGCGACAGGGAGAAGAAGGCCTGGCCCATGGCCGAGATCAGCAGTTCCGGGGACAGGAGGCTGAAGTCGGGCATCAGGTAGACCTCGAGGCCGGTCATGGCGCCGGGCTGGGTAAGTACGTAGACGATGAGCAACAGCAGCAGGATGATCAGCGCGGGCATGAGCAGGGTGGACCAGCGCTCGATGCCTTTCTCCACGCCGCTGGCGATGATGACCATGGTCATGATGCTGAACATGCCGGTGAACAGCAGGTTGCGCGATACGCTGCTGCCGGTCAGCCATTCCGCTGCGCCGGTTGCCCCGGAAATCGCGGCGAAGGGCTCCACCAGGTAGGCGAACATCCAGCCGGCGACGATGGAGTAAAAGCTCAGGATCAGCGAGGCGACAATAATGCCGCCGAAGCCGGTGATATTGGCGAACAGCCGGCTGAATGGGCCGATGGCGACACCCCGCAGGGCCTGCACCATGTTGCTGCGGGCGTGGCGGCCGATGGTGAGTTCGGCCATCAGGGCCGGGTAGGCGAGCAGGAAGGCCAGGACCAGGTAGACCACCACAAAGGCGGCGCCGCCATTACCGGCAGCCTTGGTGGGGAAGCCCCAGATATTGCCGAGACCCACGGCGGAACCCGCCGCGGCCATCAGGAAACCCACATTGGAGCTGAACTGTCCTCTCGGTGCACTCATAGTAAATCTCTTCGTTATTCTTATCGGTACTTCTTACAGCTACTTCCAGGGCCGGGACAGTCTGTCGCGGCCCGTCAGCGGTGGTCGGTGCGCATCAGGCGCTGCTTCTCGCGGTTCCAGTCCCGCTTCTTCTCGGTCTCCCGCTTGTCGTGCATGGCCTTGCCCTTGGCCAGTGCGACCTCGCACTTGATCAGGTGTTTCTTCCAGTACAGGGCCGTGGCGACCACGGCGTAGCCTTTCTGGTCGACGGCGGCAATCAGCTTGGCCAGCTCCCGCTTGTTGAGCAGCAGGCGCCGCGTGCGGTCGGGCTCGGTGACGAAATGGGTGGAGGCACTGGGTAGCGGCTGGATGCGGGCACCCAGCAGCCAGGCCTCACCGTTCTTGAAGATCACGTAGCTGTCGGTCAGCTGCGCCTTGCCCTCGCGGCAGCTCTTCACCTCCCAGCCCTGCAGCTCCATGCCGGCCTCGAACTTCTCCTCGATGAAGTAGTCGTGCCGCGCCCGCTTGTTCAGTGCGATGGTGCTGGAGGTGTTTGCGCTTTTCTTTTTGGCCATGAGAACAACTTGTGCCTGATTCAGAAGAAACTATGCCCGAAATACTTCTCGGCCACCGTGTTGATGAACACCAACAGGAGGATCAACGGGATAAAGGTACCCAGGGAGAAGTTCACGTATTTCTGGGAGAGGCTGCCGGCAAAACCGCTGTCGCCTTCCTGCAGCTCGCGGTCGAAATTGGCCCGCTTCCATTTGTAGATCACAAACAGGCATACCAGCAGGCCATTCAGCGGCAGGATCGTAGAATAGAAGATCAGCTCGACCAGATCAAAGAATGACTTGTTCTCGCCGGCGACCTGCATGAACTCGGTCAGCCAGCCGGCCATGCCGAAGGACATGGCGCAGGCCACGGCCAGTACCAGCTGGATGGCGCCGATGCTGTAGATGGCCTTCTTGCGCTCCATGCCGCGCTCGTCACAGAGGGTGGCCACCGGTACTTCGATGATGGAAACCAGTGAGGTGACGGCCGCCACCAGCACCAGGAAGAAGAACACCGCGGCGAAGGCGCTGGCCCCGACATAGCCGACGTTGTCCTGCAGGGCCAGGAAGATCTTCGGCAGGAACAGGAAGATCATGCCCGCGGAGGAGTCGCTCAGCTCGGTGGGGTCGATCTGCGGGTTGAAGTGGAAGATGGTGGGCAGGATCAGCAGGCCCGCGGTAAAGGCCACCATCGTGTCGGTAAGCGCCACCACCTTGGCGGAGCCGGCGATGGAATCGCGCTTCTTCATATAGGAGCCGTAGGTGATCATGATGCCCATGCCCAGAGACAGGGAGAAGAAGGCCTGGGCCATGGCATTGTTCACCACTTCGGCGTTGAGCTTGCTGAAGTCGGGAATCAGGTAGTACTTGACCCCCAGCATGGCGTTTTCCTGGGTCAACACGAAGATCACCAGCCCCAGCAGCATGACGAACAGCATCGGCATCAGCGTCTTTGCCGCCCGTTCGATGCCGTCCTTGACCCCCAGGGCGAGGATGCCGTTGATGATCAGCATCATCAGCACCAGGTAGAGGAAGACGATCGGCGAATTGATGAACTGGCCAAAGTAGTCGCCCCCGGCCAGCAGGTCCAGGTTGCCGGTAAGCGTGGCAATGAGGTAACCCAGTACCCAGACGGTGACCACCAGGTAAAAGACGGCGATCATGAACGGGGTGATCAGGGCGAACCAGCCCGGAATCCGCCACAGGTGTGAGCCGCCCGACAGCTGGCGGTAGGCGCCCACCGGGTCCTTGTCACTTTTGCGGCCGAGCGCCAGCTCGGCCATCATAACCGGCAGGCAGATGAGGAATACAAACAGGGCGTAAACCAGCAGGAAGGCCCCCCCGCCGCTCTTGGTGGCAGCCACCGGGAAGGCGACCAGGTTTCCGATACCGACTGCTGACCCCGCCGCGGCGAGGATAAAACCCAGTCGCGACCCGAAATGCTCTCTTGCTGCGGACATATAACTCTCGCTTGCCTGTTATTCTTGTCTTCTCGGGATCGGGCCACGGGGTTCGCGGCCCCGGGCCAGATAAAGCTGCGATTGTTGCAGGAATTGGGCGGCTTGAGTAGCGTCGGCTGGCAAAATTGCCCCTCGATTGCGCGGAAATGGCAATTCCACCGGCAGTATTGGAAAGATTGGAAAGCATGGCAGAGATAGAGCGCAGTGCACTGGTGATGTTCAGTGCGGAGCAGATGTTTGACCTGGTGAACGATGTCGAGCGTTACCCGGAGTTTCTTCCCGGTTGCAAGGGTGCACAAGTTTTGTACAGTGACGAGGAGACCATGGAGGCCCGGCTGGAGCTGTCGCGCGCGGGGCTTCACCAGAGCTTCACTACCCGCAACAAGCTTGAGCGCCCCACGCGGATGACGCTGGAACTGGTGGACGGTCCTTTCGAGCACTTCTCGGGGCTCTGGCATTTTACGCCGCTCGCCCACGATGCGTGCAAGGTGAGCTTCAGCCTGTCCTTCAGCCTGCGCAACCGGTTGATCGCGGCAGCTGTGGGCAAGCTTTTCAGCGAGCTGGCCAACCAGATGGTGCGGGTGATGAGTGAGCGCGCCGAGCACATTTACGGGGAAACGCGATGAGTGATAGCAAGACCATTGCCGTGGAGGTGGTGTACGCACTGCCACACGAACAGCGGCTGGTGAGCCTGCTGGTGAAGCCGGGCACGACGGCGGCCGAGGCCCTGGTCCGCTCCGGCCTGCCGGAGGAGTACCCGGAGATTGACCCTGCTAGCGCGCGGCTGGGAATCTTCGGGCAGGCACTGGGTACCAAGGGGCTGGCGCCGGCAGAGCAGTATGAACTGAAGCCGGGAGACCGGGTGGAAGTCTACCGCCCGCTGATTGCCGATCCCAAGGAGGCCCGCAAACAGAGGGCGGAGAAGGCGCGGCGCAAGGCGCAGGAGGCCAAGGGCGCAGGGTGAGCGGCAGTCGCCACCCCCTGCGGCAGCCTAGCGCGGCCAGCTTGCCGGTTGCCAGTCACCACTGGTCGCGATCAGTATGTCGCCATTGAAGAAGACGGAAAGGCGCTTCTGGGTGACTTCGCCATCGGGCTCACGCACCCGGTTGACGTAGTCCCAGCGGTCGGCATTGAAGGTGTCCTCGAGCAGGGGGGTGCCCAGCACGAAGCGCACCTGGCGCCGGGTCATACCCGGCTGCAGCTGGTCTACCATCTCCTGCGTGATGATGTTGCCCTGCTGGACCTTGATCTTGTGCACACCGGGGAACTGGAACAGGCTGCAGGCACTGATCAGTGCGCACAGGCTGGCGATGGCTAGGACTTTTACGGCTTTTGGCATTCAATGCTCCATTGTTCTGTCGGTGCTGCGGGAACCGCGGGCAGTGGCCGATGGGGCTCATGCGCTTTCCGGTTAAGGATAGGCGCCCCCGGGCGGCGAAAGTTCCCGTTCCGGGGCGGTTGCAGGCCGATTACCGGCCAGGTCCGCTGTGCCTTTCCCTCGACCCGGATTGGCCCCGGGGTTCCGCTATCTACGCTCGGCGTGGATAATACCGCAAGAGTTGGCGAGCTGACAGACACTGCGGTGCCCGCGTGGCGCACCGGCAGGCAAGTCGCTGCATCGCCTGGACCACGAGAATCATCCCGGGAAACTGATCCATGTCGAATGAAAACCAGGAACTGCGCAAGGCCGGCCTAAAAGTGACGCTGCCGAGAGTGAAGATTCTGCAGCTGCTTGAGGGGGCCAGCGAGCAGCACCTGAGCGCAGAGGATGTGTATAAAATGCTGCTGGAGGCAGGCGAAGATGTGGGCCTGGCGACCGTATACCGTGTGTTGACCCAGTTCGAGAGTGCCGGCCTGGTGATGCGCCACAATTTTGACGGCGGCCACTCGGTGTTCGAGCTGGACCGCGGCGACCACCACGACCATATGGTCTGCACCGACACGGGCGAGGTGGTCGAATTCCACAATGCGGAGATCGAGCGGCTGCAGCAGCAGATTGCCGAGGAGCACGGCTACGAGCTAACCGGCCACAGCCTGGTGCTGTATGTGAAGAAGAAGGAATCCTAGCCGTCTAGCCCTTACGGCGCGCCGGGCCGCATTCGCGGCCCGCATGCGGCCAGTCCGCTTTGCACCCGGCGACAATCATGCCGGCGGCGTGTACAGCTCGGGAAACTTGCCCACCTTTTCGGCATAGAAGTCGCGGAACCGTGCCAGCTCGGCCGCCAGGTTGTCACCCATCTCGAATACAGGGCCGAACCCCACTTCCTTCCTGGCGAAATCGATGAACCCGCATACCACGGGCACATTCGCCCCGCGGGCGATGTGGTAAAAACCAGTCTTCCAGCGTTCCGCGCGGCCGCGCGTCCCCTCCGGCGGCACTGCCACGATGAGTGACGATGCCTTGTTGAACTGGTCGATCGTTGCCTCGACCAGGTTGTTGGCCTTGCTGCGGTCGACCGCGATACCGCCGAACCAGCGCATGACGCCCCCGAGCGGAAAGCGGAAGAGCTTGTCCTTGCCCATCCACTGCGGCACCACGCCGACCTTCAGCGCGGTCAGGATGAAGTAATAGCCGTCCCAGTTAGTGGTATGGGGGGCGCACAGCAGGACATATTTCTTCAGCTCGAGCGCTGACTGGTCGACGACCACCCGCCAGCCGTGGAGCTTCAGCAGCAGCTTGGCCACCTGGCGGAGGATGGGGGTTACGATCGGGGTGTTGAAAATCGTTCTCTGCATGAATTCAGCCGGATTGATGTTTGGCGCGGCATTATAGTGTCGCTATTGCCGCCAATCCCGGTTAATTGCGGATTTTTCAGTACCAATTCCGTCTCGCCGGTCACGCGCGCTCGAGCATCTCACCGGCATGAGCCAGCGACTGGGCGGTGGTCTCCCCGCCCAGCATGCGCGCAATCTCCTCCCGGCGCTCGTCGCCCTTGAGCTCCCGCAGGGACACAAACGCCGAGTCGCCGTCGCTGTGCTTCTTCACCAGGTACTGGCGGTGGGCGCGCGCCGCCACCTGGGCCAGGTGGGTTACGCAGATGACCTGGCCGGTGCGGCCGTTGCGCCCCTCGCCGAGCTGTCGCAGCAGGCGTCCCACCACGTCGCCGGTTGCGCCGCCGATGCCCACGTCCACTTCGTCGAAGACCAGGGTGGGAGTACGCGAGGTCTTGGCGGTGACCACCTGGATCGCCAGGCTGACCCGCGACAGCTCGCCTCCGGAGGCGATCTTGCCGAGCGGGCGCGCCGGCTGGCCGGGGTTGGTGGCGATCAGTATCTCCACTTCCTCGAGGCCTGTCGCCGCCGGTTTTTCCTGTTCCTGCAGGGCGAGTTCGACCCGGGCGTGGGGCATGGCCAGTTCCGCCAGCTGGGCGTTGACCGCCGCCGCCAGTTTTTCCGCGGCGCCGGCGCGCAGCTCGCCCAGTTTTCCGGCCGTGGCGCGGTAGACCCGCTCAAGTTTTTCGCACTCATCGGCCAGCCGGTCCAGGGCGTCCGGGGCGCCTATTTCTTCCAGCTCGGCCTGCAGCTGCTGCTGTAGGTCTGGCAGCTCCGGAGGCTGGACCCGGTGTTTGCGCGCGGCCTGGTATATGGCGCTGAGCCGCTCTTCTACTTCTGCCAGGCGCTCGGGGTCCATCTCGAAGCGGTCGATATGGCGCGACAGGGTGCCCGCTGCCTCATCCACCTGGATGCGTGCGCTGTCGAGCATCTGCGCCACCTCGGCCAGGTCCTGCGACTGTTCGGGCATTGCGGTGAGCAGTTGCAGTGCCCGGTGCAGTTGCTCGGCGATATCGCCCTCACCGCCGCTCAGCATGGCCGCCAGCTGGTAACTGCCACTGAGGATCTCGCCGGCATTGGCCAGCTGGCGCTGTTCGCTCTCGAGATCCTCTATCTCGCCCGGCTGCAGGTTGAGCTGTTCCAGTTCCTCGAGCTGGTACTGGAGCAGCTGGCGCCGCGCCTCCGTCTCCTCGGCGCTGTCGGCGAGGGCCCGGTAACGGCGGTACTGGTCCTGCCAGGCCTTGTAGTGGATGCGGGTCTCCGCCGCCAGCTCGCCGGCGCCGGCAAACTCATCCAGCAGGCGCCGGTGGGTCTCCCTCTTCAGCAGGGACTGGTGTTCGTGCTGGCTGTGGATATCGATGAGCTGCTCGCCCAGGGCCCGGAGCTGCAGCAGGGTCACCGGCTGCCCGTTGATGTAGGCGCGGGAACGGCCGTCGGCGCTGATGGTGCGTCGGAGGATCACTTCCCGCCCGGTATCCAGCTCCTGCTCCTCGAGCCACGCGGTGGCCTCCGCGTGATCGGCGATATCGAAGGTAGCGTGGATGTCCGCGCGCTTGGCTCCGGCTCGCACCAGTTCCGCGTTGCCGCGGTCGCCGAGCGCGAGGCCAAGGGCATCCAGGGTGATGGACTTGCCGGCTCCGGTCTCGCCGGTCAGGGTGCTGGTGCCGGCGCCGAACTCCAGTTCCAGCTGGTCCACCAGGGTGAATTGGCTGATAGACAGGTGCAGCAACATAGGAAAACGTTTCTGGCTGATTTGTTATCTGTGTATTTATACAGTAATTGGTGGCGTGTCGCTACCGTTGGGGGATCACACTACAGTGCGCGGGGTGGGCATTGCACGCTTCCAGGGCCACCGGGCTCGCGGGTGGCCGGACGCCGGGGCGCTCCCAAGGCAGGGATTACGGAATAACCCCTTGAACTACAGGGGCACGGCCCCATATACGTCTGCACCGCCCGCAGGGCGGACAGAAAATTAACCAACTGACAGTCGACGCGACGGAGAGAGCAGTGGCCAGAGAGCGCAGCGAAGAAGAGCAGTTTGAAGAGGGGGCGCCGCATCCTGAAGCGCTGACCGCTGAAGAGGCGGCGGCCGGGGAAGAGCGTGTGGGAGCCGAGGTAGAGGAGCCCACTCCCGAGGAGCAGCACCAGGCAGAGGAGGCCCTGCACGCGGAGGCCGAGAGCGCCGAGGCGCTGCAGGAAGAGATCCTGGGCCTGCAGGAGCAGCTGGCCATCCAGAAGGACCTGGCCATGCGGGCCCAGGCCGACGCCCAGAATGCCCGCCGCCGCGCCCAGCAGGACGTGGAGCGGGCCCACAAGTACGGCCAGGAGAAGCTGCTGCAGGACTTCCTGCCGGTGGTGGATAACCTGGAGCGGGCACTCTCCAGCATCGATGCCGACGACGAGGCCAACAAGGCAATCGTCGAGGGGATCGAACTCACCCTCAAGTCATTCACGGACACCCTGGCCAAGCATTCGGTGGAAGTGGTCGACCCCAGCGGTGAGCCCTTCGATCCCGAGCGGCACCAGGCGATGACCCAGGTCCCCAACGGTGATGTGGAGCCCAACACCGTGCTGGACGTATTCCAGAAGGGTTATCTCCTGAACGGGCGCCTGCTGCGCCCGGCAATGGTGGTGGTGAGCAAGGCTCCCTGAACGGGACCGGTAGTGAAACCGGCGCGGCCAGCCTTGAAAACGCGTGACCGGCACCAATATAGCTGACAACTGAATTAGAACTTGCGCTCCTCCCCCGGGTGGGGCGAGACGCGAATAAAGTGAGGAACATACTGATGGGAAAAATTATCGGCATCGACCTGGGTACCACCAACAGCTGTGTGGCGGTCCTGGACGGCGAGAAGGCACGTGTGATCGAAAATGCTGAGGGTGATCGCACCACCCCGTCGATCGTCGCGTTCACCGATGACAACGAGATCCTGGTGGGGCAGTCCGCCAAGCGCCAGGCGGTGACCAACCCGCAGAACACCCTGTACGCGGTGAAGCGCCTCATCGGTCGCAAATTCAAGGATGACGTGGTGCAGAAGGACATCAAGATGGTGCCCTACAGCATCGTCGAGGCCGACAATGGCGATGCCTGGGTAGAGGTGAAGGGCGACAAGAAAGCGCCGCCGCAGATCTCTGCCGAAGTACTGAAGAAGATGAAGAAGACCGCCGAGGACTTCCTCGGTGAGAAGGTCGAGGCCGCGGTGATCACCGTGCCGGCCTACTTCAACGACTCCCAGCGCCAGGCCACCAAGGATGCCGGCCGCATCGCCGGCCTGGACGTGAAGCGTATCATCAACGAGCCCACCGCGGCCGCGCTGGCCTACGGCCTGGACAAGAAGGGCGGCGACCGCACCGTGGCGGTCTATGACCTGGGCGGCGGTACCTTCGATATCTCCATCATCGAGATTGCCGACGTAGACGGCGAGAAGCAGTTCGAGGTGCTGTCCACCAACGGCGATACCTTCCTCGGTGGTGAGGATTTCGACCTGCGCCTGATCGACTACCTGGCCGAGCAGTTCAAGAAGGACCAGGGTATCGACCTCAAGGGCGACCCGCTGGCCATGCAGCGCCTGAAGGAGGCCGCGGAGAAGGCCAAGATCGAGCTTTCCTCCAGCCAGCAGACCGAGGTGAACCTGCCCTACATCACCGCAGACGCCACTGGTCCGAAGCACCTGGTCGTGAAGCTGACCCGCGCCAAGCTCGAGAGCCTGGTGGAGGAGCTGGTCAACCGCTCCCTGGAGCCGGTGAAAATCGCCCTGCAGGATGCCGACCTGTCCGCATCCGGCGTCGACGAGGTGATCCTGGTGGGCGGCCAGACCCGCATGCCGCTGGTGCAGCAGAAGGTTACCGACTTCTTCGGCAAGGAGCCGCGCAAGGACGTCAACCCGGACGAGGCCGTGGCCATGGGTGCTGCCATCCAGGGTGCGGTACTGGCCGGCGATGTGAAGGACGTCCTGCTGCTGGACGTGACCCCGCTGACCCTGGGTATCGAAACCATGGGTGGTGTGGCCACGCCGCTGATCGACAAGAACACGACTATCCCGACCAAGAAGTCGCAGGTATTCTCCACAGCGGAGGACAACCAGACAGCGGTAACCATTCACGTGGTGCAGGGCGAGCGCAAGCAGGCAGCCCAGAACAAGTCGCTGGGCCGCTTCGACCTGGCTGACATCCCGCCGTCTCCGCGTGGTGTGCCGCAAATCGAGGTGACCTTTGATATCGACGCCAATGGTATCCTGCACGTCCACGCCAAGGACAAGGCCACCGGCAAGGAGCAGTCCATCGTGATCAAGGCCTCTTCGGGCCTGTCCGAGGAAGAGATCGACAAGATGGTGCAGGACGCCGAGGCCAATGCCGAGGCTGACAAGCAGTTCGAGGAGCTGGTGACCACCCGAAATACCCTCGACGGCATGATCTCGGCCACCAGGAAGACACTGGAGGAAGCCGGCGACAAGGCGACCGAGGAAGAGAAGTCCGCGATCGAGGCGGCGCTCTCTGAAGCCGAGGAAGCGGTCAAGGGCAACGACAAGGACGCCATGGAAGCGGCCACCAACAAGCTGACCGAGGCCTCCGGCCCGCTGGCGCAGAAGATGTACGCCGAGCAGGCCCAGGCGGCCCAGGGTGCGGAAGGCGCTGCCGGCGCCGAGCAGGGTGGCCAGCAGTCCGGCGGTGACGACGCAGTGGACGCCGAGTTCGAGGAAGTTAAGGACGACAAGAAAGAGGACAAGTAAGCCCTCCTGAGTAGGGGCGGCCGGCGGCCGCCCCTGCAACGATCAATTACCGGGGCGCGGCGGCAATTCAGGGGAACTGGCCGCCGCGCCCCAGTCAGTTAACACAGAACACATTTTTTATGTCGAAGCGCGATTATTACGAAGTCCTCGGTGTGGCCAGGGATGCCTCGGAAAAAGACCTGAAAAAGGCCTATCGCCGGGTAGCCATGAAGTACCACCCGGACCGGAATCCCGACGACAAGGAAGCCGAGAACAAGTTCAAGGAGGCCAACGAGGCCTACGAAGTCCTGTCAGATCCGCAGAAGAAGGCGGCTTACGACCAGTTTGGCCACGCAGGTGTGGAAGGCCAGATGGGTGGCGGCGCCGGCGCGGGCGGCTTCGGTGGCTTCTCCGATATCTTCGGCGATGTGTTCGGCGATATTTTCGGTGGTGGCGGCGGTCGCCGGGGCGGGCCCCAGCGCGGCGCTGACCTGCGCTATGACCTGGAGCTGGACCTGGAAGAAGCTGTGCGCGGCACCACGGTGAAGATCCGCGTCCCGACCCTGACCAGCTGTGACACCTGTGACGGCTCCGGCGCCAAGCCCGGCTCGCAGCCGCAGACCTGCGGTACCTGTGGTGGCATCGGCCAGGTGCGCATGCAGCAGGGATTCTTCTCGGTACAGCAGACCTGCCCCAACTGTCGCGGCCGCGGCACCATCATCAGCGATCCCTGCGGCAGCTGCCACGGCGCCGGGCGGGTCGAGGAGACCAAGACCCTGTCGGTAAAAGTGCCGCCGGGTGTCGATACCGGCGACCGCATCCGCCTGTCCGGCGAGGGCGAGGCCGGCCCCGAGGGCGGTCCGCCCGGGGACCTCTATGTGCAGGTGGTGGTGAAGGAGCACGAGCTGTTCCAGCGCGACGGCAAGAACCTCTATTGCGAGGTGCCGATCAGCTTTGCCACCGCCGCCCTCGGCGGTGAAATGGAGGTTCCCACGCTCGATGGCAAGGTCAAACTGAAAATCCCGGCCGAGAGCCAGACCGGCAAGCTGTTCCGCCTGCGCGGCAAGGGCGTGACGCCGGTGCGCGGCGGTGCGCCGGGCGACCTATTGTGCCGTGTGGTGGTGGAGACCCCGGTCAACCTGACCAGCAAGCAGAAGGAATTGCTGGAGGAGTTCGCCGGCACGCTGAGCGAGAAAAAGAACTCCCCGCGCCAGACAGGCTGGTTTGAGGGAGTGAAGAGCTTCTTCGGCGATATGAAGCTGTAACAGCTTTCCCTGGCCGGCTCCTCCCGGAGCCGGCGGTACCGAAAGAGGCGGCCCCCCCCGGGCCGCTTTTTTTGTGCCGTGAATTTACGAACAGCGCGCGAGGAGGGGCACCTGGCATGATTTCCGGACACTGACGGGAGTTTTGCCGCTGGTATAAACTGTCGCATCTACGCCGGCTCCCGGGCCGGGATGGTGGGGATGCAGAGGGTTGGCATCCTGCGTAGTAATTCATGAGAAGGGAATCACAAAAATGAAAAAGGTATTAAAAATCTTCGCCTGGGGAATGCTGGGCATCGTCGTGGTCACGGGGGGCTTCGCTCTTTATCTCTACCAGACCAATGACTTCGTCAGGGCGGTGGTGGAAAACGATGAGTCCCGGTTATTTTATTTCCCGGTGACAGAGATGCGTGGAATGGACTCCACGCGGCACGAGGAGATTCCGCTGCAGGTGGCCGATGGTGTCACTATCTACAGTTATTTCTTCCAGCCACCAACCGACAGCGCAAAGGCGACTATTTTTTTCCTGCACGGCTCGGGTGGCAACGTCAGTCTCTATCTGCCTGCAATTCGCCCGCTTGTGGAAGGCGGCTTCCAGGTGTACGCGCTGGACTGGCGGGGGTTCGGCAAGTCCGGCGGCAAGCCGACGCACACCAATGTGCTAAATGACAGCAAGACTGCGTTCGCGAATATGCTCTCACGGGAGGACGTGCAGTCGAAGCCGGTGGTTGTGTTCGGCCAGTCACTCGGCGGCCAGGTGGCTGTGCGGCTGACGAAAGATCTTGAAGAGCAGGTGGCGGCTCTGGTACTCGATGGCAGCGTGGCTTCTTTCCCCACTGTGGCTGCTGACAATGCGCCCGTGGACTTCTTGCGCCAGCGCGCGGAGAGCCATCCGGAGGAGTTCCACCAGCCCTACATCGCCGCTGAGGACATTCGCGAGATCAGTGCGACGCCGAAGCTGATTATCCAGAGTAGCGATGACTCGAATGTGCGGCCCGAGCGCGGGCAAACCCTGTTTGCTAATGCCCGCGAACCCAAGGCTTTCTGGCAGACCGAGGGTCGCCATATTCACACGCTGATGAATTACCCGCACGAGGCGGTCCAGAGGATCGAGCGTCTGCTGAACTGGCACTGATTATTGCCCCTGCCGGGTGCGGGGAGGCGGCGTTCAGCCGGCGTGGTCAGCGCAATGGATACAGCGGGTGAGGGTGGGGTCTGTCTCCAGCCGGGCGCGCTCTATCTCGCGGTCGCAGACAAAACAGTAGCCGAAGTCGCCGCTGTCGATTCGCCGCAGCGCGCCCTCGATCGCCCGCTGCAGGTGCTGGCGGCGCCGGTCCGAGTCCAGGGCTATCTGCTGCGCCTGGAGCGCCTCGATGCGCGACAGGCGGCCGACGCTGGACTGGTCCAGTTCCACGGTCTGGCTGCCGCGCCGCGCGGTGTCCTCCAGTGACACCAGTTCCTCGCCCAGCTGCAGCAGCCTGCGCCGGAATGCACCCAGTTCTGCATCGTTCATGAAACCGGTCCTTTTTTGTTGTTATAAATGGCAATACTACTACAGCAATCCCATGGGGCCGGGGTAGAATCCGCGACTTTTACGCCGCGGCCGGGAAAGGAGGAGAGATGGCAGTCAAGGTAGCAGTGACGGGATTCGCCGGACGAATGGGGCGCGCGCTGGCCGAGGCGCTGGCACAGTCGGGGCAGGCTGACCTGGCGGCAGCAATCGTGCGGCCCGGCTCGAGCCTGGTGGGTGCGGATGCCGGCGAGGTGACCGGCACGGGGCGCCTTGGGCTGGCGGTCGTGGACAGCCTGGATGCCGCAGAGTTTGATGTGCTGATCGACTTCTCCGCCCCTGCGGCCACCCTGGCCAATACGGAATACTGTGCCCGACACGGCAAGCCGATTGTCATCGGTACCACCGGCTTTACGCCGGAAGACAAGGAGGCATTGCTCGCCAATGCCGCGCGGGTGCCGCTCTGCCTGGCGAGCAATTTCTCCACTGGCGTGAACCTCTGCTTCAACCTGCTGGAGACTGCGGCGCGGGTGATGGGGCAGGAAGCGGATATCGAAATCGTCGAGGCCCACCACCGGCACAAGGTGGATGCGCCCTCAGGTACTGCCCTCAGCATGGGTGAAGTGGTGGCCGAGACCCTGGGGCGCGACCTGGCGCAGGTGGCGGTATATGGCCGCGAGGGCCAGACCGGCGCCCGCGAGCGGGACACCATCGGCTTCGCTACCGTGCGCGGCGGGGATGTGGTGGGCGAGCACAGCGTGATGTTCCTGGCCGACGGCGAGCGGGTGGAGATCAGTCACCGGGCCAGCAGCCGCCTTTCCTTTGCCCGGGGCGCGCTGCGCGCGGCCCTGTGGCTGCTGGGCGAAGATCAACAAGGCGACCGGGAGCCCGGTCACTATGACATGCGCGATGTACTGGGGCTGAAAGTCAGTTAACCTGCACGCGATGGCAGCTGATAGGAGTTGACGTTGGAAAAGAAAATAATCGTCGGCAGCGAGGAATGGTGCAGCTTCCCGGCCCTCGGCATCCCCGCGATCAAGGCACGGGTGGATTCCGGGGCCAAGACTTCGAGCCTGCACGCATATAACATCCAGACCTTCAAGCGCGACGGGGAGCCGTGGGTGAGCTTCGAGGCGCACCCGCTGCAGCACCAGCGGCGGCCGTCCGTGCGCTGCGAGGCGAGGATACTCGACAAGCGCACGGTGCGGAGTTCCTCCGGTGATTCGGAAAAACGCCCGGTAATCCGTACGTCGCTCTCCATCGGCGGCAGTGTCTGGGATATCGAGCTGACCCTTACCAACCGCGACACCATGGGCTACCGCATGTTGCTCGGCCGTGAGGCGATGATGGGCAAGATGATGGTGGACCCGGCGGAAAGCTTCTGCCTCGGCGAGATGCGCCCGAGCGAGCTGGAGGAGTACTACCGCGACGAGCACCACATGGCCGGCACCGGCCTGCGCATTGGTGTGCTGGCTTCCAACCCGGACCTGTACAGCAACCAGCGCATTATGGAGGCGGGTGCCGAGCGCGGCCACCGCATGAGCTTCCTGGATATTCGCCAGTGCTACATGAAACTGGATCCCAGTGAGCCCGAGGTCCACTACCGCGATGGGCGCATTCTCAACAACCTCGATGCGGTGATCCCCCGGATCCGCCCCAGCCAGACTTTCTATGGCTGCGCGCTGACGCGCCACTTTGAAAGCCTGGGTGTTTTTGCCCTGAACGGCTCCGGCGCCATCAGCCAGTCCCGTGACAAGCTGTTTTCCCTGCAGCTGCTGCAACAGGCAGGCCTGAACATCCCCACCTCCGGCTTTGCCAACTCGCCAGTGGACACCAACGAGCTGATCGAGATGGTTGGCGGGGCGCCCCTGATCGTCAAGCTACTCGAGGGCACCCAGGGTCGCGGCGTAGTCCTGGCGGAGACACGCAAGGCGGGCGAGTCGGTGATCAATGCCTTCAAGTCCCTGAAGGCCAACCTGCTGGTGCAGGAGTTTATCCGCGAGGCCCAGGGCAAGGACCTGCGCCTGTTTGTGATCGACAACCGGGTGGTGGCGTCCATCCAGCGTGAGGCTGCCCCGGGCGAGTTCCGCGCCAATATCCACCAGGGCGGTACGGCATCGGTGGTCAAGGTGACGGCGGAAGAGAAGCGTCTCGCGGTCAAGGCGGCGAAGACGCTGGGGCTGAAGGTCGCAGGGGTGGATATTATCCGTTCCAAGAAGGGGCCCCTGCTGCTCGAGGTCAATTCCTCGCCTGGCCTCGAGGGTATCGAAAGCGCCACCCGCAAGGACATCGCCGGCTCGATGATCATTTCCATTGAAAAGGCCCTTAAGTGGCGCCCCGTGACCCCCGTCAATGGGGGTGAGAGCAGCGACGGCAGCGCCACCGACTGATATCCGCAACTGCCGCCCTTATCGGCAGCCCCTCGCCTGGCAGCGGTCTCGTCCCGCTGCTTTGGCGAAGCCCTTACCGCGAGACTAACCTTTGGCAGAGAGGCGTCCCCCTACAGACTCGCGGGTCGCCATCTGCCGGGCGCCGAAGGTTGCCCGGGCGACTGATTTACCGGGTCTCGCGAGTGGGCATGAAAACACACGCCGGATATCTTTACCGCAGCCTGGCGGTCCAGGGCATAGGGCACCTCCTTCTGCTGCTAGTGCTGCAGATGTTGCTGTCGGCTCCGGCGGCAGGAGCAGGTGGCAGCACCAGGCTGTCGGACTCGGAAGCCGGGCGGCGCCTGATGGTCAACTACATCGTGCATTTCGCCCACCACCTGCAATGGCCGATTGAGGTGTTCAATGGCACCGGCGCACCTTTCCGCATCTGCGTGATGGGTGCAGAAGCGCTGACAGAGCCGCTCACCGGGCAGCTGAAGTACCATCGTGTCGATGGGCGTGCGGTGGAGGTGCGTGAGTTGGCGCCGGACGAGAAGCTGGAAGCGCGCCGTTGCCAGATTCTGGTTTTGGGCCCGATCGCACCGGCCCAGTTCCGGGACCTCACGCTGGCGCTGGAGTACTTCTCGGTATTGACCGTGAGTGATGTCGAGGGCTTTACCACCGCCGGGGGCATGATAGGCTTCACGGGCTTTGGTGCCGGGGTTTCCGTAAGCCTGAACAAGACGGCGCTCGACCATTCGGACCTGAAGATAGGTAACAGCCTGTTCCGGTTGACCAAGGGGCGGCGCTAGGGCCGGGCCAGGGTGTGTGGCGCATTTTTGTACTGGCGTTGCGGCGTTTTTTGGCGTAGAATCTGCGCCCGGTTTGGGCATGTCATGCGCTTGATGCGCCATTATATTGGCAGACCCGTCAATGCCGGCGGCCAACTAAGCAGTAACGCCGGCCACAGTGTGAGAGCCGCGCGTGAAGAAATGCAAAAAGCGAGATGAAGCAGGTGTTTCATCTCGCTTTTTTATAGGGGCTCCAGGTAACGCCCCTACCATGGGCGGTGCTGCTGCACCGGAGTCCGTAAGGGGTCCGGTTCAAGCCGGAGCAGTACCAGCGCGCCTCATGTCTAATCCCGCCCGGAAGCAGTTCTGAAGATTGGAGATCAAGTTGAGTAAAACTGTCCCCACGCCCGGCCACCAGATGCCCAGCACCCTGATGGAGAGTACGACGCCAGCCCTGCTGATACTGGCGGACGGCAGCGAATTTCACGGTCGCGCCATTGGCGCCCACGGGAGCGCGGTAGGCGAGGTGGTGTTCAATACCTCCATGACCGGTTACCAGGAAATCCTGACCGATCCATCCTACGCCCGCCAGATAGTCACCCTGACCTATCCGCATATCGGTAATACCGGCACCAATGCCGAGGATGAGGAGGCCGGGGAAATCTGGGCTACCGGCCTGGTAATCCGCGACCTGCCGCTGCTGGCCAGCAGCTTCCGCAAGGAGCAGTCGCTGGATGACTACCTGCGGGAGCGCAATGTTGTGGGCATCGCCGATATCGACACGCGCCGCCTGACCCGCTTGCTGCGGGACAAGGGTGCACAGAACGGCTGTATCGTCGCCGGTGACAATATCGACCGCGATGCGGCCCTGGCCAAGGCGCGGGAGTTCGCCGGGCTGAAGGGCATGGACCTCGCCAAGGTGGTGTCCACCAAAGAGGCGTATCCGTTTAATGAGGGCACCTGGGAACTGGGGCAGGGACACAAGCCGGCGCCGGCAGCGCAGCCCTACAAAGTGGTGGCGTACGACTACGGGGTAAAGCGCAACATCCTGCGCATGCTGGTGGATCGCGGCTGCGAGCTGACCGTGGTGCCAGCTCAGACCCCGGCTTCCGAAGTGCTGGCAATGAAGCCCGACGGCGTGTTCCTGTCCAACGGGCCCGGCGACCCCGAGCCCTGTGATTACGCCATCAAGGCCATCCGGGAGATTCTGGATGCGGAGATCCCTACCTACGGTATCTGCCTCGGTCATCAGCTGCTGGGCCTCGCCGTGGGCGCCAGGTCCGAGAAAATGAAATTCGGCCACCACGGCGGCAACCACCCGGTCAAGTGCCTGCAGAGCGGCAAGGTCATGATTTCTGCCCAGAACCACGGTTTTGCCATCGATGGTGAGACACTGCCGGAAAATGTGGAAATCACCCATGTGTCCCTGTTCGACAATACCAACCAGGGTATTCGCCTGACCGACAAGCCGGCGTTCAGTTTCCAGGGACACCCGGAAGCCAGTCCCGGCCCCCACGACGTGGCGCCCCTGTTCGACCAGTTTGTCGAGCTGATGGAGGCGCGCCGCCAGGCGCAATGAGCGGCGCGGCAGAGGCCGCTTGCGGGACGGGTGCACACTGCACTGACTGAATTTTGAATTGACCACCACCGGTACAGGCCGGTGCGAGACGGAAGAAAGATGCCAAAACGCACAGATATCAAAAGCATTCTGATTATTGGCGCCGGCCCGATCGTGATCGGCCAGGCCTGTGAGTTCGACTACTCCGGGGCCCAGGCCTGCAAGGCGCTGCGCGAAGAGGGTTACCGGGTTATCCTGGTAAATTCCAATCCCGCCACCATCATGACCGACCCGGCCATGGCGGATGCCACCTATATCGAGCCGGTGGAGTGGCGCAACGTGGCCAAGATCATCGAGGAAGAGCGCCCCGATGCCATCCTCCCGACCATGGGCGGCCAGACCGCGCTGAACTGTGCCCTGGCGCTGGACAAGCACGGCGTGCTGGAAAAGTTCGGCGTGGAGCTGATCGGCGCGGACAAGGAGGCCATCGAGAAGGCAGAGGATCGCGACCTGTTCGACAAGGCAATGCGCTCTATCGGCCTGGAGACCCCGCGGGCGAAAATCGTCCACTCCATGGAAGAGGCGATGCATGTGCCGGAGGAGTTCGGCTTCCCGGTGATTATCCGCCCGTCCTTTACCATGGGCGGTTCCGGTGGCGGTGTGGCCTACAACTGGCCGGAATTCGAGGAAATCTGCAAGCGTGGCCTGGACCTGTCGCCCACCAACGAGCTGCTTATCGATGAATCGCTGCTCGGCTGGAAAGAGTACGAGATGGAGGTTGTCCGCGACAAGAACGACAACTGCATCATCGTGTGCTCGATCGAGAACTTCGACCCGATGGGAGTGCATACCGGCGACTCAATCACCGTGGCGCCGGCGCAGACACTGACCGACAAGGAATACCAGCTGATGCGCAACGCCTCGCTGGCGGTGCTGCGTGAAATCGGTGTGGAAACCGGTGGCTCCAATGTCCAGTTTGGTGTGTGCCCCGAAACCGGGCGGATGGTGATTATCGAGATGAACCCGCGGGTTTCCCGCTCGTCTGCCCTGGCCTCCAAGGCCACCGGTTTCCCCATCGCCAAGGTAGCCGCCAAGCTGGCCGTGGGCTACACCCTCGACGAGCTGCAGAACGAGATTACCGGCGGTGCCACCCCGGCCTCTTTCGAGCCCAGCATCGACTACGTGGTTACCAAGATTCCGCGCTTCACCTTCGAGAAGTTCGGTGAGGCCGATGCTCGCCTGACCACGCAGATGAAATCTGTCGGCGAAGTGATGGCCATCGGCCGCACCTTCCAGGAGTCCATGCAGAAGGCGCTGCGCGGCCTGGAAGTGGGTAGCTTCGGCCTCGAGAGCAAGATTGATCCCGAAGAGGAGGGAGCCCAGGAGCGCCTGCGCCGGGAACTTTCCGTGCCGGGTGCCGAGCGTATCTGGTATGTGGCCGACGCCTTCCGCATGGGTATGAGTATGGAGGAGGTCTACGAGCTCTCCGCCATCGATCCCTGGTTCCTGGTACAGATCGAGGAGCTGGTGCGGATCGAGGAGCCGCTAAAGTCGCTGCCCACCTCGGCCCTGACCACGGACTACATGCGTTTCCTCAAGCGCAAGGGTTTCTCCGACATGCGCCTGGCCCAACTGCTGGGTGTGAGCCAGAGAACCGTGCGCGAATTCCGCCACAAGCTGGGCGTATTCCCCTCCTACAAGCGCGTGGATACCTGCGCGGCCGAGTTTGCCACCTCCACCGCCTACATGTACTCCACCTACGATGAGGAGTGCGAGGCGAACCCGTCTGACCGCAAGAAGATCATGGTACTCGGGGGCGGGCCGAACCGAATCGGCCAGGGCATCGAGTTCGATTACTGCTGCGTGCACGCGGCACTGGCGATGCGCGAGGACGGTTACGAGACCATTATGGTCAACTGTAACCCCGAGACCGTTTCCACCGATTACGACACCTCCGACCGGCTGTACTTCGAGCCGGTGACCCTGGAGGATGTGCTGGAAATCGTGGCCAAGGAGAAGCCGGAAGGCGTGATCGTCCAGTTCGGCGGCCAGACCCCGCTGAAGCTCGCCCGCTACCTGGCCGCGGAAGGCGTGCCGATCATCGGTACCACACCTGAGCAGATCGACCGGGCCGAGGACCGCGAGCGCTTCCAGCAGATGATCATGCGCCTGGGCCTCAAGCAGCCGGAGAACGCCATCGTGCGCTCGGTTTCCGAAGCGGTGCAGGCAGCAAGGGACGTCGGTTACCCGCTGGTTGTGCGCCCGTCATACGTCCTGGGCGGTCGCGCCATGGAAATCGTCTACAAGGAAGACGAGCTGCTCCGGTACATGAAAGAGGCCGTGCAGGTCTCTGAAGATTCGCCGGTGTTGCTGGACAACTTCCTCAATGCCGCCATCGAGGTGGACATCGACGCGGTTTCCGATGGCAAAGACGTTGTCATCGGCGGCATCATGCAGCATATCGAGCAGTGTGGCGTGCACTCCGGTGACTCCGCCTGTTCCCTGCCGCCCTACAGCCTGCCAGCGGAGGTCCAGGACGAGATGCGCGAGCAGGTCAAGGCCATGGCGCGTGAGCTGGGCGTGGTTGGCCTGATGAATACACAGCTGGCCTGGCAGGACAATGAGATTTACGTGATCGAGGTCAACCCGCGCGCTTCCCGCACCGTGCCGTTCGTGTCCAAGTGCATCGGCACTTCCCTGGCCAAGGTTGCGGCCCGCTGCCAGGCCGGCATCAGCCTGGCGGAGCAGGGCTTTACTGAAGAGATCGTGCCGGACTACTTCTCGGTGAAGGAATCGGTGTTCCCGTTCAACAAGTTCCCGAAAGTGGACCCGATCCTGGGACCGGAAATGAAATCCACCGGTGAGGTGATGGGTGTGGGAACCACCTTTGCCGAGGCGTTCGGCAAGGGACTGCTCGCCGCCGGCGACACCCTGCCGGAATCCGGCAAGGTATTCATCTCGGTGCGCGACTTCGACAAGGACGCCGCGGTCAGTGTGGCGCGCGACCTCGCGGGCCTCGGCTTCGAGCTGGTTGCCTCTCGCGGCACCGCCAGGGTGTTGCAGGAAAACGATATTCCCGTTACAACCGTCAACAAGATGAGCGAAGGGCGCCCGCACATCGTCGATATGATCAAGAACGACGAGATTGCGCTGGTGGTCAATACCACCGAGGGGCGCCAGGCCATTCGCGATTCCGCCGACATCCGCCGCAGCGCCGAGAACCACCAGGTGTGTTACACCACGACCCTGGCGGCCGCCAAGGCCATGGCCCTGGCCATGCAGCTGGGTGAGCCGCTCAAGGTGCGTCGCCTGCAGGACCTGCACAAGCAGGTTGCGAAGCTGTCGGAATAGGAAGTTGCCGGAATAACAGGTCGATTGCGGGAGCCTCCTGGCAACAGTCGTGCTCCCGCCAACCAAGGGTAAATAGCTTGCCGGGCCCGCGCTAGCGTGCGGTTCCCGGCTTTGTCGTAATAATAATGGGAGGTCCCACCTTGAACCGGGTACCAATGACCGTAGAGGGCGCCGAGGCCCTGCGTGCCGAGCTGGAAAATCTGAAGAAAGTCGAGCGCCCTGCCGTGGTGCAGGCGATTGCCGAGGCCCGTGAGCACGGTGACCTGAAGGAGAATGCCGAGTACCACGCAGCGCGGGAAAAGCAGGGATTCATCGAGGGCCGGATCCAGGAAATCGAATCCAAGCTTTCCTATGCCCAGGTAATCGATGTTAAATCCATCGAGCCCAGTGGCAAGGTGATCTTCGGCACCACGGTGACCATCATTCATATGGAAACCGATGAAGAGGTTACGTACAAGATTGTCGGCGATGACGAGGCGGATGTGAAGCAGCGCAAGATATCCGTCAATTCACCGATTGCGCGCTCCCTGATTGGCAAGGAGGTCGGCGATGTGGTGGAGGTGCGCACTCCCTCTGGTTCGGTGGAGTACGAGATCGAGGCCGTCGAGCACATTTGATGTCCAGACCGGAAAAAATAAAAAGGGCGGCCACTGGGCCGCCCTTTTTATTTGGGAGGTCGCGCTCCTTACTGGAAGACCACGGCGTTGTTGAATGCGCCGATCTGGGTGACAAACGCGGTTTCGTTCAGTCCGAACTGGCCGACCAGTGCATTGTTGCCGAGCCCGGTCTGTGAAGTAACCGCCAGGTGGCCTACACCGATCTGACCGACGTATACGTCGTTGGCGATACCTACCTGCCTTTCGAAGGCGGCGTTATTGAAGCCTGCCTGGGAGATATCCGCCTCGTTGGCGAGGCCGTTCTGCGCGATGGTGGCGTCGTTACCGATACCGAACTGACGGGTATCGGCGTCGTTGAGGATTCCGTTCTGGGTCATGCTGGAAGTGTGCGCGAAACCAGACTGTAGCGCGTCAGCATTGTTCAGGATTCCATTCTGGTTGATCACCGCGCTATTGCCAAAGCTGAACACCTGAACCACAGAAGCACTGTTCAGCAGGCCGGACTGGTTGATCATTGCGCTGTTGCCCGCACCCAGTACCTGGAAGGTGGTAGCGCTGTTCAGTACGCCGTTCTGCATATGCATGGAGGTACTTCCCAGCTGCAGGGATTGCACCGTGAGTGAGTTGTTCAGCAGGCCGTTCTGCACGCTATTGGCAGAGTTGCCGATGCCGAACGTCTGCAACGCCACGGCGTTGTTCAGCGCGCCACTCTGTACCTGATTGATAGAGCTGCCAAGCTGCACAGACTGGGTGGCCGAGGCGTTGTTAAGCACCCCGCTCTGTGTCTGGTTAATAGTGTTGTTGATGGTCAACGGGCCCGTCTGGTTGGCTGACGCATTGTTGCCGAAACCATTCTGGTTCTGGGTGGTGGTGTTACCTGCTGCGAGCGCAGTTCCGCTGATTGCAAACAGCAGGGCGGCGGCGATCGGGGTTAACGTCTTCATGAGTTTCTCCATTACTACATTGAACTACTGACGTTTGGAAATTCCGGCATCTGCAATGCCGGCAGAAATGGCACTCAGATTAGTACCATATAGGGCGCAGCCGCTGGCTATCCCTTTCCTTTGCGGAGGCGGGCCTGGGCTGGATGTCTGGCTTGCGATGGGCGTGATACCGCGGGGAGATCGCGGTATGGGAAATGCAACGCGATGATTCGTAGAAATCGTGATTCATTGGTAGTACTGCTCGTTTCTTCAATGAATGATCGATGTTTGATCGCTGGTGTATAAAGTCTTGTCCTTCGTATCGCGCTCCGCCATAGGAGAGAAGTGCGGATTCCACCGGGAATAAAGTTTGAGTTTCGGTTAATTCAGGCGACAGACGGAAAATCGTGTCATTTTTTTCGCGGCCTTTTACATTCCCCCGCCATGCCCGATATCCCCACTATTCCCGCACTCCACGGCGAGCACCCCGAAAAACACTTGCACGTAGATCACTCCCTAAAGGGACACGGTACGGAATAAACCTGGCCCGGCAGGGGCTCGGGTGTGTGCTGGTGCCGGCATCCGTTGTCAGCCGGTCAGGACTGCCTGGGAACACTGTCGCACCCGGCTGCAGGGAAAGGGGATTTCTGGCAGAGCCCGCGGCCTGGCATGGGCCGCGGGTAAATGGGAAGGGCTACTGTACAACGATCGCCGTATTGCCGCTGCCAGCCTGGGTTACGATTGCCGTCTCGGAATTGCCGCCCTGGATGACCAGTGCCTCGTTCAGCGCGCCAGCCTGGCTGACAATGGCCTGGTGGCCGGAGCCTGACTGGATGATGTCGGCCATGTTGTAATAGCCGGCCTGGCTGATGCTCGCGTTGTTATACCAGCCCGACTGTAAAATATTGGCATCGTTGCCAAAGCCCGCCTGGTAAATGTCCGCCGCGTTGAAGCCATCGCTCTGGGTGACGGTCGCCCGGTTGTAGATGCCGTCCTGGGTGACGCCAGCATAGTGGCCGGTACCACTCTGGAGGATGTACGCTTCGTTATCCGCCCCGGACTGGGTGATATATGCCTCGGACCCGTAGCTGGTGTACTGCCCGATGTAGGCGCCGTGAACGTAACCACTCTGCTCGATTACGGCGATGTTACCCTGGCCGAGATACTGGTGGATTTCAGCTTCGTTGTTGACGCCTTCCTGCCTGATGATCGCGGTACTGCCCTGGGTGGAAACCTGCCAGGTCGAGGCATTGTTGAACACGCCGGACTGGTAGATGGTAGCAGTGTTGCCCGAGCCATCCATCTGCAAGGAATAGGCTTCGTTCAGTTCACCTTCCTGGACCTGGTAAATATTGCTATCGACCTCGTTCCGCTGGATCGCCTCGGCATTGTTCATATTGCCGGACTGCATTTGGTCGATTGTATTGCCCGAGGCTGCGGCATCCTGCTGATCCGCAGTGCCGGTGTTGTTGGTACCGTTCTGGGTCAGGATAGCGGTGTTGTTCTCCGCCAGGACAAGGCCGCTAGCGATACAGAGCGTCGCTGCGGCGATTGGGGTCAGTGCTTTCACTGTTAGCTCCTTTACTTCTTAACCTCAAAGGATCTCTTCGTGGAGATTCGTACCCGCCTTCTGGCCTTGTGAGCCATATAAAGAGCTAGCCTTTCAACTGCAGAGGGGCGGCCATGGTGGCCGCCCCGAAATTCCAGCCTAAGTCCAGCGCTTACTGGAGGATAAAGCCGGTGTTGCCGAAACCAACCTGGGTAGCCACCGCGGTTTCATTGAAGCCGATCTGGGTGGTGTCGTGGAAATTGAATCCACCCACCTGGGTAGTCGTGGAGTTGTGGAAGAAGCCAAGCTGTGTGGTGTGGGATTCGTTGGCAAAGCCAAACTGGAACTCCGAGGCCACATGACCGATGCCCACTTGGGTGATATCCCCTACGTTAAGTGCACCGACCTGCACCTTCAGCGCCGTGCTGCCAATAGAGCCCACCTGGTTAATGTTACCGACGTTGAAGAAGCCGCCCTGGATGATGTCAGCGTCGTTACCGAGCGCGAAGATCTGGTTGATATTGGCGAAGTTGCCGAAGCCACCCTGCAGGATATCGGCATCGTTAAACGCGGCGACTGTTTGCAGGATGTTACCGAAGTTCGCCGCACCCACTTGAGTGATGCTGGCACTATTCAGCAGGCTCAGGATCTGGGTTACCACGCCAAGGTTGACGAAGCCAACCTGCGTTACATCGGCGCTGCTGAGCAGTGAAACTGCCTGGGTTGTAACGCCCACGTTGGCTGCACCCAGCTGGGTGATGCTTGCATTGTTGAGGGCACCCGCGGCCTGGGTGGAGACGGCTACGTTTACGGCGCCCACCTGGTTCTGGGTGATTGTGCTGAGGTCCTCGCCTGCGGTCTGCAGGGCGACTTCCACGTTGAAGAACCCGAGCTGGTTCTGCAGGATCAGGTTGTCATCCACACCGGCACCCACCTGGGTGGCGCTCTGGAAGTTTCCGACACCCGTCTGGTTCTGGACGGCGGTGTTGTTGGCTGCGAAAACACTGCCGCTGGCGGCGAGAAATACTGCTGCGGCGATGGGCGTAATAAACGTCTTCATGAGTTGCTCCTTTACATCAGACGTTGATAAAACCGGCACGAAAATGGCCGACTTACGATGGTACCGATCCTCGTACCATGTTCTGTTTCACCGCGGTCACATGCGTCCAACCTGATGATCGGCTTCGATGGGCCGAATCGGGTGGCACATCGACCTGTCCCGGTCTTGCGCTTTGGTGGTCTGTTGTCCGCCTGCAAGCAGCTCACAAGGCTGTGCCAATGCCAGGCCCCAGCTTCCGGTATGTGAATGGGGCCGGATGTAGGGCAGCTGGCTTGGTGACATAACTGGGCGGATAAAGGCACCTACGGCGTTGCTACGGTGAAAATTCCGTTCGATCAGCAAACCATCAGATTGATTGAATTGTGATCGATTGACTCTCAGTGTTGTAGGGCTGGGGGTAAGTCGCTATGAGAGGGAAGTGTCGAAACGCTAGGAAAAAAGTTCGTTTTTTAACCGGTCGAGGTAAGGGGTGTCGCCCGGGAAGTAAAATGCGTCAGGCATCATCGGCGGTTATTGGTCAGGCGGAGCGCCTCTTGCGGGGCTGGAGATAACTGGGCGTGAGTTTCAACTGCTCGTGGGCACAAATGGCGCCGTGGCCCCGGAAAGCCCCTGGCGCGACGCTAGTGTACCGGTCGGGAGCAGGAGCTAGTTACGCAGCGAGACAGAATTCCCGCTGCCGATCTGGGTGACAATCGTGGTTGAGGAAAGGCCGCTCTGTATGACCTGGACGTCATTGAGCTGTCCAGCCTGCTGTATGATGGCGAGGTGACTGCCTCCCTGGTTGAAGACTCCAGTTTGAATCACCCGGGCACCATTGAGAAAACCATCCTGCGATAGTTGGGCGTTATTGTAGAAATCCTCCTGGACGACGTTTGCGGTATTGGAGATACCGCTTTGCACGCTCTCCAGCTCGTTTGCCAACCCGGCCTGGCTGGACCCACTTCTGTTGAGGCTGCCGTCCTGATCGTGGACTGCCTGGTGACCGCTGCCGGACTGGCCTGTCCGGGTCACATTGCTGGTGCCCCTCTGGAGGGAGATTGCCCGTGACGTGAAGCTTCCCGTCTGCTCTACTTCGGCGCTCTGCAGAGCCCCGCGCTGATTAACCAGTAGCTGGTTGCCTACACCCAGCACCTGGTTCGTATCAGCGCGGTTTCCCACACCGATCTGCCTGACATTCGCACCATTGTCATAGGTCAGTAATTGCAGGCTGGTGACAGTATTGTTGGCGCCCAGCTGGAAAATCCTGTTGCTGTTCCCGGTGCCGAATTGCTGGATGGTAACAGCCTCATTGAGAAATCCATCCTGTTCCTGGGAGCTGCTGCTGCCTGTCTCCGCTTCTTGAATTGCGGCTGCGCTGTTGTAGCCTCCTGCCTGCTCCTGGAGGATTTCGTTACCACCGGGATCTGGGGAGGCCTGGTCGGCAATGACGGAATTGAGTACGCCGGCCTGGGATTGCTCGGTACTGTCAGCCTGTGAAACAGTGCCAGTACTGGCAATCACAGTGAGCAGTGCTGGGATCCACGCATATATTTTCATGGGGGGGTACCCGATTCAGGGCCTGGCGGCAGTGATCAGTCGTACTGGTTGACGATGGTTGATATGGCGGTTCCCGTCTGCGTGACCGAGGTATTCAAGCCGTTTCCGCTCTGGTAGATGTAAACGCTGTGAATGGCCCCGATCTGCTCGACCCGCGCCGAGTTCTGGCTGCCAAACTGGGATATTTCGGCTTTGTGGGAGAAGCCCAGCTGGTCGAGCTGGATGAGATTTTCAATCCCCGCCTGGATCAGGGCCGCAATATTGGCTTCACCCAGCTGGCGGGAGATGATCGCGTTGCCCTCGCCATACTGGTCGATAGAGAGGCCGTTCTGGTGTCCTTCCTGCAGGGCAGAAAGGTAGTTCAGCAAGCCTGTCTGCCTGCCATCGATGTCGTTCAGGCTACCCTCCTGGTAGATGATGGCCATATTGGCGATAGAGGCGAGACCGAAATAATCCAGTTCACTGGATGCAGGAAGCTCGGACACGGCAGAAAGGTCGGCACTTTGCGCCTGCGGAGGCAGCATCAGGACAACGGGCAGTAGGGCCAGGAGGCCCGGCAAGTAGCTGTGGCGTCGTAAACTCATATTCTGGTTCCTGGCCCGCGCGCCAGATAGGCGGCTACATGATTGTTGTGGGTTCGTTCAGGTAATACTGCAATACGGGGTTGTTGATATCGTCCGGGTTCTGTAATGCCCAGGAATTGCTGACGATGCCCTCGCTGATCAGGTGAATCACCGCCGATTCCATTGCGGATAACGTCGCCAGTTGTGCTGGTTCATTGGTAGTGAAGCCGGCCTCCATCTCCAGCAGGCGACGGAATTTTACGTAGCGGAACACGTCAGCGCTGACCGCTTTCGAATAAACGGTTTTAGAAGTCAACACCGAGTGCAGGACCCGGCCTGAACGGATATCAATGGCCCGCAGGTTCACGGTCACCTGGTCCACGCGGTACTGGCCGTCGAGGCCAATGCCAAAATAGCGGGCCCCGATGCCACCGGTCTGAATATTGGTGTCATAAGCCACGATTCCCCCTTCCAGGAGCACGTTCGCAGCGACCAGGCTGGGAAGGGGGTCGGCGTTATTCATTGGGACATTGGGCTTGTTGTGCGCGGCCCGGATAATCTTGCGCTCTGTGAGCAGGTTCTGGAGCCCTTCCCTTTCGAGCGGGATAAACCAGCCTGATTCGTTCAGCACATCCATGAGCATCGAAGCGCCGCCCTGGGTGATGGCAGTGGAGAAGCTGCTGGAGGGCTGGGGCTTGTACTGGCCAGTCTGGTCCCGGAAGCTGTAGACGGCGGCCAGGATTTTTCCCTTGGGTTGCGGGAGATTCAAGAGATCACGGAATGTCACAGAGCGTGGCGTCAACTGTGCCGTCTCCTCCCCGGGCCCGACAAGTGAATCACTCGCATCCTTCATCAGTGAGCAGCCGCCCAGGCTCCCTAGCAGGGCGAGCATCGGCAGGATTGTTCTGGCTGTGACATATTGCATGACACATCCCTCCGGATATAAAGTTATTAAATTTATTCGCGCTGAGATCGGGCCGGGATCAATTGGTCGGGTTCAGCCCGCTTACAATGATTTCACTGGTGTCCCCGGTTTCCCTGTCAGTGATCAGTACCGTCAGTACCCCATCCGTATCCACGATCTGGACGATAAAGTCATCGGTGATCAGTTCGCCGCTGTTGCCGTTACCGACGTCGGTAAGCAGCTGGTTTAGCAGGCGTGTCTCCAGCGAATCTGTGAACCTGTCCAGCGCACTCGGCTGTTCGTAGAGATCTTCCGGCCGGTCCGGATCTTCATTGTCATCCTGGGACTGGGCGTTGGAGATCAGGTAGCTGCCGTTCAGGGGGTTCCCGCCGAAGTTCGGATTGACCGGTGTATAGATAAGCTCAGTGGCAGACGCGAGTCCTGCCGACAATGACAGGGATGCCGGAATAATCAGTCCAATAAACTTATTAATTCTCATCAGAATTCATCCTTCCCTAAATCAAAATTATCCTCTAGTGCCTGCCTTATTTTTTCCTGCTGCACTATCTCGTGAATCTGTATCGCAGCCTGCTCTGCCTCCTGCTTGACATTGGTGGTGCTGGGGCGGAGGAAACGCCTGTACAGGGTTTTGCCGTTGTACGTGATCCAGATCAGGTTGCCCCAGCGCGCTGAAGGTCGCTCCCGGATTGTCAGGTTGTATTCACTGTCGGGATAGTGAAAGCTCCTGTATTCATTCATGTAGCGGGCAAAATCGTGACCCGTGCGGCTGATTGTCTGGTCGATATTGAAGCCGCTGATTTCATCCTCTAGCCGGCCGCCGGGCTGCTCAAGGTCTTCCGTCCGGGTGGCCTCATCCAGTTCGCTGTCCTGTGCCGAAACGTAGAGAGAGAGGGCGACAAGCAGAAAAGGCAAAAGGCGCCTCATATTCGCTCTTCCTCCAGGTGCAGCTTCGCCCAGTTGCTGGCCTGCAGCCGGTTCTTCACGCCAATCTTGCGGAAGATGTTGTAGATATGGTTCTTGACCGTGTGCTCACTGAGGTGGAGCCTGGTGGCAATTACGCTGTTGGACTCTCCTGAAGTAAGCTGGCTCAGAATCTCTTGTTCACGGCGGGTGAGCAGGTGCCGTTGACGCTCAGACGCCGTTTGCTGCTTGCGCCCCCCCAGGGCCGTGCCCAGTTTTTCGAGCAGCGTATCCTGGCTGCAGTGAGAGTCGCATAAAAACTCTATTCCCCGGCTCTCGATTTGTGTCGAGAGGGATTCCGGGAAGTCTGCCGGATAGTCAACCAGTAAAACATTCGGGTGGCTGACACTTAGGAGGAACCTGGTCAGGGTATTCTCACCTGCAGTGACTGAAATCTGTGAACAGTCAATGACTATTGCCGAATAGTGGGGGAGGCAATGTCTCTGCCGGCCAATTTCCGCCTTTTCCCACTCCCCCGGCAGTGAATCGGAAATCAGGCAAAAAAGCAGATCCCCATGAAGGCCGGAGTTGCTGTAGAAAAGCACCGGCATACAATTCTCCATTACCTCTCCTTGGAAACAATTCATCCTGAGTGCGCGCGCTAAGTCAGACACCCTGGAAACGGTTGATTCGCCAGTTTGTCGAAGCTTGCCGGGAACCAATACACCTATGGGGCAAAAAGCTCACCAGGTGAGAAGTTAGTATGGAGTGTAGACGCTGCGGGGCGATTTGCGAGTGACAGGAGCTTACGGAAAACGCCGAATTCCGCCCGGGAGTTTTCCACTCAATCCGGTGGCCAATAATCGAACTTATTGCTTTATACCATGGGCACAGGGGCTGTCCCCCGGACTGCGATCGCGAGGCTGTCGGCGCTGGCCGGAGAGGGGAAAATAGTCACACTCGGGTGAGTATTTAAGGGCCGGCACTGCGCACTAAGGGCGCGCGAGCCAGGCGGCGAGTCTTCGGCCAGGCCAGGCCGACTGGGACGCCCGGCTTACATTGGCAGCCGGGAGACTGGCGAACTGTCCGGGCCCGGGGCTGGCCCGGCAGTGTAAAGTGTCGTATTTTGGCATCTTATGCATGGCCGAAGCAGATTGCCCTGAAGTGACCCTGTCCGCCCTGGTGGTGGCCAGGTGCGGTTATTCTGCTCAAAATCAACAGGTTAAGCGCCAGCGTGGGTACTGGAGCTGTCGTGATACCGGAAGTCCTCCATAGCGCCGGAGGTTGATTTTTAGCCAGTCGAACAATAGGAGAGAGAATAGTGACCGAAATTCTGGACAGTCTTCCGCTCTGGCTGTGGTTCACCCTGGCGTTACTGGTGCTATTCGTTGCCCGCCAGCCAGTCCACCAGGCCATCAGTACCCTCGGACGCATTGCCCAACAGTCTCTGCGCCTTGCGGCGAAGGCTGTGTCCGGGGCCGAGCGGCGCCTGCAGGCCCGCAACCGGGAGGTCATGCTCGCGAGTGGCCTGGAAGCCGCCGAGCGCAGCGTGGAGCGGGAGTTCGAGCGGATCGAGGCCACCATGAAGCGGGAGCTGGCGCAGTACCCCACCTTGCATCGTCGGCTGTGCGAACAGCTAACCGCCATTGACGAGGACTACGTGCGCAGTGCCGAGGTGCCGCCGGAGCCCTCGAACTGGGCCAAGGCCATCAAGGCGGTCTGCGAGATCCCCGCCACGCAGGATCCAGTGGTCGGGGATGTGCTGGAAATTATCCACCACTCGATGCGCAAGTCAGAGGCCAAGGCTCTCGAGGCCTACCGGGAATCCTCCAAGGAGCGGCACCAGTTACTGAAGCGGATGGTCCCGCACTGGCGCTCTATCCTGAAGAGGCTGGGCCGGGTGAATAAAAATGTGGAATCCGTCATCCGTCGTGCCACGGCCCTCGATGGCCACATGCGCCGCTATGAAGACATACAGCAGGGGAGCGACCGCGCCGTGCGCCGCCTGTCATCCTCCTCGTTGAGCCAGTTCTTTATCTCTGCCTTTGTACTGGTGATCCTCGCAGGCGGTGCGCTGGTCAATTTCCACCTGATCGCCCGGCCCCTGGCTGAGCTTGTCGGCGGGGGAGCGGCCATCGGTGCTTACCCGTTGGCGGATACCACCGCCGGGGTGATCCTGTTGCTCCAGATCGGCCTGGGAGTTTTTCTGCTCGAGTGCCTGGGCGTCACGAGGATGGTTCCGGCGCTGGGCTCGCTGGGCGACGTCCTGCGCAAGAGACTCGCGTGGGCCGCTGGTGGTCTGCTGCTTGCCCTTGCCTGTAGCGAGGCGGGTCTCGCCTTTACCCGGGAGGTAGTGATACAGGGCGACCTGACAGATAGGGCCGCCGCTGCCGGTGACATTTCATGGGTCTCAACCACCGCACAGATGCTGCTGGGCTTTGTCCTGCCGCTGGTGCTCGCGTTCACCGCGGTGCCGCTCGAGGGTTTTGTTGCCTCGGCGCGCAATGTGTTGGGCATGCTGGCCGCCCTGGTGCTGCGCTCGTTGTCGACAATTCTGCGCCTGGTGGGTGCTGTGCTCCTCCACTGCAGCGACCTGTTGATCCGGCTGTACGACATCGTGATCTTTCTGCCCCTGTGGCTGGAGTCCCGCTATGAGGGCTGGCGCCGCTCCAGCCGGACGCTGGAAACGGTGGAGGACTCCGCCTGAGGCTGTGTTCCCGGCAGCTCCCGGGAACGACCTTCACACAAGATAAAGAGGCAAGCACCCGGCCATGATGTGGTTCGCCCTGTTCTGTTTGCTGCTGGCGATTCTGTGGTTTTACGCGCGGGGTCGGCTGGCGCAAGAACGCACTGTAAACCTGCCCGCCGGCCCCACCCCGATGGTGATAGCGCATGGCGACGAGCGGGGGCGGGGGCTGTATCCGGGCAATACGCTGCTTTATGTTCGCGAAATGGCCAGCCTTGGCGTCGATGCGGTCGAGGTTGACCTCAACCTTACCGCGGACGGGCACCTGGTTTTGATTCACGATGATGTGCTCGAGCGAACCACGGACGGGGAGGGCAGGGTAATCGACCTGTCCCTCGAAGAACTGCGGGGGCTCAGGCTGGCAGAGAACTGGACCCGCGACGGAATTTCCTTTCCCTACCGTGATTCACCACTGAGCATCGCCACGATCGATGAGGTCTTCGATGCGGTCGCCGATATCCCGCTGATAATCGAGCTCAAGAACAACGACCTCGCTGCCGCCCACGCCATGTGTGCGGCCATTCGTCGCGCGGGCCAGCAACACAGGGTTATCGTATCGACCTTCCACAAACGGGTGATCGACGAGTTCCGCCGCATCTGCCCGGAAGTGACCACTGGAGCATCGCTTGGCGACGCCCTGCTTTTCTACGTGGCCCAGCTGTTGCGCGCTGAAACGCTCCTGCGACCGGCCTACCAGACCATGCAGCTACCACTGCGTTACTTCGGGCTGCCGGTCATCGGCTCCCGTTTCCTGAAGGCGGCCCACTCCCTCGACCTTCATATATCGGTCTGGACGGTGAATGCCCCTGAACAGATGCGCTGGCTGACAGAGCTCGGCGTGGATGGCATTGTCACTGACAGGCCGGATATCCTGCAGAATCTCAACCGCCGCAACAACAACAATCGGGAGGTCAGCAATGCGTAAAGTAATGAAAGTCGCCGTTCTCACTACCATGGCCGGCGCGATTTCTGTCCTGGCCTCGGCGCAGGATCGTTTTGCCAATGTGGAAATCAAGAGCCAGCCGGTGGCCGGCGGGGTTTTCATGTTGCAGGGCGCCGGGGGTAACATCGCCGTCTTCTCGGGCGAAGACGGTATTTTCCTGGTGGACGACCAGTACGCACCGCTGACAGAGAAGATCCGTGCGTCACTGAAGGAAATAACTGATAAACCGGTGCGCTTTGTCGTCAACACCCACTGGCACGGGGACCACACGGGCGGCAATGAGAATTTCGGTGAAGCTGGCGCCCTGGTGGTGGCGCATGAAAATGTCCGTAAGCGCATGAGCGCCGAGCAGTTTATGAAAGAGCTGGGCCGCACCGTGCCGGCTTCGCCCGCCGCCGCCCTGCCGGTTATCACCTTCACCGATGCCACCACCTTCCACTGGAACGGCGACGAAGTACACGTACAGCACCTGGCCCCGGCACATACGGACGGGGACTCGATGGTGCATTTCCGCGAAGCCAATGTGATTCACACCGGCGACACCTTTTTTAACGGTAGCTATCCATTCATCGACCTGTCTTCCGGCGGTTCGGTCCAGGGTATGGTGGCAGCCATGGACCGGGTGCTGGCGCTGGCCGATGACAGGACGAAAATCATTCCCGGCCACGGCGCACTGAGTAACCGTGCCGAACTGAAGCAGCAGCGTGATCTGTTGGTCGAACTACGCGACCGGATCCAGGTGCTGGTCGACAAGGGGCTCAGCCGCGAGGAGGTGATTGCGGCGAAACCGACCAGGGAGTATGACGCGGAGTACGGGCAGTTTTTCATGAAGCCCGATGTGTGGACGGGGATCGTCTACGATTCGCTGGTCCGCACGCAGTGACCTCGGCCGGGAGCCGGGCAGGGGGGCGGCGCGAGCCGCCATTTTTTTGCCCCGCCCCTCAGGTCTTGATGCGGTAGCCGGTGCGGAAAATCCACCAGACACCGCAGAGGCACAGCAGCATGAACAGCACGGTCATGCCCAGGCTGACGGCCACGTTGACATCGGCCACGCCGTAGAAGGCCCAGCGAAAGCCACTGATCAGGTAGACGACGGGATTAAACAGGGTCACCTTCTGCCAGAATTCCGGCAGCATGTTGATCGAGTAAAAAGCGCCACCGAGAAACGTCAGGGGCGTGATGACCATCAGTGGAATGATCTGCAGCTTCTGGAAGTCGTCGGCCCAGATCCCGATGATAAACCCGAACATGCTGAAAGTGACGGCCGTCAGGACCAGGAAGCCCAGCATCCAGACCGGGTGCAGGATCTCGTAGTCCACGAAGAAGCGCGCGGTGAGCAGGATCAGCCCGCCGAGGATGACCGACTTGGTGGCGGCGGCACCGACATAGCCAGCCACTATTTCGAATGCCGATACCGGCGCGGACAATACCTCATAGATGGTTCCGGAAAACTTCGGGAAGAAGATCCCGAAGGAGGCGTTGGAAATGCTCTCACTCAATAATGACAGCATGATCAGGCCGGGAATGATGAAGGCACCATAGCTGATGCCGTCAATCTCTCCCATGCGTGAGCCGATCGCTGCCCCGAACACGATAAAGTAGAGCGAGGTGGAAAGCACGGGCGAGGCAATACTCTGCATCAGCGTGCGCCAGGTCCGCGCCATCTCGAACCTGTAGATAGCCCGTATGCCGTACCAGTTCATGACTGCGACTCCTCTTTCAACCGCTCATCGCGCTCTGCCCTTACCAACCCCACAAATATGTCCTCAAGGGAACTCTCGCGGGTATGCAGGTCGCGGAAATCAATATTGGCATCGTTGAGCCGGCGCAGGAAATCGGTAATGCCGGTGTCCCCGCTCTTGATGTCGAAGTGGTAGATGAGCCGCTGGCCGTCTTCGCTGAGCTTCACCGGTAGTCCGGCCAGGGATTTCGGCAGCTTGTCCATGGGGCGCGCCAGCTGCAGGCTGAGTTCCTTCTCACCCATTTTCTGCATCAGCGTCCTCTTGTCGTCCACCAGTACCACCCGGCCGTGGTTGATCACGCCCACGCGATCGGCCATTTCCTCCGCCTCCTCGATGTAGTGGGTGGTGAGGATAATGGTCACCCCCGATTCCCGCAGGCTGTGAACCATCTGCCACATGTCCCGGCGCAGCTCCACGTCGACGCCGGCGGTGGGCTCGTCGAGGAACAGGATCTTTGGCTCGTGGGACAGCGCCTTGGCAATCATCACCCGGCGTTTCATTCCGCCGGAAAGCGCCATAATGCGGCTATCTTTCTTGTCCCACAGGGACAGCTGGCGCAGCAGTTTCTCGATATAGGCGGGATCCGGCGCCCGGCCGAAGAGGCCGCGGCTGAAAGTAACGGTGGCCCAGACACTCTCGAATGAATCCGTGGCGAGTTCCTGGGGAACCAGCCCGATACGGCTGCGGGCCGCACGGTAGTCACGGATAATGTCGTGACCGTCGGCCAGCACGGTGCCGCTGGACGGATTGACGATACCGCAGATGATGCTGATGAGCGTGGTCTTGCCGGCGCCATTGGGGCCGAGCAGGGCGAAGATTTCGCCCCGGCGGATCTCCAGGTCGACATCCCGCAGTGCGGTAAAGCCGCCCTGGTAGGTCTTGCTTACCCCCCTGGCCGAAATAATGGGTTCCACTGCTACTCCTTGCTTATTTGTGAATCCACGGGCCAGGCGGGCTGGCTACCTGTGCCCGGTGCGCCCAGCGCACCACCAGTTTCAGCAGTATCCTGCCGATCGCCCCGAGGGCGCGGGTGATTGCCGAGTGTACCGGAGGGGTCTCCGCTTGTCCTTGTGCGCGCCCCGCATCTCTGCCACTGCTCTGCTCCGGCCGACGTTGTGGATTCGGCCTGAGTTCTCCGCTTGCCATCATGGTGTCTCTCCTTGTGTGCTTTTCAGTTGGTGCGGGGCAGTGTAAAACCTCAAGCAAACTTGAGGTCAATAGCTTGTTGGGGTGAAAATATGGGATATAAAAACAGTGTGCTGGAAGAAAGCGATGAGTGACAGAGGACGGGGAACAAAATCCGAGCTGGGAGTTGGGGAAGTGGCCCGACGGAGCGGGGTGGCTGTGTCGACCCTGCATTTCTACGAGAGCAAGGGCCTGATTCGCAGCTGGCGATCCGCGGGCAACCAGCGGCGCTATGCGCGCGATGTGCTGCGGCGGATCGGGATTATCAGGGTCGCCCAGCGCGCGGGTGTGCCGCTCACAAAAATCCGGGAGTCGCTGGACACTCTCCCGGACGGCCGTACGCCGGACCGGGAAGACTGGGCGCGGCTGTCCGCCTGCTGGCGTGATGACCTGGACCGGCGGATCGGGGAGCTGGTCGGGCTGCGCGACCGGCTTGAGGGCTGTATCGGCTGCGGCTGCCTGTCGATGAAATGCTGCCCCCTATACAACGCCGATGACAAGGCCGGGGAACAGGGTGTCGGAGCCTGTTACCTGGAGCCGAGATAAGGACCGGCCTGCCGAAGGGGTGATATCCGGAGGGCCGGGGCCACTTTCTCCCGTAAATTGCAAAGGGTGCGCGTGCCCCGGTATCCCGGCGGGCAGAGGCTAGCCAAACAGTTTGCGGTAGAAAGCCATGGCGCCGTTCCAGGCATCCTGCGAAGCGTCCTTGCTGTATGCCAGCGGGATGCCGAATTTCTCACCGCGATCTGTCGCCGCCGGATTGGTGAAACCGTGCTTCACGCCCGGGTAACTGGTCAGCTCGAATTTCACTGCAGCGTTCTGCATCTCTTCGACAAAGGCGGCGACCTGTTTTGCCGGGATCATGTCGTCGGCGCCGCCGGTGTACACCCGCAATTCGGCATTGACGCTGCCGGGCTCGACGTCGATATCTGATTCCAGCGCACCGTGGAAACTGACCACGCCCCGCAGGTCTAGCCCCAGCCGGGCCATGTTCAGCGCCACCATGCCGCCGAAGCAGTAGCCCTGGGCGGCGATCCGTGAGGCATCCACGGTCTCGTGCTGTTGCAGGATTTCCATTGCCGCGCGGAAGCGCTTTTCAATTGCTCCGGGTTTCTCCAGCGCGGCGTTCATCAATGCTCCGGCATCGTCCGGGTTGTCCGCCTGCTTGCCGGTACCGAACATATCCAGCGCGAAGGCGGTATAGCCCTCGGCAGCCAGCTTGTCGGCCTCAATGCGCACGAAGTCGTTGTGCCCCCACCATTCGTGGATAACGATAATACCGGGACGCTTGCCTTCGCGGCTGTCGTCATAACTCACGTAGCCGGTAAAGGATTCGCCATCGACGGTGTATTCAATGCTCTCGCTGTGCATGTTCGCTCTCCCTGATCGATTGCCGGGTACTGACTATAGGCGTGCGCTCCCGGGTATCTCAAGCTGGTGGGGAACCTTTCAGTTCCACCGTGTTTCCCTCGGGGTCCTGAATATAGAGCGAGGGCCCGTTGCCGGTGGCACCGTAGCGGGTCTCCACTGGTCCCGGCTCGATATCCCTGGCGCGCAGGTAGCGGACAAGGGCCTGGGGGTGGAAAGGCTCGATATGCAGGCAAAGGTGGTCCAGGTTGCGCCCCTCCCGGCCGGGTGGCGCGCCGCCGGCGCGGCCCAGCGGCTCGCTGACGGGCACCAGGTCAATCAGGCTGCCGCCGGCGCGCAACTGGTAGAGGCCAATGCCGGGCTTTTCGCGCTCGACGCTGCAGCCCAGTATATCCACGTAAAAAGCCAACATGGCCCGTAAGTCGGTGACGCGGAGCACGATGTGGTCGATATTGCGGATGCGGAACATGGCCTGTCCTGGTATCTGCCCGGGAATGTTTGCCGCGCGCTGCCATCTCCGGCCCGCTGCGGACAGGCATGTTAACGTCCGTACGCCAGTGTGCACCATGCCCCTGGCCCGATGGGCTTGCAGGCCCTGGGGCATGGTGGTGCCACCCGCTCAGGCAACGCTGGCCTGCTGCGTCCTGAGCAGGGCGGCGATCTCCGGCTTGCAGGACCCGCAGCCGGTACCGCAGCCCAGGGCTTCCCCCAGTGCCTCTACCGATTCGGCGCCGGCTTCGATGGCAGCGTCTATCTGTTGCCGCGATACCTGCATGCAGCTGCAAACCACCGGCGAGGCCGGCGCGATGTCCCGCAGGAGCTGCGCGGTTTTTTCAGGCAGGGGCCGTTGCAGCCACTGCTCCAGGGCAGAACCGTCCGGTAACCGCCGCCAGTCAGGGGCCGCAAACATCAGTAACTGCAGCTCGCCGTTATCCACCAGCCAGCGTTCGGCACCCGGCAATTGCAGTCGCTGCCAGCGCAGGGCGTCGCCGGGGCCTTCCAGCAGCTCTAGTGCCAGTGCCCGGCAGTCCGGTGCGGCCGAGAATGCCAGTTCATACCGGAAGCCGCCGTCACAGGGCACCCGGTACCAGTGCTCCAGTCCCGCCAGCCTGTCCAGCTGGCGCTGTAACCGTTCGGCGATAATGGCCGGGCACACCAGGCGAAGGTAGGAGTGGACGGTAACCGCGCGCAGGTGCACGGCTACCTGCTTGAATTCGGGTTGCCCGGAATGCGGATCCGTGACCGGCTCCGCCAGCGCGCTGACCCGGCTGTCAGCGGCGAGGCTCTCGCTCCAGTGAATCGGTGCAAACAACTGGCCGGCGGGCTGCGCCGGATTCACCACGGCGCGACCGCGCATGCGGCCGCGGGCGCTGCGCAGCTCCACCAGCTGGCCGTCCCCGATGGCATGATCTGCGGCGTCTGCCGGGCCCAGCTGGATCTCCGGTAACTCACTGTGGTCGAGCAACCGCCGCGACCGGGCAGTACGCGTCATGGTGTGCCACTGGTCCCGCAGGCGTCCGCTGTTGAGCCACAACGGGAACCCCTGGCTGCGCTGCTGCCGGGGCAGGCGTGGCTCCACCGGGATAAATTGCGCCCGGCCGGAGCCGGTGAAAAACCGCCGGTCGGTAAAAAGCCGCGCCGTGCCGCCAGGGTTGGCGGCGTTGACCGGCCATTGCACCGGTGTGAGTTGTTCATACTGTCGCCTGGTCAGCCCGGCGAGAGCGGATATGTCGAAGGCCCGCTCACCCCCGTTTTCAAAACCCGACAGGGCGGCGTGCTCGCGGAATATGTCCGCGGGATGCCGGTATGTGAACGCCTCTCCGTGTCCCAGCCGGTTCGCCAGGTCACAGATTATCTGCCAGTCGTGCCGGGCTTCACCGGGAGGCGGCAGGAAGCCGCGCTGCCGCGAGATGCGTCGCTCCGAGTTGGTCACGGTGCCGTCCTTCTCCCCCCAGCCTGTGGCCGGCAGCAACAGGTCCGCACAGCGGGCGGTATCGGTATCGGTCACGCAGTCGGACACCACCACGAGTGGGCACTTGCGCAGGGCCCGGCTTACCTGTGCGGCGTCCGGCATGCTCACCGCCGGGTTGGTCGCCATGATCCAGATAGCCTTGATCTCGCCGCACTCGACCGCCCGGAACAGGTCCACCGCCTTCAGGCCGGGCCTGCGTGCAATATTGGAGGCTTGCCAGAAACGGCTGACGCGGTCGATATGATCAGCGCGGTAGTCCATGTGTGCGGCGAGCATATTGGCCAGCCCACCCACCTCGCGCCCGCCCATGGCGTTGGGCTGGCCGGTGATCGAGAAGGGGCCGCAACCAGGGCGGCCGATCCTGCCGGTCGCCAGGTGACAGTTGATGATCGCATTATTCTTGTCGGTGCCGCTGGTGGACTGGTTGATCCCCTGTGAATAGAAGGTGATGGTTTTTTTGGTGCTTGCAAACAGCTGGTAGAAAGCCAGCAGTTCATCCAGCGCCAGCCCGCAGGTGCGGGCGGTCCTGTCCGGGCCCCACGCTGCCGCGGCCGCCGCGGCCTGCTGGAATCCATCGCTGTGTTCTGCCACGAACTGCCGGTCGATGTGGTGGCCCTGTACCAGGTAATTCAGCAGCCCGCTGAACAGGGCCGCATCGCTGCCGGGGGTGATGGCCAGGTGCAGGTCGGCTGTTTCACTGGTGGCGCTGGCGCGGGGATCGATGACCACCAGCTTCGCCTGTGCCTGCTGCATGCGCTGGAAGAGAATGGGATGGGTCCAGGCCGCGTTGGAGCCCACCAATACCACCAGGTCCGCGTGCTCCAGGTCCTCGTAGCAGCAGGGTACAGCATCGGCGCCCAGTGACCGCTTGTAGGCCGCCACTGCCGAGGACATGCAAAGCCTGGAGTTGGTGTCGACATTGCCGCTGCCAATGAAGCCTTTCATCAGCTTGTTGGCCACGTAGTAGTCTTCGGTAAGCAGTTGCCCGGACAGGTAGAAAGCCACCGAATCAGGCCCGTGCCGCTCGATGGTTCTGGAGAACTGCTCTGCCATGTAGCCCATGGCTGTTTCCCAGTCGCATTCCCGGCCGTGCAGGCGTGGGCGCAGCAGGCGACCGCGCTCTCCCAGGGTTTCCGCAAGTGCCGAGCCCTTGACACACAGCCGTCCGCGATTGGCGGGGTGCTGCCTGTCGCCCTCCACAGAGACCCCGGCATCACTGGTGGCTACCTGCCGGGTTACCGAGACGCCACAACCGACGCCGCAATAGGGACAGGTGGTACAACTCCTGTGCGCGCGGAGGCGCTCGGTCGGCGCCATCGCTACTGGCGATCCGGGGCAAGCGCGACACTGACACAGTCGCCGTCCAGGGCTACCGGGTAAGTGCGCAGGCAAACATTACTGTCTTCCAGGCAGGCGCCGTCGCGCAGCCGGAAGTGGTGTTTGTAAAGGGGGGACGCTACCGTCAGTTCGCCGTCGATTTCCGCTACGAGGCCCCGGGCAATGACCCCGGCACCGGCGATGGGATCCCAGTTATCAATGGCATAGAACTGTGGCGTCGCGTGGGGAATAAAAAACAGGGCGATACTCCTGCGCCCGGCCAGGGGGCCGGTGGCAGAGGGATCGCCCATCAGTGCACACACTCCGGAATTGGCAACCAGGTCTGATCGCTGGCAAACCGGCTGCCACGGAGCGGGGTTTATGGCAACTTGATTCATTATTTATACTCCAAAATGCAATAGTTGTGCATCCCTGATTGAAATCCAGGGGCAGCGCCCCTGGTTGGTGCATTGGGGCCCGCCGGCGGCTGTCACGCGGGCTCCGCAATTTTTACCACCTCGTCATCGCGCGCCGGTCGCGGCTGGCCGCGTTCCTCGACAAAGACAATTTTCTCGTCCGGTTCGTCGGTATTGACGAACTGGCGGAAGCGCTTGAGCATCTCCGGGTCGTTGATCGCCGTCTTCCACTCACACTGGTAAGTGCCGATTACCCTGGCCATCTGTTCTTCCAGTTCAGCGCCGATACCCAGCTTGTCCTCGATGATCACCTCGCGCAGGTAGTCGAGGCCGCCCTCCAGGTTTTCCAGCCAGACCGAGGTCCGCTGCAGCTTGTCGGCGGTGCGGACGTAAAACATCAGGAAGCGGTCGATGTAGCGGACCAGGGTTTCGTCATCCAGGTCGGTGGCGAACAGGTCGGCATGACGCGGCCGCATGCCACCATTGCCGCACACGAACAGGTTCCAGCCATTTTCGGTGGCGATCACGCCGACGTCCTTGCTCTGCGCCTCCGCGCACTCCCTGGTGCAGCCCGACACCGCCATCTTGATCTTGTGCGGCGAGCGCAGGCCCTTGTAGCGGTTCTCGATATGCAGGGCCATACCGACACTGTCCTGTACTCCGAACCGGCACCAGGTGCTGCCGACACAGGACTTCACCGTGCGCAGGGACTTCCCGTAGGCGTGGCCGGTCTCGAAGCCAGCGTCAATAAGCTCTCGCCAGATCTCCGGCAGCTGTTCGAGGCGTGCGCCGAACAGGTCCACGCGTTGGCCACCGGTGATCTTGGTGTAGAGGTTGTACTTCTTGGCCACCTGGCCGAGCACAATCAGCCTGTCGGGGGTAATTTCACCACCCGGCACTCGGGGTACCACCGAGTAGCTGCCGTTTTTCTGCATGTTGGCCATGAAGGTGTCGTTGGTGTCCTGCAGGCCCACGTGCGGCTTGCTGTGGATATGGTCGTTCCAGAGTGAGGCGAGTATCGAGGCCACGGTGGGCTTGCAGATTTCACAGCCATGGCCGCGGCCGTGCTTTTCCAGCAGCTCGTCAAATGTCTGGATCTCCCCCACCTGCACGATATGGAACAACTCCTGGCGGGTGAACTCGAAATGCGGGCACAGGTGGTTGTTGACCTCCACCCCGAGCGCAGCCAGCTCCTCATCCACCACGTTCTTCAGCAGCGCCGCGCAACCTCCGCAGCCGGTGGCGGCACAGGTTTGTTCCTTGACCTCCCCGAGGGAGCAGCAACCGCCCTGTACTGCCTCCATGATCTGGCCCTTGCTGACGTTGTGGCACGAGCAGATAGTGGCAGTGGCGGGCAGGGCGCCGGCGCCGAGGGCGGGCGTCTCGCCGTCCACGGCGGGCAGGATAAGCTGCTCCGGCTGCTCCGGAAGCTCGATACCGTTGAGGTGGTATTGCAGGAGCTGGTCGTAGTCCCCGGTGTCTCCCACCAGCACCGCGCCCAGCAGTTTTTTTCCTGCCCCGTCCATGATGATCCGTTTGTAGACGCCGGCCTGCTCATCCACGAAGGTGATGGCCGAGGCGCCCTCTGCACGACCGTGTGCATCGCCGATGGAGCCCACCTCAACGCCGAGCAGCTTCAGCTTGGTGCTCATGTCAGCACCGGTGAAACTGGCGCTTTCGCCGCAGAGGCGGGCAATGGCAGTGCGGGCCATGGAGTAGCCAGGCGCTACCAGGCCGAATATCCTGTTGTCGTACAGGGCGCACTCGCCGATGGCAAAGATATGCGGGTCCGAGGTGCGGCAGGCCTCATCGATGACGATACCGCCGCGCTCGCCGAGTTCGAGGCCGGCACTTCCCGCGAGCTTGTCTTCCGGGCGGATCCCCGCGGAAAAGACGATGAGATCCGTTACCAGCTCCCGGTCACCCCTGAACTGCATACGCAGGCGGCCGCCCACCTCCTCGATCAGCTCGGTGGCAGTGTCGGTGTGGACGGTCACACCCAGGTCTTCAATCTTGTTTTTGAGCAGTTCCGAGCCGCCCCCGTCCAGCTGCACCGACATCAGCCCCGGAGCGAATTCCACCACGTGGGCTTCCAGCCCCAGCTCCCTGAGTGCGTTCGCGGCTTCGAGCCCCAGCAGGCCGCCACCCACCACTACGCCGCAGCGTGCGTCCTCACTGGCAGCCCGGATTGCGTCCAGGTCCTCTAGTGTCCGATAGACGAAACACCTGGCGTGCTCGTGGCCGGGAATCGGTGGCACGAAAGGGTAGGAGCCGGTGGCGAGTATCAGGTGGTCGTAGGGGCGGGTAGTACCGCTGGCCGAGATGATGGTTTTCTCTTTCCTGTTGATACTTGCTACCGCATCGTTCAGCAGCAGCTCGTAGCCCCACTCGCGGTACTGGTCTACCTTGCCCATTGCCAGGTCTTCGGCACTGCGCCCGGCGAAATACTCGGACAGGTGTACGCGGTCGTAGGCCGGCCGGGGTTCAGCACAGAATACCGTGACCTCAAACAGGGCCCTTTCCGGTCGTGCCGCCAGCTGTTCCAGAAAGTGGTGGCCCACCATGCCGTTGCCGATAACGATGAGTTTTTGCTTGACCATAAATCCTGCCGTTTTATCTGAAGTTTCCGGCAGGAGGGGAACGGTTGGGCGGGAAAGTCCGGCACGGCCGTGTGCTCTTCTGCCGAAGAGTCCAGGCGCCGTTGCCTCGGGGAGTAATGAATTGTGTCTGTAGGGTGTCAACGATGGACATTCAAAGTCTGTGCCAACCGCAGGATGCCCGTTTTTTGGGGCGCTGCCGCAGGCCTCTGGAGCCAGACCTGCAGCAAGTTGGTGCGAAAAGCGTTGCGCTGCACCCGGCTGGTGCCCGGGATGTTTCTTTGAGCTTTAGGGGGCCGGCCGCCGGCTAGGGCCGGTGCAGCCTTACAGCGTCCAGCGCCTGCTGGTAGAGGTCCGCCCGGAATGCATGGGTGGTGGCGCCAGCAACGGGTGAGAAGGTTGCACACAGCTCCAGCAACTGCCGCGCCTTCTCTTCGGTAGGGCGCCCGCTGTCGCTGTCGGGGTGGGCAAACAGGTGCCAGCCGGGATTGTCGACCGGGCGGCTCCTGTCCCCGAGGTGGAGCTGGTCAGCGAGGGATGGTCTCAGGTCGGCGGGATCAAGGTCCAGGTAGTCGCGTCGGGCCAGCACCGGGACTGCGTCGGCTCGCGCACTGCGTTGCCCAAGCCAGTTGCAGGCCTGCAGTAGCGCCATGCGCAGTGCCAGGTGGGTACCAGGATTCGACTGGTGCCAGCTGCCAGTCACCGCGAGCACTTTTTCCGGCATGGCTGGCAACAGTATGTTGCAGGCTGCGACCACAGTCCCCAGTCCCTGGCGCGCAGCCAGGGTGTTCCATGGCTCGCCGACACAGTATCCATCTATGTCACCGCGGCGCAGGGCGGCCACCATCTGCTCGGGTGGCAAAACCAGCAGTTGTAGCTTCCGGTCCGGGGCGAGACCCGCGACACCCAGCCAGTGCCGTAATTGCAGCGTATGACTGGAAAACGGGTACACCGTCGCCAACTTCAGGGGGGGCGCGGTGTCCGGCATGGCCTGCAGGTACCGTGCGAGAGCGCTACCGGCTGCCGCGCCGTCGGCACTTCCCGCGCTTATCCCCAGCTCCTCGCTGAGTCGGCGTGACAGGGTTATGGCATTGCCGTTACAGCTCAGGATCAGTCCTGTCAGCAGTGTCTCCTCGCACTGCGGCAATGCCTGGGCGAGCGTGAGCGGCATGGGGGCAAGCATGGCGGCGCCGTCAGCGGTGCCGCCGATCAGGCGGTCACGCAATGTGGCCCAGGACGTTTCCCTCTGCAATTCGACGTTGAGCCCAACGCGTGAGAAGAATCCCTGTTCTTTTGCCACGATCAACGGGGCACTGTCGGTCAGCCGCAGGTAGAGCAGCTTGATATGTTTCCTTTCCAGGTGCGGGATTGGGGTTGGGTTCATGGTTGGGACTGCAAATGGTTGATGATCTGTTCCGCCACGTCGAGCATGGAAGCGTTGCTGTTCATGGCGAGATTTCGGAGCGTCCGGTGGGCAGCCTCTTCGTCCAGCCTTTTCTTTGCCATCAGCAGCCCCTTGGCACGCTCAATGGTCTTGCGTTCGTGCAATTGCCGCTGGGTGCGCTCCAGCGACTGGCGGAGCTGCTGGTAGCTGCGGAACTGGGCCATGGCGATTTCGATCGCCGGCGCAACGCGCTCGGGGCTCAGTCCCTCGGCCATGTAGGCGCTAACACCAGCCTGGACCGCACTGGTGATGAAGTCGGCATCTCCCCGGGCGGAGAACATTGCAACGGGGGTGGGATGGTGGCGGTTGATAAATGACAGGCTTTCCAGAATGTCACGGTCCGGGGACTCGATATCAATAAGGACCATGTCCGGCCGGTGCCGGTCCACCTGTGGCAGTAGTCCTGCGGCACTGTTGAGATGTGCCAGCAGCCGATAGCCGGCTGCGCGAAGGCGTCGGCAGACCATCTCTGCGCGTTCCGGCTGGTCGTCGACCAGTATGATGCCGAGGCGTTCGCTCATTGTGTCAGTTTTCTATGGCCGCATTTGCTGCGGTTTACCTGTTCCGATGCGTGTCCGCGCGGTGGGGTATGGGCAGGAAACTGCCGGCCGACGCGCTGCTTACAAAAAACAATCAAAACCTGTGCCAGTCAGGACGACCAGGTGCAGGGATGGAATGATCGTGAGCAGGCAGGGCAGGCGCGAGATTGCGCTGCGCCCTTCTGGTGCGGGCGGGAGCGTGGCGCGTTTTCCTGGTGCATCCAACAGTGAAAATGTGGGCGACTTGAATGTGGGCGGCACTGCGCCTTCCGAGTCTGTGGGTCGTGGCATGGAGATTGCCTGAAGATAGGAGATTACTGCGGGGTGCCCGTCTCCATCTGTGGCACCAGCGCCGGCGAAGATTTCGCCCGGCCTCCCAAGAGCCGGTGATACCTGTTGTCTCCCTGACCCGGAAAGGCGCCTGATGCTTATTGATAATTACGGGCGCAGGTTCTACTACCTGCGCCTGTCCGTTACTGATGCCTGCAATTTTCGCTGCAGTTATTGTCTGCCGGATGGGTACAGCGCCGGTGACGACAGCCTGCAGTTGAGTAGTGCTGAGGCTGCCACGGTCGTACGGGCTTTCGCCAGCCTGGGCACACAGAAGGTGCGCCTCACGGGCGGCGAACCATCCCTTCGCAGTGACCTCCCGGAAATCATCGCGGCCAGCAAAGCCACGCCGGGTATACGTCGTGTCGCGGTCACCAGTAACGGCTACAAGTTGCCCCGGGTCGTCGACGGCTGGCATGCGGCGGGGCTCGACCAGCTCAATATCAGTATCGACTCCCTCGATCCCGCAGAGTTTGCCGAGCTCACTGGTCACGATTGCCTGCCGCGTGTGCTCCAGGGGATTGCACGTGCACAACAGCTGGGGATTGAGGTGAAGGTCAATGCAGTCCTGCTGCAGGACGGGTCCCGGCGGCGACTGCGTGAATTCCTGAGCTGGATAAGGGAGATGCCGGTAACCGTCCGCTTTATCGAGTTGATGCGCACGGGAGAGAACAAGGCCTACTTCGCCAGCAACCACCTGCGCGGCCAGGTTATCGAACACCAGTTGCTGGAGGACGGCTGGCAGCTGCTGCCGCGGGCCCGTGACGCCGGTCCCGCGCGGGAATACCGGCACCCCGCCTACCGCGGCCGTATCGGCCTGATCACGCCCTATGGAGAGGATTTCTGCAACAGTTGCAACCGACTGAGGATCTCGGCGCAGGGTCGGCTGCACCTGTGCCTCTTTGCCGACCACGGCATAGACCTTTACAGGGAGATCTCCCGGGGTGACAGTCGCGCGCTGGCAGAAAAAATCCAGCGGGCTATTGGCGAAAAACCCCTGCAACATCATCTCGACCAGGGACAGGTGGGAGCAATGCGCAATCTTTCCCAGCTGGGAGGGTGAGACCTGGCAGGAGCCTGCGCTGGATTCGACGCGGCAGTAACGGCAGTTATGGCACGATGTACAGTTTTGGGGTTTGAGCCCGTGTCGCTGCCACTGGGCGAGGTGGCGCCGGCGCAAGAAGCCATTCGGGAGAACACCAGCCCCCCGGGGTGCCGAAAGTTCACTTTTTATCTGCAGGCGGGGCTGCGGCGCGGGGTGAACTATTGATGATATTTATAACGGGCTTCCGTCTCTTTTGTTTTAATAAATTTCCTGCATGGTTAGAATCATTGGCTGCGATGTCTCTGAATGTGCGCCGACCGGATTTGCACAAGGCTGCCTGAGGGCCAGATAGGTCCCAGGGCTGGCAACCGGTTGGCTCGCCAGTTCGATAACAACGACAGAGGGAGTAAGCGGTGATCATAGCCATACCAAAGGAATCCGTTCCGGGGGAGGCGCGGGTGGCGGCCACCCCCGAGAGCGTCCGGCGCATGGGGGAACTCGGTTTTTCCGTTATCGTCGAGGCTGGGGCCGGTGCGGCAGCAAGCTTTACTGACGATGCCTACCGCGAAGCCGGAGCCGAGATCCGTGAAGATGCCGAGAGCTGCCTGCGTGATGCAGGGCTGGTCTTCAAGGTGCAGGCGCCGACAGACAGTGAGATTGAATTGATTCCCTCCGGGGCAACGCTCGTTGCCTTCCTGAAACCCGCACAGAATGAAGAATTACTGAATAAGCTTGCCGAGAAGGATATCAACGCCCTGGCCGTGGAGTCGGTGCCACGGATATCCCGGGCGCAAAAAATGGATGCACTCAGCTCCATGGCGAATATCGCCGGCTATCGTGCTGTGATCGAGGCCGCCCACAACTTCGGTCGCTTTTTCACCGGGCAGATAACAGCTGCGGGCAAGATCCCCCCCGCCCGGGTACTGGTAATCGGTGCCGGCGTGGCCGGGCTGTCCGCCATTGGCACTGCCAAGAGCCTGGGTGCAATGGTGCGGGCCTTCGACACACGCGCGGAAGTGCGTGAGCAGGTGGAGTCGATGGGCGCCGAATTCCTGACTGTGGATATCGAGGAAGAGGGCTCCGGCCAGGGCGGTTACGCCAAGGAGATGTCCCAGGCATTCATCGATGCAGAGATGGCCCTGTTCCGCGAGCAGGCGAAAGAAGCGGATATCGTCATTACCACTGCCCTCATCCCCGGCAAGCCGGCGCCGAAGCTGTGGCTGGCAGACATGGTCGACACCATGGCCGAGGGATCGGTGGTGGTTGACCTCGCGGCGGAAATGGGCGGCAACTGCGACTATACGGAGAAAGATGAGAAAGTGGTAAAGAGCGGGGTAACCATCATCGGTTACACCAACCTGCCAAGCCGGGCCGCAACCCAGTCTTCAAAGCTCTACGCCACCAACCTGACCCACCTCCTGGCCGAGCTCGCGCCGGAAAAAAACGGCGAGATCAATATCGATTTTGACGATGAGGTCATCCGTGGCGCGACGGTGGTCAGGGACGGTGAGATTACCTGGCCGCCGCCCCCGCCCAAAGTCAGCGCACAGCCGAAACCGGCGCCGGCAAAGGAGCCGGAACCCAAACCTGAAGCGGCGGAAAAGCCCGCCAAGCGGAAATCACCGCTGTCCATACTGGCTTTCTGGCTCGTCGCAGGCTCCCTGTTGCTGTGGCTGGGCCGGGTGGCGCCGCCGGATTTTGTGGCCCACTTTACCGTTTTTGTGCTGGCTATTTTTGTCGGCTGGCAGGTCATCTGGAATGTGACTCACGCGCTGCATACGCCCCTGATGAGTGTGACCAACGCCATTTCCGGTATCGTGGTGGTGGGTGCGCTGCTGCAGGTGGGAGCCACGGGTTCCGGGCTGGTAACCCTGCTCGCGTTTATCGCCGTGCTGGTGGCGAGTATCAATATTTTTGGTGGCTTCTTCGTCACTTACCGCATGCTGAAAATGTTCCGCCGTTGATCGGGGAGGAGAAAGATAATGAACGGTATGATTTCCATGGCTTATCTCTTTTCCGCGGTGATGTTTATCCTGAGTCTCGGGGGCCTGTCGAGCCACGAGACCGCGCGGAGGGGCAATATCTACGGCATGGTGGGGATGGCGGTTGCCATTATTGCCACGATTGCCGGCATCGTGTCCGGGGCTTACTGGATGGTGGCCATCGCCATGGCGGTGGGCGCGGTTATCGGTATCTTCCTGGCCCAGCGTGTCGCCATGACCCAGATGCCGCAGATGGTGGCCTTGCTCCATAGCTTTGTGGGGCTCGCCGCCGTGCTGATCGGTTGGGGCGGCTTCCTTGATCCCCGGTTGAATCTCACCGGTGCCGAGCACATCGTGCACAACACCGAGATCTTCCTCGGCATCTTTATCGGCGCCATCACCCTGACCGGTTCACTGGTCGCCTTCGGCAAGCTGCAGGGACTCATCTCCGGCAAGCCCCTGATGCTGCCAGCGCGCCACTGGCTCAACCTGGCGGCGATCCTGGGCTGTGTCTTCCTCGGCTGGCTGTTTATCCCAGCGGACCTGGGGCCAGGCACCGTGCTCAACCTGCTGATCATGACTGCCATTGCCCTGTTGCTGGGGGTGCACCTGATTGCGGCGATTGGCGGTGCGGATATGCCTGTAGTGATTTCCATGCTTAACAGCTACTCGGGCTGGGCAGCGGCGGCCACCGGCTTCATGCTGAGCAACGACCTGCTGATCGTGGTGGGAGCGCTGGTGGGCTCCTCCGGTGCCATCCTCAGCTACATCATGTGCCGGGGGATGAACCGCTCGTTTGTCAGTGTGATCCTGGGTGGCTTCGGTTCCGACGGCGGCGCCGTGGGCGATGGCGAGGTCGAGGGCGAATACCAGGAGACCAGCTTCGAGGAGCTGGCCGACGACCTGGACGAGGCCGACAGCATCATCATCGTGCCCGGATTCGGGATGGCCGTGGCCCACGCCCAGCAGGCAGTCAGCGATCTCACCGACAAGCTGCGCAAGCAGGGCAAGACGGTGCGCTTCGGCATCCATCCGGTGGCAGGGCGGCTGCCGGGGCATATGAATGTTTTGCTGGCAGAGGCCAATGTCCCCTATGACATCGTGCTGGAAATGGATGAAATCAACGATGATTTCCCCGATACCGACCTGGTACTGGTGATCGGTGCCAACGACACGGTCAACCCGGATGCGGTGGAAAAGCCCGGCTCGCCAATCGCCGGCATGCCGGTACTGGAGTGCTGGAAGGCCGGCAAGGTGGTGATCCTCAAGCGCTCCATGGCGTCCGGTTATGCGGGGGTGGCCAATCCGCTGTTCTACAAGGACAATGCGCGGATGCTGTTCGGCGACGCGAAAGAGAGCCTGCAGGCCGTGCTGGGTAAGCTAGCGGGTTGAGTGCCCGCAGCAGCCCACACCAGCCACCGTCCCCCGGCGAGGCCCCGGGGGAGGGCTGTCGCCCCTCTGTAATGACAGGGTAAAACAATAATGAACTCACTAGACCCGGCCGGGCAGTTGTCCCGGATGCGCCCTTTCCTGTTGTCGCTCGTGATGGGACTGGCTGCCTGTGGCGGCGGGGGTGGCGGCGACAATTCTCCTTCACCCGATCCCAGCCCCGTCTCCGGCAGTGGAGACGACACCGGCTGGGTGGAAGGAAACTTCCTGCCTTCGGATACCTTCGTCAATCGGTGTGCAGCACCGCGCAGTGGCGCCACTTACCCGGATGTGCAGGGCTCAGCCCTCGATGAGAAGAACTGGTTGCGCTCCTGGAGCCACGAGCTCTACCTGTGGTATGACGAGATTGAAGACCTCGATCCGGCCGACTACGCGGTGCAGGATTATTTCGACCTGCTGGTTACCAATGAACTGACCGACAGTGGCGCCCGCAAGGATAATTTCCATTTTTCCATGCCCACCGCTGAGTGGGTGGCCCAGTCGGAGTCGGGCGTGTTCCTCGGCTACGGCCTGCAATGGGCACTGCTGGCAACCCGGCCTCCCCGGCATGTGGTCATCGCCTATACGGAGCAGCCGGGCCAGCCCGCGGGTGCCGAGCGCGGTGCCCGGGTGCTGGAAGTGGACGGCGTAGATCTGGTGTACGCCGATGATGAGGCCAGTATCAATATCCTGAACGACGGGCTCTTCCCGGAGACCGCCGGTGAGGAGCACGAGTTCAAGCTGGAGTATGTCGACGGCTCCGTGCAGACGGTGACTTTTACCTCCGGCGCCTATGCCAGTGACCCGGTGCAGTTCGAGAAGGTGGTCGATGGGGCAATGGGCCGGAAGGTTGGCTACCTGCTCTTCAATGACCATATCGCCGTCGCAGAGAAGCAGTTGGTCGATGCGGTTAATAAATTCAATGCCGCTGGTATCGATGAACTGGTGCTCGACCTTCGTTACAACGGCGGCGGGCTGCTGGCGATGGCCAGCCAGCTGGCCTATATGATCGCCGGGGAGGTTCGGACTGAGGGACGCACCTTCGAGCAGATGGTATTCAATGACAAATACCCGGCGATCAACCCGGTGACCGGCCAGCCGTTGACTCCGATGCCGTTTATCGACATCACCGGCAGTGGCGGGGAGCTGCCGCAGGGGCAGCCCTTACCGTCCCTCGCCCCGGAGCTGAACCGGGTATTCGTGCTTACCGGCGGCGCCACCTGTTCGGCCAGTGAGGCCATTATCAACGGCCTGCGCGGGGTTGATGTAGAGGTGATACAGGTGGGCGGGAAGACCTGCGGTAAACCCTATGGGTTCTATCCTACCGACAACTGCGGCACCACCTACTTCAGCATCCAGTTCAAGGGTGTCAACGACAAGGGTTTCGGTGAATATTCCGACGGTTTCGTGCCCGGCGGGAGCGGCAGTGCTGGCGTCACGGGGTGCCAAGTCGAGGACGATTTTGACCATCAGCTCGGGGACCCGGTCGAGGGCCAGCTCGCGACCGCGCTGGAATATATCGAGACCGGCAGCTGTCCCAGCCCCGAGGCTGCGGCCTACTTCGGCACAAACGAGTCCGGGACGCGTCTGCAGGGCTCCGGCCAGAGTGTATTCAAATCCATGTGGCGCGAGAATCGCATAATCGGAGGGATGTGAGGATGGAACGGATTGCTTCACTCGCTTGCATCGGTGCCATTGTGCTTTTGGCAGGCTGCAGCTCACCCCGTGCCCAGGGCGCCGGCGTGCCGGCAGTGATAGACCCGGTGACCGACGCCAGCCGCGCGGAGCTGCAGGGGGCGGTCAGTGAGGCCCTGGGAAACGTGCCGGTAACTTTGTCGGACAGCGCCCTGACCAGCAGCAGCTTGCTGGTCATTGAGCACAGCCCGCCGCGGGACCTGCGCCAGCCACACCTCGCCGGCCGGGAGATGCAGGCGCCGGTCCGGTTCCGGCTCCTGTTGGAGGCCGGGGAGTGCTGGCTGGTGCGGCTTCCCCAGGGGAGTCCGCGTTTGCTGGAAGGGGTCAGCTGCGTGCCGGAGGCGGTCGGCGGATAATCGGGCAGGCGGTCAGCGAAGCAGGTTCGAGGTGCGCGCCTTGGGCTTATCCGCAGCGCGAAAGATCAGCGCGACCTTGCCGATTTCCTGGACCAGCTCGGCACCGCTCTTCTCGCAGAGTTCTCCCACCACCTGGTGGCGGAGTTCCCGGTCGGCGACCATCAGCTTGACCTTGATCAGCTCATGATCTTCCAGGGCCCGCTCGACCTCCTCCATGACCCCCTCAGTCAAACCCTTCCCGGCGACGGTCACTACCGGCTTCAGGTTGTGGCCAAGGCTGCGCAGGGATTTTTTACGCTCGGCGGTTAAAGGCATACAATACTCCATTACCACTTAGTGGATATCTATTGTAGGAGCGGCCCGTAGCCGCGATCGGTGCCGGGTACGTCAAGACCCCCGATCGCGGGCACGGGCCGCTCCTGCGAAAGCTGTTGATATACCAGGCATTGTAACCGATGGGCCGATCCAAAAGCAGCCACCGCTGGCTGCGCGAACATTTTAATGACCCCTATGTGAAACAGTCGCAGAAGGAGGGGTACCGCTCCCGGGCGAGCTACAAGCTGCACGAGCTGCAGAAGAAGGACCGCCTGTTCAAGCCGGGTATGACGGTGGTCGATCTCGGTGCCGCTCCGGGAGGCTGGTCGCAGGTGGCGATGGAACTCGTTGGTCATAACGGCAGGGTGCTTGCATCGGATATCCTTTCCATGGACCCGCTGGCCGGGGTGGAGTTTGTGCAGGGTGACTTTACTGAGGAATCCGTCCTGAATGAGCTGCTCGACCGCCTCGGGGAGGAAAAGGCTGACCTTGTGATTTCCGATATGGCCCCCAATATGAGTGGGGTTAGGGATGTTGACCAACCCGCTTCCATGTACCTCGTCGAGCTGGCCGTGGATATGGCGCGCCAGGTGCTCAAGCCGGGCGGGGCCTTTGTGGCCAAGGTCTTCCAGGGCGAGGGCTTCGATGAACTGATCCGGGACCTGCGCGCTACTTACACCAGCGTGGTCACCCGCAAGCCGGGCGCCTCCCGCCCCCGCTCCCGTGAAGTGTACGTGGTGGCTCGCGGCTTCAAGGGCGGATAACAAAGCCTTGACCGGCTGGTCCCTTCTTGGCGGCGGGGTCAGTGTGGTATAAGCACTTTTATGTGGTTTGGCCGCAGGCATCATGGCTGCGGGCCCGACGGAACGGCTCGAGGCCGGGCTTATCATACCTATACTGGTGTGATCGGATGCGGTCCCGGGAATATTGCGCTAGGAGCGGGCCGGCCAGCCGGTGTCGCTTGCCGGAGAGAGCCTGGGGCCGGATCGGCCCGGATGCAGGCAGATTTTGTGAAGAGAGAGGGTGATCCCTTTGAACGATATGGCGAAAAACCTTGTACTGTGGCTGATCATCGCGGCTGTGCTGCTGATGGTCTTCCAGAACTTCAAGCCCCAGTCCAGGGATGAGTCCCTCAGCTACTCCGAGTTTGTGCGCGACGTGCAGTCCGGGCAGGTGGAAAGCGTGGTTGTCGACGGGCTGGTCATTACCGGCGAGCGCGCGGATGGGAAGCGCTTCAAGACTATCCAGCCGCAGATCATCGACAATGAGCTCACCAATGAACTGGTGCGCAATGACGTCAAGTTCGTCGGACGCGAACCCGAATCCCCCAGCATCTGGCAGCAGCTGCTGGTGGCGAGCTTCCCGATCCTGATCATTATTGCCGTGTTCATGTTTTTCATGCGCCAGATGCAGGGCGGCGCCGGCGGGCGCTCCGGACCCATGGCGTTCGGCAAGAGCAAGGCCCGCCTGTTGGGTGAGGACCAGATCAAGACAACGTTTGCCGACGTGGCCGGCGTGGATGAAGCCAAGGAAGATGTGCAGGAGCTGGTGGAATTCCTGCGCGACCCGACCAAGTTCCAGCGCCTGGGCGGCGCAATCCCCCGCGGCGTGCTGATGGCGGGCCCTCCCGGCACCGGTAAGACCCTGCTGGCCAAGGCCATCGCGGGCGAGGCCAAGGTCCCGTTCTTCTCCATCTCCGGCTCCGATTTCGTGGAGATGTTCGTGGGCGTGGGCGCCTCGCGCGTCCGCGACATGTTCGAACAGGCCAAGAAACAAGCGCCGTGCATCATCTTTATTGACGAGATTGACGCCGTCGGTCGTCACCGCGGCGCGGGCGTGGGCGGCGGTCACGATGAGCGCGAGCAGACCCTGAACCAGCTGCTGGTGGAAATGGACGGTTTTGAGGGTAACGAAGGCGTCATCGTGATCGCCGCCACCAACCGTCCCGACGTGCTCGATCACGCCCTGCTGCGCCCCGGCCGTTTCGACCGCCAGGTGTTTGTGGGGCTGCCGGACATCCGCGGGCGGGAGCAGATCCTGAAAGTCCACATGCGCAAGGTTCCGGTGGCGGATACAGTCTCTGCGCAGACCATCGCCCGCGGTACACCCGGCTTTTCCGGTGCCGACCTGGCCAACCTGGTGAACGAGGCGGCCCTGTTCGCGGCCCGCGCCAACCGCCGCACCGTGACCATGGAGGAGTTCGAGCGCGCCCGTGACAAGATCATGATGGGTGCCGAGCGCAAGTCCATGGTGATGAGCGAGAAGGAAAAGGTGAATACCGCCTACCACGAGGCCGGCCATGCCATTATCGGTCGCCTGGTGCCGGAGCACGATCCGGTGCACAAGGTCACCATTATCCCGCGGGGCCGGGCGCTGGGCGTTACCCAGTTCCTGCCGGAAGAGGACAAGTACAGCATTTCCAAGCGCGCCATCGAGTCACAGCTCTGTTCGCTGTTCGGCGGTCGTATTGCCGAAGAGATGACCCTGGGTGTGGACGGCGTCACGACCGGCGCGTCCAATGATATCGAGCGCGCCACCGAGCTGGCCCGCAACATGGTTACCAAGTGGGGCCTGTCAGAGAAGCTGGGCCCGCTGCACTACGGTGAGGACGAGAGCGGCCAGCCCGGAGCCGGCAACCCCGTATCCGGCAACACCTCCAACGAAATCGACACTGAGGTGCGGCGTATCATCGATAGCTGCTACGACCGCGCTAGTCAGTTGCTGGAGGAGAACCGCGATATCCTCGAGGCAATGAAGGACGCCCTGATGGAATACGAGACCCTGGATGCCGAACAGGTCGACGACCTGATGGCGCGCCGCAAGGTGCGTCCGCCGCGAGACTGGCACGACAACGATTTCGGTTCCGGTGGCAGTGGTGAGGCCGAGGACAGCGACAAGAGCCGGAATGCATCCAGTGCAGACGAGGGCAACCCGGTTGGCGGCCCCCTGAACGGGCACTGATCGTTCTCCGGGACAGCGAAAACCAGGGTTCGCCCTGGTTTTTTTTATTGCCGCTGGCGGGAACGGCCGCCTTTGCGGGCACGACTGACAATGGGGGTATTGGTTGAAGCTTGATTGCGGCAAGAGCACCCTGGACCTCACCCGTCCCAGGGTGATGGGTGTGCTGAATACCACGCCGGATTCTTTCTCCGACGGTGGCAGGTATTACCGGGAGGGCCGGCTGGACCTGGATGTCGCGCTGTCCCGCGCCGAGCGTATGCTCGCGGAAGGGGCCGCCATCCTCGATATCGGGGGTGAGTCGACCCGGCCCGGTGCGGTACCGGTAGGTGAGCAGGAAGAGCTGGATCGGGTGGTGCCCCTGGTGGAGGCTATCAGCGCCCGCCTGGAGGTGGTGATCTCGGTAGATACCAGCACACCGGCGGTAATGACGGCAGCGGCCGCGGCCGGCGCGGGGTTGATCAATGACGTGCGGGCGCTGGAGCGTCCGGGTGCCCTTCAGGCGGCAGCCGAGACGGGCTTACCGGTCTGCCTGATGCACATGCAGGGCCAGCCCGGGACCATGCAGCAGGCACCGCGTTACACCGATGTGGTGGCCGAGGTCAGCGATTACCTGCACAGGAGGGTGCAGGCCTGCAGCGAAGCCGGGATTACACGTGAAAAAATTGTCGTGGACCCCGGTTTCGGCTTCGGGAAGACCGACGAGCACAACCTCGCGCTGCTGCGCGCCCTCGATCGGCTGGCGCCGGCGACAATTCCCGTGCTCGCGGGGCTGTCACGTAAGTCGATGATCGGGCGCCTGCTGGGGCGTGAGGTCGAGGAACGCCTGCCCGGCAGCCTGGCGCTGGCAATGCTGGCGGCCCAGCGCGGGGCCCGGATCCTGAGGGTGCACGACGTGGCGGCGACAGCAGATGTGCTGAAGTTGCAGCAGTTGGTCGACTGCCCCGGGAATGTCTGAGAGCTCCGGGCAGTCAGCTTGAGAAGAACGAACGGTTAGTTGAAGAAAAAGAGAAGTATTGCCATGAGCAGAAAATATTTTGGCACCGACGGAATTCGCGGACGTGTAGGAGAGGGGGTCATTACCCCGGATTTCATGCTCAGGCTGGGCTACGCGGCGGGCAAGGTGCTGGGCGACCTGTCTGGCAGCAAGCGCAGTGGCCATCGCAGTATCCTGATCGGCAAGGACACCCGTGTTTCCGGCTACATGTTTGAGGCGGCCCTTGAAGCGGGGCTGATCAATGCCGGCGTGGACGTGGGCCTGCTCGGGCCAATGCCTACGCCAGCCATTGCCTATCTCACCCGCACCTTCCACGCACGGGCGGGCATTGTTATCAGCGCCTCTCACAACCCTTACCAGGACAACGGCATCAAGTTTTTCAACGCCGACGGGAGCAAGCTGCCGGACCAGGTGGAGCTGGACATCGAGGCCGCCATGGACCTGCCGATGACCACCTCACCTGACCTGGGCAAGGCATGGCGCATTGAGGACGCCGCTGCGCGGTATATCGAGTTCTGCAAGGCCTCGACCCCCTGGGGTTTCTCCCTGGAGGGCATGAAAATAGTCCTGGATTGCGCCAACGGTGCCACTTACCACATTGCCCCGAAAGTGTTCCGGGAGCTGGGGGCCGAGGTGGTGACCCTCGGCGTGAGCCCGAATGGCCAGAATATCAATCTCGACTGTGGCTCCACCAAGCCCCGGCAGATGCAGAAGGCCGTGTGCGACGAGGGTGCCGATCTGGGCATCGCTTTCGACGGCGATGGCGACCGCGTCCTGTTTGCCGACCGCAACGGGAAGCTGGTGGATGGTGACCAGCTGCTGTTTATCATCGCCATGCACCGCCAGCAGTTCCTCGGCGGCTGCAGCGGTGTAGTGGGTACCCTGATGAGCAACTATGGTTTCGAGCTGGCCCTGCGGGAGCGCGAGATCCCCTTCGAGCGCGCCAAGGTCGGGGACCGCTATGTGCTGGAGAAGATGCAGGCCAATGGCTGGAAACTGGGTGGTGAGTCCTCAGGCCACATCATCTGCGCAGACTCCACTACCACCGGAGATGGCGTGATATCCGCGCTGCAGGCCCTGCGTGCCGTCAGCGATTTCGGCGAGTCTCTCGACCAGCTGAAGGGGCGCATGAAGATGCTGCCCCAGCATATGGTCAATGTGAGGCTGGCCCATCGCGAGGGCGTGCTGGAAAATGACGAAGTGAAGGCTGCCGTAAGTGCTGCCGAGAGCGAACTCGCCAACCGCGGCAGGGTGCTGCTGCGGCCCTCGGGCACGGAGCCCCTGATCCGGGTTATGGTGGAGGGTGAGAAGCGCGCCCAGGTCGAGGAGCTGGCGGCCCGGATCGCTGCCGTGGTCGAGCGGGTCGGCAACAGTTGAGCCACGAGGCCGCCGACACCGGCGGCCACCCTGAAATCGCCGTCATCTTATGGTTGTATGTTGGCGGCAATATCGCTAAGATTTGCGCCCCTTGAAGGAGCACACATGCCTAAACCGCTGGTAGCAGCCAACTGGAAAATGAACGGCAGCAGGGCGTTTGTCGAAGAGTTTTTCGGCGCGTTTGACCTGGCTGGTGTCGAAGTGGATGTGGCGATCTGCCCACCCTTTCCGTACCTGTCGCTGGTGGCGGACTGTGTAGCCAGTGTTGCTTCGGAGCGCCTCAGTGTGGGTGCCCAGAATGCCAGCCAGGAGGAATCCGGTGCCTATACCGGCGAAGTCTCCACCGGTATGCTGGCGGACTTCGGTGTGCAGTATGTGATCGTAGGGCACTCTGAGCGTCGAAGCCGTTATGGGGAGTCCAGCGAGCTGGTGGCCGAGAAGTTCTCCGCTGTAAAGCGTGCTGGCCTGGTGCCAATCCTCTGTGTGGGGGAGACCCTGGAGGAGCGCGAAGGCGGGCACACCCTGGAGGTGGTCCGGGCGCAGCTGGAGGCAGTTACTGATTTCGCCGGCAACGATGCCTGGCACGGCGCGGTGGTGGCTTATGAGCCTGTCTGGGCCATAGGTACCGGCAAGACTGCAACGCCGGAACAGGCGCAGGAAGTGCATCGGTTCATTCGCGAAAAGCTGGGTGAGGCCGGTGCGGAGACCCCGCTGCTGTATGGTGGCAGTGTAAAGGGTGCTAACGCCGGGGCGCTGTTCGCCCAGGCAGATATCGACGGAGCGCTGGTCGGCGGTGCCTCTCTCGATGCGAAAGAATTTGCCGGAATTTGCCGTGCGGCGGAAAAATAGCTGGTCTGCCGACTGGCGGCGATTCTCGGAATGTTGAATAATTGGGCCCCGGCGCCCGAACGATGGGTTTCCTGAAAATGGAAAAGTTGGTTTTAATATTTCACGTCCTGACTGCGCTGAGTATCATCGGCCTGATCCTGCTTCAGCAGGGTAAGGGTGCTGAGGCCGGTGCCTCATTCGGCGCTGGTGCATCCCAGACCGTGTTTGGCAGCCAGGGCAGCGGGAATTTCTTTTCTCGCCTGACTGCGATTATGGCAACCGTATTTTTCGTGACCAGCTTTGGTCTCGCGCTTCTGGCCAAGCAGGCGTCCGAGGCAAATGTCGATGCCGACCTGCCGCAGGTGCCTGCAGCAGTAGAGCAGCCTGCCCCGGGCGTGGAAGCACCGGAGGCCGACAGCGACGTCCCGGCATTGGAAGCAGCGCCGGCCACCGAGGTGCCTACTGTCGACGAGATCCCTGAGGAAGGGGCCGACGAGGAGTCACCTCAGTAATAGCAGACAGCAAGTTTAAGCCCAGGTGGTGGAATTGGTAGACACGCTATCTTGAGGGGGTAGTGCGCTATGCGCGTGCGGGTTCAAGTCCCGCCCTGGGCACCACATCAAAGTCTTCAGAAGTCTGAAGCAACCCGGAAAGCCCCGCACTGCGGGGCTTTTTTGTTTCTGTTGGTATGCGGGGGTGCACTGGATCGCGCGAGGGATGCTTTGCTTTTGCCGCCCGGTCGGTCGGGTTGTGCGTTAATTCCCGGTCCACGTAGGGGCCCCACGCTTGTGTAGCCGCCGGTCTCGATATTTCCTCACTGCGATTGCTTTTCTTCACTCCCCTGATTCAAGGGCTGCCCGCGACCATATTCCGGATCACACCGCTCATGCTTCCGCTGCATACGTAAAAATGTGAGGCACTGCGCGGCTGCAGGTGCCTGCAGGGCCGGGATAACCGAGATTTGACCTGCCTCACATTTGACCATCCCCTGATTGCAATACAATCCCGTTGACCAGTCGCCCCCTGAATTTGGGGGCTCCAGACGGCCACTGGGCGGTCGTGACATCACCGGCGCTCGTTGTCAGCGGTAGGGTCAGAGGTAGGTAACATGAGCAGAATTCTAATTTTAACGGCATTGATGCTGCTGGCGTCCGTGGGCTATGCCCAGGACGTAAGTCGTGGCGATATCCGCGGTCTTGATGAGCAGATCCAAGATGTCAAAAAGGATGTCATCAACCTTACCGCCGAGCTGTCCCAGCTCGAAGAAAAGCTGTTGTTCCCCTCCAATACCCAGGCTTCCTTCTTCGTTTCCATCACCGAGCCGGAGGGTTTCAGCCTGGAGTCCGTCGAGCTCACTCTCGACGGTGAAGTAGTGGCCCACCACCTCTATACCTACCGCGAAATTGAGGCCCTGCAGAAGGGCGGTGTGCAGAAAATCCATGTTGCCAATGTCCAGTCCGGCAGCCATCCCCTGCAGGTCCGCTATATGGGCAAGACAGATTCCGGCCGTGAAGTGAGCGGCCAGGCGAGCTATGCAGTGGAGAAAAAGGTCGGGCCCAAATTCGTCGAGATACAGATAGCCGGTGCCAAGTCCGCGATCAACTTCAAGGACTGGTAGTCATGTTTCCCCGTCTGGCACCGACTGTAATCGGCGCGGCCCTGGCCTCGCTGGCGAGCATCCCTGCCGCGATTGCGATCGACCGCTCCCAGGATGACCTGAAGGACCTGTTCTTCGGTGCGGCCATGTACGAGGCCTACCAGGGCGAACACTTCGATGCGATCGTCAGCCTGGACACCGAACTGGCGCAATATCGTCGCTTGGACCAGCCTGAACTGGACCCATTCACTGCCCATTACGGGGAGGCTGAATTCTCGGTGGGCGATCTCGAGCTCTCCTATCGCATGCACCGTGAAGCGGGGCGCGCTATTGAGGCCGTGCTGAAAGGTGACGTGCCGCGACCGGTCCGTAACGAGGCTGCGTATCGCCTTGCCCGTATCCACTATCACAAGCAGCAGCCCCGCAACGCTCTCCACGCGCTGGAAATGATCGAGGGGCGCGTCCCCGAGCGGGTGCGGGCCAGGGAGCAGTTCCTGCGCGCCCGGGTTTACATGGAGCTGGGCCGATTCTCCGAGGCGGTCGAATTACTGGAGGACCTGCAGGGAGAAGAGGAGCTTGATGGCTTTGTCGAGTACAACCTGGGAATCGCCCTGCTGAAGGCCGGGGAGCAGGCCGAGGGGATTGCCGAGCTGACGGCGTTGGGCAAGCGCAGCAGTTCCGACAGCGCCAAGCAGGCCCTGTACGACAAGACCAACCTGATGCTCGGGTCCAGGCTGATGGAGGCCGGGGAACTGGAGCTGGCACGGCCCTATTTCGACCGTGTCCACCTGGAGGGACCCTTTTCCAACCGCGCGCTCCTGGGCGCCGGCTGGGTAGAGGCGCGGGCCGGCCGCTTTGATCGGGCGCTGGTTCCCTGGAAGATGCTGCAGAAACGCAAGCACACAAATGAGGCTGTGCAGGAAGCGCTACTGGCCGTCCCTTACGCCTATGGCAAGCTGAATGTGCACAGTACTGCTGCCGTCAACTATGGTCACGCGCTCGATGTCTTCGGGGAAGAGGTGGATACACTGACGGCTTCCATCGAGAGCATTCGCGAGGGCAAGTTCCTGGAGGCGCTGCGCCGTAAGGAGGCGGACCAGGTCAAGAACTGGGTGGTGACCCTGCGCAGTATCCCGGGTGCCCCTGAGACCCATTACCTGCTGGATCTCATGGCCAGCAATGACTACCAGGAATTCCTGCGCAACTACCGCGATCTTAATGACCTGCACGAGCGCAATGCAGAATGGCTGAAGAGTCTGCGCGCCTTCGAGAGCATCATTGCCGAGCGGCGAGCTTACTATGAGCCGTTACTGCCGGGGCTCGACGAGAAGTTCCGCGCGCTGGATGCGCGTATCAAGCTGCGCACCGAGCAGCGTGACACCTTCGCCCAGCGAATCGACCAGATGCTCGTTACGCGGCGCCCGGAACACCTGGCGAAAACGCAAGAGCGGGAAAGCCTGCTTCGCGTACAGCGTATCCGCGCGCTGCTGGACCGGCAGCCATCGTTGGTGAGTGAGGAGACCAAAGCCCGGGTACAGAGACTTGAGGGGATACTCCACTGGCGGCTGGCGACGGAGTACGATGCCCGCCTGACCGAAGCCTACAAGCACCTGCAGGAACTCAATACCGAAATCGGGGAGCTTCAGCAGGTATACAACTCCTACGTGCGCAGCCGGCAGGCCGCAACCCACAGTTATGTCGGTTACGACGATACCATCCGTTCCCTGCGGGCCCGTATAGAGCAGGTGCAGCCGCGGATTGAGCGCTTGATGGCCCGCCAGGGGGCCATGCTGGAGCAGATGGCTATCAACGAGCTGGAGGGGCGTCGCGCCCGGCTTGAGAGTTACCAGATCAAGGCCCGCTTTGCCCTTGCCGACAGCTATGACCGCGCCCACGAGCTGCAGGAACAGCGGGCTGACCAACGCAGGATCGAGGAATACCAGTCGCGTCAGGCTGAACAGCCGGCCACACAGGATAAGCCCGAGCCATCCGCCGATGGCGAGCCGCTGCCCCAGGATACACCTCCGGAGCTAGAGCCGGATGCAGCGGGTGAGGAGGCTGCGCAGTGAAGGAATTCCAGGTTCGCATGTTCCACGCCGTTCCATTTGCCTCTCCCTTGAAGCCGCTCGCCCGGGCCGTCAGGCCCCGCAGCTGTACGGGCGCGCTAGTGCTTGCCGCGCTGCTATCGGGGTGTGCCGCCAATGACAGCCAGACAATTGGCAGTCTGCAGGATGTCGATATTGAGATCAGGGAAGAGCGGATCGACGGCAGTCTGGAAAAGGCGCTTGCCAGTTACCAGAAATACCTGCAGGAGACTCCGGAAACTGCCCTGACGCCGGAAGCCATGCGGCGTATTGCCGACCTCAAGATCAAGCAGGCCCACCGGGCCGAGGCGCGCTCCCTTGGTGAAGATGTCGCCGCGTCCTCCGGCACCGCTGGTGGCGGGGTGGTAACCATCGACGCCGAAGCCCGCAGTGAGGGCGCGAGCCTGGCCGCTCCGACGGCTGGCAGTGCGCCGGCGACCGCCTCCCCGACCGTATCCGCATCCGGAATTGCCTCCCGGGGTGACGAATCCGACCGTGCCTTCGAGGAGCGGGCCAGCGCCGGTGTGGATATCGCCGCCGACGACAGCGCGGTCGCAATGCCCGGCGATAATCCCGATGCGGCCCTGGCTGCCAATGCCTCTGAGGCGATCGGGCTGTATCGGCAGTTGCTGGAGAAGTACCCCCTCTATGAACGCAATGACCAGGTCATGTACCAGTTGTCGCGAGCCTACGAGGAAACCGGCCAGATCGATGAAGCCGTCGATGTCCTGCGCCAGATGGTTGCCAAGTACCCGCAGTCCCGCCACGCCGACGAGGCGTATTTCCGCCTGGGTGAATATTACTTCACCCGCAAGAAGTACCTGGATGCGGAAGAGTCCTATGGCAGGGTCATTGCGATGGGGGAGGCCTCCAGCTTTTATGAGATCGCCCTGTACAAGCGGGGCTGGGCCTTCTTCAAGCAGGAACTGTACGAGCGGGGACTGGACGACTTCGTCGGCATGCTCGATTACAAGGTATCCAAGGGTTACGACTTCGAGCAGCAGAGCAATGACGTGGAGCGCAAGCACGTCGAGGATACCTTCCGTGTTGTCAGCCTGAGTTTCTCGTATCTGGGCGGCGCGGAGTCGATCGTCGACTATTTCGAGCGCAAGGGCGAGCGCGACTATGAGTCGCATGTGTACAGTCACCTGGGTGAATACTACCTGGACAAGCGTCGGTACCAGGATGCTGCTGAAGCCTACGGTACCTTTGTCGAGCGCAACCCGTTGCACCGGGTTGCGCCGGACTTCTCTATCCGGGTGATCGAGATCTACCAGAAGGGTGGCTTCCCACGGCTGGTACTGGAATCAAAGAAGGCGTTTGCCAATACCTATGCGCTTGAGGCGGAGTACTGGACAGTATTCGATATCAGCGAGTACGGCGAGGTGGTCGAGTTCCTGCAGACCAACCTCATAGACCTGGCCGGCCACTACCATGCCGCCTACCAGAACAAGCGCCTCAAGGACAAAAAGGCGGAGAACTATCGCGAAGCCATTCACTGGTACCGCAGTTACCTTAAATCCTTCAGCGACCAGCCCAAGGCGCCGGAAATCAACTTCCAGCTGGCGGGCCTGTTGCTCGAGAATCGCGACTTCCGCCAGGCCGGTGTGGAGTATGAGCGCACCGCGTATGAGTATCCCGCCCACGAGAAATCAAGTGAGGCGGGCTATGCGGCGGTGTATGCCTACCGGGAGCACCTCGGCAACAAGCTGAAGAATGCCCCCCTGGCCGAGCGGGGTGCATTCAAGCGGGAGATTATCCGCTCGTCACTGAAATTTGCCGAGACATTCCCCAGCCATAAGGACGCGGCGCAGGTAATGGTCGGCGCCGTGGAAGACCTGTACAGCCTGGACGAATACGCGCAGACCATCGAGCAGGGCCGGTTGCTGCTTGAGCGCTTCCCGCAGGCCAAGCGTGAGATTCGCCAATCCGCATGGCTCTCTGTCGCCCATGCCTCCTTCGAGACTGAAGCCTTCGTGGAGGCGGAGGCGGCGTATAGCCAGGTCCTGGCACTGACGCCCGCCGACTCCAAGGATCGTGCTGGCTACGTGGATAACCTCGCTGCGTCCATATACCAGCAGGGTGACCTGGCACGCAAGCAGGAGGACCACGCCACCGCAGCCCAGCATTTCCTGAGGATTCGCAATGTGGCTCCCGGCGCTACTATCCTGGCCACTGCTGAATACGATGCGGCCGCGGCACTCATCCTGTTGGAAGACTGGACCCAGGCGGCAGCGGTACTCAAAGGCTTCCGCCAGCACTTCCCCCAGCACAAGCTGATCAAGGATGTCACCAAGAAGCTTGCTGTGGTTTACCAGGAGAGCGGCCAGTTGCTGCTGGCGGCAGCGGAATTCGAGCGTATCGAACGCGAGTCTGAAGACGATGACGTCCGGCGCGAGGCGCTGAACCAGGCTGCGGACCTTTACAGTGCCGCCAACCGTGACGACAAGGCACTGGAGGTGCTGCGCCGGTACGTGCAGCTCTTCCCGACGCCAATGGAGCCGGCCCTGGAAACGCGCCAGAAGATTGCGGAGCTGTTGAAGGCCGCCGGCAACCAGGCGGCCTATATGGAAGAACTGCGGCAAATGGTCCGTATCGAGGCGCAGGGTGGCAGCCAGCGCAACGATCGCACCCGCTACCTGGCCGGTAACGCGGCGCTGGTCCTGGCCGAGCCCAGTTTCGATGCCTTTACCCAGGTGCGCCTGGTGGCTCCCATCGAACAGAACCTTAACCAGAAGCGCATTCGCATGAAGGCCGCTATCGCCGCTTACTCCGACCTGATCGATTACCAGGTTGCGGACGTTACGGCCGCTGCGACCTACTACCTGGGCGAAATCTACCTCCACTTCAGCAGGGCGCTGAAAGAGTCCGAGCGCCCCACCAACCTCTCGCCCCTGGAGCTGGAGGAATACGAGCTGGCGCTCGAGGAACAAATCTACCCGTTCGAGGAAAAGGCGATCTCGGTCCACGAAAAGAACGTGGAACTGCTCGGCATGGGTATCTACAACGACTGGATCGAAAAGACTATCGGCCGGCTGGCTACGCTGGTACCTGCCACCTATGCCCGCCCGGAGGAGGCCGGGGAGATCCTGCCCACCATCGTGCCGATACCCGAAATTCCAGCACCGGAACTGGCTGAAGCCGGGGACGCTGGCGAGCCGGCCTCGCAGCAGGCTTCAGGGAAAGGTGTCCCCGAGGTCCGGGATGCAGAGGAAGGCGGCGGTGCAGATGAGGTGGGCGAGACCAGTGAAGAGGACTCTTGAGACTGGCGCCAGCGGCAATTCGGGCAGGGTCTGATCCAGCAAGCGAAAGGTTTATAAGCATGTGGAATCTCTCTAAGCGCCTCTCCTGCAGGGCGGTCGTATTCGGCCTGGCCATGTTGCTGGCCGCCTGTGCGTCCGGTCCTGCCCGTCAGGAGAAGGTGACCGATTACAGTAATGTCCGGGTCTCCGGCGGTGTCAGCCGGGATTTCGAGGAAGCGGTACAGCTGCTTCACGCCGAGCAGTATGCGGAGGCTATAGCCCTGCTGCACGACGTGCTTGAGCGTGAACAGCGATTGCCGGCCCCGTACGTCAACCTTGGTATCGCCTATTACAAAAGTGGTGACCAGAAGCACGCCGAAGAGTCTTTTTTGCAGGCGCTGGAAATCGACCCGGGACACCCGGTGGCCAATAACGAGCTGGCCGTACTGTACCGGAAGCAGGGCCGGTTCGAGGAAGCTCGCAAAATATATACCGACGCCATTGCGACCAATCCGGAATACAGTCCGCTAATAAAAAATTTTGGCATTTTGTGTGATCTCTATCTGCAAGATCCCCAGTGTGCTCTGGCACAATTCAACCAGTACCTGGCGTTAAACCCTGAGGACAAAGAAGTAACCATCTGGGTTGCCGATCTCAAGCGGAGGGCTGGAAGGTGAAGGCAAAATTTAATTCCCTGCACACCGGTGCATTCCTGGCACTGCTCGTTTCATTCTCCGTGGCGGTGCAGGCGCAGGAAGAGGGCGCGGCCAAAAAGGTCGATAAAGAGATCAAGGAGCTTTCCGGTATTTCCATTATCGGCAATAAGGAAGCACCAAAATCACTTTATATCGTGCCTTGGAAGAGTTCCGAGGTCGGGGTGGAGACGGACCTGGTGTCCAGCCTCATGGATGACAGCCTCAAGCCGCTCGACAAGGACGTGTTTACCCGCGAACTCGAGTTCTACGAACTGAGTCTTTCCGAAGAATAAAAACCTCCCGGAAGGCAGGGAGCGCCTGCCGGGTTCTCATCCAATAGATATCGAAGCTTACTGCAGTATTTTTCAAGAGGGTTAGTGATGGACTTTTTCAACAGCGTAATCGCGTTCTTCCAGACTGGTGGTGCATTCATGTACCCCATTCTCGTAGTGTTCGCGCTGGGGGCCGCGGTGGCCGTTGAGCGCTATATCCGTCTTGTCTACGAGCGTCACACCAACCGGGCCATGTGGGACAAGCTGCAGCCGGTGCTTACTGCTGGAGACTTCGATCGCGCCCGTGAGATGGTCAAGCAGGACAACTCTGGCGTCAGCAAACTCCTCTCCATGGGACTTGCACGCCAGGGCGCGGTACGCCGCCGTGAGGACATTGAGATCGCGATGGAAGAGAGCATGATGGAGATCATTCCACAGCTCGAAAAGCGCACACCCTATGTGGCCCTCTTTTCAAATATCGCAACCCTCCTGGGTCTGCTGGGTACCATCATGGGCCTGATCGAGGCCTTTACCGCGGTGGCCAATGCCAACCCCGCCGAAAAGGCTGACCTGCTGTCCGCCAGTATTTCCGTGGCGATGAACACCACCGCATTCGGCCTGATGGTTGGTATCACCCTGCTGATCGTCCACGCACTGCTCAACTCCCTGACCGGTGAAATCGTCGACAGCCTTGAGATGGTTTCCGTAAAGGCCCTGAACATTATTTCGATTTCCACCCGCCGCCGCGGCGACACCAAGCCAGACGAGCAGCCGGCTGCAGTCGAGGCAGCTGCCGAGGGGGCTGAGGCCGGCGACGACGATGAGCCTGAATCCCAGGAGCAAGCCGGGCAAGAAGAAGCGGAAGTGGAAAAAGCGTAATGAGAAGCAGGCGCCACGGGAGAAGTAACGAAGCTCCGGAACTGGACATCACCGCCTTCCTGAACCTGATGGTGGTGCTGGTGCCGTTCCTGCTGGTGTCGGCGGTTTTCTCGCGGGTCACCATCCTGGAGCTGAACATGCCGACCGGAGCAGGCGGCGGCGCACCGGACGACCCGGCGATCACGGTAGAGGTCGTGGTACGTAGTGACAAACTTGAAATCAGTGACGGCGAGCAGGTCATCGCGCGGTTCCCGAACCTGAACCAGACTGAAGCGGATAACCCGGATGCTGAGCCGGCGGCCGACGCTGTGCCACCAGAGGGCGAGGCAACTGCGGACGCCGGCCTGGTTCCGACCAGGGAGATCTACGACCTGAAGAAGCTCAGTGAATTCCTACTCAAGGTCAAGGCGAATTATCCGGACAAGACCGACTCGATCATCCTGATGGAGCCCGACGTTGCCTACGAGCACCTGGTCGGCATCATGGACACCGTCCGGGGCGCCGAGGTCCGCCGCGAGGGCAGCGACCCCGATGATCCGGAGTCAGTCGAGCGAGTTGAGCTGTTTCCGGATATATCGATAGGAGATGCGCCGTGAGACATGAAAGCCGACGCATGAAACGCATGTCCCGGAGTCGTCGACGCAAGGCTCCGGGCATGAACCTGACCTCATTGATGGATGTGTTTACGATCCTGGTGTTCTTTCTGCTCACCAACACATCCAGCAACGAGGCCCTGGACCCGCCAAAGGTGATCACCCTGCCGGACTCGGTGGTGGAATCGAAGCCGCGCGAGACTGTGACCCTGATGGTCACTGATAAGGAAGTGCTGGTCGAGTCCAGGCCGGTGATGAGCACCGAGGAACTGATAGGGACAGAGGAAACTGTTGCCGAGCCCATCAAGGAGGCGATGGTTGCGGAAATGGGTAAGGCCATCAAGGTTGCTGAGGCCGAGGCCGCGGAAGAGGCCGCTGCAGCAGCCGATGGGTCCGCAGAGGAGCTGCCCCCGGAGCCCCCGGAAGTAAACATCCTCGCGGACAGGACCATCCCCTTCAGCCTGCTGAAGAAGGTGATGTCGAGCTGTACCGAGGCCGGCTACACGCGGATCTCTCTGGCAGTAATTCAGAAAGCATCTCAGGGTTAATGGAAGTTCGTGAGTAATTTAGACCAACAACAGCAGGCGGTCAGCGGCGAACTGGAAGAGGTGCGCCGCAGGATTCGTGGACTGGAAGGCGAGCAGGCCCAGATCGAGGGCAAGCTCGCGGACCTGGCCCGCGATGCCGAAGAGCACCAGCTGCTGGCCGAGATCTCCGAAAAGCTCGCCAGGCTCGAAGAGATGGGCCGCGGCGACATGTTCTGGGCCGACGACTACAGTGAGATCGCCTCGCGGACAGTCCTGGAGCGCGCCCAGCGCAAGGTCAATGTATACCACACCAATGTCGAGATGCTGGAAGAGCGTCGGCGGCGGGTCCAGGAAGAGATAGAGGACTGTGAGGAAGAGATCCTCTACCTCGATGAGCGGGCCGAACAGCTCCGCCGGGCTGAAGAGGAGGCCAGGTTCGAGTTCGAGGTGACCCGCGAGCTGGAGCTGTCTGACAGCCGCGTACCGGTGATGCCCTGGCACAAGCAGAGCGAGGACGACCAGCGCTTCCGCCGTTGCGTGCTGATCTCCCTGCTGCTGGCCCTCTTCCTGGGCTATACGATACCCATGTGGACTGTACCGGAGCCGGAAGACGAGGTGGTCGAGATCCCCGAGCGCCTGGCGAAGCTCGTGATCGAGAAGAAGAAGAAGCCCAAGCCTCCGCCCGAGCCGGAGCAGCCCAAGAAGAAGGACGAGAAGAAGCCGGAGCCCAAGAAGGAGAAGGTGGCCAAGGAGGAGCCCAAGCCGTCCAAGATCGAGAAGAAGCAGGCCCGCAAGAAGGCCGAGCGTTCCGGGGTGCTGGCCTTCAAGGACAACTTCCAGGACCTGATCGAGGACGATCTCGACAACCGCCTGGGCGAGCGTACCCAGCTCAGCACCGCGGGCAAGAAGGAAAACGCCAGCCAGCGTTCCCTGATCACCGCTGCGGCGAAGAGCGACAGTGGCGGCATTGCCAGTGCCAACATCAGTCGCAACGTCGGCGGAACCGGTTCCTCGATGGAAGGCGTGGCGTTCTCGAGGGTTGAGAGCTCCATTGGCAGCGAGGGTGACTTCGCCGGCGAGGAGCGACCGCTCAGTGATGGTGCCGGACCCTCCCGGACGGACGAAGAGATCCAGATCGTCTTCGACCGCTACAAGGCGTCCCTGTACCGGATCTACAACCGCGAGCTGCGCATGAATCCGGCGCTGCAGGGCAAGATGGTGCTGAAGATCACCATCGAGCCGGATGGCTCCGTGTCGGCGGTGAGTGTCGAGTCCAGCGATATGGATTCCCCGACACTCAACAGCAAGATCACGGCGCGGGTGAAACGGTTCAACTTCGGGCCCAAGGCCGGGGTGCCGACCATCACCATCCTCTACCCAATCGACTTCCTGCCGGCCGGCTAGGCAGTCGATCGCGGCTCCACCCCTCTCCCGCTTGCGGGGGAGGGGTGAGGGCTTCTGCCGAGGTGCCCTCTCGATTCCGGGCGGCCTCCGCTCTCTTAAGAATGTGCCTCAAGTTTGCCTGAGAACTACTTGGCAAACCTCGAAAAAACTCCCTCCGAAGAAAGTAATTTAGACCTGCTTCACGGCCTCTCCCGGCGCCGCTGGATAAAGTCCGCTCACCGGGCAGTGTCCGCCCGTAATCCGTGCCCACAACCGTTGGGCAGAAAATGATCACCCTGGTGGCGGCTGAAAGTGACGATGATGTCAGAAGTAATTGGACTGAAATCTCTGAAAAAAGGGCTTGCTGGCTTTGTTGGCGGCGTTCGTTCGTCAATATCCAGGTTTGCTACGCCGCTACTTTTCGGCTTCATGCTGTCGCTGCCATTCAGCCAGGTGGTCCTGGCCGATTCATTCAAGGTCTCTGACTTCGAGACTGTGCCCGGCAGCCCGGGTACGCCCGACGGCTGTGTGATTGACGGGCCATTTGCGACCACCACCGACGGCACCAGCCGCACCATGGCGCCCGACGACCAGCTTTCCATCGACCGGTCGTGCACGATCAAGAACTTCAGCTGCGATATCCCGCTGAATTCAACCCTGAACTTTGCCGGCGCCCCCGACGGCACCCTCATTGTTTTCGATAGTGTCTGCTACGGGGGTAACTTCGCCTGCGCCAACGTCGAGGGCAGCGTTTCCGTATGGGCAGTGAACGGCTCGGACTTCAGTTCCGTTCGCGAGGGCTGCCAGAACCTCGTGATCCCGGTCGAGAAGATCGAGAAGCAGGCCGAGGACCTGGACGGCAACCCCATTTCCTCGGTCACGATCGGGGTGCCGTTTGTCTACACCCTGGATGTGCCCGTACTGTACGACCCCGTCAATGGCACAGTCCTGCAGACCGCCGGCTCACTCAACGACATCGATTCCATCAGGATCTGGGATGACCTGTCCAGCGGCACCCTGGGCGTGGACCTGAGCCTGCTGGATATCAGGGCCTATTACGAAGATACCACCGGTACCACGACAGAGATGTCGCCGGGCGACTACTCCGTCAGCAACAGTGGCAACTTTAATGACCCCGGAATACTTACCTTCGAGATCCGCAATCCCTCCACGCTGCCCGCCGGTGCCCAGGTGCACTTCGAAATTGAGGTTGTGCTGGAAGAATCCGGGCTCAATACGATAGGCAAGTTGTTCACCAACGTCGCCGAATGGGAGTTCGCCAGGGTTATCGATGGCACTCGTTACGACCCGCTGCCGGGTGAAAACGGTATCGCCCAGTTGCTGAGCATCTCCAGCCCCGACCTGGTCATGAACAAACAGACCAGTGCCACGGCGGTCAACTTTGCCGATACGCCGGAATACACCCTGAGCGTGCAGAACGTCGGCGGTGCGCCGGCCTGGAATATAGAGATTGAAGACGAGTTGCCGGTTGGCATGCGCGAATTCGACCCGACGACGGCGCCCATCACGGTAACCAGGGCCGGTGTCGCGCTGACAGAGAATACGCACTACCAGGTCGGTTACGACACGGCGTCCGGACTCCTGACCCTGGAGTTGCTGGATGCGGCGGGCGGCCTGGGGCCGAACGAGATACTGGTGATCACCTACAGTAGCCAGCTGGATTCACCGGCGGGCGACCCGCCTGCGAACGGGGACCAGCTGACAAATGTTGCCTCGGCGGTAGCCTGGTATAACGATTCGACGGCCAATCCCGATCGCGTTGGATACGTGGGCCAGCGCGATGATGGCACCGTGGGAATCGATGACGAACAGGATGCGGCGACGATCGAGGCCGCCCTGTCCGGCTACTACTTCGAAAAGACCGTCAGCAATGTCACAACGGGTGAATCGCCGACGACGACCGCAGCGCCCGGAGACCGGCTGCGGTACCGGTTGCGGTTGTTCAACCTGGACCAGGATATTTACAACGCACAGATCACGGACCAGCTTGACCCGGCCAGCTTTGACCTGGCTTCAGCCACAGTCGACCAGTCAACCTGTCCATCAGGAGCTGTGTGCGCAATCGATGGTTCGGGTCTGCTCTCCATCACCGGTGACCTCGACGTTCTCCCCGGTACCGCTCTTTCGTCCATCGAGGTGGTCTTTGAGGTAAATGTACTCGGCTCGCTGGCGAACGGCGAGGTGGTCAGCAACCAGGCCCAACTGGAGGCCGCAGACCAGGATACGGGCGGGAATACCCTGACCGCAGTCAGTGATGACCCGAATGATGCGGAGGGTGTGGTCAACCAGGCGGATCCGCAGGGCGAGACGGCGAACCCAACTGATATCACCATCATTTCGCCCGGGCGCCTGATAAAAGACGGCCCGGCGGACACCAGTGTCACGATCGGTGAGGTGTTCGACTATACCATCACAGTGCCGAGCAACCTGGTGGACGCGCCGCTGTACGATGTGCATGTGCTCGACAGCCTGCCGTCCAATCTCGAGTTAGTAAGCGCCAGCGCCCTCGTCGGCGGTACCACCTATAACCTGGCCAACACCGGTACTGCCACCGAACTGGTACTGGAAGAGACTGTCACCGGACTCGATATTCCTGCCAACGAGCAGGCGCTGGTGACACTGAAGGTACGGTTGAAAAACCAGATCGACAACCAGGATACGACCGCGCCCTTCGTTAACACGGCCAGTTACACCTACAGCCGTACCCAGGGCGGGCTCCAGACTGACGACGCGGGCACGGAAGATAGCGCTCCTGCCATCACGATTGTAGAGCCGGACCTGACCGCCCTGAAGACGGTGACCAATGTTACCCGTGGCGGCACCACGGCGGCGCAGGGCGGCGATATTCTCGAATACACCGTTGAACTGGCGAACGCCGGCAGCTCCACGGCCTACGACGTATCCATCACCGACACCCTGCCGGCGGGGCTGACACTGGAGCCGGGGACCGCCGAAATTACCTTGGGCGGAACGACTACTCTTGTGGAGCCGGGAATCAGTGGCAGCCTGCTGACCTGGGGGCGTGCCAATGGCGACGATTCCCTGGATATCCCGGTTGGGGAAACCCTGAGGCTTGTCTACCGCGTGAATGTCAGCGGCGTCGATGGCAGTGACCTGGTAAACAGTGTGCAGGCCGACTGGACCTCCCTTGATGAGGGTAGCATCGAGGAACGCACCGGCAGCGGTGCCCCGGATGAGGCGGCCCTGAATGATTATTTCATCACCGCAACCAGCACCCTGGCCAGCATCGACACCACCAGCCTTGCCAAGGCCGTGATCGACGACACCTGGAACAGCGGTATCGCCACCACCGCCAATACCAATGCCCGCGCCGGCGATACCATCACCTACCAGTTGACCCTGACCCTGCCGGAGGGGCTGACTCGGGATGTGACCGTTACCGATGTTCTGGAACCGGGCCTGGCATTTGTCGATGTAGTCAGCATCAACGGCGTTACCAGCGCACCGTATGCTGGCAATGGTGTGTTCAGCCACGCGGATATTCCGGCATCAAGTGTGCCGGCGGCCGACCAGACAGGAACCCTGACCTGGACCCTCGGTGATATCACCAACGCTGCGAACAACGATCCGTCTGATGACCAGTTTGTGATTGTGTATCGTGCGCGGGTGCAGCACGGTCCCGCCGAGGATCCGGCGCCGACGCCGACCAGCACCATCCTAAACAACCAGGCTACCCTCGGCTACACCTTCGCCGATGGGACTGCCACTACGACGGCGCCCGATGGGGCCAGTGTGGAGGTGTTGCAGCCGCAGATCACCGAACTCACCAAAACCGGGGTGGTGGTGCCGGATGATGGTTCCACTATTGGCGATGGCCAGTCAGCGGCCACGGCCTACGTGGTGGATATTGCCACCGACACCATGGATTTCACCCTGCAGGCCTGTAACGCCGGCGAAGGCCCGGCATATGGGGTGCGACTCACCGACGACCTGCCGGCAGAACTGGATGAAACTTCCATCAACAGCGTGGCCGTGGCCATTGATGGCGCGGCCCTGGCTGCGGGTGACTACACCTACACCGCGCCTGCCGCCCGGGATGGCAGCATGGTATTTACGCTGGATGTCCCGCTGGAGGCATCCAGCTGTGTGACGGTAGGCTACAGCATCGGCTTCCATACCGATCTCGCACCGGACCAGGTCTGGTCCAACGTGGCCAGTCTCGACGCCTACTGGTCGCGGGAAACCCGCGATAGTGCCAATGCGCGCGAGTACATCGCCATTAACCCGGTGGCGTCTGACAGCGTATGGATGACCAACAGCTTCGAGGTGGCAGCTCCCACCAAATCCGTGTCGGTATCCGAGGCGACCATCGGTGAGGAAGTGGTGTATACCATCACCGTACCGGGCACGCCGGTGAACGCCGCACTGAGCGGAGTGACCGTCACCGACCTGCTCGACCCGGCACTGCAATATGTCGACGCTTCCGTGGCACTGGATGGCAGCGCGCTCGGCGTCGGCACCAACCAGAACGGCCAGGAGCTGAGCTGGGCCATCGGCACCATTCCCGCCGGCCAGCAGGCGGTGATCACCCTCACCACCTGGGTGGCGAACACCCAGAACGTCAATGCCGGCATCGCGCCGGTAGGCAATACTGCCTCTTACACCTACCAGTCGGGAGGCGTGGAGGTCGATGGGGGCAGCAGCACCCAGGTGGAGTTCACCGTGGTGGAGCCCGACCTGGCAATGGCGAAGAACGTCGCCAACATCACCAATCCCGGCCAGCCGGCGGCGAGTGGTGATGAACTCGAATACACCCTGACCCTCACCAATAGCGGGACTTCAACGGCCTTCAATACCAATATCGCCGACACGTTGCCTGCGGAGCTCAGCTTCATTGCTGGCTCTGCCAGTGTAACCCTCGATGGCGGCGCGCTAGCCGGCTTCAACAGTACACCGCAGGTTAGCGGGGACACACTTACCTGGGGCCGGGATAACGCTGATACGTCACTGGCGATTCCGGCGGGCAGTGTACTGGAGCTGACCTACCGGGTGACCGTGGATACCATTACCGCGCAGGATATCGTCAACAGTGCGTTGGCAGACTGGACGTCGCTGGATGGTGCCTTCGCGGGCAATCGCGAGCGCACCGGGGACGGCTGCCCGAATATCACCGCACCCAACATCTATTGCACCGGGGCACAGAGCGGTCTGGGGGTCGATTACAGCATCGACCTGACGAAGGCCGCCACCGGTGACAGCTGGAATGGCGATGGCAATCTCCGTGTGGGTGACACCGTCGAGTACACCCTGACGCTGGCCCTGGTGGAAGGCACCCACAACGACCTGGTACTCAGTGACAGCCTCCCGCAGGGCATGGCCTTTGTGGAGATGGTGAGTGCCGACTACTTCGGCACACCGCCGGCAACCCTGCCGGCCCCCGATGTCAGCGCCGACCTGCGCACGGTAACCTGGACGCTGGACGAAGTGACCAACCCGGTGGATGGCGACCCGGCCAACGATTACCTGACAATCGTCTACCGGGCGCGGGTACAGAACGGCGACGTGCTGGGCCAGGAGCCCACCACCCAGTCGCTGACCAACACCGTGACCCTGAACTATCCGGTGGGCGGGGTTCAGGCGGCACCGCTGACTGCCAGCGCGACGGTGAGTGCGCTGCAGCCGTTGCTGGCGGTGAGCAAATCAGCCGTGACTTCCGTCGACGGCGATGCCGTCATCCGGGCTGGTGAGACGGCCACCTATACCGTTGATATCACCAACAACGGCGCCGCACCCGCCTACGACACGGTACTGGTGGACACCCTGCCGGTGGGCCTGCGCCAGGGCGGTGTCACCCATGTCAGTGCGACGCTGGTCAGTAGCGGCACGAACGTTGCGGTGACGCCGACGTTTGACTCGGCCACAGGTACGGCGACCTGGGACTTCGACCCGGCGACCAATGCGGCGATCAACCCGGGCGAGACCCTGCGGGTAGTCTACACGGTGACGGGTGACAGCGACCTGGGTGCGGGTATCACACTCACGAACACCGCACAGGTACAGCGTTATTATTCCTTCGATAACGCGCAGCCTCCGGTCAACAGCAGTGTGGACTGGCGCGAGGAGTATGGTCCCTCCGAGGTGGCGACATTCGACCTGACCACACCGGTTCCGGGCGTGCTGGGCAAGTCCACGGCTCAGGATACCGTCGCCATCGGTGAACAGCTCACTTACACGATTACAGTGCCCGAGGTGCCGGCTGATGTGGCGCTCCAGGATGTGCGTATCCACGATGACCTGTCTGCAACCGGCGTCGACCTGGGCTTTGTCTCCGCGAGCCTGGGTGGTGTCGCCCTCACCAATACCGGCACCGTCGACAACCTGGTGCTGGTTGATAACAATGGCGGTATCTCTATCCCCGCCGGCGGGCAGGTTGAGGTGCTGGTTACCGTCGAGGTACTGAACACCGCAACCAACCAGGCCCGGACCGAACCGTTTGTAAACCACGCCTGGTACGACTACGACAATGGCACCGCGCGCTTGGGTGACGATGCCAGCACCGGCGCGGATGCGAACCCGGTGACCATCGTGCATCCGGAACTGGTGGTGGAAAAGACCGGCCCGGCATCGATCAGTGTCAGCACACCGGAAAACTTCACCCTCACCGTGCAGAACACCGGTGCGTCCAGCGCATGGAACGTGACCCTGACCGACTGGCTGCCCAACCCGACCCCGGGCGGTATCTGTGATACCCAGCCGGTAATCCAGTCGGCGGCTATCCAGAAAGCGGATGGCACCTCGGTAAGCCTCGCTGCGGCCGATTTCGCCGTGAACTTTATCGCCGGCGACCCGACCTGTGAATTTACCGCGACGCTGCAAACCGATGACGCGCTGGAGCCCGGCGACCGCCTGACCCTGGATTACCAGGTGGCCCTGGACGAGGACAATATCCACAACAGCACCCTGGTGAATATCGCCGGTGCCACCCAGTGGTTCAGTGCCGGTGCATCGTCTTCCGAGCGCTTTGCCTACCAGCGCCAGCTTACCGATGGCACTCCGGGCGTGGTGGATCACCAGGATAGCCACGAGTTTGTTGTGGAAGGGGCGGTGCTGGAGACCCGCAAGACGGTGTTCAATGTAACCACCGGTCAGTCCGGTGCGACCGCAAGCCCCGGCGATCGCCTGCGATATAGCATCGAAATCCAGAACACCAGTGACGTACCGCTGAGTGATTTCACCCTTCTGGATGAACTGGATCGCCTCAATGCCAGCGCGATGTTCGAGCCTGGCACACTCGGGGATGTACAGGTATCTAGTGGTACTGTAGCTGTCACCGATAATGGCGGGGCCAGGGGTACCGGCCTGCTCGAAGTCAGTAACCTGCAGATCGAAGCCGCCGGCCAGGTCAACGATACCGTGACCGTGGTTTTCGAGGCCACCCTCGCACCGGTAATCACCAGCGGCACCGTGGTCCTGAACCAGGCCCAGCTCAGTATTGGTGGCGAGCAGTTCGGCGTGAGCGATGACCCCGCGATCGGCGGCACCGAGGACCCCACCGAGACCCTGATCAGTTCCGAGCCGCTGTTCGAGGTGGAGAAGACCTCACAGGACCTTTCCGGCGATGCGGCTGTACTGTTGCCCGGCGAAACCCTGCGCTACACGCTTACAGTGACCAATATCGGTGGCGAGGATGCCATCGATATGGTGCTGCGCGACCAGGTACCGGCCAATACTACCTATGTCGCCGGCTCCACCACCCTGAACGGGGCCGCGGTGGCAGATGAGGCCGGCACCACGGCGCTGGCCGCCGGTATGCCTGTAAATTCCCCCGGCGAGGCGGACGGCGTGTTACTGGCAGACCCATCCGGCTCCCGCAACGGCGCCGCTGTGGTTACCTTCGATGTCACCATCAATGACGTCAACGAAGGCACCCTGATTTCCAACCAGGGCTTCCTAAACGGGGGCGGGGCGGGCAGCGGATCGTCGAGTGAAACACCATCCGACGACCCGGCTACTGCCACCGTGGACGATCCGACCGTTGACGTAGTCGGACAGGTGGCCTCGCTGCGGACCCAGAAAACAGTCGCCATCTCCAAGGACGGCACCACTGCCGGTATTCTCGACCCGCTCGACACCCTGACCTATACCATTACCGTCACCAATATCGGCGGCGTGGATGCGACCGGCGTCGTCTTGACCGATGAACTGCCGGCCAACACCACCTATGTGACCGGCTCTCTGCAGGTGAACGGCAGTCAGGTCGACGCAACCGCGACCCAGTTGCCATTGATTGGCGGGGTGCCGCTTCCTTCCGAGGGGGCAGTCCTTGCTGTGGATGAGACGGTGACCGTGACCTTTGACGTGACCGTTAATGACGGTACACCCACCGGGACGGTTATCAGCAACCAGGGCGAGGTTACAGCCGACGGCCTGCCGCTTACGCTGACCGATGCGGATGGCAGCCCCTCCAACGGGGCACAGCCCACCGAGATCGTGGTGGGCGATGCCCAGCAGCTCTCCATCACCAAGGAAGTGGCCGTGGTCGGTGGCGGTGCCGCCGAGGCCGGTGCCACGCTCGAGTACCTGGTGCGCGTTACCAATATCAGTACTGTACCGGCCAGCAACGTGGTGATCACCGATGACCTGCTGGCAGCGGGCGACGGCGTACTCACCTATGTTGAAGGTTCCGCAGCACTCGATGGACAGGCTGCGGGTATCAGTGTGAATGGTTCGGTAATCAGCGCCGACTTCGGCACCACCTACGGTGACCTGGCAGCGGGCGACTCTGCGCTCCTGCGCTTCCGCGCCCAGCTGGGAGCGGACCTTGAGATCGGCAGCACGGTCCTGAATACCGCGTTCGTGGATTGGAATGACCCGGCCAGTCGCGAGGAAGCCAGTGTCGCAATCGATATCGGCGGCACGCCGGGAACGGCGAACCTGGCGGGTTATCTCTGGCGCGATACAGATTTTGACGGTGAGCGCGAGACCGAAGAAGAGCTGCTGCCCAACTGGACAGTGGAACTCTACCGGAACAACGCCTTGCTGGAGACTGCGCAGAGTAACGAGGACGGCTACTTCCAGTTCACTGGCCTGGTGCCCAACGATATGGACGGCTCTGGCTATGAACTTCGTTACAGCGCACCCGGTGCTGGTTCGAATACCGCATCGCTGGGCAATGCGGACTCCGACTTCACCAACGGCCCGCAGCGCATCAGTGAAATTTTCGTGGCATCCGGCTCCAGCCTGCAGGACCTGAACCTGCCGCTGGCACCCAACGGGGTGATCTATGATTCCGTCCTGCGTGCGCCGGTAGCTGGTGCGGTGGTCACCATGCTGCGCGCCTCTTCAGGAGCAGAGCTTCCGGACAGCTGTTTCGATGACCCGCAGCAGCAGGGCCAGGTCACCCAGGCCGGCGGCTATTACAAGTTCGATCTCAACTTCAGCAGCGCTGCTTGCCCGGCCGGGAGCGATTACCTGATCCGGGTCGAAATGCCGGGTGAGGGCTATGTGGCCGGCGAATCCGCCATCATTCCGCCGCAGACCAACACGGACAGTGCAGGCTTTGATGTGGCCGCATGCCTCGGTAGCGGTGCCGACGCGGTACCCGCCACGGCGGAGCATTGTGAAGCCCAGGCCTTCGCCACAGCACCGTCGATTGACGTGGATGCCCGTAGCCCGGAGACGCATTACTACCTGCGCCTGCGACTGGATGACAACCGGGTACCGGGTGAAAGCCAGCTGTTCAATAACCACATCGCCGTGGATCCGCAGCTGGACGGTGCCCTGTCGATCACCAAGACAGCATCGATGCTGAATGTCACCCGCAGCCAGCTGGTGCCCTACACCATCACCTTCAGCAACACCACCGGGGTGCCGCTGGCGGACCTGCAGCTGGTGGACTTCTTCCCGGCCGGCTTCAAGTATGTCGCCGGGTCAGCGCGCCTCGACGGTGAGGCCGTGGAGCCGGAGGTGAACGGGCTCGAACTCAGCTGGTCCGGTTTGCGGATTTATCCGGAGCAGACCCGCAAGGTGAAACTGCTGCTGGTGGCCGGTTCCGGGGTGGGCGAGGGCGAGTACGTCAACCGCGCTCGACTCTTCCAGGGCCTGTCCGGCCAGCAGCTTTCGGGTGAGGCCTCTGCGACCGTGCGTGTAATACCAGACCCGACCTTCGACTGTACCGATGTGATCGGCAAGGTGTTCGATGACAAGAACATGAACGGTTACCAGGACACTGGTGAGGGCGGGGTGCCGGGTGCGCGGGTGGTGACGGCCACCGGCCTCAATGCCACCACCGACGCCCACGGCCGGTTCCATATCACCTGCGCGGTGGTGCCGAACCAGGATCGCGGTTCCAACTTTGTGCTGAAACTCGACGATCGCAGCCTGCCGAGTGGCTACCGCCTGACCACGGAAAACCCGCGGGTCCAGCGCGCCACGCGCGGCAAGATGATCAAGTTCAACTTCGGCGCCGGCCTGCACCGTGTGGTGCGCCTGGACCTGGCCGAGGCGGTATTCGAGCCGCGCACCACCGAGCTCCGCCCGCAGTGGCACTCGCGCACGGAACTGCTGCTGGAAAAACTGGCAGAGGCACCTTCGGTGCTGCGCCTCTCATACTTGGCCGAGAATGAGGACCCGGCCCTGGTGGAGCGCCGCCTGCAAGCAATCAAGGCCGAGGTGGCCGAAGCCTGGGCGACCGAGTATGGCGACTACGAACTGACTATTGAAACCGAGGTGTTCTGGCGGCGCGGCGCGCCCCCGAGCCGTGGCGACCTTCTGGGAGGATGGGAGTAATGTCCTCTATGCAAAATAAAAAGCATGGCGCCTGCGCGCAGGCTTACACAGATAACACCATTATGAAGCCCCAGTCCCCCGCGATGGCCATGCGCCCGCTGGCCCTGGCGGTGGCTGCCATCCTGGCCTTGCCGCTGCAGGCCCAGGAATCCGCAGCGCCTGCGGTGGCCACTGAACCTGAACCGGCCTGGTGGGAGGTCTGGAAGCAGGTGCCGGGACTGACCACGGACGTGGAAACCACGGCGGAATATACCGAGCAGCCGGTGGGCAACAACACGGAGACCATGACCCTGGGACAGCCGCGCAGGCAGTGGGTGCAGGATGCCTCGATGTTTGTCGAGGCGATGGAGCCGGTGGTTGAGGAGAATGCAATCGGGCCACTGGTGTATGACAGTGTCGATGATGAGGTCAGCGAGGAAGCGGTTGCCGCATTGCGCGAAAGACTGGCCGAGCTCGGCGATGTGCACAATATCCGCCTGCACTTTATCGGCCACACCGATGCCGACCCCCTGACGTCCCAACAGCTGGCAGAGTATCTCGACAAGGAGGAATTCTCGCGGGCGCGGGCGAAACTGGTGGCCGAGTTCATGCAGCTTTCCCTCGACCTGCCCGATGACTCGGTGTCTTTCGAGGGCCGCGGCGATGCCGAGCCGGCGATGGAAAACATCACCTCGGTCGGGCGGGCGCAGAACCGCAGGGTGGAAGTTCGGCTGTCTTACGATGAGCTGGATGAGGAATCCCGCGCGGAAATGCAGCGCTCCCAGGCAATGGAGCTCAACCGGGTCAAGGTGTGCCGCCAGGAAACCGTGTGCCGGCTGCGCTACGTGGATGGCAGCGAGCAGCGTGCGCGGGTCAAGAACCTGGTCTCTCCACTACGCTGGCAATCGGGCCAGGCGGACCTGCCGGAGGCGTTCATTCGCCGTATCCGCGAGGTACGCGCGCAGATGGCTGACCGCCAGAACCTGGTGGTGCATTTTGTCGGTCATACCGACGGCCAGGCACTTCCGGAAGGCCCCGCGGAACTCTACGAGGACCAACAGGCACTCTCCCGCGCCGAGGCGCGCCGCGTTGCACTGGCGGTTCGTGATGCGCTGGGACTGCCCGCCTACGCGGTAACCTTCAGTGGCAAGGGGGCCACCCAGCCGATCGCCGCCAACGACACCGCCAAGGGCCGGGCGCTGAACCGCCGGGTCGAAGTGGAATTCTGGTACGACGACCTGATGGAAACTGCCGGCGACGGTATCCAGGCCTGCCCTGAGAACGCCGGTGCCGAGACCATTACCATCGCCCATGAATCCCCGAATACCACGCTGCCCACCGTCCGCTTCGAGCAGGGTGACCCGGTGATTTCCGCGGGCCAGCTGGCGGCCATCCGCAGTGTGATGGACGAGGTGTCCGACAAGGCAAATGTGCGCGTAAGTTTCGTCGGTTACACCGACAACGAGCGCATGGAGCGTCGTGAAGCCATGGTCTACGGCGACGATGTGGGTCTCTCCCGTGCGCGGGCACGCCGGGTGATGGAGCAGGTACAGGAGCAGCTCAGCCTGTCTGATGAGCAGGTGGAATTCGAGGGGCGCGGCTACGTGCAGTCAGACGACGTCGTCTCCTCCGGATTTATCGACATGGGCGGCGCCCGGGTCGAAGTGCAGGTACTCTACGATGAGCTGGCCATACTGGCGGAGCAGGACCGCCTGGCGATCGAGCGCATTGACCGCGAAGCAGTGGCCAATAATCCTTATGCGTTGAACCTGATGCGTATCACGGTGGATGGCAGCCCCGAGTACGACCCCTACCGGAATTCCGCCGACCTGCAGCGCTGTACGGACCTGGCGCTGGAGCAGGCCAATATCCAGTTCCGCTTCGACAACCAGAAAATGACACCGCGGCTGAATGTCAGTGCCTGGCCGACTACGGTGCGCTATGCGGACGATCCCGAAACCGAGGTGGACGACAGCCGCGTCGAGTTCCGGAGCTATACCAACTACCCCGCCTTTATCGAGCGCGCGGAAGTGCGTGTGTTCGAGGAGGAGCAGTCGATTCGCGATGAGCCGGTGGCCGTGGTCCCGCTTGATAGTAATGGCCGGGGTGGCTGGAGCGCGGATATGGAAGCGTTCGAGGCGCCGCTGAAGAAACTCCAGTACCTGCTGCGCGTCTACGACGAGGATGGTCGCTACGACGAGACCAAACCCCAGACCCTGTGGCTGGTGGACCAACTGGATCCGCCCTTGCAGGAGACCGACCCGGAAGAAGAGTTGCTGGTGGGTTACGGTGAGAATCGCCTCGCCCGCCAGGGTATCCCGCTCGACGGCAATTCAGTGCTGGTGAACGGGGCACAGATTCCCGCTGACCACACCGTGTGGGTGGCGGGCCGGCCGGTGCCGGTGAGTGAAAGCGGCGAGTTCGTGGCTGAAGAGATTTTCTCCCGCGGGCTGCACACCGTCGAGGTGGCAGTGCTGGACGAGCAGGGCAATGGCGAGCTGTTCCTGCGCGACCTGCGCTTCCGCAACAACGACTGGTTTACTGTGGGTATCGCCGACCTCACCATCGGCCTCGATGACACCAACGGCCCCGCAGCCCTCGTGACCGGTGACGAGACCCACTATGACAACTCGGTAAGTTACGACGGGCGGCTGGCGTTCTACACCAGCGGCGACTTCGGCGAGGGCTGGAACCTGTCGGCCAGTGCGGACACGGAAGAGGGTCCGGTGGACCAGCTGTTCTCCAATTTCATGGAGAAATCCCCTGATGCGCTGTTCCGGCGCCTGGATTCCGACCTGTATTACCCGACCTTCGGTGACGACTCCACCGTGGTGGAAGACGCGCCGACTTCCGGCAAGTTCTACGTCAAGCTGTCGAAGTACGACGATTACGGCATGTGGGGTAATTTCAAGGCGTCCTACACCGATAACGAGCTGGCGCATATCGACCGGGCGCTCTATGGTGCGAACGCACACTTCGAGACGGACGACGTCACCAGTTTTGGGGAAAAACGCTTCCAGGTTGACGGTTTCAGTGCCGAGCCGGGAACCATTGCCGGGCGCGACGAATTCCGTGGTACCGGTGGTTCCCTGTACTTCCTGCGCCACCAGGATATCCTCGCCGGCTCCGAGCGGGTGCGTATCGAGGTGCGGGACAAGGATTCCGGCCTGGTGCTCGGGGTCAAGAACCTGACGCCGGTGATCGACTATGACGTGGACTATATCCAGGGACGCATCCTGCTGAACCGGCCCCTGTCGGCGATCGCCAGCGACAACCAGCTCGTCCAGGATGGTGCCTACAACGGCAACCCTCAGTACCTGGTAACCCGCTATGAGTACACGCCCGGGTTCGAGGAAATGGACACCCTGGCGGTGGGCGGCCGCGCCCATTACTGGCTGGGCGATTATGTCAAACTCGGGCTGAGCGGATCACAGCAGGATGAGGAGGACAATGAGTCCTCCCTGCAGGGCGTCGACCTGACGCTGCGTGCGAGCGCCGGTAGCTGGGTGAAGCTCGAATCCGCTACCAGCGAGGGCAACACCCTCAACAGCGTGTCTTCCTACGACGGCGGTTTCAGCTTCAACCCGGCCGTCGGCGATAACTTCAACAGCGTCGATACCCTGAACCCTGACCCCAAGGCCAGCGCGAATAAAATTGAGGCCAGCCTGCATCTCGGCGACCTGTTCGAGGGCGCCCGTGGAACCGGTACCTTCTATCATCAGGAGCGGGAGGCGGGCTTCGCCGCCCCGGGCCAACTGGTGAACCAGGATACCGTCCAGAGCGGTGCCAGCGTCAACCTGCCGATCGGCGAGCGCTTCGACGTCGGCGTGAAGACTGACCAGCGCGAACAGGAACTGGGATTGCAGACCTCGGCGGTGGACCTGTCCGTGGGCTACCGCATCAACGAGCGCTGGCGGGTTACCACCGGCGGGCGCGCCGATACCCGCGAAGATCACTCCCCGGTGGTGGCGCCCACCCAGACCCAGGGCGATCGCACCGATGTCGCCGTGGAGGCGGCATACAATTCCGGTGCCGACTGGAGTGCCTTCGGTTTCGTGCAGCGCACCATGGAGGTTACCGGCAACCGCGACGAAAATAATCGCGTTGGTGTCGGCGGCGCCTACCGGGTAAGCGAGAGGCTGACGCTGGATACAGAGCTCTCCGAGGGAGACACCGGAACCGGGGCGCGGCTGGGCACCGATTACCTGGTCAGTGACCGGACCAATGTCTACCTGAACTACACCCTCGATAATGAGCGCACCGATACCGGTGTGCGCGCGCGCAAGGGCAACATGAGCAGCGGCTTCCGCAGCCGCTACTCTGACAGCCTCAGCGTGTATGGCGAGGAGCGCTACACCCACGGCGACGTCTCCACCGGCCTTACCCACGCGCTCGGTATGGACCTGGCCCCCAGTGACCGCTGGCACTACGGCACCAGCATGGAAGCCGGCACCCTGGAGGATCCCCGCACCGGCGCCGAGACCCAGCGCCGGGCAGTGGGTGCCAACGTGGGCTACAGCACCCAGGCGGTTCGCGTTTCATCTGCGGTGGAGTACCGCACCGATACCATGGAAACGCCGGTGGACGCCGAAACGGTGACGGAGAGCGAGCGCCAGACCTGGCTGATGAAGAACAACGCCAGCTACCAGATGAGTCCCAGCTGGCGCCTGGTGGCCAAGCTCAATTATTCCGACAGCAAGAGTTCCCAGGGACAGTTCTACGACGGCAAGTTCACCGAGGCAGTGATGGGCTACGCCTATCGCCCGGTGGACAATGACCGCCTCAACACGCTGCTGAAGTACACCTACTTCTACAACGTTCCCACGGCGGGCCAGGTGACGGTGGAAAACACCGCGGCCGAGTTCATCCAGAAAAGCCATATTTTCTCGGTGGACGCCAGCTATGACGTGAGCCGGCGCTGGACCCTCGGTGCCAAGTACGCCTACCGGCTGGGCCAGCTGAGCCAGGACCGCGTGGATCCCGAGTTCTTTGACAGTCGCGCCAGCCTGTACGTATTGCGCGCCGATTGGCACTTTGTGAACAAGTGGGACCTGCTGATCGAGGGGCGTATGCTCGACCTGCCGGATGCCCAGGACCGCCGCAGCGGCGCCCTGCTGGGTGTCTACCGGCATGTGGGCAAGCACCTGAAGGTGGGTGCGGGCTACAACTTCACCGACTTCTCGGATGACCTGACCCAGCTGGATTACGACAGCCAGGGTGTCTTCATCAACGTGATCGGCAAGCTCTGACAAAATCGCCTGCAAGCAGGCTCCTACGGGAAACCATGTAGGAGCCTGCTTGCAGGCGAACAACAAGAACATATCCCCGCCATAAGCAGCCGTTACTGATGTAATGATTGTTCGGTGCGAACAAAAATAAGGGGATGAATCAGCGACCCCACGGACATCGCCTGCGCCTGGGGCGGCATAGCGAGCCTAATCGAATCTACCTGATTACCGCGGTGTGCTACCGGCGGCGGCGGGTATTTGCGGATTTCTGGCGTGGGCGGGCCTTTGTAGCTTCACTGCGTGAAGTTGAAAACTCTGCTTGTACGCTCTGCTACGTTGTGATGCCTGACCATATTCACTGGTTAATGCAGCTCGCGGAAGAATCGAACCTCTCCCAGACTGTTCAAAAGGTTAAGGCCCTCACGACCATGTTGCTTCGAGATCGATGGCATGGCCAGGTCTGGCAGCGAGGCTTTCACGACCACGCCTTGCGCTCAGAAGAGGATGTTCGGGAGGTTGCCCGCTATCTCGTCGCCAATCCTCTCAGGGCGGGCCTGGTAAGTTCGGCGAGATATTATCCGTTGTGGGATGCAGAGTGGCTGTAACCCCCGTCGTAGGAGCCTGCTCGCAGGCGACTTTGCGGAGCCCTTTCGCCTGCAAGCAGGCTCCTACGGACTGACTTTTTGCCCCCCGCCAAAACAATCTTTCCGATTGTGTGTCCGCTATCTCGCCAATCCTTTCCGGGCGGCTCTCGCAGGCTCACCGAGGTTTTAACCGTCGCGGAGGCAGAGTGGCTGGAGCCTCGTCGTAGGAGCCTGCTTGCAGGCGACATTGGGAAGCGGTTCCGCCTGCAAGCAGGCTTTTTACCACCCCGCCAAAACAATCTTGCCAATCGTGTGCCCGCTTTCTATCAGCGCGTGCGCCTGGCGCAGGTTGGCGGCGTTGATCGGTTCAAGCACCTGGTTAACGGTACTTTTCAGGACCCCCTCATCAACCAGTCGCGCGATTTCGTTGAGAATTTCCCCCTGTCGCTGCATATCCGGCGTGCGATACCTGGAGCGGGTGAACATGAATTCCCAGGCGAAGGTGGCGCTTTTGCTCTTCAACAGGTTGAGGGGCAGGGGATCGCGGTTGTCGACGATGCCGCAGATGCGTCCCTGCGGGGCAATGGCATTGGCCATCGCGTTCCAGTGCTGGTCGGTATCGTTGAGGCAGAGGATGTAATCCACCGTATCGAAGCCGTGTTCCTGCAACTCGCGGTCGAGAGGGTGGCGGTGGTTGACGATATGGTGGGCACCGAGCTTCTTGGTCCAGACACTGGACTTGGTGCGCGACGCGGACGCAAGCACCTTCAGGCGGGCTACGTGCCGCGCCAGCTGGACGGCCATGGAACCCACGCCGCCGGCGCCGCCGATGACCAGGATGCTTTTGCCGGCGTCCTCCCCGGTGGTGGAAATGCCCAGGCGCTCGAACAGCGCCTCCCAGGCAGTCAGGCCGGTCAGGGGCAACGCGGCCGCGGAGGTGAAGTCGAGGCTTTCGGGCAGGTGCCCGGCGAGCCGCTCGTCCACCAGGTGCATTTCGCTGTAACAGCCGGGACGGGTGATATCGCCGGCGTAATACACCCGGTCACCCGGGCGGAAGTTCTCCACTTCCTCGCCGGTATCAATCACCTCCCCGGCGGCGTCCCAGCCGAGAACCTGCGGCGTTTCCGACGGTTTTTCGGCGCCCTCTCTCGGTGCCCGCACCTTGGTGTCCACCGGGTTGACGGCTATTGCCTGCACTGCCACCAAAATGTCGCGTGGCCCGGGCCGCGGGCGGTCCAGGTAGACGTCGACAAGTGACTTCTCGTTTTCGACTGGCAGGTACTGGTACAACCCGATCGCTTTCACTGGCGCTGCTTCCTTTCTGGCAGGTAGGGGGGGCGGCCGCAGGAAGGGAAACGCACCGGGGGAATGCCGGCCCGTCTCCCTGGATTCTCCCGTCGCCCGGCAGTCCTCAGGTTAGCGCCACGCGGCCCGGCCTTCCAGTGGCCAGTGCGAGCGCGGCGGGTGCGGTTCAGCGGAGGAGGGGTGCCTGCAGGGGCTCGATGGTAACCATGTCCCCGGCAGCGGCCGGCCCGCTCTTCCGGTCGAGGACGATAAAGCAGTTCGCGGACGCGAGGCCAGACAGGATATGACTGCCCTGGGTTCCCGCCGGCTCAACCACCAGCGTGCCGGTTTCGTCATTGCGAAAGAACCCGCGCTGGAAATCGGTGCGGCCGGGCTTTTTGTTCAGCGGCTGCAGCAACCTGGCGCGCATGGTCTGGGGGGCGGACCAGCTGCCGCCCTGCATGACGGCGAGCGCCGGTCGCACCAGCTGGTAAAAGGTCACCAGTGCGGAAACAGGGTTGCCCGGCAGGCCGAAAAATGGGGTGCCCTGCAGACGCCCGAATGCAAAGGGTTTGCCCGGTTTCATGGCCACCTTCCAGAAACCGATTTCCCCCATATCCTTGAGTACCTCGCGGGTGTAATCGGCTTCTCCCACCGAGACCCCGCCGGAGGTTATGATCGCGTCGGCATCGCGCGCCGCGCGCTCCAGTGCGTCCGCGATAACCGAGCGGGTGTCAGGCAGGATACCCAGGTCCAGTATTTCCAGCCCCAGGCCCGCCAGGGCGGCCTTGAGCGCGGTGCGGTTGCTATCGTAGATGTCGCCTGTCCCGAGTTGCTCGCCGGGTTGGCGCAACTCGTCGCCGGTGGAAAACAGGGCGATTACCGGGCGGCGTCGCACGGTAACCGAGCCGACCCCGGCGGCGGCCAGCAGCGCGATATGGGCAACGGTAATCCGGCTGCCCGCGGCCAGCAGGACCTCGCCCTCGCGGATATCCTCCCCGCGACGGCGGATATGGTCGCCGGCGCGAACTCGCCCGCTTACCAGGACCGATTCCTCCCGGGCCTCGACCTGTTCCTGCATGACTACAGTATCGGCGCCCGGCGGCACCACGGCGCCGGTCATGATGCGGACACAGGTGCCCGGATTGATCGTGCCCGTGAAGGGCTTGCCGGCGAACGACTTGCCAATCAGTTCCAGCGGCTTGCCGCTGTGGAGGTCGGCCAGCCGCAGGGCATAACCATCCATGGCCGAGTTGTCGCAGGGCGGAAGGTCGAGGGCGGCGATCACCGGTTCCGCCAGTACGCGGCCCGCGGCCAGCTCCAGCGCCATATCTTCTGTACCGGGCACCGGCTGCAGGGTGTCCAGCAGTCGCTCGCGGGCCGTTTCAACCGGCATCAGGCCGGGCTGGCTGCAGCAATCGCTCATGGGGATACCTCGTTCAGTTGGACTCCGGTCGCTTCTGGTTCACCATCCACACCGCCGCCTCGACGCGCGAGCGCATGCCGAGTTTTTTCAGCAGGTGCTTGACGTGTACCTTCACGGTGGCATCGCTGATGTCGAGCTCGCGGGCGATGAGTTTGTTGCTGAGGCCGTCGGCGATCAGTTGCAGTATCTGGTATTCGCGGCTGGTCAGCGTCGACAGGGTGTCGGCGCCGGAGGTTTCCGGCTTGCGCAGGGCAGATGCGAGAATCTCGGTAAGCCGCTGGCTGATCGCCAGCTTGCCGTGGGTCGCCTCCAGTACCTGGTCGAGGATTTCCTCGGGCTCCATATCCTTCAGCAGGTAGCCGTCCGCCCCGGCGCGAATGCAGGAAACCACGTCGGCGTTGTTGTCGGAGACGGTGAGCATCACGATGCGGGAGGTGATATCCGCGGCGCGCATGGCACGCAGGGTATCGAGGCCGTCCATGCCGCGCATATTCAGGTCGAGCAGGATGATGTCGGGATCGTGTTCGCGGGCCAGATCCAGGGCTTCTTCACCGCTGCTGGCTTCCGCCACGAGTTCGAGCCCGGGCTCCATTGCGAACAGCTGCTTCAGGCCCTTGCGGAAAAGGGGGTGGTCATCAACCATCATTATGGTTGCCGGTTGGGACATGGTTAACCTGCCGTAGTGGTGCCAGTTGTACTAAATGTGAACAGCCACTTTACCACAGGCCTCGGGGGCGCGGGCTACCCCCAAAGGGGTAGCCCTGGCGCAGGGCGGGAAAAGTGGTTACTTACTGATGGTAATTGAGAGAGGGGCTGCAGGGGATCATAGTGCATGGCGAATCAGTAAAACCATATTAGGAGACGCCGCCGTGTCAGACATATACGAATGGACTCCAGAAGACAGTGGGTTCTGGCAGTCCAAAGGAAAGAAGATTGCGAACCGCAATCTATGGATATCCATCCCCAGCCTGCTGTGCGGCTTCGCCGTATGGCTGTACTGGGGAATCATTACCGTCCAGATGCTCAACCTGGGGTTCCCCTTCGCGAAGGCAGACCTCTTTACCCTGATGGCAATCGCCGGCCTGACCGGGGCGACGCTGCGTATTCCCAGCAGCTTTTTCATTCGCCTGTTCGGCGGGCGCAACGCCATCGTATTTACCACTGCGCTGCTGATGATCCCCGCCCTGGGGACGGGCCTCGCGCTGCAGAGCAAGGAAACCCCGCTGTGGGTGTTCCAGCTGCTGGCGCTGCTGTCCGGTATCGGCGGGGGTAACTTCGCCTCTTCCATGTCCAATATCAGCTTCTTCTTCCCGAAGGAGAAACAGGGGCTGGCACTGGGCCTGAACGCGGGCCTGGGTAACTTTGGCGTCACCACCATGCAGATCCTGGTGCCACTGTTCATGACCTTCGGCGCCTTCGGTGCCGCCGGTGGGGATCCCATGGTATTGGTCAGCAGCTCAGGCTCCCTCATCGGCAAGATTCCGGCCGGTTCCGAGGCCTGGATCCAGAATGCCGGCTTTGTATGGCTGCTGTTCCTGGTACCGCTGGCCATCGTCGGCTGGTTCGGCATGAATAACCTGCGCACTGATGAGATTACCCCGGATGTGGGCAGCCCCCTGTCTGCCATGGTCAAGATGACCCTGATGCTGGGTATCGGTTTCCTCACCGCGGTGGTGGGCCTGTGGCTGCTGCTGCCGGAGGCTGCCAACGGTTCCGGCTGGGGTGTGCCCAAGGAAATCGTACTGGTGCTGGTTATCGCCGCTACCGTCTTCGGGCTGAAGATGCTGCCAGGCGAGATCAGGACCAGCCTCAATCGGCAGTACCGAATTTTCAACCACCGCCACACCTGGGTGATGAGCGTCATCTACACCATGACCTTCGGCAGCTTTATCGGCTTTGCGGCGGCCTTCCCGCTGGCCATCAAGGTGATCTTCGGCTACAGCCACGTAATGGTCGACGGTGTGATGACCCATGACACCATCAACCCGAATGGCCCCAGCGCCCTGATGTACGCCTGGATGGGTCCCTTTATCGGCGCACTGATTCGCCCGGTGGGCGGCTGGATTTCTGACCGCGTCGGCGGGGCACTGGTTACCCAGGTCTGTGCGGCCATCATGGTGGCGAGTGCGCTGGGGGTGGCCTACTACATGAAGGCAGCCTACGCGTCTGCGACCCCGGAAGAGTTCTTCGTGCCCTTCTTCCTGCTGTTCCTGGTGCTCTTCGCCGCAACCGGTATTGGCAATGGTTCAACCTTCCGCACTATTGCCATGGTGTTTCCCCGCGAACAGGCCGGCCCGGTGCTTGGCTGGACTTCTGCGGTGGCCGCCTACGGTGCCTTCTATATCCCGAAAGTGTTCGGCGAGCAGATCAAGGCCACCACGCCGGAATACGCGCTGGCAGGCTTTGCCATCTTCTACGCCGTATGTATGGTGATTAACTACTGGTTCTACCTGCGCAAGAACGGGGAGTTCTACAACCCCTGACCCGGATTGGTCCGCGTTAATTCGCACCGCTTGGGGAGGCTTGGCCTCCCCCTTTCTGTTTTGAGGAGTAGTAACTTGATACCGATAGTCGACCGCTCACGAATCGAAGCCCTGGCGCCCATCTGGCGCATGCCCTTCCGGCCTTTTTTCTGGGGGGCGGCCGCCTGGAGTCTGCTGGTCCTGCTGGCCTGGCAGGCCCAGTTGTCCGGCTGGGCACTGCCGGGTCTGCGTGGCGGAATCACCTGGCACGCGCACGAGATGCTGTTCGGGTTCGCTGCGGCGGTGGTGGTGGGCTTCCTGGGTACCGCCATGCAGACCTGGACCGGGATTCCCTCGCCGCATGGACGGCAACTGCAGCTGCTGGTCGGCTTGTGGCTGCTGGCGCGAATCGGCTACCTGTTCGCGGCGATACCGCTGTGGCTGCCGCTCGGGGCGGAGACCGGGTTTTTCCTGCTGGCGGCGGTGCTATTGGGCAGGCGGGTAATGGTGGCCAGGCAGTGGCGCAACGCTTTCGTGCTGCCGGCGCTGCTCGCCCTCGCCGGCCTGGCGCTGTACCACTGGCTGGTGCCCGCCCGCCAGGGCCATGCCGCGCTGCTCACCCTGTTGCTGATGACCGGCCTGATACTGGTTATCGGTGGCCGCGTGATTCCCTTCTTCACCGCGCGACGCTTCCACCTGGCCCAGCGCGACAAGCTGGCGGCGGTCGAGTACGGGACTCACGGCGTGCTGGTGGCGCTGTTGCTGGCCTTCGCCTTCGGCCTGCCCGATATGCTCCTGGCCCTGCTGGCCTTCATTCTCGGTGCGCTGCAGCTGGTGCGTGCCCTGCGCTGGCACCCCGGCGCAATCTGGCGTGAGCCGCTGGTGTGGTCCCTGCACATCAGCTACTGGTTCGTGATCCTGGGCTTGTTCCTGCTGGCGTGCTGGTGGAGTGGAATCGCGCCGGCCTGGCGCAGCGGCGCCGTCCATGCGCTGGCGGTAGGCGGCATCGGTGGACTGATACTGGCGATGATCAGTCGCGTCAGCCTGGGCCACACCGGCCGGCTCCTGGCCGTCCCGCCATTGATGCCGCTGGCATTCGCGGCACTGTCGTTCTCGGCGCTAGCCCGGGTCTTCTGGGCGCCGGCACCGGCCGGATTCCTGGCCGCGGTGGCGGCCTGGGTGGTGGGTTACGGGCTGTTCCTTGTCTACTACACGCCGGTACTTTTCCGCGCGCGCCCCGACGGGCATCCGGGCTGAGGGAAGCGGGGCGGCTGTCCCGCTGCCCGGATCCGTTCAGTCCGGCTGGATCAGGCCATTCTTCGCGATAACGGCATGGATTTTCCGGCAGCGCTTGCCGAGCGTGCTGACATCCCCGAGGGTGGGGATCTCTCCCTGATCGAGGCGCTCTGTCCAGTCGAACAGCTCCCCGTCGATAAATTCCAGTAGCTTCTTGGGGCAGCCCTGGCAGGGGCCGGCGCACAGCTGGGCCGCCGGCAGGTGAAAGGGCAGGGCGCGACGGGCTTCACTGATAAGGGCACGCATGGCGGTTGCGGTATCTGGCTTGCGCGAGCTTTCCATCACCCCATCCTTCCCGTGACCGTGGCCTTAGATGAACGGCAGCGGTGACTTGCTGATCGCCACCGATACCATGTAGGCGAAAGCCATGCTAGCGCCCGCTGCTCCCAGCAAACGTTCACTGCTGTTGCGGGCAAGGCGCACGGTGACGACGCCCAGTCCTATATAGGCGAGCAGCCCGCCGAGCTTGGCGAGCAGCCATGGCTGTTGCAGCGGGTACCACTGCAGGCGTTGCAAAAGGAAGAGCGCGGAGACCAGCAGGGCGGTATCCACCAGGTGGGGAAGTAACCGGGCGACCCGGCCCCGCGCCCATCCTGCGCCAGCGAGCTGGCCGCCGGTGCGCAGCATGAAGCCGCTGAAGGACAGCATGGCAAGGGTCATGTGCAGGGTTTTCAGGGTGGTGTAGAGCATTGGGTGATCACGCCTCCTGCCAGATGACTTCCCGGTTGCGGGCGTAGTCGGGCACAAATGTAAAGGAAACCTCGGTACCGCCGGTTTCGCGCCGCCGGATCGCCAGCTCACCATCCAGGTTGCTGGCCCGTTCCTGCATGATGGACATGCCGAAGTGATTGCGTTTCTCCGGCGCGTCGCTGATACCTATCCCGTTATCGCGGATCTGCACCTCCAGGCTGTGGTTGACCCCCTGGAGCAGGCTGATTTCCACGCGGTCCCCCTGGGAGTGGTAGACCGCGTTCTGCGACGCCTCGCGCACCAGCTGCAGGAGGTGGATTTCCTCGTGGGGGGTGAGCGGGATCTCATCGAGGCGGTAATCCAGCAGGATACTCAGTTGGGGGTGCTGTTCCCGGTAGGAGAGGATGGCCTGCTCCAGGATGCCCCGCAGGCCGCCCTGGCCGATCTGCAGCCGGAAGGTAGTAAGCAGTTCCCGCAACTGCCGATATGAGGAGTCCAGTCCCTCCTTCAGCTCGGCGATGATCTCCTGCACCTGGTCCCGGTCGACCTGCTCGCCGCGGTTGGCGCGGGTGAGGCGAGTGACCTGGATTTTCAGGTAGGAGAGGGACTGGGCCAGCGAGTCGTGCAGCTCGCGCGCGATAATGGCGCGTTCGTCCATCAGCGCCACGCGGCGCTCCTGGGCCTCGCGCTCGTTGATGGCGATGGCGGCGGTAACGCTGTCGGCAAAGGTGGCCAGGCGCTGCTGCTGCTCCTCATCCAGTTCCTCCTCCTGCGGCAGGCTGCACACCAGTACGCCGTAATTGCGCTTGTCCACCTCCAGCGGGAAGCGGTAGTTGCGCTGGTCACCCTCCACCGTCGAGCCACAGGTGCTGACGCAGACCTGGCAGTCGCCGGGGTCGCAGTGGTTATTGCCGAAACCGCGCACCAGGTGTTCGTAGGGCGCCTCGCCCTCGGGCGTCATCAGGCACAGGTCAAGGTTTTCCAGGTCGGCCAGTCGCGAGAACTCGGACAGCCACTGCTCCAGCTCGGCGCCCTGCAGCGGCCCCTCGCCAATCCGGCGCGCCAGGCGATACTGGAAGTCCAGGGCCTCGTGGCTCTTCTGCAGCTGGGCGGTTTTCAGCTGCACGCGACGCTCAAGGTCGCGATGGGTCGCGTGGATCTCGTCGCTCATGTAATTGATCGTCCGCGCGAGCACCCCGAGCTCATCCTCGCTGTCGATATCGAGCGGGGAGAGGTCGACGTCCCCCTGCGCGATGCTCATTGAACGGTCGGTCAATTGCTGCAGTGGCTGTTCCACAGACCGATGCAGGATATAGAGGGAGAGATACACCAGCAGCACGGTGGCGAACAGGGACCCCAGCTGTACCACGCGCAGCAGCCGGATCTTCGTTTCCGCGATCTGCTGGTACTCGGACACCAGCGCGTCCACCTCGCCGATAAAGGGCTCGAGCCGCCTGGCCAGCTGGAACGAGTTCATGGGGGTCTGCCCGGCGGCCACCGACTCCACCAGCGGGCGGATCTCCTGCTGCCAGTGGTTCTGTACTTCTGTATAGCGCGCGGCCGCACTGCTGCTGTCGTCCGCCACGAAATCGGAAATATCCAGTACCCGCTGCAGGCGGCGAGCCACCTGGTCGGCTACCTGGCGGGTGGCCTCCCGGTCGCCGGCGGGCGCAGTGGCAGCCAGCCGGTAGTTCATGGCGCGCAGTGAGCCCGCCAGGTTGACCGCGGCCGCGTCGTTCTCGGCGGCATCGGAGATGACGTAAGACGCGACCATGGAGCTGAGCGCGACCAGAACGGTGAGCAGCATCAGGGTGCCGATGCGGTAAACGATGGACTGGCGGATTCGGTTGAGCATATCTGTTTATCTGTCGGTCGATTTGGCCCCGGGGCCTATTATGCCCCTGCCGCGCAGGCGTTTTTGGTAGTACCACCAAAGAGCGCCATTGTTGCATATTTTTTGAGCAGTTGCCCGTGGTTCCCCTACGGGCCCCGTCTTTGTTCGCTTTCAGCCGCACCTTACCCGCCTGCCGCCCCCTGTTCCCTACCCCTTCGTGGGTAGATACCCCCCTTTCTACCCCTTTTGGGGCAGGTGATCGCCCCGAAGCGGGCTTTTATATTCGCGCTAACCCGATGGTTTAACCGCATTTTTATGCCCTGGGAGAAACGCATGAGCCATTTCCTGGACCGACTGAAATACTTCAAGAAAAACAAGGAACCCTTTGCCAACGGGCATGGGGAAAAGACCGATGATGACCGCAGCTGGGAAGATGGCTACCGTCGCCGCTGGCAGTTCGACAAGATTGTCCGCTCCACGCACGGCGTCAACTGCACCGGCTCCTGCAGCTGGAAAATCTACGTAAAAGACGGGCTGGTCACCTGGGAAACCCAGCAGACCGACTATCCGCGCACCCGCCCGGACCTCCCCAACCACGAGCCGCGGGGCTGCCCCCGCGGTGCCAGTTACTCCTGGTACATGTACTCGGCCAACCGGCTCAAGTATCCCAAGATCCGCAAGCGCCTGGTGAAGCTGTGGCGCGAGGCCAGGCTCAAGCACAGCGACCCGGTTGAGGCCTGGGCCAGCATCGTCGAGGACCCGGCCAAGGCCAGGTCCTACAAGGAGCGCCGCGGCATGGGCGGGTTCGTGCGTATCAAGTGGGACGAGGTCAACGAGCTGATCGCCGCCGCCAACGTCTACACCACCAAGGAGTACGGTCCCGACCGCGTCACCGGCTTCTCGCCGATCCCGGCCATGTCCATGGTCTCCTACGCCGCCGGCGCCCGCTACCTGTCCCTGATCGGTGGTAACTGCCTGAGTTTCTACGACTGGTACTGTGACCTGCCGCCGGCCTCCCCGCAGATCTGGGGTGAGCAGACCGACGTTCCGGAGTCCGCGGACTGGTACAACTCCAATTACCTGATCGTGTGGGGCTCCAACGTCCCGCAGACCCGTACGCCGGACGCCCACTTCCTGAGCGAAGTGCGCTACAAGGGTGCCAAGACCTGCGTCATCACATCCGATTACTCCGAGTGCTCCAAGTTCGGCGACACCTGGCTGGCACCGCGCCAGGGTACCGATGCCGCACTGGCGATGGCCTTCGGTCACGTGATCCTGAAGGAATTCCACGTGGACAAGCCCAGCGCCTACTTCACCGAGTATGTGCGCACCACCACCGACATGCCGATGCTGGTCACCCTCGAGGAGCAGGACGGCCGGCTGGTGCAGGGGCGCTTCCTGCGCGCGTCGGACCTGGCCGAAAACCTGGGCCAGGACAACAACCCGGAATGGAAGACCATCGCCATCAACCACGACGGCCAGCTGGTCTCCCCGCAGGGCTCCATCGGTTATCGCTGGGGCGAGCAGGGCAAGTGGAATATCGAGCAGCGCGACGGCAAGAGCGGTGAGGAGCTGCAGCTGATGCTGAGCCTCAAGGAGGCCGCGGACGAGGTCGCCCAGGTGGCCTTCCCGTACTTCGGTGGCCAGACCCACGAATACGACTACTTCCAGCACACCGACCACAGCGACGTGATCGAGCGCAAGGTGCCGGTCAGGCTGGTTACCGGCAAGGACGGTGAGACCCTGCGCGTGGCCAGCGTCTACGACCTGACCCTGGCCAACTACGGCGTCGAGCACGGCCTGGACGATCCCAACTGCGCCCACAGCTACGAGGATGACAAGCCCTACACCCCGGCCTGGCAGGAGAAGATCACCGGCTGCCGCCCGCAGGACGTCATCCGCGTGGCCCGCGAGTTCGCCTCCACCGCCGACAAGAGCCGCGGCCGTTCCATGGTGATTGTCGGTGCCGCGCTGAACCACTGGTACCACATGGACATGAACTACCGCGGCCTCATCAACATGCTGATGATGTGTGGCTGTATCGGCCAGAGTGGCGGTGGCTGGGCCCACTACGTGGGCCAGGAGAAGCTGCGCCCGCAGACCGGCTGGACTCCGCTGGCGTTCGCCCTCGACTGGCAGCGCCCGCCGCGCCATATGAACGGTACCTCCTTCTTCTACAACCACTCCAACCAGTGGCGCTACGAGAAGCTGGAGATGGAAGAGGTGGTCTCGCCGCTGGCCGACAAGAGCAAGTGGCAGGCTTCCATCATCGACTACAACAGCCGCGCCGAGCGCATGGGCTGGCTGCCGTCCGCGCCGCAGCTGGGTATCAACCCGCTGCAGCTCACCAGGGACGCCGCCGCCGCGGGTATGGACCCGAAAGACTACGCGGTGCAGCAGCTGAAGAGCGGCGAACTGAAGTTTGCCAACCAGGACCCGGACAACCCCCAGAACTACCCGCGCAACATGTTTATCTGGCGCTCAAACCTGCTGGGTTCTTCCGGCAAGGGCCACGAGTACATGCTGCGTCACCTGCTGGGCACCAGGCATGGCCTGATGGGCAAGGACCTGGGCGAGGCCGGCGGCAAGAAACCGGAGGACATTACCTGGCATGACCAGCCCAGCGAGGGCAAGGTCGACCTGCTGGTGACGCTGGACTTCCGCATGTCCACCACCTGCCTCTACTCGGACATCGTCCTGCCGACCGCCACCTGGTACGAGAAGGACGACATGAACACGTCCGACATGCACCCGTTCATCCACCCGCTCACCAAGGCGGTGGACCCGGCGTGGGAGGCACGTAGCGACTGGGACATTTTCAAGGGTGTGGCGAAGAAATTCTCCGAGCTGACCGACGGGCACCTGGGGGTGGAGACCGACCTGGTGACCCTGCCGATCCACCACGATACGCCCACCGAAATCGCGCAGCCGTTCGGCGTCAAGGCCTGGTGGAAGGGTGAGTGCGACCTGGTGCCCGGGGTCACGGCGCCCAGCATGATCCCGGTGGAGCGCGACTACCCCAATACCTACAACCGCTTTACCTCCATCGGCCCGCTGCTGGAGAAGCTCGGCAACGGCGGCAAGGGCATCAGCTGGAATACCGAAGTGGAAGTGGACTTCCTCAAGAAGCTCAACCGCACCTGGACCGAGGACAGCGCGCGCAACGGCCGCGCCCGTATCGACAGCGCGGTGGACGCGGCGGAAATGATCCTGTCGCTGGCGCCGGAAACCAACGGCCAGGTGGCGGTGAAGGCCTGGGAGGCGCTGGGCAAGGTGACCGGGCGCGACCATACGCATCTGGCCAAGCCGAAGGAAGACGAGAAGATCCGCTTCAACGACATCGTTGCGCAACCGCGCAAGATCATCTCGTCGCCGACCTGGTCGGGCCTTGAGGACGAGCACGTCAGCTACAACGCCGGCTATACCAACGTCCACGAGCTGATCCCCTGGCGCACCATTACCGGCCGCCAGCAGTTCTACCAGGATCACGAGTGGATGCGTGATTTCGGCGAGAACATGTGCGTGTACAAGCCGCCGATCAACCTGAAGACAGTGCAGCCAGTACTGAACCAGAAGCCGAACGGCAACAAGGAGATCCTGTTGAACTGGATTACCCCGCACCAGAAGTGGGGTATCCACAGCACCTACTCCGACAACCTGCTGATGCTGACCCTGTCCCGCGGCGGGCCAATTGTCTGGATGAGCGAAACCGATGCAAAGCTCGCGGGTGTCGAGGACAACGACTGGATCGAGATCTTCAACGTCAACGGTGCCATCGCGGCCCGGGCGGTGGTGTCCCAGCGGGTACCCGACGGCATGGCGATGATGTACCACGCCCAGGAGCGCATCGTGAATACGCCCGGGGCGGAGACCACCGGTACCCGCGGCGGTATCCACAACTCTGTGACCCGTGCGGTGATGAAGCCGACCCATATGATCGGCGGCTACGCCCAGCAGTCCTACGGGTTCAACTACTACGGCACCGTGGGCTGTAACCGCGACGAGTTTGTAATCGTAAGAAAGATGAACAAAGTGGACTGGCTCGACGGAGAAGAAGTGAAAGAGCCGGTAGCACAAGAGGAGGCCGTGCAATGAAAGTAAGAGCCCAGATCGGCATGGTGCTGAACCTCGATAAGTGTATCGGCTGCCATACCTGTTCCGTGACCTGCAAGAACGTGTGGACCTCCCGCGAGGGGGTCGAGTACGCCTGGTTCAATAACGTCGAGACCAAGCCCGGTGTCGGCTACCCGAAGGAGTGGGAGAACCAGGACAAGTGGAACGGCGGCTGGACGCGCAAGAAAAACGGCAAGCTGCAGCCGAAGATCGGCGGCAAGCACCGGGTGCTGGCGAATATCTTCGGCAACCCGGATATGCCGGAAATCGATGACTACTACGAGCCGTTCGATTTCGACTATCAGACTTTGCACAAGGCGCCGGAACAGAAGCATCAACCAGTTGCCCGCCCGCGCTCGCTGATCAGCGGCGAGCGCATGGAAAAAATCGAGTGGGGCCCGAACTGGGAGGAGATCCTGGGCACCGAGTTCGACAAGCGCCGCAAGGACAAGAACTTCGATGAGGTCCAGGCGGACATCTACGGTGAGTTCGAAAACACCTTCATGATGTACCTGCCGCGCCTGTGCGAGCACTGCCTCAACCCGGCCTGTGTGGCGTCCTGCCCCAGCGGTGCCATCTACAAGCGCGAGGAAGACGGCATCGTGCTGATCGACCAGGACAAGTGCCGCGGCTGGCGGATGTGTGTGTCCGGCTGTCCCTACAAGAAGATCTACTACAACTGGAAAACCGGTAAATCGGAGAAGTGTATCTTCTGTTACCCGCGCATCGAGGCGGGCCAGCCGACCATCTGCTCAGAGACCTGTGTCGGTCGTATCCGTTACCTGGGTGTGCTGCTCTACGACGCCGACCGCATCGAGGAAGCCGCGTCGGTGGAGGACGACAAGGCCCTGTACCAGGCCCAGTGCGACATCTTCCTGGACCCGAGCGATCCGGCGGTGCAGGAAGCCGCCCGCGCCGAGGGTATCCCGCAGGCGTGGATCGATGCTGCCCAGCAGTCGCCGGTGTACAAGATGGCAATCGACTGGCAGATCGCACTGCCGCTGCACCCGGAGTATCGCACCCTGCCAATGGTCTGGTATGTGCCGCCGCTGTCGCCGATCCAGAATGCGGTGCAGGCGGGCGACGTGGAAACCGTGACCGTGGGCCGCAACGCCGAAATCCCGGACCTGTCCACCCTGCGCATTCCGCTCAAGTACCTGGCCAACCTGCTCACCGCGGGCGACGAGGCACCGGTAGCGCGCGCGCTGGAACGCATGATCGTGATGCGCGCCTATATGCGCGGCATCCATGTAGATGGCGTCCAGGACCGGGAGCTACTGGAAGAGGCCGGGCTGTCGGTGCAGCAGGTGGAGGACATGTACCGCTACCTGGCGCTGGCCAATTACGAGGACCGTTTCGTGGTGCCCAGCAGCCACAAGGCCTACGCCGAAAATGCCTACGACATGAAATCCTCCTGCGGCTTCAGCTTCGGCAACGGCTGCGGTACCGGTAACGACAGCACCAATATCTTTGGTGGCAAGAAGCAGACAGTACGCCAGGTGATACCGGCGAAAGTGGTGGATTGACCCGGGCCTGTCTCCCGGAGAATTGTGGCCCGGCAACGGGCCCATTCCTACAGCGCCCGAAGCGAGAAATACTATGAAAACCCTGAACCTGATTTCACGCCTGCTCGACTACCCCGCGGACGAGCTGGTGGAGAACCTGGACGAGCTGACCCGCTGGGTAGCGGAGTCCTCCGATATCGATACGGCCCTGCGCGACAAGCTGCTGGCCTTCATTTCCTATTTTGAACGTATGGATGCCCTGGACTGGCAGTCGGAATACGACGGGCTGTTCGAGCGGGGCCGGCAGGTATCCCTGCACCTGTTCGAGCATGTGCACGGCGAGTCCCGGGATCGCGGCCAGGCGATGGTTGACCTGATGGCCCGCTACCGCAGTGCCGGGCTGGCCCTGAACGAGCGCGAACTGCCCGACTACCTGCCCACCTACCTGGAATTCTGCGCGACCCAGGGAGAGGCGGCGACCGAATGGCTGGCCGAGGTCTCCCATGTGCTGGCGCTGCTCGCCGCGCGCCTGCGGGAAAAAGACAGTCCCTACCACCTGCTGATGGATGGTCTGTTGCAGTTGTCCGGTGTCGAGGTAGATGTGCCGGCATTGCAGCAGCGCATCGCCGGTGAGGAGCCCGACGACACGCCCGAGGCCCTGGACAAGATCTGGGAGGAAGAGGCCGTATCCTTCTCCGGCACCCAGGGCAGCGCCTGCGACCAGCTCACCATGCGCCCCAGCGAAACCCAGCGCCGGGACGGCCAGCCACTCAACTGGGTCAATGCGGCAGACCAGGCCGCCCCGCAGCACCGCGCTTCAATGGAGTAAGAAGATGGACTACCTCAACACGTTACTCTTCGGCATTTATCCGTTCATTGCCCTTACCGTCTTCGTGGTGGGCAGCCTTATCCGCTATGACCGCGACCAGTACACCTGGCGCACGGGATCCAGCCAGCTGCTGGAAAAGAAACAGCTGCGCGTCGGCAGTTACCTCTTCCACATCGGTGTGATCGCAATCCTCGCGGGCCACTTCGTGGGCCTGCTCACGCCCAAGTGGGTCTGGCACGCAATTGGCGTCTCCGCGGCCACCAAGCAGCTGATGGCCATGAGCATCGGTGGCCTGTTCGGCATCATCTGCTTTATCGGCCTGACCATCCTGGTGAAGCGCCGCCTGACCAACCCGCGTATCCGGGCTACCACCTCGCGCATGGACCTGACCATCCTGCTGATGCTCTATGCACAATTGATCCTGGGGTTGATTAGCATCGTGGTCTCCACCGGTCACCTGGACGGCGCAGAAATGCTCAAGCTGATGACCTGGGCGCAGTCCATCGTGACCCTTGACGGTACCACCGCGGCAGCGGCCATTGCCAATGTGCACATTATCTTCAAGCTGCACATCTTCCTCGGCATGACCCTTTTCCTGCTGTTCCCGTTCAGTCGCCTGGTGCATGTGTGGAGCGTGCCGGTGCAGTACTTCCGCCGCAACTACCAGGTTGTGCGGGCGCGGCCCACCAGGGAGGTCTGAGTATCAGCCGGGGCTGCACGTCACGCAGCCCCGGCGCTGTCAGGCATGCGGGGTTCTCCCGCCGTTGCTGATGCCGCGATTATTGATGTGAAAGGAGTAGGGCATTGAACTCCAGTAATTCTCTCACCAGATCCCTTGCAAGCCCCCTCGCAAGCACCGGATACCGGCTGGGGTGTGCCGTACTGAAGCGCATGCCGTCCCGCCCGCTTGAGCTGGCCCTCGTACAGCTGGTCAACCGACAACTCAGGCAGGAAATCGCCGACGGCGAATTTGACTTCCTCGACGGGCGCCTGCTCGAGGTGGCGGTGACAGACCTCGGCCTCCACCTGCGTATAACCAAGAGCGGCGAGCGCTTGCAGGCCCGGTCCGCCGGCCAGCCCGCGGACGCAACCATCGCCGCGACCGCGAGGGATTTTCTCGCCATTGCCAATGGAGCGGAGGATCCGGATACGCTTTTCTTCCAGCGCCGCCTTACCGTCAGTGGTGACACCGAACTGGGACTGACCGCCAAGAACAGCCTGGATGCCGTGGATCGTCGCCGGCTTCCAGCCGGCCTGCAACGCTGCCTGCTGGTAATGGCGGGGTTCCTGGAGGCTGCCGCTGCGCCTCAGGCCAGGAGATCATAAGTATGGAGCTTGTCTGTCCTGCCGGTAGCCTGCCGGCATTGGAAGCCGCCATCGATAACGGTGCCGATGCCGTCTATATCGGGTTTCGCGATGAAACCAACGCACGCCATTTTTGCGGGCTCAACTTCAACGAGCGCAAGGCCGCGCAGGCGTTGGACCGAATACGCGCCCGCGGGCGCAGGCTGTTCGTTGCCATCAATACTTACGCGCAGCCGGACAATTTCGATCGCTGGCAGCAGGCGGTGGACCGCGCGGTTGACCTTGGCGCTGACGCAGTGATTCTCGCCGATATCGGCCTTATGGATTATGCCCGGCAGCGCTATCCGGACCTTGCCCTGCACCTGTCGGTACAGGCCTCGGCCACCAGCCCCGCAGCGCTGGCCTTCTATCGCGACAATTTCGGCGTGCAGCGGGCGGTACTTCCGCGGGTACTGTCACTCAAGCAGGTCGCCCAGGTGGCGGCGGGCAGTCCGGTAGAACTGGAAGTTTTTGGTTTCGGCAGCCTGTGCATCATGGCCGAGGGCCGCTGTCACCTGAGTTCATATATCACTGGCGAATCGCCAAATATGAATGGCGTCTGTTCGCCTGCCCGCGCAGTCGAGTGGCAGCCGGGCCCGCAGGGGCTCGATGCGCGACTGAACGGGGTGCTGATCGACCGTTTCGGCGAGAGCGAAAACGCCGGCTACCCGACGCTCTGCAAGGGCCGCTTCGTCACCGGCGAAAAGACCGGTCACGCACTCGAGGAACCGGTCAGCCTCAACAGCATGGCCCTGCTGCCACAGTTGCGGGAGGCTGGCATCGGCGCAATCAAGATCGAGGGCCGCCAGCGCAGTCCCTCCTACGTGGCGCAGGTGGTCCGGGTATGGCGCGAGGCAATCGATGAACTGGCGCGCGATAGCGACAGTTTTGTAGTCAAGGAGGCCTGGAGCGAGACACTGGGCAGGAATTCAGAGGGCAAACAGACCACGCTCGGTGCCTACGAGCGCCCGTGGCGATAAGAAAACATGATGAAGTTATCCCTGGGACCCAATCAGTTTTACTGGCGCCGGACGGACACCAACCTGTTCTACGAGCGCATGCTCGAAACGCCGCTGGACATCCTTTACGTGGGCGAAGTCGTGTGCGGCAAGCGCAACGAGTTGCGCGCGGCAGACTGGCTGGAACTGGCCTTTGCCCTGGCTGATGCCAGTGACAAGGAGATCGTAGTCTCGACCCTGACCCTGCTTGAATCCGGTGCGGATTTTAACTGGGTGCGTCGGGTCTGCGACAACAATCGCCTGCTGGTCGAGGCCAATGATATGTCGGCCGTCCAGCTGCTGTCAGGGGCAGGCCTGCCGTTCGCCTGCGGCCCGGCCATCAATGTTTACAACCATCGCACGCTGGCGACGCTGGTGGGGAAGGGGATGGTGCGCTGGACCGTGCCCGTGGAGGTCAGCGGCAGGCAGCTGGGGCAGATACTGGCGCGCTGCGACAAACGCCCGGAAGTTGAGCTGCTGGCATATGGGCATATGCCGCTGGCGTATTCAGCCCGATGCTTCACCGCCCGCCACCTGGGGATCGGCAAGGACGAGTGTGAGCGTCGCTGCATCGAGTTTGCCGAGGGCATTGCGCTCGAGTCACAGGAGCAACAGCAACTGTTCCTGGTAAACGGGATCCAGACCATGTCGGGCGAGCCGGTAAACCTGCTGCCGTACGTCGAGCAGCTGCGTGAAACAGGGGTCGACATCCTGCGGTTGTCGCCGCAGCAGCGGGAGATGGAAAACGTCATTGAGGCATTTGACCGGGTGCGCCTTGGGACTGCGGGTACGGACCTGCTGCCGGGGGGCGTGGACGGTTACTGGCACGACCAGTGTGGTTTCGAAATTATCGCGCGTGACGGTGCCTGATTCCGGGCGCTCTTCACCCGCGCGAAAAAATACAGTTACAACGGACTCTTACAGGAGGCCCAGATGAGCAACTTACTCACATCAGACAAGCAGGGCGATACCGAGCTTTTTCTCGCCCCGGTGACCGTCAATGGAAAGGAAATCCCGCACGAACAGATTTATGCGGAGATGCAATATCACCCGGCGTCGACACCCCGTGAGGCGGCCTACGCTGCGGCACGCTCGCTGGTGATCGGCCAGCTGCTGCGCGAGGCGGCAGTGGAGCGCGGCTTGTGCGAGGCAGATGTCGAAATCAACAGCGAGGCGTTCGATAAAGCGGTGGAGCAGCTCGTCGCGGGCGACATGGACGTGCCGGCGCCTACAGAAGAGGCCTGCCGGACCTTCTTCGAGGAGAACCGTGACAGGTTCCGCTCAGAGCCGCTGGCTGAAGTCCGTCATATCCTGCTGGCCGCGGATCCCGGGGACGAAGCGGCGCGGGAACAGGCGCGCTCGTCGGCAGCAGACCTGCTGCGCCAGGTGCAGGAATCCAGCGACCCGCTGGTGACCTTTGCCGACCTGGCGAAGGCTGCCTCGGAGTGCTCCTCCAGCGAATCGGGCGGCAGCCTGGGGCAGGTGAGTCGCGGCGATACCGTGGCACCTTTCGAGGAAGCGGTTTTCCGCCAGGGGCAGGGCCTGGTGCCGGAACCGGTGGAAACGCAGTACGGCCTGCACCTCATCTATGTGGAGCACAGCGAGCCGGGCCGTCCCCTCGAGTTCGATTATGTCTCAGGCAGGATCAGCGACTTCCTGCGGGAGCGCGCGCGCCGGGCCAATACTGGCGCCTACCTGCAGCAGCTGGTGGCCTCTGCCGAGATCGGCGGTATAGACCTGCTGGACGGGAGGGCAGCCTGAGATGGCAGAGATAGAACAGATATTCCGCCAGAACCGTGCCTGGGCAAGTGATCGCACAGATAAGGACCCGGAGTTTTTCCTGCGCCTCAGCCGCCAGCAGACACCCAAGTACCTGTGGATTGGTTGCTCTGATTCGCGCGTGCCCGCCAACGAGATCGTCGGCATGGCGCCGGGCGAACTGTTTGTGCATCGAAACATTGCCAACGTGGTGGTGCACACGGACTTCAACTGCCTGTCGGTGTTGCAGTACGCGGTGGAGGTGCTGAAGGTGGAACACGTGGTGGTCTGCGGCCACTACTGCTGCGGCGGTGTACAGGCGGCTCTCGGGCACAGCGAATGTGGTCTGGTGGATAACTGGCTGCGGCATATCAAGGATGTCTACGCAATGCACCGCCAGGAACTGGAGGGGCTCGACGAGGCGGAGCGCACGGCGCGGCTGTGTGAGTTGAACGTCAAGGCGCAGGTGCAGAACCTGGCCCGGACCAAGATCGTCCAGCACGCCTGGGAGCGGGGCCAGAAATTGAGCCTGCACGGTTGGATCTATGATATTCGGGACGGCCTGATCCGCGACCTGGGGGTGCGCATGGACGACCGCAGCCTGATTCCCGAAATTTACCATTTCGCCATCGCGTCGGAGGAGACCGGCGTGCCGGCCTGAGGAGAAGTGCATGCAGGCAATGGATATCGCCGTGGTTGGTGCCGGGCCGGCGGCCCTGGCCTTTGCCGCGTTCCTCGCTCACAGCGGCTACCGGCTGACACTGGTTGAGCGCCAGTCCCGTACCTCGCTGGCAGAACCTGCCGACGATGGCCGGGAGATCGCCCTCACGCACAAGTCGGTGCGCCTGCTGCAAAAGCTGGGCGCCTGGCAGCGGCTGCGCAAGGAGGAGATCAGCGAGCTGGCTGAGGCACAGGTGGTCAGCGGCACCTCGCCCTACTGCCTGCAGTTTGACGACCGTGGGCGGGGGCCGCTGGGGTATATAGTGGCGAATGCAGCCATCCGGCGCGTGCTGTATGAGGTGGTGGCGCAGCAGGCCAACGTCCGGTGGCAGGATTGCACCACGGTAACTGGCCTCGGGCTGAAAGACGGTTACCGGGAAGTTACGCTCAGTGACGGCGACTCCCAGCAGGTGCCGTTGGTGGTGGCCGCCGACAGCCGTTTCTCGGAAACCCGCCGCATGGCCGGTATCGGCGCGGATATGCGGGACTTCGGTCGCTCGGCGATCGTTGGCCGCGTGCGCACCGGAGAACCCCATAAAGGTGTTGCGCGTGAGTGCTTCCGGTACGGCTCCACGCTGGCGCTGTTGCCACTCGCCGATCCGCAACTCTCGTCAGCGGTGGTGACGGTGCCTTCGAGTCGCAGCGAGGAACTGATGGGGCTGTCAGAGGCTGGCTTCGCCGCACATGTGGCGCGGGAAGCCGGGTTCGCCCCGGGCGCAGTAAAATGCGAAGGCGAGCGGCACTGCTACCCGCTGGTGGCGGTGTACGCGCAACAATTCTGTGCCGAGCGGTTTGCACTGATTGGCGATGCCGCGGTGGGTATGCATCCGGTAACCGCCCACGGTTTCAATCTCGGCCTGGCCAGTGCGGATACCCTGGCGCGCCAGTTGCGCAGGGTGGCCGGTCCTGGTTCCGCCCAGGCCCTGCGGCATGCGCTGGGCCGCTACCAGCTGGCGCACAGGCTCGAGTCATGGCCGGTATACGAGGGCACCAATCGCGTCGTCGGGCTCTTTACCGATGACCGCGCCCCGGCAAGGCTGCTGCGCAAGGCCGTACTCCGGGTGAGCAATCACTTCCCGCCGATCCGTCGTGCAGTCACCTGGCAGTTGACCCGCTAGGTATTTCCCCCAATGGATGGCGGCAGTACCACCCCCGCCGTCCTGGTACTTTCCTGGTGGGAGCGCCGATGCTGCTATGTAACTGGCGGGAGCCGATTATTACCCGGGGGAGGAGCACTGCCCGGCAGGTCCTGTTGCCGCTGATGGTTCCCGCTCAGTGGGGCAGTCGCAGCTTCTGGTCCAGGCAGCGCTCGGTATTGCAGCCCTGCACCACCAGGTCGGAGATTCCCAGGTCGGCAAGCCTTCGCCTTACCTCGTCGAGTTCTGCCTCACTGGTAAGCTGCGGGTGCCGGGTCAGGCGTACCTGCAGCGGGATGCCAGCCTCGGCCAGCAACCGGGCGCTGTCCCAGGAGGTGGCCCCGCTTTTTTCCACGCCGGTGATAGCGGGATAGTTTTCAGGTAATGCCTTGATATCAAGGCCCACCCAGTCGAGTTGCGGCAGCAGTCCCTGCAGTCGCCGCGGGTACATGCCGGCGGTGTGCAGTCCCACTTTGAACCCCAGCTCCCGCACCTGCGTCATCGCGCTTTCCAGTGCCCGCTGCGCGGTGGGCTCGCCGCCGGAAAACACCACGGCATCCAGCAGGCCACTGCGCCCGCGAAGAAACGCCAGCAGTTTGCTCCAGCGATAGGGCGTCGGCGCCCGGGCGGGCAGCAGCTCACTGTTGTGGCAGTAGCGGCAGCGCCAGGGGCAGCCCTGGCAGAACACCACGGCTGCCAGGGCCCCCGGGTAGTCAATGGCAGTAAAGGGCGTAAAGCCACCGACCCGCAGGGAGTCACTCACGGATTAACGGCCCCTGTTGCAGTAACCGCTGCGGGTGTTTTCCCGTTGTCAGCGACGAAGTACTGGCGTTCGCGATGCTCCGACTGCTTGCCCGGATTCCAGAAGGACACCGGCCGGTGGTAACCCATCACCCGGCTCCAGATTTCACAGGGGGTGCGTTCTTCATCGTTGAGCAGGTTGTGGTCTTGCATGATAGCTCTCCTTTCTTTCTTCTGGGGTGTTACTGTCTCCAGTCTGCGGGATGTAGTCCTTATGCGGGCGTCCCGCACTGTTCCATCCCGCTCTGTTCTTTCCCGCACTGTTTTTTCGCCAGCAGTTCCTCATCACAGCGCGGGCAGAACGGGTGCTCGCCGCTCAGGTAGCCGTGCACCGGGCATATCGAGAAAGTCGGTGTAACGGTGATGTAGGGGAGGCGGTAGTTCTCCAGCGCCCGCCGCACCAGCCGGCGGCAGCTGTCGGCGTCCGGCAGTTCCTCGCCCAGGTACAGGTGCAGCACGGTGCCGCCGGTATAACGCGATTGCAGTGACTCCTGCCGCGCGAGTGCCTCGAACGGGTCATCGGTGAAGCCGACTGGCAATTGCGACGAGTTGGTGTAGTAGGGGGCTTCATCGCTGCCGGCCTGGAGGATATCCGGGTAGCGCTTCCTGTCCTCGCGGGCGAAGCGGTAGGTGGTGCCCTCCGCCGGCGTTGCCTCCAGGTTGTAGAGGTGGCCGGTCTGCTCCTGGAACTCGGTCATGCGCGCGCGGATATGGTCCAGCAGGCGCTCTGCCATGCGCTGGCCCTCTTCGGTGACGATGCTGTCGCGGTCGCCGCTGAAGTTGCGCAGCATCTCGTTGATGCCATTCACGCCGATGGTGGAGAAGTGGTTGCGCAGGGTTCCCAGGTAGCGCTTGGAATAGGGGAAAAGGCCCGCGTCCATGTGGCGCTGGATGACCTTGCGCTTGAGTTCCAGCGAGTTGCGCGCCAGTTCCAGCAGGCGGTCCAGGGCGGCCATCAGGCCGGGTTCATCTCCGCGGTGCAGGTAGCCCAGCCGCGCGCAGTTGACCGTCACCACGCCGAGTGAGCCGGTCTGCTCGGCGGAGCCGAACAGGCCGTTGCCACGCTTGAGCAGCTCCCTCAGGTCGAGCTGCAGCCGGCAGCACATGGAGCGGACCATGTTCGGGCTCAGGTCGGAATTGATGAAATTCTGGAAGTAGGGCAGGCCGTAGCGCGCGGTCATGGCGAACAGCCGCTCGGCGTTCTCACTGTGCCAGGGGAAGTCGGGCGCGATGTTGTAGGTGGGGATGGGGAAGGTGAACACCCGGCCGCGCGCATCGCCGGTACTCATTACCTCGATATACGCTCGGTTGATCAGGTCCATCTCTTCCTGCAGCTCGCCGTAGGTAAACGGCATTTCCTCACCGGCGATGACGGGCACCTGCTCACGCAGGTCCTCCGGGCAGACCCAGTCGAAGGTGAGGTTGGTAAACGGCGTCTGCGTGCCCCAGCGGGACGGCACGTTGAGGTTGAAGATCAGTTCCTGCATACACTGGCGGACCTCGCCGTAGCCGAGGCCGTCCTTGCGGATAAAGGGCGCCAGGTAGGTATCGAAAGAGCTGAATGCCTGTGCACCGGCCCACTCGTTCTGCAGCGTGCCGAGGAAATTGACGATCTGCCCCACCGCGCTGGAGAGGTGTGCGGGGGGCCCGGACTCCACCTTGCCCGGCACGCCGTTAAGGCCCTCCTGAAGGAGCGTGCGCAGGGACCAGCCCGCGCAATAGCCGGCCAGCATGTCGAGGTCGTGGATATGGATGTCGCCATCCCGGTGCGCCGCACCGATTTCCGGGTCGTAGACGTGGTTGAGCCAGTAATTGGCGATCATCTTGCCGGCGCTGTTAAGGATCAGGCCACCCAGGGAATAGCCCTGGTTGGCATTGGCTGCCACACGCCAGTCTTCGCGCTGCAGGTATTCATCGACGGACGCGCTCACATCCAGCAGGGTGCGGCGGTCCTCGCGCAACTGCTGGTGGCGGCTCCGGTGGGCGATATAGCCCCTGGCAGTATCCAGGTGGTTACTGCTGATCAGCACCTGCTCCACGATGTTCTGGATCTCTTCGATATCCAGAGGCGCGCTACCATCACAGCGATGGCCAATCACCTTGCAAACCTGTGCTGTCAACAGGTCTGCCTCGTCCGCGCCGAAGTCACCGCTTGCCTGCCCGGCGCGCAAAATGGCGCTGTGGATACGGCGGCTATCGAACGCGGTGGAGCGGCCATCGCGCTTCCGCACCAGCAGGCCGGGCGGGATGCGGCCACTGGGCACGGCGCTGGCGGCGCTGGCTTCTGGGGTGACGGTTGTGGATGCGGACATGGGGCCTCCTGGCTGGTGAAGTTGCCGGTATGCCGCCACGGTGGCTACCGGGCAAACTTGATATTTATCAACTACATGTTGTGCCTGTTTTTCTATAAGGCACAACATATGGTGTTTTTTATCTCGGGACAAGAGGGGCAGGGTGGCGGGGTGGCTGCACGGCTACTTAAAAGCGATGCCGTCTCTACCCATTTCGGGGTAGTGGTAAGGCGGCCAAATCAACAGTTATTGCGCTTTCTGTTTGCCCGGTGAACAAGCCGGGGAATATCTGCGCAGGGACCCGCTACCCCTTCTGCCCGCGGCAGCCGGAATTTTCCGGCCGTCAATTGCCGGACGAAAACAGGGCGAGCAGCGCCAGCAGGGTGATGGCCCAGAGTCCGCACAGCAGTTTCCAGAACAGGGAGGCGTTCTGGCCCTGCTGATCGCTCGGGTCGTCCCGCAGGTAATCCGGGTTGGGGGTGCCCAGGTCGGTGATGAAGGCGTCCAGGGTGTGGTATCGCTCCTCGAGGTCGATGCTGCAGCCCCGTTCCAGGGTGCGGTCGAACCAGATGGGTACCACGGGGTTAAACGCCGCCGCGGGACGGTAACGCAGCTGCTCGTAATCGGCCAGCGAGCGGCACTCGTTGATGCCCTCGCCATAGGGCAGCTCCCCGGTGAACACCTCGTAGGCAATGGTGGCCAGCGCATAGATATCGCCCTGGATACCGCTGTTGCGCCCGAGGATATAGTGCGGGTCTGAATAAGAGGCGGTGCCCAGGGCGCCGGGATGTTCCAGCGGGCGGAAGACTTCGGCGCTGCCGGCAATATATACCGAGCCGAAATCGACGATTTTTGCCCGCCCTGCACGGTCGAGCATGATGTTGGCAGGCTTGAGGTCCTGGTGAATGGTTTCCTGCTGGTGGAAGGCAGCCAGTCCCGCAGAGACCTCGCGAATGATGCGGAAGGCCTCGGCCGGTTTCGGAAAGCGGTTTTCCGTCATCCAGCTTTCCAGCGTGCAGCCATCCACGTATTCCATGAGGTAGTAGAGGGCGGTGCGCGGCCGCTGCTGGCGGTGCACTTCCACCACGTGATCGCTCTGGATCCGCAGGCCGATCCACTCCTCCTGGATGAAGCGGTCGATATAGTGGATATCGTCCTCGTAGTTGATCGAGGGAGTCTTCATCACCAGTGCCTCGCCGGAGGCGGTATCAGTCACCAGGTAGAGCTGGCTGCGCTGGGAGGAAAAAATTTCCCGCTCCACCCGGTAGCCGTCCAGGATCATGCCGGGCGTCAGCGGCGGTGGGAAGGGTAGCCGGGTAAGCTGGCGGCTGTAGTCATCCAGCGTGGTTTCCGGCACCGACCTGACCCCCACCACCAACGCGGTGAGGTTATCGTCACTGCCATTTTCCTCTGCGGCCCTGACCAGCGCCTCGGCCTTCTGCTGTTCGGTCAGGTCCGGCCTGGCGAGCAGCGCCCGGATAAACTCCGTATCCACAAAGTCGTGGACCCCGTCGCTGGTGATGAGGAAACAGTCGCCACGCTCCAGTTCCACCCGGCCGTAATCCACCTGCAGGCCGGTATCCATGCCCAGGGCCCGCGCCAGCATCCGGCGTCGATGGGAGAGTACGACCGTGTGATCCCGGGTCAGGCACTTCAGCTGATCCTGGCGCAGGTGGTAGATGCGGCTGTCGCCGACATGGAAATAGTGCGCACTGCGGGATTTGAACACTACCGCCGAGAAGGTGCAGAGGAAGCCCTTCTCCTCCTGGGCAAACTCGTGGCTCTTGCGATAGAGCTTGCTGTTGATGGAGGCGAGGATTTTCTGCCCGGCGTGGGCCGCGGACCAGGTGTCAGGAGTCCGGAAGTAATCCTCCACGAACTGCTGCGTCGCCGTACTGCTGGCGAGGGCCCCTGCCTCGGCTGAGCTCACGCCATCGGCGACGGCGGCCACTGCACCCAGGTACTGTTGCAGGTGGGGACTGGCGGGCCAGTGAAAAACGCCCGCATCCTCGTTCTGGGGCTTGGGCCCTGCAGTGCTGCACAGGCCAGAAGACAATGCCGGGGCGCTGGAGACTTCCGCTGGCAGCGGGGGGCTTGGTGCATTCATGTTTCTTACCTGGCGGCCAGAAGGTTACTGTGCCGGGGCGGGACGCCGGTGTCCAGACCGCAACTGCCAGCGGTCGTGGCGGCAGTACCCCGGAGACAGAAAAACGGCCCGCAGGCCGTTTTTCTTTCGGGCTATCGGCCCGGTTATTCCACGCTGATCAGCTGTACGGTGCCATCGGGCAGTACTTCCGCGATCTTGCCTTTCGGCTCGTCGAGGAAGGCGCAGGCGAAGAATATGATCGCGGCTGCGCCGGCGATGACCAGGAAGAACTGGCTGTAGCTGACAAAGGACAGGACGGTGAGGAAGGTCACTGCGCCCACGTTACCGTAGGCGCCGGCCATGCCAGCGATCTGTCCGGTCATGCGGCGCTTCACCAGGGGCACGATGGCGAACACCGCACCCTCGCCGGCCTGCACGAAGAAAGAGCACATCATGGTGGCCGCCACTGCGGCGGGAATCCACCAGCCACCGTGGATCTGGCTCAGCACCAGGTAACCTACCGCCAGCCCGCCGACCAGGAACATCAGGCTGCGGCGACGTCCGATCTTGTCACTGAAGTAGCCGCCGGTGGGGCGCGCTACCAGGTTCATGAACGCGAAGCCGGAAGCCAGCAGGCCCGCCTTGACCGGGCTCAGGCCCTCGAAGGTCTCAAGGAAGAACAGCGGCAGCATGGAGACCACCGCCAGCTCGGAGCCGAAGGTGACGAAGTAGGCCAGGTCGAGAATGGCCACCTGCTTGAAGTTGTATTTTTCCAGCTCGGGCACGCCCTCTTTGAGGTGTTCGCTGTTCACGTGCCAGATCATCCTGGTCTGCAGCGCAAACAGTGCCACCAGCAGCCCCCACATGATGTAAGTGGCCTGCTGGCTCAGCAGCGCCACCCCGGCGGGGGAGAGCTTGTAGGCCAGTGCGCCCAGCGCCAGGTACATGGGCACGTTCATCAGCAGGTAAAAGTAGAGGTCCCGCATGCTGGTTACTTCAAGGCCACCGCTCTTCTTCGGCTTGAAGTAGGTGGAACCTTTCGGTGTGTTGCGGGCAATATGGTAGTAGAGGAAGCCGTAGGTGCCGGCGATTACCCCGGTCAGGCCGAGCGCGTAGCGCCAGCCGTCGTCACCGCCAAACAGCAGCGCGATGGTCGGCAGCGTCATGGCACCGGCGGCAGAACCGAAGTTACCCCAGCCTCCATAGATGCCCTCGGCAAGGCCTACCTGCCTGGCGGGGAACCATTCGCCCACCATGCGGATACCGATGACGAAGCCGGCGCCGACAAAGCCCAGCAGGAAGCGGAACAGTGCCAGCGACTCGTAGCTGTTAGCGGTGGCAAAGCCGATGCAGATCAGCGATGAGATCATCAGCAGGCCACTGTAAACGAGCCGCGGCCCGAGCTTGTCTACCAGCATGCCGATAATAATGCGGGCGGGAATCGTGAGTGCCACGTTAAGGATGAGCAAGGCCTTGACCTGCTGGCTGGAGAGATCGAAGGCCTCCTTGATGAAGACCATCAGCGGTGCGTGGGAGAACCACACCACGAAGCTCAGGAAAAACGCGAACCAGGTAATGTGCAGTGTTTTTATCTTGGGATCGCCCCAATTCAGTAGATTGAGGCCGCTCGATTCACTCATGGTTGTATCTCCGGCGTGACGGGAATCGTTGGTTAAATGGGTCTGGCCCCGATGGTATGGGAGTGATGCCGGAGTGGAAGCGGACAAAGGGGGTAGGCGTCCCGAAAATTCCGGTGATTTTCCGATGACTTACCCCTATGGGCTAGGGCGTTTCCCGGATAAATACAGCGCGGAGGCGCCGTTTTACCACCAAGGTGGTAGCAGCGGCTGCCCCCTCCATCTGCAGGATGTTTTTGGGGGTAAAGCCGCAGATCGCCCTCCGGAAACGCGCAGGCCGGGAAACAGTTGCCGTAAAATGAGGGAAACAGCGGAGTCCGGTAATGCAATACTCACAGCAACTGGCGGGACGCGTACTTGTTCTCGCCACGGCCATGTTTGCGGCCAATTTCTCGGTATGGACCCTGTATGCCGTACTCGGTGTCGAGTTGCGGGAGCAGTTCCAGCTCTCGGCGACCGAGTTCGGGGTACTGCTTGCGGCTCCCATTTTCACCGGGGCGTTACTGAGGTTCCCGGCCGGGCTGCTGGTGGAGCGTTTCTCGGCGAAGAAACTCATCCTGGTCCAGATGCTATTGCTGCTACCGGTGCTGGTTCTGCTGCCCACCATCAGCACTTTTTCGGGGCATCTGCTGGCCGGCCTGTGGCTGGGCATTTCCGGTGTCTCCTTCGTACTGGGCATTCGCTATATCACCCCCTGGTTCGAGCGCAGGCAGCAGGGCACAGCCATGGGGATCTTTGGTGCCGGTAACGTGGGCGCGGCGATTACCCTGGCGCTGGCTCCGGCTATCGAGAGCTGGGCCGGGCGGGAGTGGATAGGCCCGGCTTATGGTATCGGGTTGCTGGTGATGGTGGTCCTGTTCGCACTGGCCGCACCGGAGGAAACCCGCTACATGCAGCGGCGGCGGGCGAGCAACCTGGCGCAGCAGCTGCGGCCGCTACGGCAATTGCGGGTCTGGCGTTACGGTCTTTATTACTACTTTGTGTTTGGCAGTTTCCTGGCGCTGCTGCTATGGCTGCCGCATTACTACCTTTCCGTCTACGAGGTATCCCTGACCACCGCCATGGCGCTGACACTGGTGTTCGTGGCCCTGTCGAGTTCTGTGCGGGCCCTGGGAGGCTGGTTTGCCGACCGCTACGGTGCCCGCACGGTGAACTGGAGTGTCTTCTGGACCTGCCTGGTATGCCTCTTCTTCCTGAGCTATCCCCCCACCTCCATGACAATCCACGGGGTTGAGCGCGATGTCGAACTCAGTATCGAGGTAAGCATCGAGCTGTTCACCCTGCTGCTGCTGGTGATCGGTATAGCCCAGGGCTTCGGTCGCGCCTCGGTCTACAAGGCGTTACACGACAATTTCCCCGGGCATATGGGAAGTGTCGGGGGAACCGTGGCGACTATCGGCGCCTTCGGCGGCTTCACGTTACCAGTCATGTTTGGTATGGCACAGGATTTAGTGGGTATTCACAGTGCGGCCTTTATGTTGCTCTACGGAGTGCTCGCCCTGTGCATGGTGGTGATGTACCTGGCCATCCAGAGAGAGCGCTATCAGCAGCGACTGCAGTTCGCACGGCAACATAACTTTCTTCACGACGATGCCGGCCCGCAAGAGGCCATTTCCGCAGAATGACTCCGCTTACCGATTTGGTGGTAACTGGCTGAGCGAGCGGGTGGTAGGAAATTTCAGCGTGTTAAAAACGGGTGCATTTCCCCGGTGCGCAAGGCGGTGTAATTTGCTCCCGACCCCAATCACCCACTCGCATAGGAAAAGCGGATGAATACGCAAGATCTACCGAAATTAATGGGCGTTTTAGTTCTGGGTGCTTGCAGCAGCCTGGCTGTGCATGCGGCAGCGGAAGACAGCGGCGCAACCTCGATGGCAGAGGCTCTGAGTTTGGGCAGCGTGGGGCTCAACCTTCGCTACCGGGCCGAGGGCGTCGACCAGGAAAACCTGGATGAAAATGCCCTCGCCTCCACCCTCAGGTCGCGCCTGACCTGGGAGAGCGCGGCTTACCGCGGATTTTCGAGCCTGCTTGAATTTGATGATGTCACCGCGATTGGCGATGATGATTACAACTCCACTATCAATGGCAACACCCTCTACCCGGTTGTTGCTGATCCCACCGGGACTGAAGTCAACCAGGCGTACCTGCAGTATCGCGGCAAGTCCTCCATAGTCACCGCCGGCCGGCAGCGCATCAACCTCGATGACCAGAGATTTGTCGGTGGCGTGGGCTGGCGCCAGAACGAGCAGACTTACGACGGCTACCGGTTCCAGTACGGCCAGCCCGACAGCTTCCAGCTCGATTACAGCTACGTATACAACGTAAACCGGATTTTTGGCGAGGACAGCGTCAATTCCGACCTCCGGGGCGATATCCAGCTGCTTCACGCCGCCTACCCGGTAAACGAATCCCACAAGCTGACAGCGTTTCTCTACGAGCTGGACCTGGATACGGCGATCAACGCATCGAGCCGCACTATCGGCGTACGGTACGAGGGTGCATTCGGACCCGTCTCAACCCGGTTGAGTTACGCAACCCAGTCCGAGACCGGCGACAGCACTCTCGAGTACACAGCGGACTACTACCTCGCCGAAGTGGCCGCCAGCATTGGCCCGGTGCAGCCGAAAATCGGCTATGAGGTGCTCGGCAGCGATGAGGGGGTGGCCTTTACCACGCCGCTCGCCACCCTGCACAAATTCCAGGGCTTCGCCGACAAGTTCCTGGCGACGCCGGCAGACGGGGTTGAGGATTTGTATGTCGGGGCCAGTGCGGAGCTCGCCGGCGGCAAGTTCGGGGTGACCTACCACAGCTTTGGCGCCAACGCCTCGTCCGTGGATTACGGCGAAGAGTGGGATGTCAGCTACGGCCGCAAGATCAACGACCAGCTCTCCGCACTGGTGAAGTACGCGACCTACAGCGCCGATGAGTACAGCGTGGATACCGACAAGGTGTGGCTGATGCTCACCGCCAAGTTCTGATAAGAACAAGAAACCGCTGCCCCGGCCAGGCGCCGGGGCTTTTTTACTGTTGCCCGCCGGGCGCCCGGGTCCGGAACCCCGCTATTCTCAAATGCCGAAACGTACTTGCCCGGGGGGAGTACCACCTTTGCCCCAAGCAGAAATCTGCTGCGCTGATACACTGGCAACAGTTTAAACACCGAGTCCCGCTGCCTACACGGCTTCAGCCGCAGGGTGCCGGGACCGTGGCCGGAAGGGCCACCAGGGTCACGCGGGAAACCGCGCGGCCTCCCGACTTTGGAAAGGCGTTTAATGTTACAAGATAGCTATGGCCGCCGGTTTTATTACCTGCGCCTGTCCGTGACCGACATCTGCAACTTCCGCTGCAATTACTGCCTGCCCGACGGGATTGGCTGCGGGCGATCGCTCGAGGGTGAAAATCCCCTTACCGTGGCGGAAGTTGATACCGTAATCCGCGCCTTTGCCTCGCTCGGCACCGAAAAGGTGCGCCTCACCGGCGGCGAGCCCTCCCTGCGCCGGGACCTCGACTCACTTATTGCGGCAGTGAATGACTGCGACGGCATCCGCCGCGTGGCAATCACCACCAACGGCTACCGCCTGCCATCCCAGATAGACGGCTGGCATGCGGCCGGCCTTGACCAGCTGAACGTGAGCGTGGACAGCCTGGACCCGGCGCAATTCCGGCGCATCACGGGCCACGACCGCCTGGACAGGGCCCTGGCTGGCATCGACCGTGCCCTGGAGCTGGGTATCCAGACCAAGGTCAATGCGGTCCTGCTGCGCCAGCATAACCTCGCCGGCTTCGAGCAATTCCTGGACTGGGTGCGGCAGACGCCGGTAACCCTGCGCTTTATCGAACTGATGCGCACCGGCGATAACCGCGAGTTCTTCGCCAGCAACCATGTCTCTGGCACAGATATTGAATCCCGACTGGTAAAGGATGGCTGGCAGCAGGTGGTGCGCGCGCGGGATGCAGGGCCGGCAAGGGAGTACTTTCACCCGGACTACGCCGGCCGTGTCGGCCTGATCACCCCCTACAGCAGTGATTTCTGCGCAAGCTGCAACCGGCTGCGCATGTCGGCCCAGGGCAAGCTGCACCTGTGCCTCTTCGCCGACGCGGGCTTCGACCTGCGCCGGGAGATCGCCGCCGGCGATGCGGAGGCCCTGGCCCAACATATCCGTGAACTGATTGGCGGCAAGAACGCCGGCCACGAGCTGCAGCGCGGACTCACCGGCGCTACCCGCAACCTGGCCATGCTGGGGGGATGAACATGGCAACGACACATCAGACCATCGGCGTGGTGCTGGCGGGCGGGCGCTCCAGCCGCATGGGGCGGGACAAGGCCCTGCTGCCCACCGCCGGTAACCGCACCTTCCTTGAGCACGCCTGCGCGCTGCTGCGTGAGCTGCCCCTGGGCCAGGTGGTTGTCAGTGGTGCCCGGCCCGGCGGCGTCCCCGACCTGGTCCCCGGACGGGGGCCGCTGGGGGGACTGCACGCCGTCGCCAGTGCCACCACGGCGCCAGCGGCGCTGGTCATCCCCGTCGACATGCCGCTGCTCCCGGCAGATGCACTCGCCCGCCTGCTGCATGCCGGCGTCGAGAGCGGCCGCGCCAGCTACTTCGGCGACTATTTCTTCCCGCTGTGGCTGCCGCTGGACACCGGGTGCCGGGCCTACCTGCAGCGTGCGGTGGAAGGGGACGCGCCCAATGCCGTGGGTGCGCTGCTCCGGCACCTGGGGGCTCTTTCCCTGCCGGGCGCGGGCGACTGGTGCCACAACGTCAATACGCCCGCGGACTACCACGCACTGCCGGGCAGCGCCCGGTTCGCGCATACCAGTGGCTGAAGCCGGGTGGCCGAAAAGAAATTCCCGATACCAATTTTCCGAGAGAGTACTGAACAATGGCCGGACACGCTTCCACTGAATTCATCCCCCTCAATATCGCGGTGCTGACCGTTTCGGACACCCGCACCGAAGAGACCGATACCTCCGGCGCTTACCTCCGCGACGTCCTGCAGGGCGCGGGCCACCAGCTGGCTGACCGGCGGATAATCCCGGATGACGTCTACCAGCTGCGCGCGGTGGTTTCCGCGTGGATCGCCGATCCGCAGGTGCAGGTGGTCCTGGTGACCGGCGGCACCGGCTTTACCGAGCGGGATTCCACGCCGGAGGCGCTGCAGCCCCTCTTCGACAAGACGGTCGACGGCTTCGGCGAGCTGTTCCGGCATATCTCCCTGGGGGATATCGGCAGCTCGACGGTCCAGTCGCGGGCCCTGGCGGGGCTCGCCAACCGTACCCTGGTGTGCTGCATGCCAGGCTCCACCGGTGCCTGCCGCACCGCCTGGGAGGGCATACTGGAGCAGCAACTGGACGCGCGTCACCGGCCGTGCAACTTCGTGCCGCACGTGGATTTCCAGCGCCAGAACTGTGCCACCCGGGGATAATGCTATGAGCCACCTGACCCACCTGAACGAGCGCGGCGAGGCCAGCATGGTCGATGTCACGGCCAAGGAGGTCACCGACCGCAGTGCGCGGGCGCAAAGCAGCGTAACCATGAGTGCGGACGCATTTGCACTGTTGAGCGAGGGCGCCCACCGCAAGGGGGACGTGCTGGCGGTGGCGCGCATCGCCGGCATCCAGGCAGCCAAGCGCACCGCGGACCTGATTCCCCTGTGCCATCCGCTGGCGCTGACCAAGGTGGCCGTGGAGTTCGAGTTGTGCCCGGAGGATCATCGGGTAGACATTTCCGCATTTTGTCGGCTGGCCGGACGTACGGGTGTCGAAATGGAGGCGCTGACCTCGGCCTCGGTGGCGGCGCTGACGATATACGACATGTGCAAGGCGGTGGACCCGGCGATGGTCATCGGGCCCACCCGGCTGGCAGAGAAAACCGGCGGCAAGCGGGGCCACTGGCAGCTCGCTGATGCAGGCATCCAGGAGTAACGACATGATCAAGGTTCTGTTCTTCGCGCGACTCAGGCAGCAGCTCGGCATGGGTGAACTGCGGCTCGAAGACTTTTCCGGCACCGTGCGCTCGCTGTGCGCAGTCCTCTGCGAGAGGTATCCGCAGTGGCGGGAACACCTGGATGACGACGCTATCCGGGTGGCGGTGAACCAGGAGCTGGCAGACAGCGACGCATCCGTCGCCGCCGGCGACGAGGTGGCCTTCTTTCCCCCGGTGACCGGAGGCTGATATGGACCGCATCGATGTTCACGAGACCCCCCTCGATGTGGCCGCCGAATACGCGGCCCTGCAGAAGGCCAATACGGCTGACGGTGCTTGCGCGATGTTTGTCGGCTCGGTGCGGGACTTCAATGCCGGCAGTGCGGTTGGCGGACTGGCCCTGGAGCATTACCCCGGCATGACGGAGAAAAGCCTGCGGGCCATCGTCGCAGATGCACGCGGGCGCTGGCCCCTGGGGCGGGTCAACCTGGTCCACCGGGTGGGGCCCATGCAGGTGAATGAGGAAATCGTCTTTGTAGGTGTCACCAGTCCCCACCGCCAGGCGGCGTTCGCGGCCTGCCAGTACATCATGGACCGGCTCAAGACCGAGGCGCCGTTCTGGAAGTGTGAGACCGTTCGGCGCGCCTGCGGCGCTGAGGAGGAGCGCTGGGTCGAGGCCAGGGCCAGTGACCAGGCGGAGCTGGAAAAGTGGGCCTGATGCGTGCGCTGGCCGTGCTGGGGGCGCTGCTCGTACTCGCTCTCCCGGCCCGGGCCGACGACTGCCGGCTGCAGGTGGCGGTGGCAGCGAGCTTCCGTCCCGCCCTCGAGACGCTGCTGCCGGAATTCGAGGCCGCCACCCGCTGTCGTGTCATGCTGACCAGCGGCAGTTCCGGGGCGCTTTACCAGCAGGCCCTGCACGGTGCTCCTTTCGACCTGTTCCTTTCCGCCGACCGGGAGCGCCCCGGCTTGCTGGAGCAGCAGGGCAGGATTGTGCCGGGCAGCCGCCGCACCTATGCCCGGGGCCTGCTGGCGCTGTGGCTGCCGGATGCCGGGCGGGGATCGGAGGCGCTGCTGAGGCGCTGGCGGGATACCCTGGTGCTGGCCGACCCGGAGGTGGCGCCTTTCGGCGTCGCCGCCCGGCAGGTGCTCCAGTCGCTGGGGCTCTGGGAGGCCGGTGGCGCGCGGCTGGCGCGCGCCCACAACGCCGGCCATGCCTTCGTGTTACTCGAGTCCGGGCACGCCCGGCTGGGCTTCGTCGCTGCGAGCCAGATGGTTGCGGCCGGTCGCACCAACCTCTGGCTGTTGCCGCAGCATCTCTACCAGCCCATCGAGCAGCAGCTGGTGGTGCTCAGGCAGGCTCGCAGCCCCTCTACGGCAGCGGCCCTGGCGGACTTCCTGGTCAGTGATGGCTCGCGCCGGCGACTGGTGGCCCTGGGGTACGGTCCCGGGGCGGGGGAGGGCTCGTGACTATTGATGCCGCCGACATTGGCGCACTGTGGCTGACCCTCCGCCTCGCTGCGATAACCACACTCCTGCTGCTGCTCATCGGTGTACCGCTGGCGTGGAAACTCAGCCACTGGCAGAGTCGCTGGCGCCACGCCGTGGAGGTGATCATCACCCTGCCGCTGGTATTGCCGCCGACGGTGCTGGGCTTCTACCTGCTGCTGGCTTTTTCGCCGAACTACGCCCCGGGACGCTGGCTGGCGGAATCCTTCGGGCAGCCGCTGGTATTCTCGTTTACCGGCCTGGTGATCGCGTCAGTGATCTATTCCCTGCCATTTATGGTGCAGCCACTGCTCGCGTCCTTCAGCCAGAATGGCAGGCGGCTCACCTCAGCGGCCGCGGCTCTCGGCATGCCACCGCTGGCGGCCCTGCTGCGCGTTTTGTTGCCGGCCAGCCGCCCGGCGATCATCAGCGCCTGCGCCCTGAGTTTCGCCCACACCCTCGGCGAGTTCGGCGTGGTACTGATGATCGGCGGCGCAATACCGGGTGAGACCCAGGTGGTTTCCATTGCGCTGTACCAGCACGTGGAGGCCATGGAGTACGGCGCAGCCCACCGCCTGGCGCTCGTGCTCGTGGCAGTCACCACGGCACTCCTGTTGCTGGCCCGCTGGCTCGGGCGTGCAGCGACGGCGAAAGAGCGTGATATTCCTGTCCTGGGGGTGCCGGGCTGATGGATCTTGCACTGCCATTCCTGCGCCCGGCGGCGCGTCGCGGATACGGCGACAGAATCGAGACCAGTGAGCTGCTGGTCGAGGAACTGGTTACCGCGCTGAATCCTGCCTCTCCGTGGGAGCTCGCATTGCCGGCCACGGGAATCTTCGGCCTCAGCGGTCCCTCCGGCGGCGGCAAGACGACCCTGCTCGCCGCACTGGCGGGACAGCGCCCCTGCGCCGGGCGGGTGATTTTCGCCGGCATCCCCTGGCAGGACGGCCCGCGGGGACTGGCGGTGCACCGGCGCGACCTGGCCCTCGGCTTCCAGGACGGGCGCCTGTTTGCCGGGCAGAGCGTCGCCGACAACCTCGCCCTGGCCCATCGCTACAGCCGCCGACGGCTGGCGGAACAGGAGCGCGCCGACCTGATTGCGGCGTTCGGGGTGGCAGCCCTGCTGGAGCAGCCCGTGGAGCGCCTGTCGGGCGGTGAGGCCCAGCGGGTGGCGCTCTTGCGCCAGCTGTTCAGCAATGCCGCGGTGCAGCTCTATGATGAACCCCTGTCGGCAGTGGACAGGTCGCAGGTGCTTCGCCGGCTGATACCGGTGCTGAAATCATTCTGGGCCAGGCATCCGGCACTGGTGATCTGGACCAGTCACGACCTCAGTGAAATCCAGCTGCTGGCCACCGCGTGCCTGTGGATGGAAGAGGCGGTCCTGGAGGGGCCCGTGCCGGTGCGGGAAGCGGCGCGGCGCCTGGCGTCCGCCGGGGACGGGGAGTTTACCTGCCGCAGCCGCGTGGAAGCGCGGGTAGAGTCCTGCGAAGCGGGCCTGCTGACCCTGTCCGTCGGTGAAACGCCGCTGTATGCGGACCGGGTGGCGGGCGATCACTGCCCCGGGGACAGGGTGGCCTTCCTGCTCGATTCCGGCGACATCAGCCTCAGTATCGAGCGGCCGGGCCTGTCCAGTATCCTCAATTGCCTGCCGGTCGAGCTGCAGGCGGTCACCCCGCTTGAGGATGGCCGGGTGCGCCTGCGCCTCGCGGCCGCCGGCCAGCTGCTCAGTGCCGACATCTCGCACCTCTCCTGTACGCGACTGCAGCTGGAAGAGGGGGGGCACTACTATGCCCAGTTCAAGGCTGGCAGTATCACCGGCCTGTAACAATCCCGATGCCGGTAACAATATCTACTCCTGTAACAGGCCCGATGGTGAATCGACGTGATCAGTCATAAAGAACGTATCCGCTACAGCCGCCAGATCATGCTCCCGCAGATGGGCGAGGCGGCCCAGGAAAAACTCGCCGCTGCCAGGGTCATGGTGGTGGGGATGGGCGGCCTCGGTTGCCCGGCTGCGCTGTACCTCGCCGCCGCCGGCGTGGGCGAGTTGCACCTGGTCGACGGCGATGAGGTGGACCTTTCCAACCTCCAGCGCCAGGTGCTGTACAAGACCAATCACCTGCACAAACCGAAAGTGCAGGTCGCTGCGCAGCAGCTGCAGGCCGCCAACCCGGGAATCCGCATCCACACCCACATGGCCATGGCCGATGAGGGCTGGCTGCTCGAGCGCCTGGCCGGATTTGACCTGGTGCTGGACTGCACCGACAACATGGGCATACGCCACGCGATCAACCGCGCCTGCCGCGCCCGGGGGGTACCGGTGATCATGGCCTCGGTACAGGGTTTCTCCGGCCAGCTGGTGAGTTTTGACTTCCGCCGGGACGGGTCGCCCTGTTACGCCTGCCTTTTCCCGGAAGCGGAGCGCGAGCCCGCGGGCAATTGCGAGACCAGTGGCGTAATCGGGCCGGCACTCGGTGTGGTCGGCAGCGCGCAGGCACTGGAGGCCATCAAGCTGCTGGTGGGGTTGCCACTCGGCAGCCTGGATACTCTGCAGGTTTTCGAGGCGGAGCACCTGGAATGGCGCAGCCTGGCACTGGGGAAGCGCCGCTGCGCGGAATGTCGCGAGGACTCTGCCGCCAGTACCCCGGACCTGCGGCGGAATGGCACCACCGTCGGCTGAGGCGCCGGCCGGCAGCCCGGCGCGCGATAATTTGCTTCCGCGGATTTGGTTCTATAATAGGAACCGGGGCGCACAGGGCGATGGAAAAATAAATGCCAGACAAGGGTTGACGCAACCGGGCCCGTTCCCTAGAATGCGCAGCCTCTTGAGCGGTTGGGGCAACCCACCGCAGGGAAGCCGGAAGTACCAGAGCCGGTTTCTCGGAGTTGATGCGGGGTGGAGCAGCCTGGTAGCTCGTCGGGCTCATAACCCGAAGGTCGTAGGTTCAAATCCTGCCCCCGCTACCAAATTTGAAACGCTGGCCTTCAGTCCGGTGTTTCGCGTTTGAAGCCCCGGTCAGGGGCTTTTTCGTATCTGCGAGATGCGGTTTCCGAATGGGCCGGAAGTAGGCGCCACGGTTTGTCATTCGGACCGTGGGGCGGGCTTCCCAGCCCATTTTTTGTTTGTGGGGTGCCTGGAAGCGCCCCATCCAAGGTGGTGGTCGCCGGCCAGCCCGGTAGGCCCCGGATGAGCGTGGTGAATAGCATGGCGACCAAGCGCGAACAGCTGGAAGAACTCCTGGGGCCGGTGGTGGCCTCGCTGGGTTGTGAGCTCTGGGGTATTGAGTACCAGACCCACGGCCGCAACGCGTTGCTGCGTATCTACATCGATTCCGAGGACGGGATCTCAGTGGAGGACTGCGAGAAGGTCAGTCGCCAGGTGAGTGCCGTAATGGACGTGGAAGATCCTATCAGCGGCAACTACACCCTGGAGGTGTCGTCCCCGGGCATGGACCGGCCCCTGTACCGCCTGGAGCAGTTCGAGCGTTATGTCGGCGCCCAGATCGAGGTGCGGCTGCGCATGCCCCTCGACGGGCAGCGCAAGTGGCGTGGCCTGCTCGCCGGAGTCGAGGGCGAGGAAGTGGTGTTGCGCATTGACGGTGAGAACGAATACCTGTTGCCAATCGATAGCATCGAGAAGGCCAACATTATTCCCCAGTTTACCAAGTAACTTTTCAGTCATTTTCTAGTAGGCGCCTGCTGGCAGGCGATTTAGGGGCACAGCTGCATGAACAAAGAGATCTTGCTGGTAGCCGAGGCGGTTTCCAACGAAAAGGGCGTTGACCGGGAAATTATTTTCCAGGCAATCGAGGCCGCCCTGGCAACGGCCACCAAGAAGCGCTACGACGAGGACTCCACCGTTGAAGTGATCATCGATCGCAGGACTGGCGACTATGAGACTTTCCGCAGCTGGGAAGTCGTGGACGATGACACTCTCGCCGAGCTGGGTACCCAGTTCACCCTGGAAGAGGCCCACGAAAAAGACCCGGAACTGAAAGCCGGTGACGTGTATCGCGAGCAAGTAGAGAACGTGGAGTTCGGCCGGATCGCCGCCCAGACCGCCAAGCAGGTCATCGTGCAGAAAGTGCGCGAGGCCGAGCGTGCCAAGGTTGTCGAAGAGTATCGTGACCGTGTCGGCGAGTTGGTCAGTGGCACCGTGAAAAAGGTTACCCGCGAGTTTATCGCCGTCGACCTGGGTGGCAACGCCGAGGCGCGCCTGCCGCGCGACCAGCTGGTGGGACGCGAGATCTTCCGTCTCGGTGACCGCGTACGCGCGATCCTGCTTGAGATCCAGCCGGAGGCCCGCGGCCCGCAGTTGATGCTGAGCCGCTCCTGCCCGGAGATGCTGATCGAGCTGTTCCGCATCGAGGTGCCGGAAATCGCCGAGGAAGTTATTGAGATCAAGGGTGCGGCCCGCGACCCGGGCCTGCGAGCCAAAATCGCGGTGAACACCAACGATGGGCGCATCGACCCGGTCGGCGCCTGCGTGGGTATGCGCGGTGCGCGTGTGCAGGCGGTCTCCAACGAGCTGTCCGGCGAGCGCGTGGATATTGTGCTGTGGGATGAAAACCCGGCACAGTTTGTAATCAATGCCATGGCCCCGGCCGAGATCGAGTCCATCGTCGTGGACGAGGATGCCGGGTCCATGGACGTGGCGGTGGCTGAGGAAAACCTGGCCATGGCCATCGGTCGCAGCGGCCAGAACGTACGCCTGGCCTCTGAGCTGACCCAGTGGCAAATCAACGTAATGAGCGTTGAGGAGTGGCAGGAAAAGCAGGAAGCCGAATCTGGCAGCATCATGGAAAACTTCATGGCGCGCCTGGATATCGACGAGGATGTCGCCGGCGTACTCGTGGAAGAAGGCTTTACCACCCTCGAGGAGGTGGCTTACGTACCCATCGAGGAGATGCTCGGAATCGAAGGCTTCGACGAGGAAATTGCCGAGGAGCTGCGCGCCCGCGCCAAGGACGCACTGCTGACCCAAGCGCTCGCCTCAGAAGAGCAGCTGGATGCCACCGAGCCGCAGGAAGACCTGCTGAATATGGAAGGCATGGATCGCCAGTTGGCCTACCAGCTGGCCAGCCGCGGTATCGCCAGCATGGAAGACCTGGCTGAGCAGGCAGTTGATGACCTGCTGGACATCGAAGGCGTGGATCAGGAGCGGGCGGCTGCCCTGATCATGAAGGCGCGCGAGCCCTGGTTCGCCGACGACAGCGGCGAGCAGGCGTAACGCCGCCGCGAGAACCGGTAGTACAATGATCGGGCCCGGATAGCGGGTCCTATGGAATGCCGTCATGTAATAATTGCGGGTGATTCAGATAAAACCCCTCCGACCTAGCGACTTTCAGGAGAGAGAATGGCCGAAGTAACAGTTAGCGAACTCGCCAAATCGGTTGGTGCCACCGAGGATCGTCTGCTCAAGCAGATGAAAGACGCGGGTTTGCCCCACACCTCTGCCGACGCCATGGTGTCGGATGAGGAAAAGCAGGTCCTGCTCAACTTCCTCAAAAGCAGCCACGGGGAGCAAGAGGCGTCCGCGCCGCGCAAGATCACCCTCAAGCGCAAGACCACAACCACACTGAAAACCGGCTCTGGCACCGGCCGCAAGACAGTGAATGTGGAAGTGCGCAAGAAGCGTACCTACGTCAAGCGTCCCGAAGCTGAACAGGCGGCGGAATCCGCCGTGGAAGCCCAGCGGGCGGAGCTTGAAAAGGCGCTGGCGGAGCAGGCAGAACAGGAGCGGGCGCGCGCCGAGCAGGCCGAAGCCGAGCGCGCACGTGCCGAAGCGGAAGCCAAAGCCGCGGCCGAGGCTGCAGCTGAGCAGCAGGCCGAGGTGGCCGCAGAAGAACAGCCTGAGGAGCCGGCCGAGGTGGCCGCAGAGGCGGGCGAGGAAGCCCCGGGATCAGGTGAAGAGGCGGAACAGGCCAAGCCGGCGCCGGTGCGCTCTACCTATGTGGACGACATCGAGGCGATGCGTATTGCCGCTATGGAGCGCCGCAAAGTGCAGACTGCCCGTGAGGAGCAGGAACTCGAAGAGAAGAAGGCCCGCCTTGAGGAAGAGCGCCAGCGCGCCGAAAAAGAGAAGCAGGAGCGCGAGGAGAAGGCCAAGGCAGCCGGGGCAGTCAAGCCGTCATTGCGACGCAAGCTGGAGGCGACGCCCGTCACCGCGGACAAAGATGAAGATGAGCCGCGCAAGCGCCGTGGCCGCAAGACCAAGGGCGGACCCAAGAAGTCCAGTAAGACCGCTCTGTACGAGCAGGCCCTTGAGGCTTTCGAGGACGACGAGAGCGAAAAGCGCAGCACGCGCTCACTGTCCCGTCCTACGCTGAAAATCAAGAATACACACGGGTTCAAGAAGCCCACGGGAAAGCAGGTGTACGAAGTACAGTTAGGTGAAACCATTACCGTCGGTGACCTGGCCAAGCAGTTGAACATGAAGGCCGGTGAACTCATCAAGCGACTCATGAAAATGGGTGAGATGGTTACCATCAACCAGCCGATCGATCGCGATACCGCGACCCTGATTGTTGAGGAGCTGGGCCACAAGGTGGTGCTGCGTTCCGAGAACGAGCTGGAAGAGAGCCTGGTGGCGGAAGTCGAGCGGGCCGAGGGCGAGGAGGTTTCCCGCGCCCCGGTAGTGACCGTCATGGGTCACGTTGACCACGGCAAGACATCACTGCTGGATTATATTCGCAAGACCAAGGTGGCTTCCGGTGAGGCCGGCGGCATTACCCAGCACATCGGTGCCTACCGGGTGCAGACCAGCCAGGGCGAGGTCGCCTTCCTGGATACCCCGGGCCACGCCGCGTTTACCGCCATGCGTGCACGCGGCGCCCAGGCCACCGACGTGGTGATCCTGGTTGTGGCAGCGGACGACGGTGTCATGCCGCAGACCGAAGAGGCCATCCAGCACGCCAAGGCCGCCGGGGTACCCCTGGTTGTCGCCATCAACAAGTGCGACAAGGAAGGCGCCGACCCGGATCGTGTCAAGAACGAACTCGCCGCCAAGGATGTCATTCCCGAGGACTGGGGTGGCGACACCCAGTTTATCGAGGTGTCGGCCCATACCGGCCAGGGCATCGATGAGCTGCTGGAAGCGGTTTCCCTGCAGGCCGAAATGCTCGAGCTCAAGTCCGAGGTTGGCGTTCCTGCCCGTGGCGTCGTGATCGAGTCCCGCCTGGAGAAAGGCCGCGGTGTGGTAGCCACCCTGCTGGTACAGAGCGGTGAGCTCAAGCGCGGTGATATCGTTCTCGCCGGCCAGAGCTATGGCCGCGTGCGCGCCATGACCAATGAGCTGGGCAAGAGCGTCAAGGAAGCCGGCCCCTCCACCCCGGTGGAGCTGCTGGGACTCGACACTACACCCAATGCCGGTGATGAGTTCATGGTGGTGGCCGATGAGCGCAAGGCCCGCGAAGTGGCCGAGCAGCGCGCCGAGAAGGAGCGCCGCGAGCGCATGCAGCGCCAGCAGGCAGCCAAGCTGGAAAACATGTTTGCTGACATGGAAGCGGGCGAGCGGAAAGTACTGCCGGTGGTCATCAAGGCCGACGTACGCGGCTCCCTCGAAGCCATCCTGTCCGCGCTGGCGGACATCGGTAACGAAGAGGTGTCCGTCAATGTGGTGTCCAGTGGCGTCGGCGGTATCGCCGAAAACGACGTCAACCTGGCCCTGACCGCAGGCGCCATTATCATCGGCTTCAATACCCGTGCCGATGTCACTGCGCGGAAGCTGGCTGAGACCGAAAGTGTGGAGATCCGCTACTACAGCGTGATCTACAATCTCCTGGACGAGGTCAAGCAGGCCCTGTCGGGCATGCTGGAGCCGGAAGTCCGCGAGGAGATCGTCGGTATCGCCGAGGTGCGCGATGTGTTCCGCTCGCCGAAGTTCGGTGCGATTGCCGGCTGTATGGTTACCGAGGGTACCGTCTACCGCAACAAGCCGATCCGGGTACTGCGCGACAATGTGGTGATCTACCAGGGTGAGCTGGAGTCGCTGCGCCGCTTCAAGGACGATGTCCAGGAAGTCCGCAACGGCATGGAATGTGGTATCGGTGTTAAGGACTACAATGACGTCAAGCCCGGCGACCAGATCGAGGTCTTTGATATCGTCAAGGTTGCCCGCGAGCTGTAATCCCGGCCCGGGCGCAGCCCGGCCCTGCGACACCGTCATCCCGGCGCCTGCCGGGATGACTTTTTATGCCAGCCGTTCTCACAGGTAAACAATGGCCAGAGAATTCCACCGCGCCGACCGCGTCGCCGATGCCATGCGTCGCGAGCTTTCCCAGCTTATCCAGCGCGAAGTCCGCGACCCGCGCCTGGGCATGGTCAACATCAACGATGTCGAGGTCAGCCGCGACCTCGCGTCGGCCAAGGTTTTTGTCACCCTTGTTGGTGAAGACGACCCGGCCAAGATCAAGACTTCCATGGACGTCCTCAACAAGGCTGCGGGTTTCCTGCGCAGCCAGCTGGCACGGGCTATCCAGATTCGCACCATCCCGCGCCTGCAGTTCCGCTACGACGAAACCTCCGTTCGCGGGCAGGAGCTGTCGGCCCTGATCGACAAGGCGGTGCAATCCGACCGGAGTCATCACGACGATGAAGCCGGTGACAACGACGGTGACGATAAAGAGTAATCATGGGCCGCAGACCAAAATGGGGCCGTGCGGTTAACGGCGTCCTGCTGCTTAACAAGCCTGCCGGAATCACCGCCAACGACGCCCTCCAGAAAGCCAAGCGACTGTTTTTTGCTAACCGCGCCGGACACACGGGTGCCCTGGACCCGCTGGCCACCGGTGTGCTGCCGGTGTGCTTCGGGGAGGCCACCAAGTTTTCCCAGTACCTGCTGGACGCCGACAAGCGCTACCGCAGCACTTTCTGCTTCGGCATGCGCACGGCCAGCGGGGATGCCGATGGCGATGTGATCGATACCGCCGACGCCTCCGGCCTGACCGAGAGTGATGTGCGTGAGGCCATGGACCAGTTCCGGGGCCGAATCAAGCAGGTGCCGTCCATGTACTCCGCCCTCAAGCACAAGGGCCAGCCCCTGTACAAGCTGGCGCGGCAGGGCGTAGAGGTGGAGCGCGAGGCGCGCGAAGTGGAGATCTTCGAGTATGAGCTGCTCAGCTTCACCCCCGGGCCGCAACCCCGCGCCGAGGTGGAGATACACTGCTCCAAGGGCACCTATGTGCGCAGCCTGGCAGAGGACCTCGGCGCGGCGCTTGGTGTGGGCGCCTATGTCGAACAGCTGCACCGCAGTGCCGCCGGTCCCTTCGATGAGGCCGACGCAGTGACGCTGGAGGAGCTCACTGCCGAGCGCGGCGAGGACCGCGCGGAAGTGCTCGATCATCACCTGCTGCCTGTGGATGCGCCCGCCAGTGGCTTGCCGAAGCTCACATTGCCGGACAACACTGGCTACTATGTGCGCCAGGGGCAGCCGGTCATGGACCTGCAGGTCTACCGTCTCGGGGAAGAAGGTGATATGGTGCGCCTCTTCCTGGAAAGCGGTGATTTTCTGGGCGTAGGAGAGATTACCGACGACGGGTGCGTGGCACCACGTCGCCTGGTAAGCGGCAACTGACCCTCCGGGCAGGGGTCGCAAAACCGACTAGCTGGTCTGTAAATATGCACGGGCCAGCCGTATCTTTAAAGCATATTACGACGAGGTATTTCGTTATGGCACTGAATGCATCTGAAAAAGAAGCAATCCTGAAAGAGCACGGCCAATCCGAGGGCGACACCGGTTCACCGGAAGTCCAGGTAGCCCTGCTGACCGCCAACATCAACAAGCTTCAGGCTCACTTTTCCGAGCACAAGCAGGATCACCACTCCCGCCGTGGCCTGATCCGCATGGTAAACCAGCGTCGCAAGCTGCTGGACTACCTGAAGAAAAAGGATCTGAACCGTTACGCACAGCTGATCTCCAAGCTCGGCCTGCGTCGCTAAGACCCTGGAATGCCCGCCTCTGGCGGGCATTCTTCTTTTTACAGACTTTCAGGAGAGGGGCATTGCCGGTCTCCTGGGGTTGCGCCAGCCCGGCAGGTATTCATAGCAATTGCCGATCTGGTGTGCTCGCCGGCAACATGCCGGGAGCGCCGGGCGCCAGCCCGGCTCGCGGGCCCGGGCCCGCTGTTATCGTTCCCGCGGTGGTATTTCTTTCGCGGGGGCGTGCTTTGTAGGGGTTACTGGAATGGGCCAGTAACCGACAGGAGACAGGAAAAAAACGTGAATCCAGTAAGCAAAACCTTCCAGTACGGCAATCAGCAAGTCACCATCGAGACCGGCCGCGTCGCGCGCCAGGCTACCGGTGCGGCGTTGGTCACCATGGGCGAGACCGTGGTGCTGTGTACCGTTGTGGGCGCCAAGGAAGCCAAGCCCGACCAGGGTTTCTTCCCGCTGTCCGTACACTACCAGGAAAAGGCCTACGCGGCCGGCAAGATTCCCGGTGGCTTCTTCAAGCGTGAAGGCCGCCCGTCCGAGAAAGAGACCCTAACTTCCCGCCTGATCGACCGACCGATCCGTCCGCTGTTCCCGAACGGCTTCATGAACGAAGTACAGGTGATGATCACCGTGCTTTCCGCCGAAAAGGACGTGGATCCGGATATCGCCGGCATGATAGGCACTTCTGCTGCGTTGTCCGTGTCCGGCATCCCGTTCGGTGGCCCCATTGGTGCCGCCCGCGTCGGATACACCCAGGAAGACGGTTACCTGCTGAACCCGACTTACAGCGCGCTGGCCAAGTCCGAGCTGGACATGGTTGTCGCCGGCACCAAGGACGCTGTGCTGATGGTTGAATCCGAAGCCAAGGAGCTGCCGGAAGACATCATGCTGGGCGCGGTATTGTTCGCACACCAGGAAATGCAGGCTGTAGTCAAAGTCTGCGAAGAGCTGAAAGCTGAAGCAGGCAAGCCCGAGTGGGACTGGCAGCCAGAGCCGGTGAACGAAGAGCTGAAGGCCGCCCTGGAAAACCAGTTCGGTGACAAGGTGGCCGAGGCCTACCGTATCACCGACAAGCAGCAGCGCACCACCCGCCTGGGCGAGCTGCGCAGTGAGGCTGCCGAGGCCCTGGCCACTGAAGAAGTGGATGAGGGGACAGTCAAGAAATACTTCGGCAAGCTCGAGAAGAAGATCGTACGCGGCGCCGTGGTTCGCGGTGAGCCCCGTATCGACGGTCGCGACACCAAGACCGTGCGCCCGATCAGCGTAGAAGTCGGCGTGCTGCCCAAAGGTCACGGTTCCGCGCTGTTTACCCGCGGCGAAACCCAGGCGCTGGTGGTATCAACCCTGGGCGCTACCCGCGATGCGCAGATCATCGACGCTCTCGAAGGCGAGCGCAAAGACTACTTCATGCTGCACTACAACTTCCCCCCCTACTCAGTAGGTGAGGCGGGTCGCGTAGGTGCCACCGGCCGTCGCGAAATCGGCCACGGCCGCCTGGCCCGTCGCGGTATCGCGGCTGTGCTGCCGGACCCGGAGAGCTTCCCCTACACCCTGCGTGTGGTTTCCGAGATCACCGAATCCAACGGCTCCAGCTCCATGGCTTCCGTCTGTGGTTCCAGCCTGGCGCTGATGGACGCCGGCGTGCCGCTGAAGGCGCCGGTAGCCGGTATCGCCATGGGCCTGGTGAAAGAGGACGATGGCTATGCGGTCCTGACCGATATCCTCGGTGACGAGGACCACCTCGGCGACATGGACTTCAAGGTAGCGGGTACTGCCTCCGGCGTAACCGCGTTGCAGATGGACATCAAGATCGAGGGCATCACCGAAGAGATCATGGAGACCGCGCTGGAGCAGGCCCTGCATGCCCGCCTGCATATCCTGGCGGAGATGAACAAGGTGATCGGTGAGTCCCGCGCTACCGTCAACGAGAACGCACCGCGTTACGCGACCCTGAAGATCCACCCGGACAAGATCCGCGATGTGATCGGTAAGGGCGGTGCAACCATCCGTTCCATCACCGAGGAAACCGGCGCTTCCATCGATATCGAGGACGACGGCACCGTCAAGGTATTCGGTGAGGACGGCGAGAGCCTGGAGGCGGCGGTTACCCGCATCGAGGAAATCACCGCGGAAGCCGAGATCGGTGCTATCTATGAGGGCACCGTGGTACGTATCGTCGACTTCGGCGCGTTCGTGAACTTCCTGCCCGGCAAGGACGGTCTGGTGCACATCTCGCAGATCGCCGAGGAGCGTGTCAATGCGGTGACCGACTACCTGAGCGAAGGCCAGAAGGTGTTCGTGAAGGTGCTGGACGTAGACCAGCGCGGCCGCATCAAGCTGTCCATCAAGGAAGCTCAGGCCGACCGTGCTGAAGTCGAGGGCTCTGCCTCCGACGAGGGCTGAACCACGCCCCCCCAGCTATGTCACTGAGGTGACTTGGCTATACGAAAACCCCGGCCCGTGCCGGGGTTTTTTTTGCCTCCCAGTTGCGGAGCAGCCCAGGCCTCCGTTGGCTTGCTACCGCCCCGGAGGGGAACGGATCTGGGAGAAGAATTTTGAGTGGGCGTACACTGCCCGAATGCCCCGACTGGCCGGGGCATTTTTATTGCGCATTGCGCATTTCCCGCCCCAGTCCGTTAGAATCCGGGTAAAGCATGACGGGAGAGTCGCATCTTGTTGGGTTACTGGTTGGCGGAGGTACTGTTGTCCCTGGCCGCATTGCTGGTGGCCAGCCAGTACTGGTATCTGACGCGGGAGCGCTGCCAGTCGCCCGCGCTGCTGGTGGTGGCGGCGCTGTTGCCGCTGGCGCTGGCTGCGGCCACCGGTGCCTACCGCTATACCATCGACCCCGGCGTTACCGGCTGGCACCGGGTATTCTCGGCGCTGTCTGCCCAGCTGACGTTCCCGCTGGTTGGGGTTGCGCTGGCGTGGGTTTACCTTCTGCCCGAGAGGGGAGTTGACAGCCGGGCGCCCGCATACGGCGTGCTGACCCTGGCCACCGGTGCCGCCGTATACCTGATCGCGACGGACAGCTCCCGTTTTCCTGTCGCTGGTATCGGTCTGGCGTTGTGGTTGGGCGTGGCGCTCGCTGCCGCGTTCCGGCGACGCCTGTCACCGCCAGCTGCGACGTTGCTGTCACTCGGTCCGCTGCTGGTGGTCTTTGCAAGTCTTGCCGTAGGCACGGGCGCCACCAGGCTGCTGGGCATCGCACGTATGAACTGGTTCCACCTGCTGTTGGCCATTGCGGTGCTGACGCTGCTCTGTGCCCGACCACTGTTCGGAGAAGGGAAAGAGGGCAATGGAAGGTAATCACTGGAATCTGCAGGGGGGCTGTCACTGCGGCCGGGTTCGTTTCCGCGCGAAATTGCCGAGGAGCGCCGGCGAGGCGCTGGTGGCCCATGCCTGCAACTGTTCCATTTGCGCAAAGTCCGGTTTCCAGCACCTGATCGTGCCCGCTGCGGCATTCGATTTATTGCAGGGCAAAGAAGACCTCTCCTGCTACACCTTCAACTCCGGGGTGGCCCGACATTATTTCTGTCGCCATTGCGGGATAAAGTCTTTCTATGTTCCCCGTTCAAACCCGGATGGCTACAGCATCAACCTGCGCTGCCTGGATGAGAGGCCCGCGGGGGTGCGGGTGGAGCCTTTTGACGGCAAGAACTGGGAGCGCCATGCCGGCGCACTGGCAGGACTGAGCAGACGGTAAGTATCAGTAGGGGCAGTCAGGTATCCGCAGGAGGAAGTGAAATAGTGAGTGAGCAGCTACAAACCGGGAAAATAACCTATACCGATAGCGGTGCCCTGTACAACAAACCGGGTCTCGAACTCGTGGTGGTGGAAAGTGAGCGCTGCAGGGCCGTGCTTGCATTACAGGGCGCACAGCTGCTGGAGTTCCAGGCCAGGGACAGGGCGCCGATGCTGTGGCTCAGCCCCAGGGCATACTTTCAGGAAGGGGTGCCGATCCGGGGCGGAATTCCCCTGTGCATGCCCTGGTTCGGCCCCGGTCGTGAGTCGGGGCTGCCCAAGCACGGGGTGGCGCGCACCAGGCCCTGGCAACTGCAATCTGCGCGTGAATGCGAGAATGGCAGTGTCGAGTTGGTGTGTACATACAATCACACCGGTGACGAGATGTTCACCCCTTTTCGCTGTACCGTGACCATGACCCTGGCCGATACGATCGCTCTGGCGCTGGAGCTTGAGAATACGGCCGGGGCGAGTGCCGAATTCAGCTGGGCCTGGCATACCTACTTTGCCGTCGATGATGTGCGGGCGACCCGTGTTCTCGGCCTGGAAAAAACGGATTACCTGGACAACACCCGTGGCCTGGAGCGCGGCCGGCAGGAAGGAGCGGTGACTTTCCCGGGTGAGGTGGACCGGGTCTACGAGGACGCGGGGCCGGCGCAGAGAATCGACAGCGCGAGTCCCGTCACCACGCGTAGTGAAAACTGCCGCAGCGTGATCACCTGGAATCCCGGTCCACAGCTGGCCGCGAGTATGGATGATATCGGCGAGCATTTCGGGCAATTCGTCTGTGTTGAACATGGCAATGCGTTCGCCAACAGCTGGCGCCTGGCGTCGGGCGAACTGGCTCACGCGCGCCTTGAGCTGGAGAACGGCTAGATGGTCAGCGGCGAAGGCCAGGTGCCATACACCGGGCAGTCGGGGCTGCTCCACGCAGTGCTCTTGGATGGGCGCGGCGCTGCGCGGCAGCTCGGGTGGCATGAGGTGGAGCAGTGGCGGCCGGAGCAGGGTAGCCTGTGGCTGCATTTCGACTACACGGATGACGGAGTCGCCGACTGGCTGAGGCGCGGGAGCGGTGTGCCGCCCCTGGTGGCCGAGGCCCTGCTCACCGAGGAAACCCGACCGCGCACCACCACCATTGATGAGGGGCTGCTGGTGGCCCTGCGGGGTGTGAACCTCAACCCCGAATCCCAGCCGGAGGATATGGTTTCCATTCGCCTGTGGGTGGAGGAACGCCGGGTGATCAGCACCCGCAAGCGGCGCCTGCTTTCAGTTACCGACCTGCTGGAACAGCTTCGCAAGGGGCGTGGCCCGGAAGACAGCGCGTCAGTGCTTGTGGACCTGGCCGACCTCCTGGTATGGCGCATGGGAGCCACTGTGGATTCTTTTGAGGATAGCATCGACAGCCTCGAGGACCGGGTGCTCAGCGAGAGCAATGCGGCTCTGCGCGCTGACCTGGGCCGGCTGCGCAAGCAGACCATCACCCTGCGGCGCTACCTGTCACCACAGCGCGAGGCGCTGGCGCGGCTGTTACAGGAGAGGGTTCCCTGGCTTGAGGAACCCCGGCGTCTTCAGTTGCGTGAAGTGAGTGACCGGTTACTCCGACATATCGAGGATATCGATGCGGTGCGCGAGCGTGCCGCTGTTACCCAGGAAGAGCTGATGAGCCGTATATCGGAACAGCTCAACAGTCGTATGTACGTGCTGTCGGTGGTCGCCGCTGTGTTCCTGCCGCTGGGCTTCCTGACCGGACTGCTGGGTATCAATGTGGGCGGTATTCCGGGGACCGACAGTCCCCAGGCTTTTTACGTTTTCTGCGGTGTACTGGCAGTTGCGGTGCTGATCCAGCTGGTGGTGTTTCGCTGGAAAAGGTGGCTGTAACCCCGGCGCATTGCGCGCGCAGGAATATTCAGCCAAACACGGTAACGGTCTGGCGGCTGAAGGCCACCGGTTGGCCCTGCGGCCCCCACAGCCGCGCCTGCGCCACACCATAACCATCTTCGGCCTGTTCCACATCGGCCAGGTACTGCCACCATTCACCACAACCGGCAGAGGGCAGGGGTTCCATGAATTCCAGGGTCCAGGTGAGTGAGCTGGCCGGGGCCGGCTGCTTGAGCATGGGCAGGATGGCGGGCGGCCATGCGTCGACCAGCGCCAGCAGGTGGCCGATGGTGACCGGTACTTTTCCCTCTTCCTCACCGCGGAACCGCACCCAGCCGCCGAAGCGATTGCTTGCGCTGCCACTGAAAGGCATGTCACCGACGGAAATCCGGTAATCAAATCTCTGGGTGAATTCGGGTACCAGGCCCTCGATATACGGTAGCGGCTGGAGTTCTCCCGGGGGCATGAAATGGGGCGCGGTATCGGCGGCGACGTGGACAGCCGAGTCGCGGCCGGAGCCGAAACTGGCCAGCGCTGCCAGTACCGGGGCCCCGTTCTGCTGCATCCGCCCCTCCACCTGGGTCACGGAGCGCCCGGCACGCAGCACCTCGCTTGTCAGCGAGGTTTTGCCGGCCCCCACCGGGGCGACAAAGGAAAAAGTGATGGAGCGGAGTGTACTCGCCGGGTCGACGCGGGCAGCGAGCTGCTCGTACAGCATGGCGGCCACCAGGCCCCCGAATGTGGCGCGTCCCTGGCCCCAGCCGGGGGGGATTTCCGGGGTGGCATCTTTCCCCCGGCAGGCGGACAGCAGCTCGGTGAATTCCACGATGACTCCCCTGGTGGTACTCAGTTGAAAGTGTGGCTTTCGTCCGGGAAGACGCCGTTTTTCACATCCTCCGCGTACTTGCGCAGCGCCCCGGGGATATCCCCTGCCTCTACCAGGAAGTTCTTGGAGAATTTTGGCGGCTTCTCGGTGAGGCCCAGGATGTCATTGATTACCAGGACCTGGGCGTCCGTATCGCGACCGGCACCTATGCCGATGGTGGGCATGGAAACCGCCTCGGTGATGCGCTGTGCCAGCGGTGCCGGCACACACTCGAGCACCAGCAGGTCAGCGCCTGCCTCATCGAGCAAGGCGGCATCATTCAGGATCTCACCTGCGGTATCTTCATCGCGCCCCTGGACCCGGAAGCCACCCAGCTTGTGCACCGACTGTGGCGTCAGGCCGAGGTGGGCACAGACCGGGATGCCGCGGTCGGTGAGCATCCGCACGGTTTCCGCCAGCCAGGCGCCACCCTCGATTTTTACCATGTGGGCGCCCGCCTGCATGATACGGGTGGCGTTGGCCAGGGCCTGCTCCGGCGTGGCGTAGGTCATGAAGGGCATGTCCCCCATGATCAGCGATTTCCTGTTGCCACGGGCCACGGCTTCCACGTGGTAAATCATCTGCTCCATGGTGACCGGGATGGTGCTGTCAAACCCCAGCACTGTCATGCCAAGGGAATCGCCAACCAGCAGCACCTCTACACCGGTCCTCTGTGCCATGGCAGCCATCGGGGCATCATAAAGGGCAACGGTGATGAACTTCTCGCCGTCTGCTTTCATCCGGCGCAGCGTCTGTACCGTGACCGGTTTGGCCAGTTCTGAGGTTCCGTAAGGCATTCGATCAGTTCCCCGGGTTGTAGTAATGGCGACCGCTGGTGATGGTCAACATATATTCCACCAGCTGGCAGTAGTCCTCCTGGCGGCTGACAATGTCGATATCCTCGCTGTTGACGATCAGCAGCGGCGCCTCATCGTAATAATGGAAAAAGTTGGTGTACGCCTCATTGAGGGTTGCCAGGTATTCATTGCTGATGCTTCGTTCGGCGGCAATTCCCCGTGTGCGGATGCGTTCCTGCAGCACACCGAGGGGTGCCTGCAGGTAGATTACCAGGTCGGGCTTGGGGGCCTGCAGGGTCAGGTGCCGGTATACCTGTTGGTACAGTGCGAGTTCGTCCGCGTCGAGTGTAACTTCAGCGAACAGCTGGTCCTTCTCGATGAGGAAATCGGAGACCCGCACCGGCTTGAACATGTCATCCTGGCGCAGGGACTGGATCTGCTGCGACCGTTGCAGCAGGAAGTGCAGCTGGGTCGGCAGGGCGGCGCTACTCGGGTCCCGGTAAAATCGCTCAAGGAACGGGTTTTCTTCGGGCAGTTCCAGCAGCGTATCGTAGTTGAATGTTGCGGCGAGCTTCTTCGCCAGGGTGGTCTTCCCGACCCCGATGTTCCCTTCTACGGCGATAAAGCGCGGCGGGATTGCGCCGCTGATATCGGGTTCCTGCTGTTGTGGGGCTTCGGTTGCTGTAGACACCGGGTCTCACTCCTTCTTCTTGTCTTCCGTACTCTGCAAACATATCGGGTTCACCCCGGTGAACCCCGGCCCTCAGAGTTTCTCCAGGCGGTTCGGCGGGCAATGCCTGAGCAGTGAGGCCAGCGACTCGCCGGTGGGCAGAACCAGCCTGGGCTCCAGCTCGGCCAGTGGCAGCAGTACGAAGTTACGCTCCGCCATGCGGGGATGGGGTACCTGCAGGCGTTCGGAATCCAGTACTTCCTCGCCGAACAACAGGATATCAAGATCCAGCGTGCGCGCTCCCCAGCGAATACTGCGTTCGCGCCCCTGGTCTGCCTCTATGGCCTGGAGGGCGTCGAGGAGTTCGCCCGCTGACAGGCCCGAATCTATTTCCGCGACAGCATTGAGGTAATCTGGCTGCTCGCCCGGCCCCACAGCGGCACTGCGGTAGAAGCTCGAGCAGCGCAGCAGGCGGGTGCGGGGGAGTGCGTCCAGTGCGCTCAGGGCAGCCTGCAATTGCTGCCGTGGCGCTTCCAGGTTGCTGCCCAGGCCGATAAAGCAGCGCCGCACGATCAGTCCTGCCCCGTTCCGGGGCGGGGGCCCCGACGGCGTCGCCCGCCGCGGCTCCGGCGCCCGCCACCGGAGCGCGGTAGCTTGCGTACCATCTGCTCGCGCGCATCCTCGTCGGCCTGCTGGAAATCGGTCCACCATTGCCCCAGCCCCGGCTCTATTTCACCGGATTCCTCGCGCAGCAGCAGGAAATCATATGCCGCGCGGAACCGTGGGTGCTCGCTCAGGCGCTGTGCCCGTGAGCCGCTGCGACGGGGCAGGCGCGACTGCATTTCCCAGATTTCCCGCATGGGCAGGGAAAACCGCTTGGGGATGGAGGTATGGGCCAGCTGGGAGCCCGTCACTTTCTGCGCTGCGCCGGCCAGGGCCGGCACCTCCGGGGTACCCTTATCCATCAGCTTGCGCTGTTCCCGGGCAACCGCCGGCCACAGGAGGGCTGCATATAGGAACGCAGGCGTAACACGTTTGTCGGCGCGAATCCGGTCGTCGGTATTGCGCAGGGCGATCCGGGTAAGCGCCTCGGCGGTGGGATCGTCCAGGAAGGCGTCGTTATCGGGAAACAGGTGCTGCCACAGCCCGTGTTCCCGCAGCAGCTCGAAAGTGCGCTCGCCGTGCCCGCTCATCAACAGTTTCAGGACTTCGTCGAACAGTCGCGCCGGGGCGATATTGCGCAGCAGCGGGGCCAGCTCGTGCAGGGGCGCCGCGGTATTGCGCTCGATCTCGAAATCCAGCTTGGCGGCAAAGCGCACTGCGCGCAGCATCCGCACCGGGTCTTCCTTGTAGCGGGTCTCCGGGTCCCCGATCATACGGATCAGGCGGTGCTCAATATCGCTGACCCCGCCCGTATAGTCATGGATCTCAAACCCATTGGTGGTGTAGTAGAGGGCATTGACGGTGAAATCCCGTCGAATCGCATCACTTTCCAGATCGCCATAGACATTGTCGCGCAGGAGCATACCGTGCTCGGACTGCTGTGCCTCGTGCTCCTCGCCCTCGCTGTGGTGGCCGCGGAAGGTGGTTACCTCGATGATCTCGCGGCCAATACGGGCGTGGAGGATGCGAAAGCGGCGCCCGACGATGCGCGAGCCGCGAAAGAGCTGCTTGGCCTCTTCCGGGGTGGCGTCGGTGGCCACATCAAAATCCTTGGGATGCCCCCCCAGTAACAGGTCTCGTACGCCACCGCCGACGATGTAGGCCTGGAAACCCGCGTCCTGCAGGCGTTTCATCACCGTCAGGGCTGCGCGGCTGATGTCGCGCCGGGACAGGTTGTGGTCGCTGCGCGGGATGATACGCAGGCTGTTGGTACTGGCCGGCTTGCGCCAGCGCTTGATACTACTGATCAGGGAATTGAGCATACGGCTGTTTGTCTTGACTGCTGCCACGGGGTGGCGATGAATCCGGTCTGGATTGACGCGCAAATTCTACCACAGCCTCGAACAGGGCCGGAGTCAACATTACGGGGAGGCGAAGGAGGGGTGAAACGGGAAAGTGGACAGGCCGGTGGCGGTGCCTGAGGCAACCGCCCCCTTAGAGACAACCCTTTCCAGCTAGAAAGGACTAAAGGGAGTTATTGTTATGGCTATGAAGGCAGCGGCTTCCCTGCGCTATTAATTTGCTGTCTAGCAAACACCCTCTCCCAGGTACAATCAGTCAGTTTTTACGCGCTTGTGCTTATTTTTGTTCTGCTTTCTTTATTGTTATTGTTTATTGTTATTTTTTATTGTTTTTCAGGTTTTGGTCACTGTTTGCTTTTATTCTCGACCGCCCCTTTATTGTTATTGTGTTTCGCCCACTTATTGTCAGTTGTTATTAGGGCTTAAACAGTCATTTATTTTTATTCTTGGCTGTTCTTCGTTCTTGTACTAGAGGGAAAGCATTTAGCGTGCCAACTTTTGAAAAGCCTTATAAAACAATGGGTTACGATTTTTGATGTTCTCTGTGACGCCACAAGAAGCGCGATGGACGTTACGGAAGTCGCGGCAGTTGTTACGGACGGTGAGACCCGGGTAACACTTTCAGTGCAGGGCCGGGAACTTTTCGCGCAGATATTGATCGCCTGGCGGTGGGCCGCCCGGGCGCTGCCCGACTTGGTGGGGTGTGGGAATGACCGGGCCGCGGGAGGCGGCCGGGGCGTGGGATCAGGCTTCGGCAGCAGTGCGGCGGGACTTCTTGCGGGGAATACCGAGCTTCTGGCGGCGCTCCCACAGGCACTTGCGACTGACACCAAGCTTCTTGGCCAGCTCGGTCTCGCTCATGGTGTCCTGGTGCTCGAGCACGAAGCGGGCGAAGTAGTCTTCCAGGGACAGGTCCTCGCGCGGGTCTGAGTGCAGGCTGCGGGGCCTGCGCTCGGGGTCGGCTTCATCTACCGGTACCAGGTCGAGGTCGATATCCAGCGTCTTGTGGTCGATTTCGCTGCAGTTGTCCTCGGTGAGGATCACTGCCCGCTGGATCGCATTCTCCAGTTCGCGCACGTTACCGGGCCAGGTATAGGTTGTTACCGCCTGTATAGCCTCGGGTGACAGTTTCAAGATGGGTCGCCCCACCTTGGCGCAGAACTTCTCGAGCAGGTGCTCCGCGATCGCGAGTACATCCTTGCCCCGTTCCCGAAGGGGAGCCAGTGTCATCTGCACCACGTTAATCCGGTAGTAGAGGTCCTCGCGGAACTTGCGTTCGCTGGCCAGCTGGCGCAGGTTGCGGTGGGTCGCCGCCACCAGCCGGACATCAACCTTGCGTGACTCGATCGCACCGATCGGTCGAACCTCCCCTTCCTGCAGCACCCGCAGCAGCCGCGCCTGTGCTTCCAGGGGCAGTTCACCGATCTCATCGAGGAACAGGGTGCCGCCGTCAGCGGCGGCCACCAGGCCCTCCCGGGCCGTCTGGGCACCGGTAAAGGCTCCCTTTTCGTGACCAAAAAGTTCCGCTTCTATCAGTGTGTCCGGGATTGCTGCACAGTTCACGGAGATCAGGGGCTTGCCCGCCCGGCGGCTCTCTTCGTGGATGGCACGCGCCACCAGCTCCTTGCCGGTGCCTGTCTCGCCGTGCACCAGAACCGTCGCGTCTGTGGGCGCCACCTTGTGGATGCGGGCATAGAGTTCGCGCATGACCGGGCTGCTGCCGATCATGCCGGCAATGGTGCGGCTGGCAGCCGGACCGGCCTTGTTGGCGGCACGGTTCTGCTCGGCCTTGCCGATCACGCGGCGCACGGTGGCGATCATCTCATCGTGATCGAACGGCTTGGCGATATAGTCGGCGGCGCCCATGCGCATGGAATCCACCGCAGAGCGCAGGCTGGCGTAGCTGGTCATGATCAGCACAGGGACATCGCCGGCGACCTTCAGCAAGTCGGTGCCGGGGGCGCCCGGCAGGCGGAGGTCGGAAATAATCAGGTCGACATCGCTGAGGCGGTACTTTCCGGTTGCCTCGCGCACGGAGCCAGCCTCGCTCACCCGGTACTTGTGCCGCTCCAGCAGCTTGCGCAGCGCAGTACGAATGATGGCTTCATCTTCTACGATCAGGATGTGGCTCATGTGTTACGCCTGGTTACAAAACACTCAGAGGGGGCCTAGTTTTACTCGCCAGGCGTTTCGATGCAACTCAATCGGGGTGAGCTGGCCAAGTTTGCACGAATTTTGCCCAGATGCGGGCGCGGGCGACATTTATCTTGCCAGCGGCAGCTGCACGATGAACTTTGCTCCGCGCCCGGCTACCGGGTCAGCGGGGCTCACCAGCTCCAGCTGGCCCTCGTGCTCCTCGACGATGCTGTAGACCATCGCCAGTCCCAGCCCGGTACCCTCGCCGGGCTCCTTGGTGGTGAAGAAGGGCTCCAGGATCCGCTCGCGGTTCCGCGGCGAGATCCCCGGACCCTCGTCGGTCACCGCCACACAGGCGTAGCCGGCCTCCAGGTGGCCATCGATACGCACATTGCCACCGTCGGGACTGGCATCGCGGGCGTTACTGAGCAGGTTGATGAACACCTGGATCAGGCGCTGGTTGTCGCCGGGAACGATCAGGTCCTGCGGCACGGCGTTGGTGAAGCTGACCTGGGTCTTGTCGCGCTGCAGTGACAGCAGTTGCACTGCCTCCTGCACGCAGGCATAGAGGTCCACCGGCGCACGCTCGCTCTCCTGCGTGCCGCTGTGGGAAAAGTTGACCAGGGACTGCACGATACGGCTGATGCGCTGGGTCTGGCTGAGTATCTGGTCGGCAGTCTCATGCACGTCCTTGCTTTCCGACTCGAAGTGCAGGTTCTGCGCCAGGCACGCGATGCCGGTGACGGGGTTGCCCACCTCATGGGCGACGCCGGCGGCGAGCCGGCCCACGGAAGCCAGCCGCTCGCTGTGGATCAGCTCCTGCTCCAGCACCTGGGTCTCGGTGATGTCCTCCACCAGCAGCATCTGGCCGTCGCCCCGGTCCCGCGGGCTGAGTGGAGTGCCGCTGCTCTGCAGCCGTGTCTTGTGCAGGTTCAGCCAGTGGTTGTCGCCGTCGATGGTGACCTGTTGCTTCAGGCGACTGCCCTCGTCCGAGTCGGCGAATTCGGCGAGCAGGCTGTGCCAGGGCTCTGGCAGGTAGTCCAGCTTGGCGCCCAGCACCTCGCCGGCCGAGATGCCGGTGACGTCCTGCATGGCGTAATTCCACAACAGTATTTCGCCGTCGCGTCCCAGTGAGCAGGCCGCCAGCGGCAGCTCCTCCAGCATCTGCCGGTGGTAGAGGCGCAGGTTGTTGAGTTCTGCCGCCAGGCCTGTCAGCTGGTTCTTGTAGCGGCCCAGCCGCGACTCGATCAGGTGAATGTCCTTGTTGGCGGGCTGGTCGCTGTTCTTGAACGGGAAGTGGCGGTCGATGATCTGGCCTGCCAGGACCCGCCCCAGCAGGCCCGAGAGGTTGGCCTCGAGCCGGTTGCGCAGCTGGCGCAGGGCGTAGGGGCGACGCTCGTCGTCTGGCAGCCGCAGTTGGCGCAGGGCCTTGTTGACCTCGTGGTTGGCTGTGGCACCACCCAGGCTCTCGGCCAGGCGCAGGCGGAAATCCGCGGCGGACTGCACGTCGAGTTCCAGCCGCAGGGCCTGGCTCAGGGTGTCGTCGCTGCACAGGTCGGCCGCGTACTGCTCCATGTTACTGGCCGGTGTCAGCAGGGAGAGGCCCACGAACAGCAGCACATTGACCCCGAGCGAGAGCGTCGTGACCTGGGTCCAGATGGTCATGCCCAGCGGTAACTGCATCTCGGTGCCCGGCAGGGTGAAGCCGCTGATACCGAATACCGACGGCAGCAGCAGCCCGCAGCCCCACACCAGCATGCCCGCGACCATCCCGGCGATGAACCCGCGCCGGTTGCCGCGGGGCCAGTGGAGTACGGCAAAGATACCCGGCAGGAACTGTAGTGAGGCGATAAACGCCATCAGCGCCAGGTCGGAGAGTGACAGCCGGTTGTTCAGCAGCAGGTAGAAGGCAAACCCGGCCAGGAACAGCGCCGCGACCAGGGCCCGGCGCAGCCACACCAGCTGGCGATACATATTGTCTTCAGAGTGCCAGCGTGTGCCCGGCAGCAGCCAGTGATTCATCACCATGGTGGACAGTGCGAGGATAATCATGATCAGCGCGCCGGTGGCCGCGGACAGGCCGCCGACGAAGGCGGCCACGGTCAAGAGCGCAGAACCGCTGGCGCGGGGCACGGCCAGGGCGAAATACTGCACCGGCTCGGTGACGTCCAGTGCAAATCCCGCCCACATGATCGGGAAGATGGGCAGCGCCATCAGCAGCAGGAACAGGGGGAAGCCCCAGCTGGCGATACGCAGGGTTTTTTCGGCAGAGCGCTCGGCAATGCTCAGGTAGAAGATATGGGGCATGGCCACTGCGGTGGCGATAAACACCAGCAGGAGGGTATGCGAGGAGCCCTGCTCGATGGGGCTGTACAACAGCTGCTGCATGTCGCTGTTTTCTGCCAGCCACTGGTTGAGTCCGCCCATGCCGCCGAAGACTCCGTACACCGCGTAAAAACCCACGGCCAGCAGGGCCAACAGCTTGACGGTAGATTCCAGCGCCATCGCGGCCACGAGGCCTGTGCGCCTTTCGCGGTTTGCGCCGTAGAGTGCTGTGAATACCGCCAGTAGTACGCAGTAGAAAAAAGCGATCAGGTTCTTCGCACTGAGGCCCGCGTTCGGCAATGCCAGCGCTGCGACACTATCCCGCGACAGCAGGGCGAGCGTCTCGGCCACAGCCTGGATCTGCAGGGCGATCAGCGGCAAGAGGCCCAGTAACATAAAGAGGGTGGCAAGGGTCCCGGCGCCGCGGCTGTGGTACCTGAACACCAGCAGGTCCGCCGGCGATGTGAGCTGGTAGCGCTGGGCCAGCCGGGCCAGGGGTTCCAGTGCCACCGGCGCGAACAGGAACATCGCGCCAGTGCCCAGGTAGTAGGCCAGCACCCCGTAGCCGTGTTGCCACGCCAGATCGACTACGCCGTAAAAGGTCCAGGCGCTCAGCGAGACACCCAGCGACAGCACATAGAACAGTGGCCGGCGCACCCAGCGCGAAGGCAGCCAGCCCTTGGACGTGGCGAAAGCCACGAAGAACAGGGCGGCGATATAAGCGACGCCGATCAGGGCAATGTGCAAGATCTCAAATGTCATTGGAGCCGCGCCTGAGCTGGATGAAGAGCGCCAGCAGGATCAGTACGAACCAGAGGATAAAGGGACGGTACCAGGCCCCGGACGGGTTGATCATCCAGGTGAAAATGGTGGGGGAGAACACATAGCCCACCAGGACCAGCAGGATTAGCAGCGTGCGATTACTCATAGTTGGGTCCGGGACAGCGGGCTGACGGTGGAATCTGGCGGGAAAATGTTAATTGCCCTGATCCGCCTGTGCAATCCGGTCCAGCGGGCGGTTGCGGCGATCCACCTGCCGGCGCTGCCAGCGCGCCGTGGCCCAGCTGAGGATCCCTGCCGGGGGCTCGGCCTCCAGGCCGGCGGGCACGCGGAAGCCGAGGAACTGTAATGCCGTTACCAGGTTGGCCGGCGCCTGGCGGTCGTCCAGCGCCGGTGCGCGATTCTGCTTGCTGAGCTTCTGTCCACCGGGGTTCATGACCAGCGGCAGGTGGCCGAATTGTGGCGGTGCGGCGCCCAGGATCCGGAACAGCCGCTGCTGGGCGCCAGTGGTTTCCAGCAGGTCGGCCCCGCGCACGATATGGCTGATGCCCTGGTCGATATCATCGACCACGACAGCCAGCTGGTAGGCGTAGAGTCCGTCGCGGCGGCGCAGGATCGTGTCCTCGCCGATAGCCTGGCATTGCTGCCCGTACCACAGGTCGTCAAAAGACTCCTCACCCCCCGAGCACTCCAGGCGCACGGCGCAGGGACCCTGTTCCTCGCGCTGCGCGCGACAGGCTGTATCGTCATGCCCGCCCCGGCGGCGAATCTCCGCTCGGGAGCAGTGACAGGCGTATGTGAGTCCGCGGCCGGCCAGCTCGGCCAGGCGCGCGTCATAGAGGTGGTGACGATGACTCTGGAAGGCCACCGTGCCGTGCCAGTGCAGGCCGTGTGCGTCGAGGGATTTCAGGATGCGGTCCGCAGCACCGGGTTCCTCGCGCGGGGGGTCCAGGTCCTCCATGCGCACCAGCCACTGGCCCCCATGGGCGACAGCGTCGAGGTAACTGCCAACGGCGCATACCAGGGAACCGAAATGCAGTGGTCCCGTAGGTGAGGGCGCGAAGCGGCCGATATAGCGTGCAGGGGTATTCATCGGGAGGAGAACGGTATGGGTCCGGCTGACCCGGCCAGGGGCTCCTGCAGGGGGAGCCGGGCGACCATGGGGATCGCCCGCCGGGTTGAGTGATCAGGGCTCAGCCGGAGATCTGCCGTTCCTTGATTTCTGCCAGGGTCTTGCAGTCGACGCAGAGCGTGGCAGTGGGGCGGGCCTCGAGGCGGCGGATGCCGATTTCCACGCCACAGGCCTCACAGAAGCCGTAGTCATCCTGGTCGATCAGTTCCAGGGTGGCGTCGATTTTCTTGATCAGCTTGCGCTCGCGGTCGCGGGTGCGCAGCTCCAGGCTGAATTCCTCTTCCTGGCTGGCGCGGTCCGCCGGGTCCGGGAAATTGGCAGCTTCATCCTTCATATGGGAAACGGTGCGGTCCACTTCCGCCATCAGCTCGGCCTTCCAGGCCAGCAGCAAGTTGCGGAAGTGCTCCTGCTGCTTCTCATTCATGTACTCTTCGCCCTTCTTCTCCTTGTAGGGCTCAAAGCCGTGCAGAGATTCGGTGCTCGCAGCAGTTTTGGGCATAGTCGTTGCCTCTCTTTCTATACGGGCCCCCTGATATGAGGGCTGTACCACCAAATTCAATATGTCCCGACCCGCGCCTGGATTTTGCGTGAGGCTGGACACTAGCCTAGACCGATTTTCACTGGGTTGATGCTTTTTTGACCCCGCTGTTGGTTTTGCAACCACACCGGGGTCGGGTGCATCGGTCAGCGTTATGGCCGGCTATTCCTTTCCCGGCGCCATACCCCGGGCGACCGAGAGCGAGGAAACTACCAAATCTCTGCAGTTCGCGCCACAAAATGTTGTCTGGTATTTTGTGGCGCCAGATTTGTCCGCAAAGGTCTTACTGTGAAGTTTAATCCTCCGCTGCAACGCGGCACCCTGCTGCGGCGCTACAAGCGCTTTCTCGCCGATATCGAAACAGAGTCCGGCGACTTCATGACAGTTCACTGCCCGAACACGGGCTCCATGAAGAACTGCTGGCTGGAAAACTCCCCCTGCTGGTATTCGGATTCCGGCAACCCGAAGCGCAAGTACCGGCACAGCCTGGAGATCACCACCACACCGGAAGGCGCACTGGCTGGCGTCAATACCGGTCGCGCCAATAGCCTGGTGGAGGAGGCGATCGCCACGGGTATCGTTACCGAGTTGCAGGGTTACCGGGAGGTGCGGCGCGAGGTTCGTTACGGGGCGGAAAACAGCCGCATCGACCTGCTGCTCCGGGGCGATGCCGGCGACTGTTATGTTGAGGTAAAGAACGTCACCCTCGCGGAGGGCGGCCGGGGCCTGTTTCCCGATGCGGTCAGCACTCGCGGCGCCAAACATTTGCGGGAACTGCAGAAGCTGGCCGAGGATGGTGTGCGCGCCGTGCTTTTTTACTGCGTGCAGCACTCGGGGATAGAGACGGTTGGGCCGGCACGGGAAATCGACCCGGCCTACGCCAGTGCGCTGGATGCGGCATTGGGGGCCGGCGTGGAAGTGATAGCCTATCGCGCCCGCATGGATGCCGGGGAGATCGCGCTTGTGGAGCCCGTGCCCTTCTCCGACCGGGGGTAGGTTAACGTCCGGCCGCCGCGAGGGGAGCCGTCTGCGGCAGCTGGATCCGGATCAGTCTGCCAGCAGCACGTACAGTCCCTCCGGGCTGTGCTCGACCGGTACCGGGGTCAGGGCCTCCCCGGCACAGGGGCCGGCGATGCATTCGCCGGACTCGATCAGGAACAGGGCACCGTGGGAGGCGCACTGGATCAGCGCACCGTCGGGATCGAGGAACTGGTCGGGCTGCCAGTCCAGGTTGATGCCCTGGTGGGGGCAGGTATTCTTGTAGGCGTACACCTCGCCGTCTTTCATCACGGCAAAGACATTGTCCGTACCCGCGGCAGTGTCCCCCAGTGAGAAGCCTTTTGATTGCCCCTCGCTCAACTCGTCATAACGGCAAAGAAAATATTTCTGCACGACAACTCTGTTACTTTTTCCTGTGGTTAATCGGCTCTGGCTGCCCGCTCACTCGGGCGCGGCCAGTGTAATGTAAGTCTGCTGCTCCTGCCCGTCGCGCAGGAATTCCAGCCTCACCTGGTCGCCCGCCCGGTGTTTCTCGAGGGCGTTCATCAGGTCGTCGTAATTGCGCACCGGATCGTCATCCACGGCGATGATCACGTCGCCCAGCTGCCAGCCGCCACGCTCGGTGCGGAAGACCCCGCGCAGGCCGGCCTCCTCGGCAGGCATGCCGGGTGCGGTCCGCAGCACCGCCACCCCCTCGACGCCCAGCCGGATCGCCCACTGATCCGGGGCGGACTCGATGCCCAGCACCGGGCGCACCAGCCGACCGTGGGCGATCAGCTGCGGAACTATCTTCTTGACCGTGTCCACGGGAATGGCGAAGCCGATGCCGACGCTGGCGCCGCTGGGACTGTAGATGGCGGTATTCACCCCGATCAGCTCGCCACGGGAATTCAGCAGCGGACCGCCGGAATTGCCGGGATTGATCGCCGCGTCAGTCTGGATCACGTTGCGGATGGTGCGGTTATTGGCCGCGTGTATCTCCCGGCCCAGTGCGCTGACCACGCCCGTGGTGAGGGTGGTGTCCAGCCCAAAGGGGTTGCCGATGGCGAGCACCTTGCGGCCCACCGACAGCTCGCGCGAAGTCCCGGGTACCAGCGGCACCAGCAGCTCCTGCGGGGCGTTGATCCTGAGTACCGCCAGGTCCTTCTCGGGCGCGGACCCCACCAGCTCGGCGGGCCATTCGCTGCGGTCCTGGAGGGTGATGGTGACCTTGCGCGCCCCCTCGATTACGTGGAAATTGGTGACGACATGCCCCTGCCGGTCCCAGATAAAACCGCTGCCGGCGCCCTTGGGCACCGAATGCATGCGCAGGCTCCAGCGATCGCGCACGAGGGTCTCATTGGTGACGTACACCACCGAGGGACTGGCGAAGTTGAACACCTCCATGGTGTTTTTCTCGTCGTCGGTGGAGAAGTCTGGCAGGAGTGATTCTGCGCCCGCGAGGGTGGACAGGAGCAACAGGGGGATGGCGAAAAGGGTGGCGGCCAGTCTGTTCATGATCCGGGGTCGTGTTTCGAGCTGGTTCAGTGGCCGGCCGCCAGGTGGCGGTCGGCCCGTCAGGGTAGGGCGGCTCGCCGCCGCCCTGTGAGTTATCGATTCTGCAGGGCGAGGATGCGATCCTCAAGAGGTGGGTGGCTGGCAAACAGCGCGCCCATATTGCCGTAGATCCCGAAGGCCTTCATGTTGCTCGGCAGCGGCTGTTCGCGGCCCGCCTCGGACTCCTGCTTGATGCGCATGAGGGCGCCGGCCATGGATTCCCTGCTAGTGAGCCCCGCTCCGGCGGCATCCGCGCGATACTCGCGCCGGCGGCTGAACCAGGCCACCACCATCATGGCGAGGAAGCCGAACAGGATATCCATGATGATCGAGGTCACGTAGTAGCCGATCCCCAGGCCCTGCTCGTTCTTCAGGATCACCCGGTCGACAAAGAATCCCACCAGTCGCGCAAAGAACATCACGAAGGTGTTCACGACGCCCTGCACCAGCGCCAGCGTCACCATGTCGCCGTTGGCGACGTGGCCGATCTCGTGGCCAATCACCGCGCGCGCCTCGTCGCGGTTGAAGCGCTGCAGCAGGCCTGCGCTCACCGCCACCAGCGCACTGTTGCGGTTCCAGCCGGTGGCGAAGGCGTTCGCCTGCTGCATGGGGAAGATGCCCACGTCAGGCATGCCGATGCCGGCCTTCTGGGACAGTTCGCGCACGGTATCCACCAGCCACTGCTCATCCGCCGTGCCCGGCTGGGTGATCACCTGGGTGCGGGTGGTCATGCGAGCGATTGTCTTCGAAAGCAACAGCGATACGAAGGCGCCGCCGAAACCGAATACCGCACACAGGGTCAGCAGTCCGGACAGGTTCAGGTCGACGCCGTTGGCGGCGAGGATGCCCTCGAAACCGAACAGGTTGAAGATGATCCCGGCCAGTACCAGCACGGCCAGGTTGGTCAGCAAAAACAAACCAATGCGCAACATCGGCTCTTTCTCCAGTAAAAATCCTTGGGAGAAGTGTAGATAGGGGCGCAGGGGGAGGTTTACAAGATGGGGCTCGCGCCTCGCCGGCGCTTTTTTGCCGCCGTCCGGGACCGGTTCAGTTCTGGTCCTGCCGGGCCAGCATCTGGTCCGCCTCATTCGCGAGGCGACGCTTGAGGTCCGGGTCCAGGTCGTTCCAGTGGACGTCGAGCAGTGCGCCCTGGAGTGCATAGAGGAGGACACGGGACGCGTTGATACCCCGGCCGCGGATACTGGTAAAGGCCTCCACGGGGCCTACCCGGCGCAGGTCGTCGCAGGTGCGGATGCCGATGGAGTGGAGAATATTGACCGAGGCGAGTCCGAGGTTCTTGAGTTTTAACAGCTCTGATTGACTCGGGTGCATTGTGATCTTCCTTGATGTAGTGGCCACTTGCATCTTGTTTACCGGTCCCTTCCCTGAACCGAGCGCCTCAAAATATCATAAGTGGATAAGCCGTCAAAAGTTAATCAGCATAAGACTTAAGCGATTTTTTTCAATTTCTGCTCGGTCACCGGTCACGCCCCTGGTGGCGCCGGTCAATTCTGACTTTCTTTACAGGTCCGTGCGGGAAATGTAGTAACTTTAGCTGGAACCTGCGGGGATTCAGGCCGTAAATCAGGATATGTGTGATGTTAGATGCCGTGTTGGAGCGAATGCTTTTCGGGCTCACCGACGAACATGTCATAGTTGAGCCGGTGTCCGGGCAGCTGCTGCATCCCGAGGCGCTGGTGGCTTTCGAGCGCCTGCGGGAGGCGGCACGGGAAGCCGGTTTCGAACCGAAAGTGGTATCGGGCTTTCGGGATTTCGAGCGCCAGCGCACCATCTGGAATGGCAAGGCGGCGGGGCAGCGTCCGCTACTGGACAGCCACGGCGCACCGCTGGAGTCGGCCTCCCTCTCTGAGCGCGAGCTGGTATTCGCCATCCTGCGCTGGTCCGCATTGCCGGGCGCGTCGCGCCACCACTGGGGCACCGACTTCGATGTGATCGACGCCGCCGCGGTACCGGAAGACTATCGGCCGCAGCTGACCCCGCAAGAGGTTGCCGACGAGGGAGTATTCGGCCCGTTTCACTGCTGGCTCGACGAGCGCATCGCCACCGGAGAGAGCTTCGGGCTCTTCCGGCCCTACGGCCGGGACCGCGGCGGCGTGGCGCCCGAACGCTGGCACCTGAGTTACGCGCCGCGCGCCCGCGAGCTGGACGAGCTGCTGACGCCGGCGGCGCTGCGCCGACTGTGGCGGGAGCAAGGGGGGCTCGAGTTGTGCGACACTGTGTGCGCCAACCTGGATGAAATCTATACCCGCTTCGTGCGGGTGCCGGCGGAGTGCTACCCGCAGAACTGCCGGCTGGATAACTGAGGTAAATGCTATCAACGGCAATGCAATTGATCACGGAGGCAGGACGCGGGACGTCTGGGGCGCAATGCGCGCCGAGGCGGCCGAGGCCGCTGCCGGGGAGCCGGTGCTCGCGAGCTATTTCCACAACACCATCCTGCGGCACAAGTCGCTGGACCTGGCACTGGCCTACCAGCTCGCCTCGGTGCTGGACCACAGCGCCCTGACCGCCACTGCCCTGCAGGAAGTGATTGCCGCCGCCCTTGCCGACGACAGGAGCATTTCCGCGTCGATGCAGGCCGATATCTGTGCCTGGTACGACCGGGATCCCGCCTGCGAGCAGTACCTGACACCCTTCCTCTATTTCAAGGGGTTCCACGCGCTGCAGTCACACAGGGTGGCGCACTGGCTGTGGCAGCAGGGCCGCGAGACCCTGGCGCTCTACTTCCAGAGCCGCGTGTCGGAGCAGTTTGGGGTGGATATCCACCCCGCGGCGCGCTTCGGCTCCGGTATCATGATCGACCACGCCACCGGCCTGGTGGTGGGCGAGACCACGGTGGTGGGCGATGACGTGTCGATCCTGCATTCGGTGACCCTCGGCGGCAGCGGCAGCGGCCGCGGCGACCGCCACCCGAAGATCGCCCGTGGGGTCATGATCGGTGCCGGTGCCAAGATCCTGGGGCCGGTCCATGTGGGCGAGGATGTGCGGGTCGCTGCCGGCAGCCTGGTGCTGGCGGATGTCCCCGCCAACACGACGGTGGCGGGGGTGCCCGCGCGCCAGGTGGGCGGCAAGTCCGCCGCGGCGCCCGCCTACACCATGGACCAGACCCTGGATTCTGACGACTGAGATACAGAACTCTGCGCCATGGCAGGCATAATTCGCACAGTAGAGTAAAAGAACAAAACGGAAGGGACTGAGGAAGACCAATGTCTGAGATTCGCTACAGCCTTATCTTTCGCGGCGACCTGGTGCCCGGCTACACCGCCGAGGATGTGAAGGCCAACCTGGCGCGCCTGTTCAAGGCCGGCCCGGGTACGGTGGAAAAGCTGTTCAGCGGCCGTCCGCTGGCGATCAAGAAGGGTCTCCCCGAGGCCCAGGCACGGCAGATGCTGGCGGCCCTGGAGAAGGCAGGTGCGCAGGCGGCCCTGAAGGCCGAGGGGGAGGCACCCGCTGCGCAAAAGCCTGCTGCAGCCGCACCGCGCCCGGCGCCCGAATCGCGGCCCGGTCCCCGGCCGGAAGCCGCTGGCGGGCTGAGCGTCGCCCCCATGGATGGCAACCTGGTCAAGGACCATGAGCGCGAGCGCAAGTCGGAAGTGCAGGTAGAGGTGGGTCACCTGAGCCTGAAGCCACAGCAGGGCAACCTGGTGGACGAGAGTGAACAGAAGCGCGCGCCGGCGGCGCGGGTACAGGTGCCGGACTGGCAGCTGGACTGATTGAGGGGCAGGGAGGCGCTGCGGGTGCGCGGCGCATTCTGCTGGCATAAAAAAACCGGCCATTGGCCGGTTTTTTTATGCCAGGGGAGCGGGGGCGATCAGCCCTCTTCCTTCAGGTAGCGCTCGCGGGAGGACATTACCTCGGCGCGCGCGGCGTCGGCGTTGTCCCAACCCTCTACCTTCACCCACTTGCCGGGTTCCAGCGCCTTGTAGTTCTCGAAGTAGTGCTCGATCTGCTTGAGCAGCAACTCCGGCAGGTCGCCGATCTCCTGTACGTGGTCGTACAGCTTGGTCAGCTTGGTGTGCGGTACCGCCAGCAGCTTGGCATCGACGCCCGACTCATCGGTCATCTTCAGTACGCCGATTACGCGGGAACGGATAACAGAGCCGACCATGACCGGGTAGGGGGCCACGACCAGCACGTCCAGGGGATCGCCATCTTCGGACAGGGTCTGCGGCACGTAGCCGTAGTTGGCCGGGTAGAACATGGGGGTGGCCACGAAACGGTCGACAAACACCGCGTCCGCGTCCTTGTCCACTTCGTACTTGATCGGATCGTGGTTGGCCGGGATCTCGATGATGACGTTGATATCGTTGGGCAGGTCCTTACCTGCGGAAACCTTGTCGAAGCTCATTGCTGTTCCTGATTAAGAAGTGGACGAAAAATCGGGAGCGCGGATTATAAACCCTGAGCGACGTCCCTGAAAGCGCCAGCAGACGAGGAGCGGCAGCGGATTTCCCCGCCACCCCACCGGATGCGCCCGCATTGACTATCCTGTTAGCGATCAATCCGCTGGTGGATAACAACAATAGCGAGGTCCCCATGACCGACCCGAGCCTGAACGCGGGCCTGGAGCCCAGGGAGGTGCGCACTGCCGCCGACGCCCGGCGGATCATCGAGGAGCGCGCGCTCACCCACGTCAAGGTGGGCCTGTTCGATAACGACGGCGTCATGCGCGGCAAGTACATGAGCCGCGACAAGTTCCTCTCCTCCCTGGAGCACGGCTTTTCCTTCTGCGACGTGGTGCTGGGCTGGGACGTCAAGGACCAGCTATACGACAACGCCAGTTTTACCGGTTGGCACACCGGCTACCCCGATGCCCCGGTGCGCATCCTGCCCGCCAGCTGTCGCGAGATCCCCTTCGAGGACGGCATGCTGCTGTTCCTGGCAGAATTCGAGCGCCAGGCGCAGGATGTCTGCCCCCGCGGCACCCTGCGCCGGGTGGTGGAGCGCTGCCGCGAGGCGGGCTTCGAGCCCCTCGGGGCGCTGGAGTACGAGTTCTTCCTGTTCGATGAGACCCCCGATTCGGCGCGCGAGAAGGGCTTCCGCAACCTGAAGCCTTTCACTCCCGACTGGTTCGGCTACTCGGTGATCCGCAACTCGGTGCACGCCGAGCTGCACCGGCAGATCCTGGAGCTGGGGGAGCGGATGGACTTCCCCCTGGAGGGGCTGCACACCGAGACTGGCCCCGGGGTGCTGGAGGCGGCCATCGCCGTCGACGGCGCCGAGGCGGCGGCGGACAAGGCGGCGCTGTTCAAGACCTTCCTCAAGGTGCTGGCCCAGCGCAACGGCCTGATGGCCACCTTCATGGCCCGGTGGTCTGGTGATTACCCTGGCCAGAGCGGGCATATCCACCTGTCCCTGCGCGAGCGGGACTCGGGCAAGTCCGCCTTCCATGACCCGGAGCAGCCCCGGAACATGAGTGCGGTGCAGCGGCACTTCCTGGCCGGGCAGCAACGGCTGATGCCGGAGTTCCTCGCCATGCTGGCGCCTACCGTCAACAGCTACCGGCGGCTGGTGCCCGGCTTCTGGGCGCCCACCGGTGCCACCTGGGGGGTGGAGAACCGCACCGCCGCGCTGCGGGTGATTCCCGGCAGCGACAAGTCCCAGCGGCAGGAGTACCGGCTCGGCGCCGCCGACGCCAATCCCTACCTGGCGCTGGCCGCGGCACTTGGCTCAGGGCTCTACGGCATCCTGCAGGGCTGGGAGCCGGGCGAACCGGTGGAGGGCAATGCCTACGCGCTGGAATCGCCGCAGGAGCTGGCGCTGCCGCGGACACTGTGGGAAGCGGCCCAGCGCCTGAAGGACTCCGCCGCCGCGCGGGAACTCTTCGGCAACGGCTTTGTGGAGCACTTCGCCGCCAGTCGCGAGTGGGAGGAGCGGGAGTACCGCCGCCACGTGAGCGACTGGGAGCTGGACCGCTACTTCGAGATCATCTGACCGGCATACCAGGGAAGGGCGCGACTCATGGACAGGCTGCAGTGCATTTCCCCCGTCGACAACTCCGTCTACGTGGAGCGGCCGCTCGCGCGACCCGACGAGATCCGCACGGCGCTGGAGCGGGCCGGCGGGGCGCAGCCGGCCTGGGCGCGCACGCCGCTGGGAGAGCGGGTGGCCATCGTGCGCCAGGCGGTCATGCTGATGCTCGACCGCAAAGAGTCGCTGGGGGAGGAGCTCTGCCACATGATGGGCCGTCCCGTGCGCTTCGCCGCCGGCGAGATCCTGGGGTTCGCCGAGCGCGCCAACTACATGGCGGAGATCGCCGAGCAGGCCCTTGCGGAGATCCGCCTGCCGGAAAAGCCGGGCTTTACCCGCCTGATCCGCCGGGAACCGCTGGGCATATCACTGGTGGTGGCCCCCTGGAACTATCCCTACCTGACCGCGGTGAACGCCGTGGTGCCGGCGCTGCTGGCGGGCAACGCGGTGATCCTCAAGCATTCGGCCCAGACGCCGCTGTGCGCCGAGCACATGGTGGAGGTGTTCGCCGAGGCGGGGCTGCCGCAGGGGGTGTTCCAGTACCTCCACCTGTCCCATACCGATACCGAGAACCTGGTGCGGGCGCCGGAGATAGCGCACGTCGCCTTCACCGGCTCGGTGGCAGGCGGGCGCATGGTGGAGCGCGCCGCGGCGGGACGCTTTATCAAATTGGGCCTGGAGCTGGGCGGGAAGGACCCGGCCTATATCCGTGCCGACGCCGACCTGGATTACGCGGTGGCAACCGCCATCGACGGTGCCTTCTTCAATTCTGGCCAGTCCTGCTGTGGCATAGAGCGCATCTACGTGCACGAGTCACTGCACGACGCCTTCGTCGACCGGGCGCGGGAGATAGTGGCCGCCTACCGGCTGGGGCGGCCGGACGACCCGGATACCAGCCTCGGGCCGCTGGTGCGTGCCGAGGCGGCGGATTTCGTTCGTGCCCAGGTGGACGAGGCCGTGGCTGCCGGGGCCACCGCCCATCTGGACCCCGCGGCATTCCCATTGGACCGGCGCGGTACGCCCTACCTGGCGCCGCAGCTGCTCACCGGCGTGGACCACCGCATGCGGTTGATGCGCGAGGAGTCCTTCGGCCCGGTGGTGGGCGTGATGCCAGTGCGCGACGACGCGGAGGCGCTGGCATTGATGAACGACAGCGAATTCGGCCTCACCGCCGCGATTTTCACAGCGGACGAGGAGGTGGCGCTGGCCCTGGGTGAGCGGCTGGAGTGCGGCACCGTGTTCATGAACCGCTGCGACTACCTGGATCCGGCGCTCGCCTGGACCGGCGTCAAGCACAGTGGCCGTGGCTGCACCCTGTCCGGTATCGGCTACGAACACCTCACCCGCCCCAAGTCCTTCCACCTGAAGGTGACCCCATGACTACCCAACCCCCTGCCACCGACTGGAATTATCCGACTGCCATGCGCGTGGGTCCCGGCCGCGTGGGCGAATTACCGGCGGCCTGCCGGGAGCTGGGGATCCACACGCCCATGCTGGTGACCGACCCGGGCCTTGCCGACCTCCCCATGGTGGAGAGCTTGCTGCGGATCTGCCGTAACGACGGCCTCAATATCGCCGTGTTCGCCGACGTGAAGAGCAACCCCAACGGCGCCAACGTGGACAGTGGAGTGGCGGCACTGCGCGCCGGCTGGCACGACGGCGTGATCGCCTTCGGCGGTGGCTCCGCCATGGACGCGGCCAAGGCCATCGCCCTGATGGCCGGCCAGCAACGCCCACTGTGGGATTTCGAGGACAAGGACGATAACTTCCGCCGCGTTGACGAGGCCGGCATGGTGCCAGTGATCGCCGTGCCCACCACCGCCGGCACCGGCTCGGAGGTGGGCCGCTCCGCGGTGATCACCGACGACGTGGCGCGGGTCAAGCGCATCATTTTCCACCCGCGCATGCTGCCAGAGCTGGTGATCCTGGACCCGGAGCTCTCCACGGGCCTGCCGCACAGCATTACAGCCGCCACGGGCATGGATGCGCTGTCCCACAACCTGGAGGCCTTCTGCGCGCGGGGTTACCACCCGATGGCAGAAGGCATCGCACTCGAGGGTATCCGGCTGGTGCACGACTACCTGCCCCGCGCCGTGGCGGATGGCCGCGACCTGGAGGCGCGCCAGCAGATGCTGGTGGCTTCCAGCATGGGCGCCACCGCCTTCCAGCGGGGGCTGGGCGCCATGCACGCCCTGTCCCATCCGCTCGGCGCACTCTATGACGCCCACCACGGGCTGCTGAATGCCATCCTGATGCCCTATGTGCTGCAAGCCAACCGGGAAGCGCTGGAAGACAGGATGGACAGGCTTGCCCGTCACCTGGGCCTGCCGCAGCAGGGCTTCGCCGGCGTGCTCAACTGGATCCTGGCCCTGCGCACGGAAATCGGCATTCCCCACAGCCTGGAGGAGATCGGGATCGGCAGTGACCAGGTGGAGCGGGTGGGCGAGATGGCAGTCAGGGATCCCTCGGCGGGGGGCAATCCCCTCGAGTTTGATGCGGCCGGCTACAGCGCCATTTACGAACGGGCGCTGCGGGGCGTGGTCTGATGGCACAGGACGCCGCTGAATCCGCTCGGGGTCTCTGGCTGTAACCCCCCGTGAGGAAACGTGGAGGAGAGGGAAGATGATTATTCGCCGGCTTCTTGGCCTGATACTGGCCCTGCTATTGCCCCTGGGCGCCGCGTCCCCATTCGCGGAAGAGGGCACCAAGAGCATCCGCACGGCGGTGTTTGCCGGTGGCTGCTTCTGGTGCATGGAGCCGCCCTACGACAGGCTCGACGGGGTAGTTGAAACCATCTCCGGCTACAGCGGTGGCAAGGTGGCCAACCCCACCTACGAGCAGGTGTCCAGTGGCCGCACCGGCCACGCCGAGGTGGTGCAGGTCAGGTACGACGCGAGCAAGGTCAGTTACCCGCAATTGCTCGAGGTCTTCTGGCGCAACGTGGACCCCTTCGATGCCGGTGGGCAGTTCTGCGACCGCGGTAACCAATACCGCAGCGCCATTTTTTATGCCAACGAGCGCGAGAAGAAGCTGGCCGAAGAGAGCAAGCGGGCGCTGGAGCAGAAATTCGGCAAGGACATCGCCACCCAGATCGTTCCCGCCGCCACCTTCTACCCGGCCGAGGACTACCACCAGAATTACTACCAGCGCAATCCCATCCGCTACAAGTTCTACCGCTACCGCTGCGGCCGCGACCAGCGTCTGGAGAAAGTTTGGGGTGGGGCTGGTAGATGAAGCCCCGGTTATTGCACTCCCGTCCTTTGAGCGAGGGTTAGTTTCATCTGTCACCTCCCTCAATAGGGTGGTGGCAAGTGCCGCAACCTCCGACGCCATTTTGATCTTCTTCCTCTAGAAGTGCCCGCCGTTCCGGATGTTAAGCTGAAGGCGACTGCGGTGCCTGTAATAGCATGTAATTTCCTGCTACGCCTGAGCGCATGCAACCTGTTTTCACTTGTGGCTCAATAGGTAGACAGGAAAAAAGATTGGGGGAGGGCAAAAAATTGCGAACACTAGCGAAACCACGACTGGTGAAGCGATTACTTTGGGGAGCGGTTTTCCTGTCTTTTTAAATGCATGGGTATGCTAGTGACTGGTATGCGGAAGCCGCATTTACCAGGTTCAAATATGACGAGTATGACCCTTCCGGGGCGCCGCGAGGGGTGCAAAGCATTGAAGATAGAGCTAACAGTGGTTCATTCAGTCTTACAGCTGGCTATCTTTTTAACGACTTATACGCGCTTGAGGTTGGTTATACAGAGTTCAGCGAGCATGTTTCTGATCACTCAACCCATTCGATTTTTCTAGGTGGGGATTCAGGTGAAAGCTGGATCGAGACCGATAAGATCGGGGGGCTTCATGCAGAGGGCGTGCTTAGGAAAAGATTCGGTAATTTCTTGCCCTATGTACAACTTGGGCTTTTGTTTGGGGACGAGGTCAGTCCTCTGGCCGTTGCCGGTCTCCTCTGGGAGGCTTCGCAGTCGCTGGCGGTGAATATGTATTACGAGGCCTACCTGAATTCTGCTCGGCGACGGAGGGAGCTTAGGACAGGGGTCCATAGCCTGAACCTTGGATTACGTTACTCCTTTCACTAACTCATAACCATTTACCTCCTTGGGCCAGCTTAAATCTGGGTAGTATGACCAGCCGTAGGTTGGGGTATAGGGAAGATATAAGTGTTCAGCTCTACTGTCGGGCTTTTCCACAGTTTATTCGCCGTTGTCGCAATAACGCTAGGAGCGCTGGTAATAGCGTTTCGGAAAGGAACCGGGGTGCACAAGGTTATGGGGTATGGGTTTTTCGCTGCCATGGTGTTAATGAACATCACCGCGCTTTTCACGCAATCCATATATTCGTTCGGTCCCTTTCACTGGATGGCGATCGGATCGTTAACGTTTGTGAGCTGAGGAATTATTGCCCCATTATTTTTTCGGAGAAATCCCGCATGGCTCCGGGTGCATTACGATTTCATGCTCTGGTCCTATGTGGGGCTGATCGCTGCCATGTTTTCAGAAATTGCCGTACGCGTACCTTTTGTGGGAGAGGTTGTTGGAGGAGGGCAGTTATTTTGGGCTCTAGTGATCGGTTCGAGTTTATTAACATTTCTGGTGGGTGGCTACCTCGTTTCAGAGAGCCGAAAGCGTTATATACGCTAAGTTACTCCATTTCAGGCTGGTGGTGACCTGGAGATCCGCTTGGGTGAGGTTTTTTCAGAGTTTGAGTGGCGCACGCCTATTAAGGTATTTGGGGTTTTCTTTACATGACTCTTAGCGATGAAATTATCGCACGCGAAAAATCGCTGTTGAGCTTTGAGGTGAGAAGCTCGCCTGCAAAGCTAAAAGAGTTGCTTTCAGAAGAGTTTAAGGAGCTTGGGGCTAGCGGGGCATATTTCGAACTTGAAGAAGTCCTCGATCGGCTTCCGCAAGAAGAGTTCTGGTCCGCAAAAGCAGGAGAGTGGGAATTTCGCCTTCTTGCTGACAATGTTGTACAGGTGATGTACAAGGCGATTGTGGTGAAGGGCCAGGATGAGGCAAGTAGCTATAGCTACTCCCACAGAACCTCCATATGGCGCATAGAGGCTGGGCTATGGAAAATGGTTTATCATCAAGGCACCAGGGTAGAGCCATTTGAGCTAAAGGTTTGACCAGGCCTTGCATCCTGATGGCATTAAAGGGGGCAGCTATAAATGCGCCGGAGCTCCAGGCGCAGGGTATCCGGCATCTTTGAGCGTGAGACGCCTTAACTAATGAGCCTGATAGAAGACTTCTACGATGGCCTGTCACCTTTCTACCACCTGATTTACCCCGACTGGGAGTCAAGTGTGGATCGACAGGGTCGGCAGCTCGCCGACCTGATTCGCAACCTTTGGGGTTCGGGTGCAAAATCAGTCCTGGATGTTTCATGCGGAATAGGGACCCAGTCGCTGGGGCTTGCGGCGGAAGGTTTCACTGTTACGGGATCCGATCTCTCTCCCGCGTCGATCGATCGGGCGAGGCAGGAGGCTGCTTCTCGCGGGCTGGATATCCGCTTCTCGGTCTGTGATATGCGGAAAGTTGAAGCCCATCACCCGGCAGAATTTGACGTTGTCATTTCAGCTGATAACTCTCTCCCGCATTTATTGACGGATTCAGAGATCCGTCAAGCGCTGAAAGGTATGTATTCGCGCCTTCGCCCCGGTGGTGGTTGTATCATTACCATGCGCGATTACGACCAGGCTGAGAGAGGCCGTGGTCTCGTCAAGCCCTACGGGGTCAGGGAGTCTGGCGGAACGCGATATCTGGTCTGGCAGGTATGGGGTTTCGAGGGCGATCATTACGACCTGTCGATGTATTTCGTTGCGGACGATATGAAATCGGCGGCGGTAAAAACCCATGTTATGCGTTCACGTTACTATGCGGTGTCACCTGACGCTGTAGTTGAATTGATGCGGGTAGCGGGATTTTCTGAGGTGCAAAGGTTGGATGGCGCCTTCTTTCAGCCTGTTCTGGTTGGCAGGAAATGCGGTTAGCAGCAGCCTGTAAATCGCTATCAATGGGAGCTCATTCGAAGGCTCAAATCGACAGGGATACCATGACGACCCCAATAATTATCTTGATCTTGCTCACTTTGCCCCTCCTGCTCGCTTTCTGCTTTTCAAAAGCAAGGGGGGGTGCAGTTGACACCGGGAAATATGCAGGTTGGGGGCTGGGCATAGCCTTCCTGTTTTTTTCGCTCGGCCATTTCATAAAGACTGCAGGTATGGTGGAAATGCTGCCGGCCTGGGTTCCAATGCGATTACCCATAATCTACATAACCGGCGTGCTTGAACTGGCAATTGGCTGTGCCTTGTTTTTCAGGAGGTGGCGGGCACCTGCGGCCAAGGTGGCGATAATTTTACTGGTAGTCTTCTTCCCCGCGAATATTTATGCCGCTTTAAACGGTGTGGGTCTTGGCGGGCACCAGTGGGGCCCGGTATACCTGTTGATCCGCCTGCCCTTGCAGCTTGTGCTTATTCTTTGGGCATATTGCTTGTGTGTAAAAAGCCAGGAAGAACCGGGCCAGAAGGGCCTTGGTAAAAGTCCTGCTTAAGGCGTTACGCTGAGGGGCAAGTGACCAGGGGACTATCTCGCGGTTGGCGTGTATAGTGAAGTTGAGTTCGGCGATTGCCAGCGCTAACCGCCGAATCGTAGTGGTAGGTGAATTTTCGTCTTGTTGCTCGATATATGGCAGATGGGCCAGCTACTTGCCCGGCGGCATCTGCTTGGCATCTGGTTCTTGATAGTTGGGGGGATCATGAAAAAGAAGTATTTCGGTATCGTACTTATGGTTGTGGGCGTTGCGGCAATTATGTGGGGTTACAATATCTACGATTCGGCTACCTCCGAGGTTACCCGGGCGATCACTGGTGATTCACCGGCGGAAGCCTGGGCCGGCATGGTGGGTGGGGCTATCTGTTTCCTCATCGGCGCGCTCAAGGTGAGATGAAAGCAGTATTCACTGCCTGCCTTGCGCTGGTTACCGTTTGTATTTCACTGTTTTTTGCCGCCGACGCCCTTTACGTCGGCCTCTTCGCATCGCCAGCCGAGCTCGCCCGGTATCCCTGGGGTACCGAGTCCGGCTGGTCCTACCTGAGCCGGAGGCACTATATGGCCAGTGGGCTTGGCACGGCGTTGCTGGTATGCCTGCCGCTGCTGCTGGTACTCGCCCTGCAGCGCATGCGTTGGCGCTGGTCCCGCCATTGAGGCTGCGCCACCCGCAACGCTATCCTGTGTAACAGTCTCCCGTCCCGTTAAGTTTCCAGGAGCCAGAGTGCAAGCCTATTCCCTGCTCGACCTGTCCCCCATCACCGAAGGCAGCGACGCCGGCCGCGCGCTGTGGAATTCCCGCAGTCTGGCGCGCCACGCCGAGGACCTGGGTTACCGGCGTTTCTGGATGGCCGAGCACCATAATATGCCGGGGGTCGCCAGCGCGGCCACGGCGGTGGCGCTGGGTTATGTGGCGGCGGGCACCGAGAGAATCCGCGTGGCTGCCGGCGGCGTGATGCTGCCCAACCATTCGCCGCTGGTGGTCGCCGAGCAGTTTGGTACCCTGGCCTCGGTCTACCCGGGCCGGGTGGACCTGGGACTGGGCCGGGCGCCGGGGACCGACGGCGCAACCATGATGGCCCTGCGGCGTGACCCCACCACTGCCGCCGACCACTTCCCCGAGGACGTGCAGGAGCTGCTGCATTATTTCGCGCCGGAGGAGCCCGGGCAGAAGGTGCGGGCGGTGCCCGGCGCCGGGCTGCGGGTGCCGGTCTGGTTGCTGGGCTCCAGCCTGTACAGCGCACAGCTGGCGGCGGCGCTGGGGCTGCCGTTTGCCTTTGCCTCCCATTTCGCCCCGGCCATGCTCGACCGGGCGCTACACCTGTACCGCGAACAGTTCGAGCCGTCGGAATACCTCGAGGCGCCCTATGCTGCCGCGGCAATCAACGTGTTTGCGGGGGATTCAAGGGAGGAGGCACGCCGGCTGATGACGTCGGTGGAGCAGCAGTTTATCGCCCTGCGCCGGGGCACACCGGGACCACTGCAGCCCCCGGTGGATGACCCGGAGTCCATCGCGCCACATGCAGAGCGCCAGCAGGTGGCGCAGGCGCTGGCGGAGACCGCGGTGGGCGACCAGTCCGATGTTGCCGACTTCATCGACCGCTTCCTGGAACGGACGCGGGTGGATGAGCTGATCGTCACCGGGGCCATGTACGATCACGATGCGCGACTGGAGTCTTTCCGGATTGCGGGGGAGATCCTGGCCAATCGCATGAGTCAGCAGCGGCGGTAACCGCATTTGCGCGCCCCGGTAGGTTCCAGTCACCCTGGAGCCTTAACCGGGCCGGAACAGCGAGGAACCGGTCAGGTATCGCCGCTCTGCTATGGCTACAGTGAAAATGAGTTCGAGTCCCGGGGAGGGAGCTTCGCCATGTTTATAGCCGAGCCGGTAGCGGACCTGTTACTTCGGGGCCTGGTCCTGACCGCGCTTGCCATGGTCTGGGTAGTGATCCTGGTGCGCTTCAATGGCTTGAGGTCGTTTTCGAAAATGACGAATTTCGACTTCGTCATGACTGTGGCAGTGGGGTCCCTGCTGGCGGGAGCAAGCCAGTCAACCAGCTGGAGTGCTTTTGCGCAGACGCTGACCGGTATGGCTGCCCTGTTCCTCGTCCAGTATCTCGCTGCGCGGCTCCGCAGTACCTCGGAAACATTCGAAACGCTGATGCAGAACCGGCCGGTTGTGCTGATGCGTGACGGAAAGGTAATCGAGCAGGCGCTTGTCGAGACGCGTGTAGCTAAGGATGACCTGATCGCCAAGCTTCGTGAGGCCAATGTCCTCGACTTCTCCGAGGTGCGCGCGGTCATCCTGGAGACCACCGGTGATATTTCGGTGCTGCACGGCGACGCATGCGCGGAGAATTTATTGCAGGGTACGAGGCGAGCCGACCGGTAGAGAGCCGGCTGGATGCAGGAGGCCTTGTGGCGCAGCGGGGGCGCTGGAACAGTGGATGCAGAGACGAAAAACCCCGCGGGTGCGGGGCTTTTCAATTTAGCTCACGGGGCCGGAGTCCCGCCGTCAGGCATCGAAGCCCTCTTGCAGCTTCTTCTCTACCAGCTGCTTCTTCAGGCGCGCATACTGGGGTACGCCGTCCTTGTAGGGCGGGTAGTCCTCGCCCTGGATCAGCGGCAGCAGGTAATCGCGGCCCGCCTGGGTAATGCCGAAGCCGTCCTCGCTGATGTACTCCCTGGGCATCATCTTCTCGACGTTGGCCACCTCTGACAGCGGCGCCTCGCCCACGGACCAGCCGTACTCGGGGCCGCTGTCGCGGACGATGCAGGGCATTATGGCGTTCTTGCCGTTCAGTGCCATCTCCACCGCGGCGTGGCCCACGGCGTAGGCCTGGGCTACGTCGGTGGCCGAGGCGATGTGGCGTGCAGAGCGCTGCAGGTAGTCGGCCAGCGCCCAGTGGTATTTCAGGCCCAGCTCGTCCTTGATCATGTTGGCCAGGGTCGGCGCCACGCCGCCCAGCTGCTTGTGACCGAAGGCGTCGGTGGTGCCTGCGTCGGCGAGGAAAGTGCCGTCGGCGTACTGGGCACCCTCGGAGGCCACCACCACGCAGAAGCCTTTCTCGTCCACGGTCTTCTGCACCTTGGCCAGGAACTTCTCCCGGTCGAAAGCCACTTCCGGCAGCAGGATGATATGCGGGGCGTCGCCCTCGTGTTCCTGGGCCAGGGCGCCGGCGGCGGCGATCCAGCCGGCGTGGCGGCCCATCACCTCGAGGATAAATACCTTGGTAGAGGTGTCACACATGGAGGCGACGTCCAGGGCCGCCTCCTTGGTGGAGACCGCCACATACTTGGCCACCGAGCCGAAGCCCGGGCAGTTGTCGGTGTGGGGCAGGTCGTTGTCTACGGTCTTGGGGATATGGATGGCCTGGATGGGATAGCCCATGGTCTCGGACAGCTGCGAGATCTTCAGGCAGGTGTCCGCGGAGTCGCCGCCGCCGTTGTAGAAGAAGTAGCCGATATCGTGGGCCTTGAAGACCTCGATCAGGCGCTCGTACTCGGCGCGGTTGTCCTCGAGGCTCTTGAGCTTGTAGCGGCAGGAACCGAAGGCGCCGGACGGGGTATGGCGCAGGGCGGCGATGGTGTCCACGCTCTCCTGGCTCACGTCGATCAGCTCTTCCCGCAGGGCGCCTAAAATACCATTAAGGCCCGCGTAAACCTTGCCGATCTGGTCGTGGCGCTCGCGGGCGGCCTCGATGACCCCGCAGGCCGAGGCATTGATCACGGCGGTAACACCGCCAGATTGGGCATAAAAAGCGTTCTTCTTGGGCATGGTCATCCTACAAACGGGCTGAGACGGGCAAATTGCGGGGCGGATTCTACTGGAACGGGGTTGCATTTGCACAGGAATCCGGGGGATTTGACAATCACGGGCGCCGGGCAGCGTGGTAAGCTTGCCCGCTTTCGCGACCAGCACGAGTCATCTTTTACAGTATGCATATTCATATATTAGGCATCTGCGGCACCTTCATGGGCAGCCTGGCCCAGCTGGCGGTGGCAGAGGGACACAAGGTCACCGGCAGCGACGCCAACGTCTACCCGCCCATGAGCACCCAGCTCGAGCAGGCTGGTATCCACCTTACCGAGGGCTACGACCCGGCCCAGCTGGAGCCGGCGCCGGACCTGGTAATCATCGGTAACGCCCTGTCGCGGGGAAACCCGGCGGTGGAGGCGGTGCTCGACCGCGGGCTGCCCTATACCTCCGGCGCCCAGTGGCTGTGTGACCACTTCCTGGGCGGGCGCTGGGTACTGGCAGTGTCAGGTACCCACGGCAAGACCACCACGGCCAGCATGCTGGCGTGGGTGCTGGAGCACGCGGGCATGAAGCCGGGTTTCCTGATCGGCGGGGTGCCGCGCAACTTCGATGTGTCGGCGCGCCTCGGCGAGAGCTCCTTTTTCGTGGTGGAGGCGGACGAGTACGACACCGCGTTCTTCGACAAGCGCTCCAAGTTTGTCCATTACCGCCCGCGCACCCTGGTGATCAACAACCTGGAGTTTGACCACGCGGACATCTTCGACGACCTGGCGGCCATCCAGCGCCAGTTCCACCATCTGGTGCGTACCGTGCCCGGCAACGGCCTGATCGTCTCGGCACCGGACGAGGCGGTGGAGCAGGTGCTGGAGCGGGGCTGCTGGACCGAGGTGCAGCGCTTCACCTGTGAGGGCGAGGACGGCGTGCGCCTGGGCGACTGGAGCGCAGTGGATGTCGCAGCCGACGGCACCAGCTTCGCGGTGCAGTTCCGCGGTGCCGGGGTGGCCCGGGTGGAGTGGCCCTATACCGGGTTGCACAACGTGCGCAACGGGCTGGCGGCCATGGCGGCGGCGCGCCACGTGGGCGTGGATCCGGCCGTAGCGGCCGAGGCCCTGCAGAAGTTCGAGGGCGTAAAGCGGCGCATGGAGTGCATCGGCCGGGTCGCGGAGGTCAATGTCTACGACGATTTCGCCCACCATCCCAGTGCCATCGAGACCACCCTCAACGGCCTGCGGGCGAAAGTGGGCAGCGACAAGATCATCGCGCTGATTGAACCGCGCTCCAATACCATGCGTATGGGGATCCACCAGGGGCGGCTGGCCAAGGCCTGTGCCGGCGCCGACCTGGTGCTCTGGTACGAACCGGAGGGTATGGACTGGTCCCTGGGCAATGTGGTTCACCACTCGCCCGTGCCGGCAAAGATTTTCGACAACATCGAGGCTGGGGTAGAATCCGCCGTTAACCTGGCCGAACCGGGCAGTCACATCGTGATCATGAGCAACGGCGGCTTCGGCGGTATCCACCAGCGGCTGCTGGCGGCCCTGGAACACAAGCACGGCGATGCCGGGCCCGCCTCTTCTTAAGGGAACCTGTTTTGTGCCAGGAACTGTTCAGCAAGACCGTCACCCTCGCCATGACCGGCGCCTCGGGCGCCCAGTACGGCCTGCGCCTGCTGCAGTGCCTGCTGGCCGCGGATTGCCGCGTCTGGTTATTGCTGTCCGACGCGGCGCGGGTGGTCATCGACACCGAGACCGACTGCTGCCTGCCGGAAGGCGGTGATGCTGAGGTGGAGGCCTTCCTGGCGGCCCGTTACGGGGCGCGGGAGGGCCAGCTGCGGCTGTTCGGCAAGCGCGACTGGTTCTCGCCGGTGGCGTCGGGCACCGGGGCGCCGGCCAGCATGGTGATCTGCCCGGCCAGCGGCGGCACCCTGTCGGCGATTGCCTGTGGTGCCTCGAACAACCTGATCGAGCGGGCCGCAGACGTGGCCCTCAAGGAGCGCCGCCAGCTGGTGCTGGTGCCGCGCGAGGCGCCGTACTCGGAGATCCACCTGGAGAATATGCTCAAGCTCACCCGCATGGGCGCCACGGTGCTGCCGGCGAGCCCCGGCTTTTACCAGCGCCCCCAGTCGGTGGAGGACCTGGTGGATTTCGTGGTGGCGAGGCTGCTCGACCAGCTGGGCGTCGCCCAGGCGCTGCTGCCGCGCTGGGGCGAGGCCGCAGCTCCGGTGCGGCAGCAGTGAAGGCCACGGTAACCATTCACTACTGCGTGCAGTGCAACTGGATGCTGCGCGCCACCTGGATGGCCCAGGAGCTGCTCTACACCTTCGCCGACGACCTGCAGCAGGTGGCGTTGCAACCGGGCAGCGGCGGTGTGTTCGAGATTTCCGTGGACGGGGAGCTGATCTGGGAGCGGGTCCGCGACGGGGGATTTCCCTCCCCGAAGGAACTCAAGCGCCGGGTTCGGGATCTGTTATTCCCGGACCGGGACCTGGGGCATGTGGATCGCTAGCGATCCCGGCCCGAGCCTGCCGCCGGCCCCGGGGGGAATGACCGGCGGTTTTCGCCTGCCTGCAGGCCAAGACGGGCGAGTGCCCGCATACTGGACGAAATAGCGAATATTTATGCTGTCTGCTTTCAAGACCTTTTACGAGAAACTGGTAACCGAGCGCCCCAAGATGGTGCTGGCGCTGGTGGTACTGCTTACCCTCGCGGCAGCTGCGGGCCTGCCGCGCTTCAAGATCGACGCCTCGGCGGACTCCCTGACCCTGGAGACCGACGATGCGCTGGATTACTATCGCAAGATCGCCGAGCGCTACGCCACCGGGGATTTCCTGGTGGTCACCTACCGCTACAGGCACGGCGACCTGTTCCAGGACGAGTCGCTGGCCACCCTGCGCAACCTGCGCGACGAACTGGCGCAGGTGGACGGGGTCGAGAGTGTGCAGACCATCCTCGACGTACCCCTGCTGTACAGCCCGAAGCCGGCTATTTCCGAGATTTCCGACGGTATCCGCAGCCTGTCCTCACCGGGTACCGACAAGGACCTGGCGCGCCAGGAGTTCCTGTCGAGCCCCATCTACCGCGACCTTATCCTGAGTCCCGACGGCCAGACCACAGCGCTGCTGGTGAACCTGGAGCTGGACCAGCGCGGCATCGAGCTGGTGCGCGAGCGCGACGCCCTGCGGCGCAAGCGCAATGAGGAAGGCCTGAGCGAGGCCGAGGCAGCGCGCCTGGAGGAGGTCAGTGCTACCTACCTGCGCCACCGCACCGAACAGGACCTGGAGTCCCGCGCGCGGGTCGAGGAGGTGCGCGGTATCCTCGACGGTTACCAGGCCGATGCGGAGCTGTTCCTCGGCGGTGTCTCCATGATCACCGCCGACATGATTTCGTTTATCAAGAGCGACCTGGTGGTGTTCGGCGTGGGCATACTCCTGTTCATCGTCGTCACCCTGCTGATCATCTTCCGCCAGGTGCGCTGGGTGTTGTTGCCGCTGGCCACCTGCGTGCTCACGGCGGTGATGATGCTGGGCCTGCTCAGCTGGCTGGACTGGCGCCTTACAGTGATCTCCGCCAACTTTGTGGCCCTGCTGCTGATCATTACCCTGGCCATCACCATCCACCTGTCGGTGCGCTACCGCGAGCTGGTGGCGCAGAACCCGGACTGGAGCCGCAGGGAACTGGCGCTGGCGGCGGTGCGTTTCATGGCCAAGCCGTGCCTGTATACGGCGCTCACCACCATCGTGGCCTTCGCATCACTGGTGGTCAGCGGTATCCGGCCGGTGATCGACTTCGGCTGGATGATGGTGATCGGCGTCTCACTGGCGCTGGTGCTGTCATTCCTGATAATCCCCGCCCTGCTGGTGGTGCTGCCCAAGCGCGTCGACGGCGTGAGCGAGGACAACTCCCACGCGTTCACGCTGCTGTTCTCCCGCTTTGCCGAGCGTCGCCGGGCGGTGGTGCTGGGCGTGGCGCTGGTCGCCGGCCTCGTCAGTGTGGCGGGGGTCACCCAGCTGCGGGTGGAGAACCGCTTCATCGATTACTTTGACGAGTCCACGGAGATCTACCAGGGCATGCTGGTGATCGATCGCCGCCTGGGGGGCACCGTGACGCTGGATATCATCCTCGACAAGCCGGAGCAGGAAGAGCCCGCCTTCGAGGGAGAAGAGGACCCGTTTGCCGTCGGCGGCGGGGACGAATACGCCGAAGTGGAAGACCCCTTCGGGGCGGAGGAGGACCCCTTCGCCAGCGACGACCCGTTTGCCGCCGAAGGGCAGGGCGTACAGGACAGCTACTGGTTCACCGTGGCCGGCCTGAACAAGATCGAGAAGCTGCACGACTACCTGGAAGAACAGCCGGAAATCGGCAAGGTGCAGTCGCTGGCCACCCTGTACAAGGTGGCGCGCGACCTGAACAACGGTCCCCTGAACGATTTCGAGCTGGCGGTGGCCCGCACCGGTCTGCCGGAGGAGATCAGCGATGTGCTGGTCGAGCCGTACCTGTCGCTGGAGCACAACCAGGCCCGCATCACCCTGCGGGTGATGGAGACCGACCCGGACCTGCGCCGCGACGAGCTGATCCAGCGCATCTACGATTACGCCCACAACGACCTTGGCATAGCCCCCGAGAACATCCGCCAGACCGGGTTGCTGGTGCTCTACAACAACATGCTGCAGAGCCTGTTCAAGTCGCAGATCCTGACCCTGGGTGCGGTTTTCGTGGGCATCCTGCTGATGTTCCTGGTGCTGTTCCGCTCGCTGTGGCTGGCGGTCATCGCCCTGATTCCCAATATGCTGGCGGCCACCGTGGTGTTGGGAGGCATGGGGCTGGCGGGGATCCCCCTGGACATGATGACAATCACCATCGCCGCAATTACGGTGGGTATCGGCGTGGACCACGCCATCCACTACCTGTACCGCTTCCGCGCGGAGTTTGCGAAAGACGGGGACTACGTGGCCACCATGCACCGCAGCCACGCCACCATTGGCCGCGCCATGTTCTATACCGCGATCACCATCATCGCCGGCTTCTCGATCCTGGCGCTGTCCAAGTTCGTGCCGTCGATCTATTTCGGACTGCTGACCGCGCTGGCCATGTCCGCGGCGCTGCTCGGCTCGCTGACTCTCCTGCCCCTGTTGCTGCTGCTGATCCGTCCGCTGACGGAGCCGGAGGCGCGGGGAAAGCGGGAAGTGGCGACTGAACGCGACGATGGTACCCGCATCGCGGCGGAGTGATCGCCAGGGAGAGGTGTCGGGTCCGGGCCTGGCTGCTGCCGGTACGACCCGTGGGGAGTAGCCGGGGCGCGCTTGTCCGTGCGCCCCGGGGCTGCGGGAGGTTTTTTTGCTGGCTGAGGGCTCTTGCTGGCTGAGGGCTCTCTCGCGCTGAAGGCTTTTTTGCCAGCTGAAGGCTCTTTTGCCAGCTGAAGGCTCTGCCGCTGGCGGTCAGTCGCTGCGGCCGGTCACTTCCACCAGGTGGTAGCCGAACTGGGTCTTGATTGGCCCCAGTACCTTGTTCAGTTCACCGGTAAATACCGCTTCGTCGAACTCGGGCACCATCTGGCCCTTGCTGAATTCTCCCAGGTCGCCGCCGTTGCGTCCGGACGGGCACTTAGAGTGTTCCTGGGCGATGACGCCAAAATCAGCACCTTCCTCGATTTTCTTTTTCAGCTCCTCGGCCTTGTCTTCAGTCTCCACGAGAATGTGGCGGGCTGTCGCTTTCGGCATGGTGTGTCTCCGTTCGTTCTGAAAGTCCAGGTTGTTTGTGCGTGCCGCTAGAGCTTAGCAGCAGGCACCGGCCATTATGCGGCATGCGCGCTCACTGGCCAGCCAATTCGGCGAAAGTATTGCACCTGGCGACGTCGCCAGTGGTGAAGCCGCGCTTGAACCAGTGCATGCGCTGGCCCGCGCTGCCGTGGGTGAATGCGTCGGGGCTCACTTCGCGACCGGCGCGGCCCTGGACCATGTCGTCCCCCACGGCGGCGGCTGCCGCCAGGCCCTCCTCGAGATCGCCGGGTTCGAGCATCCGGCGGTCGCGATGGGCGTAAAACGCCCAGATGCCGGCAAAGCAGTCCGCCTGCAGCTCCAGCATCACGGACAGGCGGTTGGCGGTGGCGCGGTCGACCTGCGCGCGCGCCTCCTGCACTTTGCGGGAGGTGCCGATCAGGTTCTGCACATGGTGGCCCACCTCGTGGGCGATCACATAGGCGAAGGCGAAGTCCCCGGGAGCCCCCAGCTTGCGCAGTTCGCCGAGGAAGTCCAGGTCGAGGTACACCTTGCCGTCTGCGGGGCAGTAAAAGGGGCCGACCGCTGAGGAGTTGGTGCCGCAGGCGGAGCGGATAATGTCGTCGTACAGCACCAGCTTGGGGCGCACGTAGCGGGCATCTGCGGTCTGGAAAAGCTTATCCCAGGTGTCTTCGGTATCCGCCAGGATCACCGCAATGAATTCCACCACCTCGGCATTGGCCGTGCCCGCCCCGTCACTGCCCGCCTGCCCGCCGAGAAACTGCTGGTTGTCCGCGAAAAAGTAAAACAGGAGCAATAGCGCCAGGGCGACCCAGGCGGTCTTGCTGCGCAGCAACAGCGGGGCCAGGGCCACCAGGCTGCCAAGGCCCCCGGGGCCGGACTGCCCGCGGCGGTCCTCGATATTGCTGCTCCTGCGGCCCTGCCGCCAACGCATGGGAATTCTCCACCATCCAGGTTCTAGTGAGTCTAGTGCGCGCGGCGGGGAATTCGTCATGTAAGCTTGGTTGGGCCGCGGGAGATGTTATCTTGTAGGGAGGCCCGGCCGAACTGAGAGCGGATTTTGCAGCAGCTTCCCCTGTTTCCCCTGCGCGTGGCGCTGTTCCCCGGCGTGACCCTGCCGTTACGTATATTTGAGCAGCGTTACCTGCACCTGGTGAGCGAATCCCTGAAGAGCGAGAGCGGCTTCGGCGTGGTACTGATCCGCTCCGGCACCGAGGTGGGGCGGGCCGAGATCTGGCCGGTTGGTGTCCATGTGAATATCGTCGACTGGAGCCAGGGAGACGAGGGGCTGTTGCACGTGGATGTCGCGGGAGAGCGACGTTTCCGGGTGGTGGATACCAGCCGTGCCGAGGATGACCTGCTTATGGGAGAGGTGGAGTGGTTGCCCGATGAACCGGCGCAGCCGATCCCGCCCGAGTGCGACGGGCTGCTCTCGATGTTGCAGGAGTTGAAGGAGCACGCAGCCATGCTGTCTCTCAAGTTTGCGCCGGTTGACTCCGCGGACGCCCTCTCCTGGCAGCTGGCCCAGCTGCTGCCGCTGGAGGACCGGGTCCGCATCGAGCTGCTCACCACCCAGGACCCGCTTGCCCGGCTCGCCGTCATTGCTTCCAACCTGGATCGCTGGACGCGGGAATAATTCCAGCGAATTCCTGCATTCCCCGTCCCCGCAGCGCGGAAACTCGCGGCCGGTGCGTTATACTGCGCGACCCAATTTACCGGTACCAGAGAACAGCACGGAGAGCCACAGTGAATAGTGCCAGCCCGACCGGGGCCGCCGACCAGCAGTCGACACGAGATCGGATCGCCGCCATGGGGCGTGCCGCACGCGCCGCTGCGCGCCTGATGGCGCGCGCCGACACTGCCACCAAGAACCGTGCCTTGCACGCCATTGCCGACCAGCTGCACGAGCGGCGGGAGTCGGTAAAGGAGGCGAACGGCCGCGATATGGACGCGGGGCGGCAGAACGGGCTGGATGCGGCACTGCTCGACCGGCTCGAGCTGAACGATGACCGCATCGATGCCATGATCGAGGGGCTGAGGCAGGTCGCCAAGTTGCCCGATCCGGTGGGCGAAATCGACGGGCTGGCCTACCGGCCCAGCGGTATCCAGGTGGGCAAGATGCGTGTGCCACTGGGCGTGGTCGGTATCATTTACGAGTCGCGGCCCAATGTGACCATCGATGCGGCGAGCCTGTGTCTCAAGTCCGGCAACGCTACCATCCTGCGCGGCGGCAGTGAGGCCCTGCACTCCAACGGTGCCATTGCTGCATGTATCGCCGCCGGGCTCAGGGAGGCCGAACTGCCGGAAACGGCGGTGCAGGTAGTGGATACCACCGACCGCGCCGCAGTGGGGGCGCTGATCAGCATGCCGGAATACGTGGATGTCATTGTGCCCCGCGGTGGCCAGAGCCTGATCGAGCGGGTCAGCCGCGACGCGCGGGTGCCGGTGATCAAGCACCTGCACGGCGTGTGCCACGTGTATATCGATGATCGCGCGGACCTGGAGAAGGCGTTCAATATCGCCCTGAATGCCAAGACCCATCGCTACGGCGTCTGTAACGCCATGGAGACACTGCTGGTCGCCGGTGGCGTGGCCGAGGAAATACTGCCGCGGCTGGCGGCTGCCTACCGTGAGAAGGGTGTCGAGTTGCGCGGCTGCCAGCAGACCCTGAGAGTACTCGGGGATTGCAATGCGGCGCAGGAGTCGGACTGGGCCGAGGAGTACCTGGCCCCCATCCTCGCGATCCGCGTGGTGGCCGACATGGACGAGGCCATGGACCATATCGCGCGTTACGGCTCCGGCCACACCGAGTCCATCGTGAGTGAGGACTACAGCCGTACACGCCGTTTCCTGTCAGAGGTGGACGCCAGTTCAGTAATGGTGAACGCCTCCACCCGGTTTGCCGACGGTTTCGAGTACGGCCTGGGCGCCGAAATCGGTATCAGCACGGATAAAATCCACGCCCGCGGTCCCGTGGGGCTCGAGGGCCTCACCTCGCAGAAGTGGATAGTGCTGGGCGACGGCCAGATTCGCCAGTAAGTACCGTTCATCCATGGCCAGGATTTTCTGCAAGTGGGGACGCCGACGTGGCTGCTAGGCAACGCCGCCATACGATTGCGCTGTTCGGCGGCACCTTCGATCCGGTGCATTTCGGCCACCTGCGCATGGCACTGGAGCTGAAAGAGGCGCTGGCGATCGATGAGATGCGCCTGGTGCCCAGCCACCGACCGGCGCATCGCGAGACGCCGGGTGTGTCGGCGGAGCACCGGTGCCAGATGCTGGAAATCGCCCTGCGGGGCTGCCCGGAGCTGCAGCTGGACAAACGCGAATTACGCCGGGGGGGAGCCACCTACACCGTGGACACCCTGGAGGAACTGCGCGCTGAACTTGGTACCGAAGTGTCGCTCAGCTTCTGTATGGGACTGGATTCGCTTCTCACCCTGCCCTCGTGGCATCGCTGGGAGCGATTGCTGGAGCTGGCTCACCTGGTGGTGGTAGCGCGTCCGGGCTGGCAATTGCCGCAGGGCGGCCGCGGTGCGGACCAGGGCGAACTGGCACAATTGCTGGGGGACCACGCGGGGACCCCGGAGGACCTGCGCCGGGAGGCCGGCGGGCGCCTGCTGGTGCGCGAGCAGACGTTGCTGCCGATATCCGCAACCCATATTCGCCAGCTGGTGGCGGGTGGGCGCTCGCCGCGCTTCCTGCTGCCGGCGGCGGTATTAGAGTACATAGAAGACCATCAACTTTATCGGGAGGCCGGCACAGGATCCGGCCAGTAAAAGGTGTTATGACAGATATCAAGACTATTGCCGTAGCGGCACTGGAGGACCTCAAGGGCAAGGACATCGTGGCCCTGGATGTATCGGAGCTGAGCGACGTGATGGATACGCTGGTGATCTGCACCGGTACCTCCAACCGGCAGGTCAAGTCGCTGGCGGACAACGTGGTGGAAGAGGGCAAGAAGGCCGGCATCCGCCCCATCGGGGTGGAGGGCATCGAGCAGGGCGAATGGGTCCTGGTGGATTACGGCGATGTAGTGGTGCACGTGATGCAGGCTGAGACCCGTAGCTTCTATGACCTGGAAAAGCTCTGGTCGATGACTCCCGCGTCCCGCGACGGGCACCGGTGAAGATCCGCATCCTCGCCGCCGGTGGCAGGATGCCGCAGTGGGTCCAGGAGGGCTACAACGAGTATGCCCGGCGCCTGCCACGTGAAATTTCACTGGAGATGGTGGAAATTCCCCTTGGCCAGCGCGGCCAGAAGAGCTCTCCGGCACTGGTGGAAAAGGCCCGGCGCAAGGAGGGTGAGGCCATGTTGTCCGCCCTGGGCCCGCGTGACCACGTGGTGGCGCTGGACGTGAAGGGCAAGCCCTGGTCCACCGAGCAGCTGTCCCGGCAACTGGCGGATTGGCAGATGCTGGGTGAGAACGTCAGCCTGCTGGTCGGGGGGCCGGATGGACTCGCCGGCGAGGCGCTGGCACGGGCGCGCCAGCGCTGGTCGCTCTCGCCCCTGACGCTACCGCACCCCCTGGTACGTGTGGTGTTGGCGGAACAGCTGTACCGGGCCTGGACATTGCTGGCCGGCCACCCCTACCACAAGTGACCCCTGCGTCAGCCCGGCGGGTTGCCCCCGGTGGCGACTGCCGCCCATTAAATACTGGTCAGTTGTGATAATGTATGCAAAATAGACAATTTTTGCGCCAGTTAGCCTGAGAGTCGCCAGCAAATTTCCATGGCCGAAGATCTGCATCTTAAAGACCATTACACCGAGCAGCGGCTATTTCGCCATCGCATGCTGGTGGCCTGCGCCGGGGTGGTGGCACTGCTCGGTGTGCTGGTGGCGCGTTTCTACTACCTGCAGGTGGTCAACTTCGAGGACTACCGCACCCAGTCGGATGAGAACCGCATCCAGATGCGGCCGGTGCCGCCAACCAGGGGGCTGATCTACGACCGCAACGGCACCATGCTGGCGGACAACCGGCCCAGCTATAACCTGTCGCTGGTCATGGAGCGTATCTCCGACCTGGACTCCACCCTGGAGCTGATCGGGCGGCTGGTGCAGCTCGATGAGAGTGACGTCCAGAAATTCCGCAAGCGCCTGCAGCGCCGGCGTCCCTTCCAGCCGATCCCGCTGCGCTTTCACCTGTCCGAGCAGGAAATCGCCCGCATCAGTGTCAACGAATTCCGCCTGCCCGGCGTTTCGGTGGAGGCAGAGCTGGTCCGTTACTACCCCATGACCAGGCTCTTTGCCCACAGTGTTGGTTACGTGGGGCGCATCAGTGAGCGCGAGCTGAACGACTTCTCCGAAGAGGATGTCCGCCGTTACCGCGGTACCCAGAGCATTGGTAAAACAGGCCTGGAGCGCTCCTACGAGGATGTACTGCTGGGTGAAGTCGGCTACGAGAATGTTGAGACCAATGCCCGCGGCCGCGTGCTGCGGGTACTGGAGCGCCACGACCCCAGGCCGGGCAGCGAGTTGACCCTGCACCTGGATGCGCGCCTGCAGCAGGTGGCTTCTGACGCCCTGGGAGAAAACCGTGGTGCGGTGGTCGCCATCGACGTGAAGAATGGCGGCGTGCTGGCGTTCGTGAGCAAGCCGTCCTTCGATCCCAATATGTTTGTGACCGGTATCAGTTTCAAGGACTACCGGGCCCTGAGTGACTCCCTGGATGTCCCGCTGTTCAACCGCGCCCTGCAGGGGCAGTACCCACCGGGCTCCACCCTCAAGCCGATGATGGGACTGGGCGCGCTGGCGGCGGGAGTGATCGACCGCGAGACCGAAGTGAAGGACCCGGGATTCTACCGCCTGCCCAATGACCGGCGCCTGTACCGCGACTGGAAGCGCTGGGGCCACGGCAAGACGGTCGACTTCGTACAGGCGATGGCGGAGAGCTGCGACGTCTATTTCTATGACACCGCACATCGCTGGGATATCAACGGCATGCACGAAATCGCCACGCGTTTCGGCCTGGGGACACGGACCGGTATCGACCTGCCGATCGAGCGTCCGGGACTGTTCCCGTCGCGGGCCTGGAAACGCGGTGCCCGGGGCATGCCATGGTTCCCGGGCGACAGCCTCAACGCCGTGCTGGGCCAGGGCTACGTGCTGGCCACCCCGCTGCAACTGGCGGTGATGACCGCCACCATTGCCAACCGCGGCACCCACTACAAGCCGCAGGTGGTGATGGCCGTCGACGGTATCGAGCAGCCGCCCGAGGTCCTGCACCATGTGGAGGCGAGCGAAGACAACTGGGACCTGGTGTTCGAGGGCATGGAGGCCGTGGTCTACGACGAAAAGGGCACCGGCAAGAAGGCCGGTGCCGGCCTGGACTTCCGCGTGGCGGGCAAATCCGGTACCGCCCAGGTGGTGGGTATCGCCCAGGGTGAGCAGTATGACTCGGAGGCGCTGAAGGAGCGCCATCGCGACCACGCCCTGTTCATTGCCTTCGCGCCGGTCGACGACCCGCAGATCGCGGTGGCGGTGCTGGTGGAGAACGGCGAGAGCGGGGGCGGCGTGGCCGCGCCAGTGGCGCGGGAGCTGTTTGCCGACTGGGTCTCGCGCCCACTGGAGGAAACCGTGCAAATGATCTCCGCAGAACGGGAGGGAGGCTTCAGTGGCTAGTCGCGATTTCATGCACCGGCTTCCGGATTCCCACAGCAGCCTCAGTCGCCCGGTCAGTCTCTCGCGGCGCTGGCACATCGATGTGCCCCTGCTGACGCTGCTTGTCCTTCTCTGTGGTGTCGGCCTCGGCGTTCTCTACAGTGCGTCCGGCGGTGAGCTGCACTATGTGCGCCGGCAGGCCATTTTCATGGGGATCGCGTTTGGCGGCATGTTCGTTGCGGCGCAAATCCCACCGGACATGTACCGGCGCTGGTCGCCGTGGCTCTACGTAGCCGGCTGCTGCATGCTGGTGGCGGTACTGTTTGTGGGGGTGGGCGCCAAAGGTGCCCAGCGCTGGCTCGAAATTGGCGGTTTCCGCTTCCAGCCATCGGAGGCGCTCAAGCTCGCGGTACCCATGTCCGTGGCCGCCTTCCTGCACAAGCGAACCCTGCCGCCATCGCTCGTCAGCATTGTCGGCGCACTGGCGATTGCCGCACTGCCGGCCGCCCTGATCGTGCAGCAGCCCGACCTGGGTACCTCCATCCTGATCGCCGCCTCCGGGCTCTTTGCGCTTTACCTGGCCGGCCTGAGCTGGCGCATGATGGGCGGCGCGCTGCTGGCCCTGGCCGTGGCGGCCTGGCCAATCTGGCAGTGGGGACTGCGGGACTACCAGCGCCAGCGGATCCTCACCCTGTTCGACCCCGATGCCGACCGGCTGGGGGCTGGCTGGAATATTTTCCAGTCGAAGGCCGCCATCGGCTCCGGCGGCATTTACGGCAAGGGCTATATGCAGGGCACCCAGTCCCAGCTGGACTTTTTACCCGAGAGTCACACGGACTTTATTATCGCAGTGCTGTCTGAAGAGTGGGGCATGCGCGGCGCACTGCTGCTGTTGTTGCTCTATGTCCTGATCATTGCGCGGGGCATCTATATTAGTTTTATGGCCCAACATGTGTTCGGGCGGTTATTGGCGGGGAGTATTACGCTGACTTTCTTTGTCTATGTATTTGTGAATATCGGGATGGTGACCGGCCTGTTGCCGGTGGTGGGGGTGCCCCTGCCGCTGGTGAGTTATGGCGGCACCTCTGTCATCACGCTGATGGCGGGCTTCGGTATCCTCATGGCCATAGGCACAGAGCGGCGACGCGTGTCGTTTTAGTGCTGTCAGCTGCCGCGCTCCGGCGGCCTGCTGACTCAATCAATAAGAACTTGGAAGTAGAGAAGCACTATATGAGAACAGGAGCGGTTGTTTTGAAATGGACCACAGGATTACTGGCAGGGATGGGCATGATGCTCGCCGCGTGCGCACAGGAGGCCGGCCACGGGGACAATCCCGACGCCCGGGCCTTTATCGAGTACATGGTGGCCGAACACGACTTTGACCGCGAAGAGCTCCAGGATTTGATGGACGACGCCAAGCGCAAAGATTCCATCCTCAAGGCCATCAAGCGCCCGGCGGAAAAAGCCAAGCCCTGGTACGAATACCGCAAACTGTTCGTCACGCCCAAGAGCATCAGCGGTGGGGTGGATTTCTGGGACCGCAATGCCAAGGCGCTGGCAGAGGCCGAGCAGCGCTACGGTGTGCCTGCGGAGACGATCGTTGCCATCATCGGTATCGAGACCCGTTACGGCGGCAATATGGGTGGCTACCGCGTCCTCGACGCCCTCGCGACCCTCGCCTTCAATTACCCGCGCCGCTCGAAGTTCTTTACCAAGGAGCTGGAAAACTTCCTGCTGCTGGCACGTGAGCAGGGCATGGATCCCCGTGAACTCAAGGGTTCCTACGCCGGTGCCATGGGCTATGGCCAGTTCATGCCGTCGAGTTACCGCGCCTTCGCTGTGGATTTCAACAATGACAACCAGGTGGACATCTGGCGGGATACAGAGGACGCCATCGGCAGTGTCGCCAATTATCTCGCCAAGCACGGCTGGCTGCCGCTGGAGCCGGTGACCGTGCTGGCCAACCCCCGTCCCAATGCCGATATGACCATCGTCAACGACTCCCTCGAGCCCAAGTGGACCGTCGGGCAGCTGGCCGAGAAGGGGTTTCCCGCCACCAGCCAGGTGGAAGATGACGTAGCTGCCAATGTTTTCTCCCTGCAGACGGAAGACGGCAAGCAATATTGGATCGGGCTCAAAAACTTTTACGTGATAACACGCTACAATCGCAGCCGCCTGTACGCCATGGCCGCCCACGACCTGGCGCAGGAAATCGTCAAGGCGCGCGGCGGACGCTCCTGATTACACTCGCATAGCCGGGTGCAACCGCCCTGCCGCGCCTGGTGCGGCAGGGCGGGCAGAGCGCGCCATATAAGGCGCGTTTTATAAAGAAACATATAAAACAGTTTCTATTTTTATCTTCGACCAGCAGATCAATAAGCAGAAGTGTGTGCGGTAGGGCACCGTTTCGGGGGGACCATGTTTCTCAACAGTTCGCGAATTCTTGTGACCGCGGCCGCGCTCGTGCTCGCCGCCTGTAATACTACTGCGCCGCAGAAACCGGCGCGCAAGCCAGCCCCGGACACCGTCAAGGACAGCGGCCCGCCCCAGCCGGTGGATATGCTCGCCGCGCCTGAACCGACCCCCGTTCGGGAACCAATCGGGGTTGCCGGCAACAAATCCCCGTACACTGTGAACGGTGTCCGCTACCGTGTACTTCAGGGAGTGAAGGGTTACCAGGAGCAGGGACATGCCTCCTGGTATGGCACCAAGTTCCACGGACGGCGGACGGCCAACGGCGAGGTCTACAACATGTACGCCATGTCTGCGGCGCACAAGACACTGCCGTTGCCGAGCTACGCCAAGGTGACCAACCTCGAGAACGGCCGCAGCGTGATCGTGCGCGTCAACGACCGGGGGCCGTTTGTGCCGGGCCGGATTATTGACCTGAGCTATACCGCGGCCCAGAAGCTCGGCTACATCGACAAGGGGGTGGCCCGCGTCGAGGTGACGGCCATCGATCCCGATAGCCTGCCGCCCGCCAACCAGACGCTGGCGATGGAGAAGGATGTCGCGGCGCGCGAAGCGCTGGCCCAGGATGCCAGCTTCAAGCTGCCGGACAATACCTACCTGCAGGTGGGGGCCTACAGCAGCCAGTCCCAGGCGGACCGCATGCGCAGCCAGGTTTCATCCGTGGTCGACTATCCTGTATCGGTCAGCCCGGTGCAGAGCGGCGAACAGACGCTCTACCGGGTCCGCATCGGCCCTATCGCACAGCAACGGGCGCTGGTCGCGGCGCGCGAATCGGTGGAGGAGAATCGCCTGGGCACGCCCCAGGTAGTATACGATTGAGCCGCGGGCGCCATCTGGCGCCCGACAAAGCCAGCCGGGCCAGGAGGCCGGGCCGGGACCCATGGATACCAACCTGACACGAGGAATAATGAGACTTTCAGCCATGCTAAAACGCCTTTTCGCCAGCCTGCTACTTATGTTTACCGCCGGCGTAGCCCTCGCTGAACAGCCGCTGATTCCCGCGCCGCCACAACTGGCCGCCAGCGCCTACCTGTTGATAGACGCCCATACCGGCCAGGTGCTGGTGGAGCACAATGCGGACAAGCAGGTGCCGCCCGCCAGCCTCACGAAGATGATGACGGCGTATATCGTCTCCGAGGAGATCGAGAAGGGCAGCATCAAGGAGACGGACCTGGTCCCCATTTCAGAGAAAGCCTGGAAGAAGGGCGGCTCCAAAATGTTCGTCAAGGTGGGTGACAAGGTACCGGTGATCGACCTGATGCGGGGCGTGATCATCCAGTCCGGCAATGACGCGAGCATTGCGCTGGCGGAATTTGTTTCCGGAAGCGAGGAGGTGTTCGCCGAGGTGATGAACCAGCAGGCAGAGATGCTGGGTATGACCGATACCAACTTCAAGAACGCCACCGGCTGGCCGGCCGAGGGCCACATGACCACTGCCCGGGACCTGGCGACCCTGGCCCGGGCGCTGATCCGGGATCACCCCGAGCACTACAAGATTTACTCGGAGAAGTACTTCAGCTACGCCGGGATCAACCAGCCGAACCGCAATCGCCTGCTGTGGCGCGACAGTGCGATTGACGGCATCAAGACCGGCCACACCGAGGAAGCCGGCTTCTGCCTGGTGGCCTCGGCGCAGAAGCGCGGCATGCGCCTGATCTCCGTCGTGCTGGGGACCGAGAGTGACGACAAGCGTGCCGCCGAATCGCAGAAACTGCTGGCTTACGGTTTCCGCTACTACCAGACCCACAAGGTTTACAGCGCCGACGACGTGCTGCAGAGCGAGCGCATCTGGGGCGGCAAGGAGCCCCAGGTGGGCATCGCTGTCGAGCGCGACGTGTTTGTCACCATCCCCCGCGGTGGCGAGGAGAGCATCAAGGCCGACCTGATCATCGATGGGGAGCTCGAGGCCCCTATCAAGAAAGGCGAGCCCGTCGGTAAGGTCGTGGTGACCCTGGACGGGGAGACCGTGGCCGACGTGCGCGCGGTGGCCGCCGAGGAAGTGGAGCAGGCCGGTTTCTTCAAGCGCATGTGGGATGCCCTCAAGCGCTTTGTGATGAGCTTCTTCCAGTAAAATCACGGCGTTCCCCGGCTTACCCCTGTCAGCGGGGTGGCCGGGGGCCGCGCTGTTCTGGCCCACTGACCACGCGGTTCTCGCCACCCTCCCCGATCCCTGTCCAGCGGCTTTCCGGCGCTGTATAATCGCCGCCCGACCATGCCCGTGATTATTTTGTGTGCAATCGCGTGGTCCGGAGAGAGCCTGATGAGTCAAGATCCCAACCAGCAGCCACCGAAAATCGAGTTCCCCTGTGAGGACTACCTGGTCAAGGTGGTGCGGGACTCCGACGACGCGGCCCACGAGTTCGTACTCGAGGTCATGCGGCGCCACGCGCCGGGCCTGGACGAGGAGCGCGTCACCCTGCGTGAGAGCCGCAACGGCAAGTTCACCTCGATGACCTTCTATATCCTCGCTACCGGCGAGCCGCAGCTGCAGGCGCTATTTGAAGAACTCAAGGCCCATCCGGCCGTGCACATGGTGCTGTAATGACCCGAGTCTGTAACCTGGGCCGCCGTGACTATGAGTCCGTCTGGCGCGCCATGTCGCACTATACCGACAGCCGCGATGAGAGCAGCGCAGACCAGGTCTGGTGTGTGGAGCACGAGCCAGTATTCACCCAGGGCCAGGCCGGCAAGGCCGAGCACCTGCTCAACACCGGCGATATCCCCGTCGTGCAGGTGGATCGCGGCGGCCAGGTGACCTATCACGGGCCGGGCCAGCTGGTGGTCTACCCGCTGCTGGACCTGCGCCGGGCAAAAGTCGGGGTGCGGGACCTGGTCACCGCCCTGGAAAACGCCACCGTCGCCGTGCTGGCGGAATACGGTGTTCACGCCGCGCCGCGGCCGGACGCCCCGGGCGTTTATCTCACCGAGGGGCCCCGCGCCGGCAACAAGATCGCCTCAATTGGCCTGCGGGTGCGTCGCGGCTGCAGCTTCCATGGCATCGCCATCAATATCGATATGGACCTGGCGCCGTTCCTCCGCATCAATCCCTGCGGCTACGCCGGCATGCAGATGGTGCAGATGGCCGAAGTGATCCAGCCGGTGCCTGCCTGGGCGCAGGTGGCGGACATCTTCGTGCGCGAGCTGCTTCGCGCACTCTCCCTGCCGGAAGCCGACTGGCAACCGGTGGACGAGCAAATTTTCGCACGCGCAACCAGCGCCCCTGAAAAGGGTAGAGAGGAGCAGGAAACAAGCAATGGCTGACAATTCCCAAACGGAGAAGCCCGACCTGGTACCGGTAAAACGTACCCGCCGCCTGCAGCAGGGCGAGAAGTTACGCGATGGGGACAAGGTCGAGCGCATCCCGGTCAAGGTGATCGCCAGCGACCAGGTACTGCGCAAGCCGGACTGGATCCGCGTCAAGGTACCGGCCTCGAAGGAAGTGGACCGTATCAAGAAGATCCTGCGTTCCCAGAAGCTGGCCACCGTCTGCGAGGAAGCCAGCTGCCCGAACCTGCACGAGTGCTTCAGCGGCGGTACCGCCACCTTCATGATCATGGGCGAAATCTGCACCCGCCGCTGCCCCTTCTGCGACGTGGGCCATGGCAAGCCGAACCCGCTCGACCCGGAGGAGCCCCGGCACCTCGCTGAGGCCATTGCTGCCATGAGCCTGCGCTACGTGGTGATCACGTCGGTCGACCGCGATGACCTGCGCGATGGCGGCGCCCAGCATTTTGCCGACTGCATCCGTACCGCACGGGAACTTTCACCGGAACTGCAGGTGGAGATCCTGACGCCGGATTTCCGCGGCCGGATGGACGTGGCGCTGGACATTCTCGAAGCCGAGGCACCGGATGTGTTCAACCACAACCTGGAGACGGTGCCGCGCCTGTACCGGGAGTCGCGCCCGGGCGCCAACTACAAGTGGTCCCTGAAGCTGCTGCAGGAATACAAAAAGCGCCGCCCCGACGTGCTCACCAAGTCCGGCCTGATGGTCGGGCTCGGCGAAGAGAAGGAAGAGATCTTCCGGGTACTGGACGATATGCGTGAGCACGATATCGACATGCTCACAATCGGCCAGTACCTGCAGCCGAGCAAGGAGCACCTGCCGGTACAGCGCTACGTGCACCCGGACGAATTCGAGGAGTACCGCCGTTATGCCGAGCAGATCGGCTTCAAGCACGCCGCCTGCGGCCCCCTGGTGCGCTCTTCGTACCACGCCGACAAACAGGCACATGGTGAAAAGGTGGGCTAGTTCCCCCACACCCTACGCCTGACAGGAGGGCAGTGCCTTTTAGGCCCTGCCCTTTTTTTGTCGATAGCTCGTGAACCAGAACCTTCACAACCCGGAATTCCCCGGGCGGGGGCACAGGGTGGGTGGTCGCCGAAAGTCCTGGCCAAATCCCTTCTTGCAGCCGATTGCTCTGAAATACTGGTTTTGACCCGGCAGATTTACCGTGGAGCAGGGCCCTGCTTGCTATTTGGCGCTCGAAGCTGTTTTCTAGGTGTTATTGCAGTGTCAGGCAAGGCTCCCCCATTGGGCTGCAGCGCTGCCTGTCCATCTAATAAAAACACGCAAGAGATTTACGCATGAAGAAGCTTACCTCATTGGCTGTGGTCGGCCTGCTCGTAGCCTGTAGCGGGGAATCCCCGGAACAATCTCAAGCAGCAAGCGGTGATATCGCCGCGAACAATTCCGCTGCCACCATCGCCTACCCGGAAACCAGGGAAGGGGAAACTGTCGATACATACTTCGGCACAGACGTGGCAGATCCATACCGCTGGCTGGAGGACGATCGTAGCGAGGAGACCGGAGCCTGGGTTGAGGCGCAGAACGCGGTTACCTTCAACTACCTGGAAAGCATCCCCTATCGCGAGAAAGTGAAAACGCGGCTGGAGTCGCTGTGGAATTACGAGAAAGTAGGGCGCCCTTTTACCGAAGGGGAATACACCTATTTCTATCGCAACGATGGCCTGCAGGACCAGTACGTTGTATGGCGCCGCAAGGGCGATGGTGAGGCTGAAGTTTTCCTTGATCCCAACCAGTTCAGCGAGGACGGTACCACATCGCTCGCTACCCTGAGCTTTTCCAAAGACGGCTCCATCGCGGCCTACTCTATCTCCGAGGGGGGCAGCGACTGGCGCAAGATCATTGTCATGGATGCCGAGAGCAAAGAGGTCCTCGAGGAGCCCCTCGTGGACGTCAAGTTCTCCGGTATTTCCTGGAAAGGGAATGAGGGGTTCTACTATTCCAGCTATGACAAGCCGACAGGCAGTGAACTCTCCGCGAAGACCGATCAGCACAAGCTCTACTACCACAAGCTGGGCGAGCCGCAGACAGAAGACCGGCTTGTCTACGGTGGCACACCGGAACAGAAGCGCCGCTATGTCCAGGGCTATGTCACGGAGGATGACCGCTTCCTGGTGATTGCCGGGGCCAAATCCACCTCTGGTAATGATCTCTATATCCGGGACCTGTCAAAGCAGGCGGCCCCGCTGGTGCCGGTACTTGAGGATTTCGAATCCGACACTTACGTGATCGATAATGTAGGCAGCAAGCTTTACCTGGTAACCAACCGGGACGCTCCCAATAAAAAAATAGTAACGGTGGATGCATCTGATCCAACCCCGCAAAATTGGGCTGACCTTATTCCGGAAACCGAGAATGTCCTGACGGCTTCGACCGGCGGGGGTTACATATTTGCAGAGTACATGGTGGATGCACTGTCGAAAGTCTACCAGTTCAGTTATGACGGCAAGCGCCTGCGGGAAATCGAGTTGCCCGGCCCGGGTAGCGCCACTTCCATCAGTGGTAAGCGCGAGGACGACACCCTCTATTACTCGTTTACCAACTACAAAACGCCCTCGACCATCTTTGCATTCGATGCCGACAAGGGTGAATCCACTGTGTACCGCAAGTCCGGTGCAGATTTTGACAGTGAACTCTATGAGTCAACCCAGGTGTTCTATACCTCCGCGGATGGCACCCGGGTTCCCATGATGATTACCCATAAGAAGGGGCTCGAACTCGATGGCAAGAATCCCACCATCCTCTACGGTTACGGTGGCTTCAACAGTAGCCAGACACCACGTTTTAGTATCGCCAATGCTGCCTGGCTGAAGCTGGGTGGTGTGTACGCGGTGCCGAACATTCGTGGGGGTGGCGAGTATGGCAAGGAGTGGCACAAGGCCGGCACGAAGCTACAGAAGCAGAATGTGTTCGATGACTTTATCGCCGCCGCCGAGTTCCTGATCGACAAGAAGTACACTTCTTCCGACTACCTTGCTATCCGCGGTGGGTCCAACGGGGGGCTTCTCGTAGGTGCGGTGATGACCCAGCGCCCTGACCTCGTCCAGGTTGCCCTGCCGGCGGTGGGGGTGATGGATATGTTGCGTTACCACACCTTCACCGCGGGTGCCGGCTGGGCCTATGACTATGGTACCGCGGAGGAAAGCAGGGAGATGTTCGAGTACCTGAAAGGTTACTCGCCGGTACACAACGTGAGGGCGGGGGTGGAATACCCGGCGACGCTGGTGACCACTGCCGATCATGATGATCGCGTGGTGCCGGCTCACTCCTTCAAGTTTGCGGCCGAGCTGCAGGCAAAGCAGGCCGGCGCGGCACCGACGCTCATACGCATCGAGACGAATGCTGGCCATGGGGCGGGCACGCCGGTCTCGAAGAGTATCGAGCAGTACGCTGATATTTTCAGCTTCACCCTGTTTAATATGGGGGTTAAAAGCCTGCCAAACTAGATCTGTAATAGCACCTGTATCCATAAGCCCGGCATAGCCGGGCTTTTTTTTGCGCCCTCCACCCCTTCCGGGGACCCGGCGCAGCCCCCTTCACCTTATTCCGGCAGAGTCGCTAAAAGTTGTGCCTATACTTGATGCTGGTCGCCTCCGGGGAGACTATAGCTACGACCACGTAGCAGTTCCATGACAAACAGAATAACGAGTGCGAGGTGCCGCGATGACTCCCGAGGAAAAATACGAGCGTCTCAGGGACCGGCAGCCCCTGGATATCCTCTACCAGCGCGAGCGAGAGCAGCCGGACCGGGTATACCTGCGCCAGATGCAGGACCGGCGCTGGCGGGAATACACCTGGGGTGAGGTGATGGACCGGGCCCGGCGTATCGCCACCTTCCTGGGGCAGCGCTTTGCCCGCGGCGACCGGATCGCCATCCACGCCAAGAACTGTGCCGACTGGATCATCGTCGATATCGCCATCATGCTGGCGGGCATGGTGAGTGTGCCCCTGTACCCGGGCCAGTCCGCCGGCTCCATGCGCTTTGTACTCGGCCACGCTGAGTGCAGGCTGCTGTTCTGTGGCGCCAGCGACGACAACGATGCCCTGCGGGAAGTGGCCGCGACCCTGCCCTCGGTCGCCATCCAGCGCTGCGAAATAGAGTGCGACCAGTCCCTGGAGCAGCTGGTATCCCGGTGCGATCCAATGTCCGGGTGCCCGCTTTATGACAAGGACGATGTTTTCACCATCATGTACACGTCGGGGACAACCGGCAAGCCCAAGGGCGTGATGCATACCTGGTCCGCGATCTCCTTTGCGGTGCCGAACATGGTGCGTGGCTTCGGCTATGACGAGCACGACCGCTTCTTCTCCTACCTGCCGCTGGCCCATGCCGCCGAGCGCATCGTGGTTGAGTTCCACAGCCTCTACGCGGGGACGCCGGTGCACTTCCCCGAGTCCCTGGACACCTTCCTCGAGGACCTCCAGCGCACCCGCCCCACCATGTTTTTCTCGGTGCCGCGCCTGTGGGCCAAGTTCAAGGAGGGCATCGATGCGCGGATCCCGCCGCGCGTCCAGCGCACACTGCTGGGCATCCCCGGCCTGGCGGGGTGGTTTCGCCGCAAGGTGCAGCGGGGGCTGGGGCTGGACCAGGCACGCATGCTCGTCACCGGGGCCTCGCCGATCTCCATCGACCTGCAGCGCTGGTACCACCGCATGGGCATGATGGTGGCCGACGGCTACGGCATGACCGAGAACTTTATCTATGGCTGCATCACCCATATGGGCGAGACCCCTGTACCGGGCACCGTGGGCAGGCCGTTCTGGGGCTGTGAAGTAAAGGTTTCCGCGGAAGGGGAGATTCTCTTCCGGAGCCGCGCCCTGATGAAGGGCTATTACCTGGAGCCGGAAAAGACTGCCGAGGTGCTGGTAGACGGTTTTTATCGCACCGGCGATGCGGGGTACATCGACGGGGAGGGCCTGCTGCATGTGACGGGGCGCCTCGCCGATACCTTCAAGACCAGCAAGGGCAAGTTTATCCAGCCACCCGAACTGGAGGGGCATTTCGGGGACGAGCCACTGCTTGGGCAGGTGTGTGTGCTGGGCCACGGCCTGGACCAGCCGGTCCTGCTGGCGACCCTGTCGGAGATGGCGGCAGGCCAGGACCGGGGGGCGGTGAACGCACAGCTGCAGCGCACCCTCGCTGCTGTGAACGAACGGCTGGAACACCACGAGCGCATCGCTTCGATCTACATCACGGAAGAGGAGTGGTCAGTGCGCAACGACCTGCTCACGCCGACCCTGAAGATCAAGCGCAAGGCGCTGGAGGAGCGCTACCGGGGCTGGATCGAGGCTCACCCGGGCACTGGGCAGGTGGTATGGGAGCGGGAGGAGAGTGCCCGGGCCCCGGCCCGGAGTGACAACTTCAGGCCCGCGCCCGGGGACACTGGGCGCAGCGCCTGACCCTGCCGGCAGGCGCCCGCGGGGCCCTGTTCAATGGCAGGTGCAGGTCAGGCACTTGACCTCGCCACCCTGCTCACCGACCTGGATACTGTCGGCGCAGCATTCCAGGTCCTCGTTGTGGTCGCAGGCAGCTACCTTGCAGGCACCCACGCCGGCCGAGCGATGGCTGCGGGTGTGGCTCGAGTTCCGGAAATAGGTATCACAGTCGGGGTTATCCCCGTCCCCGATAGTGATGGCGCGGGCGTGGCAGCTGTTATCGGTGTTGAAGGCGCACTGGGAAACGGCGCACTGCGCGACTTCCGGCATATCGGTGGCGATGATCATCTCGGGCCTCGTTGTGATGTATCCGGCTTCTAAGCCTGGTTCAGGGAGCCTAGTCCAGCGCCGGACCTTGTCAAATTCGCCGCCGGTACAGCCGGCCAGCCTGTCTATTTCCGGTGGTTATCAATAAAAACTCTTTATTTCAGAATCGAATCGATCTTGCCCTTTAAATCGGTTGGTGCCGATCGCAGGTGGTTACGTGAGGACGAAAGTCACACACGGAGAAGGAGGTTTTATGATTCCGCACGAGAAGCAGAGACTGACGCGCGCTATCGGAACCACTCTCGGTGGTATTGCCGCGGGTGCTGCCGGGCTTGTGTTGTCGCTGCCCGCGCTGGCGGCCGACCCCTACAAAAAGCCGGATGACAGCTGGATCAGCATCGCCGGCGAGGTGGTGACCGCGGAAGACGACCGTTTTTCGCTCGATTTCGGCGATGGCGTCATTGTCGTCGAGATGGATGACTGGGACTGGTACCAGGAGGGGCGCGCGCTGCTGCCGGGCCAGGAGGTGATTGTCCACGGCCGGGTAGACGATGACCTGTATGAGCTGCGCACGATCGAGGCCAGCAGCGTCCATGTGGACAGCCTCAACAGCACATTCTTTGCGAGCGCCCTGGACGAGGAGGATATTCCCCGTATTTATGTGGGCAGCTACTTCTCCTTTCCGCTGGTCGAGGGGCGGGAAATGAGCCTCACCGGGATGGTAACGGATATCGACGGTCGGGAGTTCACCCTGGATACGGGGGTCCGTGAGATGCGTGTCGATACCGTCGGCATGGGCTACAACCCCCTGGATGACGAGGGCTACCAGCAGGTCGATGCCGGGGACTTTGTCAGTGTTTCCGGCGAACTCGACCTCGGTTTTTTTGAAGAGAACGAAATTCGCGCCGGGCGGATACTGAGCCTTGCCCCCGAGGAGCGCGACTGACCACAGCGCGGGCGCGCCGGAGGCCTCTGTCTCCGGTCGCTGCAGGCTGTAAAGGGATGCCGGTTGGCATCCCTTTTTTTGCCCGCTCAGGTAACGGGCTGTCCTCCTCGCTCCACCGCGGCGCGTGCTGGCGGGGCCGGGGGAGGATCAGTGACGGGTGTTATACGTCAGGCACTCCACCGAGTCGCCGCTCTTGCCCACCTGGATACTTTCCGCCGAGCACTCCAGGTCCTCGTTGTGGGAGCAGTCGGTCATCTTGCAGGCGCCAACCCCGGCGGTGCGGCTGCTATGGGTATGGTGCGAATTGTCGAAGAAGGTATCGCAGTCGGGATCCGAGCCCTCGCCAATGGTAATGGCCCTGGCGTGACAGGCGTCATCGGAGTTGAATGCGCACTGGTTGACTGCGCACCTGGCGACTTCCGGCATATCGGTGGCGATGATCATTTCGGCCTCGCTGGTCTGGTCCTGGGGGAAGTTAGGGGGAATATGTTGCAGCCTAGTCCAGCGGCCGCACTTGTCAAAACGGGTGCGACCATCCGCTAATAGCCTCGGCCGCCCGGCATCGGTTATAAAAGGTGGTGTGATGAATTCTGCGCACGGGCGCCCCCACTGGACTGACTGATGATTGGCAAGCCCCTCCTGCTGTTCTTTGCGCTGCTCTACGTGGTAGTGCTGTTCACCGTGGCCTGGCGGGCGGACCGGCGCGTGGGTGACGGCACCCGCATGCGGCCGCTGGTCTACGGGCTGGCGCTGGCGGTCTATTGCAGTTCCTGGACTTTCTTCGGTGGAGTGGGGCAGTCGCTCAGCGATACGTGGAGCTATCTGCCCATTTACCTGGGTCCCATCCTCCTCTTCCTGTTCGGAATGCCGCTTCTGAAGCGCCTGGTGATGGTGGGCGAGCGCCAGAAAGTCACCTCTATTGCTGACTTCATCGGTTCCCGCTACGGCAAGAGCCGCGGCCTGTCGGCGCTGGTGGCGCTGCTGGCGCTCGTGGGCACCCTGCCATATATCGCCCTGCAGTTGCGGGCGGTGACCATGGCCTGGGAGACGGTCGGTGGCACCGACACCGCAGATGCCTTCCCCAGCCTCGATACCGCCCTGGCCACCGCCCTGATGATGGGGCTGTTCGCCGTGCTGTTCGGCACCCGCCACCTGGAGGGCCGCGAGCGCAACCGCGGGCTGGCGGCCGCCATCGCGCTCGAGTCACTGGTAAAACTGCTGGCCTTTGCGGCCCTGGCGGCGTTCGCCTGCTGGGCCCTGCTGGGAGAGGCGCTCGCCTCCGGGGAGGTGCTGGCGCGCCGCTGGGACCCGCTGCAGGTCGACGCCAACTTCCTCACCCAGACGCTGCTGGCTACCGCGGCGATCATATGCCTGCCGCGGCAGTTCCACATGGCGGTGGTGGAGTACCGGGGGCCGCGGGACCTGCAGGCGGCACGCTGGCTGATGCCGCTCTACCTGTTGTTGTTCGCCGTCCTCATACTGCCCATCGCGATGGCGGGCCAGCCCCTGCTGGACCAGGGCCTATCGCCTGACAGCCTGGTGCTGACGCTGCCGATGTCGGCGGACAATACGGTGCTCACCACCCTGGTTTACCTGGGCGGCTTCTCGGCCGCCACCGGCATGGTCGTGGTGGCGGCGGTGACCCTGGCGGTCATGATTTCTAACGAGCTGGTGGGACCGGTATGGCTCTACCTGAGCCGTTACTCCCGCCTGTCGGCGGTTTCCTTTGGTACCCACCTGCGCCAGGTAAGGACCGCGAGCATCATGCTGCTGATGCTGATGGCGTGGGGAGTGCACCGCGTCATTACCGGCCTCGATACCCTGGCGCCGATCGGGCTGCTGTCATTCGCCGCCGCGGCCCAGCTGGCGCCGGCACTGGTGGCGGGTCTCTACTGGCGCCGCGCCCATCGCAATGGCGTCTGGGCGGGGCTCATGGCGGGCTATGCGCTCTGGTTCTACTGCCTGGTGCTGCCGGTGATTTTTCCCGGCCAGCCGTGGCTGGAGACAGGGCCTGCTGGGATCGGCTGGTTGCGGCCCCAGCAACTTCTCGGCTTGGGCGGTTTCGATAGCCTGAGCCACGGGGTCTTCTGGAGCCTGCTGGCCAATATCTGCCTGTTCGTTCTGGTCTCCCGTTTCAGTCGCCCCGGCGCGCGGGACCGCCTTCAGGCGGAGGCGTTCGTGGGCAGCGGCGAGCGAGTGCTGGATGAGAGTGCGGAGCTGGCCCCCACCAGCGTTCCCATGGGACAGCTGCGCAGCCTGATGCAGCCATTCGTGGGCAGCGAGCGCCTGGACGGCTTCTGGCATGGCTTCGAGCAGCGCTCCGGCCAAAGGTTGTTGCCGGACGACCACGCACCCCGATTCGCCGTGCGTGAGGCAGAGGCGGTACTGGCAGGGGTGATCGGTTCCGCCACCGCCCACCAGGTGGTGGACCTGCTGCGCCGCAACCGTCCGCTCAAGGTGGAGGACATCGCGCGGCTGGTGGACGGTGCCTCGCAGAAACTGCGTTTCAGCCAGGAGCTGCTGCAGACCACGGTGGAGACCATCAGCCAGGGCATCAGCGTGGTGGATGCAGACCTGCGCCTGGTGGCCTGGAACCAGCAATACATGGAGCTGTTCGAGTACCCGCAGCGCCTGCTCTATATCGGCTGCCCGATCGAGCGCCTCTACCGGCACAACGCCGAGCGCGGGCTCTATGGCGGTGACCCGCGCGACCTTGAGGCCCAGGTGGCGCGGCGGCTGGACCTGCTGCGCCACGGCAGCGCCCACCGCTTCGAGCGGCGCCTCCCCAATGGCATCATCGTCGAGGTGCGCGGCACACCCATGCCCGGGGGCGGTTTCGTCACCACCTTTACCGACATCAGCGACTACCGCGCGGCCGTGGATGCCCTCGAGGAGAACCAGCGCACCCTGGAGCAGCGGGTGGAACAGCGCACCGCCGAGCTCGCCGAGCTCCATGCCGCCAAGTCCCGCTTCCTCGCCCACACCAGCCACGACCTGCTGCAACCTATCAACGCGGCACGGCTGTTCATCGCCTCGGCCCAGCAGAAGGCGGCGCGGGCCGACTGGCCCCAGGCCATGCACGATATCGCCAGCATCGACAGCGCCCTCGACTCCGCCGAGCAGCTGATCGGCGCCCTGCGGGAAATCAGCCGCCTGGATTCCGGCAAGCTGACACCCCAGCGGGAGGGCTTCCCCCTCAGCGAGCTGCTGGATGCGCTGGCCACCGAGTTTGGGGCGATCGCGGCATCCCGCGGCCTTGAGCTGCGCCATCCCCGCACCTCTGCCTGGGTCTGCAGCGACCGGCAGTTACTGCGACGGATCCTGCAGAATTTCCTCAGCAACGCGCTGCACTACACCCGGCGCGGGCGGGTGCTGGTGGGGGTGCGCCGGCGCCGGGGGGAGGTGGAAATCCAGGTGTGGGATACCGGTCCCGGTATCGCCGCCGGGGAGCAGGAACGGATTTTCGATGAGTTCGTGCGCCTGTCCTCCGTCGACCGCAGCGCGGACAAGGGGCTCGGCCTGGGGCTGGCGATCGCCAGCCGCAGCGCGGGGTTGCTGGGGCACGTCATCGACCTGCGCTCTGCGCCCGGGCGCGGCTCCATGTTCTCCATCCGCGTGCCCCTGGGCGCCGTTACCACCGTGCCGAAGCGGGCCCAGCCCGCCGGGGACACCACCGGACCCGGCGGCCTGGAGGGATTGCGGGTGCTCTGCATCGACAACGAGGAGGCCATCGTGCGGGGCATGCAGAGCCTGCTGGAGGGATGGGGCTGCCGTGTCGCCACGGCCCGCTCGCTGGTAGAGGCGCAAGCAATATATCGCAATGGGCCTCCGCCGGAGCTGGCTATCGTGGATTACCACCTCGACGGAGAGCAGACCGGGGTGGCTGCCTTCGAGGCCCTGGCGGGTCAGTGGGGGCGGCGGGTGCCGGGCATCCTGGTCAGCGCAGACATCTCCGGGCCGGTGCGCGATAGTGCGCAACGGGCCGGGCTCCACTACCTGCCGAAGCCGGTCAAGCCGGCCGCGCTGCGCAACCTGGTGCGGAGGCTCAGGCGGGCGCGGGCTGCCGTGGCGGTGGACTGAACTGGCCCGGGGGCTCCACATCCAGGCTGTTCAGTGCCAGCACCGCCTGGGTCCGTGAATTGACCCCCAGTTTGCGGAACAGGGCGGTCAGGTGGGCCTTCACCGTGGCTTCGGTAACGTCCATCTCGTAGGCGATCTGCTTGTTGAGGAGCCCCTCGCCCAGCATGCTGGCCACCCGGAACTGCTGCGGGGTAAGCGTGGCCACCGCATCGGCGACGGCTTCGGCTGCCGATTCCTGCTGCGCGCAGGCGGCGGAAACACCTTCCGGCAGCCAGATCTCTCCCGCCAGCACCCGGTGCAGGGCCGCGGCGATGGTCTCCGCCGGTGCCGACTTGGGCAGGAAGCCGCAGGCGCCGTAGTCGATGGCGCGACACATGATCTCCGGTTTTTCATTGGCGGAAACCACCATTACCGGCAGCTGGGGATACTGGCCAGTGAGGAACGCCAGGCCGCTGAAGCCGTGCGCGCCCGGCATGTGCAGGTCGAGCAACAGCAGGTCACAGTCCTCGTTGGCCGCCACACACTCCTGCAGGCTCTCCATGTCGTGCGCCTCTTCCAGGACCGCGTCCGGGAAGGCCTGGCCGATGGACTGCCGCAGGGCACTGCGAAACAGGGGGTGGTCGTCGGCGACAATAAACTTGCGCCCGACGGGGTGGGAGTCGGATTGAATGCCCATAACGCCCTCATCATCTTTTGGGCTTCTGTCGAGCCCTTGTCATTATTCTGGCTAATCTACGGCGTAGTGTACGACAGGAATGGTCGGTTTGGCTCTGGTAGTGCGCCCCGTTCGTGACCCGCCAGGCTGGAGCGGTAGTGCCTGGTGGCCGGGAGAGAACGGGGTCGAGCGGGAGAGGGGCGACAACGCCGCCCCTCCCGGGTGCGCGGAGGGGCTCAGGCGGGTTGAGCCAGCCGCGTGTGGTTGTCGATCAGCTGCTCCACGACGGAGGGATCCGCGAGGGTGGAGATGTCCCCCAGCTGGTCGTACTCGTCGGCGGCGATCTTGCGCAGGATACGGCGCATGATCTTGCCGGAGCGGGTCTTCGGCAGGCCCGGCGCCCACTGGATCACATCCGGGGTGGCGATCGGGCCGATCTCGCTGCGCAGCCAGTCCCGCAGGGTGCGGTGCATTTCCTCGCTGGGCTCCACCCCGCTGTTCAGGGTCACGTACACGTAGATGCCCTGGCCCTTGATGTCATGGGGGAAGCCAACCACCGCCGCCTCGGCGACCGCCGGGTGTGCCACCAGCGCGCTTTCCAGCTCTGCGGTGCCCATACGATGGCCGGAGACATTGAGCACATCGTCCACCCGCCCGGTGATCCAGTAGTAACCATCGGCGTCCCGTCGCGCCCCGTCGCCGGTGAAGTACATGTCGCGAAAGGTACTGAAATAGGTGTCAGCGAAGCGCTGGTGGTCGCCGAACACCGTGCGCATCTGTCCGGGCCAGCTGTCCAGCAGCACCAGGTTGCCTTCGGCCGCGCCCTCCAGGATATTGCCGTCGTTGTCCACCAGCGCCGGGCGAATGCCGAAGAAGGGACGGGTGGCGGAGCCGGGCTTCAGCGCCGTGGCGCCGGGTAACGGCGTCAGCAGTGCGCCGCCGGTTTCCGTCTGCCACCAGGTGTCTACGATCGGACACTGGCCGCGACCAAAATTGCGGTGGTACCAGCGCCAGGCCTCCGGGTTGATCGGCTCCCCCACCGTGCCCAGCAGGCGCAGGGAGGAGAGGTCGGCGCCCTCGGTGGGCCTGTCACCCTCGGCCATCAGTGCGCGGATAGCCGTGGGAGCGATGTAGAGCACGTCGATCTGGTGCTCATCCACGATACGCGCCACCCGGGTCACATCGGGATAGTTGGGTACCCCTTCATACATGACGGTGGTGGCGCCGTTCGCCAGCGGGCCGTAGATGATATAGCTGTGGCCGGTAATCCAGCCGATATCGGCGGCACACCAGAAACGCTCGCCGCGGCGGTAGTCGAATACGTATTCGTGAGTGAGGGAGGTATAGGTGAGGTAACCACCACCGCTGTGGAGCACCCCCTTGGGCTTGCCGGTGGAACCGGAGGTGTAGAGGATGAACAGCGGATCCTCCGCGCCCATCTCCTCCGGCGGGCAGTCTTCGTCCTGCGCCGCCAGCAGTTCCCCATAGTCCACGTCGCGGCCGGGCTGCATGTTCACCGCATCGTCGGTGTAATTGACCACCACCGCGGTTTCCACGGTGGTCTCCTTGCACAGTGCGATGGCGCGATCCACGTTCTCTTTCAGCACCACCGAGCGGCCACCCCGCCGGCCGGCGTTCGCGGTGATCACCACCCGCGACTGGCCGTCGTCCATGCGTCCCGCCAGAGCCTCCGGGGAGAAGCCGGCGAACACCACGGAGTGGACGGCGCCGATGCGGGCGCAGGCAAGCATGGCTACCGCCGCCTGGGGAATCATCGGCATGTAGATGGTCACCACGTCCCCGCGCTGCACACCCAGGGATTTCAGGCCATTGGCAAAGCGGCACACCTCACTGTGCAGTTCCCGGTAGCTGATTTCCCGGCTGGTGCCCGGCTCGTCCCCCACCCACAGGATGGCGGTATCGTCTCCGTGCTCGGCCAGGTGGCGGTCGAGGCAATTCGCGGCCACGTTGAGGGTGCCGTCGGCAAACCAGCGGATATGCAGGTCATCGCGGGCGAAGGAGACATCCTTGACCTGGGTGAATGGCCTGATCCAGTCCAGCCGCTGGGCCTGTTCACGCCAGAAGCCCTCGCTGTCTTCAAGCGAGCGCCGGTACATTTCGAGGTAGCCCTGCTCATCCAGCAGGGTTTTCCCGGCATACGGCCCGGGGACGGGGTAGAGCGTTGGTTCTGTCATCTTGCACTGCCTCGATATTTTGCGATTGGTTCAATCGATGGAGTTATACGTATTGCAGTGCATTCTGGCAGTGCGGCTTACCTGCGCGTATTAGACAAAGGTCGAAACAGTGATGGCTGAATAAATGTTGGGCCGGATCCCGACTTAGACATTGGTCTAGTTTGGGCCTGGTTTAGACCAATGGTTAATACCACTGGCGGCCAGGACAGGGTTTGATTGCGCTCGAACGACGTGCAGTCAAATACCGATGAGGGAGAGGTTATGACCAGAACCACACAAAAATTGATGGCCCGCCTCTCGGCGGGTGTCCTCGCCTGTTCCGCCGCGGGTATGGCCAGTGCAGCCGAATCACCCAGCAACGAGGAGCTGCAGCTGCGCATCCAGGAACTGCAGGCCCAGGTGGAAACCCTGGCCGAACAGGCAAAAGAGGCCCGCAATCAACAGTCGCAGGAAATTGTGCGGGATCCCGAGCCGGCACAACCTGCCGATGGCGAGACCCAGCTGAAAATCGGCGGTTTCGTGAAGCTGGACAGCGCCGTCAGCGATTATTCCGATGGCGACTCGGCCACGGTGGGCATCGGCGAGGACTTCCTGGTCCCTTCTACCATCCCTGTCGGGGGCGAGAGCGGCGAGGCCAAGTACCACGCCCACGCCAAGTCGACCCGGCTGTTCGTCAAGACCCAGACCAGGTTCGGCGCCGGCCAGGTGAATACCCACCTGGAGATCGATGCCATGGCCAGCGGCCAGGGAGATGAACGCATCAGTAATTCCTCGGCCCAGCGCCTGCGCCATGCCTACGTTGACTGGGATATCGACGGCAGCCGCTCGCTGCTGGCCGGACAGACCTGGTCGACATTTTTCAATGTGGGCGCACTACCCGAGGGGATGGACTTTGTCGGGCCCGCCGGTGCCGTCTTCGCACGCCAGCCGCAACTGCGCTTCACCCAGCGGCTCGGCAATGGCAGCGTGCAGCTCGCGGCGGAAAATCCGGCCACCACGCTCTATAACGGCAGTGAAAACCCCTACGACGACAATGGCACGCCGGATATCGTGATGCGCTACAACAACAGCGCCGGTGCCCTGAGTTATTCGGTAGCGTCCATGAGCCGCGAGCTGGCCTACGACAGCCTGCTGGGCCAGCAATCCCGCCGCGGCTATGCGGTGAGCCTGGCGGGCAAGCTGCAGCTGGGCAGCGACGATATCCGTGTGATGTACAGCTACGGCAATGCGCTGGGGCGCTATATGGGCCTCAACAGCTACCGGGCAGGGATCATCGATGCGAACGGCGAGATCGAGCTGATCGACCAGTCCGGTGGTTTCCTGGCCCTGCGGCATTTCTGGAGCGAGCGCTGGCGCAGTAACCTGGTGCTGTCCATGAGCAGCGCGGACAACCCGGACTACGCCGCGGATACTGTGGCCAGTGAATACCGCAGCGCCCAGCTGAATCTGCTCTATTCTCCCGTGCCGAAGATGACCCTGGGTGGCGAGTACATTTTTGCCAGCAAACAGCTGGAGAATGGCAGCGGAGCACTGCTGGACGACGAGGGTGACTTGCAGCGCCTGCAGTTTTCCGTCAAATATACTTTCTAGGCCCGGAAAGCGATAACAATAAACCTGGAGATCAATCATGAGTTTCGAAAGCGAAAAACATGCAGAGGATTACTGGAAAGAGAACCTGCGCCTGATGTTCACCCTGCTGGCCATCTGGTTCGCGGTTTCCTTCGGCTGCGGCATCCTGCTGGTCGACGAACTGAATGCCATCCGCCTGGGCGGCTTCAAGCTCGGCTTCTGGTTTGCCCAGCAGGGTTCCATCTATGTGTTCCTGGCGTTGATCGTGGTGTATGTGATCAAGATGAACAAACTCGATCGCAAGTACAACGTGCACGAGGACCACGAAGAGCCGCAAGAGCTCGGTGAATCCCTCGAAGAAGAATACACACACTAGGAGCGGGTCATGGATATTCAAACTCTCACATTCATTATCGTGGGGCTGACCTTCGCCCTCTATATCGGCATCGCCATCTGGGCGCGCGCGGGCTCCACCCGGGATTTCTATGTTGCCAGTGGCGGCGTCAACCCGCTGGCCAATGGCATGGCCACAGCGGCCGACTGGATGTCGGCGGCCTCGTTTATCTCCATGGCTGGCCTGATCAGCTTCATGGGTTATGACGGTGCCGTTTACCTGATGGGCTGGACCGGTGGCTATGTATTGCTGGCGCTCTGCCTGGCACCCTACCTGCGCAAGTTCGGCAAGTTTACCGTGCCCGCCTTTATCGGGGATCGCTATTATTCGAATACTGCCCGCACCGTTGCAGTGATCTGTGCCGTATTCGTGTGCTTCACCTATGTGGCGGGCCAGATGCGCGGCGTCGGGGTGGTCTTTTCCCGTTTCCTGGAGGTTGATATCACCGCGGGCGTGATCATCGGCATGGGTATCGTATTCTTCTATGCGGTGCTCGGCGGCATGAAGGGCATCACCTACACCCAGGTGGCCCAGTATTGCGTGCTTATCTGCGCATACCTGGTGCCCGCCATCTTCATCTCCATCATGATGACCGGCCACGTTATTCCGCAGATCGGTTTCGGCGCAGAACTGAATGACGGTTCCGGCACTTACCTGCTGGACAAACTGGACGGGCTGTCGACGGAGCTGGGTTTTGCCGAATACACATCGGGGACCAAGAGCACCATCGATGTATTCTTCATCACCGCCGCGCTGATGGTCGGTACCGCGGGCCTGCCGCACGTGATCGTGCGCTTCTTCACCGTGCCCAAGGTGCGCGACGCACGCAAGTCAGCCGGCTGGGCACTGCTGTTCATTGCACTGCTCTACACCACTGCACCGGCTATCGCCACCTTCGCCCGGGTTAACATGATCGACACGATCAACGGACCGGATGCGCAGGGCACCGCTTACGAGGAGGCGCCGGGCTGGATCAGTAACTGGGAAAATACCGGCCTGATCAGCTGGGAGGACAAGAATGGCGACGGCAAGATGTTCTACTCCGGCGACGAGCGCAATGAGATGGATATCGATCGAGATATCATGGTGCTCGCCAACCCGGAAATCGCCGACCTGCCGGCCTGGGTGATCGCACTGGTAGCTGCCGGTGGCGTCGCCGCGGCATTGTCCACTTCGGCGGGCCTGCTGCTGGTGATCTCCACCTCAATTTCGCACGACCTGCTGAAACGCAACCTCATGCCACATATCAGTGACAAGCAGGAGCTGCGCTACGCACGTATTGCCTCGGCGGTGGCTATTGGTATTGCCGGTTACCTGGGGATCAACCCGCCGGGCTTTGTGGCGCAGGTGGTGGCATTCGCATTCGGGCTCGCGGCGTCGTCCTTCTTCCCCGCCATTATCCTGGGTATCTTCAGCAAGCGGATGAACAAGGAAGGGGCCATCGCGGGCATGGTTTCCGGTATCACCTTCACGGCGGCCTACATCATCTACTTCAAGTTCGTGAACCCCGCGGCCAACACCCCCGAGAACTGGTGGTTCGGTATTTCGCCTGAGGGCATCGGTACCCTGGGTATGCTGCTGAACTTCGCCGTGGCTGTCGCGGTGGCGCGTTTCACCTCGGAAGCACCGCGGGATGTGCAGGCGATGGTTGCAGACATCCGCTTCCCGAAAGGGGCGGGTGAGGCCAGCGCACACTGACATCGCCGGTAAGCCAGGGTGGGCCGCTTGCGGCCCGCCCGTATCAACAAAGACTCTCTTCACCATCCCTGGCGGGCGCGATATCCCTGATATCCGCCCGCTTTTTTGTGGTCCTGCAGCGGGCCTGTCAGCTTTCTCCCGTTTCCCACGCCATCAGCAAAACCGGGCTGGCGTCGCCCGCCATGCGGACCCGGTCCCGGAGGCGCAGGCCAAGTTTTTCCAGCAGGCTGACTGATGCCCGGTTGTCCGGGTTGGCGAGTCCGTAGATCACCCTCAGGCCGAGCCCTGCGCGGGCGAATTGCATCACGGCCGAAGCGGCCTCGAACGCATAACCGCGGCTGCGGAATTGTGGGAGGAAGGCGAAGCCGATATCAGGGTGCTCGAACTGTTCGCGTTTCACCAGGCCGCACATGCCGATATCGGCCCCGTCCGCCAGTCGCACACGGTACATGCCGAAGCGGTGCCGACCGTAAGAGGGCAGGATGGTAGCGCGGAGGTAATCGCGTGCCTGCGCTTCGCTCCGGACGCCACGGTCAGCAACATTGCGGATAAAGTCGGGATCGTTCAACACCGCGAGCACCGGAGCCGTATCCCGCTCGGTGAACTCGTCCAGTGTGAGCCGCGGGGTGCGGAATCGGGCCATGCACAGGTCTCCCGGCAAAAGCGCCATTGTGCATGCTTCCCCTACCGCTGTCAGCGGAGCGTATGCAGGAACTGCAGGTGGCGCTCGTACTGGGACACCATGTCGGTGAGCAACTGCTCTTTGGTCCAGCCCATCACGTCGTAATCCTGGCCGCCCTCGTACAGGTGGACCTCCGCCCGGAAATAGGTGTCCGGGGAACCGTCATCGTGGGCGTCGTCCAGGGCCTTGTCGGCATCGGTGGCATCGGGCTTCAGGGTGACCTTCGGATACAGCGCGTACACAAAGCTGATTTCCTCGCCCTGTTGGACCTCCAGTTTCACCGACTCGTTTTCCGACTCCGTGACCCGCGCCGAATAGCCGTTCTTCTGCATCTCGTCGACAAACTCGTGGAAGGCGGGCTTGCCCACCTCGCGGATATATTCCCTGACGTCCTCCAGCGAGGGCAGTTGCAGGGCATTCTTCAGCCGCCGCTGCCAGCTCACCGGGTTGCGAGCACTGATCGGGGATACCGGCGCCGACTGGGTAATGCGCTTGACGGTATCGGTGCGCAGGGCTGCGACCAGCCCATAGATGGCGACCAGCAGGATGACGGAGAAAGGCAGGGCGCTGGCGATGACGGCAGTCTGCAGCGAGCCCAGGCCCCCCGCCAGCAGCAGGGCGATGGCGACGGCGCCGATCAGGAAGCACCAGAAGATACGCTGCCACAGTGGTGTATCGTCGCGACCGTGGGAGGAGAGCATGTTCACCACCAGCGCGCCGGAGTCGGCGGAGGTGACGAAGAAGACGACCACCATGATTACGGCGACGAAGGAGAAGACCCCGGAGAAGGGGAATTGCTCCAGGAACTGGAACAGGGCCACCGACTGGTCTTTTGCCACGACTTCGCCCAGCTGAGTGATACCTTCATCGAGGATCATGTGGATGGCGGAATTGCCAAAGAATGTCATCCATATGAGGGTGACTGCCGCGGGCACAAGCATGGCGCCCACCACAAATTCGCGAATCGTTCGCCCCCGCGAAATGCGCGCAATGAATAGTCCCACGAATGGTGACCACGACATCCACCAGCCCCAGTAGAGGATGGTCCAGCCACCGAGCCAGTCGGTGGGTTCGTAGGCATAGAGATTGAATGTCTTGTTGACCAGCACCGACAGGTAACTGCCGAAGTTCTGTACGAACGCCTGCAACAGGTAGACGGTGCTGCCGAGGAGCAGCACCATCACCAGCAGTATTCCCGCCAGGGTCATGTTCAGTTGCGACAGGCGCTTGATGCCGGCATCAAGCCCCATAACGACAGAGATGGTGGCCAGGATGGTGGTGACGATGATCAGCACCACCTGCACGCCACTGCTCACCGGCAGCCCGAACAGGTGATTGAGGCCGGAGTTGATTTGCAGTACCCCGTAGCCGAGGGTGGTGGCCACACCGCACACGGTGCCGACGATGGCAAAGATGTCCACCGCATGGCCGATAGGTCCGTGCACGCGCTCGCCGATTATCGGGTACAGGGCAGAACGCAGGGTCAGTGGCAAGTGGTGGCGGTAACTGAAATAGGCGAGGATCATCGCCACGATGGCGTAGATCGCCCATGCGTGGAAGCCCCAGTGGAAGAAGGTAAGCACCATGGCCTGGCGTGCGGCCTCCACCGTACCGGTGGCGCCGACAGGCGGGTTGAGGTAGTGCATCACCGGCTCCGCCACGCCGAAAAACAGCAGGCCGATACCCATGCCGGCGGAGAACAGCATCGCAAACCAGGAGCCGAATCCGTAATCGGGCTCGACGTGCTCGGGGCCCAGCTTGATCTCGCCCAGCCTGGAGATGCCGATTACGATGACGCTGATCAGGATGACTGCCACCACCAGTACGTAGTACCAGCTCATGTTGGTGATAATCCAGGCCTGCAGGTCCTTGAACTGGCTGGTGGCGGCCTCCGGGAAGACCACTGCATAGAGGACCAGCAGCAGGAGGACGGCCGTCGAGGTGTAGAATACCGGGGGATCGAAATGGGCTTTTCGGGCGTTGTTTTTCATCATCGTGCGGATACCACCTGAATGCCGGCACTGGTAAGGTGAACTTTTGCGCCTTACGGTCTCAGCATAGACAAGAATTTCTGATATGAAGGCGCTGTATTAAAACGAAGTCTGACATGCTAAAAGTTTCTAACAAAATCTCGATTCCCCTCGACGAGGTGGAAATGCACGCGGTGCGTTCCCAGGGCGCCGGCGGCCAGAATGTCAACAAGGTGGCCAGCGCGATTCACCTGAGATTTGATATCGCCGCTTCTTCATTACCGCAGGAGATAAAGTTGCGGCTGCTTGGTATGCAGGACCAGCGGATCACCAGCGACGGCGTGATCGTGATCAAGGCCCAGCGCTTCCGCACCCAGGAGAAAAACCGCGCGGATGCCCTGGAGCGACTGGCCGACCTGCTCGGTCACGCGGCGCGGCGCCGCAAGCACCGCGTGCCTACCAGGCCCACCCGGGCCTCGAAGGAGCGCCGCCTGAAGAAGAAGACCCGGCGCGGGCAAATCAAATCGTTGCGGGGCAAGGTGAGCGATCACTAGCCGGGCCGCAGAGACTACATTCAGTAGCCGTAATCAATAAACAGGGAGGATGCCATGGGTAGCCGTTACGCCGCCGCAGACCTGCACCAGTTTTCCACAGAGCTGTTCCAGCGGGCCGGGCTCGCCGGAGACCGGGCCGCGGTGATGGCCAATATTTTCCTGCAGGCGGACCTGCTGGGATTCACCACGCACGGCATGAACCGTGTACCTCACAACCTGGGCTGGCTCGAGAGTGGCGAGTCGCGCACGGAGGGAGAGCCCCGCGTACTGGCCGACCGGGGTAACTGCTTCAACTGGGACGCGGAGTTCCTGCCCGGGCCATGGGTGCTTTCGCAGGCCGTGGGCCAGGCGCTGCGGCGAGTGGAGGAGCACGGAGTGGTGACCGCCACCATCCGCCGCAGCCAGCATATCGCCTGCCTCGCGGCCTACCTGCCACCGGTAATCGAGGCGGGTTGCGTGGGCATCCTCACCTGTTCCACCCCGGCGGAGAGAACGGTATCGCCCCAGGGTGGGCGCGACCCGCTGTTTTCCGCCAACCCGCTGGCCTTCGCCGCGCCGGCCGGCGAGTACCCGCTGCTGTTCGATATCAGCATGTCGGTGACCGCCGGCGGTTACGTGGCCCGGGCCGCCCGCGAGGGCAGGAAGCTGCCCCAGCCCTGCCTGAAGGACAGCGAAGGGCGGCTCTCCGATGACCCGGCGGCATTCCAGGAAGGAGGCAGTATCCTGCCGGTGGGCGGCGCGGACCACGGCTACAAGGGAGCGGCGCTCAGCGCGATGCTGGAAGTATTGTCAATGGGACTCGGCGGCTACGGTCGCGCCGATGCGTCGTCGGCCGACGACGGCGAGGCCAATTCAGTGTTCCTGCAGGTCATCGACCCCCGCGCCTTCGGCACAGAGGCGAATTTCCTGCGCCAGACCCGGGCCCTGTGCCAGCTGTGGGAGAGCAATCGCAGCGACGGTGACGGCGAGGTGCGGGTGCCGGGCCAGCGGGCCTGGGCCCAGCGCTCGACCCAGCTGCACGACGGCGTCGAGCTGTATCCCTCGATCATGGAGGATATCCGGCCCTGGGCGGAGAAACTGCAGGTGGAAATGCCCGAGCCGCAGGCATGACCGAGAGCGGCATGGGTACAACGTTGCGGGGGAGTGGCGGCGCGAATCAGCCGGCGGACAGGTATAGGACTGGATGCGGGAAATAGCACAGGTGCTCGACTTTATTGTCGAGATCGAAAAACTGAAAAATGTGATCAGGCACACCCGCCCGGTGGGCCTGGATCGCTATGAGAACTCTGCCGAGCACAGCTGGCATGTCTGCCTGGCAGCACTGATGCTGAAAGACTACGCCGATGAACCGGTGGATATCGACCGGGTGATCCGCATGCTGCTGATACACGACCTGGGCGAGATCGATGCCGGGGACAAGATCATCTATGCCAGCGAAACCGCGGCCCAGAAGGATCACGAGGCGCAGGGCGTAAAGCGGATACTCGCGCTGTTGCCCGAGCATGTCCGGGCCGGTTATTTCGAGTTGTGGCAGGAGTTCGAGGCGGGCGAGAGCGCGGAGGCCCGCTTTGCCCGCGCCATCGACCGGGTGCCGCCGCTGCTGCACAACCTGCACGGGGGGGGCCATTCGTGGCGCGAGCACCAGATTCCCCGAGAGCGGGTGTTCGGGCTCAACAGCCGTATCGGGCTCGGCAGCAGTGCCCTGTGGGAGGAGATGGAAAAGCGACTGCAGCGCGCGGTGGACGAGGGCCTGCTGAAATAGCCGCCCCCGCTTCAGCCGGGACGGTGCACCCGCCGCCGGCTGTGGCCCCTACCTCACTGGCTCACTGGCCCCTACCCCACTGGCTCACTGGTAGGGGGAGCGGAGCTGTACTTCCTGGTACTCGGCCTCACGCATGGCGAGTTCGTGTTCCAGGCTGTCGATCTCGATCCCGAGCTCCGTGTGCCGCTCTTTCAGTCGCGCGATATCCGCCAGCAGGGTTATCCGCTCCTCGCGGGTGGCCTCGTCGCTGATCAGCCGCGCACTCATCTCGGTAATGTCGTCGAGGATGTGCTCGCGCTCGTCGATCCTGTGGTCGATGGATCGGGAAACCTCATTGACCGCGCTACGGGCCACATACAGTTCGCGCCCGGCCTCGTAGGCGTGCAGGAAGAGTCCTTCCAGGTCCGCCGGGCATACCCCGTTATAGCTGCCACCGGCCCGGCCGAGCCGGAACCCCCGCATCTCGGTGCAGTAGAGTTCTAGTCCCTCGTCGCGCCCGGCACGGTAGGCTGCGCTGTCCGGCTGTACGCCGTACTCGGCACACGCCTGGCGGCGTCTTCCCAGCTGGGCGACGGGCTGGCCCGCGGCGCCGTCCTCGTAGCCGATGGCGTGCCAGTCGGCGACCATGCACTCCTCCTCGCTCATGGTGGCGCAGCCACCGAGCACCAGTGCCAGCAGTCCGGCAGAAATAATCCGTAGTGTCCTGTTCACGATTGTTTCCTGTTCGCGATGATTGCGGCGCCTAAGGTAACCGATCTTTCCTGTCTCCAGCCTGAAGTGCACTCCGCAATTGTGATTTTTGTCACAAAAAACAATATTCCCGGTTTCCAGGTTCGCTACGCGGATTGCGTCGGCGAAAGCTCTGATGGCGTCTAATTTCGCATGAGGAGGGCCGGGGTGAGCTCGACTGCGTCAGCTGGTACACAAGAAACAAATCGGGGCGCCTGAGTCCACGAGAATACGCCCGAATTGGCGCCATCTGGTACTAGGATTGGGTGGCAATCCAAGAACAAGATACAAGCGAGAGGGCGCGCCGATGAACGATTTCGCCAGCATGACGGCTTTGGAATTGCTGCAGGGTTACCGGGACAAGTCATTTTCCCCGGTCGAGGTGACGAGCGCGCTGCTGGACCAGATCGAGCGCTGCAATCCGGCAGTGAATGCCTATTGCCTGGTGGACCGGGAGACGACGCTGGAATTCGCCCGGGCCTCGGAGCAGCGCTACCAGTCCGGTGACACCCGCGGCCTCCTCGACGGCGTGCCCGTGGCCATCAAGGACGTGTTCCTGACGCCCATGTGGCCGACGCTGAAGGGCTCGCGCACCATAGACCCGGACTCGACGCTCAACAAGCAGGCCCCCTGTGTGGCGGCACTCGACCGCAATGGCTACGTGCCGCTCGGCAAGACCACCACCCCCGAATTCGGCTGGAAGGGTGTTACCGATAATCCCATCGACGGTGTGACGTCGAATCCCTGGGACCCGGACAAGACCGCCGGCGGCTCCAGCGGCGGGAGCTCGGCAGCGGTGGTGCTGGGTATGGGGCCGCTGGCACTCGGCACCGATGCGGGCGGGTCTATCCGCATACCCGCTGGCTTCTGCGGCCATGTGGGGCTCAAGCCGAGTTTTGGCGAGGTGCCCCACTGGCCCGCCAGTCCCTTCGGCACCCTGGCCCATGCTGGCCCCATGACCTGGACGGTGGCCGATTGCGCCTTGATGATGAATGTGCTGAGCGAGGGGGACGACCGCGATACCAACGCGATACCCCGGCGTAATATCGATTACCTGGGCGCCATCCGTGGCGAGCCGGGCGAATTGCTGCAGGGGCTGAAAATCGCCTTCAGCGCGACTCTCGGCTATGTGAATGTCGACCAGGAGATTGAGGAAAGTGTGCGCGAGGCCGCCCACCTGCTGCAGTCCCTGGGCGCGGAGGTGGTGGAAGTGGCGCCCGGCTTCGACGATCCGCTCGCTGCCTTCGGCCATCTTTTCTATGGCGGTGCCGCCAACGCCCTGCGCGACCTGGGCAAGCGCCAGCGGGAGAAGATGGACCCGCAGCTGGTCGCCGTATCCGAAAAGGCCGCGCAGTTGTCAATGCTCGATTACCTGGGCGCCACCAACGATCGCATGGTGCTGTGCGAACGCATGGTGAATTTCCATCGCAAATATGACCTGCTGCTGACGCCCACCCTGCCGATCACCGCCTTCAAGGCCGGGCGGGAGGTGCCGGAAGACTGGCCCAGTACCCGCTGGCCGTCGTGGACGCCCTATACCTATCCCTTCAACATGACAGGCCAGCCGGCTATTTCGGTACCCTGCGGCTTTGCCAGTGATGGGCTGCCCATCGGGCTGCAACTGGTAGGGCGGCGCTTCGAGGACGCCACCGTGCTGCGCGCCGCCCAGGCCTACCAGCTGGCCGCGCCGCTCACCGACAGGCGCCCGGCGCTGTTCTACGAAGGCGCGGAAGCGGGAGTGCAGGTGTGAGCCGGCTGGATTTCGATTTCTACGAGTCCGAGGACCCGATCTGGAACCCGGCGCTGCACACCATACCGGTGCCGGGTATCCGCAAGATGGTCAACCTCGCGGCCACCATGGACGATGTGATCCACCTGTCCATCGGCCAGCCGGACGCGCCGGCGCCGCCCCATGTGATCCAGGCTACCATCGACGCGCTGGAGGCGGGGCAGACCGGCTACACCATGGATGCGGGTCTGCCGGAGCTGCTGGAGGCGCTGGCGGATTACAACGGCGAGCGTTACGGGCGGGAGATATCCCCGGAAAACATCCTCGTTACCACCGGGGCCACCGAGGCCATCTACCTGGCGCTGACGGCGGTGTCTGCACCCGGGCGCGAGTTTATTGTGCCCGACCCCTCCTTCATGCTTTATGCACCGTTGATCCGCATGAACGGCGGCGAGGTGAAGTACATCCCCACGCGAGCGGAGAACAACCACCAGCTGGACCCGCAGGAGGTGATCGACGCGATCGACACCAACACCCACGCGATCGTGCTCAACTCGCCCAGTAACCCCACCGGTACCGTCTACCCGCGCGAGACCGTGGAGACAATCGTGCAGGAGGCGGCCTACCGCGGTATCTACGTGATCAGCGACGAGGTATACGATCACCTGGTCTACGACCGGGATTACGCCGGCGTACTGTCCTGCTGCTCGGACCTCGATCACGTGATGATCATCAGCAGCTTCTCCAAGACCTTCAGCATGGCCGGCATGCGAATCGGCTGGCTGATCGCCAGCCAGGGCGCCATCCGCAAGCTGCGCCGCTACCACATGTTCACCACCACAGTGGCCAACACCCCTTGCCAGTGGGCCGGCGTGGCTGCACTGCGCGGCGACCGCAGCTTTATCAAGGACATCATCGCCACCTACAAGGCCCGCCGGGACCGGCTGGTACAGCTGGTGGAGGATACGCCCTACCTGGAGGGGTATGTGCCGGAAGGGGCCTTTTACCTGTTCCCCGCATTGCCCGAGGGAGTAAACGGCAACAACGTGGCCCTGCGCCTGCTTCGCGAAACCGGGGTCTGTACCATCGCCGGAGATACCTTCGGCGAGTCCTGCCGCAACGCCCTGCGTTTCAGCTACGCCACTTCCATCGAGCAGATAGAGCGGGCGTTCGAGCGGATCATTCCGTGGATGGAGAAGCAGGACTTCGGCTAGGCCCGGCAACAGCGAAAGCATCGACGTCACTTTTCTCCCGCCGTTACTGCTCGGGCCTTGTCGCGTCCTGCCAGGTAAAGAAATGAGACCGTGTGCGCGGATAATTGAACACCAATCGGCGTTCGACTAATTACACCAAAAAATATTCGAAATATTTCAATTTTCTGGTTGGGATCTTCCGTCGGCGATTTTCCTGTATCTCTTTCCTCCGCTTTCCTCTCTCCTGGCTGGCAGGAATCAACCTGTCTAAAAGTTCAATCAAACAAAACATGAAGAATTTCGCGCCATGAATGTAATCCCCTTGGCGTTCACATTGTGTTTTCAGAGGAAATATGTACCATGCTGGCGCGAAAATTGTGCCGTGGTTAGCAAATTTTCCTAGATAAGAATCACTACCGTTTTGTTTTGGGGGGAGTATGCCAGGGCACGATTTTGGCCGGCTGCTGGCGCGCGTGCGCGCGAATTTCGGGGAATCACTGTTCAAATTGGGCGCGCTGGCGCTCTCTACGGGTATTGCGGCGGGTGTCTCGGCCGGGGAATTCCCGGTTTCCGGAGAGCATGCAGTCACGCGGGACCGCGGCAAACCGGCTCCCAAAACCATCCCCTTCAGCGCCCCGAAAGCGGGCGATTATTACTTCCTTCGTATCTATAACGGCAGTGGGGCCGAATCGGCGGTCCAAGCCGGCTCTGTGGCTGTGAACGGCTCCACCGTGCTCAGTAACCGCGATTTCAGGAAGCAGGCTGAGTTTCTTGAAGTACCGCTCTCCCTGCAGCTGCAGAATTCCCTCGAAATCACCCTTGCTGGCAGGCCGGGCAGTGGGTTTCGGGTAGAAGTGATCGGTATCGATGAAGTAAAGCCGGAGATAGCCGCTGCGATCTCTCCCGATGCCAATGGGGCCGGCTGGCATAACAGCGATGTGCTGGTCACCTTCACCTGCACCGACGACCTGAGTGGCGTCGCCAGCTGTACTGACCCCGTGACGGTGAGCGAGGAAGGCGCTGCACAGCAGGTTATGGGTGCGGCCATCGATGTTGCCGGCAACAGCGCGGAGACGCAGGTCGCTGTCAGCCTGGATAAAACTGCTCCCGCGATAGAGGCCACGGTGAGCCCATCCGCGAATAGCGCCGGCTGGCACAAGGGGCCCGCGACCGTCAGCTACCAGTGCGAGGACTTGCTCAGTGGCGTCGCGACTTGTCCGGACACGGTGGAGCTGGCTGAGGAAGGGGCTGCCCAGCCGATAACTGCCAGCGCCACAGATATCGCAGGGAACTTCGCAGAAAGCGAAGTGACCCTGAATATTGATATGACGCCACCCTCTGTCCAGGCCACCTTATCGGCACCGCCAAATTCCGCAGGCTGGCACCGGGAACCGGTAACCGTCAGCTTCAGCTGTAGCGATGCCTTGAGTGGTATCGAGAGCTGTACGGAAGATCAACGCGTAGCGGGCGATGGCCCGAACCAGCTGATCGGTGGGAGTGCAACAGACCTGGCCGGTAACACAGGTTCGGCCGAGATAATCGTCAGCCTAGACCAGACGCCCCCGGAAATAAGCTTTGTCGCCCCCGCCAATGGATCCCTGTTGCGTGAGTCGCAGCCAGACATGAAGCTGGTTCTCTCGGATAACCTCGCTCTGGATGGCGAGAGCCTGGAAGTTCGCCTCGACGGCCGACCCATCGAAAGCTGTGACATAAGCGGAGGGCAAGCGATCTGTAATCTCTCTGCACCGGTTAGCGATGATGCTGCGATCACCCTGACAGCGATCGTAAAGGATATGGCAGGCAATACGAGTGCAGCAGAGGTCACCACGGCTCTGGATTCCGATGGCGATACTATTGCCGATTACGCCGACGCCTGCCCTGAAACGGGCCTCTCCCAGATTGCTGACGGCAACGGCTGTGCTGCAAACCAGCGCGATACAGATGGTGATGGCATCAACGATGCGGAGGAAATAGCCGCTGGCAGTGATCCCGGGGACGAAAACAGTTTCCCGGCGGTTTCCATCGAGACATTTATCGCCTCTCCGGCAGTGATCGGCACTCCCGGGGAGCGGGTGGAGCTTCGCTGGCAGGTAAAAGGAGCCAGTGTGGTTTCCCTCGCGGCTGACGATGAGAGTGAGCCGGTAACAGCGCTCGCTACTGAAGCGACCTTCGAGGTATCTCCGCAAATCACTACGCGGTACACACTGACCGCTGAAGGTCCGGCCGGTAAAACTACCCGTCGCGTCGAGGTAACGCTCGACGTCCCGGCTCCTCCGGAGCTGTGGACGGCTCCGACTATCCCCGTGCAGGAGCATATCGCCACCTCGCTGACAGTGACTGATGAAGGTTACGCCTATGTTGCCGGGTTCGATGGGAGCTTCTACAAGGTGAATCCCCGTGGAGAAGTGGAATGGGTGCTTGAGGACGCTGGCCTCGTGATGGGCAAGGCCGTGGTAACAGGCAACAGAATAATTTTCGGCTCCAATGTTACTGGGCGCGGGCTGCAAGGAAAGGATGGCATGGTCCTGTCCCTGACAGGTGATAAGGAAGTCCTCTGGAGATTCAGCACGCAGGGCGCGGTGACAGCGAGCCCGCTGCTTCATTCGGATGGAAGCACCGTCTTCGTCGCGACTCACGCGGGCCATGTCTATGCATTGAGTGTCAGTGGGGGTGAACAGTTGTGGCACTACGAGCTGCCCGGGCAGGTAACCCTGACCGCCAAACCTGCGCTGTCGGGTGAAAGGTTGGTTTTTCACACCGAAAACAACCTGGTATTCGCGCTGGACGCGAGAAAAGACGTGGCTGGTGACCGCCTGCTCTGGCACAGAAAGGTGGACTGATCCGACAGGGTTGCGTTCCGGTGACCAGGTGCCGGTAACCAGCATTTCACACAAAAAACAGTATTTCTAAAGATAGAGGGCGTGCGCCTGTTCGGCCGTATGCCTGCAAGAAAACGAGAAGGCTTTAGTTAGATGGGCAAGGGATTCCGGGGAAGTGCTTTTTTAATCGCCATCAAGATCATGTGTGGGTTGTTGTGCACATGCTTTATAGCGATGGCTTCGGCGCAGACGAGCTATACGGGTAATCCCACGACCTTTGAGGGTTTCCCGCCGTCCATCTCTATTAATGACGGCTCTGAAAGCAATGATGGAATTTATACCGTCAGGGTCAAGGCCAGTGAATATTGCCCCGATGGCTGTAGCTTCTACAAATATAACTTTTATGTCTCTGAATCAAAAGACGGGGTAAGTTGGACAGAACTTGAGACGGAGCTCGCGAGCTCAAGCAGCATTTTTGAGATTCCTGTCGAGAGAGATGATGGTCGTTATTACTATAAGGCCAGTGTGGTCAGCCTCTGGTATGGTTCCAACGGATACTGCTGTAAAGGTTTACAGACTGAAAGCGAAACTATCAGCATCCTGGTCAATACACTGGAAAAGCCCGGACAGCCGGAAATAACTGAGATTCCGGACCCAATCGATGCAGAGGATGGTGCTTACGATATAGGCTGGGAAAGGGTCACCGCCGGCGACGTAGAATTTTACCTGGTGCAGGAGAGGGAGGGTAACCAGGTAGATTGGTGTTCCGCAGATAATAGTCTTACGGGCACGAAGAAGGAGCATGGCAACTGCTATTCACAGAAGTCAGCGGCGGATAAAGCGACAAACTTCCCGGTGGATGGTCGGAGCTATGGATCCTACCAGTACCGTGTCTTTGCCTGTAACTCACTGGAATGTGGTACCCCGAGCGATCCGGTAACGGTCAACGTCCAGAAGATACCCGCCCCCAAAGTTGCCTGGCTGGATCCAAAAGCCGGCGATACGCTCAAGGTCGGCGATTTCGTGACGCTGCGTGCATATGCCGTTGATGAGGGAGGGAGAGCTATATCCCTGGAGTTCTTCCGCAATTCGGAAGACTATATTATCAATAGGAATGAAAAGCCCCAGGTCGACACGAGTTGCAATAACTGTTTCTACCTTAACTGGCCCTCTGTTCAGTCGGAGACGACGCAGCTTATCGTCAGGGCTACCAACAGCGCGGGTAAGGTAACGAAAGCCACCATTCCAGTCACTGTTTCAGAGAACTCTCAACCCGAGGTGTTTTTCGACCTGGATGCCCTGCCACAAGAAATCGTTGCAGGGCAGCAGGTCACCCTGCGGGCTGAGGCCAGCGACCCTGATGGCAGCATTGATGGAGTGAATTTCCTCGTTGGTGGGACCGTGGCCGGGGCCGGCGCCAAAGTTGGTGAGTTATCGGGCAGGGATATTTACGAGTATCAATGGACGGTCCCCTCAGCGGGTACCTATCGTGTCGGCGCCCTGGTTGTCGACAACGAAGGGGCGGAAGCAGAGACATACCATGACGTAACCTTCCTGGCCCTGGCGCCCCCGGAAGCCCCGGAATGGGTCAAAGTTGATGGGCAGCTGGCGCCGATCCCCGATAATACCACCGGCTATTACACCGTTTCCTGGAAGGAGCGTGCCGGAGCTACGCACGGCTACATGCTCCAGCAGCTGCAGGAGGGCGTGGATACCGATTTCCAGGATGTGCCCACTCCCCACGGCGCCCTGTCTGCCTATCTTCCGAACCAGGCGCAGGGTACTTACCGATATCGGGTGGCATCCTGTAATGCGGCCGGTTGCGGTGAATTCGGCACTGAAATCCGGATGGATGTGGTGCTCTCTGCCCCCCGGGCCCCCAAAGAGCTGCAGGTGGCCCCGGACTTCGCCAATTACGATCTCACCGGCCAATACGCGCTGCAGTGGAAGGAGGTCACCACCTATCCACGCCCCGATTACTACCTGCTGGAAGAAAAGGCCGGCGGATTGGATTCAACCGCCGAATGGGTGAGGGTTTCACCTGGCGACCTGTCTTCAAGAGTCGAATTTGAAAAGAAATCACCCGGTAGCTTCAGCTACCGGGCAAAAGCCTGTAATGCCTTCGACTGCAGTCCGGCCGGTGAGATAGTTACCCTCACCGTGCAACCACCAACTCTCCTTGAGGCGCAACCGTCCTGTGACGGCCAGTGCCTGCAACTGAGAGGCAGCGGGCTGGACCCGCGGTCGACTTTCACCCTGACCGACCTTCAAACCGGCGGGCAGCAGCAGCTGACGGGCGAATCCCTGATCTGGCAAGCCCCGATCGGGGAAGATGCGGCAACCTATGTGCGGTTATCCCTGGACGAAGCTGCACAGGCGATCCTCTTTGACGAAAAGAAAAAAGGCCTGCGGGTTTCAGTAGACAACCTGAATGGTGAGAAGGCCGGCATCACTGCCTACGGCGATGAAAAGATCGAGCTCCTGAGCCAGATTACCTCAGGCCCTGCGGTGGGTGCCGACGGAACCATCTATGTAGGCTCGGGGCAGAAGGTTTTCGCACTCAATCCCGAAGACGGCTCCATAGTCTCTGGCTGGCCCTATACAACCGGTGACCTCGTGAAGGCCACCCCGACCATCGACTCGGTCAACGGTAATATTTATGTAGGTTCCCTGGACGATAACCTCTATGCCCTTACTCAACTGGGGCTGGAAAAGTGGCGCCTGGAGACAGGCGGCGACCTGGTGTCCTCCGCCGTGCTCGACGACCGGCGCATCATCTACCAGGGGTCCATGGACGGTGTACTTTACGCGGTACAGGCTGAAAACGGGGCCATTCAGTGGACCTACCCGGCCGGCGCGGGAATTGCGGAGACTCCGGTGCTTGCTGGTAACGGCACCCTGTACTTTACCACCGTTGCCAGCAGCGAGGTTTATGCCCTGGGCCGTGGCATTCTCGGGCCGGATCAGCTGGTGTGGGAGAGCCGGGATAAATCCCTGCTGGCGGCGCAGCTGGAAGAGCTGAGCTGGCAACCGGCTGAAAGCCAGCTACCGGAGTACCAGGCGGCGGCGCGACTCTATCGCCTGCTGCTTCAGCCACCGCTGCAGCTGAGCAGGGACGTTCTCACCTTCTGGACCTACGCACTGGTCAACGGCGCCAGCGTGGACGAAGTAGCAGGAGCCTTCCTGCGCTCGGATACCGGCAAGTCCAATTTCCCGTCGACGCAGGGCAATGCAGCGTTTGTGGACGCTCTCTACGCGCGTGCGTTCGGGAGCACTGGCCACCCTGAATTTACCTCCGGTGGCCAGACCTGGACCCGGACGAGCCTGCTGGACGCTCTCGCTGGCAGTGCCAGTCGTGCAGCAGTGGCGGCGCTCTTCGCGCAGTCGATGGAATACACTGCGGCCACTAACGAGGTGACCCGGCGTAGCTTCGATTATTTCTACACGCAGGATTACAGCTGGGCGGTATTCAGCTGCGACGAGGGCGATGAATACACCCGCGACTGCGATGGAGACAGCCTGCCGGATTACTGGGAGATCATGTTCTTCGGTGATACCGACAGCGAGGACGCTGAGGGTGACGCGGATGGTGATGGTACGTCCAACCGGGAGGCTTTCCTCGCCGGGTTGGATCCCTGCGCGAACCTTTGTCGTTACGGTGTGACTACCACTGCTCCCGATTCGGCACCCATGCCCACCCTCGATCCCGGCAAGCTGGCTGTAGCCGCGCAGGTAGGCAGCCTGCCCGGCAACTTCCGGGTCAACGAGGCCGGCGCCGCCACCTACAGCATCCCGCTCAGTCTGCCGGCCGGCACCGCCGGTGTGGTGCCCGAGGTTTCCCTGAATTATTCCAGCCAGGCCGGCAATGGCTTGTTGGGCCACGGCTGGAGCATTGGCGGCCTGTCGGCGATTTCCCGTTGCCGCCAGACGCTCGGCCAGGACGGCCAGGCCCGGCCGATCACCTGGACCGCCGAGGACCGCTTCTGCCTGGACGGCCAGCGATTGTTGGTAGTGTCCGGCGAATATGGTGAGCCGGGCAGCCGCTATCGTACCGAGATCGACAGCTTTGCCGTGGTGACGGCCCACGGCGGTGAACCGGGGAATCCCGGCTACTTCACTGTCGAGCGCAAGGACGGCTCAATCAGCTACTACGGCCAGGATCACCAGGCGCGGCTGGATACCGACTCCGGCGCATTGGCCTGGGCCATCAGCCGCTTCGAGGACAGCGCCGGCAATCCTTTTCAGTTTTTCTACAGCACTGGCGCAGGCCACCGCATCGAGGAAATCGCCTATGCCTACACCGGTGCCGGCAGCAACCCCGGTGCGAAGATCGTATTTGATTACGAAGAGCGACTGGATCCCATTGAGGGCTTCAGCGCGGGCGAGGCCGTGGTCACGAATGAACGACTGGCAAACATCTTTGTCCAGAATTCGGTCGCTGGCAGCCTGCAACAGGTTCGCAAGTACGAGCTGGAATATGACGACTACCCGGCAGACCGGCTGAGCCGCCTCGCCCGCATTCGCCAGTGTGCAGATAACCTGTGCCAACCCTGGACCGTGTTCGATTGGCGCCTGCCGGAACCCGGCAATTTCGCCTCCTATGCGGCCGACACGGTAACACTGAGCACTCAGGAGGACCGCGTTGCAGTTGGTACCCGCCCCGCGGACATTAACGGTGACGGCCGCATGGACCTGGTCTGGCTGGAGCCGGACTTCGATCCTGACGGCGACGGTGGCAGCGAGGTCGACTATCAGTGGTTCAAGTACGTGCTGGCTGAGGGCGACGGCTTCGGGGCGGAACGCAATGTGTACCGCGAAGACGACGACACCTCGCGGCCCTACGAATGGCAGATGATCGACTATAACGCCGACGGCCGTGCGGACCTGGTCACTTATCTTAACGACCGCAAGCACTGGGGCGTGGTGGTCGCCCAGCCGGATGCGGATGGCAACTGGACCCTGTCCGGGAGCCCGCGCTACCTGCCGGAGCTTACCGAGCGGCGCGCAAAGTTCATCGACATCAATGGCGATGGCCTGGTTGATTACCTCACCGGCAACGAATACCGGCTATTGGAGCCATCTACGGCCCCGTCGAGCAGTACCTATTACGGCTTCGGTGATAGCCACACCGCTAACCTGGGGATCGACTGGAAACTGGTGGAATTCGATGGCTTCACCAGGAGCGCCTTCGACAGGGTTACTGTCACCATTAATAGCGCGACCAGACCCGCGGACTTCAATGGCGATGGCATCGTCGATCCGGTGGCCAGCCTGAATGTAACCGCCGACTGCCCCCCCGGCGAGGAGCCTGGTAGCAGGGGCTGTAAGTATTACAACGGCTTGATGGTAATGGCCTCCAGTGCAGTAGGTGAGTACGGCAGCTACGCCTTCCTCGGCGAGGTTGATACCGTAGAATCAATGGATATCAACGGTGACGGACTGCCGGATATCATCTATCGCCGGGGCGCGACCGGTTACTACCGCCTCAACAACGGTCGCGACTTCGAGCCGGAAGTGAACCTGGGCGAGCTGCCCAGGGAGCGCCAGTATTTCGACTACGACAGTGACGGCAATGTGGACCTGGTCTGGCATGACGACAAGGCTGCGCGGCTAAAGGTTCGGCTCTGGCGTACCCTTGAGCAGGATTTTGGCCCGGCGGGCTCGTTCCGCAAGACCAGCGGTGATAAGAACGCGGCGCACCTGTTTGTGGATATGAACGGCGACGGCGTTACCGATTACGTCAACATCGAGGACGACATCGCCGAGTTGTATCTGGCCCGTGGTTTCCGCGTACCGGTAAACGTGGTGGAGAAGGTCACCAACGGCCTGGGGGCGGAAACGGATATCAGTTACGGTTCCCTCACCAACAGCGGCCACTACAAGCGTCGCGACGTGAGTGCCACTACCGAGGAACGCTGCAAGTCCGCCAAATACAGCGACGGCCTGTACGAACCAGGCCTTGGGGATTTCGCGGAATGGTGTCGTGACTACGCGGTGGCCGACCTGGCCGATTACTACGGCTACCTGAACGACGCCTGGGAGGGAGAGGACCGTCTGGGCAAGGTATCGCCAACACTTGAGCTGATGGGGCCGATGTACGTGGTCACCCGGGTCGACAGCAGCGCGCCCGCTGCCGCAAATCCCGCGGCGAAGAGCGCGGTGAGTTATTACTACGCCCAGGCCAAGGTACAGGCCGGCGGGCGTGGCATGCTCGGCTTCGAGCAGCTTACCACCGTCGATGAGCAGACCGGGGTGGAGACCACCACCACCTATCGCCAGGACTTTCCGTTCCAGGGCTACCCGCAGAGCACGGAAGTCAGGTCAGCCCAGGGCCACCTGCTGAGCGAGTCCCGCAATACCTGGCGGCTGAAGAATGCCGCCGGCAACGCCTGGCAGGAAGCCTGGTCAGAACGGGCGCGGGAAAAAGGCAGTGCCGATCTCGGACCGCTGCAGCCTTGGCTGGAGAAGACGGAAGAGACCTCTTACGAGCTGGTGAATAACGGTGCTGAGCAGGGCAGCCAGCTGAAGTCCGTGATGACTGAGAATGAGTACGACACCCACGGCAACCCGCTGTCCATCGTTGTGACCACTTCAGGTGATGGCGATACTTTTGTCACCGCTACCACCAACGAGTACGGTCCGGGCAGAAGCCTGTCCCTGGGCGGCGGTGAGCGCACACTCTCCACCTTCGCCGAGCTGGGTCGCCTGACCCGGACCGAGGTCGAGCACAGCCGTACCGTCGATGGTGTTTACGACAGCGAGCTCCGTACCAGTGAGTTCGACTACTACACCAGCGGTAAATGGGCGGGCTTGCTGAAGGAAGAAGTGATAGAACCGGATGCGGAGGATGCGGTCCTCACCCTCACCACCACCTATACCTACGATGACTTCGGCAACAAGGCCGGCATCACCCGCTCCACCGCGGGCGAGGAGTCCCGCAGTAGCTACTCCTTCTTCAAGGGCAACCGCGGTCGCTACCTGGAAAGAGAGGAGAACGTCTACGGCCAGGTCGCGCAGCGCGTAAAAGACCGAAATCATCTCGGCCAGCCAGTGCATGTCACGGACATGGCGGGCGTGTCGAGTTTCCACCGGTATGACGCTTTTGGCCGCAAGGTGCTGGACTACAGCGAGACGGGCGCGCACTCCATCACCCTGCTGGCCGCGGCGGGCAGCCACTGTCCCGAGGGTACTGCCTACCAGCAGGTTACCCGCAAGGCCGGGGGCGGCGAGTCCCTGACCTGCTTCGACGTACTGGCGCGGGAAACGCGCACTGCGACCAGGGGCTTCGACGGTCAGTGGGTCTACGCGGATACCGAGTACGACAACCTGGGCCGGGTAACGCGCAAGTCGGAACCCTATGGCGGCAGCCCGGGGGCCGGCGAGTTCTGGACTGTCATGGACTATGACATCCTCGGCCGGGTCATCGGCACGGATATGCCCGGTACCGTTAGCAATAATGGCTACGAGGGCCTCGAGAGCGGTATCCCTCACGACGTGCACGTCGACTACCGGGGTTACACCACGGTCACCACTAACCCCGAGGGCCACACCAAGACCGAAACCAGGAACGCCCAGGGCGAGCTGGTCTATGTGCGGGACCACCTGGAAGGCACAATCGAGTACCGGTACGACGCCCAGGGCAACCTGCGGTTCGTGACCCGCCGGGCGGCGGACAGCGGAACCGTGCCGGTGACCGAGATGCGCTACGACAAGCTGGGTCGCAAGGAGTACATGAACGATCCGGACAAGGGCGAGTGGCACTACGGTTACAACGGCTTCGGCGAGCTGGAGTGGCAGATAGACGCCAAACAGCAGGTGGTGATCAACCGTTACGACCGCCTGGGCCGCCTGGTGAGCCGGACCGACCATGGCAGTGTCGGCGAGGAGCGGGGCGAGGACTTTGTTCCTGACAGCAGCATCGCGGGCAATATCGAGGGCGATACCCTCTGGTCCTACAACAACGAAGCGGGCTGGGACGAGGACGTGCCCCCCGGCGCGCTGCTGGGTGTAATCGACGCCCAGTCCGGTTTTGCCCGCGTGCCGAGCTACGATCGCTTCGGTCGCCCGGACAGTGAGTTGACCAGCCTTGCGGAGGGTGATGATCACTGGACCCGGACAACCTACGACGAGTACGGTCGCCCGTTCCAGCAGTTCGACGCGGCCGGTGACGGCAGCTGGCGGAGCAGCGCCACCGAGAGCCGCTACAACCAGTACGGTTACCTGAGCGCCGTGGTGGATGCCGAGAACATCAACCAGGCCGCCGCCGAGAACTACTACACCGTGCTGGAAATGGACGAGCGCGGCAACGTAACCCGCTCCCTGCAGGGCAACGGTGTCACCACCGTACGGGAGTACGACCCGGCCACCGGCCGCCTGGAGCGCCAGTCGGCATCGGTGCTGGGCGTCACCCAGGTCCAGGACCTTACCTACGAGTGGGATAACCTGGGGAACCTGGAATACCGCCACGAGCGTAGCGGCAACAAGGACCTGTACGAGGAGTTCGACTACGACGGGCTCAACCGCCTGCGCAGTGCCCAGGTCAGCGGCCGGGCAGCGCAGACGGTGAAGTACGACGGTTTCGGCAATATCGACTACAAGTCTGACGTCGGCCACTACCGCTATGGCAGTGGGTGCGACCGGGGCTATGGTCCCAATGCAGTCTGCGAGACCTCGGACGGGGTGGCTTACCACTACGATGCCAATGGCAACATGGTCAGCGACACCAGCGGCCGCAGCCTGGAGTACAGCACCTTCGACAAGCCACTGCTGATCCAGAAGGGCGGCCATACCACCGAGTTCAGGTACGGGCCGGACCGGAGCCGCTACCTCCGCATCGACACCGACAGCAGCGGCACCCGCACCGAGACCCGCTATATCGGCAACGTGGAGAAGATCGAGCGGTCGGACGGCTTCCGTGAGATCAAGCGCTACCTGCCCGGCGGCGCCGTGGTCACCCTGGCGACCGAGTCCGACGGCAGCACCCAGCGCACCAGCCGCTACCTGCATAAAGATCACCTGGGCTCCATCGATGTGATTACCGACTCCAATGGCGCCGTGGTGCAGGAGATGTCCTTCGACGCCTGGGGCCAGCGCCGTAACGCGCAGAGCTGGGAGGCGCTGGTGAAAGCCGACCTGACCGGCTTCGACACCAGCCTGACCACCCGCGGTTACACCGGCCACGAGATGCTGGACCAGGTGGGCCTGGTGCATATGAACGGGCGCATTTACGATGCGCGTCTGGGGCGGTTTATGCAGGCGGACCCGTTTGTGCAGGCTGCGTCGGATACGCAGATGTTCAATCGGTATTCCTACGTGCGGAATAATCCGCTGAATGCGACTGATCCTAGTGGATACTTTATTTTCACCCTGGGTGCCATGGCACTTATTGCCGCTGCGGACGTCACTGCAGTCTGGGCGATAGGTTTGATCATGGGAGCAGCCGGCTTCCTGGATGCTCTGTCCCAGGGGGCGAGCTTTAGTGAGGCCCTCAAAGCCGGGGTTATTCAGGGGGTATCGGCTGCAGCCTTTGCGGGAATAGGGCAGGCACTGCCTGGAATGGAGAATGTGCCCGCCAGGATGCTGGCCTCGGGAGTGGTAGGCGGTATTACTAGTGTTCTCCAGGGGGGCAAGTTTGGTCACGGGTTCGTAAGTGCTGGTATTGGTGCGGCTGTTGGGTCAGCTAAGGGATTGAAATTGCAGTCTGGCCAGGGGTGGGCTAATTTGGGCAGGGCTGTCGCCCGTGTCACGATTGCTGGTACTGTATCCAGAGCTACTGGTGGTAAATTTGGCAACGGAGCTGCTTTTGCTGCATTTTCCGTAGCTATTGAGGCCGCAAGTACAGCTCAAATTAGCGAAAGTTCTGCAGAAGGTGAAATAGACTTTTCGACGGAAGGCACCGAATCCGAAAGAAGGGAGCGCTTTTCGAAAATCACCGCTGGTGAAGATAATGTAAAATTTGAAGATAAATATGTTGGGAAGCAAAGGAATGCTGATGGTTCAACTACAAGATATGAGACGAAAAGCGCTAAAGAATTTCAAGAGTGGTTAAGTACTGAACCTGTTGATGCCAGGAGAAGTTACATTAATGGGCAAAGGTCAAAATTTTTGTTCTTTGAGAAAATAACCTTATATCGCACTTCCGTAATGGGTTTTAATGGGAGGATATTTCTCCCGGATGGCATGGAGCTAAGTGGCTATTTTTCACCGTTAGAGCGAGGTTATATAACTTTTGGTCATGAGTTGGCCCACAGAAATGGATTTGAAGTTGGCAATAACAACGTTTCCCATGTTTGGTCTAACTTAAATGGTTATAGTCGATGCTTGTCCGCGAATATGTGTGCTTCCCAGGGGTGGTCCTTTTAAGGGGAAGAGATGAATAGATATTTATTGTCGTTTTTACTCTTTTGTTCTGAGTTGGCTATCGCTAATTCAGAAGCTGTGTATTCGACAAGCGAAACTAAAGCTCTCGAATTGGCGCTTGATGTGGTTGAGGGAGAGGTTCTCGCTGAAACAGTATTTTCTCCGTCAATTGGTAATGCGTGCTTTAGTTATGTGTATCAGTTGAGGGTTGAAAAGAGCTATAAAGGTTTGATTTCCGAGTCGGAAGTTATAAGTGTAGGATTAAATATTAAGTCATTCCCTGTTGAGCCTGGGCAGAAGCAACTGATTTTGGTGATGCAGATGCCGGAGAACTATTACGATTTTTGTAGGGCGGGGGAAGCTGCTCGGTATGAAAATATGAAGGTTACTCTTGGTTACTTGGTGGGTTTGTTTGAAATCTTTTCTGATGTTAATGGTGTTGAAAAATATAGTGCAGTAAGCTGCGAAGATGATATGCCAATACTGTTTGAGGCGAGTGCGGAAAGAATGGAGAGGGTTGAAGCCGGCTGTAGAGAGGTAGTAGGTTCATATGAAGTTCTCAAACAAAAAATTATAAGTGAGTTGGAGTAAAGTAATTCTCAAAAAATAATTATGTCTATTTATTCAGAATAGAAGACCGATAAGCATGCCCTCTGGATCTGGCCTGCTATAGGTTTGTAGAAGAGGCGGCCAGCGCCAAATGGAATTTAAAGTGGTTATAAAAAGTCCTGTTCAGCGGTCTCTAGTTTCACAGGTCTACATTTACAGGCCGCCAAGGGCCTCTTCCCAGCTTTCTATTGCTTTCCAGTCCTATTGGTAAAATTAATCACGGCATTTGGCGCATAAGCTCTCCTCTGGTCGCGTTTCTCCACCACTTAACCCCCCGCCTCCTCAAATCTCTTTTATCTTACTGTTCAGGCCGTATTTCTTGTTCCCGGGAGGGCATTTCCATGTTCAATAAGAATATTTCGCGTTGGGCCCTGTTGACGATTTCTGCGTCGATGCTGCTGTTCAATCCCGCATTGGCACAGGATGAAAATCAAGGCGCCGAGGAGGAGCCGCCACTCTCGGCCAAGGGAAAGCCCGAGGGCCCCGAGAGGGAGCCCCTGGGCAGGCCCAAGTCGAACCAGTTCTGGTGGCCCGACCAGCTGGATCTCTCACCGCTGCGCGACCACGGCGCTGAATCCAATCCCCTGGGTGACGACTTCAATTATGCGAAGGCCTTCAACAGCCTCGACCTCAAGGCGGTGAAGGCGGATATCGAGAAAGCGCTGAAGACCTCCCAGGACTGGTGGCCGGCGGATTACGGGCACTATGGCCCGCTGATGATCCGCATGGCCTGGCACAGTGCGGGCACCTATCGCGTTGCGGACGGTCGCGGCGGTGCCGGTGGCGGCCAGCAGCGCTTCGATCCCCTGAACAGCTGGCCGGACAACGCCAACCTGGACAAGGCCCGGCGCCTGCTGTGGCCGGTGAAGCAGAAGTACGGCGATGCGCTTTCCTGGGCCGACCTGATGGTGCTGACCGGCAATGTGGCCCTGGAGTCCATGGGCTTCAAGACTTTCGGCTTCGGCGGCGGCCGCGAGGACGACTGGGAGCCGGACCTGGTCTACTGGGGGCCGGAGACCAAAATGCTGGAGGACGACAAACGTTTTGGTAAAGGTGGCAAGCTGCAAAACCCCCTGGCGGCCACGGTGATGGGCCTGATCTACGTGAACCCGGAGGGGCCGAATTCCAGCGGTGACCCGCTCGCCGCCGCCGAACGGATACGCACCTCTTTCGGCCGCATGGCCATGAACGACGAGGAGACCGTCGCGCTGATTGCCGGCGGCCATGCCTTCGGCAAGAACCACGGCGCGGTCAAGCAGGATTGTATCGGCCCGGAGCCTGCGGCTGCCCCTGTCGAGCAGCAGGGTTTCGGCTGGAAAAACAAATGTGGCAAGGGCAAAGGCCCCGATACCATTACCAGTGGCCTCGAGGGCGCCTGGACCGTTACTCCTGTCCAGTGGAGTAACAATTACCTGCAGAACCTCTACAACTTCGAGTGGAAGCAGGTCCGGAGCCCGGCGGGCGCCATCCAGTGGATTCCCACCGACCCCAATGCGAAAAACCTGGTGCCGGATGCCTTCGATCCCAAGAAACGCCATGCGCCGGTGATGTTGACCACGGACCTGGCCCTGAAGAAGGATCCGGCCTACCGCAAGATTTCCGAGCGGTTCAAGAACAATCCCGAGGAGCTCGATGAGGCGTTCGCGAAGGCGTGGTTCAAGCTGACCCACCGGGATATGGGCCCCAGGGCGCGCTACCTGGGCTCCGAAGTTCCGAAAGAGGACCTGATCTGGCAGGACCCGGTCCCAGCGGTGGATCACAAGCTCCTCAGCGACGGCGATGCGGAACAACTTAAAGCCAGGATCCTCGACTCCGGACTGACAGTGCCCGAGCTGGTGCGCACCGCCTGGGCCTCGGCCTCTACGTTCCGCGGCAGCGACCTGCGGGGCGGGGCCAACGGTGCCCGTATCCGCTTTGAGCCGCAGAAAGAATGGCCGGTGAATAATCCGCAGGAACTGGCAAAGGTACTGAACAAGCTCGAGAGCATTCAGCAGGACTTCAACAAGTCCCTGTCCGGTGGAAAGAAGGTTTCACTCGCCGATGTAATCGTGCTGGGCGGATCTGCCGCCATTGAGCAGGCGGCGAAGAAGGGAGGGCACAATGTGAAAGTGCCCGTGAAGCTCGGGCGGACAGATGCCACCATGGAAATGACAGACGTGGAGTCATTTACGTGGCTCGAGCCCAAGGCAGATGCTTTCCGCAACTATTACAGCAAGGACAGCGCCATGCCCCCCGCCGAGGCAATGGTGGACCGGGCCGACCAGCTGACGCTCACCGTGCCAGAGATGACCGCGCTAGTGGGAGGGATGCGGGCGCTCGGAGCAAATACCGGCGGCGCAAAACATGGCGTGTTCACCGAAAACCCGGGCACCCTGAACAACGATTTCTTCGTGAACCTGCTGGATATGTCGACCGACTGGCAGAAGTCGTCGAAGGGCGAGGGCATCTACCAGGGTGTGGACCGGAAATCGGGCAAGCCGAAATGGACAGCCACTACGGTGGACCTGATCTTCGGCTCCAACTCGGAGCTGCGGGCGGTCGCCGAGGCCTATGCGATTAAAGGTGGTGAGGAAAGGTTCGTCGATGACTTTGTGGATGCCTGGGTGAAGGTGATGAACCTGGACCGTTTCGATACCCCAGAATCCGCGGGTTCACAAACCGCGGCCCGATAACTGGATAGCCAGGGGGAGCGGGATGGCCACCCGCTCCCTGTCCAGACGGGTAAACCAAATACCGCGCCGCAGGGAAATGGTCGGGCTCTGAGGCTGGAGTATTGTTCTTTGTCCTGACTTTACTGCCACAAGTGTCGCTTCATCCCGTCACGCTGGATCTGACTGTGCGACTGGTCACGGCTTTTCCGGTCTGTTTGGGGATGAGTATTCCGCACCAGCCATGAGTAAGAAATGGCTCTCCGCTTTGTTCCCCTCAATTTGTAATGGTGGCCTCATTTGGCGGGCAATTCAGTATCGCCTGTAACAAATTTTTCTTCTGCGCCACTTGATCTTTGTCAATTGTTCTGAAGCATTGCCCACTATGCCCGGTTTGCATACTCTGACCTGCCGAAAAAGAGCAGCCACACCGTATGGCTGATTAAATATTAATCACCGCGCGTCCTGGCCGGATATCCGGCGGCGTGGGAGTCGGTGGCATAAGCATAAAAACTATAAACGAGAGAGGACGGTCCCATCATGCGTAGATATTCATTCAAGCCCTTGTCACTGGCCGTTGCCGCTGCCCTGGCGGTGCCGGTTTCCGGCGCATTTGCCCAGGAGCAGGAAAACGAGGCTCCTGCCACGGACAACCGGGTACTGGAAGAGGTGATTGCCACCGGTACCCGCCGCGAGGGCACAGCCCCCACCGAAACACTGTCACCGGTGGATGTGGTCGGCGGCGCGGACCTGGCGGACCAGGCGAGCTTTGACCTGACCGAGTCGCTGACCAAGATTGCACCATCATTCAATACACAGCGTTTCCCGATCGCCGACGGTACCGCGTTTATCCGTCCGGTAACGCTGCGTAACCTGTCGCCGGACCAGACGCTGGTACTGGTGAACGGTACCCGCCGCCATCGCTCGGCGCTGGTGAACCTGCAGGTGGCACCGCTGGGCACTGTAAACCAGGGCGCCCAGGCGGTGGACTTCTCCGCGCTGCCCTCCGCCGCGATCAAGCGGGTGGAAGTGCTGCGGGACGGCGCCTCGGCCCAGTATGGCTCTGATGCCATTGCCGGTGTGGTGAACGTGATCCTCAAAGACGATGCCGAAGGCTTTAACGTATCGGCGCAGACCGGGGAATATTTTGCGGGCGACGGCATGCGCAACAGCGTATCCGCCAATGCCGGCTTCGCACTGGGCGAGCGCGGCTTCGTGAATACTACCATCGAACGTTCCACCGCGGACAAGACCTGGCGCGGCGCGGCCCGTCCGGATGCCGAGTACGTGGGCAGTGTTGTGGGCGAGGAACTGGTGCCGCTGGAAGGACTCGGCCAGCGCTGGGGTGACCCGGAAGTGGAGACCACCAAGCTGTTCGTGAATACCGGCTATGACATCACCGACAGTGTCGAGCTGTATGGTAACTTCGGGTATTCCGACAACGAGACTATCTCGGACTTCTTCTACCGCGGCCCGGTGCTGGAACCGCAGCATGAATTCACCGCGCGCGGCACACTGCAGGTGGACAGCGATGGCGACTTTATGCCGGATCCCGCTCCGCAGTCGCTGGTAGATTCAATCCTTGCCGATGGGCTCGACCCCTCGAACTACCTGGTTGCCGATGCTTCCAGCGCCAGTGGCTACGTGCTGCGCAACCCGATCTACAGCCAGTTCCCGGGCGGTTACAACCCCCAGTTCGGCGCGAGCATCACCGATATGTCTGCCGTATTCGGCGGCCGCGGTGAGCTGGCGTCCGGTATGTCCTGGGATCTGCGTGCGCGCACTGCGGAAAACGAAGTGGCTTACGTGCTGAAGGATTCCATCAACCCGAGCCTGGGCTCACTCTCGCCCACAACCTTCAACCCGGGCACACTGACCCAGAAGGAAACGAGCGTTAATGCCGATTTCGTGAAACCCTTCGAGTTGGGCGTGCTGGCCTCGCCGCTGAACGTGGCATTTGGCATGGAGTGGCGCCGTGAGACCTACGAGATCGGCGCCGGCGACGAGGCATCGATAGTTTCCGGGCCAACCGCGGCGCAATTCGGTGTGGGATCCGATGGTTTCCAGGGCTTCCCCGTTGAGGCAGCCGGTAGCTACGACAGCGACAGTGTGGCCACCTACGTGGACCTGGAGGCGGACATCACCGATCGCCTGACTGTCGGTGCCGCAGCGCGTTATGAAGACTTCGACCAGTTTGGTTCCACCTTTGACTGGAAGCTCTCCGGGCGCTTCGACTTCAATGAGGCCTTTGCACTGCGCGGCACCCTGAATACCGGCTTCCGGGCGCCGACGCCCGGCCAGGTCAACACGCTGAACGTCACCACCACGGCGGATGCCAGTGGCAACCTGATCCCGAACGGTACCTATCCGGTCAGCCACCCGGTGGCTGAAGCCCTTGGCGCGGTGCCGCTGACCCCGGAAGAGTCCGCAAGCTTTACCCTGGGGGCAGTGATTACGCCGTTCGAAAACACCAGTGTCACTATCGATTACTACGCCATTGCAATCAATGATCGCCTGGCTCTGCGCAACAACGCCATCGGTGCTGAGGAAGTTGCACAGCTCAGTGCCGCCGGTATTGATAACGCCGCACTGCTTGCCGGCAGCAACGCCAACTTCTTCGTCAATGCCTACGATTCAGAGGTCAGTGGTATCGACCTGGCAATCACCAGCGATTTCGAAGTGGCCGGTAACCTGTTGACCGTGGACCTGCGCCACAACCACAACCAGCAGGAAGTTACCGATGTTGCCCCGAATACCATCAATGACCTGCGCGTGTACGACCTGGAAAACCAGGTGCCGAGCGACCGCACGGCACTGACATTCGACTACGACACCGGCGGTCTGATGAATGGCTACCTGCGCTTCAACCGTTTCAGTGACTGGGAGTCAACCGGCGGCTTGTTCGGATCCGGCCCCGCCACTTACAGCGGCAAGGTCCTGACCGATATGGAGGTTACCTTCAACCTGGCGGATAACTACAAAGTTGCTGTCGGTGGGGAGAATATCTTCGACGTAGAGGCCGATGAGGAATCCGACCCGACGCTGCAGTACCTGGGCGTACGCCAGTCGTTGACCTCGCCCTTTGGCTTTAACGGTGGCTTCTGGTACCTGCGCGCCAGCGCGCAGTTCTGATCCAGCACGCTACCCAACAAAAAAGCCGGCGCTTGCGCCGGCTTTTTTGTTGCCTGTGCGGGGAGCTCGATCTCAGAGCGGCCCTACGGTGTGTGTATCCTGACCATCCTGGTCCAGGAACAGCATCTCGGCGGTTTTCGCCTCGTTGTAGTCCATCACCAGCTGCGGTTCATCGGTGAATACGCCATCGGCGCCCATGGCAGCCACCAGGTGCAGGTCGTCGATGTTGTTGACGGTAAACACGTAATTGCGGAGCCCCCGGCGCCTGGCGTCGGCAATCAGCTCCGCGTTGACGAAGTCCAGGCTCAGGTGCATGGAATAGGCCTTGAGGGGCTCGGCGCAGGCGGCCAGCTCCAGTGGAATGCCGGCCAGCAGCACCCCGCGGCGCACCTCAGGCAGCAGCTGCAGGCTTTCGTAGAGCTGGCGGTGATCGAAGGACGAGACCAGGTACTGCTCGAAGCAGGCGCCGGTATCACGAACATAGGACTCCAGCTCCTGTGCCACCAGTGCGGCGCAGTTGGGGCCCTTTATCTCGATGTTGAGCTGGCAGTTGTTGCCCACGGTCTCCAGCACTTCGCGCAGGGTGGGGACCCGTCCACCACAGGGCAAAAGTTTTTCACGCAGGGCATCGGGGCAGAGGTCGGTGAGCAGTTCGCTGCCGGCGATAAGCCGGCCCAGGCGCCGGTCGTGTTTGACCAGCAGTTGGCCGCGGACATTCCAGATGTCGATCTCGACACCGTCCACGTCGTACTCCAGCGCGTGCTCGATGGCCTGGAGGGTGTTTTCTGAGGCTCTCTGCCGGATGCCCCGGTGGGCAAAGCAGAAGAGGGTACCGGGTGTCTGCATAAGTCACCGCCCGAGAGTTGCGCAATGTCCAGTCTGCCCTTGAATTATGACGTCAAGATGACAGAACAACCAAGGCCGGTCAGCGCATTCTGTGAGAGTTTTGGCAGACGCGTTTGCGCCGCGAGGAGGCGAGCGCCGCTACCGGGAAATCAGTCCCCGGCCAGGGCGCGATAGCGACCGAGGTGGAAGATCAGTGGTTCGCCGCCATTGGCGGTGAAATCCAGCACTTCACCCAGCAGGATGGTATGGTCGCCGCCTTCAATGCACTGTGCCAGCCGGCAGTGGAACACCGCCGCGCATTCCGCCAGCAGCGGGACCTGGTTGGGGCCCTCCTGCCACCGCACCTGGCCGAACTTGTCGGCGCCGCGACCGGCAAACAGGTTGGAGACATGCTGCTGGTCCGCCCTCAGCACGTGCACGGCGAAGTGCCCCTCGGCGGTGAAGGCGTCGTAGCCGAGGGATTCCTTGTCGATGCTCCACAGTACCAGCGGCGGATCCAGTGACACCGAATTGAAGCTGTTGACGGTCATGCCTACGGGCTGCCCATTCGCATCGGTCGTGGTCACCACGGTCACACCAGTGGCGAACTGTCCCAGGGTGTCGCGCAGGGCGCGACTCTGGTCGGGTACGGGATGGGGAGCTGTGGTGCTGTCTGTCGTCATACCGTTGGTCAAAAATTGAGCAAATTTCGGGTTGGCGGCCATTCTACGCGAAAAGGGCGCCAATTGCGCGTTTTACCTCGTGAGTGCCTGCGCGAGGCCATTTATGGCCCCGCACAGTCTTCCGACTCAGGAGTCAGTTTTCATCAGGGGGGCGCACTCGGCGACCAGGGCGTCCCGGGCGGTGATACGGGACCCTGTCAGGGCAAAGCCCAGCAGGCGCCCACTGCCGTCGCGGAACTCCGCCTGCACGCCGTCGCTGTCGGCCTGCACCTGCCACTCGCCCTCGGCACCGGCCCCCGGGGGGCATACGGTGGTGGGGCGCAGTGTGGTCTTGACCGCTACCGGAATGGCGCCGTACTGGACGCTGCTGGGGCTGCCCGCCAGGGTCTGCGCCAGTGAGCGGGCGCAGGCCATCAGTGGGGCGACAAAGTAAAGCAGGTGGCCGTCCACCTCGGCACAGTCACCGAGGGCGAAGATATTCTCGTCACTGGTGCGCAGCTGCCGGTCGACGCGAATACCGCGGCCCACCTCCAGGCCTGCTGCTTGTGCCAGGCCGGTGTTCGCCTGCAGGCCGAGGGCGGCCAGGGCGAGATCGGCCTCCACTGCCTTGCCGTTGTCCAGCTGCGCGTACAGGCCGGTGCCGCGGCGCTCGAGTCGCTCCAGCCGGCTTCCGGTATGGAAGTGCACGCCCGCGGCTTCCAGCTTGCGGCGCAGGTCGCGCCCCGCCGTTTCCGGCAGGATGGTGGCCAGCGGCCAGCCAAGCGGGTCAACCACATCCACTTCGTAGCCAGCCTGCACCAGGTCGTTGGCGAACTCACACCCGATCAGGCCCGCGCCCAGCAGCAGTACCCGGCGCCGGTTGGCCAGTGCGGTGCGGAAACCATGGTAATCGTCCAGGCTGTTGACGCGGAACAGCCGCGCCAGGCCATCGCCCTCGATGGGGGGCAGCGGACGGCAGCTGGCGCCGGTAGCCAGCACCAGCCTGGCGTAACGCAGGGAAGCCCGGTGACTGCCGTTGGCGGGTACCAGGGTGAGCGTACGCGCGGCTGCATCGATATCGTCCACCTGCGTGTGGACGAGGATCTCGGCGTGAAGCTCCCGCGCCATCTCCTCGGCGGAGCTGGTGGCCAGCTGCTGCGGGGTTTTGCCGTGGGCCAGTGAGGCCGAGAGCAATGGCTTGGAATAGAAGGTGCCGTCGTCTGCGGTGACCAGCACCAGCGGGGTGGTGCGATCCAGCTTGCGGAATTCACGCGCCAGGTTGTAACCGGCGAGACCGGTGCCAATGATCACCAGCGGGTCCGCGTCGCTGTCGATTTCCGGGGCTGCCGGGGTGGCGGGTTCGGCAGCTTCCGCCCCGCCTGACACCAGTACCATGTCAAATTCGTCCTTGCCCACGCCGCACTGGGGACAGCACCAGTCCTCCGGGATGTCCTCCCAGCGGGTACCCGGGGCGATGCCGTCCTCCGGCCAGCCCTTGGCCTCGTCATAGACCCAGCCGCACACCATGCACTCCCAGATCCGGGTGCCGGTCTGGCGGGCGGGGATTGTCCCTTCCCTGTCTGCTGCCGATCTGGTGTCAGTTTCCGTTACGGAGGGCCTGGGGGGCTCGCTCGCGGCCTCTACCTCGAGCATGAGGAACTCTGCCTTGGCGGCGCCGCACTCGGGGCAGCTCCAGTGCTCGGGAATATCCTCCCAGCGGGTACCGGGCGCAATGCCGTCTTCCGGCCAGCCCTTGGATTCGTCGTAAATCCAGCCACAGATCTGGCATTCCCATACACGGTATTGCGTCATCAACTCCCCCGGCTTTAAGCGTACTTCGTGCGTGAATCCGGGCCGCGACGCGGCACTTCCTGCCGCTGATTACGGATGCGACCCGCCACCCCGGGGCCGGGGTGGTGAGGTCTGGCAGTGTAAGGAAAATATGGCGCTAAGTCTGCTACTCGACGTCGCGCTGGGCGATATTGGTGAGCGCGCTGTGGTAGACCTCGGAGATTTCCCCGGGGTTGGCAATGGAGATGCCCAGGTCGTGCACCAGCCCGTCCTTGAGGCCGTAAACCCAGCCGTTCACGGAAAGCTCCTGGCCCCGACGCCAGGCATCGCGGACGATGGTGGTCTGGCATACATGGATGACCTGTTCGAGCACGTTGAGCTCGCATAACAGGTCGACGCGCTCCTTCTGCTGGAACAGGTCCACCAGCGTGTGGTGTTTCTCTCGGACATCCTGGATATGCCGCAGCCAGTTGTCGATCAGGCCCAGTTGCTGGTTTTCCAGCGCGGCCTGGACACCGCCGCAACCGTAGTGCCCGCACACGATGATGTGCTTGACCTTGAGGATTTCCACCGCGTACTGCAGCACGGACAGGCAATTCAGGTCCGTATGCACCACCACGTTGGCCACATTGCGGTGTACGAACAGCTCTCCGGGCAGCAGCCCCACAATTTCATTGGCGGGCACACGGCTGTCGGCACAGCCGATCCACAGGTACTCCGGCGTCTGCTGTTTTGACAGTTTGAGGAAGAAATCCGGCTGTTCACGGCGCGTGGCCTGGGACCACTGCTCGTTATTGTTCAGTAGGTGCTTGAGTGGATGCAAAATCTTATCCCGGTATCGATGGTCGGAACGGGTCAGTGACCATTGGGTTCTGGTGATCGGTGAGCATAGCGTTTTTGGCAATTCCGGCCAAGTTGCGTGGCGCTGCCGGCCTGCCTGAACCCTTGCCAATGATCTGGTAAGCTGCCGGGGTCCCGGAGCAGCTGCGGCAGCAGCCGCTGTCCGGTTGTTATTGCACCTGAGGAGTTAGGCCATGGCCCGACGTCGACCGGCCCGCTTGTCCCTGCGCGTGCGCCGCCGCGCCTTTCGCGCGACGCCCCTTTGCCGACGGAAAGCCCGGGTACGCTGGCTGTGGAAGCAACGCACCCGCGTGCGCAGCTACAAGCGGTTGTTCAATGGGGAAGAAGAGTCTGTGGCGACCAGCGGCGATGGGGCAGTGGCTGCAGGCAAACAAACGTCTGACTGAGATAGTGGAAAACTGCGATGAGCGAAGTTGTGGAAGCACCGGTAGAGGTGAAACTGGCTGACTATACGGATGCGCGCCAGGGGGAAGATATTATCGCGCTGATGGATCATTATGCGCGCGATCCTTTCGGCGGTGGAGAGCCGCTGAGCCAGTTCTGCCGCGAGCAGCTGGTGAAAAAGCTGGCCGGCTTTCCCGGCGCGTTCACCGTGCTGGCCTACCAGGGGGGGCGCGCCATCGGCCTGGTGAACTGCTTTACCGGGTTCTCGACCTTCCAGTGCGCGCCGCTGGTCAATATCCATGACGTGGTGGTACACCGGGACGCGCGGGGTGCCGGAGTCTGTTCCGCAATGCTGGAGCTGGTGGCGGCGGAAGCCCGCGCCCGCGGTTGCGGAAAGCTGACCATGGAAGTGCTGGAGAAGAACCTGCCTGCCCAGACCGCCTACCGCAAGGCGGGTTTCAAACCCTACACCCTCGATGAGTCCCACGGGGCGGCAATCTTCTGGCAGCGCTACCTCTGAGTTGACGGCCGCGGGCGTCCGTGACGACGCCCCCCGGCTGTGAACAGGTAGCGGGTATGAGGGGGGCACCTCCGGGGCGCCGATTGCCATGCTACCGGCCCGTGGTGGCGCGCCTGCACCACTCTGGCGCAAATACTTTTCTGCGTTTCCTGCGGCGCCAATCGCGGCGTATTTCTCTCCCGTTGTGCAATACTTTTTGCAGCATTGGTCCAGTGCTTTCACAAGGTTGTGATCACAGGACGGGCAGGAGGAGTGCGATGCGATTGAAGTCAAATCTGGCGCAGGGACGCTACTACTACAGCTGTGACGGCCGCGAGATGCCGGTGCGCGATTACTGGCAGCTGGGTAGGGATGAAGAAGGCCGGCAGGTGCTGGTCAGCCAGCGCCTGGTCGGGGCAGAGCGCTTCGGCCTGGAGGTCGGGGCTGTGCTCGACAAGGGGTTGGTGACCGAGTGCGAGTTGACCTGGCGCGACGAAGTCGACGACGTCACGGCCCGCTACCGGCTGCTATGCCCGGACGGCGACAAACCCGCCCTGGGCGATGATATCGAGGCCTGCTGGACCGGCCCCAATGGTCCCCAGGAGGCGCGCCTCGATGGCTGCGCGCGGTTACTGTTTCCCCTGATGCGTATCTTCATGGGCCCACTGCTGCTGAAGCTGCAACAGTGCGAGCGGGGACTCGAGGTGGTATCCCCGGATATCGTCGATCCGTCGCAACGCGGCAAGCTGCTCGCTCCCCGGGTAAGCCACCGCTCCGCCCGCCCCATGTCGGGAGCCGGAGCAAGCCAGGGAGCCCACGAGCTGGGTGCCGATGTGACTGGCTTTATCTACCAGGGCGATGAGGCGGAGCGCGATGCCCATTGCTATGTCGACCGGCGGGGCCTGCTGGTGGGTTACGACTGGCCATCGAGCACCGGTCGCCTGTGGCAGGTGCGCCTGCGCGACCTGGAGTGGTCCGGCGCCCTGGGCGCGCTCGGCTGAAATCCCGCCTGCGGCGCGAGTTGCGCTGGAGGCTGAGGCTGGCGGCGGGGTAGCGGCGCGGTATCAGTCGCCATTGCCCCCGCACATTTCCCGAAACCTCTCTCCGGCACGGCCTTCATCGGTGCCGCCGCGATCCGGTGGGCGGCGCGCGAGCGTATAACCTCTGATGCCGGTCTGGCGGCCGCATTCCTCCCGGGTTAAAGTGCACAGCCACCCAGGAGGCGGCATCCCCATTGGCGAGTGACGCTGCCGCGCAATTTTGGCTGGAAACTTCACTACTCACAAAAACCGTTTAGCGGGCAATGAATACTTCGTGCCTGTGAATATCCCAGGGGGCCTGGCCTACAGTCGCCAGCCACGAAAACCTGGCAGCCGCTGGGACTGCTGCGACGATAAAATATGCCCGCTAGTTATCGAACGTGAATCCGGGGGAGGGCAAATTGCCACTGACTAGGTTTTTGAAACATCTGTTGCTTGCGCTGTTGGCGACGGGCGTATTTGCGGCCGACGCGCAGGAGCCGGAACCTGAAAGCGAGGTAGAGAGCGCCGGGCAGGCGAGTGAGCTTTCCCCGGAGGCCAGCCTCGAAGAGCAGGAGCAGGCCTGCCTGCGCGAGCAGCTGTTGGTGGCCCCCGCGAGTATCACGCTGGAGGAAATGCGTCGATTCTGTGCCGTGCGGGTGCGGGAGATCCCCGCAGAGCGGGAACCGCAGCCGCTCTTTGGCACTGTGGCAGAACCGCCGCCGGGCGAGACCGAGACCACTCTTGAAGCCGAGACCAGCAAGGCCGCGCAGGCAATCCGCGACGCGGCCAACAACCCCTTCACACTCGCCTCGCACAAGGTCAATTACCTGTTGCCGGTGGTCTACAACCCGTCGCCCAACGAGGCCGGCCTCGAGGATTTTGATGTGGAGGGGGCTGACACCAGGCTCGATAAGGTCGAGGTTCAGTTCCAGCTCTCGGTGCAGGTTCCGGTCTGGCGCGGCTTCCTGGGCAAGGCTTCGTTCATGAGCCTGGCCTATACAAACAAAAGCTTCTGGCAGGCCTACAACTCCGAGGATTCCTCACCCTTCCGGGAAACGAACCACGAGCCGGAAATGATCGTTACCTGGCTCAACGACTGGTCGGTGCTCGGCTTCCAGAACGTGGCCAACCAGCTGGCGATCAATCACCAGTCCAATGGTCGCAGCGGGAGCCTGTCGCGAAGCTGGAACCGTATTTATGCCAATTTCTTCTTCGAACGGGAGAATGTCATTATCAGTTTCAAGCCCTGGTACCGGATTCCGGAGGATCGCGAGAATGACGACAATCCGGATATCGAGGCGTACCTGGGTCACTTCGAGCTGGCCGGTACATTTACCGGTGCGAATGGCCACAGTGTGTCCATGATGCTGCGCAATAACCTGCGCTCGGACAACCACGGGGCCTTCGAGCTACGCTGGGGGTTTCCCCTCGGCAGCCGGGTGCGCGGATACGTCAAATACTTTACCGGTTACGGCGAGAGCCTGATCGATTACGATGAGGCGGTGAATACGCTCGGTGTCGGTTTCGAGCTCGCCCGCGGAACCCAGTAGTGCCGCGCGGCCTGCCGGCAGCGCCCGGAAATGGATGAGCAGGGGTTCAACTGGCGGGAGTCAGCATGGGATTCGAAGACACTTATCGCCTCAGCGCCCACGCGGTGATCACCAATGAAACCGGGCAGGTCCTGCAGCTGCGGGCCACCTACGCGGATCGCAACTGGGGGCTGCCCGGGGGTGCCCTGGACCCGGGCGAGACAATACACGAGGCCCTGTTGAGGGAGTGTCGCGAGGAGTTGGGGCGCGAAGTCCGGATCGATTACCTTAGCGGCGTCTATTACCACCGTGTCTACCGCTCGCATGTCTTCATATTTCGCGCTCATTTTGCGGACTCCGGCGCCATCACCCTGTCGAACGAGCATTCCGAACTGGCCTACTTTTCCCTTGGGGAGCTCTCCCCGGTCCAGCGCCAGCGGGTGCGGGAATGCCTGGAGTTCGACGGCCGGGTGCGCAGCGATAAATTCTGACCGCAGGCAGTTGGGAAGGTCCCTGTTGCTCGGGCTCTCCAGCACCCGGATTTCCCATAAAATCAGCAGGTTGCGTGTGGCGTGAGGCGCCCGGTGCCGGTGCAGCGACTATGCTGTATGGGTGACTTATGCGTGTGGGCCTGACCATGCCTGACCTGGGCAACCTGACCGAGCGCCGGCAGTCGCTGGAATGCCGGGTGGTGCTGATCAGTTCCGACCAGCAACTGGCGGGCGAGTGGGTCGAGGCACTGAATATCACTGCCAGCCAGCATGAGAATCCTTTTGGCCTGCGCTTCGAGTCAGTCCCGTTGCCGGGAGTAGAGCGCGTTTTGCGCCAGGAGGCGAACCTGCAGGCGCTGATCGTCGATGCCGGTATCGAGCCGGCGGGGCTGGCCGCCGCGGAGCAGCTGGCAGACCGGCTGTATGCCTTCCGGGCGCAGTTGAACGTCTTCCTGGTGGCCCAGGACTGCTCGTTGACGGTGTCCGCCCGCCAGCGCTTTGATGAGCTGTTTGACCGACGCGAGGGCAACTTCAACCAGATATTCCGCCTGGTCCAGGCATTCATAGCCCGCCGCGCATCCACTCCCTTTGCCGATACCCTGAAGGAATACGTATTCAGCGCCAGGGACGCGTGGCACACGCCTGGCCATTCCGGCGGGGACAGCCTGCGCAGCAGCCCCTGGGTGGGGGATTTCTACCGTTTCATGGGGGAACATATCTTCAATACTGACCTGTCCGTGTCGGTGCAGGTGCTGGACAGCCTGCTGGAACCCCACTCAGTAATCCAGGAGGCACAGGACCTGGCGGCGAAAACCTTTGGTGCCGAGCACACTTTTTTCCTCACCAACGGCACTTCGACCGCCAACAAGGTGGTGATCCAGCAGATCCTGGGCGGCGGGGGCAAGATCATCGTCGACCAGGCGTGTCACAAGTCGGTGCACCATGCCATCGTACTCAACCGCTGCGAGCCCGTTTACCTCAAGTCGGTGCTGCATCCCCAGTACGGCATCTATGGCCCTGTACGCAGGGCCGATATCGAATGGGCCCTGGAGGAGCACGGCGATGCACGCCTGCTGGTGGTCACTTCATGCACCTATGACGGGCTCCGCTATGACCTGCAGCCGATCATCGAGCGCGCCCATGCGCGTGGGGTGAAAGTGCTGGTGGACGAGGCCTGGTACGCACATGGCTACTTCCACCCGGACCTGCGCCCGACGGCACTTGAATGCGGGGCCGATTACGTCACGCAGAGTACCCACAAAATGCTCTCTGCATTTTCGCAGGCGAGCATGATCCACGTGCAGGACCCGGAGTTTGATGAATTCCGCTTCCGGGAAAACCTGAACATGCACGCGTCTACCAGCCCCCAGTACGCGATGATCGCCAGCCTCGATGTGGCGCGCAAACAGATGGCTATGGAAGGTTACAGTCGTTTACGCGTGTGCATGCGTATGGTGGAAAAACTGCGCCGGGCGGTGGATGAGACCGGCGTGTTTCGCGCGCTCGGCCAGGACGAGCTGATTCCGGGACCGCTGGCGGCAGACAATATCCGCCTGGATCCCACCAAGGTAACCATCGACATATCGGCAAGTGGTTATTCGGGCAAGGAAATGCAGATCCGTCTCTTCGACCGGTACGGCATCCAGGTGGAGAAAACTACTTACAACACCATCAGCGTGCTGGTGACCCTGGGGAGTACCGAGAGCAAGTTGCTGCGGCTGGTCCACGCCGTGAAGCAACTCGCCCAGCAGCGACGCCGGCGGCTGCGGGCCGGCCGGCCGCGGCGCCTGCCAGAATTCACCTGCCTTACCTGCCTGCCGGCTGACGCCTACTTCTCGGATGCCGAGGAGTTGCCGCTGATGGACGATGGTATCCAGGCAGAGCGGCGGCTGGTGGGGCGCACCAGCGCCGACGAAATAGTGCCCTATCCGCCGGGGATACCGGTGCTGGTGCCGGGGCAGGAAATTTCGGCGGAAATCGTGCAGTTCCTGCAGCAGCTATTACAGGGGCAGGCAGCCACGGAGATCCACGGACTGATATTCCGCTCGGATGAGCCAATGCTGCGGGTGGTGCGCGACGCGCCGTCGCGGGAGCCGGCTGGGGCTGAACCGGCTGCGGGTGAACCCCGTAGTTCCGGGCAGGGGCCCTGAATTAAAGGAGGCGGGCATGGACGATCAACCCCATGACAGACCCGGTTGCGTGCTGGTGGCTGGCGCCGGCGGTGGTATCGCTCGCGCGATTCTCGCCGAGGTGGCCCACCGCTGGCCGGATGCCACTCTCCTCACCATCAGCCGCGACAGCGGCCCGGACCTGGGCGGGCGCCACCGGCACTGCTCCCTGGAACTGGCACAGCCCGATTCCGTCGCGGCGGCGCGCGCCTTCCTGCAGGAACAGGATGCTGCCCCCGCCTGGGTGGTGCAGTGCTGCGGCGTGCTGCACGATGACCGCCACGGCCCGGAAAAGTCGCTTGAACAGTGCACGGATGACTGGCTGCTGGAGTCCATGCGCACCAATGTCCTCACCCACCTCCACCTGGCACAGGCCGTAGGGCCCTTGCTGCAGAAGCGCCGGCCATTCCTGTGGGCTTCGCTGTCGGCCAAGGTGGGCAGTATCGGCGACAATGGCCTGGGGGGCTGGTACAGCTACCGCATGAGCAAGGCGGCCCTCAACATGCTGGTGCGCAACCTGTCTATCGAGTGGGGGCGACGGGTGGACGAATGCTGTGTAGTGGCGATCCACCCGGGCACCACGGACACTGCTCTGTCGAAGCCGTTCCAGGAGAATATCGCCCCTGACAAGCTCTACAGCCCGGAGACGAGCGCCGGGCGGATCGTCGATGTGTTGCAGGGGCTCGGCCGTGACAAGAGCGGCAGCCTGCTGTTCTGGGATGGGGAAGTGCTGCCCTGGTAGCCGGTCCGGCGCACCTGCCGCTAGAAGACCAGGGGGTTGCCCCGCTCGATGATGTGGCCGGTATCCAGGCCTGCCGGCAGGGTACCGGTACTGTGTGCGCCGGTGTTTCCCAGGCGTGAAGCTATGAACGCCTCGGCCACGGCGCTGTTGCCGCCCTGGACCAGTAGATGCGCCTGCATCACCAGCGCCAGCTGGTCCACCAGGTGGCGTGCACGGTATTCCAGTTGTTCCAGGTTCGCCATTTCGTTCTTGAGCGTGGTGACGGCCCTGTCCAGTAATGTATCGGCGCCTGCACTGCGGGCCAGCTCGTCGTACCAGGCAAGCAGTACCGCCGGTGTCTTGCCAACGGCACGCAGCACGTCCAGTGCCTGGATATTCCCGGAGCCCTCCCAGATGGCGTTGATAGGGGCGTCCCGGTAGAGGCGGGCAGTGATGAAATTTTCCACCACACCATTGCCCCCGAGGCACTCCATGGCCTCGTAGGCGTGGTGCGGCGTGCGCTTGCAGATCCAGTACTTGCCGACCGCGGTGCCGAGGCGCATCAGCAGCCGCTGCTGCTCGTCGTCCGCGTGGTCCAGCGCCCGCGCCATTTGCATGGTTATGGCGATGGACCCTTCCACTTCCAGCTGCAGGTCCGCCAGGACATTCTGCATCAGAGGCTGCTCAATCAGGGGCTTTCCAAAAGCGCTGCGGTGTGCAGCGTGGTGGATGGCCTGTACTACTGCCTGGCGCTGGCCGGCGGCGGAGCCGATCATGCAGTCGAAGCGGGTTGCAGACACCATTTCGATGATCGCGTTGACGCCGCGACCTTCCTCGCCGATCAGCCAGCCCAGCGCCCCGCGCATTTCCACTTCCGAAGAGGCGTTGGACACATTACCCGACTTGTCCTTGAGTCGCTGGACCTGCAGCGGGTTCTTGCTGCCATCCGGGCGCCAGCGCGGTACCAGGAAGCACGAAAGCCCGCCGGGCGCCTGGGCCAGCATCAGGAAGGCGTCGCACATGGGCGCCGACATGAACCACTTGTGTCCCACCAGCTCGTAGGTGTTCAGGTTGTCACTGCCGGTGAGGTGCACGGCCCGGCTGGTGTTGGCGCGCACGTCCGAGCCGCCCTGCTTTTCGGTCATGCCCATACCGATGGTCAGCGCCGATTTTTCGGTGTAAGGGCGGTTGCTGGGGTCGTACCCCCTGGCGGTCACTTTGGGCAACCATTCAGCTGCCAGGTGCGGATTGAGTTTCAGCGAGGGTACCGACGCGAAAGTCATGGTGATGGGGCAGCTGTGGCCGGCCTCCAGCTGGCTGTGCAGGTAGTACTTGGCTGCACGCGCCACGTGGGCGCCTGGCCGGGGGTCGGTCCAGGGAGCGCTGTGCAGGCCCTCACTGAGGGCCAGCTGCATGAGCTGGTGGTAGGCCGGATGGTAGCGCACCAGGTCCACGCGGTTGCCGGTACGGTCGTGACTTTCAAACCTGGGCTTGTACTCGTTGGCGAGGAAGCCGCGCTCGATCATTTCCGGCCGGCCGCACACCTCGCCGTAGCGTTGCAGGTCGTCCTCCGCCCAGTGTCCACCGTTGCGATCGACCGCGTCGCGCAGGGCGGCATCAGCGGCGAAGAGGTTGTGCCCGGCGAGGGGCGGCGTCTGGTTGGTGACCTCATGGGTGTGGGCGAGCCTGGATCGGGTGTCGACTTCACGCATCAGCTACCTCGCAGGGAATGTTGTGGTCTGTTGGCGTTGTTATTCTTGTGGCCAGCGAACGGCCGGGGGCCTCGTTGGTCACCCTCAATTTAGCCGCGGGGACAGCCAAAGCAAACTGTATTTCCTGCCAATCCCAGTGATAGATGTGTAGGGGAAGCGAAAATGGCCGGCTTGTGCCGGCTCATACTCAGAGGCTGCGCCGGCCGGAGAGATTGAGTGTGAGTTCCAGTAATCCCGCCCAGGGGTCCTGGTCCCTGCCGCCCTTGATGGCGTTGTCCACCGCGCGCGCGCGCAGCAGCAGGGCCTCCAGCTGGCGCGGCTGCAGGCGCGCCAGTGCGGACTGGACCAGTGGCTGGCGCTTCTGGATCCGCACCAGGCGGTTGATGGGCTGGCCACCGTCGAGCTTCTCGCCGATCTCCAGCAGGCTGCGAATTTCCCGTGCCAGGGCCCAGAGTACTACCGGCGCCTCGACGCCCTCGGCGCGCAGGCCGTGCAGTGTCCGCACTGCGGTCTCGGCGTCACCGGCCAGCGCCCGGTCGATCAGGCCGAACACGTCATAGCGGGCCGAGCTGGCAACGGCTTCGCGCATGGTGTCCGCCGTGATCAGGCTGTCCTGGCTCAGCAGTTTCAGTTTCTCGATTTCCTGCCGGGCCGCGAGCAGGTTGCCCTCCACGCGTTCTGCCAGGATCTGGATGGCCTCCGGTTCTGCATCCAGACCGGCTGCCCGCAGCCGCTGGTGGATCCAGCGGGGCATTTCCTGCGCATCCACCGGCCATACCTGTACCAGTACCCCGCGCTGGTCCAGGGCCTTTACCCATTTGCTGTTCAGCTGAGAGCGGTCCATGCGTGGCAGGACCAGCAGCAACAGCAGGTCCGGGCTGGCAAGACCGGCAAACTCCTGCAGTGCCTTGCTGCCCTTGTCGCCGGGTTTGCCACCAGGCAGGCGCACCTCGATGATTTTCTTCTCGGCGAACAGTGACATGCTGCCGGCCGAGGCCAGTAACTGGCCCCAGTCGAAATTGGCTTCCGCGTGCAGCAATTCGCGTTCGCTGAAACCCTGTTCGCGGGCGGCGGCGCGAATGCTGTCGCAGCACTCCTGCACCAGCAGGGGCTCATCGCCGGAAACGACATAGATGGGAGCAAGTTCCCGGTTCAGGTTCTGCTGCAGTTGGCGGGGGTTGATACGCATGGGAATCCGGGCTCAGTAGGCGCGATCTTCAGGACCGGCACTGACGTCGATCCTCCGGAGGCGATCGATGATCCGGTTGATCAGTTCCCGGCGCATTTCCTCGCGCAGCAGGATTTCCTCCTCACCTTTGCTGACCACTTCGTTGTCGTCCCATTCCAGGGTCCGGTAGACGTCGGCCTGCGCATTGTTGAGCAGTATGCGCCCGTCGCTGTCGCTGACACTGTACTTGGCACTGGTGATCAGCTCGTATTCAGCGGCTCGCCCCTTGGCATCCACGGCGACGGTGCGCTTGCGCTCAACTTCTTCGTGAATGATCAGGGTGTAGTCGGCCACCAGGGGTGACTCCGCCATGGGCAACCCGCTGTTTTCCAGCAGGCGCGTGAGACGCACGGCGATATCGCTCTGGGTGCCCTCCGCGGTGATATACAGCTGGCTTCCCGGGGGAAGGTTCTTTGGTGCACCGCGCAGGTGCCAGCCGCAGCCCGCCAATGTGGCCGCTACCAGGCAGGAACTCAGGAAAAAGATGAAACGTCTTGTCATTGTTTGTGCGAATAGAATTGCTTGTTGAGTTTGCGCGGGCGCTCGCCGGCCGTGACGGACTGTAACCCGGGTGCGTCACCGAATACCATCCGGCCGTCGATGATCGCTATGATCTGCGTAATCCGCTGCCCCGCCCCGGGCAGCTGCATCTGGCCGCTGCGCATTTCCACCACGTCGATGTCGATTTCCCGCGCCGCTTCGCCGCCCTCGGCGGTCAGCTGCCCACCCAGCCGGTAGTTTCCGCTGGAAACCATCTCCATCTCCATGGCCTGGGTGCAGCCGGGATCGAGATAGAACTTCGACCGGGCCGAGTACTTGCCGTCGGCAGTAAACCTGCTGGTGATCTGCATGTAACTGCCGGACGCCTGCTTGCACTGGCTCAGCCACTGGCCGACGAGTTGCCGCTCCAGTGTCCCGGCCTGGGCTACGGAAAAGAGCAGGGTGCCGGCCAGGGTTGCCACGAACTTATTCATTATCAGGTCTCCCGAGGGTCAAGGTCTGTGCGCGATGGCGCTGCGGCCAGCGTGAAACCGCAGCGCCATTGCGGATCAGTGACCCCGGGCGCTACTTGGCAACCACGTTGACCAGCTTGCCGGGTACCACAATTACCTTGCGGACCACGGCATCGCCGATGAACTTCTGTACGTTGTCGTTGGACAGCGCAAGCTTCTCCAGGGTTTCCTTGTCGGCTTCGGCCGGGGCCTCGACCTTTGCCCGCACCTTGCCATTGACCTGTACCACCAGGGTGATGGTGTCACGCACAAGCGCCTGCTCATCCACCTGCGGCCAGGGAGCGTCGACCAGCGGGACTTCGTTGCCGAGCGCCTGCCACAGCTGGTGACAGATGTGCGGTGTCACCGGGGCCAGCAACAGCACCGCGGCCTCAAGCGCCTCGCGCTCGACTGCCAGGCCCTGCTGGCTGTCTCGCTCGGCCAGTTTGCTCACTTCGTTCAACAGCTCCATTACCGCCGCGATGGCAGTGTTGAACGTCTGGCGACGGCCGTAATCATCGCTGACCTTGTGGATGGTCTCGTGGGTCTTGCGGCGCAACTGCTGCTGCCTGTCACCCAGGCTGCCGCTGTCGATGGCGGTGCTGCTGCCGCCGGCGGCCAGGTGGCCGTGGACGGTCTTCCACAGCTTGCGCAGGAAACGGCTGGCGCCTTCCACGCCGGCATCGTGCCACTCGAGGGTCTGCTCGGGGGGCGCCGCGAACATGGTAAACAGGCGCACCGTATCTGCCCCGTACTGCTCCACTGCGGCGTGGGGGTCGATGCCATTGTTCTTGGACTTGGACATCTTTACCACGCCGCCGGCGACCAACTCCTCGCCGGTCGCACGCTCCACGGCCCTGATGGCCTTGCCTTTCTCGTCGCGCTCCACGTCCACGTCGGCCGGGTTGACCCATACCTTGTGGCCATTGTCTTCCCGATAGAAGGACTCGGCCAGTACCATGCCCTGGCACAGCAGTTGCTTGAAGGGCTCGTCGCTGCTGACCAGCCCCTCGTCGCGCATCAGCTTGTGGAAGAAGCGCGCATACAGCAGGTGCAGGATGGCGTGCTCGATGCCGCCCACGTACTGGTCGACCGGCAACCAGTAGTTGGCGCGCTCCGGGTCCAGCATTCCCTGGTCGAAATCGGGGCAGGTATAGCGGGCGTAGTACCAGCTGGATTCCATGAAGGTGTCGAAGGTGTCGGTCTCACGCTCGACGGGCTCGCCGTTGAGGTCGTCCTTGCGCCACTCCGGGTCGGCCTTGATCGGCGACTGGACGCCATCCAGCTCCACGTCCTCCGGCAGCAGGATCGGCAGCTTGTCCGCCGGGACCGGGATCTCGCCCCCGTCTGGCAGGTTGAACATCGGAATGGGTGCACCCCAGTAACGCTGGCGCGAGACACCCCAGTCGCGCAGGCGGTAATTGGTGGTAACGCGGCCCTTGCCCGCCGCGGCCAGCGCGTCGGCAATGGCGTTGAACGCTGCCTCGAAATCGAGGCCGTCGAAGCCACCCGAATTGACAAGCACGCCTTTCTCGACGAAGGCCTCGCTTTCCAGGTCGATGGTCTCTTCCCCGGCCGGCGCGACCACCTGCTTGATCGGCAGGCCGTACTTGCGGGCGAATTCCCAGTCGCGCTGGTCGTGGGCCGGTACAGCCATCACCGCACCGGAGCCGTAATCCATCAGCACGTAGTTGGCCACCCAGACCGGGACCTCTTCGCCGGTGATGGGATGGATTGCCTTGAGGCCGGTGTCCATGCCCTTCTTTTCCATGGTGGCCATGTCGGCTTCCGACAGTGACTGCTTCTTGCACGCCTCAATAAATGCCTTGAGTTCGGCGTTGTCTTCCGCCAGCGCCAGCGAAATCGGGTGTTCCGCGGCCAGCGAAACGTAGGTTACCCCCATCAGGGTGTCAGGACGGGTGGTGTAAACATCGAAGTGGTCCACGCCGGCGATGGTCTGCGGCAGGGAGAAACTCAGCTCCACCCCCTTGCTCTTGCCGATCCAGTTGCGCTGCATGGTGCGCACCTGCTCGGGCCAGAGGGGCAGTTTGTCCAGGTCGTTCAGGAGCTCTTCGGCGTAGTCGGTGATCTTGATGAACCACTGCGCCAGTTCGCGGCGCTCCACGGTGGTGCCACAGCGCCAGCAGCTGCCGTCCTCCACCTGCTCGTTGGCCAATACAGTCTGGTCGTGGGGACACCAGTTCACCGCGGAGTTCTTCTTGTACACCAGGCCTTTTTCGTAGAGGCGGGTAAAGAACCACTGCTCCCAGCGATAGTAGGAGGGCTGGCAGGTGGCCAGCTCGCGGGACCAGTCGAAGCCGAAGCCCAGCGCCTTCAGCTGGCCTTTCATGTATTCGATGTTGGCGTAAGTCCACTTGGCGGGGGCGGTCTTGTTCTGGATTGCGGCATTCTCCGCAGGCAGGCCGAAAGCGTCCCAACCCATGGGATGCAGCACGTTCTTGCCCTGCATACGCTGGAAGCGGGAGATCACGTCGGTGATGGTGTAGTTGCGCACGTGGCCCATGTGCAGCTTGCCGCTGGGGTAGGGGAACATCGACAGGCAGTAGAATTTTTCCCTGCTGGCGTCCTCCGTTACCTCAAAGCTTTTCCGCTCCTCCCAGTGCTGCTGGGCGGCGGCCTCGACTGCGGAGGGGTTGTACTGCTCTTCCATCGGCGGGAACCTATACTCTTGTGATTCAATTCTTAGTCAAAAACTCGCCTGCCAGATAGGCTGGCAAGCGCCGAATTATATGGGGGATGCCATGGCGAAGGAACCGAAGTTGCCGCAGGAAGATGATCTGGCGGACGAACTGCGCCGCGATCTGGAGAATTTGATCGAGGATGAACTGGCAGTAGAGGACCTGACCGCCACCAAGGCGGCTTTCCTCAAGGCCTGGTTAAAAGATGACCTGCACCGGGCCGCAGACTACCTGCGCGGCCTGGGAGGGGAGGTCCAGACACTCGAAGAGCGCACCGGCGACTGGCTGCTGGATGCCGCCGACCCGACAGAGACCGCCTGGCCGAACCTGATGCGCTGTATCAGGAACGGTGAGCCCTGGGCCCTGGCCGGGGAGGTGGTGGGCCCCGACGAGGAGCTGCAGTGCCTGGGCTGTGGCTACCGGGCCATGCCGCCGCGCGGCAGCCAGATCACGCCATGCCATCGCTGCGGCTATGGCTGTTTCCGCCAGATAAAGGGTGGCCTGCAGGAATAATGGAGTTGCAGACAGTACTGGCCAGCCTGGTTATGCCGCCCTTTGCACCACTTTTGGGCATGTTGCTCGCATTCGTTTTCTGGTGGTTCCCGGACACGTCGCTTTTCTCAAGGTTGTCACTGCCACTGGGTATCCTTTCGTTTGCCCTGTTGTGGGTTTGCGCGACGCCGGCCTTTTCCGGCTGGCTTGGGACTCAGTTGGTCGGAGAGCGCCCCAGGAACCAGAGTGTGCCCCAGGCCGTGGTGGTTCTGGGGGCCGGGCGCTACCGGGATGCGGAAGCTGCGAGAGAGCGCCTGTCGGCGACGAGCCTCGAGCGGGTCGCCTGGGCCGCCCAGCACGCTCCCACAGAGCTGCCTGTGCTGGTGTCTGGTGGGCGGGTATATGCGTCCGAGCAGGCATCCGAGGCCGACCTGATGGCCGGGTTTATACAGGATGTGCTGCAGCGGCCGGTAACCTGGCGCGAGAATTGCAGCCGGACAACGGCGGAGAATGCTGTAAACAGTGCCCGGATCCTGCACGATTCAGGGGTGGAGAGCGTCGTGCTGGTCACCCACTGGTGGCATATGCCCCGGGCGGCAAAGGCCTTCGCCCGGGCTGGCCTGCAGGTACAGCCGGAGCCGGTGGGTAGTGCCGGTGAGCTGTTGCCGCGGGCCCAGGAGGGGCTTCTCTACTGGTTACCGAGCGCGGCTGCCCTGCTCCGCACGCAGGTATACTGGCGGGAGCTGCTCGGCTCGCTGTGGTATTACTGGAAGCCCCTGCCGCCGGAGCGTTCCTGCTGAGGAACCAAACGCAAAAGCCGGACTCCAAAAAAGCGGTCACAAATTAACCTTGTCCGCAAGAGTGGGCCCCACTAAGATGTCCGCCTCAAAGTGGTCGCGAGGACACTCCAGGCAGGTTTGCCTGGTGTCGCGGCCAGCATGGGCAGTGGTAATAACACTAAGAATAATCGAGGTACTCCCGCGATGATGGACATTCCCTCATCCTTCTCACCGCTCCAGCTGCATAACCGGCTGAACCGTCCCGTATCCCTGTCTATCAGGCGCGTCGAACGCGAGGAGCGCCAGCTGATTTTCCTGGCTGCCACCACCAGTGGCCTCATCAGCAAGAACTTCGAGACCTTCGCCGGCCAGATTGTACGGGAATTCCGGCTGGACCCGGCGGAGACAGACTTCATCGAGTTGCGTGAAAGCGGCGATGAGCGACAGCTGGTCCGCTGGCACGCCCAGTGGGTGGGCTCGGCACCCATGGAATGCCATGCCGAGGAGGTGGTAGCTGAATCAAGCCGCCGCTATCTGGAGGCAGCGCTCGAGGTATGCACCGAGGCGGCCTGAGCCCCCGTTGCTGACTGGCCAGGACGAGAGCGTCCGGTTTCTCTTGCCTCAGGCCCGTGCCTTGCTGGCGTGTCCGTTTTGCAGCAGGTCTGACAGGGCCTGCTCCAGGGTTGGAAAGCGGAAACTGTAACCGCTGTCCAGCGCTACCCGCGGTTCCATTTTCTGGCTGGCAAGCAACAATTCCTCGGCCATCTGCCCGAACATCAGTTTCAGTGCCCAGGCGGGCGTGCGCAGCAGGCATGGCCGGTGGAGCTGTTTGGCCAGCAGGCGTGAGAAGCTGTTGTTGGTAACCGCCTCGGGTGCGCAGGCATTGAAGGGAAGGCAGAGGTGATGATCGATCGCGTGTAGCATCAAGCCGACGATATCCTCTTCGTGAATCCAGCTCATCCAGTGCTCGCCGGTGCTCATGGGGCCACCGAGTCCGAGGCGGAATGCGGGCAGCATCTGGGCAAGGGCGCCGCCGCGAGTCGACAGGACAATGGCGGTGCGCATTGTCCCCACGCAGATTCCCGCCTGCTGCAGGGGCAGGGTGGCGGCTTCCCAGTCGCGGCACAGCTGGGCCGCGAAGCCACCTCCCGGGGAGCTGGTCTCCCGCAGTAGATCGCCCCCGCGGTCTCCGTAATAGCCTACCGCCGACCCGGACAGCACATATCTCGGGCGCTGCGGCTGGGCCAGCACCCACTGCACCAGCTTTTCCGTGGTCTCAATACGCGAGCGGCGGATCTCCGCCTTGCGCTTGCTGGTCCAGCGATGGGTGATTGGCTCTCCCGCCAGATTGACGATCACATCCACCGGGTCCGCCACTTCCTGAAGCTCGCGACAGCCCCGCGCTGATTCGCCGCAGAGTTTGTGGACTCGCTCCGGGTGCCGGCTCAGCACGGTGAGCGTATTTCCCCGTGCCAACCAGTGCTGGCAGAAGAGGCGGCCGATCAACCCCGTACCGCCAGTGATTAAACAGTGCATTTGGAGGGCATCCTTGCCGAAATCCAGTAAGTGAATGAGTTGCCTGGGTTCGCCGCCCGCGGGCAGGGCGGCGAATACATAGTAGCAGCCGGCCTGCATGGCGGTTTGTGCAAAATATGCCGAGTCTAGGTTAATTGTGCCAGGCCCACAGTGATTTTCCACGCCGAATGGATTGCTGGCAGGGCAGATTACTCCCGCCGGGCGCGGCCGGCAGGCCAGGCAACGGCAGGCACACGGACAACATGTTTTCCCGGCGGGAGCAGCGGCTCGGGGCAACAGCGGCTTGCTATAGTTCTCCGTAGGGCCAGCGGAGTGGCTCAACGCGGCTGTAGAAGGTTTTGCAAGGATGCAGGGCAAGATGATCGTCGCGGCTTCTGCCGCGCTCTTTTCGCTGGTTACCACCGCCGCCTCTGCGACGGAACCGCTGCCGGACGGGTTTGGTGTCAGTGTGGGTAAGGCCGTCCTGACCGGCGAAATGACCTCGGCGGCAATGTCTTTCCGTTACCGTCGCTGGGAAGCCGGAGCCTTTATTTTTGGCTACGGGAACACCGATGATGGTCCCCAGGAGCGACTCGCTTATGCTGCCTCTGTTTCACGGCTCTTCCGCCCGGACTGGCAGTTTTGCCGTGCGAGCCTTTACGGCCGCGTCGGGGTCGCCTATGTCGACGGTTCTCCCCTCGTGGGACACTTCAACTTCAGGACCGGGGTGGGGGTCGACTTCGGCGGGTTTGCCTTCGAGTTGATGCATTATTCCAGTGCCAGCCTCACGCCCCTGAACACAGGCATCAACCTCCTGGAGTTTCGCGTGCCCTTTTAGTCCACCTGGTCCACAGGTTGTTCGCCCAGAACGGAGGTGGACAGGGGCAACCGCTGGCGCTGCAGCATTATTGCGCCGGCGAGCATCACCACGGCCAGTGCCATCACAGCGAATATGCCGAGCGCCATGAATGGTGTGGTGCCCGCCATAGCGGTGACCTGGCCAATCATATTGGCACGCTGGAACTGTGGCAGCCTGTCCGTGATCTCGCCCTGCGGGTTGACGATGGCCGTCACCCCGGTATTTGTTCCCCTCACCAGGTAGCGGCCCGTCTCCAGGGAACGCATCTGCGCCATCTGCATATGCTGCAGGGGGCCGATGGAATCCCCGAACCAGGCGTCGTTGCTGATGGTCAGCAGAACCCCCGCTGTGCGAGCCGATTGTGCGACGAGGGTGGGATAGACAATCTCATAACAAATGAGTGGAGCCCAGGTTACACCACCGGCGTTGAGCGGCTGCTGTTCGTCCGGCCCGGAGCGGATGAAGGAAGTCGGCAGGTCGAAGAATTCGATGGTGCCCCTGATCCATTCCTCCAGCGGTACATATTCACCGAAGGGGACCAGGTGGCGCTTGTGGTATACGTGGGGACTGGTGCCGAACACGGCTGCGGAGTTGTGCACGACGCGCAGGCCGTTGTCGTTGCGGTCGTAGAGTATGCCGGTAATGAGGTCGATGCCGGTCTCTTCCGCGTTGCGCTGCAGGGCGGACATCAGGTTGGGGGCCTGGCCGTAGAGAAGCGGCAATGCAGCTTCCGGCCAGATGATAACATCAGCGCCGCTTTCACTCAGTGCGCGGCGGCCCTCCTGGTAACGGTTGATGGTCTCGGCACGAAACTCCGGCAGCCATTTTTTCTCTTGTGGGATATTGGCCTGGACCAGGCCGACGGCAAGTGGCTCGCTCCGGGCTTCAGTCCATTCGAGCTGGGCGAGCAGCGCGCCGGCGGGCCACGGCAGCAGGGCCGACACCAGCAGGGCAATGCGGCCGCGCCGTGCCAGCGGCAGGGCCCGGCCGACGGTCAACAGGGCGAGGACCGCCCCCGCAAATGCCAGGATGAGGCCAATGCCATAGACCCCCAGCACCGGTGCCCAGCCCGCCAGCCAGCTGCCGGTATGCGCGTAGCCCGCGTATAGCCAGGGGAACCCGGTGAACAGCCAGCTGCGCAGCCATTCACCGAAAAACCAAAGCGCGGGAAATGCCAGGGCAAAGGCGGGCGCGCGGTCGGTGAAGCGCCCGAGGAAGTAAAACGGGGCTGCCAGCATGGCGGACAGGATGGCAACGAAACCCCCGGTCAGGAGTAAGCCCAGTGGTACGGATGAGCCGCCGAACTGGGTGATGGACACATACACCCAGGAGCCGCCGCTACCGAACAGGCCCAGCCCGAACCAGAAAGCCAGCCAGGCGCAGCTGCGACCGCTGAGCTGGCGTCCCCCGGCGCGGTGCAGGATGAGTCCGGCGAGCGCGGCCAGCGACAGCAGGCCGCAGGCCCAGATATCGAAGGGGGCGAAGGACAGGGTCATCAGCGCGCCGCTGGCGACACTGCCGAGGGGGTAGGTAAGTCTGCGCATTACTAAATGATTCACTATCGGCCGTGCGGGTTTATTCCGCGTCGGCGGCCTGCGGCTTCTGGCGGCTCACCCGCAGCAGGTGCACCTGGCGATTGTCCGCGTAGAGTACCCGGAAGCGGAATTCACCGAGTCGGGTGACTTCATCGCGGCCGGGCAGGTGACCGAATGACTGCATCACGAGGCCGCCCACCGTATCGAATTCCTCATCGCTGAGTTCACATTCAAAGTACTCGTTGAAATCCTCGATGGGCGTGAGGGCCTTGACGATGTAGTCATTGTCGCCCACCTTGCGAATATAGCTGTCTTCCTCTTCCTCGTCGGTCTCGTCCTCGATCTCGCCGACGATTTCCTCGAGGATGTCCTCGATGGTGACGACACCGGAAACCCCGCCGTATTCGTCAATCACTACCGCCATATGGTAGCGATTCTCGCGGAATTCCCGCAGCAGGATGTTGAGGCGTTTGCTTTCGGGAATGATGTTGGCCGGCCGGATGATCTCTTCCAGGCTGAAACCCTCGAGGCCTTTCAGGACCAGGGGCAGCAGGTCTTTGGCCAGCAGGATTCCGCGGATATCGTCGACGCTTTCGCCGATCACGGGAAAACGGGAGTGTCCGGATTCAATGATCTTGGGCAGGAACTCCTCCGGGGAATCCTGCAGGCTCACAACCACCATCTGTGAGCGCGGGATCATGACCTCCCGCACTTGCTGGCTGGAGACGTCCAGTGCGCCCTCGATGATGGACAGCGCTTCCGCGTCTACCAGTTTGTTGTCCGCGGCATCCTTGATGATATCAAGCAGCTCGTCGCGGGACTTGGGCTCGGCGGAAAAGGCGCCAAACAGCTTTTCCAGCCAGTTCTTTTCCCCGGAACGGGGCTTGCTGGAGGAGTGGCTACTTGGGGGTTCGTCAGTGGTCATGGATGTGGCCATGCTCCGTATGTCTCTCTGTATATCCTGTACATTAGTCGTACATCAGTGCGCCCACCGCATAGGCGGGCACTGTTCAATCCTGCCTGTGGGGCCGGGTTTCACCCGCGGCCGGTGTCTCCAGGGGCTGGTAGGGGTCAGGATAACCCAGTTCCGCGAGTATGCGGACCTCCAGCGCCTCCATGATTTCGGCGTCATGATCCTCGATGTGGTCGTAGCCGAGCAGGTGCAGTGTGCCATGGACGACCATGTGTGCCCAGTGCGCAGGCAGGGACTTGTGCTGCGCTTCCGCCTCCGCTGCTACCACCGGGGCACAGATTACCAGGTCTCCCAGCAGGGGAAGGGGCACACCCGGTGGCAGCTCGGCGGGAAACGAGAGGACGTTGGTGGGCTTGTCCTTGCCCCGGTAGCGGTGGTTGAGCCGCTGGCTCTCCTCGCTGTCGGTGATACGGATGCTGAGTTCAGCCTCGTCGCGATGCCCCTCCAGGGCTGCGCTCACCCAGCGGCCTATCTGCTCATCCGGTGGCAGGTTGGTACAGCGGCTGGCCCGCTGTACATCCAGGTACACGTCTGTCATTGCGTTACCGGATCACCCTGTCAGGCCGCATTTTCGTCGGGTTTGCCGGCCAGCGCCTCGCGCTCGGCCTCATGGATATCGTAGGCCTCTACAATCCGCTGGACCAACGGGTGGCGCACCACGTCCTTGGCCCCGAAGTGGGTGAAACTGATCCCGTTTACCTTGCCCAGTACCTCGATAGCGTGACGCAGGCCCGATGCCTGGCCGCGGGGCAGGTCCACCTGGCTGGGGTCGCCGGTAATGACGGCAGTGGAACCGAAGCCGATCCGGGTCAGGAACATCTTCATCTGTTCCCGGGTCGTGTTCTGGCTCTCGTCGAGAATAACGAAGGCGTTGTTCAGGGTGCGGCCGCGCATGTACGCCAGCGGGGCAACTTCAATGACGTTGCGCTCGATCAGCTTGCCCACGGTCTCAAAGCCCAGCATCTCATACAGGGCATCGTAGAGCGGGCGCAGGTAGGGGTCTACCTTCTGGCTGAGGTCGCCGGGCAGGAAGCCCAGCTTTTCACCCGCCTCTACAGCCGGGCGCACCAGCAGGATTCGCTCAACTTCGTCCTTCAGCAGCGCCTCCACGGCACAGGCTACGGCGAGGTAGGTCTTACCGGTACCGGCCGGGCCGATTCCGAAGTTGATGTCATTGGTCTGCACCGAGCGCACGTAGCGTCGCTGGTTCAGGCCGCGCGGGCGCACCGAGCATTTCTTGGTGCGGATCAGAACCACCGGCTCGGCTTCTTCTGCTTCGCCGTTGTTACCCTCCTTGCCCCTGTGAAGCCGCTCCTCGACGTCTGACTGTTGCAGGGCCAGGTGAATCTCGTCCGGCGTCAGGTGGTCGCGGGCATCGGTCTCCCGGTACAGGGAACTGAGCAGTTCGCCGGCAGCACGTGCGGATTCGGGCTCGCCGTAAAATTCGAATTCGTTGCCGCGATTGCGGATCTCGATATCCAGTCGCTGTTCTATCTGGCGCAGGTGTTGGTCAAATTGGCCACAGAGGTTGGCCAGGCGGCGGGCGTCGTTGGGCTCAAGGGTGATGCTGTGAGCGAGGGTATGTGTTTCCAAATTGGTTTCCGTGCACCTTTATCCGGGGGGTTCATTGCTAGGGTATACCCATTTTCCCCGTAGGGGAAAGGGTGGACTGTGACGAATCAGTTCTAACTCTTCTGCGCCTTTATAACGCCCCGGTATTACCGGGAGATGTCGCTGCGGCCCGGTCCGGGCAAGTGCAGAGGCCGTGCGACGGGCTGGTCAGGGACGCCAGGCACGTCGCACCGCAGGGCCTGCACCGGCTCGCCGGTCACAAAAGCGGCCCATCCAGCTCGGACCCGACCAGGGTTCCGCGCAGGGAGTTGGGCAGTGCCTCTTCGATCACCACATCGGCAAACTTGCCGATCAGGGCGATATCGTCGAAGCGGAAGTTGACCACCCGATTGTTCTCGGTCCGTCCCTGTAGCTGGCCGGGGTCTTTCTTGGAGACGCCCGTGACCAGCACCCGCTCGGTGTTGCCGACCATGCGCCGGGCGATCTCCGCCGCCTGCTGGTTGATGCGATGCTGCAGGAGCTGCAGGCGCTGCTTCTTCAGCTCTTCGGGGGTGTCATCCGGCAGGTCCGCGGCCGGCGTGCCCGGCCGCGCGGAATAAATGAAACTGAAGGAAATGTCGAAACCCACATCCTGGATCAGCTTCATCGTGTCTTCGAAGTCCCTGTCGGTTTCACCGGGGAAGCCCACGATAAAGTCAGAGGACAGGCAGATATCCGGGCGGATCTTCCGCAGCCGCCGGATCTTTGACTTGTACTCCAGCGCCGTGTGGCCGCGTTTCATGGCCATGAGGATGCGGTCGGAACCGCTCTGGACCGGCAGGTGCAGGTGATTGACCAGTTCCGGTACCTCGGCGTAGACATCGATCAGGGCATCGGAAAACTCCACCGGGTGGGAGGTGGTGTAGCGGATGCGGTCGATTCCGTCGATCGCGGCAACGTAGGTGATCAGCTCGGCGAAATCCACGATCTGGCCGTCGTCGCCCGGGGCCCGGTAGGCATTCACGTTCTGGCCCAGCAGGTTCACTTCACGGACGCCCTGGTCTGCGAGGTGGGCGACCTCCTCCAGCACATCTGCCACCGGCCGGCTGACTTCCTCGCCGCGGGTGTAGGGCACCACGCAGAAGGTGCAGTACTTGGAGCAGCCTTCCATGATGGAGACGAACGCGGTGGCGCCGTCGGCCTCAGGCTGGGGCAGGCGATCGAATTTCTCGATTTCCGGGAAGCTGACATCCACCACAACCGCACCGTTCTTCTGCTCGCGGGTCTGCATCATGTCCGGCAGGCGGTGCAGGGTCTGCGGGCCGAAGATCAGGTCCACGTAGGGCGCTCGCTTCGAAATCGCCTCGCCTTCCTGGCTGGCCACACAGCCGCCTACCCCGATGATGAGGTCGGGATTTTTTTCTTTCAGGTGCTTCCAGCGGCCCAGCTGGTGGAACAGTTTTTCCTGGGCCTTTTCCCGGATGGAACAGGTGTTTACCAGCAGGACATCCGCGTCCTCCGGATCGTCGGTCGGCACCATGGCGTGGGACTCACCGAGCAGGTCCCGCATGCGCGCCGAGTCGTACTCGTTCATCTGGCAACCGTGGGTCTTGATATAGAGCTTTTTCACCCTGTTTTCCGGCGTGGTTTCGGACATGATTGGCCTGGTTAAAAACTGTTCAATGATGAGGGGCGGGCATTATAGCGATACAGTCGCACACTGCATAGGTGGCGCTGGGGCGGACTATATTAGGGTGCGCGATCCTGTGCTATTCTTGCGCGCTTTTTCGGGGGGCGCTCGCACGCAGCCCCGACGAATCTCCGTAATCCCCGGGGCAGGACCCTACCAGAGAAACCTATGGCGAACCCGATATACAAAGTCATCTTTCACAACCAGAACCAGGTCTACGAGCTCTATGCCCGCGCGATCTACCAGAGTGACATGTACGGCTTTATCGAGGTGGAGGAGTTCGTATTCGGGGAGAAGTCACAACTTGTCGTGGACCCGAGCGAGGAAAAGCTGAAATCGGAGTTTGCCTCTGTGACTCGTTCCTACATCCCCATGCACAGCATCGTGCGCATCGACGAGGTCGAGAAAGAGGGCACCGGCAAAATTGTCGAGGTGAAAGGCGACAAGGTCACCCGTTTTCCCTTCCCGGGCCCGGTCCAGCCGCCGCAGGACGGCGAGTGAGCCACGGGGCTTCCCCTTCCCCGCGCCGGCCCGAGCCCCGCTGCCGGGGCGGCCTGCCTCTACCCGTTCTGGCAGCCTGATCGGCGCATCCCCTCACGGGGGACCCTGGCCCTGGTCGCCAGCGGAAAGCCGATCCATGCCGGCCGCACACCGTGTGCGGGCACGCCATTCAACCCCTGTCCTGTCTCTGCTCCCTGACCGGGCGACTATCCTTGAATGTTAGGGAGGCGTGTGTCTCCGGGCCGGCCGCCGCGGCGGAGTCCCGCAGCTGCCTGCCGACGGCAAGACAGCGCAACGCTGTAGCCTAAATGTAAGGGAAGTCTTTTAGGTGAAGGATATGGCCTCGATTCCGGCGAGCAGGGCCGCCATCTCTGCACTGAAAATAGAGCAGCGGGTTGAACGGGATGTCAAAGCGGGGATCCCGGAGCTGGACCGCAGCGTCCACACCGAGAGCGAGGAGAGCCTCCGCGCGTACGTCACCAGCGAGATCATCGGCCGGGTTCACCGCGAGCGCCAGGCCGCCCTCGACGAGCAGGCCAACCTGCGCGGAGAGGTTAAAATCCGCCAGCACTACCAGGAGCTCAGGGACACTGGGCGGATCATCGGCCAGCGGCTTGGCAACACCTCTGAGCTGCTTCGGAGGCAACTGGAGCGAACGGCGACGGCCCTGTCGTCTGCACGCATGGACCTGGAAATTTTCCGGAACCGGAACGGGCTGACCCGGGATGCGGTCTACCGGGAGTCAAAGCTGCTGCATTACTCGGTGATCTTTTTTATCGTCATCTGCGAGACGGCGCTGAACTCCTTTTTCCTCTCCAAGGGCAGCCAGCTGGGACTGGTGGGCGGCTTTTTCCAGGCGTTTATCATCTCCGTGGTGAACCTGGGGCTGGCTGCATTCATGGCCTTTTCCCTGCGCAACCTCTTTCATGTGAACCTGTTGCACAAGTCGCTCTCTCTCGTGCTCTTCCTAGCTGTGACGGCGATGGCCGCATTCTTTGTGCTCGGTGTCGGGCACTACCGCGAGGCCCTGGAAACAGACCCGTTTGCCGCTTCCGGGCTGGCGGTCACCAGCCTGCTGCAGCAGCCTCTCTCCATTCGCGACTTCAATTCGTGGATCATGGTCGTCGTGAGTGCGATGGCGGTAATGCTGCTGGTGGCAAAATTCTTTGTGGTGGATGACCGCTATCCGGGCTATACGGCCGTCACGCGACGGCTGAGAGTCCTGCAGGCGCAGTGGATGGCGCAATGCGCAGCAGCATTTACTGAGCTCCGCGGGCAGGCCGATGCGACCCGGCAGGAGGTATCCAAACGGGAACAGCAGATACGTTCTGAATTTATCGGATTCAAGGCCAGTATCGAGCGAAGTGACCATGTCCGGCGGGAGTACGAGGAGGATATCGTCAAGGCCCAGGGGCTCCTGGATGAGCTTATCCGCCATTACCAGTCCCTCGCCGAGCGCATCAGCAATCGACGCGCTGCCTATTTCGGCAAGCTGTTGCAGGTAGAGCTGGAGAAACTACCCCACCTCAATACCGCCGGCCTGGAACAGCACAAGGCCGACCTTTCCTTTTTCGAGCGCCTGCTGGAGAAGCTCGATAATGAATACGAGGGCGCGATGGAGGCCATCAGTGAGCGCCTCGAGGAAATCAATGCAGAGGTGGCGGGGCTGATCCGGAAGATTGAAGACGACCACGGCCTGAGTGGATTGTGATGAAGTACCCACCGGGAGGCCTGTCGGGCGAAGACAGGAAAGGGATTGCGATCTTCCTCGCCAGCCTGGCGGTGCTCGCCACCCTGGTCGCGATAGCCGTCAGCACGCTCAACGCCCCCGAGAACAACTACGACCGGGCCACACTCTGTAATGAAAACCTTCCCCGGCACGCGCACAAGGTATTCGTCATCGACGTCTCCGATGCGCTGTCCGGATACCAGAAGCGATTCCTGCGCCGATATATCGCCACGGAGCTGCAGCAGGCTGGCACCAATGATCGCTTCAGCCTCTATGTCCTGGATGAGAAGTTCCGCGGCCTGTCCGACCCAGTGGTAGATGTATGTAAACCGAAGACCGGTGAAGATGTCAGTCTGCTTACCTCGAACCGGGCCTTTGTCGATCGCCTGTACGCTGACAGGTTCGAGAAACCGCTGGAGCGAGCCCTGGCCAGTGTGGTCATGGGCGGTGAGCAGGAAATTTCACCCATCTACGAGGCCCTGTCTGACCTGGTGGCCCTGAGGAGGCTGGATGGGGAGGCACAGGAGGTTCACCTGACGATCGTCAGCGATATGATCCAGAATTCCACGGCAGGCTCCGTATTCAATAGCGGCCCCTCGGCGATAACCGGCCTTCCACCGATCAACCTGCGGCGCGCGCGGACCTCGGTGCTGTGGCTGGACCGGGAAAAATACCGGCAGTACCAGACCAGCGAGCTGGAGCGGAGCTGGGAGGAGTATCTGGCGAGTGTATCGGATTTCTCTGATATTGAACGGGTGAGGCCCTGATGAGGGCTGAGGAGCGAATGTGCCCGCGTTGGTCATCTCGGTACTCTCGCTCGCCAGTTCTTGTTAGCGGGACAGCAAATGATGGCAGGCGAAATCAGTCATTATTCGGAACTTTTAGTCGCTTGATGGAGAAATAGCTTACCAAAACGGATGGGGCGATCATTATTGCCATGATAGGAGATGGGGATATCCATAGCGTAGGCAAAACATACAGGGTGGTTACTGGTGCGAAAATCCAGAAGATGAATTTCGTTAAATAAACTATTTCAGATTTCATGTTTCCTCAAAGGCCGGCAGTGTTTAGCTGTCGGCCCAAAGCCTTAGTTTGCCGCTGACCAACCGATACTGCATGCACTACCTACAGTCGTGCCAATTAAGGCGCCCGCTATAGGAGAAAACACTAATGATCCAATGAAGCCGGATATAAGGCCAGCCGATCCGCAAGCGAGGGTCCCGACGACGTCGCGTGCAGTTATGTTTCCACCTGATACTTGAATTTTTTCCGTCTCAGTTAATTCATACATAATATTTCTCCTAGATTTCTTTCTATCTTTAGGGTGAATAGAAAAATTTTTACTCCAGGAAAATTAACAAATAAGGCATCTGGTGTTATGAGGATAAATCACCTTGCATGTTTTCCCGGCTCTCTTTTTTGTATTTCATTATTTAGTCCCTGTCAAAGAGAAAGATAATATTTGGCGTGGTTTTGAATTTTATAATTCGAACGTAAAAATAAGTTTGATTTAGTTGAAAGTAATTTCAATTAATAGATTTGTGGGATGCTTTCTGTCAGAGTGCTGGTGCAGGGTTTTTAGGTCAGGGGTGAGCGTTTTGTCGGTCGAAGTAAGGTTTCTCCAGTAAGGCGCGCTGAGTTATCACGCATGGCTACCATCGGTGTGGCCTGTTACTGGTATGAGAAATCTGTCGATTGAGATAAACAGTGGAGAAGCGCTTGCATTGTTTTTTTGGCCTCGGTCTTTTGATGCTAAGCCATGGTTTTATTGGTTTTTTTTGGCTTTTCGATTGCCTTTAGGTGCGGTCAAAATATTTCATGGAAGTCTTAATTTATGCGATTTTGCCAATGTAGACCAAAGTAAATGAGGCCAAAGCCTGGGGTGTTACCTACGCCCAGGCTTGGTTCGGCCGTCATCAGGCTTTCTGCAATTGCTCCCGCACACTGGCCAGCTTGATGCAGAGCACCAGGACCGACATGGCGGTATCCAGCTCCTCGAGTGGTGGGAAACTGGGCGCGATGCGGATATTGCGGTTCTCCGGATCCTTGCCGTAGGGGAAGGTGGCGCCGGCGGGGGTCAGCTTCACGCCCGCCTCCGCGGCCAGGCGTACTACCTCGGTGGCGCAGCCGGGGCGGGTGTCGAAGGAAATGAAGTAGCCGCCGTGAGGCTTTTCCCAGCTGCCCAGGTCGGAATCGCCAAACGCGTTTTCCAGGTGCTTGAGCACGCACTCAAACTTGGGTTTGAGGATTTCGGCATGCTGCTGCATGTGCTCCTTGAGCAGGGTGAACTCGGGGAAGAGCCGCGAGTGGCGCAGCTGGTTCACCTTGTCAGGGCCGATGGTCATGGCCTGCATCTGCTTCTTCAGCGAGTCCAGGTTGGCGGAGCTGGCGCTTACGAAGGCGATGCCGGCGCCGGCGTGGGTGACCTTGGAGGTGGAGGCGAACTGGATCACTGAATCGGTGGTGTCATTCTCGATGGTGGCCGAGCGGATACTGGGCAAGTTGACGTGCTGGTCCAGGTCGTGGATCGCATAGGCGTTGTCCCAGAAGATCCGGAAGCCGGGATTGGCCACCTGTCCCAGCTGGGCCAGCCGGGTAACCGTGTCCTGGTTGTAGGTCACCCCAGTCGGGTTGGAGAACTTGGGCACGCACCACATGCCGATAATCTCCTGGTCCTCGCGCACCAGTTTTTCCACTGTATCCATGTCCGGGCCGGTGGCGGTCATGGGGACGTTCACCATGCCGATGCCAAGCTGCTCGCAGATGGTGAAGTGGCGGTCGTACCCCGGTACCGGGCAGAGGAACTTGGGCGCCGCCATTTCGCGCCAGGGTTTCGTGCCGGCGAAACCGAACAGGTATCCCGTGAGCACGGCGTGATACATCAGGGTCAGGGAACTGTTGCCACCGGCCATCACTTCCTCGGTGGGTACCTGCAGGATGTCGGCGCCGAGCGCGCGGCTGCAGGGCAGGCCGTCCAGGCCGCCGTAATTGCGGGTATCGATGCCGTCGGGTGAGCGATAGTCGCCATTCAGGATGCCATCCAGCCTGTCGGACAGGTGTAACTGCTCTGCGGACGGCTTGCCGCGGGTCAGGTCAAGGTTGAGTTCGTGTTGGCAAATTCGCTGGTACTGGGTTTCCAGTTCCTTTTCCCATTCCTGCAATTGATTGCGGGTGGCGGAGTCGATTCGCACGGTCATGCCTCGTGTAGCTGCTTACTGAGGGGGCGAGCTTAGCAGGCCTGGATGGGCGACGTCAGCAACTATTGTTGGCGGGGCGTCCATTATCCGATCATTTATTGCGCGCTGAGAGCGCGGAAATCGGCGGCGTATTCCCGCAGGGTGCGGGTCAGGTGCTGGCGCTGCTCGTCGGTGATAGTGGCGAAAATCTGCTCTGCGAGTTCCCGGGCCCGCCTCTCCCTTTCCTGCTGTATCAGGCGGTACTCCGCCGACCAGAGCTGCTCGGGATTATCGATGAGGTCGCGCAGCCGGGCCAGCCAGTTCCCGGGGCGTCGCCACAGCAGGTCGATGAAGCTGGCCTGCCACTTGCGGCGCTGCTGGTCGCGCAGGAGCGGATTGTAGGCAACCTGCTCTACCCAGGCGGCAATCAGCTGTTCCTGGGTGTCGCTGAGTGAGCCGAGCCAGCGTTCACTCTGTTTGCGGATCCGCTTCAGGCGCCGCTTCTGGACCTTTTCCGGCGACTTGCGCCACTTCTCCAGGCTTTCCTCCCGCTTCTCGCGCAGGTTATATGCGAGTTCCTGAACCTGCTCCCGCTGCAAGGTCGCAGTGAGAGGCAGCAACAGATCGTATAGTTTTGCGCTGGATGTCTCCCAATAAGCGGTGGCCTGCTGTTCGACGGCGGGCAGGTCCCCGGGACCCAGCTGCCGCGACTCTATGCGGGCGGCGAGGTTCTCGAAGTAGTCCGCGTACTCAGGTAGCTGTGTGCGCCGGTGCCAGGCATGGAACTGGGTGAGGGCACGGCGCAGCTGCTGTTCCTGCTGGTCGGTGAAATCTACATAGTCGTCAATCTGCCAGCGCATCCAGCGGTCCAGCTGGTTGTACGCGAACTGGATGCTGGAGCAGCCGGGGAGCAGAAGGACGAGGGCCAGGAGCAAAAGGTATCCATGCAGCCTGGCACGGAAAGCCCCGGGCCCCGGTTGAACAGATCTGGTTTTGAAAGGACCGGGAACCATTCACGCCTTCCTTATGCGACACCGTTTCCCGCTGGAACAGGAAAGTCTCCTTTTCATTAAGACACAATTTGGGGGCTCCGATTCGGGTTCAGGGTGCGAAGTGGCGCGAATTTGTCGGTAGTCGGGAGGAGGCGGTTCCTATCTGACCCAGACTTCCACCCGGCCGTTCTTGAGCGGAGCGTGTTCGGCATCGGCGGTGAGGGGCGCAAAGGCCCCCAGGGCCAGCACCCTGATACGGCTGATGTCATGATCGCGCAACAGCGCGCCCCGCACCTTGAGCGCACGGAAGCGGGAGATCAGTTCAGAGACATTGTCGCTGGAGCGCTGGTCCGAGAACCCGACCAGGGTCAACTCCACTTCCCGATCGGCCTGTGCGAGAAACTCTTCCAGGCGGCGCAGGTCTTTCAGCGCGCGATTGTCGAGCTCGGCGCTGCCGTCTGTGAAGCGGAAGGAGATGCTCAGTCGCTCCGCCTCGCGCATAAGCGACTGATAGGCCTCGGGCGCATTGGGATAGGGCGCCATTTTAAGGGTCACGGGAGAGAGGTCGATGAACCCTGTCTGCGCAACGAGTGCCTGGCCGACCCCCGACTCGACGAAGTCGAGAAAGCCGTCCACTTGTGGATCGTAATGGCCGGGATTGCGGTAAAGGTAGAGCCGCCGGGTGAGGGGGAAATCTTCCGTGGCTACGATGCCCCTGTGCGGCACCACGGCGGCCAGTTCACCAGCCTTGATCGCCACCTTGTGTATGTCGGCGGCATCGGCGAAAGGCAGGTAACCGATGGCGGCTGCCTCGGAGGTGATTAGCTGGTGTGTTTCTGCATTGCCAGAGACCTCGTACACGTGCGAGGCCGCCGGGCGGCCGGCGCCGAATACCTCTTTGTCGAAGGTCGCCCGGGTGCCGGATTCAATATCGCGGTGGAGGGGCCGGATAGCGAGATCGGCGCCACCGAGCTCCCTCCAGTTGCGTATTTTGCCGGAGTAAATATCGCGCAAGTCCCCCAGAGCCAGCTGCCGCACACTGTTCGTCGGGTGGACCGCTACCACGAGTGCATCCAGGCCAATGACATGCTCCGCCGCCGCACCGGTCATGTCGCCGAAGCGGCCCAGGCGGTTTATCTCCCCCTCCTTGATTCTGCGCGAGGCCATGGCGATGTCTGTTGTGCCAGCGTCCAGGGCCTTGAAGCCGGTGCCGGAACCGAGGGCAATGATCGGCACCTCTACCTGTCGGCCATGCAGCTCGGCCCTGACCAAGTGGCGTTCACCCTCACTTCGGTGGGTGATAGTGCGGGCGTTGAGGCTTTCGAGGTAACCCATGACGAGGGCCGGGGCCAGCTCCGCGCCGATGGTGTTTGAACCTGTCAGCCTGAACAGGACCTGCGACTCCATGCCGGCCACCGGGGTGCCGGCCACCGGGGTGCCGGCCACCGGGGCTGTGGCGATCCACAGTGTTAATGTCAGGGCGAAAGCCTGCGTAAACCGCATCGATACATCCTCGTATATTCTGTTGTTATTCCTTCTCGAGGCCACCTGGTGTTACGGCCGGGGGACTGCGAAGCGGGCGCCGTTATCGCAAAAGAATGTGACAGATTTATTGCATTGCCGTACGGCGCGGTTTGTGGGGGGGGGCGCCAACCTGGAGAGCTGGGGCGGAATGGCGGCACAAAATCGCTAAAGGACCTGAAATTTATGACAGCGCTGTCAGTCATGCTGTAGTATGCCCGGAGATCAGGACCCAGCTGCTCTGGCGCGTTTCTTCAGCGCCGCTGCCCGGGCGTCACGGGAGAGAAATAGCGGGAACTCAGGCAAGCGCATGACAGCGGATATTCCGGGAGACAGATGTAGATGGTGACGGCGAGAGACAGTGGCTGCCTTTTTATCGGAATCGACGGCGGCGGCAGTAAGTGCCGTGCCTCTATCGTCGATGCCCGTAACCGCGTATTGGGTAGCGGAGTCGCCGGGCCCGCCAACCCGCACCACGGCTTCGCACAAACGATCGACTCGGTGGTCCGTTCCGCTTCCCTGGCGCTGGCCGATGCGGGGCTTCCCAGCAATCTGCTGGGCAAACTTGTGGCCGGGGTGGGACTTGCCGGCGTGAATATGCCCAGCCTCTATAACAGGGTGGCTTCCTGGTCACACCCGTTCGGCAAAATGTACCTGACCACTGACCAGCATTCGGCCTGCCTGGGCGCCCATGGCGGCGAGGACGGGGCAGTGATCATTGCCGGCACTGGCTCCTGTGGCTACGCATGGGTAGGCGGGCGTGCCAAAGTCCTGGGAGGACACGGCTTTCCCCATGGCGACAAAGGCAGCGGCGCCTGGATGGGCATGGAGGCGGTGAAGTACCTGTTCCTCGCCCTCGACGGGCTGGCGCCGGATTCGCAGCTCAAGGGCGAACTCCTGCGGGCACTGGAGAGTCGCGATGCGAACGAGGTGTTTGAAAAGATTGGAGGCGGGCCCTCCAGTCACTACGCTCGTCTTGCAGTACAGGTGGTTGAGTGTGCGGAGGCGGGTGACCCGATAGCCAGCGAGATCATGCGGGATGGAGCGTCTTATATCAGTGATCTTGCCGGCAAGTTGCTGGAGTCCGGCGCTCCGCGGCTGTCGATTATGGGTGGGCTGGCACTGCGGCTGCGTCCCTGGCTGGCGCCTCCCATCGCCGAGCGCCTGGCGGATCCACTGGATCCGCCCGAAATCGGTTGTGTGTACTTTGCCCGGCAGTCACTGGCAGCGGAACTGAGAGCGGGCGCCGCCGGTGCAGACGGATTCCCCCAAAATGACAGTAGAACCGTGCTGGGCTAACAGGGAGTGCCCGGTTAGCAGAAGGGCGGTTAACAGGGAGAGCGGCGTGACAATACTATGGCTTCAGGGGATCCCGACGGGATAACACAGGTAGGCAGAACAATGGTCATGACGGTTATGGAAACGGAGGCCCGCGAGGCGCCCGACAGGATTGCCGAGCAGTTACAGGGTAATGCCCACATAATGGCGGAGCTGGGTGAAAGGCTGCGTCGCGACCCACCGCGGTTTGTAATGATTGTGGGGCGCGGCTCCTCTGACCATGCCGGGGTCTTTGCCAAGTACCTGATAGAGATCGAAACCGGCGTGCCGACTTTTGCCGCCGCACCTTCGGTTTCCAGCGTCTATGGACGCAGGCTCAAACTGGAAGGGGCCCTGGTACTGGTCATTTCCCAGTCCGGCCGCAGTCCCGACATACTCGCCCAGGCGCGAATGGCGCGGGAGGCCGGTGCCTACACCGTGGCGATGGTCAATGATGAGTCGGCGCCGATCAAAGACATCGTCCACCTTATGGTCCCGCTCAAGGCGGGCCCTGAAAAAGCCGTCGCAGCCACGAAAAGTTACCTCGCCACCCTCTCTGCGGTACTCCAGCTGGTGGCCAACTGGACGGAGGACCAGGGATTGCTGGGGGCAGTTGAAGCGCTGCCCCAGACCCTGCGCGACGCAGTAGCGGCGGAAATCCAGCTGCGGCCGGAGGATGTGGCTTCGGTGAGGAACCTGGTGGTCCTGGGGCGCGGGCCCGGCTACGGCATTACACGGGAGCTGGCCCTGAAGCTAAAGGAAGTCTGCAATATCCATGCGGAGTCTTTTTCCAGTGCCGAATTCCTGCACGGACCTGTAACGCTCGTGGAGCAGAAACTGACCGTGATCAACGTACCGATTGAAGATGAATCCTTCCAGACCCACAGCGAGCAGATCGCCGACATTATTCGCCGCGGCGGTACCCTGATCAATCTGCATGTGCCGAGCCAGGGCGTGCATCCCCGTGTGGCGCCACTGGCGCTCCTGCAGCGTTTCTATATCGACGTTGCCCATGTGGCGGTGAGTCGCGGGATTAACCCGGACGAGCCGGCCGGCCTCAAAAAAGTTACCCAGACTGTCTGAGCACCGCATAAAAAAAGGGAGTGAAATATGGCGGAGTCACGGATTCTCATCGCGGAGCAGCTCTTTGATGGTGAACAACTGCACGCTGATATTCCGCTCGAGATTGACAGCACCGGCAAAATCCTTGCCGTCGGCGATGGTATCTCGGGAGAAGGGGAGCGGCTGCAGGGCCTGCTCGCTCCCGGCCTGGTCGATGTCCAGGTTAACGGTGGCGGCGGGGCTCTGTTCAACAACGATCCAACCGTCGATTCGCTGAGGAAGATGAGCGCTGCCCACTCCCGCTACGGCACCACCGGCTTCCTGCCCACGCTGATTACCGATGAAATCCGGGTAATGCATCAGGCGGCTGGCGCGGTCAGCACAGCACTGCGCGAAGGGATTCCCGGCGTCCTGGGGGTGCATTTCGAGGGGCCCCACCTCAGCGCGCCCAAGAAGGGTACTCATGAGGAGAGGTTCATCCGGCCGCTTACAGATACAGAGCTGGAGATTTACGCCCGCGACGACCTGGGCATAAAGGTGGTTACCATCGCGCCGGAGAACGTCGCCACCGGCGATATTCACAGGCTGGTGAAGCTGGGGGTCAAGGTCTGCCTCGGCCACAGCAATGCTGACGGGGCTACCGTCGCGGCCGCGCTGGAGGCGGGCGCCACCGGCTTCACCCACCTGTACAACGCCATGTCCCCGCTCCATTCGCGGGAGCCGGGCATGGTGGGGATGGCCCTGATCAGTGATGACGCATGGTGTGGGCTAATCGCAGATGGCCATCACGTGAGTCCCGCGGCCATGATCCTGGCCCTGAAAGCCAAGCCGCGCGGGAAAGTCATGCTGGTGACCGATGCCATGTCCCTGGTGGGCAGCAATGAAAGCAGCTTTCCACTGTTTGACCGCATCGTGACCCGGGAAGGTGACCGTCTTACCTCTAGCACCGGTGAACTGGCCGGGTCCCAGCTGGACATGATCAGTGCGGTGCGCAATATCAGCGAGTGGTGCGGGGTGGGGCTGACGGAGGCGCTGCGCATGGCGTCGCTCTACCCGTCGCAGTTCCTCGGGCTTGATGGGGGACGGCTCGAGCCCGGCAGGGCCGCGGACATGATCCTGCTGGACAGTGACTGCAGTGTTAGCCGGACCTGGATTTCGGGAAGGGAGGTATTTCCTGCGCGGTAGCGCGCGGATTGGAAAATATCCACGATAGGAGGAATGCCCAGGGAAAACTGCCAGGGGGGAGCAGCTTTACCGCCGGGGGAGCTGTTACAGGCCGGGGGCTGGCCCGCTGGAGTCCCGTATCACCAGTTCGGGCGTGAATTCGCGCTGGATAGCGCTTTCCTGGCTGCCAGTGCCACCCTCGCTTGATGTCTTGCCGCGAGCCTTGCTGAGCACAAGCGCCGCAGCACACTTTGCAATTTCATTGTTTGGCTGGTGGGCGGTGGTCAGCTTGGGCCAGGTCTGGCGGGAAAAGGGGCTGTCTTCAAAACCGACAATCGACAGCTGGCCGGGGATCTCAATGTTCATCAGCCGCGCGGCAAACAGCGCCCCGGCCGCCATTTCGTCATTGCTGGCGAAGATCGCGGTGGGCGGGGCGTCGCCATTCATGAGTTTCTTCGCCCCGTCTACACCGGATTCGAATGAATACTCGCCCCGCAGGATCAGCGACTCGTCGATCGAGAGGCCGACTTGTTCCAGCGCCCGCCGATAGCCCTCGAGACGGCCGTGGGTCGAGACGTGCTCTTCGCCTCCGCAAAGAAAGCCAATCCGTTTATGCCCGAGTGCCAGCAAGTGTCCGGTCAGCTCGAACGCCGCCGCAGCGTCGTCTACCTGGATGCAGTTATCCGCCTTCGCCACTTGCACCGCCTTGGAGACGATGCGGACATAGGCGACATCCAGCTGGTCCAGGGTTTCAATGATCGACTCACTTTCCGAGAAGGGTGGTGTGAGCACCAGCCCCGCGACTTTCGAGTGGTCGACAAGCTGCTTGAGTTCCCGGTGTGCGGTGGGCGACTTCGAGTCGCTTGGGTGAATCAGGAGTTCGTAACCCTGCGCCTTGCAGGCCTCGAGAATGCCGTTCTGCATGTCGATGACATAGTAGGCGTTTGGATTGTCGTAGATGAACGCAATCGTATAGGCGCGGGAGCCGGCCAGGTTGCGCGCTGCCAGGTTGGGCTGGTAATTCAGGGCCTTGACCGCATCCTCTACTTTTTTCCTGGTGGCCGGACGCACGGAGGGCTCGTTGTTGATCACGCGCGAAACGGTCTTTATGGATACGCCTGCACGAGCGGCGACGTCAGTGATGGTAACTGTCATTGGTAGCGGCCTTGTCTTTCCCGTGTCGGTCCCTCGGGGCGCTGTCCCGCAGTCTATCAGTATTCCCCGCCCGCATCGCCTTCCCCCGCGGCGCAACTATAGCCGGCACCTCAGAGATCCGCGGGCGGGAAGCGCGGCTGCACCGGAATCTCCCGACTTCCTGAAGTAATACTACAAAACACTCTGTCGATCCCGGTGCATGCTGGCAGCCCCGTGTCTGGCAGCGCAGCCTCCGGCCTTCCTCAGTCCGCCGACACTCGCCAAGGTGGGTGGGCAGGCGCGGCTTTCCCGGCACGGCTCCCGTGGATGAGGCAGCGATGTGACCGCTGATTCTCGTGCCGGTCAGTATCGCTCGCCCTTGCGGTTCCATTCTTTCTGCCGGCACGGGCTGGACCGCAATGGCGGACGGTCGCTCCCTCGTTGGCCCATGGCCGGCCGGCAGTTGGGGATGGCGCGAGCGCAGAAGAGGGGGGAGGGGGGCGTATGGAGTGGCGGGTGAGGGCGGGTCCCGAATCCGGTCTCACGGGTTGGCCGAATGCAGGCTTACTACAGTGGGGCGTTCAAAAAATAACCTGCAGGACCCTGTGTGAGTGCGCCGGCTTGAAAGAGTTTGTAAATTTACTACATAATGGCGGCGTACGCGGTAACGGAGTATCGCGAGCGCCGTTTCAGTGGCGCCGGAGCCGATTTTCCGGGGCTGGCAGCGGCCGAGAGTCGCCTCCCGGCCAGCAGTGGCGGGTACCCCCCCCCCCGGGAAGCGGTGCCTTGTCGGAGGAGGCGAGAAAACGCCAGGGAAACAGTTTCCCGCCCCGGCGTGCAGAGCCGCCGGGTTCGCGCCCCTCGGCTGCGCTATATAAGCACAAGGTTCTGCCACAGATCGCGGCCTGGAAAATTCTTCTTTATGCCGCCGGGGCCCGCAATTGGGTGAAGGTCCCCTGTCGGCACTACAACGAAAGCGGTGGTGTTGTTGTCAGCAGGCGCGGGAGCGCTCCGATAGTGCTCCTGCAGCCTATCCCGGCCAGGAATGCCGTTCCGCGAAGCTGGGGGCTGGATCCCACACGTTGCCGGACGAATACACAATAGAGCAGAAAGTTTATGGTACACAGTAAGGTCCAATCGGTAACCGAGCGCATTATCGAGCGCAGTGAGCAAACTCGCGCCGAGTATCTCGACCAGATTGAAAAGGCACATATCGAGGGCCGGGCGGCCAGCCACCTCGGTTGCGGCAACCTCGCCCACGCCATTGCTGCCTCCAGCCAGGAGGAGAAGAACCTGATCGCTTCTGGCCGCGGGCCTAACCTGGCCATCGTCACTGCGTACAACGACATGCTCTCCGCGCACCAGCCCTACGGTACCTATCCGGAACTGCTCAAGCAGGCCGCCCTGCGCAATGGGGCAACCGCACAGGTGGCCGGCGGCGTACCCGCCATGTGCGACGGAGTGACCCAGGGCCGTGCGGGCATGGAGTTGAGCCTGTTTTCACGGGATGTCATTGCCATGGCCACCGCGGTTGCCCTGTCCCATGACGTATTTGAAGGCAGCTTGTACCTGGGGATTTGCGACAAGATCGTCCCCGGGCTGGTAATCGGCGCCCTGGCCTTCGGTCACCTGCCGGCGGTGTTCGTGCCGGCAGGGCCGATGCCGTCGGGCCTGTCCAACCCGGAAAAGGCACGGGTCAGGAAACTGTATGCAGAGGGTAAGGTCGGACGCGACGAGCTGCTGGCCGCCGAGAGCGCCTCCTATCACAGCCCCGGTACCTGCACCTTCTACGGCACTGCCAACAGCAACCAGATGCTGGTGGAGATCATGGGCCTGCAGCTGCCGGGCAGCTCCTTTGTCAATCCCGGTACCGAGCTCCGCGAGGCCCTGAACGAAGCGGCCGTGAAGCAGCTTGTGCAGATTACCGAACCAAGCCATCACACCCCGATCGCGAAAATCCTTACGGAAAAAGCCTTTGTCAACGGCATTGTCGGCCTGCTGGCTACCGGTGGCTCTACCAACCATACGCTCCACCTGGTGGCTATGGCGCGTGCGGCCGGTATCCAGATCACCTGGCAGGATATGGCAGACCTTTCCGACGTGGTGCCACTGATGTGCCACGTTTACCCGAATGGCATTGCCGACATCAATCACTTTGCCGCTGCGGGCGGCATGCAGTTCCTGATCCGGGAGCTGCTCGGCGCCGGCCTGCTGCACGATGACGTGCACACGGTATTGGGTAACTCCGGCCTCAAGCCATACTGTCACGATCCCTTCCTCAACGATGACAAGAGCGGCGTGATCTGGCGGCCTACGGTGGAGGAGTCCGGCGACCCCGATATCATCCGGCCGGCCAGCGACCCATTCTCCCATCACGGTGGGCTGCAGCTGCTACAGGGGAACATCGGGCGCAGTGTAATCAAGGTTTCCGCGCTGAAGCCTGACCAGTTGAAGGTCAAGGCTCCGGCCATTGTCCTGAACGACCAGAACGAGCTGCTCGAGCGCTTCAAGGCCGGTGAGCTGGAGCGGGATTTTGTCGCGGTGGTGCGCTTCCAGGGGCCGCAGGCTAACGGTATGCCGGAGCTGCACAAGCTGACACCGACACTGGCGGTACTGCAGGACCGTGGATTCAAGGTGGCCCTGGTGACAGATGGGCGGATGTCAGGTGCGTCGGGCAATGTTCCAGCCGCTATCCACGTCTCACCGGAAGCTGCCGACGGCGGCAATATCGGCAAGGTTCGCGATGGCGACGTGATCGAGCTTGATTCCGAGGCTGGCATCCTCAAGGTGCACGTGGACGAGGCCGAACTGGCCGCGCGGGAGCCTGCCGAAGCCGATCTTCGCGGCAATGCACGGGGCATGGGCCGCGAACTGTTTACCAATATGCGCGCACTTGCCAGTGGAGCCGAGAGCGGCGCAAGCATTCTCTATTAACCAGGTAGGGCTCCCGCGGGAGCCTGAGCCCTTTCAGGATGACAGAGCAAAAACTATGAATAATCCTTTCGATATGGTCTTGTTTGGCGGAGTGGGTGACCTTGCATTGCGCAAGCTTATTCCTGCTTTATATCGCGCCTACCTGGAGGGCGGCCTCGCAGGAGACAGCCGGATTTTGCCGGTATGCCGCCGGGAGGAGGACGTCGAAAATTACCTGGATCGCGCCCGTGAGGCACTGAAAACACACCTCCGTGACGGCGAGTACAGCGAGTCCGTGTGGGAGTCGTTCAGCAAGCTCCTCCGGGCCGTTTCCCTGGATATTTCCAAGCCCGACGAGAAATGGGACCAGCTCGGTGACATCCTCGGCGCTGACGAGCAGCGTGTACGCCTCTTCTACCTGGCTATTCCGCCCGCAGTATTCGGCCCCTGTTGTGAGAACCTTTCACTGAAAGGGCTGATCCACTCGCAGTCGCGGGTAGTGGTGGAAAAACCCCTGGGCTATAACGCCCAGACTTCCGCCGAGATCAACGACAAGATCGGCGAGTTTTTCCCCGAGAACCAGATTTTCCGCATCGACCACTACCTGGGCAAGGAAACCGTACAGAACCTGCTTGCACTGCGCTTCAGCAATGTGCTGTTTGAACACCTGTGGGACGCGAGCGTCATCGACCACATCCAGATCAGTATCTCTGAGACCGTTGGTCTCGAGGGCCGCGCCGGCTTCTACGATGAAACCGGGGCTCTGCGGGACATGGTGCAGAACCACCTGCTACAGCTTTTGTGCCTGATCGCCATGGAATCGCCCAACAGCATGTCCGCAAGGAATATCCGCGCAGAGAAGATCAAGGTGCTGGAGGCGCTCCGCCCGCTGGTGGGGGATGGCGTTGACGAGAACATCGTGCGCGGCCAGTACGTCGCTGGCGGCCTGGGCTCACAACTGGTTCCGGGCTACCTGGAAGAACTGGATGCCGCGTCCAGCAGCACCGAAACCTTTGTTGCCATCCGGGCGCATATCGACAACTGGCGCTGGGCGGGTGTGCCTTTCTATCTGCGTACCGGCAAGCGCATGGAGAAACGCTGCGCGGAAATCGTAATCCAGTACAAGAATGTTTCTCACCGTGTTTACGGCGAGGGTGCCGGCAAGGTGGTTCCCAATCGCCTGGTGATCCGCCTGCAGCCGGAAGAGAGCATCAAGCTGGTGCTGATGGCGAAGAAGATGGACAGCCTGGAAATGGAACTGCAGCCGGTGGAACTCAACCTGTCGCTGTCGGAGACCTACGACAGCTTCAAGAGCGATGCATACAAGCGCCTGATGCTCGATGCCGCCGCGAATAACTCCGCCCTGTTTATTCATCGTGAGGAGGTTGCCACGGCCTGGGCCTGGGTAGACCCGATCATTGACCACTGGCGGGAAACCGGTAGCCAGCCCCATCTTTATCGCGCCGGCAGCTGGGGGCCTGAAGCGGCAGATGAACTGCTGGAAGAGGACGGCCGCCACTGGTTCAACGCACAGTAACCTGTCGTGCCAAAGAACGATATTGAAGAAGCAATTCACCACCAATCGGACCTGAAGTCATGATGGTAGAAGAAAAATTTTATCCTGATCGTGAACGCCTGGTGATGGCACTGGCGAATGACTGCGCCAGTGCCCTTCAGCGCGGGATCAGGGAGCGCGAGCAGGCAGCCTTCCTGGTCTCGGGCGGCAGTTCGCCGAAGCCTGTCTATGAGGCGCTCTCCAAGCGACCGCTGCCGTGGAAGAAGATCAATGTTGCCTTGGTGGACGAGCGCTGGGTCGATCGCGGTGAAAGCGGCAGTAACCACAGCTTTATCGAAAACACCCTCTTGCAGAACTATGCCGCCGAGGCGCCCTTCCTGGGTATGAAAACCCCGCACCGGACAGCGGTGGAAGGGCAGGCAGACTGCGAGCGTGCCTATGCTGAATTGCCGCGGCCGTTCGATGTGTGCCTGCTGGGAATGGGCAGCGATGGTCACACTGCCTCGCTGTTCCCCCATGCCGATGGCCTCGAGGAGGCGCTACAACCGGAGTCCGGCCAGCTCTGCCGAGCAATAACCGCCAAGCAGAGTGAGGTTACCGGCAGTCACACGGAACGGATGACCCTCAGCCTGGCTGCGATCCTGCAAGCACAGGACATCAAGCTGCTGATTACCGGTGAAGAAAAGCTCAAGGTTTACCGCGAAGCGCTACTCGGTAGCGACGAGCTGGAAATGCCCATACGCAGTGTGCTGCGTCAGGGACTGAAGCCGGTGACTGTGTACTGGGCGCCGTGACCGGCGAGCATACCTCGCCCCCTGAATTGAAATCGAACTGGAATTGACACATGCAGAATAAGTTAGGAGAGGTGCTGGCGCAGGCGGGTGTCGTGCCGGTGCTGGTAATTGACAGTGCCAAAGAAGCCTTGCCGCTGGCGCAGGCCCTGGTAGAGGGCGGGCTGAACGTGCTCGAGGTCACCCTGCGCACAGAAGCCGCACTGGCGGCCGTGGAAGAAATCGCCAGGCACCTTCCCGATGCTCACGTAGGTACCGGTACCGTCATGAACCCCGGCGACCTGCGTCGCTCAGTAGACGCCGGGGCCACATTCATGGTGAGCCCGGGTACCACCGAAAAGCTGCTTGACGCCGCCGAGGACTGCCCGGTGCCCCTCCTGCCGGGAGCAGCCACTCCGTCAGAGGTGATGCGTCTCTATGAGCGGGGCTACGAGTACCAGAAATTCTTTCCCGCACAGGCGGCTGGCGGTGTGCCGATGCTGAAATCCATTGGTGGCCCGGTGCCCCAGGTGAAGTTCTGTCCCACCGGAGGAATCACTCCCGCCAATGCGAGAGATTTCCTGGCCCTTCCGAACGTGATCTGTGTCGGGGGCTCCTGGATGGCCTCGGCAGCACTCCTCAAAGAAAAGAGCTGGGACGAGATTACGCGTCTCGCCCGCGAGGCGAAGGCACTGGCGCTGCCCTAGGACAGGGCGGGGCGCGTGCGCCGTCCGCTGGAAAATACTTTAGTAACAAATTCAATAATTGAGGCTTGGGATATGAAAATCAAAATCGCGATCAATGGCTACGGCCGTATCGGGCGCAATGTTACCCGCGCAATTTATGAATCCGGTTACAGCGACCGGGTGCAGCTGGTCGCCATCAACGACCTGGCTCCGGTGGAATCCAATGCGCACCTGACACGCTTCGATACCATTCACGGCCGGTTCAATACTCCGGTCAGTGTGGACGGTGACACGCTGCTGATCGGTAGCGATCGCATCCGCGTATGCCAGGAGAGGGACCCGGCCCAGCTGCCGTGGAAAGAGCTCGGTGTCGACCTGGTGCTCGAGTGTACCGGCCGCTTCACCGGCAAAGAGGCCGCCTCGGCGCATATCACCGCAGGCGCCAGGGCTGTGCTGATTTCGGCGCCGTCCAAGGATGCGGACCTGACGGTGGTCTACGGCGTGAACGACGACAGGCTCACCGCCGAGCACAAAGTGGTCTCCAATGCCTCTTGTACGACCAACTGCCTGGCACCGGTGGCGCAGGCCCTGCACCGCGAACTCGGAATCGAGCGCGGTTTCATGACCACCGTGCATGCCTATACCAACGACCAGAATACCCAGGACGCGGTGCACGCCGATATCTACCGGGCCCGTGCGGCCGCCGACAACATGATTCCTACCAAGACCGGTGCCGCGGCGGCGGTTGGCCTGGTGCTGCCCGAACTCAAGGGGCGCCTGGACGGCATGGCGGTACGCGTGCCGGTGAGCAACGTCTCACTGGTGGATTGCCAGTTTATCGCGGACCGCGATACTACCGTGGAAGAGGTCAACCAGATTATGGAGCGCGCTGCCGAAGCCAGTGGCGGGGTGCTGACCTATTGTGACCAGCCCCTGGTCTCCGTCGATTTCAATCACACTACCGCGTCCAGCCATTTCGATGCCAATCACACCCGTGTCAATGGCAACCTGGTTAAGGTCATGGCCTGGTACGACAATGAATGGGGTTTTTCGCACCGGATGCTGGATACCACTATTGCCATGGCGGAAGCCCTGGAAGTGAACAAGGCTGCCGCAGAGACCGCCTGATCCGTCGCCGGGCAAGCCAAGGGTCCGCATCGCGGGAAATCAGTATTCAATAAACGACATTTTTATATGATTCGACACACTAAAATCGTTGCCACCCTCGGGCCGGGTACCGACAAGCCGCACGTAATCGAGGAGATGATCCGGGCCGGCGTGAACGTTGTCCGCCTGAACTTCTCTCACGGCAGTGCCGATGACCATCGTCGCCGGGTCGAGGAAGTTCGCAGTGCTGCAGCGGCACAAAACCGGTTGGTGGCGGTGCTGGGCGACCTGCAGGGACCGAAGATCCGCATCGCGCGCTTTGCGGAGGGCAGTGTCTGTCTGGAAAACGACGCTGAATTTACCCTGGATGCAGACTGCCCGACCGAGGGTGGTGATGCGCACCGTGTGGGCGTCGACTTCCCCTCACTGATCGAGGATTGCCAGACCGGCAATATCCTGTTGCTGGATGACGGCAAGATCCGTCTCGAAGTCACCGGCACTACTCCCACCAAGCTCTTCTGCCGGGTCCTGCAGGGCGGCAAGCTGTCCAACAACAAGGGCATCAACCTGCTTGGCGGTGGCCTGTCTGCGCCGGCACTGACAGAGAAGGATTACCGGGATATCAAACTGGCAGCGGAACTCGATGTGGATTTCCTCGCGGTCAGTTTTCCGCGATGTGCCGAAGACCTGGAAACCGCTCGTCGCGCCATGCAGGAAGCGGGCAGCCAGGCGGCGATCGTCGCCAAGGTTGAGCGGGCCGAGGCGGTGGCGGACGACGAGGTCATGGACAAGCTGATCCTCGCTGCCGACGCAATCATGGTTGCGCGGGGTGACCTGGGGGTGGAGATCGGTGATCCGGCATTGATCGGCGTGCAGAAGAAGCTGATCAACCGGGCGAATGCCCTCAACCGTGGAGTGATTACCGCCACCCAGATGATGGAGTCGATGATTACCAGCCCCACGCCGACGCGGGCGGAGGTGATGGATGTGGCCAATGCGGTGCTGGACGGCACCGACGCGGTAATGTTGTCTGCGGAGACTGCCGCCGGCGATTACCCGGTGGCTGCCGTCGAGTCGATGGCAGATGTGATCGTTGGGGCGGAGCAATACCTCGGCAGCGTTCCGCGCCCGCTTGGGCAGCGCGGCGCCTCCGAGCGGATCGATACCGTGATTGCCCAGGCCGCCATCGATGCGGCCGCCCGGGTCGAGAACCTGTGTGCGATTGTGGCGCTGACCGAATCCGGACGTACTCCGCGGATCATGTCCCGGGCCACCACCCGGCTGCCGATTTATGCCCTGACCAGGCATCCGCGGGTGGCGCGCCAACTGGTGCTTTTGCGGGGCGTGGAGCCGGGAGAGTTTGACCCGGCCTCGGTTCCCCTCGGCCACCTGACTGAATCCATTATCGAGGTCCTGAATTCGCGCATCGACCTGCAGCGGGGCCAGCGAATCCTGATCACCCAGGGCGAGCGCCTGAACGTGAACGGTCATACCAGCTCGATGCGGATCAAGGAAATCGAGTAAGTGGTTTACAGCCGGGTTCACAGCTAATAGTGGCGCCCGGCTGTCCCTCACCAATACCCGGCTTCCCTCGCGATGATGAGCGGTATCCCAGGTGGCGTGGCTCACCGGGCCGGAAAGCGACATAACCGGCTGAAAAGTCTCAGATACTGCTTCCCTTTTTGCGTTTGAAAAATATACTAGCTGGGCGAATTACAGAATAACCAAGCTAAATGAATGGTGTAGTATGTCCGAGAAGAATCCTCCCAAGATTGTCCCGCTCAGCAGCGAGACCCACAAGTCGCTGAAGATCCGTGAATTGGGCGGCTTCGAGCACGTCAAGAGCGCACATATGGTCCCGGTTACCGCGCATGAATTTGCTCGCCTGGGAGCGGAATACCCGATTGTCTTCGTCAAGAACTCCGAGACTGACAAGTTCCAGGCTGTGGCCCTGCTTGGCCTCAAGACTGGTGAGAACCTGTTCCTCGACGGTGAGCGGTGGCAGGGTGTGTTCGTCCCCGGGAGTATCCGTAACCACCCCTTCGTGCTCGCCCCGTCCCCCAACAACGACGAACAGCTGATGGTGGGCCTGATCGAGAACAGCCCGCTGGTCAGTGAAGAAGAGGGTATCAACCTGTTCACCGAAGCCGGTGAGGAGAGTGATTACCTGAAGGCCAAGAAGGAATCCCTGGCCAGTTTCCTTGAGAGCGACCGTCTTACCCAGGCATTTGCCAGTGAGCTGGACGGTAAGGACCTGCTGGTTTCCCAGACCGTCACTGTCAACGCCGGCGAAGAGAAGATCCACCTGAACGGCATGTATATCATCGATGAGAAGAAGCTGAATGAGCTCAGTGATGAGGACTTTGCCAGTTTCCGCAAGCGTGGCTTCCTGCCCGCGCTGTACGCGCATCTGGGATCCCTGCACCAGCTGACAAGGCTGGCGAGGCTGCAGGCTGAAGCCTGAGGATCGGGGACCGGCGAGGCCGGACCCCATCCCCACACCGGCGGTAGCCAGCTACCGCCCGGTGCCGAGGTAAACTCTTGACCTTTCCCTCTATGCGTTACCTGCCCTGGTTCCTGTTTCTTGCCGCTTTTTACGGTGCCTGGCTGTTACTGCTTGCCGGCTTCCAGCTGTGGGAGCATGCCGGGCAGCACTGGCCGATGGCCGTGGCCATGGCGCTGGGAAGCTATGCGGCCGGATCCACCCCGATGGGGGGCGGCACCGTTGGCTTTCCGGTGCTGGTGCTGGTTTTTGATATGCCGGCGAGCCTCGGCCGGGACTTCAGCTTTGCCGTGCAGTCGGTGGGCATGGTCAGTGCGAGCATTTTTATCCTCTGTCGCCGGCAGCAGCTCGCCTCCTCCATGCTGAGGGGAGGGCTGCTTGGCGCAATCCTGGCTGTCCCGCCGGGTATCCTGTTTTTTGCCCCACTGGTACCTGAACTCTGGGTCAAGCTGGTGTTCGCCGTGCTGTGGGGCAGTTTCGGGCTTCTGCACCTGTATCGCCTGCGGGAGATTACGGCCCATGACCACGCCGGGGACCCTGCCTGTCCCCAGGACTTCCGCATCGGCCTGGGCCTGGGTGCCCTGGCTGGCTTCAGCGCGGTTTCGGTAACCGGGGTGGGGATCGATATGGTGATTTATGCAGCGCTGGTGCTGCTGAGTCGTGTGGACCTGAAGGTTGCGATTCCCACCTCGGTCATCGTAATGGCGTTCGCCTCCGTAATCGGTGTCATCGTGAAAACCCTGGCCGGGGACTGGCAGCCGGAGGTTTTTGGCAACTGGCTTGCAGCTGCCCCGGTGGTGGCGGTAGGAGCGCCCCTCGGGGTTTTTGTGGTCAGCCGCATCGGCCGCAAACCGACCCTGCTGGTGGTCGCGCTGCTGTGCGTGGGCCAGTTCGCCTGGACCTGTATCTCGGAGAGGGCGACCCTGGGGACGGCCGGTATCCTGGCTTCCCTGCTGGCGGTACTCGCCTGCCTAGGTGGTTTTGAGCTGCTCCGCGTGCTTGGCCTGCGAAGGGAAGCGCGCCGTCTCACACGAGCCGGAGAGGGTTCCGCCTCCACGGACATGTCGTCTGCAATGGGCCTGCTCACACGCTGAGTGTCTCTCGCCCGGGCGATATGGACGCCATCCAGGTCGAACTTTCGTCTTCCTCGTACTGTTGGGTTATCAGGGACGCTCATGCCGCTGGCCTGCCGGGAGCCGGTTAGTCAGGGCTTGGCAAGCTAAGTCTTTGAATGCCCGAATTTGGAGGTGAGAGCCAAGAGCAGATGATTACCGGGGCGTCCCCGGGAGCTTCGCTCTGACTTAGGTGCGCGAGGGAAAATGGCAGGGCCGGTAGGATGAGCTTTGCCTGTCGGCTCGCTGGTCTCCGGCGGCTTTGCCGCCTGCGGCTCGAACCTGCCGAGCGTGGGAGCTTCGACCTGATAGGTGCGAGTCGGGAAAATGGCCGGGGCGGTAGGATGAGCTTCGCCTGTCGGCTCGCTGGTCTTCGGCGGCTTTGCCGCCTGCGGCTCGAACCTGCCGAGTGTGGGAGCTTCGACCTGATAGGTGCGAGTCGGGAAAATGGCTGGGGCGGTAGGATTCGAACCTACGCATGACGGGATCAAAACCCGCTGCCTTACCGCTTGGCTACGCCCCAGTTTCTGGGCTGCAGAAGAGGTTCCTGCAGTTAGAAAATGGTAGCAAGGGGGAGACTTGAACTCCCGACCTCAGCATTATGAGTGCTGCGCTCTAACCGGCTGAGCTACCTTGCCACTGTCTTTTCAAACAAGTCTCGGCTAACCGAGGGCGCGCATTATCGGGCGCCTGAGGAGGGCTGTCAACCCCCAATTTTCGTTTCTTTTCAGTAAGTTAGCGAATCGAGCGAGTTTTCGCCCGGGCGCCTTGTTTCGTCCTCTGGGCGCCCTGTGGGGCTCCTAGCGCCCGCGCCCGATGGCTGCGAAGAGCGAGCCGCATACCACGATCGCGGCGCCCAGCCAGCTCACCCAGTTCAGGGGCTCCACTTCAATATAGCCCGGCCAGATGGCGCCGATGACAGTGCCGATCAGCAGGGTCATCAGGGGCACCAGTGCCAGGGTGGCGCTGACCCGGGATGCCTCCCAGCAGGCCAGGGCCTTGGTGAATGCGCCATAGGCCACCAGGGTGTTGACGGTCAGGAACAGCAACAGGCCCCATTGGACCCAGCTCAGCCCGGTTACGCTGAGCGGCGCCGCTCCGGGCAGGAAGCAGACGGTCCCCGCAATATAGATCAGTACCAGCAGGTCCTGGGCACGGGCGTGGGAGAGGATTTTCTTCTGGAAGAATCCGTACACCGCCCAACCCACGGCGGCCAGCACAAAGAACGCCAGGCCCACCAGGTATTCGGTATTGCTGCCGCTTATCAGTTCCGGCAGGCGCTGGTTGAAAAACAGGGGCAGTCCCGTGAGAACCATGCCCACGCCCAGCCACTGGCGGGGTGAGAAGCTCTCGCCAAGCCAGATGACACTGGACACCAGTAACAGCAGCGGCGCCAACTGGATTACGATCTGGGCGGCCCCCGGGGTGATGTACCTGAGGCCCGTGGCATAAGACAGGTAATTGGTCAGCAGGCCCGCCACCGCCAGCAGCGTGAGGGGCAGCAGGGAGCGCTGGAACAGCTGGCGGAGACTCAGGTGGCGTCTCCACCGGTAGTACCCGCCGGCGAGCAGGGCTGCGCCGGCGAAACGGTACCAGGTGGCGGTGGTGGCTGTGATCTCTTCCAGTAGCCCCTTCAGGGCGATGGGCAGCAGGGCCCACATGAATGCGGTTACCAGGGCGAGGGGTAGGCCGACACGCCAGTTGGATTCCATCATGGACTGTTACCGAACCTGTTGTATCCGGGCGTGACCGGATCGGGGGCGCTCTTGAGGCCGATAGCGGGCTCTGCGGAGGATCCGCAGCATGCGGCGGCCCGTTGTGCGGGCCGCCGGAAATCGGATCAGACGTTGAAGCGGAAGTGAATTACGTCGCCATCCGCGACCACATAGTCCTTGCCTTCCAGCCGCCACTTGCCCGCTTCCTTGGCGCCCGCCTCGCCGTTGTGGGCCACGAAATCGTCGTAGCTCACCACTTCGGCGCGAATAAAGCCCTTCTCGAAATCGGTATGGATCTTGCCAGCTGCCTGGGGCGCGGTGGCGCCCAGCGGAATGGTCCAGGCGCGGACTTCCTTTACGCCGGCGGTGAAATAGGTATGCAGGCCCAGCAGGTCGTAGCCGGCCCGGATCACGCGGTTCAGGCCCGGCTCCTCCATGCCCAGTTCCTCGAGGAACTCCTGCTTTTCATCGTCGTCCAGCTCCGCAATCTCGGCCTCGAGCTTGTTGCAGATGGGTACCAGGACAGCGTTTTCCTCTGCCGCGATCGCGGCCACGGCATCAAGGTGCGGGTTGTTCTCGAAACCGTCCTCGTCGACATTGGCGATGTACATGGTCGGCTTGATGGTCAGCAGGCTGAGTTCGCGCAGGCTGGCCAGCTCGTCCTCATTCAGCCCGAAGGAGCGCAGCGGCCTGGCTTCGTCCAGGTGCGGTTGGATCTTTTCCAGCAGCGCCTTCATCTTGATGGCGTGCTTGTCCTGGCCCTTGGCCGCGCGGGTATAGCGCTGCAGAGCCTTCTCGACGGTGTCCAGGTCTGCCAGGGCCAGCTCGGTATTGATTACCTCGATGTCCGACACCGGATGCACCTGGTTGGCAACGTGGATGACATTGTCATCCTCGAAGCAGCGGACCACGTGGGCAATGGCGTCGGTTTCGCGGATATTGGCCAGGAACTTGTTGCCCAGGCCCTCACCCTTGGACGCGCCCGCCACCAGGCCGGCGATGTCGGTGAACTCCATGGTGGTGGGGATCACTTTCTGCGGCTGGACGATCTCCGCCAGCTTGTCGAGGCGCGGGTCGGGTACCGGAACCACGCCGGCGTTCGGCTCGATGGTGCAGAAAGGGAAGTTCTCAGCGTCGATCCCCGCCTTGGTCAGTGCGTTGAACAGGGTGGATTTGCCCACGTTTGGCAGGCCGACGATACCGCAAGTAAAGCCCATGGTCTGGTTCCTGTTTGCTCATTCAGCGATGGACCGCCTTGGCGCCCATCGAGTGTATTGGTGTCCGGAAAATTGGATCGGCAGTTTACTTTGCCGTCGTCTTGGCTGAGTGCAGCTCTGTCATGGCGGCGCCCCAGTCGCCAGTAGCGGCGGTGGGCATCACGTCCAGTGAGCGCTCGATGGCCTCGGCCAGTTGTTCCTGCTCGGCACGGGGGGCGCGCTGCAGCACAAACCTGACCACTTCCCGGGAACTGCCGGGATGGCCGATACCCAGGCGCAGGCGCATAAAGTCGCGGCTGTTGCCCAGGGCCGCAATGATATCCCGCAGGCCGTTGTGGCCACCGTGGCCACCGCCGAATTTAAGGCGTGCGGTGCCCGGGGGCAGGTCCAGCTCATCGTGAGCAACCAGAATGGCCTGGGGGGGGATCTTGAAAAAATTCGCCAGTGGGCCGACAGACTGCCCGCTGCGATTCATATAGGTAGTGGGGATCAGCAGGCGGATGTCCCGCCCGCCGATATGCACCCGGCCGGAGAGGCCGTGATACTTGCTGTCGGACGCGAGCTGGGCGCCGTGGCGGCGGGCCAGCTCGGTGACAAAGTCGGCACCGGCGTTGTGGCGCGTCCGGTCGTATTCCGGGCCCGGGTTGCCGAGCCCTACGATCAACTGGATGGGCGTATCCGGTGCCTTGGACAAAGCGCTTACTCTTCGCCGCTCTCGCCTTCGGCTTCGCCTTCACCTTCTTCGCCTTCGGCTTCAATCGCGCCGCGCGGCTTGTGAACGGAAGCGACAACCAGGTCGTGGTCTTCACCGTGGGCCAGGTCCACGGACTCAACGCCTGCCGGCAGCTTGATGTCGGAGATGTGGATGGTGCCGTCCATTTCCAGGTTGGCCAGGTCCACTTCGATGAACTCCGGCAGCTTGGAGGCCGGGGCGCTGATTTCCAGCTCGTTCAGGGTGTGGGAGACGATACCGCCTGCCTTGACGCCCTTGCAGCTGTCTTCGTTGAGGAAGTGCAGCGGCACTTTCAGGTGGACCTTGGTATTGGCGGATACGCGCTGGAAGTCAGCGTGCAGCAGGATCTGCTGGGCCGGGTGGCGCTGCAGGTCGCGCAGGATCACGCTCTCTTTCTTGCCGTCAATTTCCAGGGTCAGCACGGAGGAGAAGAAGGATTCGTCCTCCAGCGCCTTCCACATCTCCTTGGCCAGCAGGGAGATGGAGGTCGGCTTGGCCTTGCCGCCGTAAACGATGGCGGGTACACGGCCTTCCTCGCGACGCAGGCGGCGGCTCGCACCTTTCCCCTCGTCGCTGCGGACGGTTGCATTCAGGGTGAAATCAGACATGGGTTAAACCTCAGGTTGTCTGCCCAGGACGACCTGCGACCGGACCGCCCTGGCATTGCTGTAAAAAGGCCCCTACCTGATGGTGGAGCCAATAGTAAACGCCCGGGCGTAGCCGGGCGGGCGCGTATTCTAAGGCAATCGCCGCGGCAGTGCCAGTGCGGCGAAGGCTTTTGGCGGGGCTGTGGTCCGGGTGGGGATCAGGAGCGGAACATGGCCGACAGGGATTCCTCGTTGCTGATCCGGCGTACGGATTCCGCCAGCATCGCGGACAGGGTGAGCTGGCGGATCTTGGGCGCCTGCTGCATCTTGTCGCCCAGCGGGATGGAGTCGGTCACCACCAGCTCATCCAGCACCGAGTTGTTCAGGTTCTCGATGGCTGCGCCGGACAGTACCGGGTGGGTACAGTAGGCCACCACTTTCTTGGCGCCGTGCTCCTTGAGGGCATTGGCTGCGTTACACAGGGTGCCGGCGGTATCGACCATGTCGTCTACCAGCAGGCAGGTGCGGTCACTGACTTCGCCGATGATGTTCATCACCTCGGCGACATTGGCGGCCGGGCGACGCTTGTCGATGATTGCCAGGTCGCAGTCCAGGCTCTTGGCTACCGCGCGGGCGCGTACCACGCCGCCGATATCAGGGGAGACGACTACCAGGTCCTCGTAGTTCTGGCGCTCGATATCGTCGAGCAGGACGGAGGAGCCGTAGACATTATCCACCGGAACATCGAAGAAGCCCTGGATCTGCTCCGCGTGCAGGTCCACGGTCAGGACCCGGTCGATGCCCACGCTGACCATCATGTCCGCGACCACTTTGGCGGAAATGGGCACGCGCTGGGAGCGCACACGACGGTCCTGCCGGGCATAGCCGAAATAGGGCACAACAGCGGTGATGCGTCCCGCAGAGGCGCGGCGGAGTGCGTCCACGAGCAGGATCAGTTCCATCAGGTTGCGGTTGGTCGGCTGGCAGGTGGACTGGACCACGAAAACGTCGCGGCCGCGTACGTTATCGGTAATTTCCACGGCAATTTCGCCGTCTGAAAAGCGCTTCACCACCGCTTCGCCCAGGGGAATTGCCATTTGGTCGACAATTTTCTGTGCCAGCTCCGGGTTGGCATTGCCGGTAAAGACCATTAAGTCAGCCACTGCGTGTACCTTTTGATCTGTTGTGTGGTTTCAGGGGTTGAAGTTTAGATGCCCACGATTGTGAAAGCTTGTAGTGCGCAGTAGCGTCACCTTCTGCCGTGGCGGCGCAGGCGGCCGCGGGGGAGTCTCGATCTCTGTCAGCTTGGCGCCAGGGGCGCCGCCTCGGTTCGAACCTGTCGAGTGCCGGGGCTTCGATCCGCTATATGCGAACCGGGAAATATGGCTGGGGCGGTAGGATTCGAACCTACGCATGACGGGATCAAAACCCGCTGCCTTACCGCTTGGCTACGCCCCAGTGGGCTTGCGAGCTCTCAGGGAGCCGCGTTCGCGAGTCGCTCATGGGTTGGGGAAGTATTCACTCCCGCAGCGACAAAACCTTTCCACCCGGTGGGCAATTGGCGCAGTACCTGTTGAGCCTCCTGGCTACTGTCGAATGCTGCGAACACACAGGCCCCGGTGCCGGTCAGTTGTGCCTGGGCAAACTGCTGCAGCCACTCTCTGGCCGCGCGCACCTGGGGGTAAAGGTCCTCGACCAGCGCCTGGCAATCGTTGGTGGAATACTCTTCCAGCCAGCGGGGATCCAGCCGCCCGTCGCGAAGGTGCGGTAATGTAATTGCGCCGGAATCTCTTGTCAAACGTGGGTGCTGAAATACCGCCGCCGTGCTCACGGAGCAGCCGGGTACGACCACCAGGTAATGGCGTTTCTCGGTATCGACCGGCACCAGTGCCTCGCCAATGCCCTCGGCCCAGGCCGTGTGGCCGCGGACGAAGACCGGCACATCGGCACCGAGCTTGCGGCCGAGCTCCGCCAGCCTGTCAATGGAGAGGTTGCATCGCCAGAGCCGGTTGAGTCCCAGCAGCGTGGTTGCGGCATCGCTGCTGCCGCCACCGATGCCGCCGCCCATGGGGAGGCGTTTGCGCAGGTGGATGTTAGCCCCCCGGCTACACCCGCATTCGTTCCTGAGGATCATGGCCGCCCGGTAGACCAGGTTGTCCTGGAGGGGGATCTGGTCGTGGCCGGGTGCTCCGTCCACTTCCACGGCAATCATGCTGTCGTCCCTGGGCGCAAAGCGGAGTTCGTCGCCGAAATCAAGCAACTGGAACAGGGTCTGCAGCTCGTGATAGCCGTCGGGGCGGCGGCCGAGGATGCGCAGCAGCAGGTTGAGCTTGGCGGGGGCGGGCAGCGTCAGGCTGCCGGGGTGTGTTCTCGGGTCCAGGGGCATGGTCCAGGTGCGTTGCAAAAGGCGCAATCATAGCGCCTTGTGCAAAGCGGCGCATGTGCCCGGGTCAGCTCTGGGGCTCCCACTCCTTGATCACCAGCGTCACCTTGACCGGGCCGGCCCCCTGGTTGGTTTGGGCCTTGATGCGGGTAGGCAGGGTATAGGCGCCCACCGGTTGGTAGCCGCTGAATTCCAGTTGCCAGCCCGCCTGGCTCAGGCTTTGCAGCTGGCCCGCGGCATCCCGCCGCTCACCGGCTGAGCCTCCGGGGGCCGGCAGGCCGCGCACCCAGTAGAACATCTCCCGCACCGGCAGCGGCCAGCCCAGCATCTGCTGCGTCAGATGTGCCGGGTTGCTAGCGCGGATAGGTGCTTCGCTGCCGCGCTTCAGGCTGACCCCGCCGGAATTGCCGCTGATCACCGTAGCGCCGGCGCCCAGCGGCCCGCTCAGGTGAATACGGTAATTGGAGGCGGACTGCTGTTCCCAGTTCAGATTGGCGCTGCCATTGTCGGTAGGGGAGCGCACGCCCAGCTTGCCGGCGATGGTGAAACGTTGCAGTTGCTCTGCCGGCTGACCGGTGGTGCCAGGCAGTCGGGGCTGTTGTCCCGCGCAGGCAGTCAGTACCAGCGCCAACAGGAGGATGGCGAGGTGGGAAAAAGGCGAATTTTGCCTGTCAGCTATCGGAAACATGCTGCTCCATGGCTTCTCTGATCCGCAACCGCTCCATTGCGGCCGGGATAATCTTGCTTTCTGGGTTGATCTCGAGACCGCGCTCCCAGACTTTCACCGCCTGTTCGCGGTTGCCCTGCATCCACAGTACCTCGCCCAGGTGGGCGGCGATCTCGTGGTCGGGCAGTTTTTCCAGGGCGTTTTCCAGGTGCTTTACGGCCTCGGCGTGATTTCCCTGACGGTACTCTACCCAGCCCATGCTGTCGATGATTGCGGGGTCGTCGGGGCGCAGTTCCAGTGCCCTCACAATTAATGCGCGGGCCTCGTCGAGCCGGTCGTCAAAGTCGGTGAGCTTGTAGCCCAGTGCATTCAGCAGGGTGGCGTTATCCGGATCGCGGGCGATGAGCTTGCGCATCCCCTGTTCAAACGCCTCGGCATTGCCCAGCGCCTCGTTCACCAGGGCCTGCGCATAGAGCAGCCGCCCGCTGTCGGCCTTCTCACGGAGAGCCTGGTTGAGGAGCTGCAGCGCTTCCTCCTCGCGCTGGTGGCGGCGCAGGAGGTCCACTTCCACCAGGTAAAAGTGTTCCGCCTGGTCCGGGTGGCGCTGGCGCAACTCGGAGAACCAGTCGCGATTATCTGCGGACAGGCCGCTGCTGGCCAGCAATTCGGTGCCGCGCTTGATGGCGGACAGGTAGTCGTTGCCCGGGCCCACCTGGCGGTAATGGGCCACCGCCTGTTCAAGGCGCTGCTCTTCCTCGGCGATGCCGCCCAGGTAGAAGTGGGCCGCAGATTCGTGCTGCTCCAATTCCAGCAGTCGCTCGAAGAGGGGCCTCGCTTCGTCGAGGTTATCGGTCTCGAAGCGGATCAGTGCCAGTGAGAGGATCAGGTTTCCGTCCCGGGGCCGTTGGCGCACCAGCTCGGTGAACTGGGTCTGTGCCTTCTGCAGGTCCTCGCTGACCAGCAGTCGCGCGTACTGCAGGCGCAGGCGGCTCTCCTGGGGGTAGATACTGACCAGTTTTTCCAGCATGGCCAGGGCTTCCGCCTTCTTGCCCTGGTCCACCAGCAGGTGTGATTCCAGCAGCGGGGCGTCGAGGAGGTCCGGCTGGCGCTCCTGGACGCGCCGCACGATGGTGAGCGCTGCGTCATATTGCTCCGTGGCGCGAAGTGTCATCGCGAGGGCAAGGGCGGCTTCGGGGTTTTCGGGGTATTTGTCGGCCAGGGCGCAGAATGTCGGCATTACCCGCTCGGTGAGCTCACGGTTGGATACGGCGGTGGCAGCGAGGGACTGCAGGGGCGCGTCACCCCCGAGCGCCATGGCGATTCCGGCGTGTTCAAGCGCCTTTTCCAGTTCGCCGGCGAGTGTCAGCTCAGCGGTGACCGCCAGCTGGGCCTCGGGGTTGCTGGGCTCCAGTTCCACCCACAGCAAGGCCGAATCCAGCGCCGCGCGGCGGGCGTTGAGAAACCGCGCAATGCGGGTGGCGCGGGCGGCGATGCCGGCGTCGCGCGTGCTGGCAGCCTGGTGATAATAGTTGGCCAGCGCCACATCGTAATGTTCGCGGTTGCCGGCCACCTCGGCGACCAGGATGGTGTAGAAGGTCTCGATGGGGAAGGGGCGGGCCTCGGCCGATTCGGCTGTGGTAGCGCTCGGCTGCCCCGCATCGCCACCAGGGGCGGCTTCCTGCCCTGCCTGTTTTACCGGCGCACAGGCCGCCAGCAGGCCGGCAAGCGATCCGGCAGCCAGCCACTTGAGTTTGCGGGGACTTGATACTGGTGAGAGCCGTGAAGCGGGCATAGGGCGTATCCATACGTTGTGTCCGGGCGCAGCCTGTGCGGGGCGCGTTATCCGGGTGTCTGTAGCCGTATAATTCTAGTCGCGAATCGCCCGTCGCGTTTTGCTTCAGCCGCCATGCGGAAGGCCTACGGGCGCCTGCGGCGCTTGCAAGCCGGCCGGCGGGAGCTGAAAATGCGCCACCCGGACAGGCCCTTTGGGGGTTCCGAACCTCTGTCGAGTAAGACAGCCTGCCGGTCCCAGTTGTTCAACGCCAGCGAGAACCTATGCCGATCCTTGCCCTGGGTATCAATCACGACAGCGCGCCAATCGAGGTGCGCGAGCGGGTGGCGTTCGCCCCGGAAGTGATGCCCGCGGCCCTCGGGGAGGCACGCGGGGCGCTCGGCTGTGGGGAGCTCGCAATTCTCTCCACCTGCAACCGCACCGAGATCTACGGGGAAACCGATCCCGACCGGTTGCTGGAGTGGATGGCGGAATACCACCAGGTGCCCCTGGAGCAGCTCCAGGGCTGCAGTTATCGCTACACGGGCGAGGAGGCTGTGCGCCACATGATGCGCGTGGCCTGCGGGCTCGACTCGCTGGTGCTGGGTGAGCCCCAGATCCTGGGCCAGATCAAGTCGGCCTATGCGGTGGCGAGCGAAGCGGGCAGCATCGGCAGCCTGCTGCACGGTGTGTTCCAGCAGGTATTCGCGGTGGCCAAGAAAGTCCGCACCGAAACCGCCATCGGCGAGAACCCGGTGTCGGTCGCCTATGCAGCAGTGGCACTGGCGTCGCGTATCTTTACCGACCTCACCCGGCAGACCGCACTGCTGATTGGTGCCGGCGAGACAATCGAGCTGGTGGCACGCCACCTGAAGGAGCAGGGCATCAAGCGGCTGGTCGTGGCCAACCGCACCCTGAACCGGGCCCGGGAACTGGCGGAGAACCTCGGGGCGGAGGCAATCCTGCTGGCGGATATCCCGGAGCACCTGCCGCGGGCGGATATCGTCATCAGCTCCACCGCCAGCCAGCTGCCCATACTCGGCAAGGGGGCGGTGGAGTCCGCACTGAAGAAGCGGCGCCACCGGCCTGTGTTCATGGTGGATATCGCCGTACCAAGGGATATCGAGCCGCAGGTCGAACAGCTCGATGACATCTACCTGTACACTGTCGATGACCTGCGTGGGGTGATCGATGAGGGCCGCCGCTCGCGCGAGCAGGCCGCCAGGGCGGCGCACGAAATCGTCGAGCGGGCAGCGGCGGAGTTCATGCGGCAACACCGCTCCCTGGAGGCGGTGGATACCATCCGCAGTTACCGCCAGCAGGCCCAGGAGATCGGTGATGCGGAACTGGAGAAGGCTTTGCAACAACTGGAAAAGGGCGGTGACCCGCGTCGCCTGATGCAACAGCTGGCGCGCTCGTTGACCAACAAACTGATCCACGCCCCCACGGTCAGCCTCAGGCGTGCCACCGCTGAGGGCGACATGCACCGGCTCCGCATCGCACGGGAAATTATTGGCCTGGAAGCGCAGGCGGAACTCGAGAGCAGTAAGAAAAACGGATGAAAGACTCGCTACTGAACAAGCTGGACAACCTGGTGGAACGCCACGAGGAGGTGTCCGCGTTGCTGGGGGACGCAGAAGTCATCAGCGACCAGAACCAGTTCCGCGATCTGTCGCGGGAGTTCTCCGAGCTGGAGGAAGTGGTCAAGTGCTATGGCCGCTACCGGCAGCTGCGGGAGGATATGGAAGCGGCTCGCGAGATGCTCGAAGAGAGCGACGCCGAGATGCGCGAGATGGCGCAGGAAGAGCTGCACGAGGCGGAGGCCCAACTGGGGCCGCTCGAACGGGAGCTGCAGGCACTGCTATTGCCGCGCGACCCCAATGATCGCAAGAACGTGTTCCTGGAGATCCGCGCCGGCACCGGTGGTGACGAGGCGGCAATTTTTTCCGGCGACCTGTTCCGCATGTACTCCCGCTATGCGGAGAAGCAGGGCTGGCGCATGGAGATCATCAGCGAAAACCCGGGGGAACACGGCGGCTACAAGGAAATTATTACCCGTGTCAGCGGCGAGGACGTCTATGCCCGGCTCAAGTTCGAGTCCGGTGCCCACCGGGTACAGCGCGTGCCCGAGACCGAATCCCAGGGGCGTATCCACACTTCCGCGTGCACCGTGGCGGTGATGCCGGAGCCGGATGAGCGCGACGCCATCGAGATCAACAAGGCCGACCTGCGCGTGGACACCTACCGCGCCTCGGGCGCCGGTGGCCAGCACGTAAACAAGACCGATTCCGCGGTCCGCCTGACCCACATGCCAACCGGCATTGTGGTCGAGTGCCAGGACGAACGCTCGCAGCACAAGAACCGAGCCAAGGCCATGGCGCTGCTGCAGGCGCGCCTGAGCAGTGAGCAGGAGGCCGCCGCCGCCCGGGAAATTTCCGATGCGAGGCGCAACCTGGTGGGCAGCGGCGATCGCTCCGAGCGTATCCGTACCTACAACTTTCCCCAGGGCCGGGTCACCGACCACCGTATCGGCCTCACCCTGTACAAGCTCGACGAGATCATGCAGGGCGCCCTGGAAGAGGTGATCGAGCCCCTGCGCACCGAACACCAGGCGGACCAGCTGGCGGCACTGGCGCAGTAAGCCAGTGCCATCCCCCGCCCGGGCAGGGCGGGGGCAGCGGACGATTCACACAACTGGCTTATCCATTCCATGGCCACAATCAAGGAAAACCTCACCCGTAGTGCGGAGCTGGCAAATAGCGACAGCGCGCGCCTGGATACCGAGGTGCTGCTGGCGCACGTGCTGCGGAAGTCGCGCACCTGGCTCTACACCTGGCCCGAATACGAGCTGGATGAGGATGAACAGAACCAGTTTGACCGTCTGCTGGCGCGACGCGCTGCCGGGGAGCCGGTGGCGCATATCGTCGGCCGGCGCGAATTCTGGTCCCTGGACCTGAAGGTGGACGCCTCCACCCTGATACCCCGCCCGGAGACGGAGCTGCTGGTAGAAACCGCCCTGGAGCTGTGTCCGCAACAACAGCTGTCCGCTCTCGACCTGGGTACTGGAACCGGCGCCGTCGCGCTGGCACTGGCCAGTGAGCGGCCCGGCTGGCGCGTGCTGGCAGCAGAGAAGTCCCCCCGGGCGCTCGAACTGGCGAAGGAGAACCTCCGGGCCCTGGGCCTCGCCAACGTGGAGGTTGTCCGCAGCGACTGGTTTGCCGGCATTCCGCCGCAGCGGTTCGGGCTGATCGTGAGCAATCCGCCTTACATCGATGCCGCTGACCCGCACCTGGAACAGGGCGATGTGCGCTTCGAGCCGCGCTCGGCACTGGTGGCGGAGCGGCAAGGACTGGCGGATATAGAGCGCATTGCCGCCGGCTGCGGCGACTACCTGGAAGAGGGGGGCTGGCTGGTTGTCGAGCACGGCTGGCAACAGGCCGCCGAGGCGCGCAGAATATTCACCGCGGCGGGGCTGCGAGAGGTTTCCAGTCGCGACGACCACGGTGGCCGCGAGCGATTAACTCTCGGCCGCAAACAGGGGTGACGCCGGCCGCGTCTTCAGCACCGCCGATTTAGGGAGGAGGGGCAATGCACGAACACGTTCATCATCGCAACGGCAGCGGCCACCTGCGACCGCTGGTGTGGGGGTTGGTGGTTACCTTTGCCTTTGCCCTGGTGGAGGCGGTGGGTGGCTGGCTGTCGGGCTCCCTGGCACTGCTGGGTGACGCCGGGCACATGGCCACCGATGCGCTGGCCCTGGCACTGGGCGCGGTGGCGGCGCTGCTGGCACAGAAGCCTGCGGACCGCCAGCTGTCATACGGCTGGGGCCGTGCGGAGGTACTGGCAGCGGTCGCCAATGCGATATTCATGCTGGCGATCATCGTGGCCATCGGCTTTGCTGCCATCAACCGGCTGCAGGCCCCCCAGCCGGTACGCGGGGACATGGTGATGCTGATCGCTGCCATCGGCCTGCTGGTGAATGTGCTGGTGGCCTGGATACTGCACCGCGGCGAACAGACCCTGAATATCCGCGGTGCGCTGCTGCATGTGATGGGTGACCTGCTGGGTTCGGTGGCGGCCCTGGTTGCCGGGGCCGTGATCCACTTCACCGGCTGGACCCCGATCGACCCGCTGCTGTCACTGCTGATCTGTGTGCTGATCCTGGTATCCAGTGTGCGCCTGCTGCGGGATTCGGTTGATGTGCTGATGGAGCGGGTGCCGCGGGAGCTGAGCCTGCCGGTGGTGGGGAAAGCGCTGCTGGCGGTCGAAGGGGTGCGCTCGGTGCATGACCTGCATATCTGGCGGCTCGACTCGCGCACGGTTTCCCTTTCGGCGCATATTGTGGTCGATGACCTGCAGGCCTGGCCCGGCGTGCTGGAGCGGCTGCGGCAGACGCTGATCCGCCGCTTCGATATCGACCATATCACCCTGCAGCCCGAGCCGCTGGGTGACCACCGGCATGTCGAGATTGTCGACCGCGTTTCCGGTCGGGCCGCGTCCGGTCGGGCCGCGTCCGGTCGGGCCGGCGATTAATAACGGTCAGGCCAGGTTATCTCAGTCGTCCTCGCCCTCGGGGCTTACGGCCTGGGGCTTGGCCATCTCCTCGTCACTGGCGGGGCCCGGGTCCACTGGTTCTTCATTTGCCGGCTCAGCGCCATCGGGCTGCGGGGCGGCGTCCTTGCTCCCGGATTCGATTTCTTCCGCGGTCTTTTCCGCCGCCTCTGCGGTGACATCCTCCGGCGGGCTGATCTGTTCCTCGGGTGCCTGGATGCCGATGTGGTAGGCGGCGAAACCGGGTTGCACCACCTGGTTCAGCGCCATACCCAGCACGCGGCCGTTGTACTGCGAGCGGATTTCCTTGCGGACGTTGGTAATCGGGTTGGTAACCGTGCCCAGCAGGTCCCCCTTGCGCACAAACTCCCCCAGCTCCACTTCGCTGAAGATGATGCCGCCGGTGGTTGCGCGCTGCCAGGTGGAGTTGTAGTAGACCGGCTCCGGATCCCCCCAGAGGCGGAATTTGCTCACCATGCCAAGCTGGTTCAGCAGCGTGCGGATACCCTTCACGCTGTGGCTCACCGATACCTCGTCGAGCACCATCGGCGCTCCGGCCTCCAGGGTGACGGTGGGGATGCCGGCCTCCACAGCCGCGCGGCGCAGGGTCCCCTCGGCGCCATCGCTATGCAATACCACCGTCGAGCCGAAGCCCTTGGTCATTTTCACCACCTTCGGGTTGCGCAGGTCGCCGCGCAGCTGGGGCAGGTTGGTGCGGTAGAAAGAGCCGGTGTGCAGGTCGACGATCGCGTCACAGTGCTTGACCACCTCATTGAAAAACGAATGCGCGATTCGCGCTGCAGACGAGCCGTGGGGATTGCCGGGGAAGTGGCGATTGAGGTCGCGCCGGTCGGTCAGGTAGCGCGAGCCGCGATGGAACCCCTGGAGGTTGACGATTGGCACCCCGATCACGGCACCGCTGAGGCTGGCCGGTTCCAGGTTGTACAGCACCCGGCGCACGGTCTCGATGCCATTCAGTTCATCGCCGTGGATGGCCGCGGTCAGGCACAGGGTGGGTCCCGGTTGTGCGCCGTTGACCACCAGCACGGCGGTATTGCTGTAGACGCCCTCGAAATGCTGGCTGGGCGACCAGGCCAGGCGGGTCGCCGTGGCCGGCGGCACTTCCGCGCCCAGCAGGCGCAGGGGCTTGGCCTCCTCCTGTTCGGCCGGTTCGCCGGTAGCGCTACCGGACGCTTCGCTCGCCTGTGCTTCAGGCTCTTCTGCAGGGGGCGCATCGTCCGCACTCCCGGTTTCCCCGGCCGGTTGCCCGGCGGCCTCCGGCTCCTGCGGCTCTTCGGCGGTGGGCTGGTCCAGTTTCAGGTTCTCCGCCTGTGGCAATGGCGGTTCCTGGGGATCGTCCGGGCCCTCGGTCAGGGCGAAAGAGGTTGTCGAAAGCAGGGATATCGCCAGCAACAGGGCGTTGCCGGAATGGCGCAATCTCGGGCGCAGGGGCATGCAGGAACTCCGGTGGTTGTCGGTGTCGGGCGGCGCCTGTGGGGCCGCAGCAGTACTACCTAGGAGCGCGAGTATAGCTAAAGGGTTCCCTCAGGATTGCGCGTCGCTTGGCGAAACGCCCAATTCTGTTCCTGCGCGGATCGCCCTGCCGGCCGTGCGCCAGAGGCGCCAGCCCAGTAGAACAGAGGCGACCCCAAGGCCGATGCAGATGCCCGTCCAGTAGCCGTATACCCCCCAGAACCGCTCCCCCAGCCACCAGGCGCTGGTCAGGCCCACAAGCCAGTAGGAGAGTATCTGCATATACATCGGCACCCGGGTGTCCTTGTAGCCGCGCAACGCGCCCCAGGCCATCGCCTGGGCCACATCCACCATCTGGAAGGCCGCGCACAACAACAGGAGGTTGGTGGCCACGGCGATAATGTCACCCTCGCCGGTATACACCGCAACGAAAGGATAGCGCAGCGCAATCAGCACAATGCCCGTTGCAAAGGCATAGAGTATGCCGCTGCTCACACCCACCTTGCTGGAAAAACGGGCCCGCCTGGGCCGCCCCTGACCCAGCAGGTGGGCCACGCGGATGCTGAGTGCCTGGGCGAGTGCCAGGGCTACAAGGTAGAAGATGGAGCCGATATTCATGGCGATCTGGTGGGCTGCCACGATGGTGGCGCCATAGGGCGCCAGCAATACCGTAAGGCTGGCGAAGAAGGTCACCTCGCTGCCGGCCCCGATGCAGACCGGCAGGCCGATAGCCAGCTGGTGGCGCAGGGTCGGCCAGTGCGGCTTTGGCAGGGAGAAACGCAGGTGCAGGGCGCGGTAAGTGGGGTCGGTATTCGCATGCCAGAACAGCGCCGCGGTAAGCGACCAGGTCACCAGGCTGGTGGCCCAGCCGCACCCGGCGCCACCCAGCGCGGGAAACGGGCCGATGCCGAATACCAGCGCGATATCAACCGGGATATTCAGCACCGCCGCGGCCAGGTAGATGCGCATTACCGCCCGCACCTGGGCCATGCCCTCACAATAGCCGCGCAGGGCCGTGCCGAGGGCGAAGGGCAGGGTGGCGGTGGCCATCGCCAGCAGGTAGTCCTGCAGTACCTGGCGCACCGGCTCCTCGGTATCGATCCAGTGGCTCCACCACGGTGTTGCCAGCAGCAGGGCAACGACCACTAGGCCGCCGGCGAGTGCGATCCAGAAGGCCTGTCGGAGTTCCCGCGCCGCCCCCGTCTCATTCCTCGCGCCGCGCAGGTGGGCCACCAGGGGGGATACGGCGGCCAGCAACCCCATCAGGGTCACTGCGCAGACGGCCCAGATGCTGGAGCCCAGCGCCAGCCCGGCCAGGTCCACCTCCCCGGCGCGCCCGGCAACGATGGTGTCGGTAACCCCCATGCTGATTACCGCCAGGTTGCTGATGACCAGCGGACCGCCGAGGGTGGTAATACGGGAGAGTTCGGTGGCTGTGGCCCGCTTGTAGATCTTGAACATGGGGAGGCGCCGGTGGACTACCTTATTCCGGTGTGTAACAGGTGGGGGTGCATACCGACCAAACACAGACAATCGTAGAAGAGGGAGGGATTATGGAGGCCTCGACAAGCCGGTTCAATCGACTCTATGGGAAGTTCCTGCATATGGCCAACGCCGTCGACTGGCTGGGACCGCTGGCCCTGCGCCTGTTCCTGGCGCCGATCTTTATCCTGGCGGGAATGAACAAACTGGGTCACATCGGCGACGTGGCCGCCTGGTTCGGCAACCCCGACTGGGGGCTGGGGCTGCCCGCCCCGCTGCTGATGGCGTGGTTGGCCGCCCTGACCGAGCTGTTGGGGGGCATCGCCCTGCTGCTGGGCCTGGGTGTGCGGCTGGTAGCCCTGCCGCTGATGTTCGTGATGGCCGTGGCAGCGGTCACCGCGCACTGGCAGTACGGCTGGCACGCGTTGCCGGAACAGACCCTGACCATGCCCTGGGAGTGGCGCGAGGACCTCATCGAGCAGGCCGCCGAGCGCAAGGATAAGGCGGTGGAGCTACTGAAGGAACACGGAAACTACGACTGGCTCACGGAGGCCGGCAGCTTTACCGTGCTGAAAAACGGCATCGAGTTCGCAGCCACTTACTTTGTCATGCTGCTGGCGTTGCTGGGTACCGGCGGGGGACGCTTCGCCAGCCTGGATTACTGGCTGTGCCGTCGTTGGGAGGGGCGTGCCTAGCCCGTATTGCGATGTCGCGGGTAGAGCGCGCATATAGATGATATACTCGCCGATTATTTGAGCACTGAAGCGAGTATTTCACTTGATAGGAAAGTTGTTTCGCCGTTCATCTGCCAGTTCCGCAGATGCCGATAAAGACACCAACAGCAGCCAGGTCGAGAGCCAGAAGCCCGCTGAGGCCGACAAGCGCTCCCGCGGGCGGCGCGGCGGTTCAGGCGGTAAGAACAGCCCCCGCAAGGCAAACCGCCCGGCCAGTGCCGGGGAGACCCGGGAGAGCAAGGCGCCTGCCGGCAAGGACAAGGCCAGTGGCTCCGGCAAGGGCCGCCAGGGTGGCAAGGGCGGGCGAGCCAGCCAGGAAACCGAGTGGTCGCTGGACCAGTTCCAGGTGCCGGAGGAGGAGGGCAAGGTCCGTTTCCACGACCTGGACCTGCCGCTGGAGCTGATGCACGCGATCCACGACCTGGGCTTCCTGTACTGCTCGCCGATCCAGGGTCGCTCCCTGCCGCATACCCTCAATGGCCACGACCTGGTGGGCAAGGCCCAGACGGGCACCGGCAAGACCGCGGCCTTCCTGGTCACCATCATCGACGACCTGCTGAAAAATCCGTTCGAAGGCGAGCGCTACGCGGGTGAGGCCCGCGCGCTGATCATCGCCCCGACTCGGGAACTGGTGATGCAGATCGCCGACGACGCCAAGCTCCTGTGCAAATACACCGACCTGGAGATCCATACCCTGGTGGGCGGGATGGACTACGCCAAGCAGCAGCGCAACCTGAATGAGCGGCTGGTGGATATCCTGGTGGCGACCCCCGGTCGCCTGCTGGACTTTGCCAGTAACCGCGACTGCTACCTCGACCAGGTGGAAGTGCTGGTGATCGACGAGGCAGACCGCATGCTGGACATGGGCTTTATCCCCCAGGTGCGCCGCATCGTTCGCCAGACGCCGCGCAAGACCCATCGCCAGACCATGTTCTTCTCCGCCACCTTTACCCCCGAGGTTGACTCGCTGGTGGAGCAGTGGACCGATGACCCGGTTATCGTGGAGATCGAGCCGGAACGCGTGGCCACCGACACGGTGGAGCAGCACATCTACCTGGTCCCGAGTGACGAGAAGTACGCGTTGCTTTACAACGTCGTGCGAAGCGAGGAGGTCGAGAGCCTGATCGTATTCGCCAACCGCCGCGACCAGTGCCGCCGCCTGCACGAGAACCTGGAGGCGCACGGCATCAAGGCGGGCCTGCTGTCTGGCGAGGTGGCGCAGAACAAGCGCGTGCGCACCCTCGAGGACTTCAAGAGCGGCAAGACCAAGGTGCTGGTGGCCACCGATGTGGCAGGCCGGGGTATTCACATCGATGGCATCAGCCACGTGGTGAATTACACCCTGCCGGAAGAGCCGGAGGATTACGTGCACCGCATCGGCCGTACCGGGCGTGCCGGCAAGACCGGTACCTCGATCAGTTTTGCCTGTGAAGACGACGCCATGCGCCTCGAACCTATCGAGGAACTGCTGGGCCAGAAGCTCAGTTGTGAAGTGCCGCCGGAAGAGCTGCTGGAAGAACCCCCCAAGGTGAAGGTCAAGCGCTCCGGTGGCGGTGACAACCGCGGTGACCGGCGCGGTGGTGGTGGCGGTGACAGGCGCGGCGGGAATCGCCGGCCGCGCCGCTGAGCCTCCCCCGCGACGGGGACAGTCAGCGCATGAAGAGAGGCCGGTTTGCGCCGGCCTTTTTTATTGGGCGGTGCCGACAGGGAATTCAGTCGCCAATACGAACCGTGGGTGGGCCCCGGCCCGCCCGGATTGCCTGTAACGACAATAAACGATGCGAACCCTCTACCTCCACATCGGATTCCACAAGACCGGCAGCAGCTCCCTGCAGCTGGCCCTGAAGCAGAATGGCGCCCGCCTGCTGGAGCAGGGCTTTGAGTTTGTCTCGCTGGGGAAAAAGGGCAATTCCTCAGGCGCCATTGAGGTAGAAGCGGAAGGGCCCGACCTCAGCTTCCGTCTCAACGGCCGCTTCCGGCAGTTGCTTTCCACCACCGCCGGTGAGCGGGTGATTGTCTCGGCCGAGCACTTCTCCTTCCTGCACCAGGCCGCCGATATCCGCCAGGTTGCCGGGGTTTGTGGTGAATTCTTCGAGCGCACTGTGGTGATCGCTTATCTGCGCCGCCAGGACCTGCATGCCCGGTCCTTCAAGCAGCAGGGCGCCCGCGGCTGCGAAGCCGGCCGCAGCTCGTCGAGTAAGCTGCTCGGCCACGGCGATGGCGCCTTTCCAGAGTTCACGCCGCCAGTGAATACTTATTACGATTATGCTGCCAAGCTGCACCAGTGGCGGGAGATCTTTGGTCGGGATGCGCTGGTGGTACGGGAGTTCGAGCCCGCACAACTGAACGGTGGGGATCTCGTCACCGATTTCGCGGGTCTCCTGGGAGGGGACGTCCGTATTCCTCCGTGCCGGGTGAACGAGGGCGTGAGTCGCAAGGAATTCCTGCTCACCCACAAACTGATCCAGCTGCGCCTGGCGCCTGCGGAGATCCGCAGGCTCAAGCCCATGATGCAGCGCGACGAGGCCCGGTTGCAGCCCGCACGGGAGGATGCCGAGGCTTTTTTCCGGCACTTTGCAGACTCCAATCGCCGGCTCAACGAGGAATTCCTCCGCCATGAGTCGGGACTGGCTTTCAGCGAAGATTTTTCCGCTTATCCGGTCGCGGGCAACGACCACCTGTCTTTTGGCGATCTTGCGCAGTGGTCCGCAGACCTGTTTGCCGCCGGCCTGCAAAATCCCGGGGGCTTGCGCGACGCGCTTCTCGCGGACCGGGCGCGGGCACTGGCAGATGCGGCGACCACGGCGGAGGACCTGGCGGGGGAGCTCCGCGCACTCGAGCGGTGCCTGGCCCAGACTGCCGGAATTACGCCGGCCAGGAATACCTGGTGGCAACGAATACGGGGAAGGAAACGCAGCGGCCGCTAGGGCGCGCTTATCGCAAGGGACTGCATCGGGGATCCACACGTGGGTCCAGAACTGATACTCAGCAGTAGATTAGCGATGACAGCGAACAGTGGTTACCGCCGCGATATCGATGGCCTGCGTGCCCTGGCGGTGCTTCCCGTGGTATTTGCCCACGCCGGACTGCCCGGCTTCTCCGGCGGCTATGTCGGCGTCGACGTATTCTTCATAATTTCAGGTTACCTGATAACCGGCATCCTCCTGCGCGAAATCCGCCAGGGTCGTTTCTCCCTCGCAGATTTTTACGAGCGGCGCGCACGCCGTATCCTGCCCGCCCTGTTCGCCGTGCTGGCGGCCTGCACCGCGCTCAGCTGGTTCATCCTGCCCCCGGATTTGCTCGAGGGGTACGCGAGATCCGTGCTCGCCACCGTCCTGTTTGTTTCCAATTTCTGGTTCTGGCGCAGCAGTGGCGATTACTTCGGCCAGGCAGCGGAGTGGGAGCCGTTATTGCACACCTGGTCCCTGGCGGTGGAGGAGCAGTTCTACGTATTCTTCCCGCTGTTACTGTGCCTGCTGGCGGGCAAGCGGATGGGCACGGTGATTGCGGCGGTGGCGGTATTGTCACTCTGCTCGCTGGCAGCCTCGGCCTGGTTCACCAGTGCCCAGCCCCAGGCGGCCTATTTCCTAACGTTCACGCGCATCTGGGAGCTCGGTCTCGGTGCCCTGCTGGCAGCCGGTGCATTGCCGGGCAGCCGGCAGCGGGCTCTCGTGGAGCTGGTGGCGGCGGCCGGGCTGGTCGCCATCCTTTACAGTGTGGTGGCCTACGATGCGGCCACGCCTTTCCCCGGCGTGGCCGCCCTCCTGCCCTGCGGTGGCGCAGTGGCCCTGATCTGGGCCGGTGCCCAGGGGCGCCCGGCGGCGACGCGACTGTTGTCCTCGCCGGTTTTTGTCGGCATCGGCCTGGTTTCCTATTCCCTCTATCTGTGGCACTGGCCCGTCCTGGTATATACGCGCCTGCTGCAAGGCAGCGCAGAACTGGCGCTGGTGCCCGCCCTGGCCGCCATCGGCATCGCACTCCTGCTGGCGTGGTTCAGCTGGCGCTGGGTGGAACAGCCCTTCCGGCATAGGGGCGGGTTCTGGGATTCACGCACGGCGCTCGTCAGGGGCGGCAGCGCCTTCGCGTTGCTGCTGGTGGTGGTGGCGGTGGTCATCAACGCGGGCAAGGGCTTTCCCGAGAGGCTGCCAGCGGATGTGTTGAAGGTCTACACCGAGGCCGTGGAGCGCACACCGGTGCAGGAACGATGCATGGGCCGCCTGCCGGAGCAGGGACTTTGCCGTTTTGGGGATGGCCCGGCGGCGGGCCCCGCCGATGTCCTGATCTGGGGGGATTCCCACGCGGGGGCCTTCCTGCCCGGCTTCGAGCTCTGGACCAGTGCCCGCGGGTTGACGGGGCTGTCCGCAGTAAAGTCCGCCTGCCCGCCGTTGCTGGGGGTGGTGCGGGCCGACAAGGGCGAGTCCCACCGCTGCGATGAATTCAACCGCCGGGTAATGGAATTCCTGGAGAGGCGACAGGACCTGGGCACTGTCATCCTGGTGGCCCGCTGGGCGCAGGCCGTGGAGGGGACCCCGGCTCCCGGCGAGGGCGGCGCGGACGCGGTCCTGGTTCCTGCCGGGAGCAGCCGGCCGCTGCCGGCAGGCTATGGCAATGCGGAACTGGTGGAGCAGGCCCTGGCCGATACTGTGGCGCGAGTGCGGGCCACCGGTCGCGAGGTGCTGATCGTCAAGGGAGTGCCGGAGGTCGGCTTCTCTGTGCCGGTGGCGGTGGTAAATGCCCAATTTGTCGGGACCCGGCTGGAAGCGGCGCCCACGCGCACGGAGGTTGAAAAACGGAATCGGCGCGCCGACCTGATTATCGAGACCGTCGCCACCGAGCTGGATGCCCGTCACGCCAGCCTGGTTCCTGAACTCTGCGACCCGGATTGCAAGGTGCAGGAAGACGGTGTGCCGCTTTACCGCGACGACGATCACCTGAGCACCTATGGTGCACGGCGGCTGGTACCGGAGCTACTGAACCTGGCCCTGGGAGAGGGGCCAGGCCGCGGCTGACCGACGGACGTCACCCGGCAAAGCCGATATAATCGCGCCATGTCGCAATTACCCATCACCGGCGTCCTGCCGGAAATCAGGGCCGCCCTGTCAGGCCACAACAATGTTGTGCTGCAGGCGCCGCCCGGCGCCGGCAAGACCACTGCCGTGCCACTGGCGCTTCTCGACAGCGAATGGCTCGCAGGCCGCAACATCATCATGCTGGAGCCGCGCCGGCTGGCTGCGCGCACAGCGGCACGGCGCATGGCCGGCATGCTCGGGGCGACGGTAGGGGAGACCGTGGGCTACCAGGTCCGCGGCGAGCGCCGGGCGGGAGCTTCCACCCGTATCCTTGTCGTCACCGAGGGGATCCTTACCCGCATGCTGCAGCGGGATCCGGAACTGGCCCAGACCGCGCTGGTGATCTTTGACGAATTTCATGAGCGCAGCCTGCAGGCTGACCTGTCGCTGGCGCTGTGCCTGCAGTCACAGGAGGTCCTGCGCGAGGACCTGAAACTGCTGGTGATGTCGGCCACCCTCGATACCCGGTCGGTGGCCGGGATCCTCGGCGAGGCGCCGGTGGTGACGAGCGAGGGGCGCAGCTTCCCGGTGGATATCCGCTACCTGTCCTCGCGGGAATCCTCTGATGACCATCGCCAGCTGCCGGCCCTGGTGGCTCGCAATATAGCTGACCTGCTCCGGGCGGAAGCGGGCAGCCTGCTGGCATTCCTTCCCGGGGTGGCAGAGATTCGCCGGGTGGAGGAACTGCTGCGTGAACGGCTGGTGTCTCCCGATTTTGAAGATATCGAGATCGCCCCCCTGTACGGCGACCTCAGCCGCGAGCAGCAGGATCGCGCAATCGCGCCTGCCGGCGCCGACAGGCGCAAGGTGGTGCTGGCCACCAATGTGGCGGAGACGAGCCTGACCATCGAGGGTATTTCCCTGGTGGTGGATACCGGCCTGATGCGCGAGTCGCGCTTCGATCCCAATACCGGCATGAACCGCCTGGTGACGACGTTTATCTCCCGGGCCTCGGCCACCCAGCGCAGCGGCCGTGCCGGGCGGCTGGGCCCCGGCATCTGCCTGCGGCTGTGGACCGAGTCGCGCCAGCAGGGGCTGCCGGCAAAGAATACTCCCGAGATTCTCAACAGCGACCTGGCACCACTGGTGCTGGAACTGGCGCAATGGGGAGTGCGCGAGGTAGGCGAATTGCGGTGGCTCGACCTGCCTCCCCCCGGACCGCTGGCCCAGGCTCGCGACCTGCTGCAAAGGCTGGGTGCCCTCGACTCCGCCGGTCGCATCAGCGCGCACGGTTCCGCGATGCTGGCGCTGGGCGCCCACCCGCGCCTTGCCCACATGATGCTGCACAGCCGCATCTGGGGGCTGGAGCGCGAGGCCTGCCTGCTGGCGGCGCTGTTGTCGGAGCGGGATATTTTCCGCGGTGAGCGCCGGCGGGAGCGGGACCTGCACCTGCGGATGGCGGTGCTGCTGGGGGAGGAGAAGGCAGGTGGCAGTGTGGATCATGGTGCGTTGCAGAGGATACGCCAGCAGGCGAAGGCCTGGCAGGGCCAGCTCGCCGGCAGCGAGCGGGAGGGCGCCGGTACGGAAGAGGTCCAGGTCCACCCGGTAGATCGCACCGGCCTGCTGCTGGCACTCGCGTATCCGGACCGCATCGCCCGCAATCGCCATGACCGCGAGCGGCGCTTCCTGCTGGCCAGCGGCCGCGGGGCCCACTTCTCCCACGATGACGAACTGGCCGTAGCGGATTTCCTCGTAGTGGCAGAGCTGGACGGGCAGGGCCGCGACGCCCGCATCCTGCTGGCCGCACGGATTCCCGGTGACGCGTTGCAGGGGTACTTTCCAGAGCTGGTCGGGCAAGAGCAACAGGTGCGCTGGGACGGGCAAGCGGGACGGGCGGTGGCCAGCCTGCGGACCACCCTCGGCGCGATCGTGCTGGAGGAGAGGCCCGCGACAAATATTTCGCCGGAGAGCCTAAGCCTGGCGCTACTGGATGCGGTCCGCCAGAAGGGGCTGGCGGCCCTGCCCTGGACGCGGGAGGCACAGGGGCTCAGGGCGCGGCTGCAATTCCTGCGTGAGCGCGCCGGCGATTTTCCGGCGCTGCTGCAGGAGTTGCAGCTGCCAGACTGGAGTGATACCTCGCTGCTCGAATCCCTGCCGGAGTGGTTGCTGCCGCACCTGCAGGGCTGCGCCAGTCTGGACCAGCTGGGCCGGTTGGACCTGTATGCCATCCTGCAGGGGCAGCTCGAATGGCCGACACTGCAGCGGATTGAAGAGCTGGCACCCACCCATATCACCGTGCCCAGCGGCTCCCGTGTCCCCATCGATTATTCCGAAGATGTCCCGGTGCTGGCTGTGCGCTTACAGGAGATGTTTGGCCTCAGTAGCACCCCGGCGATCCTGAAGGGGCAGCACCCACTGATGCTGCACCTCTTGTCGCCGGCGCGCAGGCCGGTGCAGGTTACCCGCGACCTGGCCAGCTTCTGGGCCAATACCTATGCAGAGGTGAAAAAGGAGCTGCGGATCCGCTACCAGAAACACTACTGGCCGGATGACCCGCGGACGGCCCAGGCCACCAGCAAGACCAGGAAGCGGATGTAGCCCGGCGAGCCGGACCCGGGATGTCACCAGACGGAGCTGATAGCAATGACCATTCATGCGGGTGTAATCGCCACCTGGAACGACGACCGGGGCTATGGATTTATCGAGCCGGAAGGCGGAGGCAAGGTTTTCCTGCATATCCGGGACTTCAGCCGGCGCCACCGGCGGCCGCGGGCAGGGCTGGCGGTGCGATTCGAATTGTCCGCCGACAGCCGGGGCCGCCCGCGCGCGGTCCGCGTCCAGCCGCGGGAGGGATACCGCCGCACAAGCCGGGCGGGCCGGCAGGTGCGCATGGCAGGCGCTCTCTGCCTTGGCTTTTATGCCGGGATTGGCAGCCTGGTGCTGATGGGGGAGCTGCCGCTGCTGGTCCCGGCCTGGTACGCACTATTCGGCCTGGTCACCTTCGCCCTCTACGCGAAGGACAAGGCGGCCGCGCGCAGTGCACGATGGCGAACACCGGAGAATACCCTGCACCTCCTTTCCCTGGCCGGCGGCTGGACCGGCGCGCTGGTGGCCCGACAGCTCTTCCGGCACAAGACTTCCAAGGTTTCCTTCCGGGTCATTTTCTGGCTGACCGTCGCCGCGAACCTGCTCGCACTGGGCTGGCTGCTCTCGCCCTCGGGGAGTGCCCTGCTCGACCAGTTGTGGATGCTCTCCCGCGAGGTAGAGCATTACCTGTGGTAGGCCCGGGCGCCCGGGGCCTTCGCCTGGTGTAATGGCATGTGATCTTCCGCACTTGCACCATGCTTGAAGTTGGTTTTCGCGGTAGCGGAAATGTGGCGCTTGCCGGTTCCCGGCAGGTAAAAAAAATGGCGAGCCCCAGGCTCGCCATTTTTGTTTCCCCGCGGGAATCAGTCCATGTAGCTCTCTACCGGCGGGCAGGAGCAGATCAGGTTGCGGTCACCATAGACATTGTCGATCCGGTTGGACGCGGGCCATACCTTGTGCTCCTTGAGCCAGGGCGCGGGCCGTCCCGCCACGTCGCGTGAGTAGCTGTGGACCCACTCGTCGGCCATCACGTCCTCGAGGGTGTGCGGCGCGTTGTGCAGCGGGTTGTCCTCGGCACTGAACTTGCCATTGGCCACATCCTCCACCTCGCGGCGGATGGTGGCCATGGCGGTGATGAAGCGGTCCAGCTCTTCCTTGGACTCACTCTCGGTGGGCTCGATCATCAGGGTGCCCGCTACCGGGAAGGACATGGTGGGCGCGTGGAAGCCGAAGTCCATCAGGCGCTTCGCAATGTCCTCCTCGGTGATCCCCGCGGATTCCTTCAGGGGGCGCAGGTCGACCAGGCACTCGTGGGCGATAAATCCGTTGCTACCGGTATACAGCAGCGAAAAGTGCTCGCTGAGACGCTTGGCCACGTAATTGGCATTGAGGATGGCCACCTCGGTAGCGCGCTTCATTCCCGACTTGCCCATCATGCGGATATACATCCAGCTGATCGGCAGGATGCTGGCAGAGCCCCAGGGCGCCGCGGAAATGGTCCCGTTGGCCGTGTCGGTTTCCGGCACCCCGGTAACCGGGTGTCCCGCCAGGTAGGGCTTCAGGTGCTCACCCACGGCAATCGGGCCCATGCCCGGGCCGCCGCCGCCATGGGGGATACAGAAGGTCTTGTGCAGGTTCAGGTGCGAGACATCGCCGCCGAACTTGCCCGGCGCGGCGACACCGATCAGGGCGTTCATGTTGGCACCGTCGATATAGACCTGGCCACCGGCGTTGTGGATCAGCTCGCAGACCTCGCGGATGCCCTCCTCGAACACGCCGTGCGTGGACGGGTAGGTGACCATCAGTGCGGCAATGCGGTCGCCGTGCTCTTCCACCTTGGCCTTGAGGTCATCCATGTCCACGTTGCCCCTGCTGTCGCAGGCCACCACCACCACTTTCATGCTCACCATCATGGCGGAAGCCGGGTTGGTGCCGTGGGCGGACGCGGGAATCAGGCAGATATCGCGCTGGGTCTCGCCTTTCGCCTCGAAATACTTCTTGATCGCCACCAGGCCGGCGTATTCGCCCTGTGAACCGGCGTTGGGTTGCAGGCTGACCGCGTCGTAGCCGGTACAGGCGGCCAGCATCTGCTGCAGCTGGCTGAACATCTCGGCGTAGCCCTCGGCCTGTTCCACCGGTGCGAAGGGGTGGAGTTTGCCGAACTCGGGCCATGTCACCGGGATCATCTCCGCGGTGGCATTCAGCTTCATGGTGCAGGAACCCAGCGGGATCATGGAGTGGTTCAGGGCGATATCCTTCGACTCCAGGGTCTTCAGGTAGCGCAGCATCTCGGTCTCGGAGTGGTAGCTGTTGAAGACCGGGTGCGTCAGGAACTCGGTGTCGCGCGCCAGGGAGGCGGGCAGGCCGAGCGATCCCTTGGCGGCAATCTCGCTGTCCATGGCACGCAGGTCCAGCCCGTGGTCGCCGCCGGTAAAGGCGCTGAGGATATCCGATACGTCGTCGAGACTGGCGGTCTCGTGAAGGCTGATGCCCAGCGCGTCGCTGTCCACTTTGCGCAGGTTGATCCCGGCCTCGAGGGCGCGCTGGTAGATCGTATCGCGCTGGTCGCCGGCGATGACGGTCAGGGTGTCGAACCAGCTTTCATGGGTCAGCTCGAAGCCCTGCTTCCTGAGCGCGGACGCCAGGATGTCCGCCAGGCGCTGGATACGTGCGGCGATGGTCTTGAGCCCCTCCGGGCCGTGGTAGATGGCATAGAAGGCGCTCATTACCGCCAGCAGCACCTGCGAGGTGCAGATGTTTGAATTGGCCTTCTCCCGGCGGATGTGCTGCTCGCGGGTCTGCATGGCCATGCGCAGGGCGCGCTTGCCCTTGCTGTCGACGGAGACACCGATGATTCGCCCCGGGGCGGAGCGCTTGTAGGCTTCGCGGAAGGCGAAGAAGCCGGCGTGCGGCCCCCCGTAGCCCATGGGGATGCCGAAGCGCTGGTTGCAACCGACCACCACGTCCGCGCCCATTTCCCCCGGTGCTTTCAGTGCCACCAGGCTCATCAGGTCAGCAGCCACGGTAACCAGGCCGTTGCTGTCATGCACCTTGCTGATGATGTCGGTAAGGTCGCGCACCACCCCGGTAGAGCCCGGGTACTGTAGCAGGGCCCCGAAAAGCTCCTCCGGCAGGTCCTGCTCCGGGTTACCCACGACAACCTCGAAGCCGAAGTGCTCAGCACGGGTCTTCACCACGGCGATGGTCTGGGGGTGGCAGTCGGCGTCCACGAAGAACACATTGGATTTGTTGCGCTTGGCCTGGCGCTTGCACATGGCCATGGCTTCGGCCGCCGCGGTGCCCTCGTCCAGCATGGAGGCATTGGCCAGCTCCATGCCCGTGAGGTCCATGATCATCTGCTGGAAGTTGAGGAGGCCTTCGAGGCGCCCCTGGGCGATCTCCGGCTGGTACGGGGTATAGGCCGTGTACCAGCCCGGGTTTTCCAGCACGTTACGCAGGATGACATTGGGTGTAATCGTGTCGTGGTAGCCCATGCCGATGAAAGTACGGTAGATTTTGTTGCGCTTGGCCAGGCTGCGCAGTTCGGCGAGCGCCTCTTCCTCGTTAACAGCGTCGTCCAGTTCCAGGTCATCCTGTTTGCGGATGGCGGAGGGCACGGTTTTACCGATCAGCTCGTCCAGGCTGGCCACGCCGAGCGCCTCCAGCATCTCCTTTATCTGCGCCTCATCGGGCCCGATATGACGGTGGATGAATGCGTCGTGTTGTTCCAACTTCAGCAGAGATGGCTGGGTCATAAACGTCGTTTCCTGTAATCGCAGGGATAAGGTCACTGGAAAGGCGCCCGCCGGCGGGGTATGGCACCGGTTAAAAATAGCAGGGTGGCCCCGCCGCCGGAGGTTCGGCATCGGCCGGAGGCCTGTTCGCTGCGTGGGCGTCGAGCTGCCACGGGGAGTGGCCCCGGCTCCGGGCGCTGGCGCGGCCTCGCGAGCCGCGCGCATCTTAGCAATCGCAAGGCTGGCGGGCAATCGACGAAAAATTGGCGCTATCCGTGCTATTTCATGCATTATTTTGTGATTTTTATCTAGTAATATTGGTTCTGGCGCTATTTTGCTCTAGATTGAGGGTGGTCCTCACGGAACGGGCAGGCGGCGTTGCTCATACTGTGTGGTAGGCCCATGGGGAATGCCGGGCGAAGAAGGCGGGGCTGGAAGGTAGCCGGGCGCCCGACGACAACAAGAGACAAAAACAACGAGACGCACCGGTGGGGGACTTGCCGGGCAGGGCAGGGAGTTGCGAGGGAAATGCAATTGCACAGTCTGCGGGTAAAAGTCAGTGTGTTCTCGCTGGCACTGGTGGTTGCCATGTGCGTGTTTTTTATCCTGCTCGATCACCGCAGCCTGCAGTTGCTGCTGGAAAAAAACCGTGACAGTCGCCTGCTCACCTACCAATACCAGATCTCGGGCCTGCTCACGCAGTCGCGCGAGGACCTCAACCAGCTGACTGATCTCTTCGTGCTTTGGCGAGGCGGCCTGGCACCAAACTCCGATATCCTGCACAAGTTGTTCGACCAGCAGTGGGAATACCTGCGCGACAGCTGGGGGCTGGAATCCCTGAAGCTCTACAGCCCCGGGCAGCAGCCTCCGCGTCAATGGGGCGCCCCGACGCGGCACCTGACCCCGGAGCAGGTGGGGGAGCTGATTGCAAGCGGAGAGACGCGGGAGAGGTTCTACTGTGTACAGACCTGTGTCCAGAGCCTGGTGATGGGTATTACTGCCGGTGACCTGTCCGAGAGGTATGTGCTGCAGGTGGATCGATCTCTCGCCGATGAGTTACTGTCATTTCACCAGATCACCGGATCTGATATCGGTATTCTCTCGCCGATCGACCGAGAGCAGGCGGCACCTGGCACCCATCTGCCCCAATGGCGGCGCTCGGTGCTGGCCCTGACGTCGCGTGAACGACTGATGCCCCTGCTACGGGAGGTGGCCACTCAGGGACAGCGGATGCCCGGAGCGGGTTTCTCCGGCAGTTACGACTTCAGCTACGGGAGTTTTGACGTAAAGACGATCCCGCTGGTGGAGGAAGACCCGGATGGTGCCCAGTTCGTCATCATTGACGATGTCTCCGGGCAGGTGCGTCATATTGAGGATTCAATCAAGTTATTGCTCTGGTTCTCCGCGATCGGTGCCGTCACCTTTATTGTCGCCCTGATAGGCCTGTTATGGCGGCCCATATTCCGCCTGCGGCGCCTCGCCGAGGCATTGCCACTGCTTAGCGATGGGAACTTTGATGAGGCCAGGCGGTTGATCAATCCGGTGAACAAGCCCCGCTCCCATTTCGATGAAATTGATGTGCTCGACTACACGGGCCTGGCGGTATGCGACCAGCTCGAGGTAATGAAGGAGATTGTGGCGCAGAATACTGCCGAGCTTGAGCACATTGCCCTGCACGATACCCTGACCGGCCTGGATAATCGCCATGCGCTGGTGGACCGCATCGAGCAGTACCTGCACGGCGAAGAGCACCTGAAAAACACCGGCTATGTGTTTTTTATCGACCTGGATGATTTCAAGCGGGTCAACGACTCCCTCGGCCACCAGCGGGGCGATGAACTGCTACAGGTGATCGCGCGCCGGCTGGTGAGCGTGGTAAGGCGGGGGGACACTGTTGCGCGCCTCGGGGGCGATGAGTTCTGCGTGTTCGTTCCCAGCGCGGACGGCGAGGGTGCCTGCAGGGTGCTGGCCGAAAAGTTGCTCGGGGTAGTGGCCCAGCCGGTGAAGATCGGCGACAAGGAGCTGCGTGTGACCCTGAGTATCGGTATCGTCGCGATTCCCCGCCACGGCGATACACTGGAAACCATCCTCCAGCGGGCGGATGTGGCCATGTATCACGCCAAGTACCGCGGCAAAAACAATTACCAACTGTATTCGGAACAGCTCGAATGTATTGAACACCTGTCGACCGGTAGGCGAAAAAACGCAATACCGATAGCGATAGTGGGCAATAACGACAAAAACTGATACTGCTCCTCGCCCGTCGATCGCACACCTGCCAGTCAGCGCTGGGGCATCGAATGTACACATTCATGCCAGTTGTCACCAGTTGCCACTGATCCTCGTCGCCCCATACCGCCTCCTGGTCTATGTTTTATGGTAGCTGGCAGACTTTTTCCCCCGGAAAGGACTACCCCAGAAACATAAACATTGTGTCCCGGTCGCATACCGGGAAGGGATACGGAACATCGACAATGGCGCGCAGGATCTACTTTGCCAGTGACCAGTTGCTGGTTAGCCACCTCTATACCCTGCTGGAAAAAGCCGGCATCAGTGCGCTCACGCAGCAGGCGGCGGTGGACGTACCCCAGGACGAGTCCGCCCCGGTCGCCTGGTACTCGGAACTCTGGATCATGCGGGACGGCCAGCTGGCCAACGCCCAGGCGTTGCTGCAGCGAGCGCTCGAGGGTGAGCGCAGCGAGCCACCGTATAATCCCCAGGTGCTGCCGGACCTCGAAGCCCTGGCCGGCGCCAGGGCCTGATACGGCGCCGGGGCCAACAGCTTAATCCCTCAACGGACCGCGAGCCCCCTCGAGAGCGATTTGTCGGGCCGGGAGGCCCGGTAGGCAAGAATGTGGCCGCTTCCCGCTGAAAAGAGATCGGTGATGAGGGGGCCGGAGGGCGGGTGCGGCACCATCCCCCGCGGTATTACATCTTCTCCAGCACCTCGATGCCGAGCAGGTCCAGGCCGCAGGCAATAGTGCGTGCCACCAGGTTGCACAGTTGCAGGCGGCTGTTCCGCTGCGCCTCGGGTACTCCTTCCTTCAGCACCGGGCAGGCCTCGTAAAAGGCCATATAGGCGCTGGCCAGGTCGTAGAGATAACTGCAGAGCACATGCGGGTATGTGTCCCGGGCTACCTGGTCCAGGACCTCGCCGAACTGGCTCAGCTTGATGGCCAGGGCGCGCTCTTCCGGGGTCTCCAGGATCATATCGCCGGACAGCTCGCCGGGGTTCGTACCGGCGCGGCGGAATATGCTGCGTACCCGGGTGTAGGCATACTGGAGATAGGGGGCAGTATTGCCCTCAAAGCTCAGCATGGCGTCCCAGTTGAAGACGTAGTCATTGGTGCGGGTCTTGCTGAGGTCTGCGTACTTCACTGCACCGATGCCCACCGCACGGCCGATTTCCGCGCACTCCTCCTCGCCGAGTTCCGGGTTCTTGTCGGCCACCAGTTTCTGCGCGCGCTCAATCGCCTCGTCCAGCAGGGCGGCAAGTTTAACGGTGCCGCCGGTGCGGGTTTTGAAGGGCTTGCCGTCGTCGCCCATCATGGTACCGAAGGCGCAGTGCTCGAGGGTAACCGAATCGTCCACAAAGCCCGCTTTGCGCGCAGCAGTGAAGGCCTGCTGCAGGTGCAGGGACTGGCGCGCATCCACCACAATCAAGATGCGGTCGGCGTGCAATTTGTTAACGCGGTAGCGGATGGCGGCCAGGTCGGTGGTGGCGTACAGGTAGCCGCCGCCGCGCTTCTGAATGATCATCGGACTGGGGTTGCCTTCCTTGTCTGCCATCTCCTCGAGGAACACCACCACGGCCCCCTGGTTCTTCACCGCAATACCCTTCTCCAGCAGCTCCTGTACCAGTACCGGCAGGTCGTCGTTGTACTGGCTCTCGCCGTAGACGTCGCTGCGCGTCAGGGTGACGTTGAGCTTGTCGTAGATCTCCTCGCTGTGGCTGATAGAGATATCGATGAACTGCTGCCACAGTTCCAGGCACTTCGGGTCGCCGCCCTGCAGCTTGACCACATACTCCCGCGCGCGGTCGGCAAAGCCTTCCTCCTCGTCGAAGCGGATCTTTGCCTCGCGGTAAAAGGTCTCGAGGTCGGCCAGGGCCACCTCGGCATCGTTGTTCTCCAGCTTGTCGGACAGGTGCGCCAGCAGCATGCCGAACTGGGTGCCCCAGTCGCCCATGTGGTTCTGGCGGATTACCTTGTGGCCCTGGAACTCCAGCAGGCGCGCCAAGGCATCGCCGATAATGGTGGAGCGCAGATGGCCCACGTGCATCTCCTTGGCCAGGTTGGGGGCGGAGTAGTCGATCACCACCGTCTGCGGGGATTCCACCGGCGCGATATTCAGGCGCGGGTCATTGCCGGCTTCGGCGAGATTGTCCGCCAGCCACTTCTCGCTCAGGTGAATGTTGATGAACCCGGGCCCGGCGATCTCCGCCTTCTCGATCATCTCGCCGCCATCCAGTTTCGCGACTATCTGGCTGGCCAGCTCCCGCGGGTTGGTACCCATACGCTTGGCGGCCGCCATGGCGCCGTTGGCCTGGTAGTCGCCAAAACCGGCCTTCCTGGCCTGGGCCACCACCGGGCCGCAGTCGGCGGGGATACCGGCGGCCAGCATGGCGGCCTGGACTTTGTCGGAGAGAAGCTGGCGAATATTCATAAGGGGATAGGACCGCTGCTGTATATTGTGGAAACGCGCGATTTTAATGGGCGGGACCGGCTTTGCAACCGACGCGGCCCCGTTCAGGTGCGTTAAGGGTAGGCCAGGGGAGCGATTCCTTGCCGTGGGGCGGCCGATGTTATGATGCGGCGAGACTTGGGGGGAGCGACTGGTGAACAAGAACACACTCTATTGGCACGACTACGAAACTTGGGGCACTGACCCGGGGGCGGACAAACCATCCCAGTTTGCCGGGATCCGTACCGATGAGGAGCTGAATATCATCGGTGAGCCACTGATGCTCTACTGCCGCCCCGCGAGCGACTGCCTGCCCCAGCCCATGGCAAGCCTTGTGACCGGCATCAGTCCGCAGCAGGCGCTGGCAGAGGGGGTGCCGGAGATCGAATTCATCCGCCGGATCCTCGGTGAGCTGGGCGCGCCGGGTACCTGCGGGGTTGGGTATAACAGCCTGCGCTTTGACGATGAGGTGACCCGCCACACCCTGTACCGAAACCTGCTGGATCCCTATGAGCGTGAGTGGCGCAGCGGCAACAGCCGCTGGGACATTATCGACATGGTGCGCCTGGCCTACGCCTTGCGGCCGGATGGTATCGAGTGGCCCCGGCGCGAAGACGGTGCGCCATCATTCCGGCTGGAGGAGCTGACCGCGGCCAACGGCATCGCCCATGAAGGGGCCCACGATGCCCTTGCGGACGTGCGCGCGACCATCGATATGGCGCGCCTCGTGCGGGACCGGCAGCCGAGGCTGTACGACTATGTTTTCCGGCTGCGCCGCAAGCAGGAGGCGGCGAAGCTGATCGACCTGCGCGAGCGCAAGCCGCTGTTACACGTGTCGGGCAAGGTGCCTGCCAGCCAGGGTCACATCACCTATGTCCTCCCGCTCGCGAGCCATCCGGTCAACCGCAACGCCATAATCGTGGCGAACCTGGCCATGGACCCGCAGCCTCTGCTGGACCTGGATGCGGATGCCCTGCGCGAGCGCCTCTATACCGGCCGCGACAGCCTGGCGGAGGGTGAACTACCCGCCGGGCTCAAGCTCGTGCACCTGAACCGCTGCCCGGTACTGGCGCCCCCGAATATGCTCGAAGACCGCCGCGCAGCTGAGCTGGGGCTGGACAAGGCCGCCTGCGAGGCGCACTGGCACCGGCTGCGCGATGCGGACCTCACTGACAAGCTCCACCGCGTGTACCTGGACAGCGACTTTCCCGAGCGCGATGTCGAGGCCAGCCTCTACGACGGCTTCCTGGGCGACGGCGACCGCGACCTGTGCCGGGAGCTGCACCGCGCTCTGGCCGAGCGTGGACCCGAGGCGCTGGCGGGGGAGGTTCCGTTTACGGATCGCCGCCTGCCGGAGCTGCTGTTTCGCCTCCGCGCACGCAACTTCCCGCAGACGCTGTCGGCAGAAGAGCAGCAGCGCTGGGAGGAGTGGCGCTACCGTCGCCTGACCGATCCCGCCGCCGGGGCGAGCATTACCCTCGAGGCTTATTTCGGCGAGATTGCCGGCCTGCGGGAGCACTACCCCGAAAAGGCATCGCTGCTGGACCAGCTCGAGGCCTGGGGAGACAGCCTGCTGGTGTAGGCCGCACCCGCAGCGGCAGGTCACGCGCGACTATTCTGCAACTTGCAGCGCGCGTAGAATACGCGCCGGCCAAAAGCCGAAGAGAGCATCCAGGCGCCGGCAAGCCCCCGGACCGGGGACGGTGCCTGTGGCGTGACGATAGCGTGCCCGGCGAAGGCACTGCTATCCAGCAGTGAAACAGTGGAGAGACGATGGACTTTATCGGAGCCAATATCCTTTCCGTCAGCCAGTTCGAGCGCGCGGATATCGACCGCGTCTTCGGCGTGGCGGACACCATGGGTCCCTATGCGCGCAGGGAAAAGGTCACCCGCGTACTGGAAGGGGCCATCCTGGGCAACATGTTCCTCGAGCCCAGTACCCGCACGCGCCTCAGTTTCGGTGCCGCCTTCAACCTGCTGGGCGGCATGGTGCGGGAAACGGTCGGCATTACCGCCAGTGCCATGGCCAAGGGTGAGTCCCTCTACGACACCGCGCGGGTGCTGTCCGGTTACAGCGATATTATCTGTATGCGCCATCCGCAGGCGGGGTCGGTCGCGGAGTTCGCCGCCGCCAGCCGGGTGCCGGTGATCAACGGCGGCGACGGCGCCAACGAGCACCCGACCCAGGCGCTGCTGGACCTTTACACCATCCGCAAGGAGCTGGCGGGCAAGGGGCGCGCGCTGGACGATTTCCGCATCGCCATGATCGGCGACCTCAAGCACGGCCGCACGGTGCATTCGCTGTGCAAACTGTTGTGCCTGTTCGAGAAGGTGCAGCTGACATTTATCTCTCCGCCGGAGCTGGCCATGCCGGACGCAGTGGTCGAGCAGTTGCGCGCTGCCGGACACCAGGTAACCGTCACCGACCAGCTGGAGGCCTCGATTGCCCATGTGGACATCGTCTATTCCACCCGCATCCAGGAGGAGCGTTTCGCCTCCCAGGAGGAGGCCAACCTCTACCGCGGACGCTTCCGCCTGAACCGGGAGATCTTCACCCGCCACTGCGAGCCCAACACAGTCATCATGCACCCCCTGCCGCGGGATTCCCGCGCCGAGGCCAATGAACTGGACACCGACCTCAACGAGCACCCGAGCCTGGCAATTTTCCGCCAGACCGATAACGGCCTGCTGGTGCGGATGGCCCTGTTCGCCATGCTGCTCGGTGTCGAGGGGGATGTGGACAAATACGCCAGACCGGTGCGCTGGCACAGTCGCCGCACCCCGATCTAGTTTGATTACCGCCCCTGCCAGGGGCGTGGCTGGCAGGTGGCCGGTGCCCGGGACGACGCAGCGGGGATATTTCTGTTAACCTGCAGGTAAACCAACTCTCGCATCCGGGATTGATGCCATGCTGAAGAGGTCTTCGGGAGGTTTTGGCTGTGCGCCCCTGCAGGGGCTTTTGCTGGTCCTGTTTTCACTGTGTGCCTCTGTTGCGACCGGACAGGATGTGGCGGAAGAAGCCGGCGATGTGGTGGTTGAGGGGCCCCATGTGGCCCGGTTTACGATCGAGGGGGCCATCGGTCCCGCGACCACGGATTACCTGGTCCGCGCCATGGAAGAGGCCGGTGAAAAAGGCGCGCAGCTGTTCCTGATCAGGATGGACACCCCGGGCGGGCTGGACGCCGCCACCCGGGACATCATCAAGCATATCCTCGCCTCTCCGATTCCAGTCGTCACCTACGTGCATCCGTCCGGCTCACGCGCTGCCAGCGCCGGTACCTATATCCTTTATGCCAGCCATATTGCCGCCATGACCCCGGCCACCACTCTCGGGGCGGCCACGCCCGTGCAGGTGGGCGGCGCGCCGGGCCAGCCGCAGCCCGGGCAGCAGCCGGACAAGGGTGAAGGCGACTCCTCCGGTTCCGGGGAAGAGGATTCAAAGGGCACGGAAAAACAGGATGGGGCGCCGCAACCGGGTAGCGCCATGGAGCGCAAGGTGGTCAATGATTCGGTGGCCTATATCCGCGGCCTGGCGAACCGGCACGGGCGCAATGCGGACTGGGCAGAAAAGGCCGTGCGTGAGGCCGCCACCCTGACCGCCGGCGAGGCCCTGGAGCAGAATGTGATCGATATCGTGGCAACTGACCAGGATGACCTGTTGCAGCAGCTGGGCGGCCGCAAGGTGAAGCTGGAAACGGGCGAGGTCACCATCGATGAGAAAATTGCAGAGATGCCCGTGCAGGCTTACGAGCCGGACTGGCGCAACGAATTGCTGGCCCTGATCACCAATCCCCAGGTGGCCTATATCCTGCTCCTGGTAGGCATCTATGGGCTGATCTTCGAGGGCTACAACCCGGGCGCCCTGGTGCCGGGCATCGTCGGGGCCATCTGCCTGCTGCTGGCGTTTTACGCGCTCCAGGTCCTGCCCATCAATTACGCCGGCCTGGCACTGATTATCCTGGGGGCACTGCTGATCGTGGCGGAAGTATTCATGCCCAGTTTCGGCGCCCTGGGTATCGGCGGCGTTATCGCGCTGGTTATCGGCTCAGTGATGTTGATCGACAGTGATGTGCCGGGGATGCAGGTTTCGCGCAAGCTGATCGGCGCTATCGCCGGAGTCAGCGGGCTGATGCTGCTCGGGCTGCTGACGGCAGTGGGGCGTAGCCTGCGCAAACCCCGTGTCGCCGCCGACCAGGCGCTCGTTGGACGCCCGGCCACCGTTACCGAGGTGACGGCGGACGAGGTGCTGGTTCGGGTCGGCGGCGAGATCTGGACCGCCCACGCAGATGAGCAGGTGAAACCTGGCCAGCGCGTGATCATCACCGAGCAGCACCGGCTGAAGCTGCGGGTGCGACCCGAGTAACCGGCCATGCTCCAGGAGCTGCCCCAATGGGGGTGGTGAACAGGCGAATAAATAAGAGACCCAACTGATAACCACTAAGAGACAGGAGTCCAGACATGGTCAGTTATTTCATGGGGTTGTTGATCGCCGCGGTGGTGCTGATCCTGATGTACGCCATCCGCATCCTGCGCGAGTACGAGCGAGCCGTGGTGTTCTTCCTCGGCCGGTTCCAGTCGGTGAAGGGGCCCGGGCTGGTCATCATTATCCCGGTCATCCAGACCATGGAGCGGGTCGACCTGCGTGTTGTGGTGATGGATGTGCCCACGCAGGATGTCATCAGCCGCGACAACGTGTCGGTGAAGGTCAACGCGGTGGTCTATTACCGGGTCATCGACCCCCAGTCTGCCATCATCAACGTTGAAAATTACCACGAGGCGGTGAGCCAGCTCTCGCAGACGACGTTGCGTTCCGTGCTGGGCAAGCACGAGCTGGATGAAATGCTTTCCGAGCGGGACAAGCTCAATGTTGATATCCAGAAGATCCTCGACGAGCAGACGGACGCATGGGGGGTCAAGGTCACGAACGTGGAGATCAAGCATATCGACCTTGACGAGAGCATGATTCGCGCCATTGCCCGCCAGGCAGAGGCGGAGCGCTCCCGCCGGGCCAAGGTCATTCACGCCGAGGGTGAGGCCCAGGCGGCGCTGAAACTTACCGAGGCGGCGGACCAGCTGTCAAAGAACTCCAACGCTATCACCCTGCGCTACATGCAGACATTGATAGACATCGCCGGGGAGCATAATTCCACCATCGTGTTCCCGCTGCCGCTGGACTTGATCAAACCGATGTTGAGCCAGATGCCAGGGGAAAAAGCCGAAAAGGCGTAGGGCGGACAACCTTCACCGGGAGCAGCGCAGGCAATGACCACCGCACAGTTCATGGAATCGTTTCTGTTGCTGCTGGTGCTACTGAATCCCTTCATTTTCAGTGTGTACGTGCTGGACCTGTTTCGGGGGCTGGGGCTGCGGGCCCTCACAGGGGTCCTCTTTCGGGCCTACATGATCAGCCTGTGCCTGTTCCTGCTCTTCGCCTGGTTCGGGGAACAGATTTTCGACGACGTCCTGCAGGTGCGTTTCCTGGCCTTCCTGATCTTCGGTGGGATCACTTTCCTGATCATCGGCATACGACTCACGCTGAACCTGGGCTCCGCGATCGAAAGCAAGAACTTGCACCCGGAAGAGGCGGCCGGAAGCATTGCGATGCCCTTTATCATCGGGCCCGGCACTATCAGCGCCAGTGTGGTGGCCGGGAGCAGGCTCGGCACGTTAAATGGTTCGCTGGCGATCATACTGGCTATGGCGACTGCACTGGGCTCGCTGATCCTGCTTAAAGTCGTTTACGACTGGGTGCAGAACCGCCAGGAGCGGTACGTCCGTCGCTACGTAGAAGTGGCGGGGCGGGTCACGGCAATGTTCACAGGGTCATTCGCCGTGGATATGATCCTGAAGGGAATAGAGCGCTGGCTGGAGCTACCGGGATAGGTGGCTCCAGCCGGCTGGCGGTTATCAGAAAAGCAGTTCCAGCAGCTTCTTGCTGGATCCGTCCCAGTCCCCGGGAGCTTTACCGCCGATTGCAGCGTGTACCTCGGCACCCAGCAGTTTGCCCAGTTCCACGCCCCACTGGTCGAACGGGTTGATACCCAGCAGGCAACCGCCTGTAAACACCTTGTGTTCGTACAGCGCCAGCAGTGCACCGAGATGGCGGGGATCGAGGCGCTCTACCACCAGGGTGTTGCTGGGACGATTGCCGGGAACCGCCTTGTGCGGCGCCAGGGCGTGGGCCTCGCGGTGGGTGTAGCCCTGTTCCTCCAGCTCGCGGCGCGCCTCGTGCAGGCTCTTGCCGCGCAGCAGGGCCTGGCTCTGGCTGATACAGCAGGACAGGAGCCACCGGTGCTGCCCGGCCAGTTCGGACGTGGGTTCCCGGATGGCGATAAAGTCCGCGGGAATCATGTCGGTGCCCTGGTGCAGCAGCTGGTGAAACGAGTGCTGGCCGTTGCTGCCCTCGGTGCCCCAGATGACGCTCCCGCTCGGGTAGTGCAGGGGCTGGCCCTCCCGGTCGACGCTCTTGCCCAGGCTCTCCATATCCAGTTGCTGCAGCCAGGCCGGAAACTTCGCCAGCCGCTGCGCGTAGGGCAATACCACCTGGCTGGTGGTATCCCAGCACTGGCGGTACCAGAAATGGATCAGGGCCATCAGCACCGGCAGGTTTTGCTCCATCGGTGCGGTGGCAAAATGCTGGTCCATGGCGTGTCCCCCCGCCAGCAGCTGCTCGTAAGCCTCAAACCCGCACGCCAGCGCGATGGGCAGGCCGATCGCCGACCAGAGCGAGTAGCGGCCGCCGACCCAGCTCCACATGGGAAAAATATTTTCCGCGGCGATACCGAAATCCTCGGCTGCGACGATATTGCTGCTCACGGCCACGAAGTGCTGTGCCAGCTGGGATTCCGCGCAGCCGGCATCCAGCATCCACTGTCGCGCCGACATCGCGTTCTCGCGGGTCTCCAGGGTCGAGAATGACTTGGAGGCGACGATAAACAGCGTGTTCTGTGGCGGCAGCCCGGCAAGGGTGTCACTGAGGTCAGCGCCGTCGATATTGGCAACAAAATGTACGGTGATGCCTTCTTTCTGCCAGGGACGCAGTGCCTCGACCACCATGCGGGGACCCAGGTCAGAGCCGCCGATGCCGATATTGACCACATGGTGTATCGGCTCGCCGGTGTATCCGCGCCAGTTGCCACTATGGACCTCGCGGGTGAAGCGGCGCATCTGTTCCCGGCACTCGGCCACCGCCCGCTCGTGCTCGGTGGACGGGGTGCCCTGGAAACGGAGGGCGGTGTGCAGGGCGGGGCGGTGTTCTGTGTTGTTGACGTTTGCACCGGAGAGCAGCGCTTCGATTTGTTGCTGCAAACCGCAGGACTCTGCGTAGTCAAGCAGGAGTGACAGGGTGTCCTCCCGAAGGTGGTTCTTGCTGTAGTCCAGGTAGATGCCGGCGGCGTTGCTGCAGAAGCGGTCGGCTCGGTCGGGGGAGGTCTCAAATAAATCGCGCAGGGACCATTTCTGCTCGCGCTGGTGCGCCTGCAACTGGGCGATAGCGGCAGTATGGCTTGCCGGCATGGTATCGGCTGTCATCTTATTCCCGGGAAAATTGGCTGGAGGATTATCGGTATTTCTTGGGTGCAAAGTCGGGAACCGTTACAGCAGCGAATATGGTGAGTCGCCGCCCTGGCAACACTTTGCGCGACAATGCTAGCGCTAAACGGGAGGATCGGCCAGTGCTGCAGGGGGCAGTCCTGCTGGCAGTAGGGGGCGGGGGAGGCGAAGGAGGGCCAGAAAAGCAAATGCCGCTCCGAAAAGCGGCATTGCTGGTTTTGCCGGAAAGGGTCTTACTTGACCACTTTCATGCACCGCACATTGTCGGAAGCCATCCAACAATCGGCGTCCGCCGGGCACGCCATAGAGAGCGGGATCTGCTCAGAGCCTGGAGGGCAGGAAGCCGGTGGCGCAGGTGCCGCACAGCAGCCCGCCAGAACCAGAGCACTGATAATTCCCATTAGGTACTTGGCTGGAGTGAAATTCATCCCCTTACTCCTTTCCGTTGATGTCAGCCATTAGCATAGCCAATAAAACGTCACCTGTTTGGTCTGCTTTGTAAAATGATGTTCTACAAAGAGCCGCCCTTTGGAGTGTAATAGGCAGGCGGAGAAAATAGCTGCCAGCGGTGAACTCAGGATAAAACGCGCGCCAGTTTGGCGTGGGAAAACACCTATATTTACAGTGTTTCCCGCCATTCGATGTGCTGGCCCATTGCAGGGCGCACAGATTTTTTTATCGAGCTGGAAAATATTCCGGCTCGCTCCCTCGTTGCTGCACGGCCGATGGAGAATTCATGTTTGCCGCTGCCGGCTGGCGAGGTTTTCCGATGTCGCACCGGTATTGTCAGGGTAGCGGACGCGGCAAATTAGGCTGGAGGAAGGCGCGGGTTGTCAGTGGGTCGGCCCGGGTCCGTGTAAAAAGGTGCCGAACGCCTGTGCCAGGGACTCCGGGCGGTCGGGTGAGCGGAGGGCGTCCAGCAGTGCGGCACGGACATCGGGAAGGAACATCAGGTCCGCCAGCAATAAATTGAATGTCTGCTGTTGCCCACAGGCGGCGAGCCGGGCAAGCCAGTTCGCGGCGAGCCCATGCTCCTGGAGATCTTCGGGGCAGCGACTGCCAATAGCGGCAAGCACTTCCCCGGCGCAGGAGCGATCGTTCCCCAGCACCTGCTGCAGGAAATCCTGTCGCATGCCCCTGGCCGGTGAAAAGGAAATGGCCCGCACCGCGGCGGCGATGATCGCGGTTTCCGGGGCTGGGTTGGCGAGCTCCCGCTCGGCCCGGTGGATTACTGCTTGCGCGAGCCGGTGATCGATGGATTCACTCTCCAGGCTCTGGCACAGGCTGACCAGCACCGGTGTCGCGAGCTTGTCGATGGCGCCGCGCAGTAGTGCGTCGTACTCCTCCCAGCGAGCGGCCAGGTCTGCAATACCCTGAAGGCCAAGCTCCTGCCAGGAAGCGGAGTGGGGAGCGCGAAAGTACTCGAGGACCGCTGCCAGGTGATTGCTGGCGGGACGATGGAGCAATCGGGCAGCCTTGGCGTGAAATGTAGCCTGGCGCTCCGGGGCCGGCGAATAGACCAGGTCGCTCTCCTCGAGTGCCCGTCCTAGCTGCTCGCCCGCATCCCTGCCGTCGCCCCCGCTGAGCTTCTGGTTGAGCAGGGCGAGAAACTGGTCGCGTGCTGCCAGGCGCAATTTGCCCTGCTCGTCCAGGGGCTGGCGGAGGAACCAGACCGCCGGCTCGCCACCTTCCTCAGGCCACAGCAGCAGGCCGGTCCATGCCTCCCGCAGGTATGGATATGGCCAGGCGGCGGAACCTGATTCGAATGCTTCTACGTCACTGGCTGAAACGGGCCGCACACGGCGGCCGAGATCGAACCAGCGCGATTTGAACCGGGCCTCGGTAATCAGCCCGGTGAGGGTCCCGGGAGTGCTGCTGTCAGTCATGGGGCTTTAACCAGTCCTTCTTACCTTGCCGGTTGGGCGTTAGCGGTCGCGTCCAGTGGCATCTGCTTGAAGTGCATCCAGCCATAGGCGATGGCCAGCAACGGGCAGAGGATATTGAACAGGGCGAATGGCGCATAGGTGAAGGTGGCCACGCCCAGGGTGGCGCTCATATATGCACCACAGGTGTTCCAGGGGATCAGCACGGAGGTGATGGTACCGGAGTCCTCCAGGGTGCGGGACAGGCTGAGCCCGTGCAGGCCCTTCTCGGCGAAGGCGCCGCGGAACATCCGGCCGGGAATGATGATTGCCATGTACTGGTCGCCGGCTGCGGCATTCATGCCAAAGCAGGTCAGCACTGTGGAGGTGATCAGCCCGCCCACGGTCCTCACCCTGGACAGGGTCCAGTTGACGATACGCTCCAGGAAACCGGCCCGTTCCATGGCGCCGCCGAAAGCCATGGCAGAGATGATGAGCCAGATGGTGTTGAGCATGCTGCTCATGCCGCCCTTGGAGAGCAGGGCGGCCACGTCTTCATTGCTCGAGCTGGACTTGTAGCCATCAAAGAGGCTGTACCAGGCCCCCTTGAGACCGGCCAGCGGGCCTTCTCCTCCCAGGCGCCGCGCCGTCTCCGGCTCGAAAATCAGGCCGATGGCGCAGCCCACCAGGGCTCCGATCAGCAGGGTCGGGTAGGCGGGCACTTTGCGCCAGGCCATGAACAGCAGCAGGGCCAGGGGCAGCATGCTGACAATGGATATATTGAATTCCTGCTGCAGGGCGCCGAGGAGCTGCTCTATGTCTGCCGGCGTGGCGTTGCCGGTGTCTGCGGTCAGCCCGAACAGCGCGAATGCCACCAGCGCAATGGCGAAGGCCGGCATGGTGGTCCAGAGCATGTTGCGGATATGCAGGAACAGGTCGTTGGAGGTCACCGCCGCGGCGACATTGGTGGTGTCGGAGAGCGGCGACATCTTGTCGCCGAAGTAGGCCCCCGAGATGACCGCGCCGGCGGTGATGGCCGGGGACAGGCCGAGGGCGCCGGCGATGCCCATCAGGGCCACACCCAGGGTGCCGGCGGTGGTCCAGCTGGAACCGATGCTGAGGCCGACTATCGCACAGATGATACAGGAGGCGGCATAGAACCACTGCGGGGACAGGATCTGCACCCCGTAGTAGATCATGGAAGGAACAGTGCCGGCGAGGATCCAGCTGCCGATCAGGGCGCCGACCGCGAGCAGGATCAGGATGGCGCCGAACACCAGGCCAATGCCGTGTAGCATGCCGGCCTCCATGTCGTGCCAGGAGTGGCCGTTCTTCATTCCCATCAGCGCCGCCACGCCGGCACACAGCAGCAGGGCAATCTGGTTTGGGCCATAGGACGAGTCGGCGCCGTAAAAGAAGACCGACAGCGACAGCAGGGCGATCAGAATCAGCAGAGGCGTGAGGGCGTCCAGCAGGCTCGGTTGTTGCTCGGGCGGGGGGGTTCTGGGCTCGGTCAAGGGGTGACTCCTAAATCTGCTTCGCTGGCCTTACGTGGGGCCATTCTCGTTATCATTGTGTGGGCGCCGCTGGCGCTGGCGTCCTATTCTCACGGGTGGGGTGGCTGCTGTCCACACCGACTGGTCGCGTGCGGCGCTGGCAGTTCGGCGGCGCTTCCGGTATGTTCTCCGCCGGCCGGGGTTTCCCGGCGTAGTAGATACTGTACCCGGACCGGCCCCTGAAACGGTCCGGCGCCAAATAAGAATGAGCCCGAATAATACGGCGCTCCCGCTCGGGCGGCGCCAGGTGGCAGGTAGTGAGTCCATGAGAGCAAGTGAGTTGGATCCCTCGCAGTTCGAGGATATTCGTCCATATCGCGACGACGAGGTGCGCGAAGCCCTCAAGCGCCTGATCAGCGACCCGGAAATGTCCCACGCAGCAGCCCATTTCCTGGTGCCGAAACTGGCCAGGCTCGAGGGGCCCATCGCGTGGCTGGTGCGCCAGTTCCTGCGCTTCGAGTTCCGCAATGCCCGCGATGTACGCGGCGTACAGGAAGTGGTGGCCAAGTACCTCGAAATGGCGGTTAACCGTACCAGCGACGGGCTCACCATCTCCGGCCTCGACACACTGCCCAAGGACCGCGCCTGCCTGTTCGTCAGCAATCACCGCGATATCGCCATGGATCCGGCGCTCGCCATCCTGGCCATGTACAAGGAGGGGCATGAGACTGCCCGTATCGCTATCGGTGACAACCTGCTGACCAAACAGTTCGCCACCGACATCATGAAGCTCAACAAGTGCTTCACCGTCAAGCGCAAGTCGAGCAATCGCCGGGAAAAACTCGAGTCGGCCACCAAGCTGTCCAATTACATCTACCACTCGGTGGTGAATGAGAACGAGCACGTGTGGATCGCCCAGCGCTCCGGCCGTGCCAAGGACGGCCTGGATCGGACCAACCCGGCACTGGCCGCCATGTTTGCCATGACCAAGGACAAGGACACTCCGTTTGCCGAGTTCTGGCGCAAGCTGCACATTGTCCCCCTGGCGATTTCTTATGAGTGGGATCCGTGCGACCGCCAGAAAGCGCGTGAGCTCTACTTTGCCGAGCATCCCGAGGGCTATCGCAAGGGCAAGCACGAGGACCTGAATTCAATCGCCAAGGGCGTGGTGGGCAAGAAGGGCCATGTGCACGCGGCGTTCGGTACCCCGATCGTGGGCGACTACCATGACGTCAGCGCCCTGGCAGAGGAAATCGACCGGCAGATCATCGACAATTACGTCCTGCACCCCACCAACCTGATCGCCTACGAGATGATCTACGGCGAGGTGCCCGACCTGCCCGTGTGCTGGCCGGCCCGAAGCTGGGATCCGGATGAGCACGAGGAGACCCGGCGCAAGTTCGAAGAGCGCATGCAGCGTATCGACGAGCGCTGGCGCGACAAGGCGATACGCGCCTATGCCAATCCGGTCATATCCAAGCTCGCCTACCTGTGACCGGCTCCTTATATGGTGGAGAGCGGCAGTCGCATGGGTGATAATGCCGCCCTCTGACCATCCATCACCTGCCGGCTGCCCGATACCGTGTTAAGCACAGAAGACAAACAGGCCATCCAGGCCGCCTACAGTGAGTTCCTGGCCGGCCGTGAACTCAAAGCCCGTTACGGGCAGAAATTGATGGTCGCGGCTATCGCCCGCACGCTCGGTGCCATCGAGCGTGATGCCAACGGCGAGCGGGACAGCGCGGCGACCGACGGCGAGCACATCTGCGTGGTGGAAGCGGGTACGGGCACCGGCAAGACCGTGGCCTACCTGCTGGCGGCCATCCCCCTGGCGAAGTCCCACGACAAGAAACTGGTCATCTCCACCGCTACCGTCGCCCTCCAGGAGCAGATCATCCACAAGGACTTGCCGGAAGTGGCGCGCCACAGCGGCCTGGAGTTCGATTTCAGTCTCGCCAAGGGGCGCGGCCGTTACCTCTGCCTGAGCAAGCTGGACCAGCTGCTGGCCGAACTGGGAAGCAGTGGTGCAGGTACCAGCATGGGGCTGTATGAGGACGAATTGCCCCAGGTAGGGGAGACGGGGGTGAAGCTGTACCGGGAGATGGCCGAGAGCCTGGCCGGCGGCCGCTGGGACGGCGATCGCGACAACTGGCCGGACACCATCGAGGTGGCGGACTGGAGCCGCGTCACCACTGATCACCGCCAGTGCAGCGGGCGCCGCTGCCCCCACGTGGGCAACTGCAGCTTCTTTCGTGCGCGCGAAAGCCTGGGCAAGACCGACGTGATAGTGGCCAATCACGACCTGTTGCTGGCCGACCTGGCGCTGGGCGGGGGGGCCATCCTGCCGGCCCCGGAAGAGACCATCTATGTGCTGGATGAGGCGCATCACCTGCCGGACAAGGCGCTCAATCACTTTTCCCACCACAGCCGTGTGGGTGCTTCCACTGGCTGGCTGGACCAGGCCAACAAGAACCTGGGGCAGATGCTCGGCGAGATCGGCGATGGTGCCCAGATCGACCGCTGCGGCGAGGAACTGCCGGCCCTGCTGGCTTCCGCAAAGCAGTCCCTGGAGCAGCTGTGGCCAATGCTCGAGGAGACCTGTGAGTTCGAGGATGAGCGCGGCAACACGGTGAAACACCGCTTCGAGGGGGGCGTGGTGCCCGAAGGCCTGATGCGCATGGCGGAGACCCTGCGCGACGATTTCGACGAGCTGGAGACCCTGTTTGGCAAAATGCTCCAGGCAGCCCAGAAACTGCTGGAGGATCCCCACAGCCCGGTGCCGGCAGTGGACCTGGAGCGGTGGTACCCGGTGCTCGGCAGCTGGTACAGCCGCGCGGAGGCCAACCTGCAGCTGTGGGCCAACTATGCCCGCCCGGACGCCGCAGGGGCACTGCCCCAGGCGCGCTGGGTCACCCTGGTGGACTGGGGCGGGTCATTCGATTTTGAGGTGTGCAGCTCACCCATCCTCGCCGGCAAAACGCTGGAGTACAGTCTCTGGCGGCGCTGCTACGGCGCGGTGCTGACCTCTGCCACCCTGACCGCGCTGGGTCGCTTCGACCGCTTCAAGATGCGCGCCGGCACGCCGGACCGGGCCGCCTACGAAGTGGTGCCCAGCCCATTTGATTTCTCCCGGGCTACCCTTCAGGTACCTGCCGCGGCTGTCGACGCAGGGGATGCGGATCGCCATACGGATGCGGTGATCGACAGCCTGCCGGAGCTGCTACAGGGCCCCGGTGGGGCACTGGTGCTGTTCTCGTCGCGCCGGCAGATGGAGACCGTGTACGAGGCGCTGCCGGGCACCTGGCGCAACCGGGTGGTGATGCAGGGCCAGCGCTCGCGCCAGCAGTTGCTGGAAATTCACCGCGAGACCGTGGATGGCGGTGGCAGCAGCGTGCTGTTCGGGCTCGCCAGCTTTGCCGAAGGGCTCGACCTGCCGGGCGACTACTGTCGCCATGTGGTAATCGCGAAGCTGCCTTTTGCCGTCCCGGACGATCCCATCGAGGCGGCCCTGGCCGAGTGGGTGGAGGCCCGCGGAGGGAACCCTTTCATGCAGATCACTGTCCCGGATGCGGCAGTCAGGCTGGTGCAGGCTTGCGGTCGCCTGCTGCGCACCGAGCGCGACGAGGGTACTGTCACCCTGCTGGACCGGCGGGTGGTTACGCGCCGTTACGGCCGTGCCATGCTGGACTCCCTGCCACCCTTCCGGCGCCGCATCGAGTAGGCGCGGTAACGGCCGCGCAGACCCATAGACTGAAGTAAGCGGATCACCTATGAGCAGAATCCACATCGAAATCGCCGAGCAGCTCCTTCAGCTGGAGGCGGAATTGCGGCGTATGTCGCTCTGGCAGGCGGAATCCCCTGCGCCGGAAGCCCTTGCCAGTCGCGAGCCGTTTTGCGTCGACACGCTGACGCTGCCGCAGTGGCTCCAGTTCATCTTTATCCCGCGCATGGCCCAGCTGGTGGAGGCGGGCGGCCCGCTGCCCCGCGAATGCGGGATTGCCCCGATTGCGGAAGAGTTTTTCCGCGAGCGCGATGACGGCCGCCAGCTGATTGCACTGTTGCGGGACATCGATTCCCGGCTGCAGAAGGGGTAATCGCGCTACCCGACCGCCGGCTGGCTGCCGTCGCGGAATGAGGGGCGCCGGGAGGGGGAGAGCGGTGGACAACTGTTCAGCATGGGGCCGGATGCGGTAGTATGTTCGGTTTATACCAAGCCGGGCAGGGATTCTCCGGCCGAATAAGAAACAGGGATAGAAAATTGCGAACGTCGCACAGGTTGGCCGAACGGCCCTAAGGTAGTAAGCAAAAATGCGGTTTTTTCCCATTTTATGTCTGTTGCTGGCCTCACAATTACTGGCGGGCTGCGAGTCCTTTACTCTGCGCGGCCCCTGGTCTGACGAACCCGGAACTACTGTTTCGCAGCCGCTGCCGGAAGATGTTCCCGCGCCGGCCCAGTGTCCCGAGCCCCAGCAGGTGGTGTGCGCCGAGCCGGAGGTGAAAGTCGTTGAGCGGGTGATCGAACGAACCTACGAAAAGGTAGTCGAAGTGCCCGTTGCCAAGGACAAGCTGGTGTTGGGTGAGGTGGAAATAGTGGCTCTGGAGCCCGGCGGCCTGACCCTCAAGTCCCTTATCGATACCGGTGCCGCAACTTCATCGCTGAGCGTAAACGACCTCAAGCCCTTTGAGCGCGACGGCAAGGAGTGGGTCAGGTTCAAGCTGGCGGCCTCTGCTGAGGACGAGCCGGTGACCGTGGAACTGCCAATCAAACGCCATGTGCGGGTGCAGCGCCCGGGTTTTGACAGCCAGCGCCGGCCCATCGTCAACATGAGCCTTACCGTTGGGGATATCACCCACATGGTGGAGGTCAACCTCACCGAGCGCAGCGGGATGGATTACCTGCTGCTGGTAGGACGCAATTTCCTCAAGGATGCCGCTGTCGTGGATGTCAGTCGGCGCGAGGTCCAGGGTGAGCCCAGGCTTCCCGTCGCTCAATAACACTGACAACTGGAACGACGGCGGTCGCGACTGTAGCCGCCGTTAGTATTGAAATGGGGAATGGCGGATGTCGCCTCGCGCTCAGGTTTATATTCTCGCTGTACTTTTCGCGCTGATGGGCGCGGGCCTGACCATCTACAAGAACCGGGAGCTGGGGTTCCCGTTGCTGCCGGGAGAATACCGGACCGTCTGGACCATTGAGGCAAAAGTGCGCTTTAACGCCGATGGCGGGCCCGCGAAGGCTTCTCTCACGCTGCCGCGTGAACAACGCAACATGGAGGTGCTGGGCGAGACCTTCAGTTCTTCCGGCTTCGGTTTCAATATCATTCGGGCTGACGATGAGTACCGCGCGGTGTGGTCGCGCCGTGAAGCCAGCGGCAGCCAGTCGCTTTTTTACCAGCTCGACGTCCACCAGACCCCCGGCGCCCCGCTGGAGCAGCCCCTCGATCTCAGCACCGAAGTGGATAAGCCATTCCTGGGAGCCCGTGAGCAGGAAGCGGTGCGCCAGGCTATCTACTCCATGGTGGAATCCGCACATGAGCGGTCTTCCGACACCAAGACCTTCACGACCCAGCTGCTCACGGCCCTCGGCGATACCCGCAACCAGGACCGCAACCTGATCTTCGGCTATTACAAGGACCGCTCCCTGGTGGACGTCGCGCTGCTGATGCTGTCGGCAGCCGAGATTCCCGCCCACCGGATCCGCGGCCTCTACCTGGAAGACGACCGCCGCCGCCTGGACCCCGAGGACCTTTTGGAGGTGTATGACGGCAAGCGCTGGGTGGTGTTCGAGCCGCGCACCGGTTCTCCCGGGGTACCGAGGAACTTTTTCATCTGGCAGCGCGGTGGCAAGAGCCTGCTCGACGTGGAAGGCGGCAGCGACTCGCGGGTGACCTTCTCGGTAATTGCGAATGATGTGCCGGCCCGCGACGTGGCCATGCTCAGCACCAGCAATGAAAAGGAGGCCCTGGTCGACTTCTCCATCTACAGCCTGCCGATCGAGCAACAGAGCATCTTCAAGCTGATCCTGCTGGTACCGGTGGGCGCACTGGTAGTGGTGCTGCTGCGGGTTTTTGTCGGCATCCGTACCTCCGGCACCTTTATGCCGGTACTGCTGGCCATTGCCTTCATCGAGACCCGGCTGCTCACGGGCCTGGCCATTTTCGTACTGATCCTGGTACTGGGCCTGTGGGTGCGTTTCTACCTGAGCAGGCTCAACCTGCTCCTTGTGGCCAGGATCGCTGCGGTCGTGGTCACGGTAGTGATATTGATGGCCGCGATCAGTGTGGTGAGTTACAAGCTCGGGATTGAGCAGGCCCTCACGGTTACCTTCTTCCCGATGATCATCCTCGCCTGGACCATTGAGCGCATGTCCATCGTATGGGAGGAGGATGGCCCCTACGAAGTGGTGGTGCAGTCCGGGGGGAGCCTGCTGGTTGCCGTGCTTGCGTACTGGGTAATGACCAACAGTTATATCGAGCACTGGACGTTCAACTTCCCCGAGCTGCTGCTGGCGTTGCTGGGCTTCATCCTTATTGTCGGCAACTACACCGGCTACCGGCTCGGTGAGCTGATGCGCTTCCGGCAGTTGGTGCGCTAGATGAACGCTTTCTCGCTGTCCCGAATTGGCGCCAAGCTTCGCGGCGGACTGGTTTCCCCGCTGGCACTGCGCCGCATGGGGGTGCTGGGCATGAATGCGCGCAATGTGAATTACATTGCGCGATATAACGAGCGGCGCCTCTACCCGGTTGTGGATGACAAGCTCAATACCAAGCGTGCGGCCCGCCGTGCGGGTATTGCGGTGCCGGAACTGATCGCTGCCTTCGAGACCCAGCCCAGCCGCAGCCGGGTGATGGAGGTTATCGAGCCGCTGTGGAAGTTCGTGATCAAGCCTGCCCGGGGATCCGGCGGTAAGGGCATCCTGGTGGTGGTGGGACGCAACGGGCCCAACTACGTCAAACCATCCGGCGCCGAGGTCACCGCGATGGATATCCTGCGCCATGTCAGCAACATCCACAGCGGCCTGTACAGCCTGGGCGGAAAGCCCGACCGGGTGATGATCGAGGCCCTGGTCGATTTTGACCCGGTGTTTGACAACTATTCGTTCGAGGGCGTGCCGGATATCCGCGTGATCGTTTTCCGCGGTTTCCCTGTAATGGCCATGTTGCGTTGCTCCACGCACTCGTCCGACGGCAAGGCGAACCTGCACCAGGGTGCGGTGGGCGTGGGCATCGACCTGGCTTCCGGCAAGAGCTGTCACGCGGTGCAGAACGGGCTGCGCATCAACCGCCACCCGGATACCGAAATGCCCTTCGACAAGCTGCAGGTGCCCGGCTGGCGCGACCTCCTGAGGCTGGCGGCGAGTTGCTATGAGATGACGGGATTGGGCTACCTGGGGTGCGATATTGTCCTGGACCGCCGGCGCGGCCCACTGCTGCTGGAGGCCAACGCCCGCCCCGGCCTGGCGATCCAGATCGCCAATGGGGTGGGGTTGCGCAGTCGCCTGCGCCTGATAGAGAAAATGGATATCGAGGACCTGGAGCGCAACGTCGAGGAGCGGGTGGCCTATTCTGTACAGCAGTTTTCCGCCGCGGAGAGCTAGCCCGGCGCGAGCGAGCGACTACAGCTTCGCCACAGACAACAAAAAAAGGGCGGTCCCCGCGGGGACCGCCCTTTTTTTGTGCCGGCCGGCTACCGCCCTCAGGCAGTGGCCGGGCAGAGGTGGAACTGCTCCATCATGATCTGCAGGCGCTTGCGCTGCATTTTCAGGCTGTATTCCAGTTCTTTCACGCGCGTGCGAATGGCCGCGCTTTCCCAGCGGGCCAGGAGTCGCTCACGAGCGTTCTCGTAACGGCGCGACTGCAACTCCTTCCATTCGCCGAGCGCCTCGGAGAACTGCTGGGCTTCTTTTTCCAACAACTGGCGCCAGCTGTCCTTGTGGGAAGACTGCTGCAGTTTTTGCTCGGCGCGTTTGAACTGCATGGTGAGCATCGCGCGCTGGATACGCATGTCCGGGACGGTCTTCAGGTTGCGTGCGAGCCCAAGCCAGCTCGCGGTGCGGATCAGCCACTTGGTCGGGTCCCAGTGGTACCAGCGGATGCCGTTGCGGTAATCGGTCTGGAAGATATGGTGATAATTGTGGTAGCCCTCCCCGAAAGTGAAAAACGCGAGCAGGTCGTTGTCCCGGGCGGTATTTTCATCGGTATAGGGGCGCCGGCCCCAGATGTGGGCCAGGGAGTTAATGAAGAATGTGGTGTGATGGTTCACCACGATGCGCAGGACGCCGGCCAGTAGCAGCATGCCGATGATATCGCCCGTGGCCCAGCCCAGCAGGAACGTCAGCCCGAGGTTCATTGCCAGGGTGATGGGGATATAGTGGTTGTGCTGCCACATCACGATCTTGTCGCGTTGCAGGTCTTTGGCATTGTCAAAGTTTTCCTGCCCGCTGGGGTACTCACGCAGCATCCAGCCGATATGTGAGAACCAGAAACCGCGCCGCGCGGAGTAGGGGTCGTGATCATTGTCGTCCACATGGCGGTGATGGCGACGGTGACCGGAACTCCATACCAGTACACTGTTCTGCAGCGCAGCGGCGCCGAAAAGGGCGAACAGCAGGCGCAGGCTCCAGTGGGCCTCGTAGGTGCGGTGGGACCATAGCCGGTGGTAGCCAGCGGTGATGGACAGGCCACAGAGGGCGCCATAGACGGCGAAGGCCAGCCACTGGTACCAGTGGTAGCCCACCAGGAAGCCATACAGCGGCACCAGGATCAGCGCCGCCAGGGCGGTGCTGGCAAACAGGATTGTGGTGACCCAGATGCGGGGGGCCTCGGATACTGCATTCATAGAACAACCTTTGTTACACGCTAAAACCAGTGGCCTGCCCGGTGAACCCGCGCGAACTATCCCTGCGGTGTATTGATCCCTGCGGTGTACTCGATGTGTAGCGGGTATGGGGAAGTCATGCAGTCGCCACTGGTCTCAAGATCTTACCTCATCCCGGGTGGTATGACATGTCCCGGCGCGAAAGTTTGGGAATTATCACCCCTGGCCAGTCATTCCTGCCTGCTATTGGTGCATTTAGGCAGATGATTGGGCCGGATTGGACCAGGGTTGCCCCCGGGCCACCCCCGCAGGCGGAGAAAGGGAAGGGGGAGCGGAGCCCCTGAAGGAAAGTCTTTCCGCCTGCCTGCTACAACGGGAGCCGGCATATGGGCAGAAACCGGCGAAATCGCAAAGTTGGCACAGCGGTTGCAGGGTAGCTAGTGCGAGTCGCTGCAAGGCGCTCGTCACGGGAAGCAATCACGGGTTTATGGCAAAGCTTTTAATGCGTGACTTCCCGTTTTCTCTCATCATCGCTGATTCAGGCCCCGCTTTGCGGGGCCTTTTTTTGTCCTGCCGGCGGGCGCCGGGGAAGTACCGCCGGGCCGTGCTCGCCGCGGGCCGGGCAGGGCACCCCGAAGTTGGGCTTTTCTTGGCAGCGGATAAGTGATTCACTTCAGGAAACCCAAATAAAAATACGCGATGTAGCACGCTGCCATGTCTCCCGAAGTCACCGATTATCCCTTGCCCGCACTTCCCGAGGAAAAAGGCGCCTCCACCCATGCTGACTTGATGGAGCACCAGGTTGCCCATATCAGGCAGCTGCTGGGTGAGGTGGCCTGCGGCCTGTGGGAGTGGCAACCGTCTAGCGGCGAGGTGAGGATCGCGGGCGATATATGGGAGCTTTTTGGCGAAAACGGGAAGACAGCATTTCTCAGCCTGTGGGAGTGTGACCAGTTGGTCCCGGTGCATGGTGCGGACCGGGAAAAGCTGCGCGCCGCCCGCAATCGCGTTGCCGCCACCGGCGAAGCGTTCGATATCACGGTCCGTGCGTTCGCCAGCGACGGGCGCCAGTTGTGGTTGCGCTGGTGGGGTCGCAGCATCGGCACGGGCGGACCCGAGGGCAGCGGTGAAGGTGCAAGGGGCGTCATCGGCGGCTGCGCCGACTTCACTGATCCACTCACAATGCGCGACCAGTCTGAGGTGCAGGGGGAGCGTGCACTGTGGACGCTTGCCGCCATAGGGGACGGCCTGTGGGAGTGGGACCTGCTGGCGGACGAGGTGGTGATGGATCGTGCCTGCTGGAAAATGCTCGGTTACGAGGGCGCCGAATCAGGCTCGGATGCGCGCAGTGCGCTCAAGTTGTGGAAGTCCCGTATCCTTCCCGAGGACCTCGCCCGGGCGGAGCGTGCATTCCATGACCATGTTACGGAACAGTTGCCCCTCGACGTGGAATATCGCCTCTGGCACCGCGATGGAGGCGTGATCTGGGTGCGCTGTCGTGGGCAGTTACAAAAAGACAGCGAGGGCAGCCCGGTGAGGGTCCTGGGCCTGGCCCAGGATGTGACCGGGCACCGGGAGGCGAAGGCGCGTCTCGAGCGGGAGCTGGAATCGCAGCGCAAGGAGAGCAAGGTCCGAGCGGAACTGCTGCTCAGCCTGAGTCATGAACTCCGCACCCCCCTCAACGCAATACTCGGTTACAGCCAGATGGTGGAACTGGAGATGAGCCTGAATCCGGACCAGCGACAGCGCCTGGGGGAGATCCGGCGGGCTGGCCAGCACCTTTTGCACCTGGTCGGTGATGTGCTGGAACTGGCACGGATCGACAGCCAGCGCCTGGCGCCGTCCATGGAGCCCATCAAGCCCGCGGCGTTGGTGGAGGATTGCAAGCGTCTGCTGGAGCCGCTGGCCGAGACCCGTAAGGTCACGATCATTTTCGAGCCTCTCGGCTGGGAGGCCGCCTACATCTGTGCGGACCCGGTCCGGTTCAAGCAGGTGGTGTTGAACCTCGCCGGCAACGCGGTCAAGTACAATCGCGAAAACGGCCGCGTAGTGATCAATTTCTCGCCCCAGGCTGAGGGGTGGCTCCGCCTTAGCATCCTCGATACCGGCAAGGGGATCGCCGAGAATCGTCGGGTGGAAGTCTTCGAGCCGTTCAACCGCCTCGGCGCCGAGAGGGGCCAGATAGAGGGAACGGGCGTGGGGCTCGCAATTGCCAAGCGGTTGACCGAGGCCATGGGCGGAAGGATCGATTTTGACAGCCACGAGGACCAGGGCTCCATATTCTGGATCGATTTTCCCCTTATTGATGCACCTCCCGAGGTGATGCAAATGCCCTCCCGCGCCGAGGCACCGGCAAAACTGCCAGCCTGCCGGGTCATGCTGGTGAATAACCGGTTTTCCGAACTGGAAAGGGTACAGGCGATGCTCTCGAAATCCCCCCAGGTGCAGTTTACGGCCGCGAGCGATGCCGTGGAGGCAATATTCCTCGCCCGTACCCGGGGTATCGATGCAGTACTTTTTGATGAAGGTATGCCGGGAATGTCGGCTGAGGACATGAAGCGAATTCTGTGGGAGGATCCCCTGACTGCCAGTATCGCGTTTATCCAGGTGGCACAGCCGGGCGAGGGCCCGAGCCCTGACTCGCTGCCGCCGGCGTTTGACCTGGTGCAGCTGGCGCGAAAGCTCGATCGTGAACTCGCACCTGCCGCAGGCGAGGGCCGGTTGACGAAGGACAGGCAGGCAGAACAATGAATAAGGACGGATTAATCAGTGTTACCAGCGTTTCAATACCCGGGATATAAGCACAACGAGAAGGTGTCGGTGCCGGTGCTCTGGGAGAGTGCACTGGCCCTGACATTGCTCAGTGCCGCGCTGATAGTGTTCAGCAAAACAGCGCTGAGCGAGGATGGTGGCGCGGCATTCCTGTGGCTCGGTGACGCCGTGGCCGTCGCCTACCTCTATCGCCATCCCGTCCGTCACTGGCCAGTATTGTTCACAAGCTTTTTTGCCGCATCTTTCTTCGCTGGCCTGTGGCTTGGCGTGAAATGGGAAATGGCGGCCAAATATACGATCGGCAGCCTGGCGGAAATTCTTCTTGCGGCCGCCCTCCTGCGACGGTTCTGCCCTCGCCACGACTACTTCATGGGAGTGAAGCAGTGGATGCGATTCCTCGCCGTGTCCACGTTGATTCCCCCCCTGGCCAGTGCCAGTGTGGGCTGCTACTTCGTGATGCAGAACAATAATGAGGTCGTTTTCCGAGAGCTGTTTACCCTGTGGTACACCGCCGACGCCATGGGCATGCTCATCCTGCTGCCGATCATGCTGCTGGTGGAGGATGCAATGGAGACGAGGGGCGGCTGGCAGGATTGGGCGGAATTCGCGCTGGTAACTGTCGCGGTTACCGCCCTGGCCTGGATGCTGCTTGAATACAAGGCCTATCCTTTCGTTTTTATTTCCCTTGTCCTGTTGGGGGCGGCTACCCGCCTCAGCCTGTTCGCCAGCCTGTTGGTCATCTGCATCGCCTCGATAACCATGGCGATGCACCTGAGTTCCAGTACGGGGTTGCCACAACCCGCACCGGCGGGGCTGGAGTTGTCCCAGGTACAGCTGGTGATCGCCACTTTCGCAGCTGTGATTCCCGCCTATCTCGTGGCCGTGTTTACCAATATCGAGCGCCGCCGCAATGAGCGCTCCGTGGAAATGGAAAGCAGCTTTCGTGCAGCGGTGGAGGAATCCAGGCTGGGTATCCTGCGGGTTTCCCTGGAAGGCAGGATACTCCAGGTCAATCGCAGTTTTTGCGAGTTTCTAGGCTATGCAGCGGACGAGATCGTAGGTCGAAGCGTGCTGGAGCTGACCTACCGGGACGACTGGGATTCAAGTCGCGACCTGCTGGAGAGGTTCGCGGCAAATGGTGGCCAGCCGTTCTCGGTGGAGAAGCGCTACCAGCACCGTGACGGACATGCGGTGTGGGGGGAACTCCGGGTTTCCGTTGCGCGCAGTTTGCGCGGCGAACCGCTCTATATGTTGTCCCAGGTAGAGGACATCGACTGGCGCAAGCGCAGTGAGGCCAGCCTCCTCGAGGCAAAAGAGCGCCTGCAGGTCACCCTCGCCTCTATTACCGACGCGGTCATTTCCACTGATGAGAAGCAGCGCGTCAACTATATCAACCCGATGGCAGAGAGCCTGACCGGCTGGCCGCAGCGGGAGGCGCTCGGCCGGCCCGTCGATGAGGTCTGCAACATTTCCAGCGGCAGCTCAGATACATTGGGAGGGGCTGTGGCGGAGTGCCTGGCCCAGTCACAGCTGATTCATGGAGGCGAAGGGGCCACCCTGCACAGTCGCGGGGGACGCCGATATGACATCACCTGGTCGGTCTCCCCTCTGAGGAAGCAGCGCGGTGAGCTGCTGGGGGCGGTGCTGGTTATCCAGGACGTCAGCGAGCAGCGGGAGCTCATCAGGCAGTTGAGCTACAAGGCATCCCACGACGGTCTGACCGGCCTGCCCAACCGTGACGCGTTCAAGGGTGAGCTGGAGAGTGCGATTGATGACGTGAATGAGCGGGGCACGCGCCATGCCCTGGTCTTCCTGGACCTGGACCGCTTCAAGGTGATCAATGACAGCGCGGGGCACGTGGCCGGGGACGGGCTATTGCGTGAGATCAGCCAGAGCTTGAGTGGCCAGTTGCTGAAGTCGGACAGCATTGCGCGCCTCGGCGGCGATGAGTTCGGGCTGCTTTTCCGTCATTGCGACCGCGCGCGCGCGAAAGAGCGCTGTGAGGCGATTTTACGCAACATCGGTTTGATGCGGTTTCCCTGGAACAACCGGGTTTACGATGTTGGTGCGAGTGCGGGCATTACAGAAATCAGCCCGGACAACAATCACCTCGGGGACCTCCTGAGCCAGGCCGACGTGGCCTGCTTTTCCGCCAAGCGACTGCGTCGGGGCACGGCAGTCAGTTATGACATGGAAAAGAGTGCAGCGGTTGACCAGCACCGGGAGATCCTCATGGCTTCGGTGATCCGCGACGCGATCGACAACAGCCGTTTTTCCCTCGATATGCAGCCGATTGCTGACGCCTCGAATACCAGTCGTGTCAGCCACTACGAGTTGTTGCTGCGCATGTATGACGAGAAAGGGAAACTGCTGATGCCGGATGCGTTTGTACCGGCGGCGGAGCGCTATGGCCTTATGCTGCCCATTGACCGCTGGGTGGTTGATGAGACCCTGGTAAAACACGCCGGCGCCATCGCGGAAGCCGGATTCAGTTTCGCCCTGAATATCTCCGCTGATGCGTTGGGGGATGCGGGATTCCAGGTTCACCTGCTGGAAGTGCTGGACCGTACGCCCATTCCCAGGGAGCGGATCAGCTTCGAGATTACCGAGACGGCAATGGTCACCCACATGGAGAGCGCCAGCCGTTTCGTGGCCGGCCTGCGCAAACTCGGGTGCAGGATAGCCCTGGATGACTTTGGTAACGGGTTGAGTTCATTCAGCTACCTGAAGTCATTCACCATAGATTACATCAAGATTGACGGCAGCTTTGTTCGGCAGGTGGAGGAGAACTTCGTCGACCTGATCATTGTGGAGTCCATTCATCAGGTGGCCCAGCGGCTCGGCGCACGCACGGTGGCAGAGTTTGTCGAGGATGAGGCCACCCTGCAGCGGATGGCGGCGCTGGGGGTGAACCTGGTGCAGGGCTATTACATCGGCCATCCACGGCCACTGCAAAAGGCCCTTTCCGAGGCTGAATCGCTCGCCGGCGGGCAGGTGGAAGCGGAAGCGTTGAGCGAGGGCACCGCCTGACTGCCCGGTGGTAGCGCCCCCCCTCCGGGAGGGGCGATACGGCCTTGCTTCAGCGTACGCGACCCAGGTGACGACCCACGATCTGTAGCAGGGGCTTGAAGACCTTGGGGCTGGCACAGACCAGGTGGCCGCTGTCGAGGTAGTCGTCGCCGCCGCGGAAGTCACTGATCAGGCCGCCCGCCTCTTTAACCAGCAGGGAGCCGGCGGCGATATCCCAGGTGTTCAGGTACATCTCCCAGAAGCCGTCGAAGCGGCCTGCGGCGACATAGGCGAGATCCAGCGCCGCGGCGCCGGGCCGGCGGATGCCCGAAGTCTGGCCGGCAATTTCCTTGAGGGCCGCTAAATAGGGATCGATATTGTCAAGCGCCGGGCCATTGAAGGGGATGCCGGTGCCGATCAGGGCACCGCGAAGGTTCTGGCGGTTGGAGACCCGGATACGGCGGCCGTTGAGGGCCGCGCCGCGTCCGCGGCTGGCAGTGAACTCCTCGCGCTTGATCGGGTCCAGCACCACCGCGTGCTCGATACGCCCCCGATAGCGGCAGGCGATGGAAACGGCGAACTGGGGAATGCCGTGAATGAAATTGGTGGTGCCATCCAGGGGATCGATGATCCACTCGTAATCGGGCTCTGCACCCTCCTGGAAGCCACTCTCCTCGGCGCGAATGCTGTGCCTGGGGTAGGCCTTGCGCAGGTGATAGATGATCTCCTGCTCGCTCGCGCGATCCACTTCGGTGACGAAATCGTTGCGGCCCTTTTCCTCAAACTTGGTCACATCGCGCTCCCAGGCGCGCTCGATCAGTTCTCCGGCCTTGCGCGCAGCGCGCAGGGCAATGTTCAGCATGGGTTCCATAACTTGTCCGCACTAAGTGGTGAAGTTTAAAAAGCGGGAGATGAGTGACCAGGGAGTCCCTGGATCTCCGGGGCCCGGGCGGGCCGGACGCCGCGATTGTAGGGATTCCCGACCAGATTTGCTACACTCGCGCGCCCCAAACAGCCCGGATTGATTCTGACAGTATGGCCAAGTCCCCCCTCGACAATGCTCCACTGGACGCGCTCGACAATGTGCGGGTAGTGCTCGTTAACAGTGCGCACCCCGGGAACATCGGTGGCGCGGCACGCGCCCTGAAGAACATGGGGTTGCGCCAGCTCTACCTGGTCGCCCCGCGCGAGTTTCCCGCGGCCAATGCGATCTGGCGAGCAGCGGGCGCCGCCGACCTGCTGGAAACGGCTGTGGTGGTAGATACCCTGGAGGAGGCGGTGGCCGACTGTGGCCTGGTCGTCGCCACCAGCGCCCGGGAGCGCCGCATCCCCTGGCCGCTGCTGACGCCGCGCGAGTGCGGTGAGCGGGCGGTCGCCGAGGCCGGGACCCATCCGGTGGCACTGGTTTTCGGCCGCGAGGACCGCGGCCTCACCAACGAGGAGCTGCAGGCCTGTAACTTCCATGTGCATATCCCCGCCAACCCGGAGTACAGCTCGCTCAACCTGGCCACTGCCGTACAGGTGCTGGCTTACGAGGTGCGGATGGCGGCACTGGAGGCCCAGAGGGGCGAGCGACTGAGTTACGCGGACTGGGACCGCCCGCCGGCGAAGGCGAGCGACATGGAGCTCTATTTCGAGCACCTGCAACAGGCCCTGGCGGAGCTGGGCTTCATCGACCCGGACAACCCGCGCCAGACCATGACCCGCCTTCGCAGGCTGTTCAGTCGCGTGCGCCCGGATGATATGGAGCTGGGGATTCTGCGTGGGATGCTCACCGCGATCCAGAACTATATCCACCGCACCGGGGGAAAGGGTCGTCCGGACAACGCATCTGCCGCGGACGGGGAGGAGGGGTGATGCGGAGGTTCCTGGCTACCACCTAATACCCGACCGCTATAAGTGGTTATATACTTGACTGAGTTGGTGGGTTATTCCATACTCGCGCCCCGTTGAAAGGGCTATGGATCAGTCGGGAGCTGACATGCGTTTGACAACCAAAGGCCGCTATGCGGTAACAGCAATGCTGGATCTGGCGCTTCACGCCGATCGCGGCCCGATCAGTCTGGCGGATATTTCCAAGCGCCAGGGCATCTCCCTGTCTTACCTTGAGCAGCTCTTTTCCCGCCTGCGCCAGTCCGGCCTGGTATCCAGCGTGCGTGGACCCGGTGGGGGCTATCGGCTGGCCAGGGGCGGGGCCGACATATTTGTCGCCCAGATCGTCGATGCGGTCAATGAGTCCGTGGACGCCACCAGTTGTGGCGGCAACAGTGACTGCGCGGGCGGCGAGCAGTGCCTCACCCACTACCTGTGGTGTGACCTGAGCGAACAGATTCATAACTTCCTGAGCGGAATCAGCCTCACCGACCTGGTGGAGCGGTCAGAGGTCCAGGAAGTGGCGCGCCGCCAGGATATGCGCGAGGCGGCGCCGGAGCAGAAAGTGGCGGTCATCGGCGGCCTGCAGTGACAGGCACCGGTGTAACCCGGATGTAAAACCGAGAGCACACGCAAACCGACAGATTTAGTGCGCGGAGAAAATTGAATATGAAGCTTCCCATTTACCTGGATTATGCCGCTACCTGCCCGGTTGACCCGCGGGTCGCTGCCAAGATGGCGGAACAGCTGACAATGGAAGGCAACTTCGGTAACCCCGCCTCCCGTTCCCACCTGTTCGGCTGGAAAGCGGAGGAAGCCGTTGAGGAAGCGCGTCGCCACGTGGCCGACCTGATCAACGCCGACCCGCGCGAGATCGTGTGGACCAGTGGTGCCACCGAGTCCGACAACCTGGCCATCAAGGGCGCCGCCCACTTCTACCAGGGGCGCGGCAAACACATCATCACCTCCAAGATCGAGCACAAGGCGGTGCTGGACACCTGCCGCCAGCTGGAGCGGGAGGGGTTTGAAGTTACCTACCTGAACCCGCGCACCGACGGTATCGTCTACCCGGAGCAGGTTGAGGAGGCTCTGCGGGACGACACCATCCTGGTGAGCCTGATGCACGTCAACAATGAGATTGGCGTGATCAATGACATTGCGGCGATCGGCGAGATCTGCCGCGCCCGCAAGGTGATTTTCCACGTGGACGCGGCCCAGAGCGCCGGCAAGCTGCCGATCGACCTGGCGGAGATGAAAGTGGACCTGATGTCCTTCTCCGGGCACAAGATCTACGGCCCCAAGGGCATCGGTGCCCTGTACGTCCGGCGGAAGCCCCGGGTGCGCCTGGAGGCGCAGATCCATGGGGGCGGCCACGAGCGCGGCATGCGCTCCGGCACCCTGCCCACTCACCAGATCGTGGGTATGGGCGAGGCTTTCCGTATCGCGAAGGAAGAAATGGTGGCAGAGCGCGAGCGCCTGCTGCGCCTGCGCGACCGTTTCTGGGACCACATCAAGGACATGGAAGAGGTGCACATCAATGGCTCCGTGGAGCAGCGGGTGCCCGGCAACCTGAACGTGAGTTTCGCCTTTGTGGAGGGTGAAAGCCTGATCATGTCCCTGAAGGACCTGGCGATTTCCTCAGGTTCCGCCTGTACCTCCGCGAGCCTTGAGCCGAGTTATGTGCTGCGGGCCCTGGGGGTAAACGACGAGCTGGCCCACAGCTCGCTGCGTTTCAGCTTCGGGCGCTTTACCAGCGAGCAGGACGTCGATACCGCTGCGGCGGAAGTGCGCCGGGCAGTGGAGAAACTGCGCGAGCTGTCGCCGCTGTGGGATATGTACAAAGATGGTGTCGACCTCAATTCCATTGAATGGGCCGCCCATTAACCGCACGTGAAAGATCCAGGAGAATAGTCATGGCCTATAGCGACAAAGTTATCGATCACTATGAACATCCACGCAATGTCGGCCGCATGGACGACAATGCAGACAATGTGGGTACCGGTATGGTGGGCGCGCCCGCCTGTGGCGACGTGATGCGCCTGCAGATCCAGGTCAACGACCAGGGCATCATCGAGGATGCCAAGTTCAAGACCTACGGCTGCGGGTCCGCCATTGCGTCCAGCTCCCTGCTGACAGAGTGGGTGAAGGGCAAGTCCATCGATGAGGCGGAGCAGATCAAGAACACTGCGATCGCCGAGGAACTGGCCCTGCCGCCGGTAAAAATTCACTGTTCCGTGCTGGCCGAGGACGCCATCAAGGCCGCGGTGCGCAATATCCGCGAGAAGCGTGGCGTCAAGGCAGAAGAGAGCGCGGCCAGCTAAGCAGTAAGGCGACTTTATGGCAATTACCATGACCGAAGCGGCGCGGGCGCACGTCAAGCGCCAGCTCGACAGCCGCGGCAAGGGTATCGGTATTCGGGTGGGTGTCCGTACGGCCGGCTGCTCCGGCATGCAGTATGTACTCGAGTTTGTGGACGAGGCCGGTGCCGGGGACGAAGTGTTCGAGCAGGACGGCGTGAAGCTGGTAGTAGACCCGAAAAGCCTCGTATACCTGGACGGGACCGAGCTGGACTTCGTCAAGGAGGGGTTGAATGAGGGGTTTGTTTTCTCCAACCCGAATGTGAAGAACGAGTGCGGTTGCGGCGAAAGTTTTCACGTGTGAACCCCGGGAGACTCTGATCAGGTCCATGGCCAGAAAATCCCAGGCAGGTTCGTGGGCCGGGTGCGTCACTGCACGCCGGCCTTTTTTGTAGGGCAGCGCCTCCCGTGGCGGAGGGCAGGTCGAGGACTTGGAGCGCGATGACTCAGCAGCTGAATTACTTTGAAATCTTTGGTCTGAAGCCCGGCTTCAGTGTGGACCGGGAGGCCCTGGCGACACGTTACCGGGAGCTGCAGCGTGAATTCCATCCGGACAGGTACGCGGCAAAGTCCGACCGCGAGCAGATGCTGGCCATGCAGTATGCGACCCGGATCAACGAAGCCCACAACGTCCTGCGCGAGCCAGTGGCTCGCGCGGGCTACCTGCTGGAATTGGCGGGGGTCGAGATCAGTCCCGAGCAGACGACCGCTGACGCCGAGTTCCTGATGCAGCAGATGCTGCTGCGCGAGAGACTGGAGGAAGTGCGCGGGGAGGCCGATCCCGAGGCGGCACTGGACGCGCTGAGCAGGGAAGTCGGCGATCTTTTCACCGCCGAACAGGACAGGTTTGGCCGCCTCTTCGTCGACGGCGAACTGGAAGGTGCCAGCGATTCCCTGCTCAAGATGCAGTTCCTGGCCAAGTTGCAAAGGCAGGTGGAAGAACTGGAAGAAGACCTGCTGGGCGATTTCTGAGCCTTGGGGTAGCCGAGGGCGCGGGGAAAGGCGCCGAGATATTGAAGTGACCGATTGCGAAGACGAGTGAGCTGATGGCATTACTGCAGATTTCCGAACCCGGACAGACTCCCGAGCCCCACCAGCGCAAGCGCGCCGTGGGTATCGACCTGGGCACCACCAACTCGCTGGTCGCCACCGTGCGCAGCGGCAGTGCCGAGGTCATCGCGGCGGAGGATGGCAGTCTTATCCTCCCTTCTGCCGTACATTACGGTGCGGATGCTTCTGTCACCGTGGGCAGGCCCGCGCGAGAGCGTGCAGGTGAAGACCCCTACAACACCATGTTGTCCATCAAGCGCTTCATGGGGCGCGGGATCGGCGATGTAAAGAGTTTCGGCGACCAGCTGCCGTACCACTTTGTGCAGTCCGGGGAGGATGCCGGCAAGGGTGGCATGGTGGCAATCGAAACTGCAGCCGGGACCGTCAACCCGGTACAGGTATCCGCGGAGATCCTGAAAGTCCTGGCGGTGCGTGGCGGCCAGGCCCTGGGTGGCGAGCTGGATGGCGCCGTGATCACCGTGCCAGCTTACTTTGATGATGCCCAGCGCCAGGCGACCAAGGACGCGGCAAAGCTCGCGGGCCTGCACGTGCTGCGGCTGCTGAACGAACCCACCGCGGCTGCGGTGGCGTACGGGCTGGACCAGGGTGAGGAAGGGGTGATCGCGGTTTATGACCTGGGTGGTGGCACCTTCGACATTTCCATCCTGCGGCTGTCCCGCGGGGTGTTCGAGGTGTTGTCCACCGGCGGGGACTCGGCGCTGGGCGGCGATGATTTCGACCGCGCCATTGCCGGCTGGATTGCGGAACAGGCGGGGCTGGGCACTGACCACGATGTGGCCACCCAGCGCGCCCTGCTGGATCGCGCCTGTGCGGCCAAGGAGGCGCTGGCAGACCGTACGGAGGTGGAGATCTCCTATGGTGACTGGCGCGGCAACTTGAACCGTGAGGCCATGGCAGCGCTGCTGGACCCGATGATCGACAAGACCCTGCGTGCCTGCAAGCGCGCCCTGCGTGACGCGGGTGTCGGTACCAGCGAAGTCCGGGAAGTGGTGCTGGTGGGCGGTTCCACCCGCACGTTGCGTGTACGCGAGCGGGTGGAGGGCTTCTTCGGCCGCGCGCCGCACGCAGACATCGATCCCGACCAGGTGGTTGCCATCGGCGCGGCCCTGCAGGCCGACGTACTGGTGGGCAACAAGTCCCGTGACGACCTGCTGCTGCTGGATGTGATCCCGCTGTCACTGGGTATCGAGACCATGGGAGGGCTCACGGAAAAGCTGATCCCCCGCAATACCACCATCCCGGTGGCCAAGGCACAGGAATTCACCACGTTCAGGGACGGCCAGACGGCGATGGCGATACACGTGGTGCAGGGCGAGCGCGAGCTGGTCCAGGACTGCCGTTCGCTGGCGCGGTTTGAGCTGCGCGGCATTCCCCCCATGGTGGCGGGCGCGGCCCACATCCGCGTCACCTTCCAGGTGGATGCGGATGGCCTGCTGTCGGTTACCGCGATGGAGAAGAGCAGTGGCGTCAGCGCCGATATCACCGTAAAGCCGTCCTATGGGCTGGAAGAGACGGATATCACCCGCATGCTGCAGGATTCCTATGAGCACGCCGAAGAGGACGTGGCTGCGCGGGCATTGCGGGAGGCGAGGGTAGAGGCCGAGCGGACCCTGGAGGCCCTGCTGGTGGCGCTGGAAGAGAACGGCGCTGAACTGCTGGGGGAAAATGAGCTCAATGAGCTGGAGCGGGCGATGGAGGCCCTGCGCCTCGCCCACAACGGTGGTGATGCGGAGGAGATCCGCCGGCGTATCGAGGCGCTCAATGAGATCTCCGAGCCGTTCGCCGCAAGGCGCATGGATGCCTCCATCAAGCGTGCCATGCAGGGCCATACGCTGGATGAATTCGACCGATAACACGCCCGCACCGACCCCGGCCCGGGGAAGGAAGGTGGGTGAAGGCGCGGGCAGCCCTGGGGCTGCCCGGCCCTTGAGACCATAGCGAGTAAGCACACTATGCCGAAAATCGTATTTTTACCCCACGAAGAGATATGCCCGGAAGGCAAGGTGGTAGAAGTGGAAAGTGGCGTCAGCGTCTGCGACGCGGCGCTGGCGAACGGAGTGGAAATCGAACACGCCTGTGAGAAATCCTGCGCCTGTACCACCTGCCATGTGATCGTTCGCGAGGGTTTTGACTCCCTCGGCGAGCCGGACGAGCTGGAAGAGGACCTGCTGGACAAGGCCTGGGGGCTGGAGCCAGAGTCTCGCCTGTCGTGCCAGGCTATCGTAGACGACGAGGACCTGGTGGTTGAGATACCCAAATACACCATCAACCAGGTGTCCGAAAAGCACTGACGTGCCGGTCGGGCATGAGCAACGGGGAGAAGACGCACACATGAAGTGGACGGACATCAACGACATCGCCATAGAGCTGGTGGACACACACCCGGATGTAGACCCCCTGCGGGTCAATTTCGTCGACCTGCGCAACTGGGTTATCGAGTTGCCCGGCTTCGATGATGACCCGGCGCGCTGTGGTGAGAAGATCCTGGAGGCCATCCAGGCCGCCTGGATCGAGGAAGCTGACTGAAGCGACGTTCCCCGGTCGCGGGGCGGCGGAAGTAGTACAAACTTCGTGCAGTTGTGCGTATAATCCGCCGGCCGTGAAACGGCCTGGCCGCGCTGGCCAGGCTCCTTCGCGGTGCCGGGGGCTGGGCGGAAGCCCGGCCGCCGTAGGAAGGAATTCAAGGAAGAGCAACTGCGGTTGCTCTTTTTGCATGTAAAAATTGTCAATTGGAGAACAAAATGGCCCTGGAGCGCACTCTTTCCATCATCAAGCCGGACGCGGTAGCCAAGAATGTGATCGGCGAAATCGAAAGCCGTTTCGAGAAGGCCGGCCTGCGCATCGTCGCCATGAAAATGGTGCACCTGAGCCGAGAGAAAGCCGAGGGATTCTACGCCGAGCACAAGGAGCGTCCCTTCTTCAAGGATCTGGTGGATTTCATGACTTCCGGTCCGGTGGTGGTGCAGGTACTCGAAGGCGAGAACGCTGTCATGGCGAACCGCGACCTGATGGGTGCCACCAACCCGAAGGAAGCCGAGGCCGGTACTATCCGTGCAGACTTCGCCAACAGCATCGACGCTAACGCTGTACACGGTTCCGATTCCACCGAGTCTGCCGCGCGCGAAGTCAGCTACTTCTTTGCCGACGACGAAATCTGCCCGCGCGCCTAAGCCCGCGTTCGCGCCGGCCCGTCCGGGCCGGCGCAGCCCACTCCCCGAGGTGAATCCATGACCCAGCCACAAACCGAAAAAGTGAATCTGCTAGGCCTTTCGGTCGAAAAGCTGACCGCGTTCTTCGAGTCGCTGGGCGAGAAGCGCTTCCGTGCGGTGCAGGTGCTCAAGTGGATCCACCAGAACGGTGTCGACGACTTTTCCCAGATGACCAATGTCAGCAAGGCGCTGCGGGAGAAGCTCGCCGAGGTGGCCGAGATCTGTGCCCCCGAGGTGCTGGGCCAGTGGGACTCGGCCGACGGCACGCGCAAATGGCTGATTAAAGTAGAGGGCGGTAGTGCCATCGAGACCGTCTACATCCCCGACGGAGACCGTGGCACCCTCTGTGTCTCCTCCCAGGTGGGCTGTTCCCTGGACTGCAGTTTCTGTGCCACCGGCAAGCAGGGGTTTAACCGCGACCTGACCGCGGCCGAGATCATCGGCCAGGTATGGATTGCGTGCAAATCGTTCGGACAGCTCCAGCCCAAGGGACCGCGCAAGGTGACCAACGTGGTCATGATGGGCATGGGCGAGCCCCTGCTCAACTTCGACAATGTGGTCGACGCGATGAACCTGATGATGGAGGACAATGCCTACGGCATCTCCAAGCGCCGGGTGACCCTGAGCACTTCCGGGGTGGTACCCGCACTGGACAGGCTGGCGGACGTGACAGACGTGAGCCTGGCAATCTCGCTCCATGCACCCAATGATGAGCTGCGCAACGAGCTCGTGCCGATCAATCGGAAGTACCCGATCGCCATGCTGTTGGACAGCGCCAAGCGCTATATCGAGCGGATGCCCGACACCCACCGCAAAATGACCATCGAGTACACGCTGATGCGGGAGGTCAACGACCGTCCCGAACATGCAGAGCAGCTTGCCGCCCTGCTGCGCGATGTGCCTGTCAAGATAAATCTGATACCCTTTAACCCGTTTGAGCTCTCTGATTACCAGCGGGTAAGTAATAACGCTTTGCGACGCTTTCAGCAGATTTTGCTGGACAAAGGCTTTACCGTAACCGTGCGGACTACCCGTGGGGACGATATTGCCGCGGCCTGTGGCCAGTTGGCCGGCACGGTCAACGACCGCACGCGCCGGTCGGAGCGCTACCGCAACGCGGCACAGCCGGTAAGGATCGTTGGCTGAAGGGATACCCCATAGAGCCGGCGGCCGGCCGTTTCCCGGCGAAACGCATTATAAAAACTACAGGTGATGTTGTGTTCTCCAAATCCTTTGCCCTGCCATTGGCGGGAGTGATCCTCAGTGCCTGGCTCACTGGCTGCGTGACCACCGGCCTGCCCGATCGGGGCGAGGTGAACCTGGACAAGGCCCTGGATACCCATGTCCAGCTGGGCCTGCGCTACCTGAAGGCCGGGGGCAACCGGGACCTGGCACGTTACCACTTCAATAAAGCCCTGGAGCTGGGCAAGCGGGATCCGCGGGCCCATCACGGCCTGGCGCTGCTGTACCAGGCTGACCAGGAGTTCGAGGTGGCGGAGGACCACTTCCGCAAGGCGCTGCGCTACGGTGACGATTTTTCCATGGCGCACACCAACTACGGGGTCTTCCTTTACCAGCAGGGCCGCTACGAGGATGCGCTGGAGCAGTTCCGCATCGCCTCCGAGGACCTCACCTACAACCGCCGCTCCTATGCGCTGACCAACCTCGGGCGGTGCGCGCGCGAGCTGGGCAAGGAGGTCGAGGCTGAAAAGGCCTATACACGCGCACTGGCGCTGGACAGCGACCTGCCCCAGGCGTTGCTGGACCTGGCGGAACTCAAGTTTGACACTGGTGCCTATACAGAGGCTAAGCACTACCTGGATCGCTACAGTGCAAAAAACCGGCAGGTCCCCCAGTCGCTGTGGCTCGGGATCCGCATAGAGAAGATTTTTGGCAACCGCGACAAGGAACGCAGTTACGGACTCGCCCTGAAGAACCTTTATCCCTATTCGGCGGAAACGCTCAAATACCAGAAGATGATGGCCAATGACGGTTAACCAGTCCGAAACTGTAAATGAGGCGGAGGCCTCCCCCCGCAACCAGCCGGTGTCCGGAGATACTCCGGGTACCCTGATCCGCCGTGCGCGCGAAGCGGCCGGCCTGAGCCGCAAAGAACTCTCCGAGCGCATGTGCTTTATCGGGGACAAGCTGACCCTGCTGGAGAACGACGACTACGCACGGCTCCCGGCGTCCCTGTACATCAAGGGGTATATCCGCAACATCTGCAAGGAGCTGGATATCGACGAGGCCCCGATCCTGCAGGCCTATTCGGGCTATTGCGGCCAGGAAGAGGACACCCCTGCGATACTGGATCATGTCCAGCGGGACTCCGGCCCGGTCGCCGGTGGCCGGCGCGGCTTGTCCGGACTGGCGTTGGTGTCGCTGATAGCCGTCGGCGGGGCTTTCTGGTGGATGAACGGCAATGATGGGACTGCCCCATCGGTGGCTGCCGTGAGCGAGGTCGCCGAAACCGCGTCTGCGCCAGTCGCGGAGCCGGCGCATCCCGAATTTGTCGGCGATGACGTTGACCTGGCAGCCGAAGAGCAGGTGGCCCCTGGAGCGGTTTCCGTTAATGCGGACGAGGCCGGCGATTCGCTTTCTGCCCCGGGCGGCGATGCGGTGGCCGAGGCGGTTACCGAACCGGCTGTATCTGCGGAACTCCCGGCAGAGGGCGCGGCCGACACCGCACCTGCGGAGCCGACTGGCACCGCGACTATCCGGTCCGACGTGGCTGCGGCGGCGGTTGAATCGCCGGCGGTGACTGAGCCGGAACCTGCTAGCCTCTCTGAGCCCGTGGGCAGTCCAGTCACCGGCAATGAAACGCAGGCGTCCCCGGTCGATGCCGCTGTTGCCGCAGCCGCGGAGACCGCAGCGGCCCAGGCGCGCCTGCAACTGAGTTTTGCCGAGGACGCCTGGATCGAAGTGAAAGACGCCAGTGGCAGTGTGCTGGTTGCCAAGCTCCAGCCGGCGGGCTCGGGCGTGGACCTCCGCGGCGAGCCGCCCTTCAAGCTGATGCTCGGCAATGCAGCGGCCACCGAGGTGCGCTTCGAGGGCGAGCTGGTGGACAGTTCGCCGCTCGGTAACCGTCGCACCCGCCGTATCACTGTCGGGCACTGACCCGTCCCTCTTCCCCCGGGCGCAAACCCTGTAGGTTTGCGCCCAATCTCTCTATAATTCCCCCTCGATTTTTTCAATCTGCGAAACTGGCAGGTCAGCCCTATGCAATTCGAGTCACCTATCGTCCGCCGCGTGTCGCGCCAGATCATGGTCGGCAATGTGCCCGTCGGGGGCGGAGCGCCGATATCGGTACAGAGCATGACCAATACGGATACCTGCGATGTGGCGGCCACCGTCGGCCAGGTCCAGCGACTGGAGCAGGCCGGGGCGGATATCGTGCGGGTATCTGTGCCCAGCATGGATGCTGCCGAGGCCTTCGGCGAGATCAAGAAACAGGTCTCCGTGCCGCTGGTGGCCGATATCCATTTCGATTACCGCATCGCCCTGCGGGTGGCAGACCTGGGTGTGGACTGCCTGCGAATCAACCCGGGCAACATCGGTCGCGAGAAGCGTATCCGGGCGGTGGTCGACAAGGCCCGCGACCTCGGCATCCCGATCCGTATCGGTGTCAATGCCGGGTCCCTCGAGAAGGACCTGCAGAAAAAGTATGGCGAGCCGACCCCTGATGCCCTGGTGGAGTCTGCGCTGCGCCACGTGGAGATACTCGACAGCCTCGACTTCCAGGATTTCAAGGTGAGCGTCAAGGCTTCCGATATCTTCATGGCCACCGCTGCCTACCGCAAGCTGGCCCAGCAGATCGAGCAGCCACTGCATCTCGGGATAACCGAGGCGGGCGGTCTTCGCTCGGGTACGGTCAAGTCCGCCATCGGTCTCGGGGCGCTGCTGCTGGACGGCATCGGCGATACGCTGCGGGTGTCGCTGGCGGCGGACCCGGTCGAAGAGGTCAAGGTGGGCTGGGACCTGCTGAAGAGCCTGCGGCTGCGCACCAAGGGCATCAATTTTATTGCCTGCCCCAGCTGTTCGCGCCAGAACTTCGATGTGGTCAAGACCATGAACGAGCTGGAGACGCGCCTCGAGGACATTACCACGCCCCTCGATGTCGCCGTGATCGGCTGTATCGTCAACGGGCCCGGCGAGGCCAGGGAGGCGGATATAGGCCTTGCCGGGGGCACCCCGAGCCACGCGATCTACGTGGATGGGCAACCGGACCGCAAGTTCAGGAACGAGAACCTGGTCGATGACCTCGAGCGCCTGATCCGCGAAAAGGCGGCGGCCAAGGAAGCCAGTGAAGCGGACATCATCGCCAGGTCCTGAGCGACACTCCCCGCAAGTCAAAACAAGTTTGAGTTACACGATTAAGGAATACCGTTGAAACAGCTTCGCGCAATTCGCGGCATGAACGACCTGCTGCCGGCAGACTCCCCCACCTGGCAGTATGTGGAATCCACGCTGAGCGAGCTCTTTGCCCGCTATGGCTACAGCGAAATCCGCACCCCGCTGCTGGAAGTCACCCAGCTGTTCAGCCGGGCGGTGGGTGAGGCCACCGATATCGTCGAGAAGGAGATGTATACCTTCGACGACAAGAGCGGCGACAGTGTCACCCTGCGCCCGGAAGGCACGGCGGGTACCGTGCGGGCTGGCATACAGAACAACCTGCTGACCACGCCCCAGCGGCTGTGGTATTTCGGCCCCATGTTCCGCTATGAGCGCCCGCAGAAGGGTCGGCTGCGCCAGTTTCACCAGTTTGGGGTGGAGGTGTTTGGCATCGAGGGCCCGGATATCGATGCAGAAATCCTCATCATGACCGCGCGCCTGTGGCGCCAGCTGGGTGTGGCCGACCATGTGCGGCTGCAGCTGAATTCGCTCGGCAACAGCGAAAGCCGCGCCGCCTACCGCGAGGCCCTGGTGGCATACCTGGAAGAGCGCCGAGACCAGCTCGATGAAGACAGCCAGCGCCGCCTGGAGCGCAATCCGCTGCGCATCCTCGACAGCAAGAATACCCAGACGCAGGAACTGCTGGCCGATGCTCCCTGTCTACTGGACTTCCTCGACCAGGAATCCGCGGCGCACTTTGCCAGCCTGCGCCAGATGCTGGACGCTGCCGGGATCGAATACGAAATCAACCCGCGGCTGGTGCGCGGGCTGGACTATTACGGCAAGACCGTGTTTGAGTGGGTCACTGACAGCCTGGGGGCCCAGGGCACCGTCTGCGCCGGTGGCCGGTACGATGGCCTGGTGGAGCAGATGGGCGGCAAGCCTACGCCCGCGGTTGGTTTCGGCCTGGGCGTCGAGCGCCTGGTGCTGTTGCTGCAGACCCTGGAGGTGCTTCCCGAGGCACTGGAGCAGCAGGTCGATGCCTACCTGGTCGCGGTAGGTGATGTACAATCGGCGGCCCTGACGGCTGCGGAACAGATCCGCGACAGCCTGCCGTGGTTGCGCCTGCAGACCCACTGCGGCGGCGGCAGTTTCAAGAGCCAGATGAAGAAGGCCGACAAGAGCAGCGCCGACTTCGCACTGATCATCGGTGAGGACGAGGCCGCAGCGGGCCAGGTAACTGTCAAGTTCCTGCGCGCTGACGAACCGCAGCAGACCGTGGCTGTTGCCGACCTGGCCGCGGTGCTCCAGGGCTGAACCACAGAATTGTGCAGCGACGGTATGTGCCGGCGATCAGTCTGGTCGCAGCCGGCGACCGTCACTGCGGGAAGTCTCAAACAATCACAGGAAAGACGAGTTACCCATGGCTGACCATATTACCGAAGAAGAACAAATAGAAACGCTGAAGCGCTGGTGGGCGGAGAATGGCAAGGGGATTGTCACTGGCGTGGTGCTGGCCCTGGCGGGTTACTTCGGCTATCAGTTCTGGCAGGGCAACGAGCGCGCTTCCGCGGAAGAGGCCTCCGATCTCTACCAGGGCTTCCTGCAGGCGGTGAGTGCGAACCAGGGCGAGCCGGACAACAAGCAGCTGACGACGGCAAATAGCCTGGCGCGCCAGCTGAAAGACGAATTCGGCGACCGTATCTACGCCTCCCAGGCAGCCCTGCACCTGGCGGCACTGGCCGCGGATGATAACGACCTGGAAGAGGCCGAGAAACAGCTCCAGTGGGTGCTGGACAACGCTTCCGAGACCTCGCTGGAGCTGGTCGCCAAGCGTCGCCTGGCAGCCGTGAAGAGTGCGCGGGGCAAGTCCGAAGAAGCGCTGAAGTTGCTGGAAGGGGATGTGCCCGAAGCATTCGCCGCCCTCTACGCCGAGACCCGCGGCGATATCCTCCTCCAGCGGGGTGACGAGCCCGCCGCCAGGTCGGCCTATGAGGAAGCGCTGGCCCTGCTGCTGCCGGAACAGGCCGGGAGCGCCCAACTGCTGCGGCTGAAGGCGGAGAGCATCGGCGCAACCGCAACAGGCGCAGATACCGGAACCGAAGCAGCAGCGGAACAGGAAGAGAGTGAAAGCAAGCCGGCACAGGAGAGTGACGAGCAATGAGATTTTTTTCCCGCGCATTGAGCCGGGCAACTCTTGTGGCGCTGGCAGCCACACTGGTTGCCTGCGCCTCCAACGAGGAGCAAGAGGATACCGACCCGCTTGAACTCACCGAGATCAATGAAAAGGTGGAGCTGCGGGAGGTGTGGTCCCGGGGAATTGGCGATATCGACGTCAAGCGTTACGCCATGCTCAAACCCGCTATCGGCGCCGGCCGTATCGTGGCGGCCAGCAGTGATGGCGAGGTCAGTGCCTTCGAGCGCAGCTCGGGCAATCGCCTGTGGGAAACCGAGCTCGATGTGCCCCTGAGCGGCGGCGTCGGGGTCGGCCTGGGCCTGGCGGTGGTTTCCGATTACCGCGGTCGTGTGGTGGCCCTGAACCTGGACGACGGCTCTGTGGTATGGGAGCACCAGCTCTCAGCCGAGGTGGTTGCAGCGCCCGCTGTGGGTTCGGGCGCGGTGGTGCTCCAGACTGTGGATGGCAAGCTGTTTGGCCTCGACGCCGGTGAGGGCACAGAGCTCTGGCGTCACAGCAGCACCCTGCCGGTCCTTACCCTGCGCGGCACCGCAGCGCCGGTGATATCGGGCGGGATGGTCTTTGCGGGGCTGGACAATGGCAAGCTTATCGCCCTGGATGCCCGCGACGGCATTCCGCGCTGGGAACAGCGTGTGGCCATCCCGCAGGGGTCGGCTGAACTGGAGCGTGTTGTCGATATCGATGGCGCCCCCGTAGTGCGGGGTGACCTGGTCTTTGCCGCCAGCTACCAGGGGCGCGTGGTCGCCCTGTCGCGTAACGACGGCCGCGGCTTGTGGGCACGCGATGCCTCTACCAATCACGGCGTCGACGTTGGGGCCGGCAATGTATACTTGAGCGATGCCTCTGGCAGTGTCTACGCCTACAATGTGGGCAATGGCCAGATCGCCTGGGGCAACGACAAGCTGTTGCGGCGTGAACTCAGTGGCCCGGCCTACTTCGGTGATACCGTGGTGGTGGGTGACCTGGAGGGCTACCTGCACGTCCTGGACCCTGCCACTGGCGAGCTGATTGGCCGCGAGCAGATCGATGGTGATGCGGTGCGCATCCCGCTGCTGGTGGATGGTGACCTGTTGTTTGCCCTCTCCGACGGAGGAGAGCTGGTGGCGCTGCGCCTCGAGCGCCGCTGATCCGGGATACGGCTGAACCACTCCCTTCACTGGTTGTGGAGAGAGACCCAAGAGTGGGAGCCCGTCGGCAAAGGCCGGCGGGCAACTGAATTATCGCCCGCGCCACGCGCGGGCGTTCGCATTTCTGGCAAACGGGAAATTGTCCCGAGTAGATTGAATTATGCTGCCTGTTATCGCCCTGGTCGGGCGCCCCAATGTGGGCAAATCCACACTATTCAACCGGCTCACCAAGAGCCGAGATGCGCTGGTGGCCAATTACGCCGGCCTGACCCGCGACCGCAAGTACGGTGAAGCGGAATTCGAGGGCCGCAAGATGATACTCGTGGACACCGGGGGGATCACCGGTGACGAGGAAGGAATCGATGCCGCCATGGCCCAGCAATCCATGCAGGCCATCGAGGAGGCGGACTTCGTCCTGTTTATGGTCGATTGTCGCGCCGGCCTGACGCCCGCGGATGAGATGATCGCCGAGCAGCTGCGCTCGCGCTCGAAGCCGACCCTGCTGGTGGCCAACAAGGTTGACGGCGTGAACCCAGATATCGCCCTGGCACCATTCTACGAGCTTGGCATCGGCGAGCTGTTCCCGACTACCGCCACCCATGGTCGCGGCGTGCGTAACCTGATGGAGCGGGTGGTCGAGGGACTGCCGGAGCAGCCGGTCGCGGCCGAGGAGGAACAGGCCAAAGGCATCAAGATCGCCATCGTCGGACGCCCGAACGTGGGCAAGTCGACCCTGGTGAACCGGCTGCTGGGGGAGGACCGGGTGGTGGTGTACGACCAGCCGGGTACGACCCGCGACAGTGTGTACATCAACTATGAGCGCGATGACAAACCCTACACGCTGATCGATACAGCCGGCATCCGGCGGCGCAAGAACATCAAGGAGTCGGTGGAGAAGTTCTCCATCGTCAAGACATTGCAGGCGGTGGAAGATGCCAACGTGGTGGTGCTGGTCATCGACGCGCGCGAGGGCCTGGTGGACCAGGACCTGCACCTGATGGGCAGCGTGATCCAGGCCGGCCGCGCCCTGGTGGTGGCCCTGAACAAGTGGGATGGGCTGGAGCCGGAACACCGCGACTACGTCAAGACCGAGCTGGAGCGGCGCCTGCGTTTTGTTGAGTTTGCGGATATCCACTTTATCTCGGCCCTGCACGGGACCGGGGTCGGCCACCTGTATGAATCCATCGAGGCCGCTTACCAGTCGGCCACCGACAAGCTTTCAACCAATCACCTGACACGGATCCTGCAGTGGGCGGTAAGTGAACACCAACCTCCGCTGGTACACGGCCACCGTATCAAGTTACGCTACGCACATGCGGGGGGGCAGAACCCGCCGGTGATCGTCATCCACGGTAACCAGACCGAGCAGGTGCCGGCGCACTATGTGCGCTACCTTGAGAAGACTTTTCGCAAGGCGCTCGACCTGCACGGTACTCCCGTGAAAATCGAGTTCCGCACCGGGGCCAACCCCTATGCCGGAAAGAAGAACAAGCTGACCGATCGCCAGAAAGCCAAGAAGCGCCGGTTGATGAAGTTTGTGAAAAAGAAGAAATAACCCGGCGCACCGGGCCCGGGACGCATAGCGCCAGGCTGCGCGTGGGCCGGGTGACCTGGCTTCCACCCGAAGCCTGTGGATTGGGATTCGCTGAACGGAGGAATCGTTATGCTGGACCTGAAGAACCCCGCACTGTTGCGCAAGCAATCATATGTCGGCGGCGAGTGGATCGATGCCGATTCGGGGGCGACCCTGGACGTTACCAACCCGGCCAACGGCGAGGTGATCGCCAGTATTGCCGACTGTGGTGCGGCTGAGACACGCCGGGCCATCGAAGCGGCAAGCGCCGCCTGGCCCGCCTGGCGTGACGCCACGGTGAAGGAGCGGGCGGGGGTCCTGCGGCGCTGGTATGACCTGATCATCGAGAACGTCGATGACCTGGCAAAAATCCTCACCACCGAGCAGGGCAAGCCGCTCTCTGAGGCCGCGACCGAAGTAAAATACGGCGCCAACTATATCGAGTGGTTTTCGGAAGAGGCCAAGCGCATTTATGGCGACGTCATCGCGCCGCCCTCCAATGACAAGCGCATCGTGGTGATCAAGCAGTCGGTCGGCGTTACCGCCTCCATCACCCCGTGGAACTTCCCCAGTGCCATGATCGCCCGCAAGATGGCCCCGGCCCTGGCCGCGGGTTGCCCGTTCGTCGCCAAGCCGGCCTCGGAGACGCCCCTGTCAGCTCTCGCCCTGGCCGCCCTGGCGGAAGAGGCCGGTATTCCCGCGGGCGTATTCAATGTGGTGGCGGGTAAGAGCTCGCGCGACATCGGTGCCGAGATGACCTCCAACCCACTGGTGCGCAAGTTTACCTTCACCGGTTCTACCGCGGTGGGTAAACAGCTGCAGGCCCAGTGCGCCGAGACCATCAAGAAGACCTCGATGGAGCTGGGTGGCAACGCACCATTTATCGTGTTTGACGACGCCGATCTGGATGCTGCGGTCAAGGGGGCGATTGTCTGCAAGTACCGCAATGCCGGCCAGACGTGTGTCTGTGCTAACCGCATCCTCGTCCAGGAGGGGGTCTACGACGCCTTCGCCGAGAAATTCAGCGCGGCGGTACGCGACCTGAAGATGGGCGATGGCAGGGAAGAGGGCGTGGACGTCGGCCCGATGATCAATACCAGCGCAGTGAAAGACGTGCAGTCCCTGGTCGAGGACGCGACCTCCAAGGGCGCCGAGGCGGTGGTCGAGGGCGGGCCCAGCGAGATGGGGGCCTGTTTCTACGCACCCACGGTCCTGACCGGGGCGACTGACGAGATGAAGCTCTTCAAGGAAGAGATATTTGGTCCGGTAGCGCCGCTGTACAAGTTCTCAACCGAGGAAGAGGCCATCCGCATGGCCAACGACACGGAGTTTGGCCTGGCCTCCTACTTCTACTCCCGCGATATCGGCCGTATCTGGCGCGTGAGCGAGGGCCTGGAATACGGCATGGTCGGTATCAACGAGGGCATAATCTCCAATGAGATGGCCCCTTTCGGTGGTATCAAGCAGTCCGGTGTCGGCCGGGAAGGTTCCAAGTACGGCATCGATGATTACATCGAGATCAAGTACCTGTGCATGGGTGGGATCGACCAGTAGGCACAGTGCTTCCTGCCCCCTCAAGGAGGCGGGCAGGGGGTGGCCGGCAAGAGAAGACGACCATCGATACAAAGATCCAGCTATCACCCATTGGCATAGTCCATTCCTGTTTTGGCGAGAAGTTTGGCGTGCCGCGACAGCCTCTTCTGGCCGACGCCAGTCGCGCGGCCATCGAACTGCTCCCTCCCCTGGATACCCCCGAGGCCGTGGCGGGGCTGGCAGACAATACCCATATCTGGGTGTTGTTCCAGTTCCACCAGGCTGCGGGGCAGTGGTCCGCGAAGGTGCGCCCGCCGCGCCTGGGTGGCAACAGGAAGCTCGGTGTCCTCGCTACCCGCTCACCCTTCCGGCCCAACAATATCGGGCTGTCGGTGGTGCGCCTGCTGCAAGTGCGTACCTCCCCGCGCGTGGAGCTGGTTATCGGTGGCGCAGACCTGGTAAACGGAACCCCGGTACTGGACATAAAGCCCTACATTCCTTATGCGGACGCGCTGCTAGATGCCGAAAGCGCCTTCGCCGCCGAAGCCCCCGAACCCGTGGTGGTCAATATCCCCCAGGGTATCCTGCAGCAAGCCGAGGCTTACCGGGATGACTGGGGCACTGACCTGCCTGCACTGATCAAGCAGGTGCTGGCCCAGGATCCCAAACCCGCCTACCAGAAGCCGGACCCGGAGCGGATATACGGGATGAAGCTGTGCGGTTTCGACCTGCGCTGGCAATACCACGAAAATGCGATCTCGGTGGTGGCGCTGGATCCGGAGCCAGGGGGTGACGATGCTCAGGCAACCTGACCGGGGAGATCGGACTCCTGTCAGCCATCGATATCCAGCATGGCTCGGGACCATGGGGACTGCCCTGCGCCGCCTGGGTGGGTTTACCCTGGTTGCGGTAGTCGCGCTTACCGTGGTGGGTTATTACCAGCAGCGCGACCTGCCCCGTGAAGAGCCGCGGCCGCTGGTGGGAAAATCGCTTGGCGGAGAATTACTGGACCTGCAGCAGATGGCCGGCAGCGCGCCGGTTGTGGTCTATTTCTGGGCCACCTGGTGCGGTTACTGCCGCGTGGTCTCTCCGGCAGTTGCCGAGCTGGCCAGGGAGCACCAGGTAATCACTGTAGCCTTGCAGTCCGGGGCGCCGGAGGAGGTGCGGGCCTACCTGCAGGAGAATCGTCTCCGGTTTCCCACCATCAATGATCCCTCCGGGGCACTCAGTGCCCGCTGGGGCGTGCGTGTCACGCCCACCATCGTCATCGTCGACAGCAACGGCGACATTGCCTGGGTGACCTCCGGAAGCACGACCAAATGGGGACTTCAGTGGCGGCTGGCGTTTACCGACTGATCCACTGGGCGTGCCCTGCGCGAATAGGTAACGCAGACTAGCGGAATCGGTGCTTCCCCTGCGCACCCTCCCTCGCCAGAATTGGGGCCAACAGCAAATTTTACCCTGCGTGGCCACCCGGCGGCAGCGCCAGACCCTGCGAGGTTAACTTGTCAGTCATTGAATCCTTTCGCTTTAAAGACCTGGAAGCCGTCAGGGTGGGCCGCTTCAACCTCGGCGTAAACACCACCTTTGTCGTCTACAGGCTGGGCGGAACAGTGATCGACACGGGCCCCAGTAACCAGTGGCGCCAGGTGAGGCCATTTATACGGCAGCGTGAGCTCACCCAGTTGCTATTGACTCACCATCACGAAGATCACAGTGGTAACGCCGGGGCAATTTACCGCCTCACCGGTGTGCAGCCCACGGCGCCGGCGTTGACGGGGGAGATCCTGCGACGCGGATTCCGTATTCCCCCAATCCAGAGGCTGATCTGGGGGACGGCCCCGCGGGTGGAGGCGCGCCCTTTGCCGGAGGAGATACGTATCGGCACCGAACGCGTGGAGCCTCTTTTCACACCCGGTCATGCGAAAGACATGGCCTGCTACCTGCTGCCAGACCGCGGCTGGCTTTTCAGCGCCGACCTCTATATCGCCAATTACCTGAAAATGCTACGCATCGATGAGGACGTATCGACCCTGCTGCAAAGCATCCAGGCTGTCCTTGCCCGAGATTTTGCTGTCATTATCTGCCCCCACCGTGGAGTGGTGGAAAACGGCCGGGCGAGGCTGCGGGAAAAATATGATTACCTGGTCGACCTGGCCAGCAGCGCGCAGGAACTGTATGCAACCGGCCTGGGCCTGGAAGCCATTGCGCACAGGTTGCTGGGCCGGGAAGAACTGGTCGGTGTCGCAAGTCGTTACAATTTCAGCAAGCGCAACCTGATTGAATCCTGTTTGCGGGTGGACCTCAGCCTGTTCCCCCCAGCCTGATTCAGGGCCGAAAAAAAGCCTGCTGGGGCGCTGCCATGCCCTTATTTTTCCCAACTCCCCCCGCCAGTGTTGCCGCGAAGAGGGCGGATACCTGGCGCGGCGCTCCTTACTGATTCTTGTTCCCTTTTTCTCTTCTCCAATACCCGTTACTGGCGAACAACCTGAGGTCCCGGTTACCACTGTCCAGGGAGTGGCGGGCGGTAAGTTCGCCTGGCAAAGCTGCAAATGACTGGTTGCGGCTGATTTTTACGCCATGATGCCGCTTATGAGATCTGCATCACATTGAGGTGTGCAATGTCGTTGTTAAAAGGTCAATAGAATGGAACGGATAGCACCGCCTGATAGCGGGGCGCAGGCTGGTGCAATGGTTGGCAACATAAAGTAGACCATCGGTAAATGGCTACGTGGAGGTGAAAGGAAAGCAAAACCAGAGGCAAAATCAAGGCCAGTCCCGGCATGGATCGGGAGTTGGCATCATGTCGATCGGGAAGCCAGCCTCCAGGCCGAACAGGCAGTGCGTACGGTCCGGCTGCTGCTCTCCCGATGTTGTCATGTTTCTTGCAGTGAATAACCGGCAGTCTTCAACTGGTGTGCCGGCGCGCACCCCGGAAAACAATAATTTCAAGGAAGCCCAAATGAACAAGACCACGATTCTTAGTACCCCGAGCCTCCTGGCGGCGGCGCTTGCAGCAGTAGTCAGCCCGGCCAATGCCCAGGACTCTGATAACCGGGTAATGGAGGAAGTCATCACCATCGGCACGCGGGTAGAGGGGCGCACCGCAACCGATTCGGCAGTACCCATTGATATCATCAGCGGTGAGGACTTCACGAAGCAGGGCGACTCGGACCTGAACTCGCTGCTTCGTAACGTGGTTCCCTCCTACAACGTCAATACCCAGCCAATCAGCGATGCAGCCAGCCTGGTAAGGCCGGCCAATCTCCGCGGGCTGGCGCCGGATCATACCCTGGTACTGGTAAATGGCAAGCGACGGCATAGGGCTGCGGTTATCGCCTGGCTGGGCAATGGTGTCTCCGATGGTGCCCAGGGACCGGACATTTCCCAGATTCCCGCGATTGCGTTGCAGCAGGTGGAAGTCCTGCGAGACGGGGCGGCCGCACAGTACGGTTCCGACGCGATAGCCGGTGTGATCAATTTTGAACTGAAAGACAGCCCTGACGGCGGCGCCGTCGAGGTAAAAGCCGGAGAGTTTTACGAGGGTGATGGTCGCCAGTATCGGGTATCCGGAAATTACGGAATGCCCTTTACATCCCAGGGCTTTGCGAATGTGAGCTTCGAGTTCGGTGCCCAGGACGACACCAACCGCAGCGTCCAGCGCAACGACGCCGCGGCTTTAATCGCCGCCGGTAACACCGCCGTCGAGGACCCGGCCCAGGTATGGGGGCGCCCGGAAATCAGCGACGATTTCAAGAGTGTGGTGAACATGGGCGTCGAGCTTGGCGGCAGCAGGGAGTTTTACGCATTCGGTAACTACGGTAGCAAGCATGTCGATGGCGGTTTCTATTTCCGTAACCCCGAAACCCGCAGCGCCGTATTCGCTGACGCATCCACCGGCGAACCGCTGATCGGTGACCTGGACCCGGGCAACGGACTGGATAGCTGTGCTGGCTTCAGCCATGCGGACGCCCTGGCCAGCAATGAGTGTTTTTCTTTCCAGGAAATATTCCCCGGGGGTTTCACTCCGCGCTTTGGCGGTGACGTGACTGATCTCGCGGGGGTTGCCGGAGTCCGTGGCGAGGCGGCCAATGGCTGGGCATATGATGTCAGCGCGAGCCTGGGTTACAACGATGTGGATTTCTTTATCTACAATACGGTGAACGCCTCCCTGGGGCCGCAGACACCCACCAGCTTCAACCCCGGTGCCTACACCCAGCTTGAGAAGAATTTCAATGTGGATTTCGTCAAGGGTTTCGAGGTAGGACTTGCCTCCGAGCTTAGCGTGGCCACAGGTTTTGAGTGGCGTGACGAAACCTTCGAAATTACCACCGGCGACCAGGCCTCTTATGAAATCGGTCCGCTGGCCTCCCAGGGCTTCAGTGCGGCGGCCAACGGTTTCCCCGGCTTCGGTCCCCTGGCTGGCGGGCAGTGGAGCCGCTCCAACTACGCCACCTACGTAGACCTGGAAGCGGACGTCACCGAGGGCTGGCTGCTGGGGCTGGCGCTACGGGTGGAGGATTTCGAGGATTTCGGGACCACCACCAATGGCAAACTTGCCACCAACATCGATATTACTGACAGTCTCGCCCTGCGTGGGTCGTGGAGTACGGGATTCCGGGCGCCTACGCCCGGGCAGTCGAACGCATTCAATGTTTCCACAGAATTTGACCTGGCGCTCAACGACCTGGTCAATAACGGCACTATCCCCCCCACCAATCCTGTCGCACAGTTACGGGGTGGCGAGGCGCTGGACCCGGAGGAATCAACCAACTGGACGCTGGGTGCGGTATTTACGCTGGGCGCGGTCGACATCACCGTGGATTACTTCAATATAGAGGTTAAAGACCGGATTGCGCCGTCCCAGCTGTACTCGCTGACACAGGCCGAAGTGGACAGCCTGGTAGCATCCGGCGTAACCAGCGCCGCGAACCTGCAGAATTTCCGCTTCTTTACCAATGACTTCGATACCACCACCACCGGTGTCGATATCGTGGCCACATACTCGACCGACAGCATTGGCGACAATACCGACTTCAGCCTGGCCTACAACCAGACACACACAGAAGTCGACAAGTTCTCTCCCGAGACTATCGATGCAACCAGGATCCGTGAGCTGGAGGAGGGATTGCCGGAAACGCGCTGGACGCTTTCCAGTAATACGGCTCTCGGCAGCTGGGGCTTTCTGGGCAGGGTCAGTTCCTATGACGACTGGTTCGATTCTGAAGATGGCCAACTCTATGGTGGCGAGGTACTGGTGGACGCTGAAGTATCTTTCTCTTTCACCGACCAGGCATCAGTCATCCTGGGTGCACAGAACCTTCTGGACCAGTATCCGGAGGAGAATCCGGGCGCGCGTGACGGGGTAGGTAATCGCTACAGCCAGTTCTCACCATTCGGTTTCGAGGGTGGCTTTTACTACCTGAGGACTCGTTACGAATTCTGACCCGTTACGAGTTTTGACAGAGTGGCATAAAAAAACCCGCTGCTTGCAGCGGGTTTTTTTAGATACACCGGTTTACATATCCCAGAGTGAATTGGTGGCCATCGACAGTGTGATTCGCTCCTTGTCCTGGATCTGTTTGAGGTCCTCAAATACTTCCTTTACCTCAGCGGACTCAATTGCGCCGTATACAGCCTGGTAGAGGTCGGAGAAGTAGCGGTCGACTTCGCGGCCGAGGTTGTTGATCTCGCGGATATCCGGGGGGTCGCTCAGGTTGAGATTCCTCACGAAATCCTGTGCCGATTCTTCGTGGGTATACTGCAGCCAGGTCTTCATGACTTTCTGCTTGGCCACCTCCCCGTAATTGGAAAGGTTCTTTGCCATGCGCCGTTCGTGCTCGAGCATGTGCTTGAGCAACAGCTGTGTCCGGCTGTCCTCGGCTTTCTCCAGCATGGTCCGGTAGACATTGGCCATGTCCAGATGGAACTTTTCGGCGTCCTTCAGTACTTCATACGCCTGTTTGAATGTCTTCATAGGCTCGCCTTCGTTGATCTTGCTATTGTTATCATTTTGCGGCGGATCATCGCGCCGGAGTCGTCCTTAAAAATCTCTCCTCATGTACCTTTATAGTGCATTTACCCAGTTGATCAAGAGCTGCGGGAAAATACCAAACAGTAGCAGGGCTCCGGTAAGGCCGATAACCAGTAACTTGCCGCTGGCCGCGATATTCACTTCACCGGCCGCCAACGCCTCTGAACCGCTTTCACATTGCACCATTACCAGTAGCAGGCGCAGGTAATAATAGAGGCCCAGTGCGCTACCGATAACGACTGCTGCGAGCAGATACCACAAATTTCCCTGTACCCCCGCCGCAAATACGTAAAATTTCCCAATAAATCCGATTGTCAAGGGAATTCCGGCCAGTGACAAGAGCATGAGTCCGAAACAGCAGGCGAGGGCCGGTGACCGCCAGAACATGCCCCGGTAGAATTCGATCTGGTAGGGATCGTTACTCGGGTCGCTAATCGGGCCAGTTCCACCGGGCAAAGAGCTCAGTGCGGTATCGGCCACGAGGCTGATCACCGCAAAGGCGCCCATGGTTGTGACGACATAAGCCACCAGGTAGTAGGTGACCGCCTCCTGGCCAAACGCACTCGCGCCAATCAGGAAAGCAACCATGAGATAGCCGATATGAGCGATGGACGAGTAAGCCAGCAGGCGCTTGACGTTGGATTGCAGCAAGGCTAGCAGGTTGCCTACCAACATACTGGCTATGGCCATCACAGCCAGCATGGTTGACAGTACCGGCACGGAAAATAGATCCACCTGGCCAAACAGGCGCAGTACCAGGGCAACCACGGCGCCTTTGCTCACGGTTGCGATCAGCGCGGTTACCGGTGTCGGCGCGCCCTGATATACGTCGGGCGTCCAGATATGGAAGGGCACCAGGGATAGCTTGAATGCCATGCCCACCAGCAGCAGGGTCAGCCCTGCGGAGAAGACACTATTTCCGGGGCCAGATTCGCGCAGCGTCGCAGCCGCAGCAGTGAAGTCAAGTGCGCCACTGGCGGCAAAGACAAGTGCGATACCGAACAGGGTGAGAGCGGTGGCAAGTGCCGAGAGCAGCAGGTATTTCATGCCGGACTCAAGCGAAAGCAGTTGCTCACGCTGAGGCGAGTGGCTACCGATCACCGAGAAGCCGAGCAGTGGGTAGAGTGAAAGACCCATCAGCTCGAGGCCCAGGAAAAGACTCGCAAAGTGACTGGCACAAACCAGGCTGCATGCCCCGAGCATGACCAGCAACAGGAGGATATAGAACTCCTCCGGATAGGCATCGCCGTCCTGGTTGCTGGCACGTGATAGCAGGTGATGAAATCCGAGAACAGCGGTGGCGAGGGCTGCCAGCAATAGCAAGACGCAGAAAAAGAGGGCGGTATGGTCAATGCGAAAAAGCATGGTCGCGCTGATCGCCCCATCCGCAGGCAGGTCGGCGGCTACCGTGAAACAGGCCCACAATGCGACCAGCAGTACTGCCAGGGTGGTTGCCAGGGCGGGGCGATGCCCCCGGCGCAGGGAGACCTGCAGCATCAGGAGGACAATGCCACCTGTCAGTACCAGTAGCGGCAGAATTGCAAATAGTTCCTCTCGGGTCATGGTGTATCACCTTTACGGATTGTTTCCGGCCGCCGGGCTACAGTGGCGGCACGGCCACTTTCCATTGCTGCGGGGGCCCGGGCCGCAGCATTATTCAGCGGCAGTGAGCGCTGGACGGAGGGCGCTGCGATGTCGAACAGCGGTTGTGGCCTAAGGCCGAGGAATACCAGGGATACGGCGAGGACCAGTAAGGCGAGGGTCTCCCGCACGTGCAGGTCGATGACCCGTTCTTGCTCATCGGCAGAAACACTCCGGCGCGATTCGCCAAAGAAGGCCCGCTGCATCATCACCAGAGCATAGAGTGCGGCGCCGACCAGGCCCAGGGCGGCCACTGCCGTCGTCCAGTGGTCAACCCCGAAACTTCCCACCAGCACCATGAACTCGGCGACGAAATTGCCCAGTCCCGGAAGCCCCAGTGAGGCAACCGCGAAGAAAAGAGCGATCGCCGATAGCCGGGGAACCTCCGTCCAGAGTCCGCCCATCTGTTCCATGTCCCTGGTGTGTAGCCTCTGCTGAAGACATCCCACGATGGCGAACAGGGCGGCGGTGCTCAACCCGTGAGCAACCATTTGCATAACGGCACCCTGGATGGCAATGGTGTTGAGTGCATAGATCCCCAGCAGCACGAAACCCATATGGCTTACACTGGAATAGGCGACGAGACGCTTCATATCCCGCTGAGCGAATGCCAGCACCGCTCCATAAACCACACTCAGTGCGCCGATGGCCATCGCCACGGGCGCAAACTGGGCCGAAGCCTCCGGGAACAGTGGGAGCGTAAACCGTAACAAGCCATAGGCGCCGGTTTTGAGGAGGATGGCTGCGAGCAGGACACTGCCTGCAGTCGGCGCCTGGGTGTGCGCGTCTGGCAGCCAGGTATGCAGCGGCACCGCGGGTAACTTGACCGCGAAGGCAATAAAGAACCCGAGCATCAGCCACCAGCCTGTAGTGGGTGATAGCTGGACCTGCAGGAGATCGAGGTAATTGAAAGTCACCTGACCGCTGTTGCTGTAATGTGTGTAAACCAGGCCGACGACTGCGATCAACATCAACAGGCTGCTGGCCTGGGTGAAAATAAAGAATTTTATTGCGGCAAATGTCCGTGCCTCATAGCCCCAGACCGCAATCAACAGCAGCATCGGGATCAGCATCACTTCCCAGAAGAAAAAAAACAGGAACAGGTCCAGTGCGGTGAAGACGCCTACCACCCCGGCCAGAGTCCACAGGTAATTGAAATAGAAGAAGCCCTGCCGGAAACTGATTTCCCGCCAGGTCACTACCAGGCCGAACAGTCCCGTAAGCAGGGTCAGCGCCAGCATCAGGAAACCGAGGCCATCGACGGCCAGGAAGAAGCTGATTCCAAAACGGGGAATCCAGCTCAGCTCGATACTTTGCCACCAGGCCTGGGCAGTATTCGCGCTGCCATCTCGGGAAAGGCCCCAAAGATGTGCGAGCAGAGCACCGGCGAACAGCAGGCTGGCCAGTGAAACCCAGCGGCCGGCACCGGGTCGCATCTTGTCCAGCGCCCATGCCGCCAACCCGCCGAGGAACAGGACCGCGATCATTGCTGCAATTGTCATAGGACCACCAGGATTGCGAGGAGCAGGATCGAGCCGGCAGCGAGCGAGCCCAGGTACCAACGCACCTGGCCATTTTGCGTCTGGCTGGCCAGCAGATGCAGCCGGCGACTGGCTTCGGCCGAACCGCGGTATACCGAGTCGACAATATCGCCACTGTTAATGTTGGCAAGCCACACCAGCGGCCGTACCAGGATACGATCGTAGAGCCAGTCAAAGCCCCAGCCAGAGAAGAGGAAGCGCTCGAGGGGATTGAACGGCCGGAGTAAATTCCTGCCCTTTGAGAACATAAGCCAGGCAGTCAGCAGCCCCAGCAGGGGCATCGCAATGGCGATGCCTTCCACCACCAGCGGTGCATGACTACCGTCGCGTGCAGGAAATACGCCCTGTAAGGGCGGTGCCAGCAAGCCACCGCTTAGCGCAAGTAGCGACAATGTGACCAGGGGGATGCTCATAACGGGGCTGTTGGCATCCCGGCAATGCTGCGAAGCCTTACCCTCCCTGCCAAAAAATACCAGGAACAGCAGGCGGAAGCTGTATACGCCGGTCACCAGTGCCCCGACTATGCCGGCCAGCCAGAGGAGATTGAAGCCCTGGAAGGTCTCCCAGGCCTGCAGCAGGATCTGGTCCTTACTGTAAAAACCGGAGGTGAGTGGCAGTGCTGCGAGGCAGGCGCTACCGATAGCGAAGCAGGCAAAGGTCAGCGGGATTTTCTTGCGCAGGCCCCCCATGGCGGTAACGTCCTGCTCATGGTGGAGGCTGAGGATGACCGACCCGGCAGCAAGGAACAGGAGCGCTTTGAAGAAGGCGTGCGTCATCAGGTGGAAGATCGCACCGCTCCAGGCCCCAACCCCCAGCGCGAGGAACATGTAGCCTATCTGGCTGATCGTTGAGTAAGCGAGAATCCGCTTGATGTCCGTCTGGACCAGGGCGCTCAATCCGGCGGAGAGCAGTGTCAGCGCGCCCACCCAGCCCACCGCGAGCATTGCCGTATCCGAGACCGAGAACAGGGGGTGCAAACGCGCGATCAGGTATACGCCTGCCGTGACCATGGTGGCGGCGTGGATCAGTGCGCTGACCGGTGTCGGGCCGGCCATGGCATCGGGCAGCCACGTCTGGAGCGGCAGTTGTGCCGATTTGCCGACCGCGCCGCCCAGTAGTAGCAGGGCGGCCAGGGTCACTATGCCGATATCGGTGCTTGCGCCGGCGGCCCGGTTGAGGGCGCCGATATCGAGCGTGGCGAACTCGCGGAACAGCAGGAAGAGTCCCAGGGCCATTGCCGTGTCGCCCACGCGCGTGACGATAAACGCCTTGCGGGCCGCTGCGCCATTGCCGGGGTTGCGGTACCAGAAGCCAATCAGCAGGTAACTGCACAGCCCCACGCCCTCCCATCCGAGGTAAAGCAGCACAAGGTTGTCGGCCATCACCAGTAACAGCATGGCGCAGACAAAGAGGTTCAGGTAGGCGAAGTAGCGCCGGTATCCTGCGTCGCCCCGCATGTATCCGGCCGAGTAGAGGTGGATCAGGAAGCCGACGCCGGTCACCACCAGCAACATCACCTGTGTCAGTCCATCCACGTGGAAGCCGAAATCCAGGGACAGGTCGCCGACCCTTATCCACGACCAGGCCGGTACCTGCAGGCTCGCCTGCCAGTCACCGGAGAATACCGAAAACATGAGCGCGAAGGAGAGCAGGGCGGCGATGCCTACCGTGCTGACGCCTATCGCGGCAACGACCTTCTCGGGCAACTCCCTGTTGCCGAATAGCGGGGCCAGGGCCAGTACCAGGAATCCGAGCAGGGGCAATAGCGGGATCAAACCGATAATGTCATTCATGTCAGCCCCGCATCCAGTTGAGTTGATCGATATCTACGGTATGCCGGCGGCGGTATAGCTGCAGCACCAGGGCCAGAGCGATGGCCACCTCTGCTGCCGCGAGGGTAATGACAAAAATAAACATCACCTGGCCGTCTGCGTTGCCCCACTGCGCTCCCGCGACCACGAACGCCAGTGCCGCCGCATTGGTGCAGATCTCGATACACATCAGCATAAACAGGATATTGCGCCGCACCAGCATACCGGTCAGGCCAAGGCAGAAGAGGACGGCGGCCAGCGCCAGGCCGGGGGACATGCCTCCGGGCAGAATCATTTCATTCGGCATGGTCCACCTCCGTGTCCCTGGCAACGCCCTGTCGCGCCAGGTGAAATGCACCTACGAGGCCCGCCAGCAATAGCATCGAGGCCAGTTCCACAGCCAGGAGGTAGCGGCTGAAAAGTGCGATGCCCACCTCCCTGGCGCCCACGTAGCTGGTATCCGGGGCGCCGGCAGGTGCTGGCATGTCATTTCCCTGGCCCGTAAGCATCAGCACGAGCAGCAGTAACAGTATTGCCGACAGTATGCCGGGTAACAGCCAGTTTCGCGGCTGTAGCCATGCGCTTTCCTGCTCCACGGCCGCGTCGCCCTGGTTGAGCATCATGATCACGAACACCATCAGGACCATGATTGCACCCGCATATACGATCACCTCCAGGGCCGCGGCCAGGGGGGCACCGAGCTGGAAAAAAATCACTGCCACTGCCAACAGTGAAACAATAAGGTGCAGCAGTGCATGAACCGCATTGCGACTGACAATCACCAGTGCAGTAGCGAGGATGGTGACTGCTGCGGTCAGGTAGAAATAAACTGAATACATGGCCGTTCCTCAATATTGTTATCACAGCCTGTCAGGGAGCCCGTAGCGACAGGGTCGGGGAATTGCCCTAGAGGTTCAGGCTCCTGACGTCTACCGGCTCCGCCTCATCGATCGCCTCGCCCTTGTCCTTGCCGGAAATGGCCAGGCCTGCGACACGGTAGAAACTGTAGTCGTGGTACTTGCCCGGTCCACTGATAAGGAGATCCTCCTTCTCGTACACCATGTTCTGCCGGTCGTATTCACACATTTCAAAGTCGGGCGTAAGCTGTATTGCGTAAGTGGGGCATGCGTCCTCACAAAGGCCGCACATGATGCAGCGCGAGAAATTGATGCGGAAATACTGTGGCCGCCAGCGTCCATCGCTGTCTTCGGTTTTCTGGACCGAGATACAGTCGGGTGGACATGCCACGGAGCAGAGGTTGCAGGCAACGCAGCGCTCCTCTCCGTCAGGGTCACGTGTCAGGATGATGCGCCCGCGGTAGCGGGGAGCCAGGTAGGGTTTCTCGTCCGGGTATTCCACCGTGACGTTGCGGCTGAAAAGATGGCGGAAAACAAGCCACATACTGCGCAATTGACTCGCGATCATTAATCTACACCCCCTCCGGTTTTGCGGCCCTGGTTTCCCGGCGGAATAACTCCGCTGCCCGGGTATCGCTTGGGGTCAGCCTATCCATAGGAGAACGGCTCCCGTACCGAGCAGGTTGGCAAGCGCCAGCGGCAACATGATTTTCCAGCCGAACTGCATCAACTGGTCGTAGCGTGGGCGCGGAATCGCTGCGCGCAGCAGGACAAACACCATTACCATCAGCCCGGTCTTCAGGAAAAACCATACTGTCGGCGGCAGCCAGGGGCCCAGCCAGCCACCGAGGAAGAGGGTGGTGACCAGCGCTGAGATCAGGATGACTGACAGATATTCGCCGACGAAGAACATGCCGAACTTCATGCCGGAATACTCGGTGTGGAAACCGGCCGTGAGCTCGTGTTCGGCCTCGGGTAGATCGAACGGCAGACGGTGACTCTCGGCGATACCGGCAATGAAAAAGATCATGAAACCGGCGAACTGCGGCACGATAAACCAACTGCCTTCCTGTGCCAGTACGATCTCTCGCAGGTTGAAGCTGCCCGCCATCATGACCACGCCCATCAGGCTGAGCCCCATGAAGACCTCGTAGGAAACAGTCTGTGCGGCGGCGCGCAGGCCGCCGAGCAGCGCATACTTGTTGTTAGAGGCGTAGGCCCCGAGAATCACGCTATAGACGGCCATGGAGGAGAGCGCGAGGAAAAACAGCAGGCCGATATTGAGGTCGATTACCCCGACCATCGGTGCCACCGGGATTATGGCAAAGCCAAGCAGCATCGCAGCCATGACGATTGTCGGTGCGAGCACGAAAACCGGCTTGTCCGCAAAGCGGGGTATAAAATCCTCCTTGAAGAACAGCTTGAGCATGTCGGCAACAACCTGGAACAGGCCGAAAGGCCCGACCCGGTTGGGGCCCGGCCGGTCCTGCCAGAAGCCCAGTAGCCGTCGCTCGCCCCAGGTCAGCAGGGCCGCCAGGAGTACGGCAGTAGTGAGGACACCGAGGATATTGGCAAGTTGCAGCAGGACTGATGTGCTCATATTTCCTCTTCCTGGGCCGGCTGTTCGACTCGTGATACGGACGCGGTCGCGGGCAGGAGCGAATTCAGTTCCGGTGCGTCTTTGAGACCCCGTGGGATACCCAGGACCCCGACAGCCATTTCATCCGAAACGGCTGCCTCCAGTGCGAGCTCGCCCGATTCAAGTTGCAAGTGCAGGATTGCACCACTTTCAATATTGAATGCCGATGCATCCGGCTGGCTGACCTGGATCAGAGGTTTCCCGGCAAGCTCAGCGATCGAAGGACTGTAGTTACTGAGCTCGCCTGAACCGAACAGCCGGTAAACCGGTACCAGTCGAAACTCACCGGGCTGATGGGGGGAAGCGCTCGCGGCGGTGGCTGGTGCATCCCACGCAGGCATTTCGCCCGCAATTCGATCCATCACCAGATTTCCGTCGCCGCCCTCGCGGCGTCCGCCGATGCCTTGCTGGAATTTGTGTATTGCCTGATTGGAGTTCCAGCCAGGAGACCAGATATTGGCCTGCAGGGGCGATGCCCCGGCATACTGGATCCCCTCCATGGTGAAGGTGAAGGGGGAGTCGGGATCCTGGTGGGGCGGGCGCTCCGCGACGCGCTGGTCGGCGCGGTTGGCGGTCCGGCCACTGGCCCGGTGGCTCTGCCGTGCGACTTTCATGCCCTCGATGCGGAAGTCCTCGCCCGGACCGACTTCACTCAGGCGGGTTAACCCGGGCACAGTGCGGGCAATGGCCTCAGTAACGTCGTGCGAGTGCTCCCACTCGCGCAGCGCGGCGGCGGGGCTCTCATTGCTCAGCTCGCGGCAGGCGGGCGCATTGACCGCGTCCACCAGCCAGCGCCAGCTCTCCTGGATATAGCCCGCTCCCTCGTAAACGGCGTAATACCTTTGCATGGCTCCTGCACTGTTGACGAAGCTGCCTTGCGACTCGGGGGTGGCGGCAGCAGGGAAGACCAGGTCGGCGCGCCGGCTACAAGGCTGGAACAAGGTGTCGAGCAGGATCAGCTCAGCGGCAGAGTCGAAGAGTGTTTCAACCGATTCCGCCGGCATCCGTCGGTAGAGGTCGTTCTCGAGCAGTAGTAGTGATACCGGGGGAGACTCCGGCTGCCGCTGCGCCAGGTATTGCAACAGGTGGTCGAGACTGCCCTCTTCCTCCGGAAAGAGCTGCGCCAATCCCAGGCTATTGGCCTCCGGGCAGGCCAGGTAGGTGGCGCAGGGCGTTCCTGTGGCTTCGCCCAGGCAGGCAGCCACCTTGCCGGCGGCGGCGAGGATATCCTGATCCAGACTGCCGCAGCCCGAAATCACCAGCGGGCGCGTGGCGTTTTTCAGGGTATCTGCCACTCGCTCTGACAACTGGAGCAATTCATCTGGTAGCGGGTATTCTGCGGCGTCCCTGCCCGCCACCAGCGAGGCGACCCGGTCGGCGAAAAGGGCGGTGTCAGCGGGGGTGGCGAGGCAGTTCTCCTGTGCGATATCGCCAAGGAAATACGATGCGCGGCTGCCGACGATAAATATTGGTGAAGCCTCACCGCGAAGCTGGCGCACTGAAGCATCCTGCCACAGGGGGATTTTGAGGCTCTGTGCGTGTGCCTTCTGGCGGTTCCGGGCAGCCTGGCGCAGCGCCAGCGCAATTCGCGGCGCGGTACGCGAGATATCCTCATCCAGGACCAGGACTGCATCAGCGTTCTCAATTTCCGGGATTGTGGGAGAGTGAATCCGTGGGTCGCGCTGTATGCGGTCCAGCCGTTGCAATAACCCCAGCTCGCGGGCATCGAGGCCTGAGTAGAAGTTGCTTGCGCCCACGAGCTGGCGCAAGGCGAAATTGTTTTCGAGTGAGGTTCGCGGAGAGCCGATGCCTATCAGCTGCCTCTGTCCCCGGTGGGCCTCCAGGATACTGCCAGCCAGCAGTTCGAGCGCGGCAGGTGGCTCTACCTCGCGGTGAAGCCTGTCCCCTCTCCCTGCAGTTGAGCCGATTATCTCCTCGCGCCGCGCGACCAGCACACGCTTGATGCGCCTGTCGCTGTTGGCATATTCGTAACCGAACCGTCCCCGGTCGCAGATGAAGTAGCCGTTGATATCCCGGTTGTAGAAGTTGACTACCCGGCGCAGGTTCTCCCCGTGGCCGCTGAAGTCATGGCGGGCACCGGGGGCCGTGTTGCAACCGACCGCGCAGTGCTCGCAGATCGATGGCGCCGTCTGCAGGTCCCACTTGCGCACGAAGTGCCTGCTGAAGGTCTGGTCGGTGAATACGCCGGTGGGGCAGACTTCCACGAGGTTGCCACTGAAGCCGCTTTCCAGCCTGCCGTCGCACTGGCGTCCGAAGTAGACCTGGTTGTTGCGCCCCAGTGCGTCGAGATCGTCGCCACCGGCGTAATCGCGATAAAAACGCACACAGCGGTAGCAGGCGATGCAGCGGTTCATCTCATGATTGATAAAGGGACCCAGGTACTGGTTGCGATGCGTGCGCTTGAGTCCCCGGAAGCGGCGATAGGTATGACCGGACATCTCGGTCATATCCTGCAGGTGGCATTCTCCCCCCTCCTCGCACACCGGGCAGTCGTGGGGATGGTTGGTCATCAGGTCCTCAATGATGCCACCGCGAAACTCCCGTGCCGTTTCCGCACCGATGCTATAGATTCCACCGTCCTTTACCGGGGTCATACAGCCCATTACCAGTTTGCCGTCATCGTCATCGTCATCGGCATCCTTGTACTCGACGATGGCACACTGGCGGCAGGCACCCACCGAGCCCATGGCAGGGTGCCAGCAGAAGTAGGGCAGGTTTAACCCCAGTGAGAGGCAAGTGCCCAGCAGGTTCTGCTCGCCGTCAACTTCGTAGTGCTTGCCGTCTATGGTGATCTTCGGCATCTGTCGAGGCTCCCCTGGCCTTGTCCTAAACTGCCTGTGCCACGCGCTGCTGCTCCTGGGCATAGGGGCAGCAGCCGCGGGTCAGGTGCTGGACGAAATCCTGTTCAAAAAGCTTGAGCGCACTCTGGATGGGTGCGGCCGCGCCAGGCGCCAGCGCGCAGAAGGTGTTGCCCGGCCCCATGCGCTGTGCCTGTTCGCGTAGCAGGTCCAGGTCCCCGGGTTGTCCGTCACCTCGCTCAATGCGCTCCAGGATCGTCACTATCCAGGGCAGGCCGTCGCGACACGGCGTGCACCAGCCACAGGACTCCCGGGCGAAAAAGCGGGACAGGTTCAGCACCAGGCCGACCGGGCAGGTATGGTCGTCCAGTATCGTAATCGTGCCTGTTCCCATCCGGCTCCCGGCCTTGCCAATGGTGTCGTAGTCCATGGGCAGGTCCAGTTGGTCCGGCCCCAGGAAATCAGTGGAGCCGCCGCCGGGCAGAAGTCCACGCAGCTTCACCCCGTCGCGCATGCCGCCGGCGTGCTGCTCGATAATCTCCCGGATTGGAGTGCCCATCGGCAGTTCCCAGGCCCCGGGGTTCCTGACCCGGCCACTGACCCCGAAAACCTTGGTGCCGCTGTCGTCCGCCCGGCCCAGGTTTTTGTACCAGTCGACGCCCAGGTCCAGCAGGTGGGGAATATTGCAGAGGGTCTCCACGTTGTTGACCACGGTGGGCTTGCCCCACAGGCCGCTGACTTGCGGGAAGGGCGGCTTTGTGCGCGGAATCGCCCGTTGTCCCTCGAGCGCGTTCAGCAGTGCAGTTTCCTCGCCGCAGATATAGTTGCCCGCGCTGCGGTGTACGTGGATGTGCAGCTGGAAGTCGGTGTCCGGGATACTGTCGCCTATCAGTTGTTCCCGACGTGCCTCTTCTATCGCGTTTTCGAGGCGGGCGGCGGCCAGGTGGTATTCCCCCCGGATAAATATGTACGCACGCCTGGCGCCGATCGCGAACGCGGCAATGGCCATGCCCTCCAGCAGGAGGTGCGGGTCGCGCTCCATCAGTAGCCGGTCCTTGAAGGTCCCCGGTTCCATTTCATCTGCGTTGCAGACCAGGTACCTCACCGCAGGCGCATCCTCGCCCTGGGGAACAAAGCTCCACTTCAGGCCGGTGTTGAACCCGGCACCCCCGCGGCCACGGAGGCCTGCTTCCTGTACCATTTCAATGATGTCTGCCGGTGACATCTGTAGCGCTTTGCGCCAGCCGCGATAACCGCCATTTTCCCGATAGCGGCCGATATCTGCGGCGGTATTGTCTGCGCCGATATTTTTAGTCAGCGGATTGGTCAACATTGTGGCTTTTCTTTTCCAGAATGAGTTCGTCGAGCTTTTCTTCTGTGAGGTGACGGTGCATTTCCTCGCCCACCATCATGACCGGTGCCTTGTCGCAATCGCCGAGGCAGGGCGTTTCCAGCAATGTGAACATCCCGTCACTGGTGGTTTCGCCGGGTGCGATCTGTAGTTTCTGTTGCAGGTGGTGCTGTAGTCTCTCGCAACCCATAATCCAGCAGCTGGAGCTTTTGCACAGGAACAGCACCTCCTGGCCAACCGGCTGGCGGAATATCATCTGGTAACAGGTGGCTATGCTCTCCAGCTGGGTCGGCGATATCCCCAGGTAATCAGAGATGGCATACAGGGTTTCGTCGGAGATCCAGCCCCGGTGTCTCTGCACCAGCCGCAGGGCTTCCAGTCCCACCGAGCCCTTGTCCTCGTAGTAGGCGAACTCGCGATCGATTTCGCGCTTTTCTTCTGCGGTAAGTTTGCTCCCGCCGATGCGCGGGCAGGTATCGTCATGCTCCATTACTTCAATCGTGTCCGCTGCAGTAGTACTCGACATCGGTTTTCCCCTACCCTCGCTATCGGTCGACATCCGCCATCACGAAATCGATGCTGGCAATAATGGCGATAAGGTCTGCCACCATCAGGCCGCGCGACATCAGCGGTATCATCTGCAAATGCGGGAAGGATGGTGTTCTTATTCTGGTGCGGTAAGAATTGGTGCCGCCGTCGCTGACGATCTGGTAACTGTTCAGGCCCTTGGTGGCCTCGACCGGGAAACAGGTTTCCCCGGCGGGCATTACCGGTCCCCAGCTGTTGTTGACGAAATGCTGGATGAGTGTCTCGATGTCGCGCATGGTGCGCCCCTTCACGGGAGGCGTGGTCAGCCGGTGGTCGGACTTGTAGGCGCCGCCGGGCATATTGTCCAGGCACTGGCGGATGATACGCAGGCTCTGGCGGATCTCTTCCACTCGCACCCGGCAGCGGTCGAAGCAGTCGCCCCCGTCAAAAGTGGGGATATCAAATTCGAATTGCTCGTAGCCGGAATAGGGGCGCTGCTTCCGCAGGTCCCACTCGAAGCCGGTGGCCCGGAGGCCGGGGCCGGTAATGCCCCACTCCAGCGCCTCATTGCGGTCGTAGACTCCAATTCCGCGGGTGCGCTTTTGCAACACACGGTTGCTGATCACCATGCCGTCATACTCACGCAGGCGTGCGGGCATGTAGTCGAGGAATTCCCGGATCATCCGCTCCCAGCCCTCGGGCAGGTCCTGGGCCACTCCGCCGATCCGGAACCAGGCGGGGTGCATGCGGCCGCCGGTGATGGCCTCGACAATGCCGAACAACCTTTCGCGGTCCGCAAACATGTAAAAAACCGGTGACATCTGTCCCACGTCCTGGGCGAAAGTACCGTAGAAGACGAGGTGGCTGGCGATGCGGAACAATTCGCACATCATCACACGAATGGTCTGGGCGCGCGGGGGTACATCAATGCCGGCGAGTTGCTCCAGGGCCAGCACATAGGGCAGGTTATTCATGACCCCGCCGAGGTAATCGACCCGGTCGGTATAGGGAATATATGTGTGCCAGGCCTGGCGCTCCGCCATTTTTTCCGCACCACGGTGGTGGTAACCGATATCCGGCACTGCATCGACGATCTTCTCGCCGTCGAGCTGCAGGGCGACCCGGAAGACGCCATGGACGCTCGGGTGGTTGGGCCCCAGGTTCAGGAACATGAACTCGGCACTGTCGCTGGCGCGGGCCATGCCCCACTCCTCTGGCCTGAATAACAGTGCTTCCTGTTCACGGCGCTGTTTTTCGGGCGGGAGGGAGAAGGGTTCCACTTCGGTCGCGCGGGCGTGGTGGTCCTTGCGCAGTGGGTGGCCCTGCCAGGTCTGCGGCATCATGATACGCCGCAGGTTGGGGTGTCCGTCGAACCCGATACCGAACAGGTCCCATACTTCGCGCTCGTACCAGTTGGCGTTGGCCCAGATGGAGGTGACGGAAGGGGCGGAGAGTCGGGACTCCGGCAACGCCAGCTTTACGCGGATAAACAGGTCGCGGGACAGTGACAGCAGGTGATATACCAGGGTGAAGTCGCTCTGCGGCTGTTCAGAGGCACCGTCACCGCGATTTATCCTCAGTCGCTCGTCAATGGCGCTGAGGTCGTAGAGCATGCTGAACGGACGAGAGATCTCGTACTTGAGAAAACGCAGGAATGGCAGCAGGTTATCCTGTCCCACCCACAGGGTCGGCTGGTCGGGGCAGTCCGGCTGCAACCAGTAGCTGTGCAGGCTGTGCTCGCGCTCGAGGTCGGCGACGAAGGCCTCAGCTGCCTCCCGGTAAGGGCTGGCCTGGTAAACGCTCTTTGCGATCACACCGTTCATAGGGTTTTCCTGTTGTTATGCCCGGCCTGTGCGCTCGCACCAAGTGACTGGCGCTCAGACTGTGTCCGGTGCCCGCAGTTTGTCTGCGCGCATGCGTTCCTCCCGGTGAATATCGCGCTGGCTCGGTTTCGGCACCGGGCGTGGGCCCTGTTCATCGATTATCCAGCTCAGCGGGCGGCGCTGGGATTTGATGGATTCCTGCAGCAGCATCAGCCCCTGCATCAACGCCTCCGGCCGGGGTGGGCAGCCGGGCACGTACACATCCACCGGCAGGAACCGGTCTACGCCCTGGACCACACTGTAAATGTCATACATGCCGCCGGAATTTGCGCATGAGCCCATCGAAATCACCCAGCGCGGCTCCATCATCTGCTCATAGAGTCGCTGTATTACCGGTGCCATCTTCAGGAAGACGGTGCCGGAGATGACAATCAGGTCTGCCTGGCGCGGCGTTGCGCGGATCACCTCGGAGCCGAAGCGGGAAATATCGTGTCGACTGGTGAAGGCCGTGGCCATTTCCACGTAACAGCACGAGAGGCCAAAATTGAACGGCCACAGCGAGTTGGCCTGGCCCCAGGCCACCAGGTCCTCGAGTTTGGTGAGGAGGATGTTTTTCCGGACTTCTTCGGAAAAAACCTCGCCATCTGATCGTGCCTGGTCGGCTGCGATCAGGTTGTCACTCTGTTCTGCCCGGCTCAGCTGCCAACGCATGGGTTCCACCTATCCGGAGATATTCTTTGCACGCTGTGTCTCCTCCTTCTGCAACAGGCTGAGCTGTTTGCTGCCCCACTCGAGCGCCCCCAGTCGCCAGAGGTAGAGCAGCCCCACGGCGAGGATCACGATAAAGACGGTCGCTTCCACGAAGCCGGTGATCCCGGTTTCCCGGAAGGCGATCGCCCAGCTGAAGAGGTAGATCGCCTCGAGGTCGAAGACGATAAAAAGAATTGCAACCAGGTAGTAAGAGACCGAAATACGGAGCCGGGCGCTGCCCTGAGATATGATGCCGCATTCATAGGGTTCGTCGGTGGCGCTGTCGCGGCGTCGCTGGCCGAGCACGTAGGACAGGCCCAGCATGATGCCGATTAGTGCGACAACGGCGATGCCGTAGACAAGCAGCATCCAGATTTGCGGGTCGGCCTGGTCTGCGGGATTCAAGCTGGTTCTCCCCGTTATCCCGGCGGGCACAACCTCGCCCGCGGTTCATCACTGAAACCACCTGGTTGTCACTGCCAAACCTCGGAGACAAGTGGAAATTTGCGCTGTCAGAGCGGTTGCCCGCTGGATGCCGGGACCCCTTATCATTTATGTCTGGGTTTCCCGCAAAGAAACGGCATGGTCTGGTGCCGCAATTTTTTAATGCGCTGCCAGTTATATAAATGCTGGAGAGGATTAGCGCCAGTAAACGGCTGGAACGATTACTTCTTACATGTTGCTTTCTTATTCATGGGGATTCTGTGATTTTAGGCGACAGACCTGGGGGCGGGAGGAAAAAGCCGGGCGGGCAGCCGGCGGAGGGAAATGAAAAAGGGGCGCGAGGCCCCTTTTTCCGGCAATGGCGTGAGCCGCTATCAGAGCTGGCGAATCTCCTCCAGTTGCTGCTGCAGTCGGGCGCGGGCACTTTGCATTTCGTCTAGCTTGCCGCGTTCCTTGGCGACGACCTCAGCCGGCGCCTTGTCGACGAACTTCGGGTTGTTCAGTTTGCCCTCGACCCGCTGCAGCTCCTTGTCCAGCTTGTCGATCTCCTTCTGCAGGCGCGCGCTCTCCGCGGCCACGTCAATCAGCCCGGCCATCGGTACCAGCAGTTCGATATCACCGGCCAGCGCCGTCGCTGACGCGGGGGCCGGCTCGCCCGGGTTGATCCAGCTGATGGATTCCAGGCTGGCGAGCTTGGCCAGCAGGGCGCGGGCGCTGTCGAGTCGCTGGCGATCGGCATCGGAGCCGCCGCGGAGGATAAGCGGGATCTTCTTGGCCGGGGAGATGTTCATCTCGCCACGGATATTGCGCACGCCCTCGATCACCTGCTTGAGTGCGGCGATGGCAGCCTCGGCGTCGCTGTCGATACGGTGGGCTTCCGGCTCGGGATAGGGTTGCAGCATGATTGTGTCGCCGCTCTGGCCGGCCAGGTTCTTAACCCGCTGCCAGATTTCCTCGGTGATAAAGGGCATCAGCGGGTGTGCCAGGCGCAGGATCGTCTCCAGTACCCGGATGAGTGTCCGGCGTGTCCCTTTCTTCACCGCCTCTGACGCGGAGTCGTCCCACAGTACCGGTTTGGAGAGCTCCAGGTACCAGCTGCAGTACTCACTCCAGACAAAGTCGTAGAGAGCCTGCGAGGCCAGGTCGAAGCGGTAGCTGTCCATCGCTTCGCGCACCGTCTGCTCGGTGCGCTGGAGCTCGGAGATGATCCAGCGGTCTGCCAGCGACAGCTCGAAGTCGCTGCTGTTGTCCTGGCCGCAGTCGTAGCCCTCGCAGTTCTGCAGCACATAGCGGGAGGCGTTCCAGATTTTGTTGCAGAAGTTTCGAAAGCCCTCGATACGGCCCACGTCAAACTTGATATCGCGACCAGTGGAGGCAAGCGAATAGTAGGTGTAGCGCAGCGCGTCAGTGCCGTAGGCGGCGATGCCGTCCGGGAACTCCTTGCGCGTCTGCTTCTCGATCTTGTCGCGCAGGTGCGGCTGCATCATGCCGGTGGTGCGCTTCTGCACCAGGCTTTCCAGGTCGATGCCGTCGATCAGGTCGATGGGGTCGAGTACATTGCCCTTGGACTTGGACATCTTCTGGCCGTGGCTGTCCCGTACCAGGCCGTGCACATATACGGTGTGGAAGGGCACTTCCTTCCTGAAATACAGGGTCAGCATCATCATCCGCGCAACCCAGAAGAAGATGATGTCGAAGCCCGTCACCAGCACGGAGGTGGGATGGAAGGCCTGTAGCTCCGGCGTTTCCTCGGGCCAGCCGAGGGTGCCGAAGGTCCACAGGCCGGATGAGAACCAGGTGTCGAGCACATCGTCGTCCTGCTGCAGGGCGATATCGTCTGCCAGCTGGTGCTTTTCGCGTACCTCTGCCTCGCTGCGGCCTACGTAGACATTTCCGTCTGCGTCATACCAGGCCGGGATACGGTGGCCCCACCACAGTTGCCGGGAAATGCACCAGTCCTGGATGTCCCGCATCCAGGAGAAGTACATGTTTTCGTAGTTTTTCGGTACGAAGTTGACGCGGCCATCCTCGACCGCGCTGATCGCCTCTTCTGCCAGTGGCTGGGTCCTGACATACCACTGGTCGGTGAGCCAGGGCTCGATGACGACGCCGGAGCGGTCACCGCGCGGTACCTTGAGGGTGTGGGGCTCGACCTTTTCCAGCAGGCCGAGGTCGTCCAGGTCATCTACTACCTGCTGACGCGCCGCGAAGCGCTCCATGCCGCGGTATTTCTCCGGGACGTTATCGTTCAGGTTGGCGTCCGCGTCGAGGATATTGATCATCCCCAACTCGTGGCGCTGGCCCATCTCGTAATCGTTGAAGTCGTGTGCCGGGGTGATTTTCACGCAGCCGGTACCAAACTCGCGGTCGACATAGTCGTCGCCGATGATGGGGATGTCGCGCTCAGCCAGCGGCAACCTGATGGTCTTGCCGATCAGGTCGCGGTAGCGCTCATCCTCGGGGTGCACCGCGACGGCGGTGTCGCCGAGCATGGTCTCCGGGCGGGTGGTGGCCACAACCAGGTGGCCGGAGCCGTCTGCGAGCGGGTAACGGAAGTGCCACAGGTGGCCCTGCTCCTCCTCGTTCAGCACCTCGAGGTCCGAAATAGCAGTGTGCAGTTTCGGGTCCCAGTTAACCAGCCGCTTGCCGCGATAGATCAGCCCGTCCTCATACAGGCGGATGAATACCTCCTGTACCGCCTTGTAGAAGCCGTCGTCCATGGTGAAGCGCTCGCGGGACCAGTCCGGGCTGGCGCCCAGGCGGCGCAGCTGGCGGGTAATGGTGCCACCGGACTGCTCCTTCCACTCCCATACCTTCTCGATGAACTTGTCGCGCCCGAGTTGATGCCGGTCCTTGCCCTCGGCCGCCAGCAGGCGTTCGACCACCATCTGGGTGGCGATACCTGCGTGGTCGGTGCCCACCTGCCACAGGGTGTTGTCCCCCTGCATGCGGTGGTAGCGGATCAGCGCATCCATGATGGACTCCTGGAAACCGTGGCCCATGTGCAGGCTGCCGGTGACATTCGGCGGGGGAATCATGATGCAGTAGGGATCGGCTTCGGTGTCGCCGGAGGGCTTGAAGTAGCCGTTCTCCTCCCAGGTCTTGTACCACTGCTGTTCGATGGCGTTGGGCTGGTATGTCTTGTCCATGCGCGAGGGGAAACCTTCTGTTGACTGACGGCGGGCGCCGGTGGTTGCCGGAAGACCTGGTGGCCACAGGGATAATAGTGGCAGACAGGCACTCGGCGCCGAAAAGGCGGGAATTATACCGCCGGCAGGGTGAGGGGCAAATGTGAGCCGGGCCGGGGCGCGGCAGGCCTCAGCGATTGCGCATCAGTTCATCGACCATCAGTTCGATGCGCGCGCGCAGCTGGCGCTCGAGTTCCGGGAGCTGCTTTGCCACCAGGCGGTCCACCAGCTGCTGCCGCTGTCGCTCGCGGGCCCGCTGCGCCGCGGTCGGGGTGCCTGCAGGTTCGCTGTCACCGGCGGCAGGGCTCTCATGGGCGGTTTCGGGCTGGTGGTCTTCATGATGCGGCGAGGCGCCAGCCGTCGCGGCAGCACCCGATGCCCGCGCTTCCTGCGTGCCGGCGTCCCCGCCTGCAGGTGACCCGGCACGCTCTTCGGACCTGGGCACCCGGCCGCCGGTCAGGCGGGCGCGGATATGCGCCGGGAGGAAGGGGTTCTCTATTGCGGACGACCCTGTTTCCGGCTCGCCAAACAGCTCCTGCTGCTGCTCGTCGCCTGCGGGGGGAGTTCCGCCAGGATTTGCCCTGGACTGGGGAGGAATCGCTTCCAGGGGCCGCAGCAGTTCGAGTTCCGTCTCGCTCAGCTCGGTGGCGATGGCCTTTGTTCGGGGCTCGGGGGCCGGGGGCGAGTGTGGCTCCTCTTCGGGAAGCTCCTCGTCTTCCGGGGAAAACAGGGTTGGAAGGTCGGTATCCTGCAGTGGGGTTACCTGTGGCCGGGCTTCCCGCCGCGGGGGGCGGGGCGCCGGATCCGCCACCTGGTCCAGCAACGGGATGTCCGCAAGGTCCTCGCTGCCCAGCAGGCTGCGGATCGAATGCAGTTCGTCGAGAAGCTCAGTGGGTTCACCGCTCCCGGGTTGTTGCTGTCGCTGCCCGCGCTGCCTGTTTTTGTTTTTCCGACCGGCCATGGTGATGCACTGCCACTTTGCCTAGTTGCTACCGATACGATGGGATTGTAACGGATATCCCCGGTCGCGAAAGTGACCGAATCGGGATCGCGAGCGGGCCAGGCTTTCCGGTTGCTGCACCACGATCTCCGCGAGTCTCTCGAAGCGGCTGAACCATGCGGGAACATCGCTGCACAGGTTGATCAGCAGGCCGTGATGAAGCCCGGGTTCCTCCCCGCAGTTGATCTCCACTGCGGCCTGCTGGTCCTCGCCCTGTGCGGCGTGGGGCAGGAAACTGTCCTCGCGGAAGCTCCAGAGCAGTTGATCCAGTTGCTCGGCACGCTCGCGGCTTTCCACTGCCAGCAGCACACGCATGCCCGCGCGGAAAGCCTTTTCTGCCAGGCGGCAGGCGAAGGTATCGGCGGCTTCGTAGCGGTCGGAGGAGAGGACGTAAAAATCAATACGTGTCATTGTTTGGCTGCGCGGTTTTCATGGGGTGGGCCTTGCTGCATAAATTCTGACCACTCTGGCGGTTGATCGGGGCCGGGATGCCCTGGCTGGCCTCCCGGCCCCCGCCCACCTAGCGGTTGAGAAGGTACTCGAGCAACAGGGGCACCGGACGGCCGGTGGCACCCTTGTTAGCACCGGAATTCCAGGCGCTGCCGGCGATATCCAGGTGTGCCCAAGTGTAGTCCTCGGCGAAGCGGGACAGGAAGCAGGCCGCGGTGACAGAACCGGCCTCGCGGCCGCCGATATTCTGCATGTCGGCGAAGTTGGAATCCAGTGCCGACTGGTACTCGTCCCACAGCGGCATATGCCAGGCGCGGTCACCGGCACGCTCACCGGCCGCGATCAGCGCCTGGGCGAGTTCGTCGCGGTTGGCGTAGAGGCCGGTGGCGTGGTTGCCCAGGGCAATCACGCAGGCGCCGGTGAGCGTGGCGATGTCGATGACCACGTCCGGCTTGAACTTGGCGGCATAGGTGAGGGCGTCGCACAGGACCAGGCGGCCCTCGGCGTCGGTATTGAGGATCTCGATGGTCTTGCCGGACATGGAGGTAACGACATCCCCCGGTTTGCTGGCGCGCCCGCTGGGCATATTCTCGGCCGCGGCCACCAGACCCACCACGTTAATGGCCGGTCCCAGTTCGGCGATGGCATTCATGACCCCGAATACACTGGCTGCGCCGCACATGTCGAATTTCATTTCGTCCATGGCCATGCCGGGCTTGAGGCTGATGCCGCCGGTGTCGAAGGTGATGCCTTTGCCCACCAGCACCACCGGCTTGTCGCCGGCCTTGCCGCCCTTGTATTGCATGGCGATCAGTGCCGGTGGTTCGTCGCTGCCCTTGGCCACGCTCATAAAAGCACCCATGCCCAGTGATTGCATTTTCTTGGCATCCACGACACTGGTAGTAATTTTTGCGTGTTTTTTGGCCAACTCCTTGGCCTGGCTGGCGAGATAAGTGGGGGTGCAGATATTGCCCGGGAGGTTGCCGAGTTCGCGTGCCACATTGCTGCCGGAAGCCTGGGCCGCCCCCAGGTCCACCTGTTCCTGCACTGCCTTGAGCTGCTTGCGCTCGGGCACGTGCACCGCGAACTTGGCCAGCGGGTTGGGCTTGGCGTCGCTTAGGCAGCGGGTGAACTTGTAGGTGGCCAGGCCTGCGGCCAGTGCCAGTTGCTGCGCCTGCCAGGCTGTGTCTGCATCGGCCACCTCGACCTCGGTCAGGTAGCTGCAGGCGTCCTTATAGCCCTTGACGGCGGCGGCGCTGGCGCGGGCCAGCTTGCGGAATTCTGCCTGGCTCAGTACGCCGTCACCGGACCGCACCAGCAATACGCGATCTGCCTTGCCCTCGGCCGGGGTCAGCAACAGGGTACTGGCGGTCTTGCTGGCCAGGTCACCGCGCTTGAGCACCTTGCCGATAAAACCGCTGCACTCGCTGTCCAATGCGTCGCCACTGGCGCTAAGGCGGTTCTTGCTGTCTACCGGGAGGATCGCACAGGCAGTGCGCTGTTTACTGATATCGGAGACCTTGGCGGTGAACTGCATCATTCCTTTCCTTTCTTCTGAAAACTGGTCCAATGTCCGGGGGGCCGAGACATTGCTTGCGATTTTCGCGATAATGCGCGGCTCAAGTTTAACCCGGTGGGCCAGCTAATGCTTAATCGGGTATTCGTTCTGTTTAAATATTGTTCGCTTTCGCACGCTCTGCTGTCATCAAGGAAGCCTTTCGCCCCGTGATTATTTTCCGTTACCTCTGCCGCGAGCTGCTGTTCGCCACGCTGGCGGTCAGCGCAGTCCTGCTGTTGATGGTGATGAGTGGGCGCTTTGTAAAGTACCTGGCCGAGGCTGCGGCCGGGGACCTGTCCGCCTCGATCCTGTTCCCGGTAATGGGATACCGCCTGCCGGGATTCCTGGAAGTACTGCTGCCGATGGGTTTTTTCCTCGGCATCCTGCTGGCATACGGACGCCTCTATATCGAGAGTGAAATGACGGTGCTGCACGCCTGCGGTTTCAGTGAGCGGCGCCTGCTCACCTATACCCTGGCGCCAGCTTTGCTGGTAGCGCTGGTAGTGGCTTCCATGAGCCTCTACCTGACCCCGACAGGGCTGGAGCGTTCGTCCGGCCTGCTGACAGCCGATAAGTCCCGCAATGAGTTCGATCACCTGGTGCCGCGGAAGTTTGTGGCGACTGAAGGGGGCAAGGCGGTCTATTACGCGGATTCGCTCAGCGATGACAAGTCCACAATGCACGAGGTGTTCCTCGCCGAACTGGGTTCCGCCCGGGCGCAGACGGAGACCGACTACCAGGTGGTGATCTTCGCGCGCGAGGGCGTGCAGCAGATAGACCCGGACACAGGCCTGCGGTACCTGGTGCTACGCGACGGGTATCGCTACGAGGGCGTGCCCGGCCAGCGCGACTACCGGCTGATGAGGTTCTCCAGCTATGAAACGCTGCTGGAGATGCCGCGCTTGCGGGAGCGGGAGAGCGATCGCATAGAGAGCGCGTCGACGATGGACCTGTGGCGCAGTGACGACCCCCGGGAGCGGGCCAACCTGCACTGGCGCTTCAGCCTGCCCGCGCTGGTGCTGGTGCTCGCGGTGCTCGCGGTGCCCCTGAGCCGCACCAATCCGCGCCAGGGGCGCTACCTGAAAATGATTCCCGCGGTGCTCCTGTACATCGTCTACCTGTATGCCCTGATCTGGGTCCGTGGCGCGGTCGAGGACGGCGAGATCGAAACGCCTGCCTCCATGTGGCTGGTCCACCCGCCATTCCTCATCCTCGGGCTGCTGCTCCTCGGCGGCGGCGGGTTCCGGCGCAGCCCCAGGCGGGCCGACGCCGGTAAGGGGAAGCGCAGTAATGGTTAAGCTGGATTTCTATATCGGGCGCACGGTGGCGGCGGCAGTACTGGCGGTACTGCTGGTGATTCTCGGCCTCGACATGATCTTTGCCTATATGGACGAGCTGCAGGATGTCGACGGCAACTACCAGCCGGCCGATGTGGTGCAGTACCTGCTGTGGACAATCCCGGACCGGGTATACGAGTACCTGGGCTTTGCCGCACTGGTCGGCTGCATGATCGGGCTCGGCACCCTCGCCGGCACCAGTGAGCTGACGGTGATGCGCGCCGCCGGTGTCTCTATCGGCAGGCTGGCCTGGGCGGTGATGAAACCGGTGTTATTGCTGATCCTGCTGGGCCTGGTGCTGGCGGAATTCGTGATCCCGCACACCAGCCAGGCAGCCGAAACGCGCAAGGCAATCGCCCTGGGTGAGCTGCAGCGCGGCGGCCTGGAGCAGGGCCTGTGGCTGCGTGAGGGCGGGGAATTTGTCCATTTCAACGCCGCCATGCCCAGTGGCGACCTGTTCGGGATTACCCGCTATCGCTTCGGCAGTGAGCGTGACCTGGAACGCGTGGTGTTCTCCGAGCGCGGCCTCTTCACCGACGATGAATGGGCGCTGGTCAATAATCGTTCGACACGCTTTACCGAGGAGCAGGCGATTGCCGAGCGCAGCGAGCGTAGCTCCTGGGAGACCGATATCTCGCCAGAGCTGTTTTCACTGGTGGTACCGTTGCCGTCCGACCTGTCACCCCGCAACCTCTGGTCCTATGGTCGCTTCCTCGACAGCAAGGGCGAGGATGCCAGCCGCTACTGGCTGGAGTTCTGGAAAAAGCTGTTGCAGCCGCTCACCATCGCCAGCCTGGTGCTGGTGGCGATCTCGTTTATTTTCGGGCCGCTGCGAGAGGTCACTACCGGGCTGCGGGTGTTTACCGGCGTCATGGTAGGGGTCGTGTTCCAGACCCTGCAGGATATGCTCGGCCCGTCCTCGCTGGTGTTCGGCTTTCCTCCCTTCGTGGCGGTGCTGGTGCCGATCCTGCTATGTTTCGGTCTCGGCTGGATGTTGTTGCGGCGGGCGCGCTAGCGGATTGACCGCCAGGTGTTCCCGCCGCGTCCTGCATCGGGGGGAACCGTTCTTATTTTTTCTTTTTGGGAAGCACACGGACCTGGCTGCCTGACGCCAGGTCGTGCCAGCTGGCGCCGTCCGCCCGGGTCCAGGCCCAGAAGAAGCCCGCCCCCAGGCAGCCCAGGGACAGGGGCGCTACCAGGGCGCGCAGTGCACACTGGCGCCAGCTGAGCTGGACGCCATCCGGCGTGGCCAGTAACAGGCGCCATGCGCGCATGCCGATGGTCTGGCCCGCCGCGCGCCAGGACCAGATGAAATAGGCCGCAATCACCGTCACTGCGCCCAGCTGGTAAAGTGGGCCACCCACGCATGGCGTGTAATCCAGCGCCTGCGGTTCGCAGTTCAGGCCGACCACTGCGGATGCCACCAGGAGCGCCAGAAAGCCATACACCATCAGCAGGCCGAGTACGATCAGGAAATCGTAGAGCAGGGCTGCGAGGCGCCGGCCCACGCCAGCCAGGGGTAGGTCACTGAACGTTGCGGGTTGTCTTGGGGTTGTCACGGCAGGCTCCGCCAGGTTGAACTGGCGGAGATTCTAACAAACTGTCGCTTCCGGTGGGGTCCGGGTTTGTCTCAGAACTCGTACTCGAAACTCACCTTGAACTTGTCGTCGGACAGGCGGACGTCATAGTCCATCGCCTTGCCGATCCTACCGTGCCCGGTCGAGTAGCGCAGCAGGGGGTTGCTCGAGTTGCGCTTGTTCTGCTCGCGATAGGTGTCCCAGCCCATTTTCAGGATCTGGTTGAGCGCGCGGCCGCCCATGGTGGGCTTGAACTTGTCCGGATGCGTATGGGTCTGCAGCCACTGGTAATTCAGCTGGCGCTGCACGTTGCTCATGGAGTTGTTGCGGAGATTGTCGGCAGCCTGGTAGAGGGACGTATTGTCCAGGGCGAAGGCACTGTCGACGAAAAACGCGTTGTCAGCCTGCAGGTTCAGTGCGTTACTGGAATCCGGGATGAAGAGGTCGTCGGCGAGGCTGGCAGCAGGAAGCAGAAACAGGCAGAGCACCACCGAGCGGTGCCTGGAGGTACGGAAACGAGTACTGCAGAGTTCCATTGGATCTACCCCGAGGGTGTCTGTTTTCCTTTGCGGTGACTTAGAACCGCTGTTTTTATTATGGCTCACCCAATTCAACACGTTGTATCTCACAGGCTCGCCCGTCGTTGCAACCAGTAAATGTGGACTCAGCGGGTGCTGCAGTCACTCTTCGCTGCAGGCCGCACCAGTACTTACATCGCTGATTGTTGACCAGCCTTGCCCGGCGGTGCGGAGCGGTGCGTCAAAGTTTTTTTATGGCCGCAATATGGCGGACCCCTCGTTTTTATAAAAACATGATCTAGTTAACACTGCTGCCAGACGCTAAAGTCATCGCCCCGTGGTCCGACCTCAAGTTCCAATCAGATAGCGGGGTGCTGACAACGCTGTCTTTCGCCTTGTTTTTGATCCCGGGGATAGCAAGCAGGGAAGCAGCCTCAGGCTGAGGGAGGGAAGGGGGGAGCCCCCCACGGGGAAATGGGCAAGGTTGGCCGGGATTGAAAATTTCTCAGTCGTCGGAGTTGCCGCTGAGTAGCCATCCCCCACCTGCACCGAATAGCCGATGCGGCCGCCCTTCCAGCAGCGGGGCTACAATTGCCCCATCGGTGCCCAGCCTGCGGCTGGCGATGGTGCCCTCGCCTATGGGCCGGGTCCTGGCGCCGGTGTTGCCTTCCCAACTTGCCAGATTTTTCTTTCGCTGAATTCGGAATCAGTCATGGCCGGGCTTTTATTCACCTTGGAGAAGACGCACGCCAAGTGTACCGTGGACGGAATAAGGGAATAAGAGAGTAAAACCAAGATGCCCCGCCAGATGGTCTTCGATTACGTGATTGTCGGTGCCGGCTCTGCCGGCTGCGTGCTGGCCAACCGCCTAAGCGCCGACGAGCAGAACCGGGTCTGTCTCCTCGAGGCCGGCCGCCGCGACCGCAGCATGCTGATCAGCATGCCGGCCGGCATCAGCTACCTGGTGCCGGGCCGGCGCTACAACCTGCATCACCACACCGAGCCACAGCCGCACCTGAACGAGCGCCGGCTATTGTGGCCGCGTGGCAGAACCCTGGGGGGGAGCAGCGCCATCAACGCAATGATCTACATTCGCGGTAACGGCGCGGATTACGATGCCTGGGAAGCGGCTGGCAACCCGGGATGGGGCTGGCGCGACATGCTGCCTTATTTCCTGATGGCCGAGGGCAACGAACGTGGCAGCGATGCCCATCACAGTGGCTATGGGCCACTGGCGGTCTCGGACCTGAAATGGAAAAGCGAGGCGGGCCGCGCCTTCCTGCGGGCGGCGCAGAAGGCCGGCCACCGGCTCAACAACGATTTCAACGGCAGCCAGCAGAGCGGCGTGGGTTTCTACCAGGTAACCCAGCGTCGCGGCCGGCGTTGCTCGTCGGCGGCGGCTTACCTGCACCCGGTAATAAACCGGCCGAACCTGGACGTGTTCACCGGCAGCCAAGTGGCACGCCTGCTGTTCCATGGCGACAGGGTCATCGGCGTCGAGTTACTGAATGGCAAGCGCATCATCGCCAACCGCGAGGTGATACTCAGCGCCGGAGCCATCCAGTCGCCGCAGTTGCTGTTGCTCTCGGGAATAGGCGATGAGGTGGAATTGGGCAGGCTGGGCATTGTGCCCCAGGCCCACCTCCCCGGCGTAGGCCACAACCTTCAGGATCACCTTGACGTAACCCAGGTGGTGGAGGCCAACGCCCCGGTGACTTTCTCCAATTCCCTCTGGCCGCTGCTGAAAACATCGCTGCGCCTGCCGGAGATGTGGCTGCTCAACCGCGGGCCGCTGACCAGTAATGTGGCCGAGGCCGGCGGGTTTGCGAGTTCCAGCCTCGCGGCTGGCGAGCCGGACGTACAGTTCCATTTCTGCGCCGCGCCCCTGTTCGACCACGGCCTGCGGAAGCCCGGTGGCTATGGCTATTCACTGCACGCCTGCGCGCTGCGGCCCCGGAGCCGCGGGCGAATCTCCCTCGCCAGCGCGGATCCCGGCGCGCTGCCCCGCATCGAGCCGAATTACCTCAGTGAACCTGAGGACATGCAGGTGCTGGTGGAGGGCTTCGAGATGGCGCGGGATATTCTCGGGCAGGCGGATCTCAAGCGTTACCACAAGCGCTGGTGGAGCCCACAGGAGTGCCTGACCGATCGCCCCCGGATCGAGTCATTCATCCGCGAAAGGGCCGAGAGTATTTATCACCCCGTCGGCACCTGTAAAATGGGCGCCGACGAGCTGGCCGTCGTGGACAGCGAACTGCGGGTCCGCGGTGTGGGGGGATTGCGCGTGGTTGACGCATCGATCATGCCGACGCTGGTAAGTGGCAATACCAACGCCCCGGTTATTGCGATCGCGGAAAAAGCGGCGGACATGATCCTGGAGAAAGAGCCTGCGAAGGCGCGCCCGGCCGAGGTGGCAGAGAGAGAATGATCTGGTTGTGTCCCGTATGCCAGTTGGCGGTTGAAAGTGAGCGCGGAGCCTGGCGCTGCGACAATGGCCACAGTTTCGATTGCGCCCGCGAGGGGTACGTCAACCTGCTGCCGGCAAATCGCAAGCGCAGCCGCGAACCTGGCGATTCGGCCGAGATGCTGCGCGCGCGCCACCGCTTGCTGGAGGCGGGGTACTACCGCCCGCTGGCCGACGCCATAACAGCCCTGTTGCCCTATGTCAGCGGCCGCCAGCTGCTGGATATCGGTTGTGGCGAGGGGTTTTATACGCGCCAGTTGCAACGTTCGGGCTGGCCTGCCGACGCGCTGGGCGGTATCGATATCTCCAAGGCCGGTATACGGCTGGCTGCAAAAAACGCCCCCGGCACCCAGTATGTGGTGGCCAGCAGTTATGCCATCCCGGTGGCGACAGACAGCGTCGATCACCTGCTGAGGGTATTTGCACCCGCCGCCGACAGTGAGCTGCAGCGGGTCCTGAACCCCGGCGGCACATTGCTTGACGTGGCGCCCGGTCCCGCCCACCTGTGGTCGCTCAAGCGCGCGCTCTATGCGGAGCCCCGCGAGCATGCGCCGCCCAGGCCGGTCGAGGGATTTGCGCCGGAGGTGGACATGCGCTGCAGCTTCCGTTTCGCGCTCGAGGGGCAGGGGGCGGTGTCGGACTTCCTGGCCATGACTCCCTTTGCCTGGAAGGGGGACAGCGGCGCCCGCGAGGAGCTGGAACGGCGCGAGCGGCTGGAGCTCGAGGCGGATTTTGTACTGCGCCGGCTGGTCTGCCGGGCCTGAACCTGAAGTTGTAAGGGAGACTATGGCAACGCCAAGGGATTACACATTCATGCGCCAGGCCCTGGAGCTGGCCCGCATCGCCGCAGAGCGCGGCGAGGTGCCGGTAGGGGCAGTGCTGGTGCGGGAGGGGCAGGTGATCGGCGAGGGCAGTAACCGGCCCATCGGCAATTGTGACCCCAGCGCCCATGCCGAGGTCGTAGCACTGCGGCGGGCGGCGGAGAAAGAACAGAACTACCGGCTACCCGGAACCACCCTCTATGTCACCATCGAGCCCTGCACCATGTGTTTCGGGACCATGATGCACGCCCGGGTCGCGCGGCTCGTTTACGGCGCCCGCGAGCCCCGCGCCGGGGTTATCGAGAGCCAGTTACAGCTGTCAGAGGCAGACTTCTTCAACCATCGTATCGCTGTGGAGGGGGGGGTGATGGCCGAAGAGGCCAGCGGGCTGGTACAAGAATTCTTCCGCGGCAGGCGCTGACATGCTGTTGGCCTTCCTGATCAACTCGTTTCTGGTGGCCGCGGCGGTGGTCATTCACCACGAGGCCCTCAACGGGCTGTTCAGGCTTGGCAAGCGAGTCAAGCTGCATCGCAACCCGGCGATCCTGATCGGTGTGTTTGGCGCCCTGCTCGCACATGTGGTGGAGATCTGGCTGTTTGCCCTGGGCTATTTCTATATGGTCCGTTCGGACTATTTCGGTATGCTGCAGGGCAACTTCGACGGTAGCCTGATCGATTGTGCCTATTTCTCGTTTACCACCTACACATCGCTGGGCTTCGGTGACATCGAGCCGCTGGGCCACCTGCGCTTTACCGCCGGTCTCGAGGCGCTGACCGGACTGATGATGATTACCTGGACGGCTTCGTTCATGTTCCTGAAAATGGAGAAGTACTGGGTATTTGATCTGGAGCAAAAGCCCTGACGGGACAGGACGCCAGCTCGCGGCCCCGAACGGCACCAGTGCGCATATTTACCAAGGGCCTGCGGGTCATTCGAGTACCAGGGAGTTTATGAAACCCGGTTTTATCAAGATGGCCCTGATCCTCGGGCTGCTCAGCTGTGTCGGTCCCTTCTCGATTGACATGTACCTGCCCGCACTGCCCGAAATCGCTGCCAGCCTCGGGGCGCCGGTGGAGGCTGTGCAGTACACGCTGATGTCATTTTTCGTGGCGTTCGGGGTCAGCCAGCTGTTCTACGGGCCGGCCTCGGACATGTTCGGGCGCAAGCCACCGCTGTATTTCGGGTTGCTGCTGTTCATGCTGGCATCACTCGGCTGTGCCCTGGCCACGAGTATCGAGTGGCTGATCGGGTTGCGTTTCCTGCAGGGCGTGGGGGCGGCGGCGGTGATGTCGATTCCGCGGGCGATTATCCGGGACCGCTACACCGGTAATGAGGGCACCCGCCTGATGACCACAGTCATGCTGGTCATCTCCATTTCGCCGATGCTGGCACCGCTGGCCGGTAGTGCGGTAATCGCGTCACTGGGCTGGCAGTCGGTATTTGTCGCCGTCGCCGGGGCGGCACTGGCCAGCCTGGCCCTGACACGCTGGGGCCTGGAGGAAACGATGCACGAGGAATACCGCGTGCCATTCCGGCTGGGGGCGATGCTGGAGGCCTTCCGCGTCCTGTTGCGCGATCGCACTTATATGGGCCTGACGCTGATCGGCGGGCTGGGCATGTCGAGTTTCTTTATTTTTATCTCCACGTCTTCGTTCCTTTACACCGGGTATTACGGCCTGTCCCCGACCCAGTTCAGCCTGGCCTTTGCCCTCAATGCACTGGGCTTCTTCACCTCGAGCCAGTTTGCGGCCACCCTGGGAGAGCGATACGGCGCCCAGGCGGTGGTAAGGGTCGCGGTAGCGGGTTTTGCCGCGGCCTCCCTGGTAATGGTGAGCCTGGTAGGTGCGGGCTTCGACAGTTTCCCATTGCTGGTGGGTATGCTGCTTGCCGGTAATACCTGCCTGGGCCTGGTGGTGCCCACCTCCATGGTACTGTCGCTCGATGATCACGGCCCCATCGCAGGCACCGCTGCCGCGTTGGGCGGCGCCATGCAGATGCTGCTGGGGGCGGTGGCGATCGTGCTGGTCAGCCTGGTGTTCGACGGCAGGCCGCTGGCACTGGCTGCGAGCATCGCCATCTGCGGGGTACTTGCCCTGCTGCTGTCGTTGACCACCCTGCGGCGGCCGGAAGTACAGGCGGTAAGGGCCTGAGCCTCCCTTTATTGCCCGCGGGCGCAGGGGCCTGGCTGCGTCGTCAGTCGTCCCTATCCAGGCGCAGCCCCCTCGGGGGCAGGGGACGGTCCTCCACCGGCCAGGCCTCGGTATCAAAGGAGCTGATATCACGGCCCGGGGGGATCCTGGCGTTATCGTAGTCGCGCGCATAATCGGCGTAGACCTTGATCAATTCCTCGCTTGGCGGCGCGGTATCGCGGACTACCTTCAGCGCTTCTGCAGCCTCACGCCACGACCGGACCCGCGCGTACTCCTCGGTTTGCGGTACTTCGAAGTACCGGTAATACTCCACCAGTTTCCAGCGCTGGAAGAAGGGCCCGAAACTGTAGTCGGCGAGCGTCGGCTCGTCGAACAGCAGGCCGCTGTCAGAGCCGAACTCCCGCAGGCGCTCGTTGAACCAGCGCCAGTATTCCAGCGCTTCCTCTTTCAGTTCCTCATCCCTGGACTCCTCCTGGCTGCGCAGCAGGCGGTAGAGCACGGGGATAAAGTTGTCCTCGCCGTAGGTAATCAGCAGCCGGGATATTGCCCGGTGGTAAGGGTCCTCCGGCAAAAGCCGCGGACCCTCGAACACCTCGTCGATATACTCGGAAATCACCTGGCTCTCATACAGCGGGCGCCCGTCGTGGACCAGGGTGGGCACCTTGCCGTTGGGTGACAGTTCCATGAACCAGTCGGGGTAGGGTTTCCTGGTGATATCGAGTTCGTAGGTGTCATGCTCGACGCCCTTGACCGCCAGGGCGATGCGCGAGCGTTGGGCGAAGGGGCAATATTGCCACGTATAAAGAGTGAGACGCACTGTTAGTTCCTCCGGACTGCCACCCCCGTGGGGCAGGCATGTTCCCTGCCGGGCCTCATTTTCATGGCCAGGACCGGCGTCCGAGTCGTTCTGTCGCATCCCCGGGACAGGCCATCTGGTCCAGGCAAGGATATTGTGGCCCCGGCCTGTCGCTGCAGTCGAAGGTGGAGTATAGATGTGAGATTTTGCGCGCCGGCTGGCCGCCGGCGCGGGTGAGGGGTTGAACCGAGTGCCGGTTGTTAGGGCTCAGGTGCAGCTACCGGCCGTGCATTCCCGTCCATGGGGCAGGGCCGTCAATCCTTCAGGATTTCCCGCGCGGCATTGTGTCCCGGAACGCCCGTCACGCCGCCGCCCGGGTGCGTGCCCGAGCCGCAGAGGTAGAGCCCCTTGATCGGCGTGCGGTAATCACTGAAACCCATAAAGGGCCGGTTGCACCAGAGCTGGTCGAGGCCCAGGGCCCCGTGGAATATGTCCCCGCCCACCAGGCCGAATTTGCGCTCCAGGTCCAGCGGTGAGTGGATCTGGCGGGCAATGATCGAATCGCGGAAATTGGGGGCATATTCTGTGACGGTGTCGATAATGGTGTCCGCGGCCTGCTCTCGATAATCGTCCCAGCCCTTGCCGTCCGGCAGCTCCGGTGCAAATTGCTGGCAGAAGAGGCTGGCCACGTGCTGCCCGGCAGGTGCCAGGGTTTCGTCGACCGTGGACGGGATCAGCATTTCCACGATGGGCTTTTTCGACCAGCCGAACTGTTTCGCGTCCAGGTAGGCCTGTTCCAGGTATTGCATGGTGGGGCCGATCACGATGCCGGCCTGGTGGTGTTGCTGTAGCTGCGTGCCGGGGCGACAGGTGAAGTCGGGGAGTTCTGACAGGGCCACGTTCATGCGGAATGTGCCGGAGCCCACCTTGAAGCCCCGAACCCGGCGCTGGAATTCCGGCTCCAGGTGCTGCTCGTCGACAAGCTTGCCGAACAGCAGCTTCGGGCCCACGTTGGAAACCACTTTGTGCGCATGCAGCACCTCGCCGTCGGCCAGCCTCACGCCCTTTGCCTGGCCCCCATCGATAATAACTTCCTCCACCCCGGCTCCGGTAACCACCTCGACGCCAAGGCGCTCGGCCTCTTTCAGCATCGCCTGGGTGATGGCTCCCATTCCACCCACGGCATGGCCCCAGGCGCCTTTCTCTCCGTTGACCTCACCGAAGACGTGGTGCAGCAACACATAGGCAGAGCCGGGGGTACTGGGCGCGCCGTAGTTACCGACTATGGAGTCGAATGCGAATGCCGCCTTGACGTGGTCATTCTCAAACCAGGCGTCGAGCACGTCGGTGGCGCTCTTGGTAAAGAGGTCCAGGGCATCGCGCCGCTGCGCCATGCTCAATTTTTTGGCACGCATCCCGAAGCTGCCGGCGCGCACCAGGTCAACCAGGCCGCCGCCGACGTTGGGCGGGGTGCGCAACAGCTCTTCCCGCAATACATCGGCGACGGTTTCCAGCATTTCATAGAACGCCGGCAGGGCGGCCGCATCCTTTGCGGAGAAGCGTGCTATCTCTGCGCGGGTATCCTCCGGGCTCTTGTAAAACGACAGGCTCTCGCTGCCGGAGAGTGGGAAGAAGTTGGATTGGGGGCGCAGCTTCACCTGCAGGCCGTGTTCGTGCAGGCTCAGGTCGCGGATGATTTTGGGGTTCAGCAGGCTGACCGTGTAGCTGGCCACGGAGTTACGGAATCCGGGGTGGAACTCTTCGGTAACCGCCGCGCCGCCGACGATGTCGCGGCGTTCCAGAACCGTCACCTGTTTTCCCGCCCTGGCCAGGTAACAGGCGCACACCAGGCCGTTGTGGCCACCGCCGACGATCAGTATGTCATTCATTGTTATTCTCTGTACTGCATGGCTGTAGTGAGGTTATGCCAAAGTTGCCCGGAAAAGTGAAGGGCGTCCGGCTCTCGTACTGATGCAGGGGGGGCAGGGAGAGATAGGTAATGGACGAATCCTTACTAGGGGGCATGCGCATGCGCCTTGGGCGCAATCGGTCGAACCGGGGTGCCGGCCCTCACCGGTCGGGCCTGCTACTAAAGCATTTAGGCTTGTGCTGGAAAAGGTCTGTGCAGATTCTCTGCCGGCCGGACTAACCAAAAAAGCTATGGCTTTTTTGGCCCTGCGGGCTTCGCGACCTGAGGTTGCTCGTTGTTGATTGCGCCGCAGGCGCAATCGGTCGAACCGGGGAGCCAATCTCGCCGGCCTCTGGTACCAAACGAAAAAGGCCCGCTATTGGTGCGCGGTGGCCCTGACCCGGCCGGACTAACCAAAAAAGCTGTGGCTTTTTTGGCCCTGCGGGCTTCGCAACCTGGCGGTTGCTCGTTGTTGATTGCGCCGCAGGCGCAATCGGTCGAACCGGGGGTGCCGGTTCTCGCCGACGCTCCGATTCCAAACAAAAAAGGCCCGCGGTTGCGGGCCTTTTTTGTTTGGTACCAGAGGCCGGACTCGAACCGGCACGGGTTTTACCCCAACGGATTTTGAATCCGTCGTGTCTACCAATTTCACCACTCTGGCAGCGGTTTGAGGCTGGTTGGGCCCGCGGGGCGGGGTGCCTCGGATGTGGGGGTCGATTATAGCGATGGGCGGTAGGGGGTCAACCGGATTTGGCGGGGGAGGGGGTTTCGGGTACTCTTCGCGCCACTTCGCAACCACCTAAACTGAACCCATGCGCCGCCAGGATTTTCATTTCGACCTACCCGATGAACTGATCGCCCGCACCCCCGCAAAGGAGCGACGCGGCAGTCGCCTGTTGTGCCTGGACGGGCCCAGTGGGCGGGTGGGGCATCGCCTGTTTGCCGAATTGCCCGACCTGGTGAAGCCCGGCGACCTGCTGGTGTTCAACGACACCCGGGTGATCCCGGCGCGCCTGTATGCGCGCAAGGAAACCGGCGGCCGGCTGGAGATCCTGGTGGAACGGGTACTGGATGAGCGGCGGGTGCTGGCACATGTCCGTTCCAGCAAGTCGCCCAAGCCCGGCAGCCGGCTGCTGCTGGAGGACGACACGCCTGTGGAGATGGTGGCTCGCCACGACGCGCTGTTCGAGCTGGAGTTTCCCGCCGAGGGCGTATTGCCGCTACTGGAGCGGCTGGGGCATATGCCGCTGCCGCCCTATATCGACCGTCCCGACGAGGCGTCCGACCGCGAGCGTTACCAGACGGTTTACAGCCGCGAGCCCGGTGCGGTGGCCGCCCCTACGGCGGGGCTGCACTTCGATGACGAGATGCTGGACACCCTGCGGGACATGGGGGTTGAGACCGCCTTTGTGACCCTGCATGTGGGTGCGGGCACTTTTCAGCCGGTGCGAGTGGACGATATCCACGAGCACCAGATGCACAGCGAGGTGCTGAACGTGCCCGAATCGGTCTGCCGTGCGGTGGCTGACTGCCAGGCCCGCGGTGGCCGGGTGATCGCGGTGGGTACCACCAGTGTGCGGGCGCTGGAGAGCGCCGCGGCCTCGGGTGAGCTGAGGCCCACCGTGGGGGAGACGGACATCTTTATCTTCCCGGGCTACCGCTTCCGCGTCGTGGACCGGCTGATCACCAACTTCCACCTGCCCGAGTCCACGCTGATGATGCTGGTGAGTGCCTTCGCCGGCTACGAGCAGACCATGAACGCCTACCGGGAGGCGGTGAAAGAGCGCTATCGTTTCTTCAGTTACGGGGATGCCATGCTCATCGAGCGCAACCCCGACGTACAGGGCTGGTAGGCGGCCGCTGCCGCCCCACCTGCTGCCAGAATACCTCCCGTCCCGGGAGGTACAGGAATTCACGATTTCGTCAGGAGAATCCCTTGAGTCGCCAGTGTTTTATGGAATTCGAGCTGGATACCAGCGATGGCAAGGCCCGCCGCGGCCGGCTGCGCTTCCCGCGCGGTGTGGTGGAGACCCCGGCCTTTATGCCGGTGGGGACCTACGGCACGGTCAAGGGCATGCTGCCGCGGGACGTGGAGGCCATCGGCGCCCACATCATCCTCGGCAATACCTTCCACCTGATGCTGCGCCCAGGCACCCAGGTGATAGAGGAACACGGCGACCTGCACGACTTTATGCAGTGGCAGGGCCCCATCCTCACCGATTCCGGCGGGTTCCAGGTGTTCAGCCTGGGCAAGATGCGCAAGATCACCGAGGAGGGCGTGTCCTTCAAGTCGCCGGTGGACGGCAGCCCGGTGTTCATGGACCCGGAGGAGTCCATACGCGTACAGCGTTCGCTGGGCTCGGATATCGTGATGATCTTCGACGAGTGCACGCCATACCCGGCCACGCCGGAAGAGGCGCGCAAGTCCATGGAGCTGTCCCTGCGCTGGGCAGAGCGTTCGAAAAAGGCCCACGGTGACAGCCCGTCTGCCCTGTTCGGCATCGTGCAGGGGGGCATGTATCCGGAACTGCGTGATATCTCCCTGCGCGGGCTCACCGAGATCGGCTTCGACGGTTACGCCATCGGCGGCCTGTCGGTGGGCGAGCCCAAGGATGAGATGATCAAGGTCCTCGACCACCTGGCCCACAAGATGCCGGCCGACCGGCCGCGCTACCTGATGGGGGTGGGCAAGCCGGAGGATATCGTCGAGGCGGTGCGCCGGGGCGTGGACATGTTTGACTGTGTCATGCCCACCCGCAACGCCCGCAACGGCCACCTGTTTACCTTCGAGGGGGTGGTGAAGATCCGCAACGCGAAACACCGCCATGAGACCGGCCCGCTGGAGGCGGACTGCGACTGCTATACCTGCCAGCACTTCTCCCGCAGCTACCTGCACCACCTGGACCGCTGCGGTGAGATCCTGGGCTCGCAGCTCAATACCATCCACAACCTGCGCCACTACCAGCGGCTGATGCAGCAGCTGCGCGATGCGATCGCGGGGGGGGACCTGGAGGGGTATGTGGCGAAATTTTATGCAGGCCTGGGGCGGGAGGTGCCGCCGCTGGAGGCATAGTCCCTGCCTTCAGCCGTAGGAGCGGCCGCTGGCCGCGATCGGTGGCCCGGTCTGGATCTATCGCGGCCAGCGGCCGCTCCTACGGGAAGATCTTCTTTCCGGGGGGGTGATTTGTACCCTCAGGCGATCCCCGTATAATCGGCCCCCAATTCGGTGGCGGTGCGCGCCTTGCATTTCCACGGGTGTGCCCGCATATCCTCCGACATTGCCAAGCTTTACCGGCCCGCGGGGCTGAATTACAACAACGAGAGCAGCATGAATCGCTACCCCATCTGGAAGTACCTCCTGATTCTCACCGTCGTGGCCCTCGGCTTCCTTTACGCCGCGCCCAACCTGTACAAGCCGGATCCGGCGGTGCAGATTTCCGGCCAGTCCACCACCATGGAAATCGACCAGCAGCTGCTGGCACGGGCCGAGAAGGCCCTGGATGAGGCGGGAATCGAACACTTCGGCGGCGAAGTGGGAGAAAAGGCTGTGTTGCTGCGGCTGGGCTCGGTAGAGGACCAGCTCCCCGCCAAGCGCGTTATCCAGGAGAGCCTGGGCCACAGTGACTATGTGGTGGCCCTGAACCTGGCTTCCACCACCCCGGAATGGCTGGCTGACCTGGGGGCGAGCCCCATGAAGCTCGGCCTGGACCTGGCCGGCGGGGTGCACTTCCTGATGGAGGTGGATACCGCCACCATCGTGCGCACCAACATGGAAGGCTATGTGCAGGACGTGAAGGCCAAGCTGCGCGCCGCCGACGCCCGCTACCGCAGTGTGTCGCTGGAGGATGATCGCGAGATTGTCGCCCGCTTCCGCAGCGAGGAACTGCGCGACAAGGCCATGTCCACCATGCGCAAGGAATTCCCGGAACTGCAGCTCACCGAGGCCGGCAGCGGTGACAATCTCGAAGTGCGCGCGACCCTGTCCGAGCAGGAGATCAAGCAGCTGGAGGATTATGCCGTCACCCAGAACCTCACCACCCTGCGCAACCGGGTCAATGAGCTCGGCGTGGCCGAGCCCATCGTTCAGCGCCAGGGGCGCAACCGCATCGTGGTGGAGCTGCCGGGCGTGCAGGACACCGCCGAGGCCAAGCGCATCATCGGCAAGACCGCCAACCTGGAATACCGGATGGAGGCGCGTCCCGACACCCTGGTGACCAACAAGGAATATTTCGAGTACCGCAACGAGCAGCAGCGCCAGGCGTATGGCGGTGCCTGGCTCGAGCGCAAGGTGATCATCAAGGGTGACCGGGTCACCAATGCCCGCGTGGGCTACGACGAGAGTGGCCTGCCGCAGGTGAACATCACCCTGGACGCCCGTGGCGGCGAGCTGATGCATCGCGCCACCTGGAAGAATGTCGGCCGTCGTATGGGTACCCTGTTCATCGAGAGCCGCTTCGAGCCCGAAACGGTGGTGGACGACCAGGGCAACGAGACAGTGGTGCAGAAGCGCACCGACGTGAAGAAAATCATCAGCCTGGCTACCGTGCAGAGCGCGCTGGGCCGGCAGTTCCGCATCACCGGGCTGGACAGCGCCGCCGAGGCCCAGGAGCTGGCCCTGCTGCTGCGCGCCGGTGCCCTGGCTGCGCCCATGTACTTCGTGGAAGAGCGGGTGATCGGTCCGTCCCTGGGTGCCGATAACATCCAGGTGGGCGTGAAGTCGGTGCAGATTGGCCTGATCGGTGTACTCATCTTCATGCTCATCTTCTACCGGGTCTTCGGCCTGGCCGCGAATATCGCACTGGCCGTGAACCTGGTGCTGCTGGTGGCGGTGATGTCCATCCTGGGCGCGACCCTGACCCTGCCCGGCATCGCGGGTATCGTGCTGACCGTGGGTATGGCGGTGGACGCCAATGTGCTGATCTTCTCGCGAATACGCGAGGAATTGCGCAACGGCATGCCACCGCAGACGGCGATCAGCGCCGGTTTCGACAACGCCTACAGCACCATCGTGGACGCGAATATCACCACCCTGATTGTGGCGGTGATCCTGTACGCGATCGGTTCCGGCCCGGTGCAGGGCTTTGCGGTAACCCTGTCCATCGGCATCCTGACCTCCATGTTCAGCGCTATCATGGGTACCCGCGCACTGATTAACCTGTTTTACGGCGGTCGCCGTGTGCAGAAGCTGTGGATCTAGGAGAAGAGGCGACCATGAGTGAGACAACAGTAAAAGAAGGCAAGATCACCGAGTACATGGGCAAGCGCGTGTTTGAATTCATGCGCTGGCGCAAGCTGGCCGCCGCGCTGTCCATCGTGGCCGTCGTTGCCTCGATTGCCGCGCTGGCGATCAATGGGCTCAAGTTCGGCCTGGACTTCACCGGGGGTACCCAGGTGGAAGTGGGCTACGAGGTTGCCCCACAGATCGAGGATGTGCGCGGCCAGCTGGTGGACGCCGGCTACGAGGGCGCCACGGTGGTGCGCTTTGGCTCCGACAATGAGCTGCTGATCAAGCTGCCACCGGAAGTGACAGAAAAGCAGACCCAGGCCAGCGCCCGCTCCGAAGAGGCCACCCAGTCAATCGGCGACAAAGTGGTCGGTTTATTACGCCAGGGCACTGACGGCGATGTGGACCTGCGCCGCGTCGAGATGGTGGGCCCGCAGATCGGTGAGGAATTGCGTGACGACGGCGGCCTGGGCATGTTGTTTGCCCTGGTTGTGGTGATGGGATATGTGGCCTTGCGGTTCCAGTACAAGTTTTCCGTCGGCGCTGTCGCGGCGTTGATCCACGACGTGATCATCGTGCTGGGCTTCTTTGCACTGCTGAAACTGGATTTCGACCTGACCGTGCTGGCGGCGGTGCTGGCGGTGATCGGCTACTCGCTGAACGACACCATCGTGGTGGCGGACCGGATCCGGGAGAATTTCCGCAAGGTGCGCAAGGCGGATTCCGAGGAGATTATCAATATCTCCCTCAGCCAGACCCTCGGCCGTACATTAATGACCTCTTTGACGACCCTGCTGGTGCTCTTTGCCCTGCAGTTCTTCGGCGGCGAGCTGATTCACAACTTCTCACTGGCGCTGGTGGTGGGGGTGCTGGTGGGTACCTACTCGTCCATCTACGTGTCGGCGAATATCCTGATGGCACTGGGCATCACCAAGGAAGACATGATGCCGCCGGTCAAGGAAGGGGCCGAACTGGAAGAGATGCCCTGACCTGATGGGGCCGTGGGGCGGCCTACCGTGGGGCGGCCTACCGTGGGCGGCCTCGCGCGGGGCCGCCCTGGGCCGCGCCCGCGGAAATTCAGGAGAGGGCTGGAATCAGGCGCGGGGCTTCTTGCCCAGGGTGATGTGCTTGGGGCCCGAGGTGTTGGTCTGGCCACTGACACCCTTGGGCACCTGCTGGATTTCACCGCCGCCAGCGAGGAAGGCCTGTACCTGAGCTTCAATACTTTCGCTGGTTTCCAAGGCGGTGGGCTGCTTGCGCTTGGCAGCAGAAGTCGATTTCTTGGCCACAATAATTTGTCCGGTTTCTTCGTGAGCGGACTATTCTACAGCAGTCTGCACAAAAAATCACCTCTCCGCCAAGAATACCTCCGGATACGACAATTCGTAGAATTTAATGTCTCGCGAATGACCTGTTGCGGCATAAAAATGCCTGCTTTTATGCAGGCTCATTAATCTGGTTCTATCTCGGTCTCGCCCACCTCGTCGGCCTGCTGCGCTACTTCGGAAAGTGTCCATAACCAGAATGCAAGGCCACCGAGAACGATAAAGGCGAGGGCGCTGATCCATAACGGCACCAACGCACCCGCGACCAGCACTTCCGGCTGGGCGATCAGGCGCCACAAATGGGAGAGAGACAACAGGGCGAGAACGATACTGGCCAGTCTCAGCCCGCACTTCGGATTGTTCATGAGCTCATCTCCCCGCCGTCGGCACCACTACGCCAAGTTTAGGGTGCGGGAGCCCCGGATCCACGGCCGCAGCCGGCGTCAATTGGTGTCCGGCTGCGTCTGGCTGTGCCCTGCCACGCGGTGGTTGCTGGCTGCGAAAAAGCGACCCAGGTAGCGGGCGTAATTGATCCCGGCATCGCTGATGTACTTGCCGCTGGCCCGGCTCCCTCCTGACCAGGCGTGGTCCACCCCGTCCAGGGTCAGGGTGGTGATGCGGCCGTCATCCCACCGGCTTTCTTCTGCAGTGCCGCTGCCCTCGCTGATGGTGCTGGTGCCACGCAGCTTTTCCACCCCGTAAACCCGTGCCATGCCGCGGGCATTTTGTCCTGCATAGCAGGAGTTTACGGTGCTGTCCTGTGCACCGTGGGCAAAGGAGGCGACCTGGCTGGCGAAATGGGGCGCGTGGCTGCCGGCATAACTGAGGCAGCGTGCGGCCACGTCCGCGTTTTCACAGGGCCCCAGCGCACCGGCGGCGCTGGTGCCTATGCTCGGGCCGGCACTGGCGCCAACCCCGGCGAACACGTCCGGGGCCAGGCAGGCGGTGGTGTGGGCAAAACTGGCACCTGAGGATAGGCCGGCAATGTATACCTGGGCGGGGTCGATATCCCGTTCCCGGTCGGCGGCGAGCCCAGTGGCCAGCTGGACCAGTTTGCCGTAATCGCCCGCCGTACGTGTTCTTTCCCCCTCCCAGTAGGACCAGCAGCCGTAGCCAGCCTTGTGCATGGCTTCCGGCACCGCCAGTACCATGCCGAACTCCTCTGCCGCCTCTTCAAGATTCGCCGTGAGGTAGGCGTCGATCGGCTGCACGCAGCCGTGTAACAGAACCAGCAGGGCCTGGCCGTCCCCGATGGGGGAGCGGTTGTCGGGGGTATAGATGTGCACATTATCGAAGCCGCCAGCTGCGACGCCCTGCTGCCAGGAGCCCGCGGTCGCTGTGAATGATGTCAGGATTGCAGCCGCAAGTGCGAGGCCGGGAAGCGCGATCTTCATTTTTATTACCGTTATTGTTACCGGATTGGCTGAAGGGCAGCCTAGAAGGGCGGCGGCATCGCGGGAATGCGACCTTGGTTGTATGGCCGGGAGCGGGCGGCACCTGCACGGCCCCACCGCCAGCCAGGCGGAAGGGGGCTCAGGCGTCGTCTTCCCCGGTGGGTGCTTCCGGGAGGGGCCAGCCGCCCAGCTCACGCCATTTATTGACGATGCCGCAGAATAGCTCTGCGGTCTTCTCCGCGTCGTATTCGGCGGAGTGGGCGCTGCTGTTGTCGAATTCGATCCCTGCCACCTGGCAGGCCTTGGCCAGTACTGTCTGTCCATAAGCCAGGCCCGCCAGGGTTGCGGTATCAAAGCAGGAAAATGGGTGGAAAGGATTGCGCTTGATGCCGCACCGCTCCACTGCCGCGTTCAGGAACCCCAGGTCGAAGTGCGCATTGTGGGCCACCATGACCGCACGGGTGCAGCTGTGTTTCTTGATCGCCGTGCGGATCTTGCGGAACAGCTCGGGCAGGGCTATCTCCTCGGGCCAGGCCTCGCGGTCGGGAGACTCCAGGTCGATGCCAATAAAGTCCAGTGCCGACTGTTCAATATTCGCGCCCTCGAAGGGGTCGAGGTGGAAACTGTGGGTGTCCTCCGCAAATAGGGCCCCGTTCTCGTCCATGTCCAGGATCACCGCGGAAACTTCCAGCAGCGCGTCTGTGCGGGAGTTGAACCCGCCGGTTTCGAGGTCCACAACCACGGGCAGGAAGCCGCGGAATCGCTGGGCGAGCAGGCTCTTCGGTCCGGTCGGTTCTTCGGCGGGGGTCACTCGCTGTCCTTCTTGTCTGCTGTCGGTTGTTCGGAATCCACCAGGCGCCAGTTCAGGGTCTCGCCCGCGGCCAGGGGGACCAGCTGTGCGTCGCCCATGGGCAGGCTGGCCGGGATCTGCCAGGGCTCGCGTACCAGCGTGATTGTGCCATCATTGCGCGGCAGGCCGTAGAAGTCGGGGCCATACTCGCTGGCGAAGGCCTCGAGCCTGTCCAGCTTGCCGGCGCGCTCGAAAGCCTCGGCGTAGAGTTCGATGGCGCTGAAGGCGGTATAGCAGCCCGCACAACCGCAGGCATTCTCCTTCCGGTCCTGGGCGTGCGGGGCCGAATCGGTACCGAGGAAGAACTTGGGATTGCCACTGGTAGCGGCCTCGATCAGTGCGGACTGGTGATAGCCGCGCTTGAGGATCGGCAGGCAGTAGTAGTGCGGGCGGATGCCGCCCACCAGCATATGGTTGCGGTTGTAGAGCAGGTGGTGGGCGGTGATGGTAGCGGCCACCCCGTCGCGTGCCTTGCCCACGAACTCCGCCGCGTTGGCGGTGGTGATATGTTCAAGCACGATGCGCAGGGCCGGGAAGTCCTCTACCACACGGGACAGGATCTTCTCGATAAAGACCTGCTCGCGGTCGAAGATATCGATATCGCTGGTGGTCACCTCGCCGTGCAGCAGCAGCTTCATGCCGCATTCCTGCATGGCCTCGAGGGCCGGGTAAATATTGTTGATGTCGGTGACGCCCGAGTCAGAATTGGTGGTGGCGCCCGCGGGGTAGAGCTTGGCGGCGATTACCCCAGCCTTGTGCGCCAGTTCGATTACCTCGGCGTCGGTGTTGTCTGTCAGGTAGATCACCATCAGCGGCTCGAAGGGATTGCCGGCAGGGATCTGTTCGCGGATGCGCAGCTGGTAGAAGAGGGCATCCTCGGCATCGACCACTGGCGGCACCAGGTTCGGCATTACGATGGCGCGGCGGAACTGCCGGGCGGCATCGCCGACGGTGCGCTCCAGGGCGTCGCCGTCACGGAGGTGGATGTGCCAGTCGTCGGGGGCGCGAAGCGTGAGTTTTTCCATGGGGAATCTACCGCGGGATTTGGTCTCAGGGCTGTCGGGGCGCCGATGCTAACCGAACCGCCCGCAAATTGCGACGGCACGGCCTGATTAAAAAGTGATCATGGTGCCGGCAATATTGCACCAATAAAGCCGCGTAATAAGCATAGGTGCTAGTCGATTGCCATCTGAGGCGCTACAATCGCGCCCCGAAAAAGGCGGCTCGACCGCTGAACCTGGGCGCACTTCGAACAATAATTCCCCCCAGACAGACACCACAGGTATATACCGCGGCGCAGTTTCCTGCCCCGCGGCCCTGCTGCTGACAATACTCCCGGCTGAGGAACGCTATGAGCAAGATCGACAAGGTGGTACTGGCATATTCGGGTGGACTCGATACTTCGGTTATCGTGCGATGGCTGCAGGATACCTATGGTTGCGAGGTGGTGACCTTTACCGCGGATATCGGCCAGGGCGAGGAAGTCGAACCGGCGCGGGCCAAGGCCGAAGCGCTGGGCGTCAAGGAAATCTACATCGACGACCTGCGCGAGGAGTATGTGCGGGACTTCGTCTTCCCCATGTTCCGTGCGAACACCATCTATGAAGGGGAGTACCTGCTGGGTACCTCCATCGCCCGGCCCCTGATCGCCAAGCGCCTGATCGAGATCGCCAATGAGACCGGTGCCGACGCCATTTCCCACGGCGCTACCGGCAAGGGCAATGACCAGGTGCGCTTCGAGCTCGGTGCCTACGCGCTGAAACCCGGTATCCAGGTGATCGCCCCCTGGCGCGAGTGGGACCTGACCTCTCGCGAAAAGCTGATGAAGTACTGCGAGCAGCACAAGATCCCGGTGGATTTCTCCTCGGGCAAGAAGAAGTCGCCTTACTCCATGGACGCCAACCTGCTGCACATCTCCTACGAGGGCGGCATTCTCGAGGATCCGTGGGCCGAGGCGGAAGAGGATATGTGGCGCTGGAGCGTCAGCCCGGAAGCGGCGCCGGATACTCCCACCTATATCACCCTGGAATTCGAGAACGGCGACCCGGTGGCCATCGACGGCGAACGCCTGAGCCCGGCGACCATGCTCGAGCGCCTGAACAAGCTGGGTGGTGACAATGGCATTGGCCGGCTGGATATCGTCGAGAACCGCTATGTGGGCATGAAGTCCCGCGGCTGTTACGAGACTCCCGGCGGCACGATCCTGCTGAAGGCGCACCGGGCCATCGAGTCCATCACCCTCGACCGTGAGGTGGCGCACCTGAAAGACGAGCTGATGCCGCGCTACGCCAAGCTGATCTACAACGGCTACTGGTGGTCCCCGGAGCGCCGGATGCTGCAGGCGGCCATCGATGAGTCGCAGCAGGTGGTCAACGGCGAGGTCCGCCTGAAGCTATATAAGGGCAGCGTGAGCGCGGTGGGCCGCCGTTCGGCCGACAGCCTGTTCGATGAGCGCATCGCCACCTTCGAGGAAGACGCCGGTGCCTACGACCAGAAAGACGCCGAGGGCTTCATCAAGCTCAACGCCCTGCGGTTGCGAATTGCGGCCGGCAAAGGGCGCGACTTGATTTAAATCATTTTTACCGGGCGAATGATGCGTTTAAATCATCGTTTGCTGGCGGGCTCTGTCTATCGTGAAGGGACTGGGCCACGAGACCGAGGGCGGGCCTGCGCTCGCTTGTTGGAACTGTATTCAATAAAGCAATGGAAGTAACACAATGACGACAAGCGTGGTAAAGACTGGCCCCGTGCCAGCCTATGACTACAAGATCGTACGCCAGTTCACCATCATGTCGGTGGTCTGGGGTATCGTTGGGATGGGTGTGGGCGTGCTCATCGCCGCCCAGCTGGCGTGGCCGGCACTGAACGACCTGTTCCAGCCGTTCACCCACTTCGGGCGCCTGCGTCCGCTGCACACCAACGCGGTGATCTTTGCCTTCGGCGGCAGCGTGCTGTTCGCTACCTCCTATTACGTGGTGCAGCGCACCTGCCAGACCCCACTGTGGGGCGGCTGGCTGGTGCCGTTCACCTTCTGGGGCTGGCAGGTCGTCATTGTCGCCGCCGCCATCACCCTGCCGATGGGCCTGACTTCCTCCAAGGAATATGCAGAACTCGAGTGGCCGATCGATATCCTGATCGCGCTGATCTGGGTGGCCTACGCCCTGGTGTTCTTCGGTACCATTGCCAAGCGCCGCACCAGCCACATCTACGTGGCCAACTGGTTCTTCGGCGCCTACATCATCACCATTGCCTTCCTGCATATCGTCAACAACCTGGCGATCCCGGTCTACCCGTTCAAGTCCTACTCACTGTTTGCCGGTACCACTGACGCCATGATCCAGTGGTGGTATGGCCACAACGCGGTGGGCTTCTTCCTGACCGCGGCCTTCCTCGGCATCATGTACTACTTCGTGCCGAAGCAGGCGGGCCGCCCGGTGTATTCCTACCAGCTGTCCATCGTGCACTTCTGGGCGCTGATCTCGATCTACGTCTGGGCCGGTGGCCATCACCTGCACTACTCGGCGCTGCCCGACTGGACCCAGAGCCTCGCGATGATCATGTCCGTGATCCTGCTGGCCCCCTCCTGGGGCGGCATGATCAACGGCATCATGACCCTGTCCGGCGCCTGGCACAAACTCCGCACTGACCCGACCCTGCGCTTCCTGGTGGTTTCCCTGTCCTTCTATGGCATGTCCACCTTCGAGGGGCCGATGATGTCCATCAAGACGGTGAATGCCCTGTCCCACAACACTGACTGGACCGTGGGCCACGTGCACTCCGGCGCGCTGGGCTGGGTGGCCATGATTTCCATCGGTGCCCTGTACCACCTGGTGCCGGTGCTGTTCGGCCGCAAGCAGATGTACAGCGTGAAGCTCATCAATGCACACTTCTGGCTGGCTACTGTGGGCACCGTGCTGTACATCGCCGCCATGTGGGTGAACGGCATTACCCAGGGCCTGATGTGGCGCGCCTTCAATGCCGACGGCACCCTGACCTACAGCTTCGTCGAAAGCGTGATCGCCAGCTACCCGGGCTACATCGTCCGCTTTATCGGCGGTGCCTTCTTCCTGTTCGGCATGCTGTTGATGGCCTACAACGTCTTCCGCACGGTGACAGAGAAAGAGAACGCCGCCAGCGAAGACAACATCGTGCCGCATGCGCAGACAGCTTAAGGAGGTCAGATCGTGAAAAACCATGACATCGTAGAAAAAAACATCGGTCTGATGGTTGTCTTCATTGTTGTCGCCATCAGCTTTGGCGCCCTGGTGGAGATCGTCCCGCAGTTCTTTATCAAGGCCAACAATGAGCCGATCGAGGGCCTCGAGCCCTGGGATCCGGTAGTACTGGAAGGGCGCGATATTTATATCCGTGAAGGCTGCCATGTGTGCCACACCCAGATGGTGCGCCCGCTGCGCGCCGAGGTGGAGCGCTACGGCCACTACTCCATGGCGCAGGAGTCCGTATACGAGCACCCCTTCCTGTGGGGCTCCAAGCGCACCGGGCCGGACCTGGCCCGCGTGGGCGGCCGCTACTCCGACGAGTGGCACCGCGCGCACCTGTATAACCCGCGCAACGTAGTTCCGGAATCCAACATGCCGGCCTTCCCCTGGCTGTTCGACAACGTCGTGACCGGAGAGCACACCGCGGACAAGATGCGGGCCATGCGCGCTGTCGGCGTGCCCTACACCGACGAGGCTATTGCCAAGGCGAGCGAGCCCTTTGTTGGCGGCCGCGTGAAGGAAATCGACGCGCTGGTGGCTTACCTGCAGCAACTCGGGGTGCTGGTACAGCAGAAGCGTTAACAGAGGCGGTATTGGCTATGGATATTTTGCGTCAGATTGCCGTGGTCCTCGGCGCAGTGGCCTTCCTGGCTGTCTGCTGGTGGGCCTTCTCCCCGAAGCGCCGCAAGCGCTTCGAGGAGGACGCCAAGTTACCGTTCGCTGACGAAGAGCTGTCCCGGCGCTCGGCCGAGGCGGCAGATGAACAAGACACTGAAGAGAATTCGGCGGCAGGGGACCGGCACGATCCGGCCACGCCTCCCGCGGACAAGAACAAGGGGCAGGACGAAAAATGAGTACCTTCTGGAGTATTTGGGTAATTGTGCTCACTCTCGCCAACCTGGCACTGGTGATCTGGGTACTGTTTGCCAACCGCAAGGTGGCGGTTGACGACCAGCAGGAGCCGGGCAACCAGACCACCGGCCACGTGTACGACGGCATCGAGGAGTACGACAACCCGCTGCCGCGCTGGTGGTTCCTGCTGTTTGTGGGCACGCTGGTGTTCTCCGCCCTGTACCTGGTGGTCTACCCGGGCATGGGTAACTTCAAGGGTGTGGTCGGCTGGAGTTCCGTCGGTGAGCTGGAAGCGAGCCAGGAAAAGGCGCGCGAGAAATTCGACGAGTCCTTCGGCAAGTACGTCGAAATGCCCATCGAGCAGATCGCTGACAACCGCGATGCCCTGAAGATGGGTGCACGGATCTTTGCCAACAACTGCTCTGTCTGCCACGGTGCTGACGGTGGCGGCAACTACGGTTTCCCCAACCTGACCGACGATGCCTGGCTCTATGGCGGCACCCCGGAGGCCATCCTGGAGACCCTGCACAAGGGGCGCCAGGGCATGATGCCCGCCCAGGGGCCGATTATCGGCGAGGACGGGGTCAAGAACGTGACCGAATACGTGCTTGCCATGAACGGCCTTGAGCACAATGCGGACATGGCCACCCAGGGCAAGCAGGTGTTCGGCACCGTGTGCATGGCCTGCCACGGTATGGATGGCAAGGGCAACCAGGCCATCGGCGCGCCCAACCTGACCGACAATATCTGGCTCTACGGCAGCAGCCGTGAGCAGATCCAGCACACCGTCCGCGGCGGTCGCAGTAACGTGATGCCGGCGCAGAAGGACAAGCTGCGCGAGGACAAGATCCGCCTGGTAGCGGCCTACGTCTACAGCCTGTCGCGCCAGCAGGAAACGGCCCAGTAACATTCATCCATTTCTATCCGGCCCCGCCCTGGCGGGGCCTTCAGGACTCGGGCGCCACAGGGACGAAAAAGAAAAGCCTCATTGTTTGTCACCAAACCAGAGTGCCTGTTCGCCCCGGCGACCGGGTATAAGTGAGGTTCCGTGAGCGATCTGATACCGACCAGGGAAGAGCAGGAAGGTGAGGGCGAAGTCCGTTACCGCATGCTCTACGAGTCCGACGACAAGGTTTACACCCGCCATATCCGCGGTTTCTTCACCCGCGTGCGCAAGTACACCGGCCTGCCGTTGCTGGCCGCCTTCTTCTTCATCCCGTGGCTGAATATCGAGGGGCGCCAGGCCATCCACTTCGACCTGCCCGAGCGCAAGTTCCATATCCTCTGGAGCACCTTCGGGCCCCAGGATGGCTTCCTGCTGGCGTGGCTGCTGATCATCGCCGCGTTTGCGCTGTTTGCGGTGACAACCTGGCTGGGCCGGGTCTGGTGCGGTTTCACCTGTCCGCAGACGGTGTGGACCATGATGTTCATGTGGGGCGAGCGGGTCTGCCAGGGTGACCGCAGCAAGCGCATGAAACTGGACGCTGCGCCCTGGAGTGCCGAGAAGGTACTGCGCAAGGGCGGCACCCATGCGATCTGGCTGCTTATTTCCCTTGCCACGGCGCTGGCCTTCGTGGGTTACTTCTACGGCATCCGTGACCTGGTACTGGACCTGGCCACCTTCGACGCACACCCGCAGGGGGTGTTCTGGACCGCCTTCTTCACCCTGGCCACCTATTTCAATGCGGGCTTCATGCGCGAGCAGGTGTGCAAGTACATGTGCCCCTACGCCCGCTTCCAGTCGGTGATGTATGACAAGGACACCCTGGCGGTCCACTACGATGCCGAACGGGGCGAGGTACGCGGCCCGCGCAAGAAGGGGATCGACTACAAGGCCGAGGGCATGGGTGACTGTATCGACTGCTACTGGTGCGTGCAGGTTTGCCCGGTGGACATCGATATCCGCGACGGCATGCAATACGAGTGCATCAACTGTGGCCTGTGCGTGGACGCCTGCAACAGTGTGATGGACAAGATGGGCTACCCGCGCGGCCTGATCCGCTTTACCTCCGAGGATGAGCTGGAGACCGGCAAGACCAATTACCTGCGGCCGCGGCTGTTCGGTTACGCCTTCATCCTGCTGGCGATGACCGGCCTCTTTACCCAGCAGGTGGTGACCCGCAGCCCCATCGAGGCAGAGGTCCTGCGCGACCGGGGCGCCCGCATGTACCGGGAGTACCGGGGCGATATCCAGAACGTCTACACCGTCAAGATCAATAACATGGACCGCGCCGGTCACGAATTCACCATTCGCGTAGAAGGCGAGGAAGGGTACGATTACGCCCTGCGGAGGCCGCGGGAGATCTACCTGCAGGAAGGGGAAATCTACTCCGTGCCCATCCGCGTAAGCGTGCCCAAGGAGCAGGTCAAGCAGACCAAGCACAGTATCTCGATCATTGTGCAGGCGGTGGACAAGCCCGAGCTGATGGACAGGCACCGCACGGTCTTTATCGGGCCAAAGCAGTAGGCTGCACGCGCTGTGGCGCCGAGGTCGGGAAGACCGGCAGTATTTCCTGATTCAAAGTGAGTGAAAACGTGACTGAACATTCCCCCAAATCCCCGTCCCGGCCCTGGTACCGCGAAGCCTGGGCCTGGATGGTGCTGGCGCCCCTGATCCTGGTTGTGATTGCCTCGGCGATCTTTGTTTCCATCGCGGTGCGCTTTGCGGACGACACCGTCAGTGACACTTACTATAAAGACAGCCGCATGTATCACTTCAGCGAGGAGCAGGATCGCCGTGCTGAAGAGCTTGGCCTTGCGGGGCTGCTGAAATTCCGCAGTGCCGAGCAGCTGGTGACACTCGAGTTGAACGGCGACCTGGCAGATTACCCACAGCAGCTGCTGCTCACCCTGAGCCACCCGGTGGAGGCCGACCTGGACCGGCATGTGCTGCTTGAGGCCGTCGGGCCGGGGCGCTACCAGGGTAGCCTTCCGGAGGAACTTGAATACCGCTGGTACCTGCGGCTGATGCCGGAGACAGACCCCGAGCGCCACCTGGATGCCGAGTGGCGCCTCAAGGGCGAAATCAACTTTGAGCTGGGGGATGCCGTGCCCCTCAACCCCTCCCGCTGATGACGGAAAAATCCTGTTTTCACTGCGGCCTTCCGGTGCCCGCCGGCAGCCGCTACTCGGTGGTGGTCAATGGCACCGCGCAGCCCATGTGCTGCCCCGGCTGCGAGGCAGTGGCCGGGGCCATCGCTGCCGGTGGCCTGGAAAACTTCTACCGCTATCGGGATGCCAGCAGTGAGCGCCCGGAGCCGGCGCCGCCGTCGGATCGCTGGGTGGCCTATGACCTGCCGGAGGTCCAGCGCGAGTTTGTGCGCGACTGGGACGGAGACCGGCGCATCGCCAGCATGCTGGTCGGCGGGATTACCTGTGCCGCGTGTGTGTGGCTGATCGAGCAGCACCTGGGGGGGCTGCCCGGGGTGGAGAAGGTCTCCGTCAATGCCAGCAGCCACCGCGCGCAGGTGGTGTTTGACCCGCAACAGGTGACGCCGGCGGTGATCTTCGCCGCCCTCGCGGAGATCGGTTACCGGCCGGCGCCGGCCACCGCAGCCGGCAGCGAGCAGCTGCTCCAGCGCGAACAGCGCACGGCCCTGCGCCGGTTGGGGATCGCGGGCCTCGGCACCATGCAGGTGATGATGTTTGCGATCGCGCTCTACTTCGGTGCCAGCACTGGCATCGAGGCGGATATGGAGCGTTATTTCCGCTGGGTGTCACTGCTGGTCGCAACCCCGGTAGTCCTGTTTGCCGCCCAGCCGTTTTTCCATGGTGCCTGGCGCAGCCTGCGCAACCGGCACCTGAGCATGGATGTGCCGGTGTCGCTGGCGATCGGCCTCGCCTATCTGGCCAGCTTCTATGCCACGGTATTCGACACCGGCGAGGTGTATTTCGAATCCATTTCCATGTTCACCTTCTTCCTGCTGCTCGGCCGCACTATCGAGATGCGGGCCCGCCACCGTGCCGGCCTCGCCAGCGGCGGCCTGGCCCAGCTATTGCCCATTACCGCCACCAGGCTCACTGGCGGCGCGGAACAGCAGGTGCCGGTGGCTGCGCTGCAGCCGGCCGACGTGATCCTGCTTCGCCCGGGGGACACCATTCCCGCAGACGGGGAAGTCCTCGAGGGTAGCAGCGGCGTGGACGAATCCCTGCTCAGCGGTGAGTCGGCTCTGCAGCAGAAAACTGCGGGCAGCCGGGTCTTCGCCGGTAGTGTCAACGGCGACTCTTCATTGAGAGTGCAGGTCACCGCCGCCGGTGAGTCCACCCGCCTCTCTGCCATCGAGCGACTGGTGGAGCGGGCACAACTGGAAAAGCCGCGCCAGGTGGCATTGGCGGACCGGGTTGCCGGCTGGTTTGTGGCCACGGTTTTGCTGGCTGCGGGCGGCGCCTTCCTGTTCTGGTGGCAGGTGGACCCGGCGCGGGCCTTCTGGATCGCGCTATCAGTACTGGTGGTCACCTGTCCGTGCGCTCTTTCCCTGGCCACGCCGGCGGCACTGGCAGCGGCGACACTGCGGCTGCAGCAGCTGGGGCTGCTGGTGGCGGGCGGTAACCTGCTGGAAACACTGCCGCGTATCAGCCGGGTGGTGTTCGACAAGACCGGTACCCTGACGCGTGGGGAGCCCCGCGTGCTGGAGATTGACTGCCTGCGCGATGGGTGGGACGGGCAGCGGGTCCGGGCGGCGGCCGCGGCCCTGGAGTCCCACAGCAATCACCCGCTGGCCCGCGCGTTCCGGGCCTGGCGGGGCACCGCTGTAGCCTCGGACGTCAGGATCCACACCGGGCGCGGCCTGGAGGGAAGGGTCGACGGACAGCACCTGCGACTCGGTCGGGCAGATTTTGTCTGGCCGGGGCTGGCGTTGCCGGAAGGCGAGGGCCAGTGGCTCCTGCTCGGCGATGACAGCGGGGCGCTTGCCTGGATCGCTGTGGGCGACCGGCTGCGGGCCTCGGCGGTCCCGGCCATAGAGTCACTCTCTAAGCTCGGGCTGGAAGTGGAATTGCTGAGCGGAGACCAGTCGGCGGAAGTGGCACGTGTGGCAGCCGCCGCGGGCATCGGCGAGTTCCGTGCCGGGACCGCGCCGGAGGAGAAGCTGGACCGCATTCACGAACTGCAGCATCGCGGCGAGCGGGTGCTGATGGTGGGGGACGGGCTGAACGACGTGCCGGTGCTTTCCGGCGCCGATGCGTCGGTGGCCCTGATGTCGGCCGCCGACCTGGCGCGGTCACGGGCGGATGCCATCCTTTTGCACGGTGACCTGCAGGTGCTGCCGCAGGCACTGGCGCTGGCCCTGCGGTGTCGTCGCATAGTGCGCCAGAACCTGGGCTGGGCCCTGGGATACAATGCGCTGGCACTTCCGCTGGCCGTCTGCGGGCTGGTGCCGCCGTGGCTGGCGGCGCTGGGCATGTCGGCGAGCTCGCTGGTCGTGGTGCTCAATGCCCTGCGCCTTTCCGGCTGGCGTCCGGCGCCGACGCTGGACAAGGGGCAGTCCCTGGCCGTGGCACAAAGCGCGAGGTAACACCATGGAGAGCCTGTATTTCCTGATTCCGATAGCCATCATCTTCGTCGCGACGGCGGTGAAACTGTATTTCTGGGCCGTCAACAGCGGGCAGTATGACGACCTGGAAACCGAGGGGCGGCGCATTCTGTTTGATGAGGATGACCCGCTCGATCCGCTGCGGGCCCCGCCCCGCGATCAGCCCGACGGGGAGGAGCACCACGTTGACCGGTGAGTGGGGTTTCCTGGCCGCGGCGCTGGCGATCGGGTTCCTCGGCAGCAGTCACTGCATAGGCATGTGCGGTGGCATTGCCGGTGCGCTGGGTGTGGCTGTGCCCGATGGCCAGCCAGCCTGGGGCCGGCTGGTGGGATATTCTGCCGGCCGCCTGGCCAGCTACTCCCTTATGGGGGCGCTGGTGGGCGCGGTGGGCGCGGTTGCCTTGCCGGCACTGGGACCCCTGCGTGTCTTCGCCGGCCTGATGCTGATTGCCATGGCACTCTATGTCGCCGGCTGGTGGCGGGGCCTGGTGTGGCTGGAACGGGGCGGCGCGCGGCTGTGGCGCCATGTCCAGCCGCTGTCGGCGCGCCTGCTGCCGGTGCGTTCCACCCCGCAGGCGGTCGCGCTGGGTTCGCTGTGGGGCTGGCTGCCCTGCGGGCTGGTCTACAGTGCGCTCACTTTCGCCCTCGCCCAGGGCAGCGCCCTGCGCGCGGCGCTCGCCATGCTGGCCTTCGGGCTGGGTACTGTACCTGCAGTGATTGCCAGCGGCGCTGCCGCGGCGCAGGTACGCGGGCTGGTACAGCGCTCGTCAGTGCGGGTTGTGTTCGCGGCCGTGATATTGCTGTTTGGCCTCTGGACCCTCTGGGGCGGGCTGTCCCACAGTGGCCACGGTTCCCATGCTTCCACGCCGGGACAGGAGCCGGCGGCAGAGGCGGCCGACAGTCACCACCACCATCACTGAGCGCGACCTGGCTGGTCAGGCCCGGTCGACGATCTCCGAATGCCCCGCCTTGGTGGCGCAGTGCGCGCAGCAGAAGAAATCCCCACCCGCTTCCATACCGTGGCCCAGGATCCGGCAACTGCACTGTGCGCAGCGGGGCGCCAGGGCCTGAATGGCGCACTCGAAACTGTCGAAGGTGTGGTCTTCGCTGCCAATAGTGATTTTCATGGTCTTGTCGTATTCATTGCCGCAGGTTTCACACTGGTTCACGCGTCTTTCTCCTCGAGGGTCTGTTATCAGGAAGCCAGCAGCATCGCGCTGCGGCCATCCCCAATACTAGGCAAATTGAGGCCGGGCTGTGCTTCTGCCCGCGGTTTAGATCGCGCCAATTTGCGGCGGCATTCTCTGCTGCGGGGTGTCATATCTTGCCCACGGTCGCTCGACCACGGCTTACACTCAGGGATACCAGTGAAACCAATGGGGAACACCATGAGCAAGGATGACGAAAAATCAGCTTACGAGCAGAAGGTTGAAGCGAAATTGAAGGAATGGAATGCGAAGATCGAGGAGCTCGAGGCCAAGGCAGAAGGGGCGGAGGCCGACGCCAAGAAGGAGTATCGCGAGCAGCTGGACGATGCCCGCTCCAGGCGCGACGACCTTCGCGACCGGCTCGAGGACATGAAAAGCAAGAGCGGCTCGGCCTGGGACGAGGTCAAGGGTGGGGTCGAGCGGGCCTGGGATGAGCTTGAGAGATCAGTGAAGCACGCCCGCGACCGGCTGAAGTAAGCATTGCCGGGAGGGCGCGGGCAACCCTTGCTCTCCCGGCGGCACACTTCCGCCGGGGAGAGCGGCTTCAGCCGCCCGTCGGGGAACTGTCGATATCAATTCGCAGGGAGAGGTCCACTGCGCGCAGGTGCTTGGTCAGGCTGCCAGACGAGATATAGTCGACATCCAGGCCGGCCAGCTGCTCGAGCCTCTCGCTGTCGACGCTGCCGGAGATTTCGATCTTCGCCTTGCCCCTCGCCATGGCGATGGCGACGCGGGTGTCCTCTTCCGAAAATTCGTCCAGCATGATCACATCGGCGCCGCTTTCCAGCGCCTGCTGCAGTTCCTCCAGGTTCTCCACTTCCACCTCCACCAGCGCACCGGGCTTGATCTGGTGGGCCTGTGCAACAGCGCGGTCGATTCCCCCGGCGGCGGCGATGTGGTTCTCCTTGATCAGGAAGGCATCGTACAGGCCGATGCGGTGGTTGTGGCAGCCCCCGCAAAGGACCGCGTATTTCTGCGCGCTGCGCAGGCCGGGAATGGTCTTGCGCGTGTCGAGTATTTTTACCGTGGTTCCCGCGGCCAGCCTGGCAAAGTGCGCGGCCGTGGTGGCGGTGCCGGACAGTGTCTGCAAAAAGTTCAGGGCCGTGCGCTCTCCGGTCAAGATACTGCGGGCGTTGCCCTCCAGCTCGAAAATGACGGAGTCAGCGGCCACGCGCTCGCTGTCCTGGTATTGCCATTTGAGCTTGAGCGTGGGATCGATCTGCCTGAATACCTCCTCGACCCAGGCGCGTCCCGCCAGTGTGCAGTCCTCGCGGGTGATGACCCGGGCACGGGCCAAGCGGCCGGGCGGGATCAGCTGGGCAGTGATATCACCCTCACCGATGTCCTCCCGCAGCGCGAAAACCACCAGTTGCCGCAAGTCATCCATCAGGTTGGGTATGTCCGAGTCTTTCGGGTGCATAAAGCGGGACCTCTGTTGCGATGGCGCAAGTTTAACAAATGGGCGGGGATTTGGCGGCCCTACCCGGGCGGCGTTGCGGTGCAAAATAATTTGTGGCAACTGTGACTGAATTCGCAATTGCAGGCCTGAGGTCGTTTTCATCGATCACGGGGCCGGTAAACTAGCCACTGGTCGTATTGGTTTAGAGGTTTTCTGTCCGTTCCGGCGGGTTGGGCACCAGCCAATAGTATTGCTAGGGAGTGGTTGCACCGGATGGTGCTGGTCCGGCTGTCCAGGGGGCAGTGGGGACTTTGCGAGGCCGGCAGGGTAGTGTTAATGGAAAACCCGGATAAGGTTGTTGCTATCGGGAAGAGGTTATCGGACTCGAGTGAAGACCGCCGGGCACCGGCGGGCAGTCCCTCGGTGATGATCCTCGATGCTCTCCAGCAGCAGGTGAGTGGGCAGTTGCACGAGCAACTGAAGCGGATGTACGCGCGAACGGATGATTCCCTGTTTGCCATGGCTGAGCGCGCACATGGACAGGCGGAACAGGATGGCCTCTTCCAGGCGTTGCGCCTGTTACGGGTGGAGCGGCGCAATATCTCTGCGCGCTTTTCCGGTTACCTCCAGAACGCATTTGAGCTGAAGGAGATAGCCCCGCCCAAAACCGACCGGGAATCCGGCGGTAGCCTGTCCCTGGTGCAGAATGATGAGCTGGAGCAGATGGTCGCCGTGGATACCATGGTCGCCAATGCCCGGCGTGATTACTCCCAACCCCTCTCCGAGCTCTGCCTGCGCCTGGGCAGCCTTTACCGGAATAAGGTGTACGAAAAGAACCTGCCCCTGGGGCCGGGCGTGTTATGCGATGCGTTCGTCGCTGCTGCGTGGCCGCTCGACATCCATATCCGTGCCCGGCTGACGCTGTTGAAGAAGTTTGAGCAAGAGGTGATACAGCAACTCGGCAAGGTCTACGAGGTGGCCAACCGGCTGCTGGTCGAGCACGGGATCCTGCCGGATTTGCGGCCGCAGGGAAAGGTGAAGCAGGGGCCACGGCGGGGCGACGCCACGCCCCCCCGGGAGCCGCAATCCGTGGTGGAGGGCCCTGCCCCCGCCGGTGGTGCAGGGGCGCAGGGTGTTGTGGGCCTAGTGCCTTTCGGGGCAGGAGCTGTGCCACTGGCCACCGGGGACTTGCTCGCGCACCTGGGGGCGCTGCAGGACCAGGTGCCGGCCGAAAGCGCCAGCGGGCTGAAGCCACTGGACGTGGGGAACCTGCTTCAGCATTACCTTGTGCAGAGGAACCAGGCAGCCTCCCTCGACCGGGCCGATGGCGAAGTCATCAAGCTGGTGGAAATGCTGTTCTCCTTTATTGTTGAGGATCGCAACCTGGCCCAACCGGCAAAGGCCCTGCTGGGGCGTCTGCAGCTGCCGCTATTGAGGGTTGCCATTGCCGACAAGTCCTTCTTCAGCAAGGGGGGACACCCGGCACGCAAACTGCTGAACGAACTGGCCGATGCCGCGACCGGCTGGCAACCGCCGGAAGCGTACGACCGGGATCCCCTCTACCGGGAAATGCAGGCAGTGGTGGAGCGCGTACAGGCTGAGTTTAACCAGGACGTGGGCCTGTTCGAGGAACTCCTCTCGCACTTTCGCGAACAGGTCAGCAGGCAGCGCACGCGGGCAGAGTTACTTGAGAAACGGATTGTCGATGAGGCGGACAGCCGGGCGCGGGCCGAGGCTGCCCGAGTACGGGTCTCTGCGGTACTCGAGGCCCTGACGTCCGGCCGCGACCTACCGCCCGTGGTGAATGAGTGGCTGGAAAAGGTCTGGCGACAGTCGCTGTTTCTTACCTGCGTAAAATCCGGCCCTGACAGTGAAGCCTGGAGCAGTGAGGTGCGGGCAGTTCGCGACCTGGTGTGGAGCGTCGAGGCCCCCATGCCCGCGTACGCGCGCCAGCTGCAGGCCCTGCTGCCCTCCCTGCAGGCCCGCCTGCGGGAAAGTGCGCGCGCCGTGTCGCTTGCGCATATTGATGCGCGGCACTTGTTCGGCGGGCTGAAGGAAGTGTACCGGCAGCGCTTCGACAGCGCCCGCGCCGCTACCGGGCAGGTGCCGGCACAGCGCGAAACACCATCAGGCAATGGCGGCGATCCGGAACAGGAGTTCCCGGCGGTCGAGGAGCTGGAGCAGGCTGCCGAACAGGCGGGGCCAGCCGGGGAGCCCGCCGGGGAAGGCGGGCTGGCACCCCTGGCCGAGGACGATCCTCACTGGCAGCAAACTTTCCGGCTGGGGCAGGGCAGCTGGTTCGAGCTGCGACGGAGTGACCACGAAGGCTTCCGCTGTCGGCTTGCGGCAGTAATCAGGGACATCGAGCAGTTTATCTTCGTCAATCGCAACGGCGCGAAGGTGGCGCAATTCTCCCGCCTGGAACTCGCGCATGCGCTGCGCAGCGGCCAGCTACTGCCGCTGGATGACGGCATGCTGTTCGAGCGGGCCCTGCAATCAGTGATCGGCAGAAGCCGGTACTGGCGGGAAGAGAAGCTGTAGTCGCGCCTGTACCCGCTCGTCACAGGCTGGCGAAAGGGTTGCTTGCTGCTCAAATTGTCGTTCCGATATCCTCCCCCGATTTTTCCAGTTCTTTCTTCAAGACGCGCCTCACTGGTAAACAGAACGCTGTCTATAAATTCACCGAGCTAGTCGTGAGCGTACCAAGTAGTCCTGACTTTCGTGTCTTAACTCTTTCTTGTGGAAAAAAATCGATTAAATCCGCGTAAAACTGCATTGGCGCTCTTGCCAAAGGCATGCGAGTCGCGGATATTTCAAACTTCTTCGAATACCATTAAAAATGCTACCTCCGTCACATTGTTGTGGTGACCGGGTTTGCGTTCTCGATGCGGTTGAACACCCCTGTTCTGCTGCGCAGAGAAGTGGGCAGTTCAGGCCCGGCACGGCCGGGCCGTTAGGATAAACGGACTCTGCCCGCGTCAGGATGACGATTTTGAGGCCCCAATGAGCACAGACGAATTTCCCCGCGTAGTAAGTTTTACTGACAAGAGCCAGCATCGCGATACCGACTTCGCCCCGCCCCCCAAGCTTCCCCGACAGGTTACCGCTGTTCGCGACACCGCGAGTAGCTGGCTATTTGCGCGGATGAAGGAAGTTTTCGCCGAGGTGGATGACAGCCTGTTTGAAACCGCCGAGAAGGTACACCGGCAGGATGAGCAGGACGGCATCTTCCAGGCTCTGCGTAGCCTGCGTCTCGAGCGCCACCGCCTGACCGACCAGTTTGTCAGCCTCGTTGGTAAAGGGTTTGCGGAAGTGCCTGCACACGCGGAGAGGGACGGGGGGTTCGCCGACGAGGGCGAGCGAGCGGAGCCCGGGCTGTCGCTGGTCCAGGACGAGGAACTCGAGCAGCAGGTCGCACTGAAAAGCATCATCGCGGCGGGAAAGCGGGATTTCGCCAGTCCGATCGCCGAACTCGCCCTGCGCCTCGACACGCTGATGCCGGTAAAGATTTACGATGACAATATGCCGCTGTCGCCCGCGGCCATCTGCCGAGCGCTGCACAGGGCACTGAAGCCCCTGAACATCCACCTGCGTGCGCGGCTCATCATCCTGAAGAAGTTTGAAAAACTGCTCGCCAGCAGGCTGGACGCCCTGTACCGCAATTGTAACCAGCTGCTGGTCGAGAACGGCGTGCTGCCTGACCTGAAGGATCCGCTACTGGCGCGTGCCGCAAGGTCCCGGCCCCCTCGTCCCGCTGGGAGTGCCGTGCCCCCGCCCCCTCCCGGGGCGCCCGCGGAATCCCGCTCGACCTCGGGGGGGATACCTTCTCCCGGCACGGGTGCCGGGATCGCGGCAGCAGGCGCCGGCCCCGGCGCTTCGGCACCCGGTTACCCCCCGGCTGCCGGCCCCGGCGCTGCCGGGACCGGTTATGCCCCGGCCGCCGGGCCAGGTGCTGCGGGATCCGGTTACCCCCCGGCCGCCGGAGCTGGTGTAGCCCCAGGGCACGCAGCAGGGTCCGCGAATAGCGGCGATAGCGGCGGCTATGGCCTGGTGCCGGCCGCACCGGGTGTCGCCGCCATGGCCACCCCGGACCTGTTGCAGCACCTGGGTGAACTTCAGGTGAGTGTGCCCCTGCAGGATTCCAGTATCGGCCAGATAGTGGACGTCAACACCCTGTTGCAGCAGCGGCTGGTACAGGAGAAGCGCGCGGCATCTCTGGAAGAGCTCGATATCGAAGTCATCCGCATGGTGGATATGCTGTTCTCCTTCATGCTGGAGGACCGCAACCTGGCGGAGCCAATCAAGGTACAGCTGGTCCGGTTGCAGTTGCCGTTACTGAAACTGGCTGTGGCAGACAAGGCCTTTTTCAGCAAGGGCGGGCATCCCGCCCGTCGCCTGTTCAACGCGCTGGCCGACGCGGCGATCGGCTGGCAGGCTGGCAAAAACTACAAGCACGACCGCTTCTACCTGGAGATCTGCCGTGTGGTCGAGCGGGTGTTGCGTGACTTCGACAGCGACGAGGGGCTGTTCGATGAGCTGCTGCAGGACTTTGAAACCTTTGTCAGCCGCGAGCGCCTGCGCGCCAAGATAATGGAGAAACGCACCCTGGATGAGGTGCAGGGCAAGGCGCGCATCGAAGCGGCCAAGGCCAGGGTGGCGGCGGTATTCGAAGCCCTGACGGCCGAGCGCCAGTTGCCACGCATTGTCCACCTCTGGCTGAACCGCGTCTGGAACAATGTCCTGTTCCGCGCCTGCCTGAAAGACGGCACCGAGAGCGAAGGCTGGCGCAGGAGTGTACTGACTGCCCGGGACCTGGTGTGGAGCGCGGTGGCTCCGATGCCGGAGAGCGCTTTCAAGATGCAGCAGCTGCTGCCGGGCCTGCGCAGGCGACTGGAAGAGGGCGCACTGTCCCTCAGTATCAACAAATCCGAGCTGGCCCGCCTGCTGCAGGCCCTGGACGCCTTCCACGCCGAGCGCCAGAAGCTGGCTGACCGGGTGGAATCCGAACGCGAGCGCCGCACGCGCGAGCGCCTGGTGCAGGAATTGCTGCGCGAGGCCGACAGCGTGATGAAGATCCCCGAGTCCCACCTGTCCGGAGATGCCGGAGATAGCGATAGCACGGTGATTGACCAGGCTGCTGATGGTGGGGAAGCCGAGCCTCTCGCTGGGGACTCTGCACTCGCTGAGGGCTCTGCACTCGCTGAGGGCTCTGCAGATGTCGAGCTGGTGGACAGCGAGACCGACCTGCCGGCCCCGGAGGAGCTGGAGCGGTTGTCCCGGGAAGCCGTCTCGACGGCGCGTCCCTCTTTACCGGCGCTGGCTGACACCGATGAATACTGGCGCCAGACCTATCACCTCAAGGACAGCTGGTTCATGCTGGAGAAAAAGGACTCTGCGGCCTCTCGCTGCCGGCTGGCGGCAATTATCCGCGATCTCGACCAGTTCATGTTCGTCAATCGCAGTGGGGCGCGGGTGGCGGTCTACTCCCGCCTGGAACTGGCTCACGCGCTGCGCGCGGGGCTTCTCAAGCCCCTGGAGCAGGGCCCCCTGTTCGAGCGCGCGCTGCGCTACGTGGTGGGCAACATCGGCGAGACCAAGCTGGAAGTCGAGGTGAGCGATTCCATGGCCGAGGCACACAGCTGACCTGTTTTCGGCGAAAGGTGCAGACCGGCGTGGCAATATCACCAGCGGCTCCATAGAATGCTGGCAGACGATTGCCGCGGGAGAAAGGAGGTCTGACTGTGGAATACCAGGTTGAATCCGGTTGGCTCACCGGTGCGCGCAAGGTGCCGAGCCCCCACTGCAACGACCGCCCGGCCGGTACGGAGGTGGACCTGCTGGTAATCCACTGTATCAGCTTGCCACCAGGCCAGTATGGCGGCCCCTGGATCGATGACTTCTTCCAGGGAAAGCTGGATACCTCTGCCCACCCTTATTTCGAGGAAATCGGCGAGTTGCGGGTGTCCGCCCACCTGCTGGTCGATCGTGCGGGGGTGGTGACCCAGTATGTCCCATTCGATCGCCGCGCGTGGCACGCGGGCCAGTCTGAGTTCTGTGGCCGTGAGGGCTGCAACGATTTCTCCATCGGTATCGAGCTCGAGGGCCTGGATACCGACACCTACACCGATGCCCAGTATCACGCGCTCGCCGGGGTCACTGCGGCAATCATGGCTGCTTACCCCCTGATCACCACTGACCGGATCACCGGGCACTCCGATATTGCCCCCGTGCGCAAGCTCGACCCCGGCCCCGGGTTTGACTGGCAGCGCTACCTACGTGAGGTCGCGGCCCAGCGTTCCTCGTCCTGACCGTCCCCAGAAGAACGACGCCCGGGAGGTTTTTTCCGGCGGCGCCAGGCGTTATTCTGTGAGCCTGGAGAGCTTCTGCTGAGAATATCGTATGGCACTGATCATAGTGTTAATCACGCTGGCACTGGTCCAGGTCTGGGGTTCGGGAAGGCCGGTCCACCACGATGGCTGGTTCGAGCGCTGGCGCGAGACCATGGCGGGGCACGCAGCCCTGCAAGGCAATGCCGGCCTGAAACTCGCCGCCACGGTGTACCCCGCGGTCCTGTTGGCAGCACTGGTCATGGTGCTGGCCGAGGCAGCACTCGGGTGGCTGGGGATCCTGCTGGCCGGCGTGCCGCTGTTGCTCTATTGCCTGGGGCGCGGCAATTTCAACGCCATAGTTTCCGATTACCTGCGCAGCTGGTACCAGGGCGACCTGGAGCAGGCCCAGGCTGCGGCGGCGCCGTTGCTGAGCGAGCTGCACGAGGAACCCGGCGGCCCCCGCCAGCTGCATGAACAGGTCTTCCGCGGCGCCGCATACTGCGCCTTCGAGCGCCTTTTTGCGGTGCTTTTCTGGTTCCTGGTGCTGGGTATTCCCGGTGCGTTGCTGTTTCGCCTCAGCGCCCTGTATGCAGAATTGTCCCGTGGAACTACCGATGAGGCCACCGCCTCGCGCTGGCTGTGGCTACTGGAGTGGCTGCCGGTGCGGATTATGGGATTCAGTTTTGCGATTGTGGGGAATTTCGCCGGCTGCTACCAGGCCTGGCGCCAGTGCCTGACCTGCCGCGAGCGGGATACCGATGAAGTGCTGGAAGCCTACCTCGAGGGTGCGCTTGGTGGCATCGATGCCAGCCAGTGCAGTGTCGGCGGTGAGGTAGGCGAGGCGCAGCGATTCTGCGGTGCACAGCTGGAAGGGCTGCAGTCGCTGTTGTCGCGCGCGCTGCTGCTGTGGGTCACCGTGATGGCGCTCGTGGTGCTGTTCGGGTATTGAGAGGAGGCCGCGCCGGCACCTTTACGATCGATGTGGCTGGAACATGATTCGGTGAACCAGTCCCCGTATTGGAATTCTGTTCCTGTTTTGACCTTGACTCTGGTGGCTCCGGCTTCGATATTGCTGCCCGGGAGCTCCGGGATACCAGCCGGTCCGGGGCGAGGAAGATAACAACAACGAAAAATACCAGCGAGGGGCGAATCGATTTCGATGGAAGAGAATACCTTGGAGCCTCAACTGTCATCTGAAAGTGCTGCCGGTCATGACCACGGGCGCAGCACCGCCGCCCTGGTGGGTGGATTGCGCGCCTATTTCCGCAGCGGTACCACGGCCGAGCTTTCCTGGCGCCGCCAGCAGCTGCGCCAGTTGCGCAAGATGATTACGGAGAATGAGGCGCGTTTCCTGCAGGCCCTGGGTGAAGACCTGCACAAGGCCCCGCAGGAAAGTTACATGACTGAAGTCTCGGCTGTCTGCGGGGACATTGACCACGCTCTCAGGCGGCTGAAAAGCTGGGTGAAGCCCCGGCGTGTATCGACCCCGCTGGTAGCGCAGCCGGCGCGGAGCTACGTGCAGCCCGAGCCGCTCGGGGTAGTACTGATCATCGGGGCCTGGAATTACCCCCTGCAGTTGCTGCTGTCGCCGCTGGTGCCGGCCATCGCAGCGGGCAACTGCGCGGTGGTGAAACCGTCGGAGCTCGCGCCCGCAACGTCCGCCCTGGTGGCACAATTGCTGCCGCGTTACCTGGACAGCGATGCCTTTGCCTGCGTGGAGGGAGCGGTACCCGAGACCACGGCACTGCTCGAGCAGCGCTGGGACCACATTCTATATACCGGTGGTGGCCATGTGGGCAAGATTGTCATGCAGGCTGCCGCCAAGCACCTTACCCCTGTTACCCTCGAGCTGGGTGGCAAGAGCCCCTGTATCGTTGCCGACGACGCCGATATCGCGGTGACCGCGAGGCGTATCGCCTGGGGCAAGTTCACCAATGCGGGACAGACCTGTATCGCGCCTGATTATCTCCTCTGCACGCGGGGCACGGCCGAGCGGCTGGTGCCGGCGATCGAGGCAGAGGTCACCAGGATGTTCGGTCCGGAACCGCAAGAATCACCGGACTACGGCCGCATTATCAACCGGCGCCATGCAGAGCGCCTCGCTGCCTACCTGGGCGAGGGCCAGGTGGCCTGGGGTGGACAGGTGGACCTGGATAACTGCTATGTGGCGCCGACGCTGCTGCGCGATACCGGTGTTGATGCCCGGGTCATGCAGGAAGAAATTTTCGGCCCCATCCTGCCCGTCATCGAGCTGGATGACTTGCGTGAAGCCGAGGACTTCGTCAACCGGCGCGAGAAGCCGCTGGCACTCTATGTCTTTACCTCGAACAGTGCCATGGCAGACAGGTTTCTCTCCCGCTGCAGTTCGGGCAATGCCTGCGTGAACGACTGCATGATGTTTATGGCTGCGCATGAACTGCCGTTTGGCGGGGTAGGGCAGAGCGGCATGGGCAACTATCACGGGGAACATGGTTTCCGGACCTTCAGCCACTTCAAGGCGGTGATGAAGCGTGCCTATGCCCTGGACCTGGCCCTGCGCTATGCGCCTTTCAGTGCGGCAAAGCTCAGGCTGTTGCGTTGGCTGCGCTGACCTTCCGGCCTGTGCCGGTTGCAGTACACTGTTCACATAGCGCTGGATGAGCTGTCTTTCCCATGCCCGACCACAATCTTGACCTACCCGGTAGCGCGGAAGTCTTCAGTGCCGCCCAGGATATTGCGGAACAGATTCACCGCACGCCCCTGATTGGCAGTAGTCAGATAGACCGTCACTGCGATGCGAATATCTTCTTTAAATGCGAACACCTGCAGAAGACCGGTGCCTTCAAGGCCCGGGGCGCCAGTAATGCCCTGTGCCGGCTGCCGGCCGGGACAAGCATGGTGGCAACCCATTCCTCCGGGAATCACGGCGCCGCGCTGGCGTGGGCGGCCGGGGCGCGGGGGCTGGCCTGTACCGTGGTCATGCCGGACACCGCACCGCTCGCCAAGCGGGCGGCGGTGGCCGGCTATGGGGCGGAAATAGTCCTGTGCGGCCCGTCCCTGGCGGACCGGGAGGCGGCATTACAGAGAGTTGTCGAGGACTCGGGTGCCCATGTGGTGCCGCCTTTCGATGACAGCCGCGTCATAGCGGGGCAGGGCACAGTGGCGCTGGAAATTGCCCAGCAGTGTCGCGAAGAGGGGTTCATGCCGGATATCGTGCTGGCCCCGGTGGGCGGGGGCGGCCTGCTGGCGGGTGTCGGTCTTGCGCTGTCTGCCCTGGCGCCGGACATACTGGTAATGGGCGCCGAGCCCGCCGGTGCGGATGACGCGCAACGATCCCTGCGCACGGGTGTGCATATCACCGCGCAGACGCCAGATACCATTGCCGACGGTTTGCGAACCACGCTGGGCCAGCGTAACTTTGCGGTAATACGCCGGACCGTGAGCGATATCGTCACTGCCAGTGAATCCGCTATCGTCGCGGCCATGCAGCTGCTGTGGACGCGGACGAAGCAACTGGTGGAACCCTCCGCCGCCGTGCCGCTGGCCGCGATTATGGAGAACAGCGCGCGCTTTCGCGGCAAGAAGGTAGTGGTCGTATTGAGTGGCGGGAACATGGACCTGGTAAGGGCGGTGTCCCTGTTTGCAGAGGAAGATAAGTCATCATGAGATTTCCAGGATTCAGCCTGCGGATGGCCGGGGTGCGGTGGTTGGCTACTGCTAAACTGATGGCTGCCAGTTTGCTGGCGGTATTTGCCGGACAGGCATCCGCGGGGGACCTGACCCTTTCGTCGGAGAGTCTGCAGCAGGGCGAGCGCATGCCCATGGCGCATGTTTACCACGGCTGTGGCGGCGATAATATTTCCCCGCCCCTGAGCTGGAGCGGCGCGCCCGAGGGCACCAGGAGCTACGCGCTGATGGTCCACGACCCGGACGCCCCCACCGGCAGTGGCTGGTGGCACTGGGTGATATTCAATATCCCGGCTGACGTCACCAGCCTGGAGGCAGGTGCCGGCGAGCTGAAGAACGGCCTGGTGCCGGAAGCGATCCAGGTGCGTAACGACTACGGTGCGCCCGGCTACGGCGGTGCCTGCCCGCCCAAGGGGCATGGCAAGCACCGCTACCAGTTCCGCCTCTATGCGCTGGGTGTGGAGCAGTTGCCCCTCGACGAGAACGCAACGCCCGCCCAGGTCGGTTTCCAGATCAATGCCAACAAGCTGGCAGAGGCGGAACTCGAGGTCACCTGGAGCCGCTGACGGCCATTACCCCGGGCCGGGCGTTGTACCGGCGATTTTGCGCTCACACGGAATAACAAGGACAGCTCAGCGGCATGGCAGAAGAGAAACTTTCCTGGGGACAGGCCCTGCGGGTCTACCTCAAGCCCCGCGTTCTGGCGATGTTTTTCCTCGGCTTTTCTGCCGGCCTGCCTTTCCTGCTGGTATTTTCCACCCTTTCTGCCTGGCTGACGGATTACGGTGTCAGCAAGACCACCATCGGTTTCTTTGCCCTGGTGGGGCTAACCTATTCCATCAAGTTCGCCTGGGCGCCGGTGATCGATCACCTGAAACTGCCGTTCCTCACCCGCTGGATGGGCAAGCGCCGAAGCTGGCTGGTGGTATCCCAGCTGGGTGTTGCCCTGGGATTGCTGACCCTGTCACAGGTCAATCCCCAGCTCGCGCTGACACAGGTTGCGGTGGTATCCGTCGTTATAGCCTTCTGCGCCGCATCCCAGGATGTGGTGATCGATGCGTACCGGATCGAGTCCGTGCGGGAGGAGTTGCAGGGGGCCATGGCGGCCAATTATGTGTTCGGTTACCGGGTTGCCCTGCTGGTCGCCGGGGGAGGAGCGCTTTTCCTCGCCGATATCGGCACCTGGTCCTCCTCCTATATGACCATGGCGGCGTTGATGGGCGTCGGTGTCATCACGACGCTGCTGGTTGCCGAGCCGGACCACACCCGGGCCCAGGACCTGGCCGAGCCGTTCGAACATACCTGGGTCGACCGGATCATGGGCAGCGGCCGGCACAGCCCGATCAAAGAGTGGTTTGTGCGGGCCGTGGTCTGCCCATTCCTGGAGTTTTTCCAGCGCAACGGCCGCTTCGCGCTGGTGCTGCTCCTCTTTATCGGCATCTATCGCGTGAGCGACCTGGCCATGGGGGTGATGGCAAACCCGTTCTACCTGGACCTGGGTTTCAGCAAGACTGACATCGCCCAGATCGTGAAGGTCTACGGGTTCTTTTTCTCAATCGCCGGAGCCTACCTGGGAGGCCTGCTGGTGGCGCATTACGGCATCCCGCGGCCGCTGATCCTCGGTGCGGTGCTGGTGGCGGCCACCAACCTGCTATTCGCCAACCTGGCCCTGATCGGCCCGGAGAAGATGTGGCTGGCGCTGGTGATCAGTGCCGACAACATCAGTGCGGGTATCTCGAACACCGTGTTTATCGCCTATCTCTCGAGCCTGGTGAACCAGGAGTACACAGCCACCCAGTACGCCCTGTTCAGTTCACTGATGACACTGCCGGGCAAGTTCATCAGCGCTTTCTCGGGCATCGTTGTGGATACCCAGGGGTACGCGGAGTTCTTTGTATACGCCGCAATCCTGGGTATCCCGGCTATTCTGCTGGCAACCTACGTCTGGTGGCGTGACGCCCGGCAGCAGGCGGCCGAGCCCACCACTGGCCAGTAACGGCGGGACGGTCATGCGCTGGCGGCCCCGGCTTCACGGCTGCCAGCGGTACTGCCCCAGGTCCAGGCGGCCGCCGATAAACACCACCCCCTCCCGCTCCAGCCGCTCGCGCTGTTGCCCTGCGCCGGGTTCCGGCAGTGAAATCCGCCCGCTGGCGTTCACAACCCGATGCCAGGGAAGGCTGCTCTCCTCCGGCAGGCGACGCAGCAGCTGGCCTGCGAGGCGCGCCGCGCGCGGAAAGCCCGCCATCTCCGCCAGGTCCCCATAGGTGATCACGCGACCAGGGGGGACTTCCGCCAGTACACGGCAGATTCTGGATATGGCATCATTGTCACGATTCTGCGGTTTTTTCCCCACTGGATAATCTCGACTTAAATCCCCATAAAAAAACAGGGTTTTCTGTGTTGTTAGCTGTTCGTCGCCTGACTGTATTCTTTCCTATTTTGCTATCGCTTGTCGCCCTGCCGGCGTTTGCCGGCGTCCTTACGCTGGATAACGGCGATCGCATCCACGGCCAGCTGGTGGTGGTGGAGCAGGACCATGTGGTCTGGCAGTCGGAAACCTTCGGCGAGATCCGCATCGAGAAGGGGAAGGTCCTCTCGCTGGATACCGACCAGGACCTGAAGATCGCCGGTCGGGATGAACCCTGTGCACTTGCGGGTCACCGCCGCGAGCAGTGGGAACTCTACTGTGACAGTGGCAGCGGCTGGGTGATGGATTTTCCGGCAATCAACCGCGCCGAACCGTACATCAACTACATCGGCCAGCCCTACACCCTGCACGGTAACGTCAGTGCGGGCGGGGTGTTCGAGCACGGCAATCGCGAGCGCGAGGACCTGGATGTAAATATCAGCATCGACCTGCGTCACGGTGACTTCCACCACCTGCTGAATGCCCTCTACCAGAGCCAGTCCAACCAGGAAGTGGATTCACTGGAAAAATACCACCTGGGTTACGACCTGCGCTGGATATTCTCGGAAAAATGGTTCGCCGCCGCCAACACCGCCGCCGACAAGGAAGAAGCCCGCAACCTGGATCTCGGCACCACGGTCGGTCTCGGCCTGGGTTACATGTTTTTCGAGACTGAAAAGACGGCCCTGTCCATCCAGGGTGGTGTGAGCCGGCTGCAGGAAGAGTTTATCGATACCGAACTCAGTGAGTCGCAGGATGACCTTTACGCGGCGGGGCGCGCAGCGATCAATTATCGCTACAAGTTCGCCCTGGGGCCGGAAGTCTATTACGACCAGGAAATCCTGCAGTCGGTCAACAGCAGCGAGGACTACCAGACCAATGTGAAGCTCGGCGTGCGCACGCCACTGGCCGAGGGGCTGATGATGGAAATCGCCCAGCACTGGCTCTACGACAACACGCCCTCGCTGGGGAGTGAAAAGGAAGATACCAAGCTCACCGTCGGGGTCGGCTACCAGTGGTAGGATAGGCCCCCGAAATTGGGGCCCGTGTCTCCCCCGGAGCACCGCCCATTAGAAAATAACGAGAAAGTAGACGAGGAATTCCCATGCAGATCGCAAACAGTGTTGTGGCAATTACCGGCGGCGGCCAGGGCCTGGGCCGTGCCATGGCAGAGCACCTGGCAAAGCAGGGTGCGCGGCTGGCACTGGTCGACGTGAACGAAGAGGCGCTGCAGGCCAGCGCCGAGGCCTGCCGCGAGCACGGCGCCGACGTGCGTACCTACGTCCTCAACGTAGCGGATGAAGTCCAGGTGGACGAGGGCTTTGCCCGCATCAATGCCGACTTTGGTGGCTTCCACGTACTGGTCAACAACGCCGGCATCATGCGCGACGGCATGCTGCTGAAGGTAAAGGATGGCAAGGTTACCGACCGTATGTCCCTGTCCCAGTGGCAGTCGGTGATCGACGTGAACCTCACCGGGGTGTTCCTGTGTGGGCGCGCCGCGGCCGGTATCATGGCCGAGAGCGGCCAGGGCGGGGTGATCGTCAATATCTCCAGCCTGTCCCGTGCCGGCAATATGGGCCAGACCAACTACTCGGCCAGCAAGGCCGGCGTGGCCACCATGACGGTTTCCTGGGGACGGGAGCTGGCCCGCTACGGCATCCGGGTGGCCGGTATCGCGCCGGGCTTCATCAATACCGATATGGTTGCACAGATGCGCCCGGAGATCCTCGACAGCCTGGTCAAGCAGGTACCGCTGCGCCGGCTGGGCGAGCAGGAGGAAATTGCCTCCACCGTGGCGTTTATCCTGGAGAACGACTACCTAAACGGCCGTGTGCTGGAAATTGACGGCGGCGCGCGGCTGTAAGGGGCAAGCCTTTTCGCTTGCCGATTTCCGACAGGGCGATCGCTGCGATCGCCCTGTCCTGACTTCTCCGTAGGAGCGGCCGCTGGCCGCGATACCCTATCCCTTACCGGACAGCGTCCCGGCCACTCAGGATACCCTGGCAACCCCGCCCTCCAGCCGGTCGGAGAACAGCCACTGCCACAGCTGGATATGGCGCGCGCGGAAGGCGCCGGCACAGGACAGCAGGTAGTAACGCCACATCCGGTAGAAACGCTCGCCATAGCGGTCGGCGAACTGCGACCAGTTGCGCTCGAAATTCGCATGCCACGCCATCAGCGTATGGTCGTAGTCGCTGCCGAAGTTGTGCAGGTCCTCGCACACCAGCAGCCGATCGGCGGCATCACCGATCTGGCCGGTGGAGGGCAGCTCGCCGTTGGGGAAGATATAGCGCTCGATCCAGGGGTCGGTGGCGGAGTGGCGCTGGTTCTTGCCGATGGTGTGCAGCAGCATCAGCCCGTCCGGCGCCAGGCATCGCTTCGCAACCTTCATGAAGGTGCGGTGGTTGCGATGCCCCACATGCTCGAACATGCCCACGCTGGCAATGCGGTCGAATTTCTGGTCCAGGTTACGGTAGTCCTGCAGGTGCACGGTCACCGGCAGGTCGGCGTACCGCTCGCGGATATAGGCCTGCTGCTCCCGGGAGACGGTAACCCCCACGCACTCCACGCCGTAGTGCTCGGCCGCATAGCTGACCAGGCTGCCCCAGCCGCAGCCGATGTCCAGCAGGCGCATGCCGGGCTGTAAGCCCAGCTTGCGGCAGATCAGGTCCAGCTTGGCCTCCTGGGCCTGGTCCAGGTCCTCTGCGCCGGCGCGCCAGTAGCCGCAGCTGTACACCATGCGCCGGTCCAGCATCGCCTTGTAGAAGTCATTGCCCAGGTCGTAGTGGCGCTCGCCCACCTCGAAGGCGCGGCGGCGGCTCTGCAGGTTCACCAGGTAGCTGCGCAACAGGCGCAGCGCGTTGCGCCACGGGCGTACCAGCCGGGTAAGGTCGGCCCGCAGGATACGGGCGAAGAACTGGTCAAGGGCGCGCGCATCCCAGTCCCCCAGCATGTAGGTCTCGCCCAGTCCCAGGCTGCCGCGGGCGAGGATCTCGTCCAGCGCCGCCTCCCGGTGCAATTGCAGGTCCCAGGGGCGGTCGCCGTTGATACGGATATCGGCCTGCGCGAGGGCCTCGTCCAGTAAGTGACGTCTGCGTGCCAACACCGGTGATCCCATTACCTCCTGTTGCTCACTTCCCATGTCTGCCTCCATTGCAGTGGTGTGCTTTTTCTTCTTTATTGTCCCGGCTCCAGCCGGCAGGCCTTGAGAAATCACGCGACAGGCCTCATTCACTGTGTCTGGGATTGCGATACCCTGACCCTATCGAAAATAGCAGTTTCGCCGAATCCCTCAAGCCGACTGCCCGGAGGAAACCATGCGCCCACTGCTTTTGCTGTTTATTGTCGTGCCAATCATCGAGATGTGGCTGCTGATCACCGTGGGGCGCGAGATCGGCGCGCTGCCGACCATCGGCCTGGTGCTGCTCACCGCCGTGGTGGGCCTGGCGCTGCTGCGCCGCCAGGGCCTCTCCACCGTGATGCGGGCCCAGCAGAAGATGCAGACCGGCGAGCTGCCGGCGCGGGAGATGGTAGAGGGCATCTTCCTGGCCGTGGGCGGCGCGCTGTTGCTGACCCCCGGCTTCTTCACCGATGCGCTGGGATTTGCCTGCCTTATTCCCGGCCTGCGCCAGCTGGTGCTGGGCCGCCTGCTGCGCCGGGTGATTGTGGTGCGCTCATTCGGCTCCATGGGTCCCGGACCGTCGGCCGGGCCCTACCGCCGCCCCGGCGAGGACGACATCATCGAGGGGGACTACTCCCGCGATAACGGCTCCCGTGGGGGGGACCGACGCGAGCTGGGGCGGGGGGACCGGCAGGATCGGGATGAGTGAAAAGTATCCAATTCTTGCCCGTCAGGGGCGGATTCCTGTCTCCCTGCAATTTTTTTAACGGAGACTGTTGAAATCCCCGGTGCCGCCCATAGATAGGGAGCACCCTGAGAATTTGTCCCGCTCCTGCCAGCAGGAGCGGACACCCCGGGGCCGGAGGTCGAGCGGACCGAGGGTCCCCGGTCTGGAAACCTGAAAAACGACTCATTGGAGAGCCTATCCATGAAAATTCGTCCTTTACACGACCGCGTCGTAGTACGCCGTAAGGAAGAAGAAGAGAAGACCGCTGGCGGTATCGTCCTGCCGGGCGCCGCCAAAGAGAAGCCGAACCAGGGCGAAGTAGTCGCCGTGGGCGAGGGCAAGCTGCTCGACAACGGCGACGTGCGCGCGCTGTCTGTGAAAGTAGGCGACGTCGTGGTGTTCGGCCGCTACGCCGACAGCAATACCCTCAAGGTGGACGGCGAAGAGCTGATCATCATGAGCGAAGGTGACATCTACGGCGTGCTGGAAGGCTGAGCCCAGCGCACTCGATACGCACACACAGAATCTGAGGAAGAACAATCATGGCAGCAAAAGACGTTAAATTCGGTGACGACGCCCGCCAGAGAATGCTGGCCGGTGTAAACATCCTGGCTGACGCCGTAAAGACCACCCTGGGCCCGAAAGGCCGCAACGTGGTACTGGACAAGTCCTTCGGTGCACCAACCGTGACCAAGGACGGCGTATCCGTGGCCAAGGAAATCGAACTGAAAGACAAGTTCGAGAACATGGGTGCACAGATGGTGAAGGAAGTTGCCTCCAAGGCCTCCGACACCGCCGGTGACGGCACCACCACCGCAACCGTACTGGCCCAGGCCATCGTAACCGAGGGCCTCAAGTCTGTGGCCGCGGGTTTCAACCCGATGGACCTGAAGCGCGGTATCGACAAGGCGGTTTCCGCTGCCGTAGACCACCTGGCTACCCTGTCCACCCCTTGTGAAGACAGCAAGTCCATTGCCCAGGTTGGCACCATCTCCGCCAACAGCGACTCCAGCGTCGGCACCATCATCGCCGAAGCCATGGAGAAAGTGGGCAAGGAAGGTGTGATCACCGTTGAGGAAGGTTCCGGCCTGGAGAACGAGCTGGACGTGGTTGAAGGTATGCAGTTCGACCGTGGCTACCTGTCCCCGTACTTCATCACCAACCAGGAGAACATGACCGCCGAGCTGGACGATCCCTTCATCCTGCTGGTGGACAAGAAGATCTCCAACATCCGCGACCTGCTGCCGCTGCTGGAGCAGGTAGCCAAGTCCTCCAAGCCGCTGCTGATCATCGCCGAAGACGTGGAAGGCGAGGCTCTGGCCACCCTGGTAGTGAACAGCATGCGCGGTATCGTCAAGGTTGCCGCGGTCAAGGCACCGGGCTTCGGCGATCGTCGCAAGGCCATGCTGCAGGACATCGCCATCCTGACCGGTGGTACCGTGATCTCCGAAGAGGTCGGCCTGGAGCTGGAAGCTACCACCCTGGAGCACCTGGGCAGCGCCAAGCGCGTTACCCTGTCCAAGGAAAACACCGTGATCGTTGACGGCGCCGGTTCCAATGAAGACATCGAAGCGCGCGTCAAGCAGATCCGCGCCCAGATCGAAGAGTCTTCCTCTGACTACGACAAGGAGAAGCTGCAGGAGCGCGTGGCCAAGCTGGCCGGCGGTGTTGCGGTAATCCGCGTAGGTGCTGCCACCGAAGTGGAAATGAAAGAGAAGAAGGCCCGCGTAGAAGACGCCCTGCACGCTACCCGTGCCGCGGTGGAAGAGGGCGTGGTACCCGGCGGTGGTACCGCCCTGGTGCGCGCCGTACAGGCCATCTCCGTAACCGGTGACAACGAAGACCAGAACCACGGCATCGCCGCCGCACTGCGCGCCATGGAAATGCCGCTGCGCCAGATCGTCGAAAACGCCGGAGACGAGTCCTCCGTTGTGGTCGACAAGATCAAGCAGGGCGAAGGTAACTACGGTTACAACGCCGCTACCGGCGAGTACGGCGACATGCTGGACATGGGTATCCTGGACCCGGCCAAAGTCACCCGCTCTGCACTGCAGGCGGCTGCCTCCATCGCCGGCCTGATGATCACCACCGAAGCCATGGTTGCCGAGCTGCCGGAAGAGAAGCCGGCTGCCCCGGACATGGGCGGCATGGGTGGCATGGGCGGCATGGGCGGCATGATGTAAGCCGGCCTTTCCAGCCAACCCTACGAAAAGCCCCGCATTTGCGGGGCTTTTTTGTGCGTATCGTTCCGAACCCTGCCTCCCCCCACAATTGACATACTCCTTTGCGAAACCGCCCCGATGGAAAATTGTGCCTAGGGAGCCGGTCCCCATATCTGCCTATGCCATAACGCCAGCTCGCAAGTTCCGGCTTGCTTGATGAGCAGCCATGGTATTCCAGCAACGATAATCGCACCTGGGACCGCTGCACCCATTCATTCCGAATGAACCTCCTTTTGCCGCTCCAAAACCACTGAGTAAGAACCTGCCTTAAGTGCCAATAGTGCCGTCTGTGCCTAATTACACCAGGATCACGAGCCGCATCCTCTATCCACGGCGAAAGTCTCCTAAGTATTTGACTTGGAAGGGGTAGGCCGTAAGATCAATTGACCGGTGTACATGGGGCCACAGAAGATGCGTCTTGTTTTTTCACAGCCGTTTACAGCGCTAGAGCCTCTAAGCCGTTGAAGTTGCAGAAGATTTTAAAAATGCTTGGTCTGCCTGCTCCGTAGATATGCCACGCCTGGATATATAGACGCGTCCTTTGAATAAACTGTTAAGTGAATATGGAAAAAATCCTCTGCGGTGAGATCAGCAAGGGTTCTGTTCAAGTGATTGTGCGAGACAGTGCATATTTTATTCGCTATGACGCTGGCGCACATCAAGTTGTTTGGCGTGAAGATGTGATTTCGTATGTTGAAGCAATGGAAATTGTCAAAGATCAATCTTGCGTAGAAAGGGTTTTAATGAACCTCCAACGCCGGCTGCTTGATTCCGGAGTGAAGCCATATGTGTCAAATTGGAACCCTGATGCAAGCAACACTTAACAATCACAGGCAGCAAGGCTCCGGGCCTTCGGCCCTCCGCGGGACGTCTTACCTTATGCACGTTTTGCGCGGTCGCTACGCTCCCATTTTCGCGCAAAAAGCGCATAAGGTAAGCCGCCCCTGCTGTGGGCGTGAGCCGTCCTTAGTGATCGAGTATATGAATAAATATTTAGAATCCACAGAATACATAGACTGGAAAAATCCTGAGATTTTATCTCAAGCGAAGGTCCTCGCTAATGGCAATGGTAGCCTTTTGGAAATCTCACGGAACTGCTTTGAATTCGTTCGTGATGAAATTAAGCACAGCTGGGATTACAAGCTGAATCCTGTAACATTAAGAGCCTCTGATGTCTTGAAGCATGCAACAGGATATTGCTTCGCAAAAAGCCATTTGTTAGCGGCACTTTTACGCGCGAATGGAATTCCAGCCGGATTGTGCTATCAGCGCTTAACAATTACAGATTCTCCTCCCTTTTGCCTTCATGGCCTAAATGCGGTCTATTTAGAGAATTTCGGCTGGTATAGAATTGATGCGAGGGGCAATAAGCAAGGGGTGGCTGCAGAATTTTTCCCACCTAAAGAAAAGTTGGCTTTTCGAATAGTCGCAGAAGGAGAAGCTGATTTACCGGAAATATGGTCTGAACCATTGCCTGTGGTGGTTCAAGTGCTTCGGCAGAGTAAAACTTACCAAGAGGTTGCCGATAATTTGCCAGATGTCGAGCTGGTCGCGGCTAACAAGGCTCTGCAGGCCGACGGCTAACCTTGTGCACTTTCTGCGCTGGTCGCTGTCGCTCCCATTATCGCGCATAAAGCACACAAGGTTAGCCGCGGCTGAGCGCGGCGTTATATGTCGGAGAGTGAATGCCACAATTAGAACAAATATTGACGGAATGGCTTTCTAATAAATTAAGTGATTCAGAATATTATCAGTATCTTATTGACCATCGTAGTGAATGTGAAAGTAGATTCACACGAGGCAAGTTTTTACAGCTTAAATATTTTAATCGCGTAGTAGCTCGTGAAATTTTAGATGAGCTTGCACCTTGTGATTTTTGTAACGAGGAATTTACGATAGAGCAGCTTTATTCATTACGCGATAAACCGAATTTTGAACTAATTAACAAACCAGATTTTGTTAATATTAGTTTTCCGTATTCAGGTGTAATGGGGTCAGAGCAATATGCTCGATGTAAAAAATGTGGAAGTATACTTTTGTTTATCGCACCAGAACGAGAGTTTAAAGGTTGGTGGGGTAAGGTGGGGTAAAACATATAACAAATCGTTGCAATTGACAAAATACATGTCACGAATTTTGGTTCCCAAAATGTAGCGCCATGTATTTTGCAACTGAACTCAGCGTTAAGCGTAAGGAAGCCTGATGAAACTAAGATTCCGCATAGGTCCATTTACCTTTGGCAAAAGTGGAGTCAGGTTTAGTGTGTGGAAGGGAGGCACAGGCGTTTCCATTCCTCTTTCTGAGAGTGGCGGTAATACGTTTGGGAAAGTAAAGCTTGGCCCGGTAAGCGCATACTTCAACCCAGCTAAGAAAAAGCAAGTTCTGGAGAAATTTGATTCAATTGAAGCAAGCGCAGTGAGCGCTTTGCTAGAAGATCAGAGCTTAATGAAACGGCTCGAGATAAGCGGCGTGCCCTGGAGAGGCATGCAAGAATGCCTTAAAGATGCTCTCCCTCGAGAACTGAGAAATAGAGATAACCTAGCGTATAGCCTTGTTCCAAGGGTAATGAATTCTGCATTTGGCCCCCAAAATAGAGCGTGGGAAACAGAAAAGCGGCCCGCAAAAAGCGGGAGCGGAGAGACCACATGGATTGTCCTGAGGGGGCAGTAGCGCTTAACAAGCCAATGCACGCGGAGCCATCTACGCTACGCAATATTTGTGGTGTCGCTTCGCTCTTTTACCACAAATATTGCTCCACTTCGCCGGCCCGGTGATTGGGGCGTTAAGCGAAGAAGAGGAATCGCATGAAATCCCGTGAATTATTATCAGTTGGTCTTAGAGTTTGCGGCGTGCTGCTGATATTTTTAGGCTTGCGAACAATTTCTAACCAATATATGTCGTTGGGGATGCTTTCATATAATGGTGATGAGCGCATCCAGGTGTATGCAGTGGTGACTGTAATAGAGATTGCTTTGATTTTTTTACTTGCGCTAGCACTCCTCAAGTTCCCAAATTTGGTCGCAAAGAAGCTATTACCCCGTGAGTCAGATGATAAAGTTGAGTTCTCAAAGAATGGTAAAGAGTTGCTCTCGATTGCCTTTTGTCTAATGGGGGTTTACATCCTTTCATGGGCAATCCCTGACTTAGTTAATAATGGAATGTGGCTCATTCATTTCTCAGAAAGAGCATACGCAAGTGATAGTAATTACGCCGAAACAGTTATTGTTCAGATTACTACGGTGGTAGAAATAGTGATCGGTGGTTTTCTCTGCTTTGGAGCCTCTGGTCTAGGAAACGTGCTGTGGAAACTGAGAGGCATGCAGCGCGCTTAACAAGGTGCAGCAGACCGACGTCTTACTCTGTGCGCTTTTTGCGCAGTCGCTACGCTCCTATTTTCGCGCAAAAAACACACAAAGTAAGCCGCAGCTGCGCACGGCGTTAGGCACCATGAGATATGCAAAGAATTTTTGAAAAAATTTACAGGATATTTTGTGGCTGCTTGCTCTGTTTCTTTGCATTTGCACCGGGCTGGATTGCTGCGCATGTAATATACGCATTAGTAGTTTCACCCAGAGAAATAACCGTCGAGGCACTTGTAGCCTTGGGAGTTTGCTTGCCTTTGCTGTATTTTTTGCTCTTGCTTGCGTTTCGTGCCTTTACAGGTATTGGGCGGCACCAAGATGGTGGTCTACTTCCTCCTTGGGGATTGCAGGTCTTTGCATCATTGATGGGCGTAATTGCGATATTAATTATTTATTTTGGCTGGCTAAAATCTGATCTTGCTCCTATCTTAGGAGGCTTGGCTTATATCTCCGTCTCCCTGGCAGTATATAGAATTGCTCAAGCAAGAAAGGGTGCGAGTAAAATCAGTGCCTAACAAACAGCGGCAGAGCGACAGCCAACGCTACGCAGCTTTTGTGTTACTCGCTGGCGCTCAAACATTAACACAAAAGGTGCTCCGCGCTGTCTGCGCCTGCGCTGGGCGTTATGTGTAAATGAAGAAGATCATCGACTTCAAGCTCTTTCTGGGGATGATCGCCATATGTAGCTTGATCGCGATGGGCATATGGTACTTCACAGATTTTGGGTTTTGGCCAGTGCTAGGCGTTATTGTTGTGGCAGTATTGATAAATGGATGGCTCGCGACATGGGAAGACGAGCTACCTGGCGGATTTTATAATCCAGGTCGCACCAGCGAAGATGAAAAATGACTTACCAGCAAGCCACTACACATAACAAGCTAATGAACTTCGCGCGCGAAAGACGCGCGCCGGACTGCTTACGCTGCGCTCCAGCAGCCAGTTATTAGAACGTTAACCATATTGAAGGCATGGATGGCAAAGTCATTACTTTTGAAGGCAGTCTTAATCACGGCACTAGTTTTGGTGCTCGTTCACGTATTCTCAGCAAGTTACTTTCTTGCGCTGATTATCGTCGCTATTCTCGGAATCTTTGGCGAGATCATCCATCTTCCAGAAAACATGCCTGGGGAGGCTGATAACCCAGATGGTGAGGGGCTACATCCTGCAAAGGCTATTTTGATTGGCGGTGTCATCGTCGTTGCACTTGTGGTTTTGGGAGAGGTTTTTCCGGTTTTATACGAGCTTGGAGTCAGCCCAAATGGTTAACAAGTCGCTGTAGTTCGCGGCCGTTGGCCGCCGGACGCCCTTTCCATTGCGGCTTCGCCTCCATTACAAGGGCGCCGCTAAGCTAAGCGTTATAAGCCATGAAATCACTAGCCCTCTTTGTAGCAATTACCTTTCTCCCAGTTTTCGGGCAGGCATCTCCAATGCGCAGTGGAGAGGTAACCCAAGAACAGTCTGATGAGCTCATTGCGTACTTTAATAAAGGCGCTACTGTCTCGGTTTCGGGGGCTCCGCTTCGCTCTCTGCCCAAAGGGTTGGGAGATAAAATTTGGAGAATCTCACGCAAAGAAGCAGAGTACGTAGTCGAAATTGCTACGGAAAAGTGTGATAAAAATGGCTATGAAGTTTTCATTGTAAAGTACAAATGTAGTGTGAAGAGCGCTTCGTGCGGTTTCCAAGTCAGTGAAACCAATGAGTGCATCATGGAGATCGCTTATAACAATGCCAGGCAGTGAAGCTCCGGTCCTTCGGCCCTCCACGGGACAGCTTACCTTATGCACGTTTTGCGCAGGTCGCTTCGCTCCCATTTTTGCGCAAAACGCGCGCAAGGTAAGCTGCCCCTGCTGGCGGCGTTATACGTCTTAAGTCATGCGTATGTTGAAATTCGAATGGTACGTTGAACCAAGTGAGTTGAGTTACGGCCAACTTCTAATTTTCTACCAAGTTTATTGGAGATTTTTCAAACCGAAAGGATACAAAGAGAAGATTTTGCATCGTCTCATTGTTGGCGAGAAAGTTCTTAGTTACTTCAAAGGAAATGCAGTAGCCTGGCATGTTGAAAAAAGTCGTATCTCGCGCATTGCATTACCTAAAAATTTGAATCCACGTTCAGCTTTTGACAATTCGTACGAAGTAACTGTTTTCACAAATGATTCTGACCGATACGTATTTGAGTGTACATTAGGCATGCAAGAGCTTCTTAAGCTCCGATCGGAGATCGAGGCAGCGGCCAACGTATAACAATCGCAGGCAGAATACTCCGGCCCTTCGGGCCTCCGTGGGACGCCCAACGCTGTGCACATATTGTACTGGTCGCTGCGCTCCCTTTTTAGCACAACATGTGCACAGCATTGGTCGCCCCTGCTGCGGGCGTTAGTGGTGAAAATTATGAACCAAGACCTAGATAAAAGATTAAACCTTCCGATGATTCTGTATGTCGTAGTTGCGATTTTTATGCTGATCGGCGTTGTGTCAGCGTACGAAATGATTCTCGCTATATTTAATGGCAGGTTGGTGCTTGAACTAGGTGTGCTACTGTTACCTTGTGCTTACGGCCTTACCCAGCTGAGTAGGGGGTGGCGTTTAGCTTCTATAGTCGCGTCGTTAGTTATGCTTTTCGTTAATGGAGTAGGAATTGCCTTGCTTTATTTCCATTCTGAGCCAGTAAGCCCTTCGGCATATTTTTATTCTGCGATTTCTGCTGTTCTTTTAACGTTGGTCTATGGAATACTCGTAAGCGATAAAGTATCAGCATTATTTTCCAGTGAACACTAACAAGTCAAAGCAGGCCGACGCGCTTGGGCGCGCGTCTGTTTGAGGCGTTATGTGCTCGAAATAGATAAGGAATGATGATGGTTTGGAACATATTAATCGGAGTCTACCTGCTAATTTGGTCAATATGCGGAATCACCTTCTTTCTTATCAAAGGTAGACTTCAACGTGACTATCCTGAGATAGCAGAGCGAATATTTGCAAAGTCGCTAGCAGAGCACAATTTAGCAATGTCTCTTAAGTTTCAGAAGTTCTCATTACGCTCAAGCATGTGGGAAGAGATTGAGGATGATTGCTTGATTACTCTACTTCAAATACATCGTGCGGCATTTATTGGCTTTGCTTCAATGTTGGCTGCATTCTTCGCGTTCCTTATAGTCGGCGTACTATACGAGTTAGTCTAGAAATTATGGCAAAAACCACATATAACAAGGCTAGGCACATGACCTCCGGAAACTGTCATACGCTTTGCTTTCGCAAAGCACACGCCAGTTACCTCGGCCTGAGCTATCGGCGTTAAAAACAAGACTTACCCGCGTTTAGTAGACACCCTGTATAGTTAGGTTTCGGCCTAACACGGAGGTGTACCATGGGTAAGAAGAGAGCACAGGCGTATACGGAAGAGTTTCGCAGAGAGGCAGTCAAG
>NZ_FNFH01000011.1 GCF_900100355.1 Microbulbifer yueqingensis | reverse complement strand
AGAATGTTTCACCGACTTATTTGGGGTTACCGTTGATCGAGAGATCATGCAAACGGCGGTAACAGGCAGAGCAGGGCACAGCCCGTAAGACCATCGCCAACCCAAGCCAGTTTGCCTGACGACCATAGAGTTGTGGAACCACCTGATCCCTTGCCGAACTCAGAAGTGAAACGCAACATCGCCGATGGTAGTGTGGGGCCTCCCCATGCGAGAGTAGGTCATCGTCAGGCTTTCATTCCAAAGGCCCTGATCGCTAACGCGGTCAGGGCCTTTTTCATTCCAGCCTGCCGATGCCCTGGTCGGTCAGGTGACTCGCTTCGCTCGGGGCTACGCCCCGCCGTCGCAAGCGCCGGCTCCCCAACGGCTGCGCCGTTGGTCAGGCTGGAGCGCCAGCCCGGTTCAAATAAAAGAAAGGGCCACCCAATCGGGTGGCCCTTTTTTTATTTACGCAATTCGACAATGGACTGCTCCCCAGGCATCCGCGAGAGTAGGGTGAGGAGTGGTTGCCGAAGGCAACGCAAAGCCGAAATGTCGGACCAACGCTTTGCGAGTGACGAGCGCCCGGCGAAGGATGGCCGGGCCGGGGCTGGAGCGAACACTCCGAAGCCGCGCCATGGACGGCGAGCCTGAAGCCGATAGCCTCTGCATACAGGCTTTCATTCCAAAGGCCCAGTCGCTAACGCGGCTGGGCCTTTTTATTGGGCCGCTTCGCTGTGTTGATTTGCTTCTGGCAAATCAATCCTTGCAGCCTGTCGATAGCCTTTTTCTGCTTCGTAGGCAGGTCATGTTGATTTGAGCCTTCGCCTCTCAACTTGCCGGGGTGCGCCCCGGGCTGCCCACGGGAGCCCAAATAGCGAGCCGCTTGTCAGGAAGCTGAAGCGCGAATAACAAGAGCGCAGTGCCCACGCGAGACCGCTGTTTTTTTGCCCGCCTCGCGCGCAGCGGCATGCTACGTTCTCCTACCACCGGTATCCCACGGTTATGCACAATTCTGTCCATATATTCTGTGGGTAAACATACAAGTGCGCGGATTGAGTTGGCTCCCCGATCGCGGTGCCCGGGTTCCTTGCGTCCGCTATTGTTGGTCCAGCCCCTTCCCCGCGTTGAAGCCTGGGCTGCGCAAATGCAAGCCGCCAATGTAATGATCGTGCTGACCGCTATCGGGAGGCTGCTGTACTGACATTAGTAACACCCTTGCCCAGTTATTCATTGCGTAAGTGGCCCCGACTGGCGTGAGGGCAGGTCACTGATTTTACAGTTGTTTTTTTGCGCGCTGACGCGGATGCCACGCGAATACAGGTTCTCTCGCGGCTATCCCTCGGTTACCCACAACCTTTTCCAGCAAAACTGTGGGTAGCTTGAGAGGCGTATCCTTGCAGGATGCCGTCGTCGGCCTGCCTTGCCGGGATAGTCGCTGTGATGCAGAATCCCATCCCCCGAATTTCCAAGGTGTTGTGACAATGCAGCGTGTGCCGGCCCCGCTCGATAGCCGTTTTTCAATGTCCCGTCTCGCCATGGGATTGTGGCGTCTGGCCGATTGGGGGTATTCCCCGGCCAGGCTTGTCAGCCTGACAGAGGAATTGCTGGAGCTCGGTATCACCACGTTTGATCTCGCGGACATCTACGGTGACTATCGCTGCGAGGCCCTGTATGGAGAGGCACTCGGTCTGGCCCCGGGTCTTCGGGAAAAGATGGAGGTCGTCACCAAGTGCGGCATCAAGTTGTGTGGTGAGGGAAACGACTATCGTCTGAACCACTACGACAGTAGTGCACAGCATGTCACTGCCTCGGTGGAGTCGAGCCTCCGCAAGCTGGGAACAGACTACATAGACCTGCTTCTCCTGCATCGCCCGGACCCGCTGATGCATGCGGATACGCTGGCGGACGCCCTCCAGGGGTTGCTGGATGCCGGCAAGATTCGCGCTGTCGGTGTGTCGAACTTCCTGCCGCACCAGTTCGAACTGCTGCAGTCGCGCCTTAAAGCGCCCCTGCTGGTTAACCAGATCGAGGTGTCACCGCTACACAGTGCTCCCATGTTCGACGGCCAGCTGGATTTTTGCCAGCGCGAAAGGGTGTTGCCAATGGCGTGGTCGCCCTTTGGCGGCGGTGAATTATTTACCGGAACCAGTGAGGCTGCGCTGCGGGTGCAGGCATGCATGGAGCAGTTGGCGCCTGAGCTCGGCATGGAGCCACGGCAGCTCGCCCTGGCCTGGCTGCTGCGCCATCCCAGCAACATGGTACCGGTGCTGGGAAGCGGAAAGGTCGAGCGGCTGAAAGCGGCGGCGAAGGCCGTTGCGGCCGACATGCCGCTGGAGGCATGGTTCATGCTGCTGCGCGCATCCCGCGGCAGGGACGTGGACTGAGAGGGACTGGAAAAGTATTGGCCGGTGCGGGCGATGCAGAGCACCGCCCGGTCAAAGGTGTCAGGGATTTGCCTTGAAGGCGTTTTCCGGCACCAGCTCGTAGCCGAGCCTGTCGAGGTCAAACTCTTCCAGGGGAGCCAGCTGTGCCGGCACCGCAAAACGATGCAGGGGTTCGCCTTCAGACCAGTCCATGATCAGCAGGTCTTCTCCCTGTACGCCGTGAAGTAACATGCTGCTATCGCTCTCCGCCAGGAGCTGCTCATAGCAGATCTCCTCACCGAGCCGGACAAAGCGGTAAGCCTGTCCCGCGCGTTCTATCCGCAACCACGCCTCACCGGTCGCCCTCTCAGGTTCGCTCAGAATGAGCGGGCCATGCTCATCCTCTTTGACCGGCGCCAGTGGGCGCTGGCCGGTGGGCTCGAGCGGGGTTCCAACCCAGACCCAGCCCGACAGGCCGATGCGGGTCAACTGCCATTCGCTGAGCCAGACAGTCTGGTCATCATCGATACGAAATTCACTGTATTCGCCCTCTCCCGCACGCTTATCCAGGCGCAAGCCGGCATTCGGGTTGTCTTTGCGGAAATGCTGCAGCTGCTGGGTCATCTCATAATTGACTTCCCAGTGCTTGCGGAGCCGCCACTGCATGGGGTAGGAGCCCCATTCGACGATATATTCCTCCCGTTCGCTGATTGTCTCCGCCACCCTCCAGAAGGACCCGTCAATCAGGATGTACTTGTCGCCGGGCCGGCTGCCGGGGGCAATCATGCTATTTTCTGTCGACGCCTCAGAGACATTGACCACGTGCTGGCCCCGCCCCTCGATCACCTCGTACCAGGGGAAGCCATGGCGCAGCGGAGGGGGGAAGGCGAGGGGCGGCCGTCCGGCCAGAAGGCGCCGTAGCAGCACGGACTTTTCGATTTCCCCATCAGACAGGGTGTAGCCTTCCTTGTGGCTCACCTGGCCCCAGGCAAATGCGGCGCGAATAAGTTGTTTTTCTCGATCTGAAAAGCTCATGTGAATAGGCAGACCTGAATTCAGCCCGCTAACCATAACACCCGGTCCGGCGTGGCGCTACGGTCATGCCATGGCGGGCGGCGGCTGGCTGGGTTACATTTCGGTAGAATATTGCCTTACAGCGATTGTCAAAGGAGTCATTAACTTGGAATGGATGCAGTTACCCCGCACGTGGCTTGCGCTGTTGTTTGCGGGACTTTCGCCTGCTGTCATGGCTGAGGCCCCGTCGGTCGGCGAGACATGTTATCTCGATGGCTGGCATAGGCCTTTGCTCTGCCACCGCCTGGCATTGACCGACGCACCGGAAAGGCCGGAGCTCGCAGTAATGGTGGCACCGGCGGTCAGCGAGACCGATGAGGAACCGCTCTACCTGCTGGCAGGTGGTCCCGGGCAGGCCGCCAGCGACCTGGCCCCCCTGTTGCAGGCGCTCGAGCCGGTTAACCGCCAGCGGGATATCGTGATGGTCGATCGCCGCGGTTCAGGCCGCTCGGGCGCTTTTCGTTGCGATATCGATGAGCAGCTCTCCATTAGCCTGGAGGAATTCGCACAGGGGCTAGCCGGTTGTTACCTGGCACGCCCCGAATTTGCCGATTCGCTCAGCAGTCGCCAGACGGTGGACGACCTGGAAATGGTGCGCAGGGCGCTGGGTCATGAGCGCGTCGCCCTTTGGGGGGGATCCTGGGGCACGCGAACAGCCCTTCTCTACCAGCAGTGGTATCCCGAGTCCCTGAGCGAACTGGTGCTGGACGCTGTCGCCCCGATCGAAACCAAGGTTTTCCTCACGGCGCAGGCCGCGGAGAAGGCCCTGAGGAAGCTCGAGCGGGACTGCAGCCGCGACCCGGCATGTGCGCGGCTCGGCGACTGGCGCGAGCAGCTCGACCAGTTGCTGGCGGAATGGGATAGTGGCGCCGCACACCCGATACCCGACCCGCTGACCGGCCAGCCGGCCGCCAAACCCATGGCGCGCTGGGAGCTTGCCAATGGCATTCGCGCCATGCTTTATGACCCCGTGGCGGCGGCGCAGCTGCCATTCGCCGTTACCCAGGCCTCGCGTGGCAACTTTGCGCCGCTGGCGGGCCTGTCGGGAGCCTTCATCCATGCGGCGGACAGCATGGCTATGGGACTGACCTTCTCGGTGGCTTGCGCGGAGGAGCTGAACCGCATTACTGCGGCGGAAGTGGCGGCAGACAGTCGCGACTCCTTTCTCGGCACCGCCTTTTATGACCTTTTCCGACGCGGTTGCGACGAGTGGCCGGTGCGGGAAAAGCCCTACCGCGAACCGGCCCCCCGCGACCACCCGGTGCTGTTGATCTCTGGTGAGGCGGACCCGATTACGCCGCCCCGCTATGCCGAAGAAGCGCTCGATTACCTTGAGGATAAGCAGCACCTGGTGGTGGCCGGCGGCGGTCATATCAATTCCCGGCGGGGCTGTATCCCCAGGCTAATCGCCGACTTCCTGGCAGAGCCATCATCAAAGCTGGACGTGTCCTGTATCGATAGCATCAGGCGCCCGCCATTTATGGCGGCAGAATTCGGCCCGGACCTGGGAGCAGTTGGCGAAATGAAACCGGGGGAGGGCGCGCAATGATCGAGGTGCAATCCATCAGCAAGCATTTTGGTGCCCAGCAGGTCCTCCGCGACCTCACTTTCCATGCGGCCGATGGCCAGATAACCGCCCTGCTGGGGGCCAATGGGGCCGGCAAGACCAGCTGCCTGCGGATAATCACCGGCCTGCTGCGGGCCGACTCGGGTACGGTGCGCGTAGGAAAAATTGATGTTGCGGCCCAGCCGCTGGCGGTCCGCCGGCAACTCGGTGTTGTCGGCGACCGCGAGGGGCTTTATGAGCGCCTGACCGTGAAGGAGTACCTGACCCTTTTTGCGCGCATGCAGGGACTAACCGGTGAGCGCCTGCGTCAGTCACTGGACGAAGTGCGCGGTGCGCTCGAGCTGGAGGACCTGTGGTTGCGTCGCACCCGCGGGTTTTCCCAGGGTGAGCGTATGAAGGTCTCGCTGGCGCGGGCCCTTGTGCACCGCCCGCAACACCTGATCCTCGATGAGCCGACCCGCGGTCTCGACGTGCTGGCGGCGCGCCTGTTACGGCGCACCCTGCTGCGTTTGCGTAATGAAGGGACGGCCATCCTGTTTTCGAGCCACGTTATGTCCGAAGTGCTGGAATTGTCCGACCGGGTACTGGTGATGGCAGAGGGGCGTGTGGTGGGCGCCGGCGGGCCGCAGGCACTGATGCGCGAGGCCCATTGCGACAATCTCGAAGACGCATTCGTCAGCCTGGCTTACGGTAGCCAGAGGGAGCAGGTCGAGGGGGAACCGGCATGAAGCGAATCAAGGCAATGCTGCACGGCCCCATGGGGGCGCTGTTGCAGAAGGAACTATTGGAAACCTGGCGTGACCGCCGGGCGCTGTGGATGGCGATCTGCTTCTCCCTGCTTTTCCCGGTGATGCTGGCAGGGGGCAGCATCTTCATGCTGAAGAAGCACACCGAGGAGAGTACCCGCCTGGCATTACTGGGGGCAGACTTTGCACCGCTGCTGGCCGATCGGCTGCGCAGCGACAGCCTGCAGGTGGATGCCCTGGAGGAAGGAGAGCCGCAAACGCTGCTCGCCGGCGACTATGACCTGGTGCTCGAAGTCAGCGAGGGGTTTGCCGGGGATTACCGTAACTTTGAAGCGCCACCGCTCTACCTGTACATCGACAGTTCCGCCTCCAGTTCGGGGCGGGCGGAGCGACACCTGCAGGAGCGGCTGGGTGCTTTGCAGCAGCTGGTGGTGCAGCAACGGGTGACTGCCCGCGGCCTGGCCCCCCAGCTGCTCGCGCCCTGGCGACTGGAGGTGCGCGATGTGAGCACACCCTCGCGCCGGGGGGCTATGTTGCTGGCCGCGGTCCCCGGCCTGCTGATCCTCACATTGTTTGTTGCCAGCCTTGCGACATCGGTGGATACCTCCGCCGGCGAGCGGGAGCGGCTGAGCCTGGAGACCCTGCTGATGCAACCCTTGCCTGGCTGGCAGGTCGTAGTGGCCAAGACGCTCGCGGTGGCCAGCATCGGCTGGGTGGGGGCGCTGCTGGCGATCGCAGCGCTGGTGTCCCTGATGCCGCTGATGCCGCTGGCGGAACTGGGCATCCAGCAGGCCACGACCACTGCCGGCGTGGTGACAATGGGATTGCTGCTGTTGCCGCTTGCACTGTTGGTGGCGGTAGTGCAGATTCTGCTGGCATTGCGTTCACAGTCTTTCAAGGACGCGCAGACCCAGCTCAGCATCCTGCAGGTGGCCCCGGTCATGTTGCTGATGGTGCTGGATGTGTCGCGCGTGGAGCTGGAAGGCTTCCATTGGCAGCTGGTACCCCTGGTGGGGCAGCAGCAGTGGCTGAAGACGCTGCTCATTGGCGAGCCCGTTCCGGTACTCAGCCTGCTGGCCGGTTCCTGTGTCACGCTGCTGCTGGTGGCTGTTGCGGTTCGCATCGGCGCCGGTGCTCTGCGGCGCGAGAACCTGCTGAGCGCCACTTAGAGGTACAAAAATGACCACTGCACACGACGGCCTGCTGACCATTGACCTGAGCGCAGCCGGTGACAATTACCTGGCCCTGAGCCGGCGGCTGGGCCGCGGGAGTCGTTGCGGTGCGGTGGTGAAGGCGGACGCCTATGGCCTGGGCATGTCGAAGTTGGCGCCGGCCTTCTTCCGGCGCGGCTGCCGGGATTTCTTCGTCGCCACGCTGGATGAGGGGCTGGCCCTGCGCCGGCTACTCGGTGACGACGCCGCCATCTTCGTACTCACCGGCGTGCGTGCCGGACGTGAGCAGGAGTGCGTGCGCGCCGGGCTGGTGCCCAACGTGTTTACCCTGCAGCAGTTGCGCGCCTGGATGGAAGTGTGTGATCAGGCGGGCATTCAGGCAGCCTGCGGGCTTAAGGTCGACTCCGGCATGACCCGCCTCGGTATGACCGCCGATGAATTTGGCCGATTGCTGCGCGACCGGGGCCTGCTGAGTGCCGCAAATATCTCGGTAATAATGAGCCACCTCGCCTGTGCCGACGATCCGCAGCACCCGCAGAATCGCCGGCAGCTGGACAGGTTTCGCGAGGCCGGCGAGCGGCTACGGGACGAGCTGCCGGAGCTCCAGTTGAGCCTGGCCAATTCATCGGGCATCTACCTGGGGGAGGAATACCATTTCGACCTCGCGCGACCCGGTTCGGCGCTATACGGTGTCAACCCCCGGCCGGGAGAGGAAAACCCCATGAGCGCGGTTGTGAACCTCAGCCTGCCGGTGGTGCAGCAGCGCCATGTCGCCGATGAGTGCTGGGTCGGCTACGGAGCCACACAGCGAGCCGAGCCGGGCAGCTGGCTCGCAGTGGCGCGGGGAGGGTACGCCGATGGCATTATCCGCGCTCAGGGAAACCGGGGTTGCGGCTGGGCCTGTGGCCAGCGACTGCCCATGGTGGGCCGGGTATCGATGGACTCCACCACCTTTGATATATCGGGACTGGCCGGCCCCGAGCGGGCCGGGCTCGCCCATATTGAGGTCCTCAACGACGCAGTAACGGTGGACGAGGTGGCGGGATATGCCGGCACCATCGGCTATGAAGTGCTGACGAGCCTGGGCCACCGTTACACAAGACGTTATACGGGAAGTTGATTTTGACCATTGCGAAGCAGAGAAACCCCCTGCGCCAGCTGCGGCCAGTGCTCGAGCTGCTTGCCGACGGCGAGGTGCACTCCGGGCAGGCTCTTGGCGACGCCCTGGGCGTAAGCCGCGCAGCGGTGTGGAAACAGCTGCAGAAGCTTACCGCCTGCGGGCTCGAGGTGGAGTCGGTGAAGGGGCGGGGCTACCGCGTACCCGGTGGGCTGGACCTGCTCTCGGCGGAACGGCTTGGTGCGAGCCTGGAGCCCGCCGCGCAGGACCTGCTGCGCGAGCTCCTGCTGCGGGACGAGGTGGACTCTACCAACGCTCAGATTCTCCAGCGCCTGGAGCAGGGAAGGGGACATGGTGTGGCCATGTTGGCGGAGCGGCAGACTGCCGGCCGCGGTCGCCGGGGACGCCAGTGGGTCAGCCCGTTTGGCAGCGGTATCAGTCTATCGCTGGGCTGGCAGTTCAGCGGCGGTGTCCAGTTGCTCGAGGGGCTCAGCCTGGCCGTGGGCGTGGCCCTGGCCGAGGCACTGGACGACTTCGGGGTGCCCGGTGTCACGCTCAAATGGCCGAACGATGTGTGGTGTCGGGGGCGCAAGCTTGCCGGCGTCCTCCTGGAGTTGACCGGCGACCTGACGGACCGCTGCGGCGTAGTGGTGGGCGTCGGCCTGAATGTCGGCCTGCCGGAGAGCGAGGCGTGCTCCATTGACCAGCCCTGGATCGACCTGAACCAGGTCAGGCCGGGCATCGGCCGCAATGAGCTGGCGGCGGCCATGCTCAGTCGCCTGCTGGTGCTGCTCGAACAGTACCCGGCGCGGGGGTTTAGCGCCTATCGCGCCGCCTGGCAGGAGCGGGATGCTTTTGCCGGTCGCCGGATAATACTCGAGGCCGCCCGGCAATCCTGGGTTGGGTACGCCCGGGGCGTGAATGACTCAGGCGCGCTGTTACTGGATACCGACAGCGGCCTGCGCAGCTTTCATGGTGGAGAGGTCTCTTTGCGGGGGGCACAGGAGTGATACTCGAACTGGATCTGGGCAATACACGAGGCAAGTGGCGCCTGCTGGAGGAGGGCCGGCCGGTGGCTCGCGGTGTGCTGGAGCTCGCCGGCCTGGCACAGGGAGCGCTGCCGCCGCAGTGGCTCAGTGCCGGGGTGCGCAGGGCCCGGGTGGCCAATGTTGCCGGGAGCCCGGTTGCCCTGCAGCTGGCCGGCGCGCTGCGTGAGGCACTGGGGGTGGAGCCCGAGTTCGCGAGGGTCGAAAGGCAGTGTGCCGGCGTAACCTGCGGCTATCGCGACCCCGGACAGCTGGGGGTGGATCGCTGGTTGGCGGTCCTCGCGGCACACCGGCGCGACCCCTCACCGGCGCTGGTAGTTGATTGCGGCAGCGCGGTCACCCTCGACCTGCTGGGTGCTGGCGGACAGCACCTCGGCGGGTATATATTGCCCGGCCTCGAGCTGATGCGCAGGGCCCTCTACGCCGACACCGATGCGGTCAAGGTGGAGGGCGCGTACTCCGCCGGTATGTCCCTGGAGCCCGGCCTGACCACGGCTGATGCCGTCAACCGGGGCCTGCCGGCCATGGTGCTCGGGGCCATGGAGCGCGCCCTTGGCTACCTGCGCCAGCGGGAAGAGGTTGAGCCGCTCCTCTGGCTGACCGGTGGCGATGGCGCGCTCTTTGCCAGCTTGCTCGGTGGTGACTGCGAGCTGGTGCCGGAGCTTGTCTTCGAGGGGCTTGCCCTCTCCAATCCCTGATAATTACGAGATAAATTCGAGACAGTAAAACATGCGCTGGATAGTACTCGCCCTGCTCATCGCCAATGCCGGCCTCTTCGCCTGGTTCGCGAGCGAGCGCCCGGGCGCACCGCCGGTGGAGGCTCCGGAGCTGGGGCTGGCCGAGGAGGCAGCGGGCGAAAGGGTCAAGCTCCTGCGGGAAGTCGATCCGGACGAACTCTCGCGCCGGCCCGCCCCGGCCCAGGAACCCGAAGCGGTCGAGCCGGAGGCTCCTGCCGCCGGCACTGAGCCGGCCGGGGGGGAGCCCCTGTGTACCCTCGTCGGGCCGTTTGAGGAGAGCTACCAGGGCGAAGACCTGGTCCAGCGCCTGCAGGCGCTGGAGGTGCAGGCCGAGTTGCGCGATGTCGAGATGGAGGGGCAGATGCGCTACTGGGTCTTCCTGGACCCCCTGGGGTCGCGCCGCGAGGCCTTCAACCGGCTTCGCGAGCTCCAGTCGGCTGGTGTCGACAGTTACGTAATCCCCAAGGGATCCCTGACCAATGGCATCTCGTTTGGCATCTTCTCCGAGCTCGACCGGGCACAAACCCTTGCGGATGAACTTCGCGGCCGCGGCATCGACGCCCGCATGCGGGAGGAACCACAGATGTACCTGGAACAGTGGGTGGTCCTGCCGCCCGGTGCAGGCGAGACGCTGGCGGACGATTTCTGGGTCCAGCTCCAGTTGGACTACCCGGGCCTGGACCGGCGCCGCAATCTCTGTAGTGAGCTGGAAGGGGACTAGTGCGGCGGCGCTCCTGCCCCGGTAGATACGGAGGGGCAATCTCGCGGCCAAAACGGTTGCTTGTGGAAACAACTTCCCCTAGAATCCCGCCTCCACTTACGGGGTAGAGGTTTTTCCCGTAAGCAGAGACAGGGCTGGCGTAGCTCAGTTGGTAGAGCAGCTGACTTGTAATCAGCCGGTCGGGGGTTCGACTCCTCTCGCCAGCTCCATTTTGTCTCTCGCGTTGTCTGGCTTTAGGTTTTGCAGGTAAGCCTGTGAATTTAAAGAAAAAATTGTTGACAGCGTGGCGGCCGGTGTAGAGAATGCACACCGCTTTCGAGCAGGGGTTCCCGAGTGGCCAAAGGGATCAGACTGTAAATCTGACGCGCAAGCTTCGGTGGTTCGAATCCACCCCCCTGCACCATATACAGATGTCCCGGCATGGCCGTGATGTCGCCGGCGGAAGGTTGAAGTCCTTTTGCCTTGAGGTTCCTGCGCGGAGCGTGCGGGTATAGTTCAATGGTAGAACCTCAGCCTTCCAAGCTGATGATGCGGGTTCGATTCCCGCTACCCGCTCCATGCCGGTTGTGGCATGGCGCAAAGGTGGGAGGCCGCCGAGGCGGTCGATAGACTGGTAGGGATTGCCAGTTCAAGCAGTATTTTGCTCATGTAGCTCAGGGGTAGAGCACACCCTTGGTAAGGGTGAGGTCGGCGGTTCAAATCCGCCCATGAGCTCCATTTTACGGTGGCCGCGGGGGCAGGTGTCTCTGCGGCTACTTGTATCCGGGTTTTGTGTGTCCGGGTGCTTCGGTTCTGACAAGTGGGTGTCTATAACGTCTGCCCATACTAGGAGGCTGCAATGGGAAAAGAGAAGTTTGAGCGTTCCAAGCCCCACGTAAACGTGGGCACCATCGGTCACGTTGACCACGGTAAGACCACCCTGACCGCCGCGCTGACCCGCGTGTGCGCAGAAGTATGGGGCGGCGCTGCCGTTGCCTTCGACGGTATCGACAATGCGCCGGAAGAGCGTGAGCGCGGTATCACCATCGCTACTTCCCACGTTGAGTACGAGTCCCCGACCCGTCACTACGCGCACGTTGACTGCCCGGGCCACGCCGACTACGTGAAGAACATGATCACCGGTGCTGCCCAGATGGACGGCGCTATCCTGGTATGTTCCGCAGCTGACGGCCCCATGCCGCAGACCCGCGAGCACATCCTGCTGTCCCGCCAGGTAGGTGTACCGTACATCGTGGTATTCCTGAACAAGGCTGACATGGT
>NZ_FNFH01000012.1 GCF_900100355.1 Microbulbifer yueqingensis | reverse complement strand
CCAGAGCAGTAGTTGCTCATCTTGTGGATGTAGCTACCGCTGCTTACATACGGCTTGGTGGCCACCAGGCCGCCGTCGGCGAACTGGCTCATGCCACGGGTATTGGGCATTTCCACCCATTCGATGGCGTCGATATAGATGCCCAGGTACCAGGCATCCACCTGGCCCGGGTGTAAGCCCAGCAGAGGGGCGAAGTTGCAGGTGACCATCAGGCCCCGGATGTGGTCGGCGTAGGCTATTCCTGAAGTCGCGGTGTAGGTGGGTTATTTCATACCGCTATCTGCCGTCCGGTAAAAGTCTGAAGGTGCCTTTCAAAAGTTACTCTGGCCCCATCATTAAAGCACCTCGTTACCACAATAACGATGGGAAAGAGTCCGATTGGTGCCGGATCAAGTGGTAGGGATGTTCCTTCAACTGAAAATAAGAGGGTTACATGTCTGCAATATGCCTGAAGTTGAGTGAGTTTGCAGACACGGGATACCAATTTTTTTGATAGGAGATAAGCGTTGACTCACGCCCAACTTGAAAACGCTCCCGCTTTCTATGTTGCTCCTGAGATAATAGACACCTGAAGCTATCTGGCTTTACTGCTTCTATACGCTGCGCCTGTGCCTGGTTACCGCAGATGGTTCCGTTGAGGTCCGCCTTGATCATGGCTGAAACTTCATTGATGCCTTCTTGTATCGCGCTCCTCGCGGCGTAACCATTGTCAGCGGTCCAGTATTGATTCATATCGAGTTCACTACCCACCAATTCAAGCTTTTTATCAAGCCTTCTCATGGACTCCCTGACTTTACTTGCAAGTTGTATTTCTTCAGTTCTGCTTGTGGCACTGGAGATATCGTATTTTTGTGAAATTTGCTCTGCCATATGCTCTCGGCCACTAGGCGTAATTGGAACGAGACGATTTCCCACTGGCTGCGAAAAATATACTGCAATACCTTTGTGGACAATTGTTCCGGTTAAGGTCTCATAAAGTGAATACTCGGTGGAGATTTCAAGAGCTGCGGTATCATTGGTTAGTGCAAACTCGGTATTGGTGATTAGAAGGAAATCCTCTTCGACTTTCTTAACGGCGCCCTTGACGGGCTTTCCGATTCGGGAGTCCTCGGTAAAAAAGGTTGCTTCGCGGAACATGCCAGCAGGTATAAGGCCGCGCTTGAATGAAGAATTTATGATGGACGTCGTCTCAAGGTCCGATAATGAGGCTTTTACATTGGATATCCTGGCCCGAGTCGAAATGTAGTCGGGCAACCAGTCAAAGCTAGATTGGTCAAGCTTGTTCCTCAGGCTTGAAGCGAGGCATGAAGTAAGGCTTAAGGCTGTCCCCGTAATCGGATCAACAGGAATGGGAACAGCGAGCTCGTTAAGTTTGTTGACGGTCAGTGCCTTCGCCAGGGTCGTCGGATCGTCAGTGCAGCTCTGGAAGGTAAAGGTGTGGTGGTTAAGATGCAGGTAAGATGAGCCGAGCGAATCCTTCATGTCCTTATCATAAAACACCTCGTCTGCCGGGGAGTGATTGAAGTAGGCAAACAAGGGATAATATGCGGGAGATACGTCCTGGACGATAATTTCTGGGCGGTAGGTTGCGGAAATTACACGAATCGACATTTGCTTTAATGACGTCCTGTCTAGATCCTGAAGACCGGAGCTTGCGCAGCTTGAAATGAGTGAGGCTGCGAGAAAAATTGAGATTATTCTTATCATTAGTGAGTGTTCCGCTGATTAAGTCGGAGAATTCTATAAGGATATACCGATGAAGTGAGCTTGGGCGGTGGACTGGTTTGCTGCCAGGCTTTTGTTATCGGGCAGAGACAGAATATATCAGAATATAGGATATCGTAAAGCCTGTAAGCGGAGGCCCCGGCAAGGATGGTTTTATTTGCATGCCTGAGCGCCACTAGCGATAGAAGGAATTGTTTTAGATGCTCCGGGCTGTCTGCACGAGCTTGTATACGTGCCAGTCATTCATACGATTTCGGCTGCTCAAGTGTGCGCTAATAGTCTAATGTCGATCAGATCGTGCTCGAATTCCGTGAGTAGCTGGCGGTAGAGTTTCACGCGATTGCTCGTCTTGCGCCCGGCCTTTTCTTCGGCTTTATGGTTGAGGACCTTGCAGTATATGCCTGTATTTCTTATTGGGCTCTCGCTGCTGACCAAGAACCCGATCCCAACAAGGATTTCGCAGGCCAGCCGGCTTTTCTTCTGTGAGTTGCAAATTTCTCCTATTCAAACGCACCGATAAGGCTGGGGCGCACCACCAATCCATCTGGTCCGGGTGGCAGATAGACAGAAGCGCAAAATTGTCCGTGCCCAGCAGGTGTCGAGTGTTAACTTCCTTTCTCTGGTCAGAGTCTGCTAGTCGGGCCGTTCCCTGGAGCCGGGAGGTGATTAAGTCCGCTTTTTCCGAAGGGTTATCACGGGTAATGCTTGCCAGGTAGGGCGCTTCTACCTCACTGGGTGCCCTGGCGGTTCTACGGAGGATCTCCAGGCTGGATTTCACCGAGGTATCATTCTTAAAACAATTGATATCGATCCGTTCCGCCAATCTCTCCCGGCCGTAGTGCTTTTGCCGCTCGTAGGCGATGGTAGCGGGCTTTACGCCGGGAGAGGGTTATTGGACTCGGATTGCTGCGCGCCAATTCGGTGTCGTTGGTGGCTTGTCAGCCGGTTTGCCCCCCCGGCGGGTTGAGTGCCGAGTATAGCCGGCAATGTAGTTCGAAGATGCGTGCTGTCAGTAGTCCTTCGGGTTAGCCACGACCTGGAGGGCCCGGTCGCGAAGCTTGTCGAGGCCGTCCTCGTCCAATTTGTCTAGCGTACTCAACATCATCGCCATCCGCTGGTTCCCCTCAAAGTGCTCCCGCTTTTCCGCCAGGAAGTTCCAGTACAGGCTGTTGAAGGGGCAGGCATCGTCCCCGGTCTTCTCCTTCACGTTGTAGCGGCAGCCAGAGCAGTAGTTGCTCATCTTGTGGATGTAGCTACCGCTGCTTACATACGG
>NZ_FNFH01000013.1 GCF_900100355.1 Microbulbifer yueqingensis | reverse complement strand
GCGTTCCTGCTTCAAAGCCTCCCACCTATCCTACACAAGTAGGCTCAAAGTTCAGTGCAAAGCTGTAGTAAAGGTTCACGGGGTCTTTCCGTCTAGCCGCGGGTACACTGCATCTTAACAGCGATTTCAATTTCACTGAGTCTCTGGTGGAGACAGCGTGGCCATCGTTACGCCATTCGTGCAGGTCGGAACTTACCCGACAAGGAATTTCGCTACCTTAGGACCGTTATAGTTACGGCCGCCGTTTACCGGGGCTTCGATCAAGGGCTTCGCCGAAGCTAACCCCATCAATTAACCTTCCGGCACCGGGCAGGCGTCACACCCTATACGTCCACTTACGTGTTTGCAGAGTGCTATGTTTTTAATAAACAGTCGCAGCCACCTGGTCACTTCGACCGACCTCAGCTTAGGGAGCAAGTCCCATCACCAAAGCCGGCGTACCTTCTCCCGAAGTTACGGTACCATTTTGCCTAGTTCCTTCACCAGAGTTCTCTCAAGCGCCTTGGTATTCTCTACCTGACCACCTGTGTCGGTTTCGAGTACGGTTCACTATTGCCTGAAGCTTAGAAGTTTTTCCTGGAAGCATGGCATCAACCACTTCACCTACCTAAGTAGGCTTCGTCGTCAGCTCTCAGCCTTAGGGACCCGGATTTGCCTAAGTCCCCAGCCTACAACCTTAAACACGGACAACCAATCGCCGTGCTGGCCTAGCCTTCTCCGTCACTCCATCGCAGCAATAGCAAGTACAGGAATGTTAACCTGTTTCCCATCGACTACGGCTTTCGCCCTCGCCTTAGGGGCCGACTAACCCTGTCCCGATTAGCGTTGGACAGGAACCCTTGGTCTTCCGGCGGGGAGGTTTTTCACCTCCCTTATCGTTACTCATGTCAGCATTCGCACTTGTGATACCTCCAGCAGACCTCCCGATCCACCTTCAACGGCTTACACAACGCTCCTCTACCATGCACATAGTGCATCCGCAGCTTCGGTTACCAGTTTGAGCCCCGGTATATCTTCCGCGCGGGCCGACTCGACTAGTGAGCTATTACGCTTTCTTTAAAGGATGGCTGCTTCTAAGCCAACCTCCTAGCTGTCTGGGCCTTCCCACATCGTTTCCCACTTAACTGGTATTTGGGACCTTAGCTGGCGGTCTGGGTTGTTTCCCTTTCCACGACGGACGTTAGCACCCGCCGTGTGTCTCCCGCGATTGCACTCCTCGGTATTCGGAGTTTGCATGGGGTTGGTAAGTCGGGATGACCCCCTAGCCCAAACAGTGCTCTACCCCCGAGGGTGAGACGCGAGGCGCTACCTAAATAGCTTTCGAGGAGAACCAGCTATCTCCCGGCTTGATTAGCCTTTCACTCCGATCCACAGGTCATCCCCTAATTTTTCAACATTAGTGGGTTCGGTCCTCCAATTGATGTTACTCAATCTTCAACCTGCCCATGGATAGATCGCCGGGTTTCGGGTCTATTGCCTGCAACTGAACGCCCTATTAAGACTCGATTTCTCTACGGCTCCCCTATGCGGTTAACCTTGCTACAGACAATAAGTCGCTGACCCATTATACAAAAGGTACGCAGTCACCCCGAAGGGCTCCTACTGCTTGTACGTATACGGTTTCAGGTTCTATTTCACTCCCCTCTCCGGGGTTCTTTTCGCCTTTCCCTCACGGTACTGGTTCACTATCGGTCAGCTGGGAGTATTTAGCCTTGGAGGATGGTCCCCCCATGTTCAGTCAAGATATCACGTGTCCCGACCTACTCGATTTCACTCAATGTGCCTTTTCGTGTACGGGGCTATCACCCTGTATCGCGGAACTTTCCAGATCCTTCCACTAAGACATAAAGAGCTTAAGGGCTAATCCCCTTTCGCTCGCCGCTACTCAGGGAATCTCGGTTGATTTCTTTTCCTCCGGGTACTTAGATGTTTCAGTTCCCCGGGTTCGCCTCGCATACCTATGTATTCAGTATGCGATACCTGTAAACAGGTGGGTTTCCCCATTCGGAAATCCCTGGATCAAAGTCTGTGTGCCGACTCCCCAGGGCTTATCGCAGGCTCCTACGTCCTTCATCGCCTCCAGCTGCCAAGGCATCCACCGTATACGCTTAGTCGCTTGACCATACAACACAAACGACTACTAACGACTTTTAACATCCAGAT